>JAGADF010000003.1 GCA_017613735.1 Clostridia bacterium
CTTCGGCCGTCAGATGTTATTTTAAAACCAAGCGAGTTTTCACTGTTGGCTGTTACCTCAACTGTTGCTGCGTAGTCTTTTGATTGCTTGCCGTTTTCGAAATGAACGCGTTCGCCCGTAAGATTTGCCGTTCCGCTGACATTATATGTTCCTGCGACCATTTCGGTTGTAAGTTTATCAGTAACCGGTTCGGTCTGAGTTTGCGTTTCGGTTTCCGTTTCGGATTTGCTTTCGTCCTCGTTCAATCCCGCCAATTCATAAAGCACTGCACGCAGTCTGTCAATATATGCCTTGATGTCGAAATCATCCGTATTCGTTTTTTTAGAGGTGCGTTCGATTATCTTTTCACCGACCTCATCGGGAATGTTTCCGTCATAAACAGGTGTATCGGGTTCGGATACATCCTCTTTTGTGTCGCTCTTGGATTCGTTTTCAGGTTTTGAATCAGTGTTTTCATCGGTCCTTTCAGAAGGTGTAGCACTATCTACTAAAGCACCATTTGCCGATTTGTATGCTTCGGATATCTGATTAAGAGAATCTTCAAGTGTTTTAAAATCGCTGTCATCGTTAAGAAAATCCTTGACCTGCTGATCATCCCAGCCGAGCATTGTTTGGAAAAGCTTGAAGTCCATTCCGCCTTTTTCGTTTTTAACAAAGGTGCCCGAAAGCAACGAGCCGTCATTAACATAATCGCTTACGGATGAAGCTACATAAGAAATAACTCCGAAGGCGTTTTCGCCCAAATCCTGCGCTTCCTTCGGTGTAAGCGATTTGTAGCCGCCTTCAAGAATCTTTTTGCCTGTTTCTCCAATATCCTTGAGCCCGGTGCCGAGTCCCATTATTGAGAACACCTGACCAATCGGGGCAAATTGAGCCTCAGTTTTTTGAAGCGCTATAGCAATTTCATCTTCTTCGCCGTTGTTGTATATAATTGAGCCTGCCGTACCAACCTCAAGAACCGTATTAATTCCCGAGCAGACTATTCCGCCTGTCTGTGCTATTGCACCGATAGTAGTGGTTGCCGGAGCGGCTGCAACTGCTATAACAAGACCTGCTGCCGTGCCGGCCGCCTTTAATCCAGTTGCAACCTGTACGGCGGTGTTTGCCTTATCGGCAATCGCTGTATATTCTGCACCTTCAAGAACTGCAAGAGCTTGTTTTAACTGAGCGTATGCGTGTTTCGAATCTGTTCCGAGTTGTTCGGCAAGTGTTCTTATACCTTTGCCCGAGGGAGCTGCGTCATAGGCGTCAACAATATCCTGAGCCCATTTTTTTGCACCGCCGTCATCTGCAGCGAATGCCGTTAATCCAAGTTCGAATGACGGAGTACCGATTTGGGCTGTTTTTAAGGTTGGTTTTTGGGTATATGACGATTTTTCAAATGTATCAGCCGCTTCACTTAATGCTCCTGCAAGCTGTTCACTGATTTCAAATGTTTCCACTGCCTTTGTCAGGGTGCCAACAAAATCCTTTGCGCTTTCTTTGTCCATATTTTCAGTATCATAGAAAGCTATCTTGTCAAGGTATACTCTTGC
Source organism: Clostridia bacterium (assembly GCA_017613735.1). GTDB lineage: Bacteria > Bacillota > Clostridia > Oscillospirales > Acutalibacteraceae > Fimenecus. Next base: position 1,536 of record JAGADF010000003.1, read on the forward strand.
GGTAAGATAATAGTCAACTGCAAGGGAGGCGGTAGCGTTCATTGCCTGCTCCGCTTCACTTGCCGCAGGTAAGGAAACCATAATTTTGCTGATGTTTCCTTTTTTGCCTGAGCATCCTGCAAAAACAGATAAAATTAATAATGCCGAGAGAAGAGTTGCTGTGATTTTTTTAATGTGTTTCATAGTAATTCCTCCATGATTATCTTTTGTGAATGTGCCGAGAAAAGCTTGAGTATACACAACATTCAACTGCCTTAATTATACAGTAAGCATATATATGTGTCAACGAAAATAAGCAATTGGTTTGTCTCGGATAACATTCCAAAACTGTTTAACCTCAACCGCTAACCAACCACAAACCGGGCAAACGCCTCAACACCGCGGAACAATTCTTTAACATCTTAGACTTCCGCACCAATAAAGGAGCAAATCCGAGAGGATCTGCTCCTTAGTTTTTGTTTTTCAGGCAAAAGGGCACCTTTTAAATATTATTTCTATGCGGTTTCATAATACCGGGGTAGCTGTATCAACCAACACTCCCTCAAAGAAATCAGGCAGGGATTTTCCCTGCCTGATAATTTTTATTCTCTTGTCAGCTGATTATTCCTGCTCTTCTCTTGTGCCGCGTTTCTTTGTGTAGAAAAGGTCAATTGACATAAAGCCGAAGAGTGAAATCATCATAAGCCAGAGGAGAAGTCTGACATCAAACTCATTGCCGGTCTTGGGAATCTCAACCTTTTCGGCAGGAACTGCGGGTGCATCCGCCTTAGCGATTTCAAGTTGCATTTCGCTTACGCCGTCATCAAAAACAACCGTAACTGTGTGGTTGCCTACGCTTAATTCTTCAAGCGTATCGGCATCAAGCGTGATAACCGTACTGCCTGCCTTGGCGTCAACCTCAACCTCTTTGCCGTCGATGAGAACCTTTACGAAGTGAGCAAAGCAATCCTTGTCGTCATAGCTTCTCTTGATTGTAATGACAAGCGATTTGCCGCTTCCCTTTGTCCAGGTGAGCTTTGTTCCGTTCTTGCTTAAGTATTCGGGAATCTCAGTCGCCTTGAAGGTTGCGGTATAGGTCTTATCGCCCGTTACCTTGTCGATTTCTTCATCCCAGCCGTCAAAGGCGTAGGTGTATTTACCGTCGGAGGCCTTTGTCGGTGTTACGAATGTAAATTCGGGAGTTTCGCCGTAGGGAACGATGCTAGTCTGAAGAACGGTGCCATCCTCGTTAACGAACTTGATTTCGTATTCGTTTACCGTTTCGGTATATGTCGCAGTGTATGTCGCATCACACGTTACGGTTTCGATTTCGTTGTCCCATCCGCCGAAAGCGTATGTGAATTCAGCCGTTTTTTCCTTGGTCGGTTTTTCGCCCTTGAATACAGGTGTTTCACCGTATTCAATTTCCTCTGACTGAAGAACAGTTCCGTCCTCGTCAACAAAATCAATCTTGTACTTATTGACCGTATTTGTATAAGTAGCGTTATAGATTATGTTGCTGACAGTAGAGGAATCGTCCTTAACCCACGCTTTGAAGGTGTAGGTGTACTGCTTATCTGCTCCCTTTTCGGGATGGTCGGTGATTGTCGGCTCGGCTTCGTCCTCGGCAAAGGTTTTCTTTGCGAATTCGCTTCCGTCGTCATCAAGCCATGTAACCGTATAGAGCGCCTTGATTCTTACCGAAATGCTGTCGCCTAAAAAGCTCTGGTGATTGTTGTCGCCGATATATCTTACGTGAACATTGTAGTCACCGACATCGCTTGCTGTAGGGATATCCGTTGACCAGTCGCCGTCACCGAGTTTGTATTCAACACGCGTGTAGCCGTCGGGAAGAGTCGAGGGAGCCGAAACGAGCTCCTGATCCTTTCCGTTTTCGACAAGTGTGTTTGCCGTGGGCTTTTCGGAAGAAGAAGGAGTCGGAGCGTCCGCTCTGCCTATGCCTAAGATACCCGTCTGATACGTTACCTTGTAGTTGCCCTGATTTTCTTCACCCGAAGGTGTGATTGTGTAGTTGCCGAAATTGCTTCCCTTTTCACGGCTGAGGGTGTAATCAACCTTATCATTACCGACAAGCCCCGTAACGGTTGCCGTGAGTTCGGGTTCGTTGTCGCCGTATTTGATATTGATATCGTCTGCCTTTACGGTAACACCCTTGCGCTTGATTGTCAGCTTGCCCGCAACTGTTGTTATATTGTAGTTTTCCGTTCTGTCTTCATTGCCGTTCATAACCTTGTAGTCCGAAGCAACGGGGTTATTGCCGTTTGAAGTGTCCGCAACATTCCTGACACTGCCCGAAGCGGTGGCTGAAAGTGTATCAGCGCCCTGCAACTGACCGCTTGTGACGGTAACGGTATTATTTGAATGGCTGTTGCCGTCATAGGTCCATTCTTCACTTGCGGCAGTTATTGTAATTGCAACTTTTTTGATTGTCAGCTTACCTTTTACATAAGTGATATCATAGTTATCCGTGCTGTTGCCGATCTGGGCATTTGACGGAACAATAGCATTCTCATATTCTCCGGCATTGGTTTCCTGACTGAAAAGAGTAATCTGAGTAACATTATCGGAGCCGACAAGTCCCGATACTTCAATCTTGGAATCCAGACCTGTTGTATAAACAGTATCGCCTTCACCCTGAATATTGCCGTTATATGTGTATTCCTTATCTTTAGCGGTGATTGTGAGTTTTGCCTTGCTTATTGTGAACTTTTTTTCAAATGTGAAAGAGTTGCTTGTTATTGTAACAACCGCCTTGTACTCACCTGCGTTAACCGTGTCGGTAACAGATGAATAAGAGTTGCCCGGTTTTTTCTGATAGCTGACGGAATACTCGTCAGTGCCGAGAGTTTTTCCGCCGAAAGTAACTTCACTTACTGTCGGGTGCTGATTACTTCCGTTATATGTGAATGTATCCGAACCAACCCATGTAACGCTGAACTCAATCTTTGCGGGCCAGTTGGCAATTGTCGGTTCTGTATCGTAAGCAAATCCCTTGAGATGCGGATAGAATAAACATCCGTCTGCATTTGCCTTTGTAAGCCAGATTGATGTATCGGTAAACGCCATATTGTCAAGCGCATTTCCGCCGGTCATTTCGGCTGTGGTGAGACCTATGGCTTTGTTAGTGTCATCGTCTGCGCCTTGTACGGCGCCGATATCACCGCAGACAGATTTATCGTAAAAACTGTTTTCGGTTACACCTTTTGCAAAGTTTCTTCCGGAAACACCGCCGACAGCCCAACCGCCGCTGACAGAGCCGATGTTATAACAGTCAGTAACTGTTTTTTGATTTTCTCCGACAATACCGCCCGTTTCAGAGGTACCGATTATAACTCCGGTATTAAAACAATTCTTAATAATACCTTGTTCGCTAGCTCCGGTAACACCGCCTGTATACGACGCGTCTGAGACTGAACCGGTGTTATAACAACTTTCAATCGTTCCCGAATAAATATAACCAATTACTCCGCCGGCTTTGGAACCATCTCCCGTCGCAGAAACGGAGGCGGTGTTATAGCAATTAGTAACTGTGCAGGCTGAGGTTCTTCCAATAACACCTCCGGCTTTGGTATCATCTCCCGTCGCAGAAACGGAGGCGGTGTTATAGCAGTTTGTAACTGTGCCGCTTTCGGTTATTCCGACAACTCCGCCGATTACAGCACCTTCTTCCGTTGCAGAAACGCAACCGGTGTTATAGCAGTTTGTAACTGTGCCGCTTTCGGTTATTCCGACAACTCCGCCAACAATGATTTTACCGTTAATTTTGCCGTCTTCAAGTCCGACATTCTGAACTATTCCGCCTGAACCGACATAGCCGAAAAGACCGACATAATCCATCGAACAATCGTCGGGAGTACTCAGACCCCTTATAACATAGCCCTGACCGTCAAAAACACCTGTGTATTTGTTTGAATATTTACCTATCGGAGTCCAGTCGGTTGCGTAGTCCTCATCGTTCAGGTCATTTTTGCAGATTATATTATTTTCGAGTTTTCCGTAAGCGTCTGTCTGACCGCTGTTTACTTTTTCGGCGAATGCCTTCAACGTGCCGTAGTCCGTAATCTGATACGGGTCAGTGGCCGTTCCCTTGCCTTTAAGCGGTTTGTAGTTATAATGCCATTCGGCGTTTATAAACGTGCCATTATCAGTTGTGGAAATCGACATATTTTCCCTGTCAGTTTCACTGCCTGTGTAATAAACTTCGGTCAAAGCACCGCAGTCCTCAAATGCACTAACTTCAACTGTTGTGGTGTTTTTATCAAGATAAACAGTTGTTAATGCTGAACAGGAATTGAATGTGCGTCCCTTAATTGTCTTTACGCCTGAAGGAATGGATATGCTTTTCAGATTATAGCAACCGGAAAATACGCCGCGCCCTATTTCTGTTACGGTGCTCGGAATAGAAATTTCTGACAGTTCTTCCCAGCAACCTTGAAAAGCAAAACCGCCAATTTCTGTCAGCCCTTCGGGCAGATTAATCGCTTTCAGATTAAAGCATCCTATAAATGCGCCATATCCGATTCTTTTAATGCTGTCCGGTAAAGAAACTGTTTCAATATTCTCGCAAAGGTCAAATAAATAATCTCCTACACTCGTTATCCCGTCGCCTATATTAACGGTTTTGATGTTTGTATTCTTAAAGAATGGGGTATCCGATGTGTAATTCCACATATCGCCCGAACCGAAGATATTAACCGTGTCGCCGTCAAGGCAATAGAAAACATTGTCGCCGATTTTTCCCATCTGACAGTTATAATGCCATTTGGCGTTTATGAAAGAATCGTTTTTTTCTGTAGAAATCGACATGTTACCCCTGTCGGTTTCACTGCCCGTGTAATAAACATTGGTCAGATTATTGCACTGGTAAAACACGCTTCTTTCGACTGTTGTTGTGTTTTTGTCGAGATAAACCGCTGTCAATGCTGAGCAATTTTCGAATGTACTACTTTCAATTGTCTTTACACCTGAAGGAATGGATATGCTTGTCAGTTTTTCGCAATCAGAAAATGCACCGTCACCAATTGTTGTTACAGTGCTTGGAATAATGATTGTTGTCAGTTTTCTATTACAACTTTGGAAAGCATTGCCATCTATTGTCGTCAGCCCTTCGGGCAGATTGATTGTTGTCAGATTGAAGCAGTTTAAAAATGCGCAAAGCCCGATTGTCCTGATGCTGTCCGGGAGTGAAACTTTTTCCATATTATTGCAATTCTGAAAAACAAAATTGCCGACACCTGTTATACCGTCGCCTATGCTGACAGTTTTTATATCCCCGTTGTAATAGAATGGAGATTTTGTCGATGTGTAATTCCACATATCGCTCGAACCGCTTATGGTAAGCGTACCTGTATCGCTGTCGAAAGACCAGGTAACATTGTCACCGATATCGCCGCTCGCATCAAGCGCAAACACCTCAAAAGGCATTACCGAAAAAACGGATAGTACCATTACAAGCGACAAAACTATTGCCATAGCTTTTTTTGAAACTGTTTTTTTCATAATTCTTCCTCCCGAAAAGTTAATAGGGGAAACGAAAAAAATATACACAATCATTATACTATATAATTCACTCCGCTGTCAACGAAAACGAACACCGCCAAAACACTTTTAATCCCGCGTTAATTCCTGAAAACTCAAAAGGGCGCACACTTCAACCGCTAACCAACCACAAAACGCACAAAGCCCCAAACACTGCGGAACAATTCTTTACCATCTCGCACTCTCGCACCAAGTAAGAGCATATCCGTTCGGATATGCTCTTATCTTTTTGTGTTTTGTTTGGATACGGCATTAAACCCGATAACCGCAACCGTCAACCAACCCAAAAACGAACAAAGCGCGGACGCTCTAAATGACAGATTCTGCAAGGTGAGCACTTCCGCACCAAAAAAGCAGGATTGAAAGTGATTTCAATCCTGCTTTAGTTATTGTTTGTTTTTATATTATAGCGTCAGGCTGTAATTCTTTGCGAACTTTTCATCCCACGTGTTTTCAATACCGTTTCTCCAGTCAAGAGCGGCTTTTTTTAACTGTTCGCAAAGTTCGGGCATATCCCCGGCGAGGTTGATCTTTTCTCCGGGATCCTTGCTCAGATCCGAAAGCCAGACGGGAGCCGCAACGCCTTCGTCCTCGGTCAGATGTCCGTTAATTACAAGCTTGTAGTCGCCGTATCTTACCGCTGTCTGATCTTCCATTTCCCAGAAAAGATATTCGTGAGTGCAGTCGGCGGTTCCTTTAAGCATAGAAAGAAGGCTCACACCGTCAATTTCGTATTTGTCGGTATCTGCTCCGCAGGCTTCGAGAATTGTCGGGAAAATATCGGTAGCTATATGCGCATTGTCAACCGTACGGGGTGTGATATTATTACCCCACGAAAGAATTGCCGGTATTCTTATTCCGCCCTCAAAAAGACTGAATTTATGTCCCTTGAATTTGCCCGTCGTACCGCCGTAATAAGGATCCTCGGTTCCGTCGAGCCAGTTGCGGCTCTCCCTTGACGGTCCGTTATCGCTCTGGAAATAGATTATTGTGTCCTCATAAAGTCCAAACTGTTTAAGGGTATCTGCTATCTCCCCTACTCCGTCGTCAACGGCGCTTATCATTGCTGCCATAATCTGTCTGTCCCACGGCAGATCGGGAAAGCGCTCAAGATATTTTTCGGGAGCGTGCATAGGATAGTGCGGCGCATTATACGCCACATACAGGAAAAACGGCTCGTCCTTATGACGGTCGATAAAATCAACGCTCTTTCTCGTGATACGCTCGGTGAGGTATTCGCCGTTCGAATAAACCTCTTCCTCATTTTCCCACAGGTCGTGGGTGGGATTTGAACCACCGTCTGCCATACCGTAATAAAAAATGTGCGAATAATAATCAAGGCAGCCCGCAAGAAAGCCGCTGAATTCGTCAAAACCGTTGGAATTGGGACGGCATTCCTCCTTTAATCCCAGATGCCATTTACCACAGATTCCCGTCGCATAACCTTCTTTTTTAAGCGCGGTTGCAAGCGTAGGCACCTTCGGAGTCAGTCCGCTTGCTTTTCTGTGACCTGCGAGAATAGCTCTTACTCCGGCATTACCGGGATATCTGCCCGTAAGAAGCGCTGCTCTTGAAGGCGAACAGACGGGAGAAGCGGAATACATTGACGAAAAGCGAATTCCGTTTTCGGCCAGAGCGTCAAGATTCGGCGTTTTCAAATCAGAAGAACCCATACAGCCCAGATCGCCGTAGCCCTGATCGTCGGTGAGAATGATTATTACGTTAGGTTTTTTCATAAAAATACCCTCAAACAGTTTATTTTTCCTTACAAATATATTATACTTTAATCACAAATCAAGTCAATAGGAAATAAGATTATGAACACTCTCACGTTACTTGTCAAGCCTGCCGCAGGGCTGTGTAACATGAACTGTACATACTGCTTTTACAAAGCGGCAAGCGAAACGAGAGAAAACCGCATAATGACAGACGAAACCGTTGACGTGCTGATACAAAGAATCAAAGAGTATCGGCCGTCGGCTCTGTCAATTATGTTTCAGGGCGGCGAGCCGACGCTGGCAGGACTTGAATTCTTTGAACGCTTTATCGGTAAAATTAAAAAGAGCATAACCTGCCCGGTTTTCTTTGCTCTTCAGACAAACGGAATTATGATTGATGAAGGCTTTGCGGAATTCTTAAAGAAAAACCGTTTTTTAGTCGGCATTTCGCTCGACGGCAACCGAAAGACAAATGACAGATACCGTCTTGACAAAAACGGTCACAGCGTTTTTGACAGCGTATTAAATGCAATTAGCGTACTTGAAAGGTATGACGTTGATTTTAATATACTTGCGGTTATCGACAGTAAAAACGCAAATGACGTTGAAGAAACCTATGGGTTTTTCAAAGAGCTGGACTTCGGATATTTACAGTTTATTCCCTGTGTTGACGAAGACAGCGGCGTGTCCCTTTTGCCGGGAGAATATGAAGCTTTTCTTAAAAAGAGCTTTGACCTCTGGTATGACGATTTTATCAGCGGTAAGTACGTTTCAATACGTCATATTGACAATTACATAAATATTCTTATGGGTAATCCGCCCGAAAACTGCGCCATGTGCGGCGTGTGCGGAAATTACTTCGTAATTGAAGCAAACGGTGATATTTATCCCTGCGATTTTTACTGCAAGGATGAATATCTCCTCGGCTCGGTTTATAACGAAAAGCCGTTTGAAGCAAGCAAAAAGCAGAAGGCCTTTATTGAGCAGTCACTTCTTATTCACGAAAGGTGCCGGGACTGCAAATACTATCCGCTTTGCAGGGGCGGCTGCCGCCGTGACAGAGGCGACAGCCTGACCGAAAACATTTATTGCGACGCATACAAAAGCTTTTTCGACTATTCAATTGAAAGAATGAGAAGGATAGCAGATTCGCTGTAATAAGAAAAAACGCAATGCTGATAGTTTTCCGGCAGTATTGATTATTAAAAATCGGCAAAATCCGTCAAATCCAACCGCTAACCAACCATTTTCAATATAAACGCTTGAAACGCTAAGCGAGAGGGGGAAAGCACACCCCACTCTCGCACCAAGTAAGAGCATATCCGTTCGGATATGCTCTTAGTTTTTTGTCTTTTGTCTGAATACGGCATTAAACCCGATAACCGCAACCGTCAACCAACCCAAAAACGAACAAAGCGCGGACGCTCTAAGCGACAGCTTCTTCAAGGTGCGCACTTCCGCACCAAAAGAGCAGGCAATTTGCCTGCTCTTTTTTTGCCTTAAAATCGGGCTTTTTCGCTATTCGCTTTTGTTTGTCGGGACTTGTCGCATACACGATTGCACACGGTTTATCTCAATTGACCACAGTTTACTGCACAAACCGCATACGCTTTGCAACGGGGGATGTTCAGGATATATTATTGACTATTGTGCTTGTGTTTGATAAAATAAAACCGTGAACTTAAGTGCTTTTTTATCAATTGATAAAAGTACTTGAATTATTTTATGGAGGTTATTATATGAAAAAAGGTTTAGCAATCGCACTTGTTCTTTCTTTACTTTTCTGTCTGGCTGCCTGCGGCGGCAAGACAACTGACAATGGAACAGTTCCGTCCCTGGACACAAATGTTGAAAATCAGGATACAAATGAGAACGACACCGTTCCGAGTAATTCAAGCAACGCTGCAAACGCAGGTCTTACCGGCAAAATCAATATAATTGACCTCGATGACAGAGACGCTTCAATTCTTAAGGGTATGAAGATTATCGGTAACAGCGTCGGCTCAAATGACGATATCAACGGCAAGGAGTCATCACTTGACGATGTTCGCTGCATCTTTGAATTGAACGAATGGGTTGAGTTTTATCCCGACACCGACAAAGAGTACGCTCTGCGTGTATGGATTCTCAAACACCGTGATGATCAGGAATATTACAACAACTGCAAATTCTCTGATCTTATGCCCGAATTTGTTCAGTATTGCGACCTGCATTATCCCGTTGACGAGGAAAATCCTGATGAATGGTATTGGGGCAATTTCTATCTTAATCCCGATGACTGCGAACCCGGTTATTACGATTTTGTTTTCACCTATGAGGGAAAGGCAATCGGCGTTCTTCAGACACGTTTCTACAAAGATGAAGAGCTTGCCACTAAATCAGGCGCAGAGCTTGAAGCTCTTATGCATGAATAATCAGGGTAAAAATTATGTCGGAAGAAAGATTTATAAAGCTGGTTGAGGAAAACGACGGCTTTGAATTTTATCAGGCGTACAGAGATGATGTCGATTATGTAATCGGCGGAAAAGGCGATACATTCTGGTTTATCAAAATGAAAAAGCAGAAGGCCGTTGAAACATATATCGGAAAATATAATAACGGCGTGTGGGAGGATTCCTATATAAAAGGAAGCGGCTCTCCTGTTTCAAAACCGTCGGGCTCAACTATTAAACTCATTGTAGACAATGCGTATTTTATGCAGGAGGAACCGTGGGTTACGAGGAGAACGCCAAATCCCATTGAAGATTCTCATCCGCATTACCACTATGTTTACGGTTTCGGAGACAAGGCGCTCGACGTTTCGGTTGAGTACGGAGTGACTATCGGTTATAACGATATTAAGGATGTCGCCGCAGGATTCCATTTGAGATACTTGTATACAGGCGAGGATGTTGAATCTTTATAAACTCGTTATTCTAAGCAAACACACTTAAAGAGAACGGGTTTGATTTCAAGCCCGTTTTTATTTTTAGTGGGCGCGGGCACCTGCCCGAACTTCGGCGGGGTTCGGCTTGCCGAACAAGACGCCATTGGAACACAAAATAATCACCCCGAAGCGTTAATCTGCTTCGGGGTTTGTTTTTTTCAGGTTTTATAAATCCAGAAAATCTTTTCTGTAATCAAGCTCAAAGCGTTTTGCGAGGGCGACGAGGTTTTCGTCGGTTATGGTGTTTACCTTCGGAAGATGAGCCGTTAGCATATACTGCTTCGCCGCTTTTTCAACCGTTTCGATAAGTCCGAAGGTTTCGTCCATATCTTTGCCCGCGCCGTAAATGCCGTGAAGCGTCCATACGACAAGGCGGTACTGCTTCATTTTTTCGGCTGTCGCCTCGCCGATTTCATTCGTGCCGCATACCATCCACGGCAGAACGCCGATTCCGTCGGGGAAAACTACTATACTCTCGGTCATTTGCTTCCATAGAGTGCGTGTGAATTTTCTTTCGTCCATTTCGTGAACCTGAGTCATGGCGAGCGTGTAATCGGGATGACAGTGCATTATAACCCTGTTTTCGGGATTTACGGAAAGGCGTGAGATATGGCTCATAAGGTGAGCGGGAAGCTCGCTTGTGAACTGACCGCCGTCAGCCCATCCCCAGAGAAGCTCGGCGGTTACGCCGTCCTCTGCAATACGGATGATACCGAGGTTGTTTTCGGGGTCGGTTTCGATATTCTTGAAATACTTGCCCGTACCCGTAACGATAAAGATTTTGCCGATAAGCTCCTTTGCCTCAAAGCCCGTCGGGATTGTACGGATAACCTCCGACAAATCGAGATATTCACCGACCTCTTTTTCGTCGAGCATCCGGCTGATATTTCCGCCGTTGCGCTCGTCATAGCCGAGACGGTACATATTCGCCGTAGTGGCGCACATTTCCTTCATAAAAGGCGCGTCAAGTATGTTCTTCATTTTTAAACCTCCTTAATATCAAAGGAAACTTTAACAAGCTGTCTCGCTTTTTCAAGGGAAGCAACCTCTTTTGAATAAAGCAGCTGCGAAATGATATTTCCCGTTGCGGTCGCTTCGACGGGGCCTGCGAGAACCTTTTTGCCCGTGTATTCGGCGGTAAGTCTGTTAAGATATTCGTCTTTGCTGCCGCCGCCGACAATATTGACCGTATTTATCGTCTTGTTGCTGATTCTTTCAATGTCTTTAACAACGTCCGCATACGCTTTTGCAAGTGAATGATAAACCGAATTTATTATTATGTCAATGGGCAGGCTTTCGTCGCCGAGATAGCTTCTTATTGCCTTAATCATACTTTCGGGAGCGAGAAAAGCCGTGTCGTTGGTGTCTATTATTTCAAATCTGCCGCAGCTTTGAGCCATAAGCATCATCTCGTCATAGGAATACTGCTTTTTCAGGTCTCTGCGTATGCACTGAAGCAGCCACATTCCCATATAGTTTTTAAGAAAACGGTAACGGTAATTTATACCGCCCTCGTTAGTGAAATTCGCTTTGAGTGCTTCGTCGGTCAGAACGGGGGAGAGGTTTTCGGTACCTATCAGGCTCCACGTGCCCGACGAGATATACACTCCGTTATCGCCTACCGAGCAGGCGGCAACTGCGCTCGCCGTATCGTGAGAGGGCGCGAGAATAACCTCGCTTTCAAAATCAAAGCCCGTCAGAGTTCCGACCTTTGTGCAGGGGACTGACACCTCGCTGAAAATATCTTTTCTTATGCTGAGTTTGTCAAGAATTTCCTCATCCCACGTCTTTGTTTGGGCGTTAATGAGGTTGCTCGTCGAAGCCTCGGTGTATTCGTTTTTAATTTCGCCCGTCAGTTTAAAGGCTATATAATCGGGCATCATTAAAAAGAATTTTGCTTTATCAAGCTTGCCGCTTTTCTTATCGCAGTAAAGCTGATAAACAGTGTTGTAATTTGCCTTCTGAATACCTGTTCTTTTATACAGTTCTTCCTGCGAAATAATATCGGCAACCTCGGGTTGAATAAGATTGTTTCTGTTATCACGGTAAGAAAATGCGGGCAAAAGTTCCTTTTTGTTTTCATCAAGCAGAACATAGTCAACGCCCCAGGTGTCAATAGCTATCGTTGCGGGGATTTTGCCGAGTTCGCCGCATTTTTTAATGCCCGCTTTTACCTCGCTGACAAGCTTTTCGACGTCCCATACGAGCGAGCCGTTTTCGTCTTTCAGGTAATCTTCAAATCGGTAAATCTCTTCAAGCTTTATTTTTCCGTTCTCGACGTAACCGAGTATATGCCGCCCGCTTGAAGCGCCGATATCTATTGCTAAATGATATATCATTGTATCACCTCAAAGGTTTTATTTCCCTGCTTATAAAAACTCTTGGATTTTGTATGCTTAAACAGATGTTTTCCAGTCATAATTCTACCATACGAAAGCCTACTTTTCAACAAAATATATCAGCTCCGTTATTTCTTCGTTTACGGTTTCGCTTTTGTCTCAACGGCGACATATATAAAAAGAGACCTCATCAGAGGTCTCTTTATCATATTAACCAAATTATTTTATCCTTTGTGTCCCTTGTTCGGACAACCTTCTGCCATACACTCAACATAAAAGGTGTTTGGCCCTGTTGCTATAATGGCGTACGGCGTATCGGTATCACCGTTTGTGCACATCGGAACAATGCCGTTATCAAATGTAGATTTAAAGTCGTCGTCATCATAGAGAATTACAGAGTAATCAGTTTCGGAGTCTGAATAAAAATCTTCTTCAAACTCAAAGGGTTGACCGCTTTCTGAAGATACGCCTAACATATATGATACAAGATTGGAGCGTATAATGCGCATATTTGATTCGCAGGCTTTTACCTTGGAATTCTTCGTAACCGCTGTAAAAATCGGAACGGCTACTGCAACAAGAATTCCCAGAATAACGACAACTATCATCAATTCAACAAGCGTAAAGCCCTTTTTGTTAAGCATTTTTCTCATATGAATCACATCCTCCTTTTACACTAATACATCGTCCGGCTCAGCAGGAGCGGCAGAACCGGCGAGCTTGTTTGCCGAGTGCTGATACGAATCAAAAAGAAGAATGATAACAAAGAAAATCATTCCGATATAATAGAAAAATCTGAAATTGTATGCCGAGAAGAAGGCTTTAATGTAGCCCTGATGATATGCAAAAAGTGAAATAATTGCAAATATGCCAAGAATAATCGTGCCTACTATCAGGTTCTTTTGCTGCTTGTTCTTCCAGTCAAGTATGCAACATACAAGAACAGTGATTACAACAAAAGCCATAAGACCGTGCGCAACATAAAGGTGTTTTTCAATGCCTATTGAAGCGATTACGAAAAGTCCCAGCGAGACAACTGAATACGCCCACGAAAGGACTGCAGCAGAAGCAAGGGGAAGATTGAAACGCGTCAGCTTTTCCTTAGCGAACATCGGGAACAGGCACGGGAGAGACAGGAATGAGAAGTAAGAGATAAGGTACTTGACATACATATTCTTGAACATCAGCTGCATCAGAACGGTATTGGATAAAAGGTAACTCGTCGATACAAGAATGAACAGCGAAAGATAAAGATGAACCCTTCCTTTCTGATGTCTGCAAATCAGGAAAATCGACTTGAAGAATTCAAATACGGCAAGAATCAGCATAACAAAGCAGATGGCAATTGAAGGTATGTCGGATTTAATCAGCTTGAGAATAATGCCGTCATTGCCTTCGAGCCAGAATTCGCGATCAGCCCTCCAGTCGGTATGCTTGCCCTTGTAGGTTGCATAAACCTCAATATCTTTGCCGCCTGAATTCTCGGGAAGATTAATAAGCACGAAATGATCACCGAGATTTATCGGCTTTGTAAAGTTGTTTTCAATACCGTATGTGTAAATCAGCTTGCCGTCAATATAGACGTAAAGAACCTCATCTCTGCTTCCAAATGCAAGCGCCGAATGGTTGCTTGCCATAGCGGGAAGCTTGTTTTTGTAGTGCAGCGTATATGAAGCATCTTTATTCTTTGTCTCCGTAATTTCCCAGCCTTCCGAAATACTCGACATGGGATCCACTACAAGCTGAATATTCTCGGTTTTGTATTTGACAAGTGCAAAAACCCCCGTGAATATAAAAGCAATAACTGCAATAGCCATGACTATTTCTGAAAAATGGTCACGGACGTAGGTCATTAATTTTGAGTCGCCTTCTTTGTGATAATCGTAGGCCAAATTGCTCACCCCATTTGATAAAAATCAATTAATTATATCACATAAAAATATATAAGTAAATAAGAATATTTGTATTAGCGTTATTTAGTGTTCAACCAAAAAACGGACTGCTTTCCGAAATGAAAACAGCCCGTTTTTTCTTTATCAGAGATTATCTTTGATGATTCCCAGAATATCGTCGTATGAAAATACGCCCTTGCCGACAAGCACCTTGTAATATGCCACTTTTAATCCTTCAAACTGTTCTGTAGTGAGGTATCCGTCAAAATTGTCAAGAGTATAAAGACCGTAACGCGCTATATCCGCCTGCATCAGTTCTTCGTCATATTTCATTCCCTCGCCGACGGTGAAGAAATCAAATCTTCCTTTGTAGTTCTCCTCACCGGTCATTGAAAGCATATCGTCGACTATGAACGAATAGTTGTTGGCGGTCAGAATTGAATAACAGCCAACATTTTCTTCTGCTATTGAATAATCCGTCAGAACAACCGTTGTGTTGCCGTCTGCGGTTTGCTTTATGAATTTGTGCCCTATGTAATTATCAACATTTTCGGGCGTGATATAAACGAATTTATTTTCATCAACATCAAAGAAGCCGTGGTCGTTAATCATTCTGACATCTGTACCGTCGCTGAAATTAAGAGTAAGCACCTGCCAGATATTGCCGTCATGATGCCACTTAATAGCAACGGGCTGAGCCTCATAGCAGCCGTTCCACAGGCTCCATGTCATAACCATATCGCCCTGATTAACCTGTTCGATGGGTTTCTTTGTACCGTCAGCCATTGTTACAAGAGTTCCCTCTGCAACACAGGATGGTTTATTGTGCGCAGCCGCATGATAATTAATATAGTAATAATATACTTCACCGTTGCCGGCTTCAAATTTAAATTTAACCGTAGCTGAATGCTCACCCTGATTACTTCCCATTGCCTCGCTCTTTTTATATAGTCCGTAAGAGTTGTCGCGTGCATAGCCAATCCAGCCTTTGCCATTCCATGTAATATTTGTAAGCCATTGCAAATTCGAAGGTAAGTCGTTTAAATTGGATGATTTACTATAGGTAACACTGTTACCGTTAATGTCAGTATAATTCTTGATAGTAACACCTGTAAAAACCGGCAGCAGATAATTAAAATCACTGCTGTTGTCCTTAAACCGCGATTCAACAACAGGGCAATAGACACCGTTTATTTCCGTTGATTTAACAGTGTCGCTTGTTCCGTTAACATCGGGCATAACATATTTATTACCGTTGATTTCAATTACCTTTGAACCAAGCGAGTTTCCGTTGTAATCAAAGAATGTGAATTCGGGCTCTTTAATGCTTGGCTTTTTCTCGGTAACGTTTACAGTAAGCGTTTTGGAATATGTTCTTTCGGAGCTAACAAGTTCGTTACTGTAATTATACGGATCGGTAATCGTATAATATACAGTATATACTCCGGCGCTGCTAAAACTGATATTGTTTCCGGTATAATTAACGCCGTTCATTGACACACTGACATCAAGCGGTATTCCGTATTTTGTAACCGAAAGGAAATACGGATCAAAATCGACCGAAGAACTTGTATCAAAAGAAATATTTATTGCACCATCCTTGTAGCTTGACGGATAATTCCAGTTGAAATCCGGTACGGTTGGAATCTGTTGGCTGCTTTCATAAGAAGTCGAACTGTAATATTTAAGCGATTCGCTTGCATTGAAAGATGTCTGACCGTTTTCAGTCATTACCCATCCGGAGTAGCCTCCCACTGATATAGTCTTATATGCATATTCGCTCAATGCGTTGCCTGTTGCTCTTTGTACAGTATCTTTCAGACAAAGGATGCCTGTGTTGATATAAGTGTCGCCGTTATAGGACGCGGTATATTCACTTGCTTTACTGTACATATTTGAAAACAGTGTCGCCATCGTTGTGTTTGAATTGTTTGCCGAGTTATCACCTACGCAATAATCCTTATCCGTGTTCTTGCCAAGCCAATTATACTGTTTTAAATAACCGGTTGCCTGAATTGTGGTTCCCGATGCCTCTTCACCGATAACTATGCCGTATCCCACCCTCAGGTTGCCGTTGTCAGTTAATCTGGGTTGATTAATTGTTGTGACGTTGTGAAGTGAAATATTGCCTGACTTTACAAAAATATTGCAATAACGACCGCCGTCAAATACCGAATTCTCAACCGTTGTTGTTCCTCCTGCTGTGTCAAGAATCTGAAGCGGTGCTCTTGAATAAGCAATGTAACAGTTATAAATATAACTTGAACCGGATGCGCTTACGGTATGAATATAGTTGCTATCTGACCAATAAACCGCTGCATTATTATATTTAGGTCCGATAATTTTTACATTGTTAAGCGTACCGTTTGAAAGTGAAACAATATTATGCTGGGTTGTAACATTGCTGTTCGAACAATCTATAGTGAATCCGTTGCCATAAAGGGTTTTCTTATTATTAACAGAAAGTGAGTTCGTTGAAACGTCATTAAGAAGAACAATGTTTGTGCTTGACGCGCTTGTTGCTGTAGTAGCGTTATTCGCATTTACAATTTCAAGGTTGAGATAGCAGACTCTGCCTTCGCCGTCGGCTATTGTAAGCACAACGGGACCTTCGCCCGTGAACTTAAGCGTGGACTTGGTCCAGTCGGAAGAATCCTTTGAATAAACGCACTTGGCGGTGCTGTCAGAAAGAAGATATGAATTGCTTACGGTTCCGCAAACGCTTGTGTCACCGTCAACGGAATAAACGCCGATGTTTACATCGGCACTTGCAACTGCCGCGTCACCTGTGGCTTCAACCCCAAACAGACTGCCGAGTTTAACCGTATTGCCGTTGCCGACTCTGTAAAGAAATTCGTCGGTATGCTCAAATACGGTTTCAAATTCGTTGTAGTTTACTTTTTCAAAGCCGATATATGATTTGCTGTGCGAAATAACAAGGTCCGCAATCGAAAGGTCAAAGCCGTCGATTGCGCCGTCTTCTCTGCAATCTGCGGCTTTATAATATGCCGAGCCGTCCGTAATAAGCCCGTCAATACCCATAACGGCCTTGTCAAGAATTGCATTATAATCATTTTCATCAACGTCGCCGTCGCCGTCAACATCACCGAGGACGACTGCCGTGGCAGTTTCGTAAACGTCAGATGAATCAATTGATGAAACGCATTTAACCGTGCAGCCCGTACCTACAAGATCGGTATCGGTAAGCTCAACGCCGTTGCGGAGAATCTTAATCTGAGCGTCCCTGTTTTTAAAACAGGTTTTCAGATAACCTGCCGATGTGTCGGTAAGATCCCTGACAAAAACGAAATTGGTACTTCCGTCTCTTTCAACCAGAACACCGCAGTCGCCGACAGGGGAAAGCTCGTCCTTATCACCTGCAAAGAGCGAAGCGCCCGATGACTTCGGAGCGCTTTGTGCGCCTGTTTCGGGTACGGCAAAGGAAGGCAGACAGATTAAAGAACCCGTCAAGGTTATGCAAAGAACTATGGAAACAATTGCATTCCCCATACGGGTTGACAGTCTTCTTTTAGTTTTTTTAAGGTTATTCATCAATGTTCACCCTTTCATAACCGAAAGGCATAAAACAGTGATTATGCCCTTCGGTTATGAGCAGTTGCAGAAAAACTCTGCAACTGCTCTTGGTAATTAATTATATGTTTTTTTAGATGTGCTAATTATATGACGCGCACCTGTTGCGGGGTTAGTCATAATGAGCTGAATCGTTACAACGAGTCCCGGGGTAGGATTGACAACATCAAACGCACAGTCGAGGGATACAAGATCATATACTAAGCTGAAAGGAACGGTTTCTCCGCGCCAGTCTTTCATCAGCGCTATTCGTCTGCCTGCTTCAATCGTGCCGTTTGAGAGTCTGCCGCCCGTCCAGTCATAGTCGCCGTAACGACCGAAAAGGAATACTTTGCTGCCGTCAACATCGTGGTTGAAAGAAACAAGGAAATCAACATTCCAGTCTTTATACTCCTTGTCGTCAATGCTTGCCGGACGGTTCTTGATTAAGTACCGAAAAACCTTGTCGGCCGTTACCGTTTCGCCTTCATATTCCAAAGAACCGTTGGTGCCGAAAGACTTGTTTAAGAGTGGTTGAATCATGGCTTCCGGAAGTTCGGGGTATGTGTATTCATAAGTCGAAACGACATATCTGTCGCCTGCTTCGGGATCTGTCATAACAAGCTTAGCCGTAAGTTTGAGTCCGTCTTCCGCATTTGGAACACTGACTGCAGTCTCCATGCTATGAACAAGGTTGACAATTTCGTCATAGGTGACCAGAACTTCACTGCCGATAACCGAAGGAATCCAGTCGCCGATAAGGGCAATTTCAGTGCCGGCGGCAATTGTTCCGTTATAAGCGGGAACAACCGCGAGCTTGTCGCCCATCCAGCTGTATGTACCGTAATCGCCGAAGAAGTAAACGTCGTTGCCGTTTACATCTCTGTCAAACGAAACGAGGATGTCAACCGTCCAGAACCTGTAATCCTTGCCGATTACGTCTGCGGGCGTATCTTCGGTTGAAAGTCTCAGACCTGCGTCGGCTCTTACCGAATCGCCCGTAACAGCGCCTGTAAGCATGCCGTCTCCGTCTGTGCCGATTGCAGAAGCGTCAATATCCTCGATAACTGCTTCGGGAAGACTTAAGTTAAATATGTGGTCATAAGCATAAACAACGTATTCGTCACCGGTGTCTGTATCGGTCATAACGAGTTCGCACGTAACCTTAAGCATTTCCGGAGCGTCTTCAACATGCATTGCGCCCTTGAGACTCTGAACATAATCAATAACGTCCGTATATGTAAGGTGCTCACCAAGCCAGCCGTTGATTATGCTGACCTTTGTTCCGGCTGTGATTACGCTGTCGGAAAGCTTACCTCCGCGCCAGTCATAATCGCCGTACTGACCTGCAAGATAAACCTTACTTCCGTCGACATCCTTATTGAAATGAATAACGATATCGACATTCCAATCCTTGTATTCTTTGCCTTTTATTTCATCAAGGCTCTGTGTGGCGTCAAGTTCATAAGCCGTATCAAATGCGATAGACTCATTATCGATTACCACCGTGCCGTTTTCGCCAACTGTATTTACATTGATTTCATTGAGAATTGCTTTGGGAAGATCGCCTCTCTGATCAATGTCCTTACTGTCAGAAAACTGAAGGTCAATAAGCGACAGATCAAATGCGTCAATAACCGTATCGTTGTTGACGTCGGCTGCCTTTTCGTAAACCGAGCCGTCTGCAATAGCGTCTTCGAGACCGATTGCTTCCTTCTCAATGAGTTCATAATCCTCATCCGTAATAAAGCCGTCGCCGGTTACGTCACCGTAAAGAATTGCGATAACGCTGTCTTTATCGGCCGAAAGCTTGATAACAGTTCCCGTACCTACACGGTCGCTGTCCGCAAGAGCATCGTCACCGTTATATGCGGTTATTTTTTCCGCTTCGTTTACAAAAAGAGCCTTTACAGATGCAAGCGTATTGTCTGCGGGGTCAAGTCCCTTTACATAGCCGCCGTTAATGATGACATCCGTATCGGGAGCAACCGTAAGCTTTTCGCTGTTGACTGCAAATGCAACCATCGGAATTAATGATACAACCATTACTACCGAAAGTAAGATGCTTATAATTCCTTTTGACTTTCTCAAAATGCATCATTCCTTTCAAAATGAGTATTTGCTAAAGATTTGCCTGAAAAAAACATTCTTCTGTACTGCTGACCTAAAAGCGCAAAAAGGCAAGACCCTCTTTCCAAAGGTCCTGCCAAGCCGAACTTTTCAGCACATTTTTTTCACTTTCTCAATCCGCATATAATAATACTACTTTAATAGGGTAAAATCAATTGATTTTTTTATTTTCGACTTTTTGCCGAAAATTGAAATATATGGCAGATTTTTGATGTGCATATTCACTAATTATTCCCGTTTTATGTCGGAACATGGCGCGGTAAGAACAAAAAAATAACCCCGAAGCATTCATTTGCTTCGGGGTTTCTGTTCTGTAAATCAGAAAGAATAGGTATATGTGTCAATCACATGTACTGTGCCGTTTGTTTCTGTCGCAACGAGTTTAACCGTAGCTTCAAGACCGGCTGCAGGATTATTGGCGTAGATTGAGCACTTGAAATCCTGAACATAAGAAACGATATCCGTATAGGTAAGCGCAAAGGATTCTTTGCCGAGAGCGGCGGGAAGCCAAGTGTGGATAACGCTGTATTCTTCATTTGCCGAAATCGAACCGCTGTCAGCAAGCCTGTCGCCTGTCCAGTCGTATTCGCCGTACTGACCGAAGAGATATATATCATTCTTGTTGACAGTCTTATTAAATGTAAGTACGAAGTCGATATCCCAGTCCGCATATTCTTTGCCTTCAATGTCGGCAAGTGTCTGCACTGTCGTAAGCTCGATTGCAGCATTGGGTGTGATTCCGTTTACTGTTACGGGAGTGATTTCCGTAAGGGTTGATTTCGGAAGCACTGTATACAACCGATCGAATGTATCAAGCACATGGACAGTACCGTTTGTCTCGGTTGCAACGAGCTTAACCGTAACTTCAAGACCGTTTGAAGGATTGTTGGCGTAGATTGCGCACTTGAAATTCTTAACATAAGAAACGATATCCGTATAGGTAAGCGCAAAGGATTCTCTGCCGAGAGCGGCGGGAAGCCAAGTGTGGATAACGCTGTATTCTTCATTTGCCGAAATCGAACCGCTGTCAGCAAGCTTGTCGCCTGTCCAGTCGTATTCGCCGTACTGACCGAAGAGATATATATCGTTCTTATTGACGGTTTTATTAAATGTGATTACAAGGTCGATATCCCAGTCCGCATATTCTTTGCCGTCAATATCGGCAAGCGTTTGCGCTGTCGTAAGCTCGATTGCAGAATCGGGTGTAATTCCGTTTACTGTTACGGGAGTGATTTCCGTAAGGCTTGTTTGCGGAAGTTCAACAGAGCTGCTTATTATTCCGAGAGAATAGAACATCCTGTCAAGCCATGCCGCGTCAAAGCCGTCAACAACTCCGTCACCGTTGAAATCAGCGTTTAAAAGGCGTGAATCTTTTTTGTTAACAAGACCTGCCGAAGCAGAAATAACAAATCCGATATCGTTGATATCTTCAGTTCCGTCCTCGTTAACGTCATAATACATTCTGCCGTCCCAGACAGCATAAAGAACGGTGTCTTTATCGATTATAAACGATGTTTCAACAGTATCCGAGGTAGTAAATCCGTTATAAAGCGTTCCCGTGCTCGTGTACCACTGTCCTCTGCCGTCGGGCTGAGTATTCCAACCGATAAAACGGTAATCATTACATGACGGAACCAAATCGGTTATCGGAACATTGTCGCCTTCATTATAGAAAAGACGCGGCGGATTCGGGAAATCCGTAACATTGGCAATTGAAACATTCTTGTTGTAAGAAACGCTGAATCTTCCGCCTCTTACAAGCACGCCGTCGACATGCCAGTTCGCAATTCCTGCTGAATCGTCGGATGTTCTCTTTACAACATACCAGATTATTTTGTCCGTATCGGGATTATATGTCAGGGGAGCGCCGTTTTCATATTCGGTGCTCAGCGCTCTTATAATATCTTCATCCGAAGGAACCTTTGCAAGATGGCTCTCAACGCCGTTTACATTGAAATAGAAGCCTGCAGGATCAAGCGCATCCTCTATATATACGCTTGATTTAGCATAATCAGAGATGGGATGACCGCTCGGCTCCGCTCCGATATCTCCGCTGAGTCTTAAGGTGAACAGGGCGCTTTCCGTCTTCTTTACCCAGATTGCATACAGGGTAACATTGTTCTGGTTTGACGGAACTGTATATTTTTCGCCTGCGAAATACATTACGCCGGTGCTGTTCGGCTGAGCCGCATTTGCTTTGTCGCTCCAGCCGTAGAAAATATATTCGCCGTTGTCTGACGGATATGCCGCGTCGGGATTCTGAAGAATTATCGACTGATACGTGTCGTTTGATGACATTGTAACCTTGCCGGGAACTTTTCCGTAACCGCCGTTCAGGTTAAATGAGACGGTTTTCCAGCTGCCGCTTGCAGATAAAACATAAACCGAATCAGTGTTTCCGTTCTGCTGAATGGTAATTCTTGAGGGATTCATCGTAACGCCTTTTGCAGTAATTGCTGCGCTTGAGCCCGTAGCGTATGTCGGCTTTTTGGAGACGTTGCCGAAATATGTTTTCTGACTGTTTGAAGTCCAATCGGCAGTTTCGCCGTTTGCAGTCGAAAGCGTAACAACATTATTCTGGAACATGGTTACGTATCTTGCGGAATTAACAATATTGAATTCGTTTACCTTTACATATACTTCATCAGTATAAGAAACGCCGTCATCTGTTACGGATATCTGAATTTTAGCAAAATCCGCAGAAGCAGTTACAGCAGTAACAAGCGTTGATAAACCGGTGTTGTTGCTGATAATGACAGGACAGCTTCCCGCACCGGTGGAATTTTCGCTGTTCTTTGCGATTGACGCGGTCCAGGTAACTTCCGGAGTATCTGAAAAACCGTTAAGTTCAGCCGTAAGCGAAGATGCGTTTTCGGGAGTCATAACAATAAATCCGTCGGCGTTAAGGTCGGCACCGGTTATTTTTACGGACTTGTCCGTGCTCGGCGCAACACTTACGTAAACAGTATCGGAAAGGCTGCCGTTTGATGCTGTAACAGTAATAGGAGAAGATGATGCGAGTCTTCCCGTTATTGTAATATTGCTGCCGACTGTGCTGTTGAGCTTTAAGGGAACTCTGCCGCCTTCGGTGGTTGCGCTCCAGACTGTAGCTGTCGGGTCGAGTCCCAGGGCTGAAGCCGATAATGTAAGAGTTTCTCCCTGCTTTATTTTTATACTGTTGTCAGAAAGCTTTGAAGCAGTAATTTTTAAAGAAACTGTATTTGAATCGGCAATATTAACATAAACTGTTTTTGTCCGTGTAATGTCGTTTTCGGTTGCCGTAGCTTTAACTGCAACAACAATATCCGAAGAAGAGATTTTACTTACAACTGCCGAAGAGCCCGACTGAGATACGCTCACAAGCTCGGGATGGCTGCTTTCCCATGTGACTGTCGGGTTAATGAAGCCTTCCCATACGGCATCCAGAGAAGCCGAACTGACTGAGGTTAAATCAATTGCGGACGTAACTTCTGTTCCGTCCTGTTCTATGGTTACGGCATTTTTGGGAACAACCGAAACAGCTATGGTATCGGAATAACCTGTACCCGACAGGGATACGGTTACCGTACCTGTGCCTTCGGACAGACCCTTTATAAAGTACGCTTCATTCTGGCGTCCTGTGCCGTGCGTACCGAGGCTTATCCAGCCGGAATTGGCGCCGTTTTTGCTCCATGTCATATCCTTGCTTGCCTGAGCCTCGGTCAAACCGTATCTTTTTGCAAAGACAATACAGGTTTCTCCGACCTCTAATGTGACATTTTTCTTCTGTGCAACTATTCCTCTTACGGTAACAAAGCACGAACAGGTATAGGTATTGCCGTTTGTATCAACCACATTTGCGGTAACGGTGGCTATGCCGGCGCTTTCGGCGGAAGCCGTTATCTGATAGGCAAGACCTTCCGAAGTCGCCGAACCGGAGCTTGGCGAACAATTGGCAGGAATGTTAACAGAATCATTTGAGCTTGAAAAAGCTATACTGCCTATCTGATTATTACCCGGATCCGTGCCAAGGCCCTCTATCACAAGGGTTAACTCGGCAGAGCTTAACGGATCAACCGTAATATTTAAAGACTCAAAATGCACAGCTGCGTTTGAAGAATTCAAAGGAATGGCTGCAAAAGCAGGTAATGCAATTGAGAAAAGCATTACGGCAGTAATTAAAACTGACAGAATCTTTTTCATTTTATCAGACCCTTTCACAAGAATTGAGTATTAAAAAATAAAATTCTCCTAATTATAGTACTGTTTTTTTTTAATGTAAATGTTTTTTTAAAAATTTTTCGTGAAAATTTACTGTTTTTAAACACTTATATATTAATTAAATGACGGTATCAGAGCGGCTTAATGAGCTTTGCAGCTTTTACTGTCAATTTATATTGACATTTTTATAGCATTGTGGTATGATTAGTTATACAAATCATACTTTTATGAGGTGAATGAAATGAACAGGTTCAAAGGCAAATACGCGTGGACGGCTACTGTCGGCGAAAAAGGACAGATAGTAATTCCCAAGCAGGCGCGTGAGGTATTCGGCATAAAGCCGGGCGATACTCTGCTTCTTTTCGGGGATGAGGAAAGGGGAATTGCTATTCCTCCGAAAGAGGCATTTTCTGAGCTGTTCGGCAAGGCTTTTCTTGAGAAGGACGGCGATAATAAATGAAAAAGATAGCTATCTTTTGTATTCCCGCTCACGGCCATACAAATCCCATGCTTCCCGTTGCGGCTGAACTTGTACGCCGCGGAAATGAAGTCAGGTTTTACTCGTTTAATGAGTTTGAAAATAAAATAAAGGCGACGGGCGCCGAGTTCGTTTCCTGCGACAGCTTTCTCGGCGAGCTGACGGAAAAGGAAGAAGAAGGGCTTAAGAATGTTTCCACTACGGAAATGACCATTCAGGACATCCGCATTACCCTTAATATGGACTCTTTTCTTGATGAGGAGTTTAAAACCTTTCAGCCCGACGTCGTATACTCCGATTCCGTCTGTTTCTGGGGCAAGCTGAACGCGTGGAAACACAATGTTCCGTTAGTTGTTTCGACAAGCACGTTTGCCTTTAATCAGATGGCTTCGCAGTATATGAAAAACTCGCCGAAAGAGCTTGCCGATATGATTTTCGGGCTGCCGAGAATTTCGAAGGAGCTCAAAACTCTTGAACCTTACGGCTATAAGGTCAAAAACGCATTGTCCCTTGTTCAGAGCGATAACAAAACCGATTCTGTCGTTTATACGTCCGAAAGGTTTCAGCCGTTTTCCGAAAGCTTTTCAAATCACTATGCTTTTGTCGGTCCGTCCGTCTTTTCGGACGCCTCGCCGAATAAGGCAAAGGAAAGGCCGCTTGTATATGTTTCGATGGGTACGGTTATAAACGACAGACCTGATTTTTA
Organism: Clostridia bacterium; assembly: GCA_017613735.1. Lineage (GTDB taxonomy): Bacteria > Bacillota > Clostridia > Oscillospirales > Acutalibacteraceae > Fimenecus. The sequence continues at coordinate 27,033 of JAGADF010000003.1, forward strand.
CACTAAATGTATTGACGCGCTCAAAGGCGAAAACGTCAATGTCATAATTTCCTGCGGAAACGCTCTTGATATTTCCGTCCTCGGGGAACTGCCCGAAAACGTTAAAGTATTTCCCTACGTTGACCAGCTTGACATTCTTTCAAAAGCCGATGCGTTTATAACTCACTGCGGTATGAACAGTGTTTCCGAAAGCCTTTATATGGCTACGCCTATGGTTCTTTACCCTCAGACGGGCGAACAGCAGGCGGTTGCAAGACGGGCAAAGGAAATCGGCGCGGGTGTTATGCTCACAAACGATTCTGTTCAGGGAATCCGTTCTGCGGTTCTTGAAATACTGAACAATAATTCTTACGCCGCAGCGGCTGAAGAATGCAGCGAGGATTTTCGCTCTTGTACGGGAACTGCGGGAGCGGCGGAGTTTATTGAAAACGCTCCGCACAAGTCCGACGGCGTTAATATTTTGGAGGAACTGAATAAGTCAAACGGCAAAATTCAGCTTTTATATTGGCTGGTTGTTGCTGCGCTGAGTGTTCTTTTCGGACTGCTATTAAGCTGGAAATTTGTATGGATTGTCGGCGTTTCCGCAGGCGTGCTGTCAACGCCGATAACCAAGGCGATACAGAAGAAAAAATACTATTCCCTTGTTGAAAAATCGGGAAAAGTTAATCATTAAAGAAACATTAAAAAATAAATCCCGAATCGTTAGGGCGTGCGGATTAGGTATTTAATAGCCTCAAAAAACATCTTTCAGCGTAATACTGCGTTAAAAATGCTCGGAATACACAAAGTATTCCTGCGCTTTTTGCCTTGTCTTACACTAAAATCCGAATTTTTGAGGTGCAAAGCAATTTTGAAATAGGTTTTTTTCGTCAGAACAATGAATAAAAAGGGATTAAGGCTGGCGCCTTAATCCCTTTTTTGAAGCCGTTATAACGGAAAAGAGCATTTCAAAATCTGTTAAATCCCTAACCCGCACGCCCTTTTGGTTTTGTTTAATACAGAGTTTTTTAATCGGTCGCGGACGCCATTATTATTACAAAGCGCTCAAGCGTTTTATCGTATACGCTAAGGCAAAGCGCGCCCCACCATTCGTGACCGTCGTCAAAATAGTCCGACCACTCGGTTGACCACTCATATATTTCAAGGCTGTCCGTCCCGTTCGGGAAAAGCGCGGAGTTGATTTTATCAAAATCCGCGTCGGTATATTTATTTGTGTGAGGCGGAGACAGAAAAGCCTTTCTGTAATTGAGCGCGCCGTTTTTATCAGCAGGGGCGAAAAGCTCGTCGGCGGTAATTCTTTTTGAGGATATTTCACTGATATCGTAATTGATTTTCCAGTTGTCCGCCATAATCTGTTCTGCGCCCTTCATAAGCGCGCTGAAATGCGATTTAAAACCGCAATAAGGCGTCTGAGCCGCAACGATGGCAAAATCAACTACGCTGTCGGGGTATTCTGAAATGACCGCATAAAACGGGTCTGAAATGCCGACGTCTCTGTTATTAAGATAGTGTTCAACGGTGTCGCTTACGATTTTATCAATAAGCGCCTGACGGTTTTTATAGCCGCAGGGTATAGCGACAACCGTGTACCATTGACCGGGATAATCCCAGTGCTCCTGAAAGTAGTCCTCAACCGGATGACTGTCAACAACCGAATCAATTTCGGGATGAAGGGCTTTTGCCTTATTCAAAGCTTCTCTGTGTATTTCCTCACGTAATTCGGAAGCGTATTTCAAATCCTGTTCACTGTACATTTTAATTCTCCTTCTTGACTGCTTAATTATACAACTTTTTCTCTCTTATAACAATAAAAAAAGCAAATCTCTTGTTATATTACCCGAAAAGTGGTAAAATCAGGTTAGAAACGGAGGAATATTATGAATTATGCTTTTCTTGCGGTTTTTATTATTTCAACCGCAGTTCATCTTTACGCTTCTCATAAAAAGGACACGAAGCTGAGAAACATTACAAAGCCGTTTATTCTTCTGTCGCTGCTCGGCTTTTATGTGCTTTCGGCTCGAAACGTGTATTGGGAAATAGTTCTCGCGCTTATTTTCAGCTGGCTTGGCGACGTTCTTCTTATGCCCAAGGGTACAAAATGGTTTACCGCGGGCGGCATAGCCTTTATGATAAGTCACGGCTTCTTTATAGCAGGCTATTGCAGGGAGATTGTTTTTTCCGCCATTCCCGTATGGCTTATCGTTATTCTTGCGGTATTCTTCGTTTCGGCGGTAACGTTTATTTTTTCAAAGCTCAAGGCTTATCTTCCCAAACCGCTGTTCTACCCGATGTTTTTATACCTTCTCATAAACGGCGCGATGAATTGCTTCGCCATTTTCCGTCTTGCGGGGAATCCTGTTCAGGCGACTGTTATTACGGCTGTCGGCGCGGCGCTGTTCTTCATTTCCGATACAAGTCTGTTCTTCGTACGCTTTAATAAGGACTCGAGGCTTAAAACTCACTTTATAGTAATGCTTACTTATTCAATCGGCGAATTCCTTATTGTTCTCGGACTTTTATAAAACGGAGGTTTTATTATGAAATACTATCTTTATAATTCCAAAGCAAATAACGGTATCAGGCCGAATGTTCCCGCGGGCACCGAGCTCGTTGATGCGGTGGGTATCGACTACCCCGAATATCTTAAAAATCTCAATCCCGACGACGAGGTTGTTCTTGTCGGCGGCGACGGCACGGTAAATTACTTTATCAACGCCGTTAATCCCGACGAAATCAGAAATAATATCTATCTTCTCGGCAGCGGAACGGGAAACGACTTTCTTAACGATATCGGAAAACAGCCCGGCGAAGAGGTTCTTCTCAACCCCTATTTTGAAAAGCTCCCGACCGTATATGTCAACGGACTTGAAAAGCTTTTTATAAACAATATGGGCTTCGGTATCGACGGCTACTGCTGTGAGGTTGCCGATCAGATTAAGAAAGAAAAGCCGCAGGAAAAAATCAATTATTCCGGAATCGCGATTAAAGGTCTTCTCTTCCATTTCAAGCCCGCTCACGCCGAGATTACCGTCGACGGCAAGAAATATGATTTCGACGACGTATGGATTGCACCGACAATGAAGGGAAAATTCTACGGCGGCGGTATGAAAATGGCTCCCGACCAGGACCGTTTTTCGGGCAAGCTGACCGTCGTTGTCTATCACGCGAAATCAAAAATCAAGGCTCTTAAGACGTTCCCGTCTATTTTCAAGGGCGAGCATACGTCGAATACCGATATGGTAAGCGTATTTACGGGTAACGAGATAAAGGTTCGTTTCTCTCATTCCTGCGCGGCGCAGATTGACGGCGAAACCGTCCTCAACGTAAGGGAATACACCGCAATTCAGCCCGAATAAGGCTTATTGTAAATTGAATAAAAAGGTGACCGAGTTGATATTCGGCCGCCTTTTTTCTTTAAATGCTTCTTTATAATATTTATTAATAATCGTTAATTATTGATTTTATTATACAATTCTGTTATAATCTCACTATTATTCTGTTATTCTGTATATTTATGCGAGGAATAAACAATGAAGAAAAAAGCAAAAATCGCCGCGCTTTCCGCAGCGGGTTTACTTCTGGCGGGAAACGCCGTAAAGGCAGTCAGGTACCGTCCGATAAAGGAACAGGCGCCTTCGCTTCCCGATGAAAACGTAAATACCGAAAGATATATCGAAACTCTCTGCGAAGCAATCAGGTGCAAGACGGTTTCGAATACCGACGAAACGCTTACCGACTGGGATGAGTTTGAAAAGCTTCATAAGCTTTTTGAGAAAAAATATCCGTTGCTTCACAAAACACTTTCGGTTCGCACTGTCGGCAAGGCGGGGCTTATTTTCACCTGGCAGGGGACAGACGAAACCTTAAAACCGATTGCTCTTATCGGCCATCAGGACGTAGTGCCCGTTCAGGAGGAAAAGCTCGCCGACTGGACTCATCCTCCGTTTGAGGGCGAAATCGCCGACGGGTTTATATGGGGACGCGGAGCGACCGATATGAAAAACCACGTCGTAGGCGTTCTCGAAAGCGTCGAAACTCTTCTTGAAGAGGGCTTCACGCCGAAAAGAACCGTTATTATCTGCTTTGGCTATAACGAGGAGCTGCTTGACACCGAGGCGGCGGCTGCGCCTCTGATTTCAAAAACGCTTGAGAATGAAGGCGTTATGCTTGAAAGCGTTCTTGACGAGGGCGGCGCAATCCTTGAGCTTGACGTTCCTCACGTAATAAAGAATAAAGTCGCCGGCATAGGCATTGCCGAAAAGGGTTATTGCGACTTTGAAATAAGCGTCGACGCAAAAGGCGGCCATTCCTCAACTCCGCCGAAGCATTCCGCCGTCGGCGAGCTTTCGAAGGCTGTGCTCGACCTTGAAAATCATCAGTTCCCTGCAAAGGTTACTCAGGAAATGAAAATGATTGTCGAAACCATAGCGAGAAATACCGAGCTTCCCGTAAGGCTCATCGGCTGTAACGCCCGTTCTCTTTTATCGGTTTTCAAACCCGCTCTCGCGTCAATTCCGCCCGTAGCGTCGGTTATGAGGACGACAACCGCCGTAACAATGACCAACGGCAGTCCGCAGGCAAACGTCCTTCCGCAGAAAGCGACGGCGACTGTCAATTTCCGTATAATGCCCGGCAATTCAATTGCCGACGTCGAAAAACACATCCGTCGAGTTATCCGCAATAAAGACGTTAAAATAAAGCTTCTCGGCGGTAACGAGCCGTCGATAGTTTCTCCGACTGATACGTCAACCATGAAAGCGATTTCGGCAATTTGCTGCGGTCTTTTCGATATGGGAAAGCCCGCTCCGTTTGTTGTAATGGGGGCGACCGATGCCCGCCATTACCAGAATCTTACAGAGCAGATTTACCGCTTTTCGCCTTTCGTTATGTCGCCCGAAATTCTTATGACGGCGCACGGCACCGATGAAAGAATCCCCATAGACTGCCTTGAAAACGGGGTTGTATTTTTCAAGAGATATATAAGAATGTTAGCAGGAGAATAAAGATTAGTTATGGACGAAAACCGAAAAAAAGCCGAAGGACTTAATATTGATAAAAAGACGCTGCTTGGCATAGCGGCGCTGTTGTTCATTATTCTGATTTTAGTCGGCGCTTTGACTCAGTTTCTTCCGCGCGGCGAATTTCAGGTTGACGAAAACGGCTCCGTTATAGCGGGTACGTATTCGCGCAACGACGAATACAAGCTTCCGCTATGGAAAATCGCCGCTTCGCCGGTTCTGGCTTTTACAAGCAGCAAGGCGAGCGTAGGCGCGGCTATAATCGCGATTATAGTTCTTGTCGGCGGAACCTTTCTGATTCTTGACCGAATAGGCGTCCTCAAATATATGATGGCTTCTATTGTCAACCGTTTTGAGAGCCGCCGCTATATGCTTATAGCCGTTATGGTTCTGTTCGGTATGTTTTTAAGCTCCACCGCCGGCGTGCTTGAAGAGAGTCTGACTCTCGTGCCGATAGCGGTTGCGATTTCCCTTGCTATGGGCTGGGACTCGCTTACGGGTATCGGAATGAGCTTTGTCGCGGTTGCGTTCGGCTTTACGGCGGCGACGTTTAACCCGTTTACCGTAGTAACCGTTCAAAAGCTTTCCGACCTGCCCGTCTTTTCCGGACTCTGGCTGAGGCTTATAGTATTTGTTTTCGTATACATTTCCCTTACCGCGTTTTTAATACTTCACGCCAAGAAGATTGAAAAAAATCCCGAAAAATCACCTGCATACGAAACCGACCGGAAGATAAGAGACCGTTATCCGATTGACGTCTGCCGTGAAACACTCGGCGATAAAAGAATAGGCAAGGCTACAAAGGTGTTCGTAATTTCGCTTTTATGCGTTCTCGCCGGAACCGTCGCTTCGTTCGTAATGAGTATGGTCGGCACAAAGACCGAAAGCGAAATTCTTACAACGCTCGGAAGCTACGCGTCAATGGGCTGTATGGCAGTGTTCTTCCCCGCAGGCGGACTTCTTGCAGGATATGTTGCGGGACTTAAGGGCAAAAAGCTTTTCAAGGCCTTTTTTGAGGGAGTTAAAACAATACTGCCCGTTATTCCGCTTATAGTTTTTATCCTCGCTATAACCTATGTTCTTGACGAGGGTATGATTATGCACACTATCCTCAACGCGCTCGGCGGCGCGCTTGACGGAATTTCGCCCTACGGCGTTATTCTTCTTATGTTCCTTTTCACCGCCTTGCTTAATTTCTTTATAGGCAGCGGCACCGCAAAGGCTTTTCTCATTGTTCCGCTTCTTGCAATCCTCTGCGACCTGACGGGACTTAACCGCCAGTCGGTTGTTATAACCTTCTGCTTTGCCGACGGATTTACAAACCTTATGTATCCTACCAACGGACTTCTGATTATTGCGATAGGAATGGTTGGAGTGTCCTACCGAAGATGGATGAAATGGACCGCGAAGCTTTTCCTTATGGAAGGCGCGATTTCCGTATTCTTTATGATTTTAAGCGTTGCCATAGGCTATCATTGATTTGCATTAACAATTATTCTAATTATTCTGTGATATATTTTTAAAAAACTTTTTGCATTGAAGAGGTGCTTTTATGCAGTTCCCCGTATTTGTCGCTCCCGATTTTTCAAAAGAGCCGTTTGTTTCCGCGCCGGACGTAAAGACCGAGCCTGCGGGCGACGGTTTCCTTCCCGAAAACTTTTACGCGACAACAATCTATCCCGAATACCTTAAAATTAACGGCGAGTGGAAAATGCTTCACAAAAGCCGTATGGACTGCGTTGTCGTTATTGAAAACGGCGTTCCGCTTGTAACCGAGCCGCGCAAGGTTAAAGCGGGCGATATGGTAGTTGTCGGCAGAAAAGACGACGCGTCGACAGGCGTATATGTCCACGCGAACTGCTTTACAGAACCTGACAGGACGGAAGACGCCGCATTCGCTTTCAGGACGGGACAGTCGAGAGAAACTTCGATGTCGCAGGAATACGACCGTCTTTTTGAGGTGCTTCGTCACGACAGGGACAACGGTTATATCATCTGGGTTTTAGGTCCCGCCTGCGTGTTTGACAATAACAGCAGAAACGCTATGGCGAGCCTTATAAAAAAGGGCTACTGCGACTGCCTTTTCGCGGGCAACGCTCTCGCCACTCACGACCTTGAAGCCGCTCTTCTTCACACGGGACTCGGTCAGGACATTTACACCAAAAAGCAGGTGGAAAACGGTCATTACAACCACCTGCATTCAATAAACCTTGTCCGCAGGGCGGGCTCAATAAAGGCTTTTCTTGAAGAGTACAAGCTCGATACGGGCGTAATGCACACGCTTACCGAAACCGATACTCCCTTTGTCCTTGCGGGCTCGATAAGAGACGACGGACCTCTTCCCGAGGTAATCGGTAACGTCTACGAAGCCCAGAACGCTATGCGCGAGCACACTAAAAAGGCGACGACGATCGTTTGCCTTGCAACTCAGCTTCATACAATAGCCACGGGCAATATGACGCCTTCTTACTGCGAGACGTCGGACGGAATCCGCCCCGTATATATTTACTCGGTTGACATTTCGGAATTTGCCGTCAATAAGCTTCACGACCGCGGCTCGCTTTCCGTTAAGGGAATGGTCACGAATATTCAGGACTTTCTCGTCAATCTCGACAGAAATCTGTAAAAGCAAATAAAATAACACCCTCGAGACAAAGGTCTCGGGGGTGCTTTTCTTTTTTTATTCTTTTAACCTTGCGGAGGCTGACCGCCCTGCGGAGGCTGACCTCCCTGAGGAGGCTGACCGCCCTGAGGAGGCTGACCGCCGGGGCCGCCGCCCATACCGTCTGCAAACTGATTCTGAAGCTCGGTTATCTGAGTGCCGTTTGAATAGACCGTACCGCCGTTTACCGTTGCCGTGCCGTCATAGTCAAAGGGTGACTGACCGTTGACGCTTACCGTGCCGCCGTTGATTACGATATTGCCGTTTGAGTCAATGCCGTCGGTATCGCCCTGCGCCATATTGATTGTAATTTCGCCGCCGTTTATTTCAACCGTGGGCGTAATTCCCTCAATCTTCTGTGCGGCGTTGATTCCGTCGTCGTCCGCGCTTATATCGATTGTTCCGTTGTTTATTACAACGACTGTTCCCTCTATTCCTTCGTGAGCGCTGATTTTATACGTTCCGCCGTTAATTGTTACGGTGTTGTCCGCGTGAATACCGTCGTCGCCGCTTGTAAGCGTGAATGTTCCGCTTTCAATTGTCGTGTTGTTGTCGCCGTGAATTGTATCGCCCTCACAGTCAAGAGTAAAGGTTCCGCTTTTTATTACAAGGTCGTCCTTGCCCTTGATACCCGTGTTTTTCGCATTTACGGTAAGGTTAATGCTTTCTATTGTAAGCGTGTCTTTGCCGGTAATGCCGTTATTGAGATTGCCGTTTACCGTCAGCGTTCCGCTTCCCGCAATAACAAGGTCGTCCTTTGAATAAACGCAGGCGTTGGGCTCTTCGTCCGCTTCGGAGGAGTATTTGTCGTTATATGTGTAACTGCCGCCGTCCGAAAGCGTGTTTGCAGTTCCTTCCGAAACATAAATCGTTGCGCTCTTCGCGTCATAAACATAAATTGCGCTTGAATACGAGCAGGCGATATTTGCGTTACTGAGTATAAGAGTTACCTCTTCGCCGTCGGCGTCTACAATTATTCTTCCGTCGGAAAGCGTTCCGCTTATTTCGTAAGTGCCGCCCGAGGTTACGGTAATAACCGAGCCGTCTGCAACTGCGCCGTCGCCGTTAATACTTACGGAGCTTCCGTTTAAGCTGATTGCCGTCGAGCCGTCTTTTGTAACGGAAACTTCGCTTATGTCAGAGGATGAAACCGTTGAATCCGAAGAATCACTGCCCGTTTTTTTCAGCGTGCAGGCAGTAAGTGAAAATGCCAGCATAACGACTGCTATAATCACCGCCGTTATCTTATATGTTTTTTTCATATTAACTCCTCCTTTGAGTTATGAATTGTTTACATTTAATTATTCAGTCGGGCGTCTGTCCCGTGTCTGTGTCTGAATTGTAAACGATGAACCTAAAACCAACCTAAAGAAAATAAATTTTTTTCTTAAGGTTCTCTTTAGGTTGCCCGTTTATACTGTGGTCAGAACGAAGGAGGCGTCGCAAATGAAAGCAATCAGACAAAGCTTCGAGCGATACGAAAAGAAATACTTCTTAACACCTGCGCAGTACAAACTGCTGAAAGAAAGGCTCAACGGATTTATAAAGGCGGACGAGTACCCGACATATACATTATGTAATATATATTACGACACGGACGACTACCGTCTTATAAGAGCCTCGCTTGAAAAACCTATGTATAAGGAAAAGCTCAGGGTAAGAAGCTACGGCGTACCGGACGATAACTCAAATGTGTTTGTCGAGCTTAAAAAGAAATATGACGGCGTAGTTTATAAAAGAAGAATAACGTCAACTCCCTTGGCGGCGCAGTCTCTTCTCAAAGGCTTTAATCAAGCGGGACAGACAAATCAGATTTCAAACGAAATCAGTTATTTTCAGCGGTTTTATAACGCAAAGCCGAAGGTCTTTATTTCTTACGACAGGGAAGCCTATAAGGGAATCGACAATCCCGACCTGAGAATCACGTTTGATACGAATATGCGTTTCAGGCTTGACAATCTTGATTTACGATCTGGCGATTACGGCGAGCCGATTATTCAGACGGAAAAAATACTTATGGAAATAAAGATTCCCGGTGTATGTCCGCTCTGGTTAAGCAGACTTCTCAGTGAATTTAAAATCTACCCGATATCTTTTTCAAAATACGGCGAATGCTATAAAAACCATATTCTTAAGAACAATAAAAATATCTTTGCGAAGGAGGCGCTTTTAAGTGCTTGAAACATTACTCGGTTTTTCATCAATTATTTCGGGTTCAATTACCCTCACGTCATTTTTAATCTGCACGGCGGTATCTCTCGTGCTCGGTGTTCTTACCGCCCTCGTGTATAAGCATAAAAACCGTTGCTCGCAGTCGTTTGCGATTACTCTTGCGATTCTTCCCGCGATTGTCCAGGTCGTCATAATGCTGGTAAACGGCAATATAGGAGCGGGCGTTGCGGTGGCAGGCGCGTTCTCGCTTGTCCGCTTCCGCTCGGCTCCGGGCACGGCAAAGGAAATCGGAGCAATCTTCCTTGCGATGGCAATAGGTCTTGCAACGGGAATGGGCTATGTAACGCTCGCGGCGCTGTTTTTCGCGATAATCGGTTTGTTTATGCTCGCGCTTAATCTTTTGAAATTCGGCGACGATGACGAAAATGAACGCACGCTGAAAATCACGATTCCCGAAAACCTCGACTATGACGGAATATTTGACGACCTTTTCAGTCAGTATACCGAAAAATCAACTCTTGAAAAGGTCAAAACCTCAAATATGGGAACGCTTTATGAATTGCAGTACAGCATAATTCTTAAAAGCAGGGAAATACCCAAGGCGTTTATTGACGAAATCAGAACGAGGAACGGAAACCTCAATATTACCTGCAGTAAGACAGGAACAAAAGAAACCCTTTAACATACACTCTCCTTTAAGGTAAGGCGCGGATGAAATATTCATCCGTGCCAAACCCTTTTATTGAATTAATTTCAGTTTTATTATATAATAATTCCGGTGGTGATTTTATGCGATTGCTCATAGCTGAGGACGAGCTCAGCTTAGCCGAAGCTCTGACGGTGTTTTTTGAAAAAAATCAGTTTACTGTCGACTGCGTCAATGACGGTCTGTCGGCTTATGAATATGCGGGCGCGGACGACTACGACGCGATTATTCTTGACGTTATGATGCCTAAAATGGACGGTATCGAGGTGCTCAGGCGGCTTCGCTCGGACGGCAATAAAACGCCTATAATGATGCTTACCGCCAAGGCGCAGAAGGACGACAGAATAACCGGCTTCGACGCGGGAGCCGACGATTACCTGCCTAAGCCCTTTGAACCCGACGAGCTTCTCAGCAGGGTGCGGGCAATACTTCGCCGCCGTGAGGAATACCGACCTTCGACGCTTACCTTCTGTGATATTTCGCTCAATCCCGACAGCGATATGCTTTTGTGCAATACGGGTAAGTCCGTGCGGCTGAGCGGACGCGAATTTCAGGTAATGGAGCTGTTTATGCGCACTCCCAAAACCGTTCTTTCCGCCGACAGAATTATGGAAAGAGTCTGGGGCTGGGATTCGGACGCGGAAATCAATGTCGTCTGGGTTCATATTTCAAATCTCCGCAAAAAGCTGAAAAATATCGGCTCGAAATCAACAATTAAGGTAAACCGCGGTTTAGGATACATTCTGGAGGCTGAAAATGATTAAGAAGCTTCAAAAAGAGTTTATAACAATTTCAATTGCCGCCGTTGTTTCGGTAATGGTTCTTCTATGCGTTATCGTCAATGTCGCAAACTTTGTTTCCGTAAATTCAAAGCTCAACAATACGATTGAAATGATAAGTTCTAACAAGGGTATGATGCCCGATTTCAATCCTCCCGAAAAGCCGAAGGACGACAAAGGCGAAAAGCCGGATTCAAGGCGTTTTGACAATCAGTTTAACGAGGAAACTCCGTTTTCAACAAGGTTTTTCGTGCTTTACTATAACGGGGACGGAACTCTTATACGTTCCGACCTTGATAAAATTGCTGCCGTAACAAACAGCGATACCCGGAAGTATCTTGATATCGCCCTTGAAAAAGGGGAGGGCTACGGCTTTACGGACGGTTACAAATATAAGGTTACCATTCAGGAGGACGGAAGCTATTCGGCGATTTTTCTTGACGATTACCGTGAAATGAGCTCGGCGAAAACAATTCTCTTTTTGTCAATAGCCGCAACCGTTATATGCAGCGCGCTTATATGCGTTCTTATCGTCCTGTTTTCAAAAAGGGCGGTCAAGCCCGTGATTGAAAGCAATAAAAAGCAAAAGCAGTTTATTACCGACGCTTCTCACGAGCTGAAAACTCCGATTACCGTTATTTCAACAAGCTTAAGCGTGCTTGAAATGGAGGTCGGCAAGCAGAAATGGATTGATAAATCGAAGGAACAGACCGAAAAGCTTACCGAGCTTGTCAATTCACTCGTAACTCTCTCAAAAACGGACGAGGAAACGCCGCTTAATATAAGGGAATTCAATATCAGCGACGCGGTTAAGGAAATTGCGGACTCGTTTTCGGATTTTTCGGAGCAGAACGGTCATAAAATTGAAACGAATATTGCTCCGTCAATAATGTATAACGGGGACGAATACTCTGTGCGTCAGCTTTGCTCAATACTTATTGATAACGCCGTAAAGTATGCAAGCGAAGGCACGCCGATTAAATTCACGCTTGAAAAGGATAAAAAGGGCGTCGTAATCACAAGCGAGAACGAATGCGAAAACGTCAATACGGACGAGCTTGATAAGCTCTTTGACCGTTTTTACCGCGCCGATAAATCAAGAAGTTCTCAGACGGGCGGTTTCGGCATAGGTCTTTCAATCGCGCGCAGCATATGTCAGGCGCATAAGGGCGAAATAAAAGCCGTCTGCGACAACGGCCGTACGGTTAAGTTTATCGCAAAGCTCAGGTGAATGCTTTAAACTGAATTTCCAAGACGCATAAGGTCTTGATATACAGCCTTAAAAGTGATATCATTTTATCAGACACTTATGGGGGGAAGCGAATGAAGAAGATTAAAAATACTCTTGCCGTATTACTTGTTGCCGTTATGATTTTCTCTCTTTGCTCGTGCAAGGCGAAGAATGAGGAAAACACAACCGCTTCTGCCGAAGAAGCAACGACGACGGCACCGGTAACTACATCCGCCGAAGGCGAAACCGGTGAGAGCGAAACTGCCGAACCCACGCAGTCGCAGACTCAGACGACGGAAACCGTTCAGACGAGCGAAAGTACGGAATATCAAACAGTAACCGAAAATATAACTTCTGCGGGGCAGGGCGAGGTTACCCAGACGGTTGTTCCCACGGGCGTTGAAACAATAACGGACGGCAGTAAAACCGTTGTTTTCCCTGCCGCTTTAAGAAACTCGCAGGACAAATATCCCGTGATTTCGTGGGCTAACGGCACGGGCTGTCCGACTCAGCTTTATATGAAGCTTATTGAAGAAATCGCCAAAGCCGGTTACATAGTTGTCGCCGATGCAACCGTAATGTCGGGCGACGGCGCGGCGCAGATTGATTCCATAAACTATATTTTCAATAAAAATAGCGACCCTTCAAGCATTTTCTCAAATAAGGTCGACACCGCGAAAGTCGGCGTGTGCGGTCAGTCTCAGGGCGGACGGAGCTGTGTCAACGCGGCTCAGAAGGATTCGAGAATACGCGCGCTCGTTTCAATAGCCGGCGCGTCAACTGCCGACGAAGCGAGGGGTATCGGTATTCCCTGTCTGTTTTTAACTGCAACTAACGACAATATTGTTAAATCCTCCGACTGGTGTCTGCCGTCATATAACGCGGTCGCGGGAAGAGCGGCTTACGCATCCCTTAAAGGCGGAAACCACTTATCGTTCAACAGTATGTCCGGGTATACCATAGACTGGTTTAACGCCTATCTTAAAAACGACGCAAACGCCAAGGCTGTATTCTCAGACTCAGGCAAGCTCGCAAACGACGGCGCATGGCAGGACTTTAAGAATAAAAACTGAATCCTAAAAAGAAAAAAGCTCTATGGCGTAAATGCCATAGAGCTTTATTTTTTGATTTATTCGAGCGTTTCGGAAGCTTTTTTAAGGCAGTCGATAATCGAAATATGCTGGGGACACGCGCCCTCGCACTGACCGCACTCAATACAATCCGACGCTTTGTGCCCGTCCGCGGTAGCGGTAAGATACGCTTTCTTCGCTTCGTCAAGCTGACCGTTGCCCAGCTGAAGGTTAAGCGACGAAAAAATATCGGGTATGGGTATTTGCATAGGGCAGCCTTCGGTGCAGTAACGGCAGGCCGTGCAGGGCACGGTCGACGACTGACCGAGAATACGCTGAGCTTCCTGTATTATTTTTTGCTCATCCTCGTTAAGAGGCTTGAAATCCTTCATATACGAGAGGTTGTCCTGCATCTGAGCGATATTTGACATTCCCGAAAGAACCGTAAGAATTCCGTCAAGCGAAGCGGCGAAACGGATTGCCCAGGAAGCAGGCGACATATCGGGCGAATAATCCTTAAAAAGCTTAAGTATTTTTTCGTCGGGCTTTGCAAGCGCGCCGCCCTTGACGGGTTCCATTACGACTATTGATTTGCCGTGCTTTCTTGCAACCTCATAGTTGGCTCTTGACGTAATTTTCGGATTTTCCCAGTCGGCATAGTTCAGCTGAAGCTGAACAAATTCAACGTCCGGATGCTCGTTGAGAAGCTTGTCAAGAAGCGCGGGCCCGCCGTGGAATGAAAAACCGTAATGCTTAACAAGACCTTTTTCCTTCTGCTCCTTTACAAAATCCCAGAGATGGAATTTATCGTACTTTTCGTAGTTGTTCTCCATAAATGAGTGGAGCAGGTAGTAGTCGAAATAGCCTGCGCCCGTTCTTTCGAGACTTGTGAAAAATTCCTTTTTTGCGAACTTTTCGGTCGGCGCAACGCTCGCATTGATTTTACTTGCGAGAGTATACGCTTCGCGCGGGTATCTTTCAACGAGCGCCTTTTTTGTCGCCGCCTCGCTTCCGAGATAGACGTAGGCGGTATCAAAGTACGTAAAGCCCGCCGCGATAAACATATCGACCATTTTCTTTGTCTGTTCAATATCTGTCTTGACGCCTTTTTTTGGCAGTCTCATAAGACCGAAACCGAGTTTTGGGGTATCTTTGCCGAAGTAGTCTGACATAGTATCACCTCATTTTATTTGTTTTCAAGAATATTTCTCGCCTCAAAAACGGAAATATCTTTACGGTTTGCAAGTTGCTTTATGTCTTCAAATTCGATTTTTTCCTTCGCTTCGCCGTAACCCTCGCTTCTTTTGATATGAACCGAGCCTTCCTCGCGGACGGTTCTTTCAAGCGTGTAACGGCTCGGCGAGTACTTTCTTATACCTATGGTTGTCGTGTGCTTGAAAATCAGCTTTGCGAATTCGTCCGCGAGAGAGGCTTTGCATATTACCGTAAAAAGATAGGCGGGTCTGCCTTTTTTCATAAATGCGGGAGTGATAAAGCAGTCGAGCGCGCCGTTTTCCATCATTTTTTCGGCGGCGAACGCCGCTTCCTCGCCCGTCATATCGTCAATATTGCAGGAAAGCTCGGCAACCGCGTCGTCTTCAAACTGAAAAACTCTGATTATATTTGCCTGACCGATTTCCTTTGTGCCGCAGCCGATACCTATTTTTCCGACGGAGCCGAAGTCTGCTTTTTCGGAAAACTCGTTTACAAAGTATTTAAGTATCGCCGCGCCCGTAGGCGTGCACAGCTCAGTCTGAATATCGCTTTTGTAAAAGGGAACGCCGAGAAGTATGTTTGCCGTTGCGGGGGCGGGGACGGGAAGAACGCCGTGCTCGCACTTTACCGTTCCGTTGCCGACATTAACGGGCGAACAGACAATTTTTTCGGGATTGAGCCTGTTAATAAGAAATGAACAAACCGTAATATCTGCAATCGCGTCAAGCATACCAAGTTCGTGAAAATGGATTTCGGCTACGCTTGTCCCGTGCGCCTTCGCCTCGGCGTCGGCGATAAGGGAATAGATGTTTTTAATATCGGCTTTTACCTTGTCGTTAACATTAAGGAAATCTACAATTTCGAAAATATCTTCAAGATTTCTGTGGTGAGAATGATGGGAATAATTTCTGTCGGGCGTTTCGCTTTCGCCGTTGATTGTAATATCAAGGTGAACTGCGTTAATGCCGTTGGATTCCTTTTCGCCATATACTATTTTCGTGTCGGGAAGATTAAGCGAGTTGAGCTGTTCAACCGTTTCACGTCCGTTTTCGGTAAGCGCGACAAGAGCGGACGCAATCATATCGCCCGCGGCGCCCATATTGCATTCGAAATACAGATTCATCTTTTCACCTACATTTTATTAATCATATTCGCTAAGTAACCCGCGCCGAAGCCGTTGTCAATATTTACAACGCTTACTCCGCTTGCGCAGGAATTGAGCATCGCGAGAAGAGCCGAAAGCCCCTCGTAATTCGCGCCGTAGCCGACGCTTGTCGGAACCGCTATAACGGGACAGTCGACCATACCGCCGACAACGCTTGCGAGCGCGCCCTCCATTCCCGCGACGGCGATTACCACCTTTGCGTTCATAAGAATATCGGCGTTGTCAAAAAGTCTGTGAACGCCCGAAACGCCGACGTCATAAAGCCTTGTGACCTTGTTTCCGTAATACTCGGCTGTCTGCGCCGCTTCCTCGGCGACGGGAATGTCGCTCGTGCCGCCGGTGGCGATTACGATATTGCCGATATTTTTATTTTCGGGCTTTTTGCCCGCCGTTGCGATTCTTGAAACGCTGTCATAAGAAAGGTCAACCGACTTTTTAATTTTTTCTGCCTTATCTTCGGAAAGACGGGTAATAAGAACGCTTTCGCACGAATTATCAAGTATATGGCTGATAATCGAAATAATCTGTTCGGCGGTTTTACCCTCGCCGTAGACGACCTCGTTTTCACCCTGACGTATTCCTCTGTGAGTGTCGATTTTGGCGAAATGCAAATCCTCATACGGCTGAAGCTTAATTCTGTTAACCGCTTCATCAACCGATGTTTCGCCGTCGGCAACCTTATTAAGCAAAGCTTTAAGTTCGTCTTTATTCATCGGCTCTCTCCTTTAAATCAAGATAAATGTTTTCGTAGAATTCCGACAGCATTTTAACAGTCAAATCCCTTTTTTCAAAAATCAGATTAAAATCTTCTCTCCCAAGTTCAAGCTTTGCGCTGCTGCCGAGATTTCTGACGCGAAAGTTTTTAAACCCAAGGTCAAAAAGAATATTTTCCGCTTTTTCGGTTTTTTCAAGAAGCTCTTTTGTAATAACCGTATTTGTAGGAATCCTTGTCGCAAGGCAGGCGTAGGACGGTTTGTCGGAAACGGGAAGACCGTTTTCCCTTGCGATTTTCCTTATATCCTTTTTAGCGTAACCGCATAACCTAAGAGGGGAGAGCACGCCTGATTCCGAAAGAGCCCTGAATCCCGGTCTGTCGTCAATGTCGTCCGAAAAATTAGTGCCGTCAAGAACCGTAGTGAAACCGTCCTCTGCGGCGGAAGCGATTATCGCTGCGAAAACCCGCTTTTTACAGTAATAGCAGCGGTCGGCGGGGTTTTTTACTACGGTGTCGTCCGAAAGCACGTCAACCGAAATCACGTTGAGCTTTATGTCAAGCATTTTTGCAATTTTTAAGGCGTCGTTATATTCGAATTCGGGCTGAAAAGCGGATTTTACATAATACGCTTCAACCCTGTCGGCATATTTTTTACTTAAAAGCAAAAGCACCGCAGAGTCCACTCCGCCTGAAAACGCGACGGCAACTTCTTTATGCAGTTTGAAAAAATCTTCAATTCTCATACTTATACGGTCTTTATTCATTTTATTTTTCTTTGATAATTGTATCATATTGAATTATAAAAGTATACCCTAAAAGGAAAAAATCTTAAAGGCGGTATTAAAAAAACTATACCACTTATTAAAAAATATGTTATAATATTTTTGTAGCAATCATTCTTTTTAAGGAGCCGATAACAATGAAATCAGTTAAAAAAACATTTGCAATTATTCTTACGGCTGTGATGATGCTTCTTATGTTTACGGTTGCCGCTTTTGCGGATGACGCGAAACATACCGTTACGTTTGACTACAACGGTCACGGCGATAAATACGAGCTTGAAATTGAAGACGGCAAATCTCTTTACGATACTCTTATGGAACTTACGGATGATCGCAAGGCGTCCGATGAGGTTCACGCGGGAATGTACGCCGAGGTTGACGAAGACGGAGTCCACTACAGAGTAAAGGGATATTATACGGATAAAGAATGCAAAAACAGTTATAATTCAATGAATCCGGTTACCGAAGATATAACCGTTTACGCAAAGTGGGAGGAGCGTATTGACGAGGTTATAATTACGGTTGTTCCGCCCGAGGACGGGAAAAAGGTCGAAACGCCCGAAAACGACTGGGCTTCGCAGTCATATCTGCCCGAGGTCAGTCTTCCCGACGGCGCGCCGTATCATTTCGAGCGTTATGATAACGGCAAGGACGACCCGGCGAGGTATTGGTGGGCGAAGGGCCCCGAAGGCGGCTCCAACGCGTTTAACGATACCTTTGAAAGCGGAAAGGAATATCAGGCGCTTCTGTGGCTTGCTACGGATAAAGAACACTACTTTTCTACAAGTCTTAAAGTTACCGTCATAAACGGCAAGTGGGTTAAGGATGAAAGCGAGCTTGATACGATTAATCCGATGATTTGTATCAGCGCCGTTGCCGTTGAACAGAAAGCCAAAGAAAAGACTGACGAAAAGGCTGATTTTGATAAAAAGACGGACAAAAACGAAAACGAAATTCCACATACGGGGAAAGCCGTAAGTCCTTTGAATACTGTTATTATTGCTTTTATCGGCGCGTTTGCGGTTACTCTGACCGTTCTGTGCAAAAGAATCGGAGTTAAGTCTGTAAAAGACTGATAAAATACAGGCAAGTTTAATTCAGAATTATTTTTTTGGAGGGTACATTATGAAAAAATCCGCAAAAACGGTTCTCATTCTTTTTGTAGTCGCGGTTATCGCGGCGGCAGTTGCTCTTATAGTTTTATTCCCGCCCGTTGTCGAAACGGGTTATGAGGAAAAGGTCGACGCCCTTTCGTTTATGGAGAACACGCGTGAGACCGCAGTGCCTCAGACCGAGATTTACAACCTCATCTCAGACCACTTTAACAGCGCTCTTCCCGAGGGCAAGACCGAAAAGAAAGCCATTGTAATAGGCTACGACGGCTGCAGGGCTGATACTTTCACTCTTCTCGACAGCGAGCATAAGAGCGCGGTTAAAACGCTTCTTGCCGACGGCGGTCACGCTGTATTCAGCTATTGCGGCGGCGTTAATATGCCCGAAATAAATACTCAGGACACCTCAACCGCTCCGGGCTGGTGCTCAATGCTTACGGGTAAGTGGGCTGAAACTCACGGCGTTTACAAAAACTATCAGCCCAAGGAAATTGAACCGAAAACTCTTCTCATAAGTTTAATTGAAGACGGAAAAATCGATTCAAGCGCGTTCTATGTTTCGTGGGCAGGACATTTTTCAAAGCCGAAAGCCACATATATCAACGAGCTTAATTACATTGAAGAGAACAACATAAATTCCGTTTTCCTTCGCGCGGAAAATGACGACGGCACTAAGGCGAATGTCCTTGCCGATATTAATAAGGCGGACTGCTCCGACTTTATTTTCCTTACTCTCGAATACACCGACCACAACGGTCACGCCACGGGCTTTTCGCTTGACAATCCCAATTATACAAACGGCTTTTACAGCGCGGATGAAACGGGACTCGAGTTTATAGAAGCGATTAAATCAAGAAAAACCTATGAAAACGAGGACTGGCTTATTCTTATCACAACCGACCACGGCGGAATAAGAAGAAATCACGGCGGACCTTCGGTTCAGGAAAGAACGACGTTTATCGTTTCAAACAAGGAAATAGCTCAATAAAAAATAAGGGCATCCCGTACGGGATGCCCTTTGATTATGTGAATATCAAAGCATATGTTTAATCGGTTCAATTTCTTTTGCATTTTCAAAGCCGTAGAAATTTACCGCGTTAAGACCTAACATTTTTTCTTTGTCCGCAAGAGAGATTTCATTCGTCTTAACAATGAAATCAAAGCTCATTTTATAGGTTATTTCAACCATTGTTCTCGGGTAGTCGCTGCCGAACATAAGCTTGTCGAAGCCGCATACATAAGCCGCCTCGTTAATTGATTTTATCGCGGTAGGGTAGGGGTAAAATTCGCTGTTAAACAGCCATGTAATGCCGCCCGATTCAATGAAAACATTTTTCATTCTCGCGAGCTTTATCTGTTCGAGCCAGTTTTCTCTTGTCACCATTCCGAAATGACCTATCGCGATTTTAAGGTCGGGCAGCTGCTCTGCAATTTCCTTTAAAGCACCCGTCTGTTCGTCGCCGTCCGCGAGGTCAACGGAAATGAATTTGCCGTTGTCGTTTGCGGCTTTGAAAACCTCAAAATGCTTTGTAAGGTCCTTTTCGTTTAACTTGCACGCGCAAAGCTTGATTCCGTCAAATCCGTCGACCGAAAACGGCTTTCCCTCTTCATAAAGGGAACAGATTTTAATTCTGTCGGGGTATTTGTTTTTGGATTCAAGAAGGTATTCGTCCTGATTCCCGTCCATAACCTCCTGAGTTATGACCGCGCCCGAAACGCAGGCGTAATCCATATTTGAAATAAGCATTTCGACGTTGTTTTCGCCGTCAAGCATATACGGCGGCATCATCTGTCTTGTTTCGCCCGCAAAAAGGCTTCTGCCGTTTTTAAGTCCCCTGACGGGTGTTGAATTGTGAACGCCGTTCTGCGTTTTCCATAAGTGGGTATGAGCGTCAATTATAATCATAAGGTAACACCGTCCTTGAAAATGGCTATCTCACGGTAGCCGTTTTTTTCATTTTTGGCAGGCTTTCCGTTTGCGGTTTTTATATCAGTCAGCGTCCGAAAATTTAATAACGAGCTTTGCAAGCGAGCCGTCGTTGTTCGCAAGCGAATTGAAAGCCTTTTCGGCATTTTCCGCTTCGTAAACTCCGCTTATCATTTTTGTAATGTCAACCTTGCCAGAAGAAACGAGGTCGATAAGTGTTTTAAAGTCCTTTGTATAGGCGTTTCTGCTTCCGAAAATGTTAAGCTCTTTTTTAAGGATGACGGAATGGACAAACGTAGTTTCCTTTTTGCCGTTGCCTATAAGAATAACGTTTGCGCCGTGAGCCGCCTGCTCAATACAGCTTAAAAACGTAACGGGCAGACCGCACGCTTCAACGCATACGTCAAAGCCCTGGCCGTTTGTAAAAGCGGAGCATTTTTCGTTAATGTCGTCCGTCTTGCTGTTGATAACAAGCTCTGCGCCGTATTCTTCGGCGAGATTGAGCCTGCTTTCTATAAGGTCGGCAACCGCTACTCTTGCGCCCATTGATTTTGCCTTGATAAGGGCGAAAAGACCTATCGGACCCGCGCCCATAATAAGAAGATTATCGCCCTGTTTTATCTCTGCTCTCGAAAGGGCGTGAGCACTTATTGAAAACGGCTCGATAAGCGCCAGCTGTTCGGCGCTTAAGCCCTTGCCGTCAATAAGTCTTTCAACAGGCATTGTAATATATTCCTGAAAACTGCCGTCACGCTGAACACCCATTGTCTGATTATCGTGACAGGCGTTTACGAGCCCGCGTCTGCACGCGTAACATTCGCCGCAGTTAAAATACGGATTGCAGGTAATTACGTCGCCGACTTTGAAGCCCGCGTCGTTTTCGTCAATCTCGACTATCTGCGCCGAAAACTCGTGACCGGGAATCCTCGGGTACGAGGTGAAAGGCTGATTGCCCGTAAACGAAGCGACGTCCGCGCCGCATATACCGCAGTAAAGCACCTTTAAAAGAGCCTCGCCGTCTTTCCTGACGGGCTTTTCCTTTTCAATTATTTTTATTTCAAAAGGTTTTGTGATTTGAATAGCTTTCATTTATCTATCCTCGTCAATATATTTTTTATTCCAGATTACGGCAGTTTTGAGCGGAGCGCCCTTGCAGTAAATCCTGTTTTCATACGCGTCTATGGGGTTTGAAGTGAATTCATCCCTGTCAATAAGCTCGACAAGTTCGTCAAAACAGCTTTCGCACAGTATTTCAATAGCCGTTTCCATATGCTTCTGCGTAAAGTTAATCGAAGAAAGAATAACGTGATTTTTAAAGCCGAAGGGCATTGTGTCAAAGGTAACCTTCGGGCCGAGAGAAAAGCTGTCGTATATTCCGTTGCAGCCGAGAACGCCGTGTTCGAATGCGATTCTGCTTTCAATTTCGGCGCCGCTCGTTCCGACAAAGCAGGAGCAGGGCGAACCGAAATAGCCTGTGATTCTTTTTGCGGTTTCCTTTTCGTCAAGACCGAAAACGCACAGATACGACGCTTTTATATTTTTCTCTGCGAATTTTACCTTTTCGCTGTCGCTGCCGCTTCTTGCGACAAAAAGAATGTCCGCATCGGGATGGTTTCTTCTGATCTGGTCGCCGATAAACAGTCCCGTAGTGCCGAGTCCGTAAATAACAACCCGAGAAAAAGTTTCCTCCGTCGCCTTTTTCCTCGCGGTTTGTTCGTCGCATTTTTCACGCGCGGCTACAACTCTGAAATTCTGCGCCGAGCCTATGTCGCACATTCTCTCATGCTGAAAAATCGCGCATGCGTAAGGGTCGCTGAAAACAAGTCTTTTGGCAATCGTCAGCGGAAGTTTTTCAAGTTTTTCGTACTTTTCGGGAATATGCAGAAGCATATCGGGATTGAAATAGTTTTTATCGCTGAAAAGTCCGTCGGCGCCGTCGCAACCGTATTCAAAATAGGTTTCGTCCTCTGTAAAACGCGTCGGGTCAAAGCTGTCGCCGCCGCGGATAAGCACAATGGCAAAGCGGTTTTCATCGGGCACGAATACCACGCCCTCGTGACCGTTAATAAGACGGTTTTCGCCCTTGGGAAACTTTTCCGAAAGCGCGTTTCTTCTTCCCATCTTCATAAGCTCGAAATCGGTTCCGCAAAAGCCGCAGAATACGGGAACGGCGACCTTTCCCTCCTTTAAAGGCTCGCCCCTGAGGCGTTGCCTTTTCGGATTGATAAGGTTAATCTCGCCGTAGCGAAGAGGCTCTTTCTCATCATTTACAAAATAGGTTGCATTTGTTTTCATTTTAAAACCCTTTTCAGAAGAATTCAGATTTTTTTACATACTCCGTTTGAATCGGCTCTGTATTTAACGCCGCTTACGGAGAAATCCTTGCTCTTATACATAATGCAGTCCGAGCCGAAATAATACTTCTTGCCGTCAAGAGAAGCGAATTTTGACTTATATGCGATACAGTCCTTGCCGATATAGTACTTTTTGCCGTCGACGGAAATGAGCTTTGATTTATATGCGGCTCCGTCCGAACCGAAATAGTATTTTTTACCGTCGATTGAAGCAAGACGGCTCTTATACATAACGCAGTCCGAACCGAAATAGTATTTCTTCCCGTCAAGAGAGGCGAGGCGGCTCTTGTACGCTACGCAGTCCGAGCCGAGATAGTACTTTTTGCCGTCAAGAGAAATAAGCCTTGAACTGTAGGCGGCTCCGTCCTTGCCGAGATAGTACTTTTTGTTGTTGACCGAAATAAGGCGGCTTGAATACATAATGCCGTTTGAGTTAAAGTAGTATTTTTTGCCGTTGACCGAGCGAAGTCCGGTAATCATTTCGCCGGTTGACCTGAAATAGTATTTATGGGTTTTGCCGTCGCGGCCTTTAAGCGTTTGCCAGCCGGTAGCAAAAACGCCCTCGGATTTCGCGTAATACCACTTGCCGTCCTTGTCCTGACCCCATCCGACAAGCTTTTTGAAATTCTTTTTCTGTTGGGAAGAACAGTTCTGGCAGAAATAAAGGTCATAGCCGTCGGCGTCTGCCATGGGCTTTACCGTTTTATCGAATATATAATTGTGTCCCGTCGGCGAAATAACGGCGTCCTCTCTTGCCATTTCGACCGTGCAGGCTTTGTCATTAAAGTATCTGCGGCAGTACGTGCAGTAATAGCAGGGATTATAGCCGCAGTAAATACAGCCGGGACTTGAATTGCGGTAAACAGGGGAGTGAACGTGGGAGTCCACGTCGACAAATATGTTCATACTGTCGCCGTTGTCGTCGGGGAAGCCTACGCCTATGCCCGAAAGGGTTCTCAACGCCCTCTTGTCGGCGTTTTTACCCGTTGCATAAAGCGGAAGATTAAGGGTTTCGCCGAAGGTGCCTGCGTAGTCCTCAGCCCAGTTTGCGCTGTTGAAAAACGGTCTGCCCAATAAGCTGCCGCTGCCGATAAAGGATAAAACCGAATTGTTCATTTCGGGATACAGAGGCATAACGGCAGGTCTGTGGTCAGTGTTATTTACCTGATTGTCGTCTATGTATTTGTTGTAAACATTGTCGTCTACATGCCAGATTACGACGCCGCCGTTATCAAAGTAACTGTTGCCGAGAAATCTGTCCCAACCGTTAAACTGTCTGTTTTCGACAAGATAGTATTCGCCCGAATTCTGAGTGGGTATTATAACGGTTTTTATTTTCTGAGTTATGTCGTCATAATTCTGACTTGTCAGCTCGTAAACGCCGTTCTGAGTAATCTTTGTCGGCTTAATCCAGCCGAGCTGATATCTTGACCACGCGTCAAACGAAGCGGGAATATACGTTCCGTTTTCCTCGTCCTCGCACCACACGCCCGAGCACATAACGCTAAGCCTGTCTACGTCATAACCCGACCATTCAAGATTTGTCGAATAAACCGTGTCGTAAAGGTCGGGAAGCCCGAGATAATGGCCTAATTCGTGAGCGAGAATACAAATGGGCTCCTGAGTTTTTGTGTCAAGCTTTTCTGCGATTCCTATATAAGAATCTACCTTGACTCCGTCGCATACGGGAACCTTTAACGCGTTGAATCCGTAACCGTCAATAGCTTCGCTTATGCTGAACGAGTGCGACCAGAAGCTGTAGGTGTTATAGCTTGTCTGATATGCAGCTTCGTAGCCTGCGACGATAAAACCCAGAGCCATTTCGTTGTTTTCGATTTTTCCGTTTTTATTGTCGTCGTACTTTGAAAAATCAACGTATGAGTTCGCCTTGCCGATAGCCGAAACAAACGCCTTTGTCATTGTAAAACTGTAATTCCAGTTGAGAACGGGGTCAAGCTGCTGAAGGGACCAGTTGTCGTGCTTCTGGTCAACGGTAACGTGAATAATGCCGTCGTTGAGCTTGTCATATTTATTGCTGTTATCGTTTCTGCCGTATGCCGAAGTCTCCTGAACGGGCACAAACGTAAACTGACCGAAGGACATGTCCGTATAATACTGCTTGAGCGAGCTTTCGCCCTGGAAAATCGTATTGCCCCAGTTGTAACTGTCGTTATAGCCGATATTGTCAAAGCCGATTACTATAATAACCAGCGGAATATTTTTTGTGATAGTTACTTTTCCAAGCTTTCTCATACCGCCGTTGTCACTTACTGTGCGGTCGGCGATATCGTCAAGTGTTACAAGCTTGTTTGTGTGGGACTTGCAGCTGCCGTTTTTCCCGTCTGAATGGTAAGCGGGGACTGCGGACGAAGAAAAGGCAAGCGCTGATAAAAGCAGAACAACCGCCGATAATATGAGAATTGTTTTTAATGTCTTTTTCATAGTCTTTCTCCGATTAAACCATTTCCTCGGGTCTGAAAACCGAGTCAAATTTTTCCTCGCTCATAAAGCCGAGCGAAATGCAGGCTTCCCTGAGCGTTATGTTTTCGCTGAATGCTTTCTTTGCCGTTTGAGCCGCGTTTTCGTAGCCGATATAGGGGCTGAGCGCGGTAACGTTCATAAGCGAATTATTAAGGTTTTCGCTCATTTTTTTTCTGTTGGCTTTTATGCCCGAAACACAGTTTTTATTGAACGAAACCGTCGCTTCCGAGAGAAGCCTTGCCGACTGAAGAAAATTATACGCGATAACGGGCATAAAGACGTTAAGCTCAAAATTGCCCTGACTTGCCGCGAAGCCTATCGCCGCGTCGTTGCCCATAACCTGAACCGCGACCATCGTTACCGCTTCGCACTGAGTCGGATTAACCTTGCCGGGCATTATTGACGAGCCCGGCTCGTTTTCGGGTATTTTTATTTCACCCAGACCGAGTCTCGGCCCGCTTGCGAGCCAGCGGATGTCGTTTGCAATTTTCATAAGGTCGCCCGCAAGAGCCTTGAGCGCGCCGTGGGCGAATACTATTTCATCCTTTGAGGTGAGGGCGTGGAATTTATTCTCGGCCGTTTTAAAGCCTGCGTCGGTAACGCCGATTATTTCGTTTACCTTTGAAGCGACAAGCTCGTCAAAGCCTTTTGGCGCGTTAAGTCCGGTTCCGACGGCTGTTCCGCCGAGAGCCAGTTCGTGAAGAAACGCATTTGACCTGACAATGAGCTCGCAATCGCGTTCAAGGCTTGCTCTCCAGCCGCTTATCTCCTGCGAAAACTTAATCGGAGTTGCGTCCTGAAGGTGCGTTCTGCCGCTTTTGACTATGCCGTCGTTTTCTTTTTCAAGTCTTTTTAACGTATCAATCAGTTCGCCCGCGGCAGAAAGAACCTTTTCGAGGCTCAGCGAGGCGGCGATATGCATAGCCGTCGGGAAGGTGTCGTTTGAACTCTGCGACATATTAACGTCGTCGTTCGGATGTAAAAGGGTTTTACCCGCAAGTTCGTTTCCTCTGTTGGCTATGACCTCGTTTGCGTTCATATTGGACTGAGTGCCCGAGCCCGTCTGCCATACGACAAGCGGAAAATTATCCTTTAATTTGCCGTCGATTATTTCGTAGCACGCGTCGCTTATCGCCTTATATTTTTCTTCCGTCATCTTTTCGGGTTTAAGGGCGCGGTTTGCGCCTGCGGCGGCAAGCTTGAGAATGCCGAAAGCGTGAATTATTTCGTCGGGCATTTTTTCAATGCCGACGCCGATTTTAAAGTTTTCGTGACTTCTCTGAGTCTGCGCTCCCCAGTATTTGTCTGAGGGCACTTTGATTTCGCCCATGGAGTCATGTTCAATCCGATAGTCCATAACGCACCTCCGGTTTTCGGTTTTACCGATATATCTTTTTAATTATACTATATCATTTAATTATATTCAATATTAAGAAACAAAAAATACATAAAAGCGTCATAGCGGGAAAGAATAATCACGGAGGCGAAGAAATGATTTTTGTCAAAGCTTTTGTTGTCGGCGGACTTATCTGCGTTATCGGTCAGCTTTTAATTGATATCACGAAGCTGACTCCCGGAAGAATCCTTGTGTCATTTGTGATCATAGGCGTGATTTTAGGCGCGGCGGGAGTGTACGAGCCGTTTGTTGAATGGGCGGGAGCGGGCGCGTCCGTTCCGCTTACGGGATTCGGGAATCTTCTTGTTCAGGGCACTAAAAAAGCCCTGTCGGAACAGGGACTTCTCGGCGCGGTTACGGGGCCGCTGACGTCGGGCGCGGCCGGCATAATGACGGCTATGCTTTCGGGCATTATCGTCTCGTTTTTCGCGAAGCCGAAAGCACCGAAAGTGTAAAAGCAAAAGAAGCCGCGGGAATAACTCCCGCGACCTCTTTTTTAACCTAATCAGATTCTTGAATCAAGCAACTGTTTCAGAGAGGAAATCCTCATCACAGCATGAGCAGGAAACATAATTTTCAGCGTCGTTGCCGATAACTACTTTCTTGCTTTCAACGTACTTTTTAACAATTACATATACTGCGAATGCAGCAGCGGCGACAGCCGCGATAACAGCGATAATCTTTAAAGCCTTTTTCATAAAAAGAACCTCCGTTTTTAAATTACAAAAACATTATACAATTAAAAAAATAAAAAGTCAATGAATACCTTGTTACAAAAAAAGGAAAAATAATTATATAAATTGCCAAAAAAACGTTTTTATAAAAAATATAAAAAGCAAAAGCCGTCGACTTAACTGTCAACGGCGTCAACGCTCAAAAACTTATTTTGTATTGTTGAGTCTGATAACAAGAGCAGACTTTTTACGGGCGGCGTTATTCTTGTGAAGAAGACCCTTAGCCTGAGCCTGGTCAATCTTTTTAACAGCTGCGTTAACAAGAGCTTCCTTGTCGTCCGAATTAGCTTCAATAGCAGCGTTAGCCTTTTTTATAGCCGTCTTCAATGCTGAATTTGTGGATTTGTTGCGCTGAGCCTTGGTCTGGTTAACCAATACACGCTTTTTAGCTGATTTAATGTTGGGCATTTGCGACACCTCCTTTGATTTGCAGTTTATAATAACACTCTTTTCCGTAAAAATCAAGACTTTTTTGAAAATGTTGAACGAAAGGAATAAAAATATGGTTTTCAGAACGGACCTCGCGGTTGAAAGACGTGAAATGACGCCCGGAGAAATACCCGACGGCGTTGTGTTTGAGGAGTCGGACAGCCTTGGCATAAAGACGACGAAAATCGAAATTACCAACGAGAACGGCGAAAAGGCGCTTGACAAGCCGAAGGGCAGGTATATCACGGTCGAGCTTGACGATTTTTTTTCGGCAAAAGGGGATTGCGACGCGGCGGTAAACGCCGTTTCGGGTTCAATAGGCGAGCTGCTTTCGCCCGACGGGCTTGTGCTTGTCGCAGGGCTCGGAAACGAAAATATCACTCCCGACGCTTTGGGCCCGCTTTGCGTAAACCGTATTTTCGCAACCCGTCATATAAGCGAAAAAAGCGGTCAGCTCGGACTCCCCGAGCTTCGCGAGGTCGCCGCGATTTCTACGGGCGTGTTAGGTCAGACGGGAATGGAAACGGGCGAAATATTAAGCTCAATCTGTGAAAAAATAAAGCCGTCGGCGGTCATAGTTATCGACGCTCTGGCAACGGGGAGCGCAAAACGGCTCGGCAAAACCGTCCAGATAACCGATACGGGAATCTGCCCCGGCTCAGGAGTGGGTAATTCCAGAAAAAAGCTCGACAGCAGGACGCTCGGAACAACCGTTATTTCCATAGGCGTTCCGACGGTTATTGACGCGTCCACCCTATGCGGCAAAAAGGAAACGGATACCGAAAAAATGATGGTTACTCCTCGTGATATTGACCGGATTATCGACGAAATGTCGTCCTTTCTCGCTCTTTCGATAAATCTTGCGCTTCAGAAGAATCTGTCGCCCGAGGATATTTACGCGCTGGTATAACCCGCCTTAAAAAAGCATAGTTTATATAGGTGATACTATGCTCAAAAATAATAAAACCGGCTCTGCGCTTAATTGCGTTATTGCCGTGCTTCTGTCTTTTCTGACTGTTTTAGGCGTGTTTTTTAACGGCGAAAAAATCGGAAGATTATTCGTCAAAGCGGCTCCCGTCGGCGCGGTTTTGAGTATGCCTTCGGGCGTATCGGGACTGGTAAAAAGAGAAAAGAAAACGGTAACTAATGCAAAAACGAATACCTATTTTTCGTTTGAAAACGAATCTCGCAGTGCGCCTGAAACCGCGACTGTTCTGCCCGTGAGTAAAGCTGCGGATGAATTTGTGACTCCCGACGACGTTCTGACAATGCGCGACGAATATAACAAAAAATTCCCCGCTTCAAAAAAGAGCGGAAAAATAGAAGAAATGCATTATTCGTCAAAAAATGCAAATGTTAAGTATGAGAACGTTTTCGTTAAGAATACAACCTCGTTTGACCTTGATATAGAAAAAGAGCTTGATAAAAAGGCGACGCTTGAAATAAAGGACAAATCAAAGCCAAGCGTGCTTATTTTTCATACCCACACCACCGAAAGCTACGAAATGGCGGACAACGGCTGGTACTGCGCCGATTACGCGACAAGAAGCAGGAAAAGCGACCGCAATATGATAAGGGTGGGTAATGAAATTCAGAAACAGCTTGAAAATGCGGGATTTAACGTCATTCACGACACAACGGTTCACGACCTGAAATATAACGGCGCGTATTCGCGTTCAAGGGAAACGGTAGAAAAAATTCTTAAAGAAAATCCCACGATTCAGGTTGTCCTCGACGTTCACAGAGACGCGATTTATCAGCAGAACGGAGTCCGCGTAAAGCCTGTCTGCGAAATCAATTCGAAAAAATGCGCTCAGGTTATGATTATTACCGGCTGCGAGGACGGCGACGTCGAGGATTTTCCTGACTGGGAAAAGAATCTTGTGTTTGCCCTTCAGCTGCAGAGGGAAACCGAAAACCGCTTTGAAGGTCTTATGCGCCCTGTTATGTTCTGCAACAGAAAATACAATATGGATTTGACCGAGTGCTCCCTTCTCCTTGAATTCGGCTCGGACAGCAATACGCTTGAAGAGGCTATGTATTCGGGCTTTCTTTTGGGAAGAAGTCTTGCCTCGTATCTGGAAGGATATGTGAAAAAGTGAAACAACCTGCGGAAATACACAAAATACTGAAAGCATTTTTTCTCTGCGTAATAATAAGCCTGTGCCTTATGTTTGCGTTTATGGGCTTTTTCAGGGCGCAGAGCAACTCCGAATACGCGCTCAACGGTAAAAAAGGCGAATATGTCACTGCACCGTGGTACAGTTCGTCCATTTACTAAAAATTATCAATAATAAAAATGAATAAACGGGTGAGAATAAGACTGCAGGCGCGAAGAATAATCATTAGAAGAGGAGTGTAAACGACAATGGCAATGAACAAGGATGCAAAGGATGCTCTTAACCGCTTCAAGATGGAAGCTGCTTCCGAGGTAGAGGTTCAAATACATCTTAAAAATACCATAAATTTGCTGTTTACATAACTTCAAAATGTTACTATTTATTACA
>JAGADF010000004.1 GCA_017613735.1 Clostridia bacterium
AATTTCAAAATTGAAAAATGCCCGAAAACCGCATAAAATAAGAACCCTGCTTGCTTTGAGCAAGCAGGAACCTTGTTGTCTTCGACAATAAGAACCTGCCTGCGGCAGAACCTTGTTGTTATAAACAATAAAGGCTTCCCGAAGGGAAGCCATGGAGCTACTGGTCGGACTCGAACCGACGACCTCTGGTTGTAGTTAAGGGCATATTTTAATATTATCTTGAAACTAATCAATTAAAGAAATGATATCACTAATAAGAAGATATGTATGAATGATATATCTTGAAGCTTCTTCCCGATCAACCTCGTTGTGCGTTCCTTTATTTGATGCATTGTAAACAGCATCAATACGTTCGCCAATACTATTGAGGTCAGAGCCGACAATTCTTTTGAAAGTTTCACTTTCACTTTTGCTATCAATAAACTGAACTAGTCTATTAATATAATTCTCTGGTCCAACTTTTATTGTTTTCTTTCCAACTGTAATTGGTTCATCTCTAGGTGGATATAGAACATCAGCTAAGTCTAATAGTATTCTTCTACAAGAATGAATAGCATTTGCCCAATCTTCTGGATTTTCAGAATCCATATTGTCATAAACAGAAACAAATTTTCTGATTGCTTCAGGACATATTTTTTCTAATTTGCTATTTACTGATAATCTTGCATTTGTAAAAGTGTCTTCAACGATATTTCCATATATAAGATTATTGTAGATGTTTAGTATGTAATTGTAGAGATTACCTGTGATCTTTTGAATCCATTTTTGGTACTCTTTGATGCTATTTATAGCATTACTTCTCTCTTGAAAATTTCCTAATGGAGCACCCACAAATTGATTAGGGTTTGCAGACGATAATGCTATATCCGGATCTTTAGCCGCTGCTAATCTTATTTTAGCAGAATCAATTAATTCTTCAAATTCTGCTATTAATTGAGTTTTAGCATACTCAGTATTCTTTTCCACTCCGTCGGTTTTTTCCTTAACAAAATGTCTTCTACCTGCTATTTTTGCTATCCTCCACGCATCATTGGTCATTAGTTGATCTTCGGTTTCTGGATAACCAGAAGACTCGTATAAAAATAGCAATATACCATCTTCATCATTTAATAATCTACACAAACGCAAACATTTTAAAATAATTTTACTTACAGGTATTTCAGATAATTCAAAGTTCTTCAATATCTCTTCAGATAACTTTGTGCATTCATTAATTCTATCGCTGTTCATAATTTGCTCCTTTTAAAACATCCAATAAGGCGAACGCCTCATTTGTGAAAAAACACTTTTGTAATTGCAACCGCAATGAGTTCTTGCATATTTTTAGATTCTTCAATTGCTTGCTTGATAAATTCCTTTTGAGTATCGGACAAGTTTTGCCGTGTATGATCCACGGCAAGTTTGCAATATTCTTTCAACTCTTTTTCGTTCATAGGTTTCTCCTTTTCCGAATCAATTCTCCATATGTATTTTACTTCAAAATTCACTTGTTTTAACATTTAATCCTATCACACATCAGCTCGATAAACTTGTAATATTTCTCAACCGTATGGTGCATTTGGGAGTTTGGTTTTACGTTACGGGTTCTTAGCAATAAATCAACCTGATTATTGTACTAATCAGGTTGATTTATTGTTTTTGTTATGTGTAGTTCATTCACTTTTTCTTAAAAACTCAGTAAATGAGTCTGCTCCTAACCAACGCTGTCTATTCATCATATCATTCCAGATGTCATTCCCTTCTTCTTCTGAAATGATGAATTTGTCCATAGCTTTTTTTAGTATGTCGCCAGTTGTAATATGTTTTATAGAATATTTTTCAATATACTTTTTTATGTCTTTTAGATTGTTGCTTGCTAGAACACCATCCTTGTTAACTGCGAAAGATATTGCAGCGGCTTCACCATCGCCGATAATTTTAAATCCAGGTTCTGGATGTTGCGTCAACTCTTCAAACATTTCATGCTCTTTAGAACCAATTTCAATACTTTTAAGTTCGACTTGTCCATTGCCCAACATAATGTTTATTCTGTTAACAAGCAGAGAAACACGAGAATTAAGAAGTTCATCATATACTGACTGCGGTATTATTATTCGACCTTTAAATAATCGAGGAAGTATACTCTGCTCATCCACCCACAAAAAAGCAGATAAGCAATCTGTGTCAAAAAAAATAGGTTCAGTCAAACAGTTCGCCCTCCTCGTTCAGACCATACACTATATCAGATCTAAATGCGGTTAAGAGCAATTCTTCGTACTTGCCAGTAGATATTTTATCACTGTCAAGTAGCTGCTTTGCCATATTTACATATTTTCCGATAGTGGTATACTTTTTCGATTCCGGTGAAGGCTTGTATAAATCATCGCTATATCCAAAACTTCTTGCATTAACTGCCACGTGGCTATTATACTGTTCAATTTCATCGTTGGTTATTTCTTTTTCTCTAACTAGACAATGAAGAAGAGATAATCTGCTAACTTGGAAATATTGTTCCAATGCAATAATGTCGCTAAGTTCCAACTTACTTTGAGTATCATTTTTCAACTTTTTAATCTGTGTTTGTAGTGCAAATGGCGGAACTAATAAAAAAGATGCAAACATATCAGCATTCTTTTCAACAGTATCTTTTTTGCTAAAATCCTTGCTACATATTGCAAGATTACTACTTTTATCATACTTGTAATGAAAAATCTCATGAGCCAAAGTGAATCTTTGGCGACCTAAGCTCATAGAAGAGTTGATTGCAATAATACAGTTTTTATCAATTCCTTTAACACACATTCCACTTATATTTTCACCCAGGGGATAAAAAACAAGTGTCAATTCAGGCATTGAACTTACTATTGCCATGATATCAATTGGAGAAGAACTATCTTCTCCAATTTCATTTCTAAATTCCATTGAAAGCTTTAAAATATCATAACTACTCATCTAATCACCCATTATCAATCATCTTTTGCATATAATCACAATTTAATGCTATTCTATTGATTGTACTAATTGCATCCATATCAGCATCTGTTAAAAAATCTGATTTCCTAAAGCTTAAAATCAGTTTTGAGTCAAAGCTATCTTCTTTAAATGCGCTTAATGGCACTCCAAATAAATATGAAAGTTTTTTTAGTTGTTCTACAGTACATTTTCTTTCATCTTTTTCGATATAGCTGATAAAGCTTTGATCAACATGTAAATAATTTGCAACACTACTTTGAGTAAAACCAAGCTGCTTGCGTATTTTGGCAATCCTTTTTCCGATTTTTTCATTGTTAGGCATAATCTTATCCTCCCTTGTATTATTATTCTATCATTTATTTGTCATAAAATCTATGGTATTGTTTACAAAAAATATGACATTTTTTAATACATTATATACATCATTATGACAAAACGCACGTTATTATATCATATTGTAAGTACACGCCCCCACTTTCACACCAACCCGACGAACTTGTAATATATCTCCACCATCTGGTGCGGGGTGCCGTTGATGATTTCCTTTTCGTGGATGACGATTTTCTCTATCAGCTCGTTGAGAATTCGGGCGTTGAGTTCGGTGATATCGGTGTATTCTTCTATCAGCTTTGTGAATAGCTTTGCGTTCTGCTCGGCAGAGGTTACGGCGTTAATCTCGGCGAGCAGTTTTTCTTTTTCTGCTTTGAGTCCGGCGTATTCGGTTTCGTATTTGCCGTTCATATCGAGGTAGCGTTCCTCGGTAATCTTTTCAAGCACTCTGTCCTCATAGAGCTTGCCGATTATCTTGTCGAGCTGTTCCAAGCGCTTGTCGATTTTCTTTAATCGACTCTTTGCCGCCTTGATTTCCTGCTCGGTCTTTTCATCCATTTTGTATTGCAGAAGGCGAGCATATACATCTCTGTTCTCATACGCTTCACTTGCCTGACGGCGAATGTCCTCAAGCACAATATTGTAAAGCGTCTGATATCCGATGGCGTGTGATGTGCAACGCTGTTTGCCGTAGTTTTTATACACCCAGCAGGAGAAGCCGGTGAACTGTTCCCGCTTGCTGTTGTATGAAGCATTAAGCGCCGAGCCGCAGTCAGCGCATTTAACCAACCCTGCGAACATCTGAACCTCGCCTCGTTTGTTTTCTCTGCGGCGTTTCTTCATAATACTGTGAGCAAGATCCCAACTGCGTTTATCAATAATCGGCTCATGAGTGTTCTCAACAACTATCCAGTCCTTTTCATCGGTTGCGACCTTTTTCTTCTTCGTTCTGCCGACAGTTCTTGTTCTGCCGAAGGTTATCTGCCCGAGATATACGGGGTTGTTAAGTATAGAGCGGATTGATGTTGCGTGCCAGTCAAAGTCCTGCCGCCAGTAGTCGCTCTTGAAGTAGTCGGGATTGTTTCTGTTGAAGTATGCCTGGGGATTAAGTATCTCACGCTCACGCAGAATCTTTGCCATTCTCACATAGCCAATACCGTCACAGAACATTCTGAATATTTCTTTTACTACTTCGGCGGCTTCGGGATCAATTACAAGGTGGTGTCTGTCATTCGGGTCCTTGATATATCCGTACGGAGCGTGGCTGCCTATGTACTTGCCTTCCTTAGCAAGCGCCTGAAACGCAAGCTTTGTTTTGCGTGAACATTCCTTTGCATAGTGGCTGTTTATAACATTGGTTATGGGCATGAGTATTCCATCCGTGCCTTTGAGAGTGTCTATGTTTTCGCCTATGGCAATAAAGCGTATGTTCCAGTCCTCAAAATCGTTTTCGATATACATACCCATCTGCGCATATTCTCTGCCGAATCGGGAAAGGTCTTTGACAATTACAAGATTTGCCTTGTGGCTTTCAAGGTCCTTGAGCATTCGTTTGAAGTCCGGGCGCTCGAAGTTAGTACCGCTGAATCCGTCATCGGCATAGATGTCATATATTGCAATACCGTTTTCCTTACAGTATTGAGTGAGCAACGCTTTCTGTGTCTGAATGCTTCCGCTCTCACCGAGATAAGCGTCATCCGAGGACAGTCTGCAATACAGAGCCGCACGGTATTCGTTCTCTTTTGTAATCATGAAATCACATCCTTTCAGCCACAAACACTACCATTAACCGTTGTCATTATCCATATCCAAAGCCGACGGATTTTCATCCGACTTTTTGTCTGAAACCAACGAATCGAGCTTGTCTTCCATAAGGTGTTTGAGCAGATACTCAATCTGTTCGCCTTTTCTGAAGTGACTGACAACACAATATGTAACTCCGTTCTCAATATGGGTATTCATTTTAATCCCTCTTTCGTCAAGAGGGATTCTGCCCGTGCCTTCATATATTTCTTTAAGATCCATATTCTGCCTCCTGTATGTAAAGTGGGCTCGGGCTTCTGCCCGTTCTTTCGGCTTGCCGAAACAAGACGCCTTCAGGCGATGCTTGGACTCTCAATAAGAGAGTTATTATGTCAAAAAAGCGAAATGACGTTAATGCTGGTAAAAATGCGGTGCTAAAAACCCTTTGTTTTCTAAGGCGAACTCGATTTGTGACGTCAAAATTGACGTTAATTTGCAAAGTATGATGGTAAAATAAAAGCCCGCACAGCGTTGCTGCTGCGGTGTTTATCGGCTGCCGGCTTGCAAAAAGACGGCAGGCTTTAACCTGCTTGAAAATATGCACCGAAAAACTGCCCTGAACAGAGAGAAAAACAGACCTCTTTGAAAATGAAAAAACACTTCTGTCAAGCACTCCGAATCAGCGCTTAACGCTCCCACAAATGCCGCAGAATCGATTTTGATTGCTTCGGTGGTTAGTTTTGCTGCCCGTTATTTGCTCGCTCAAATATCGCCGAAAAATCCGCCGACAATTTCCGGAAGGGTTTATATATTGTTTATGGGCAATCAGTTGCACTGGGTGGTGCAATTTTCGTCATTCCGGAACACCGCTCTTTCTTTGGGAAGGGTTTATATATTGTTTGTGTATGGTTTTTTAGGTAGGGGGTAGCTCATTTTTTTACATACCGTGAACGGAGAAAAAATCATCCCCGAACAAGAACAAATGTTCTGTTCAGGGATGATTATATCATGTCCTTTTTCGGTTGTAAAGAGGGGGAAAGGCGCATTGTACTTTTTATGGGACAAAGCAAAGCCTCCGAGATTATCGGAGGCTGGCTTTATCGTTGTTATTCTATTGGTACCCAGATTTCGTAATATCTTTTTTCTCTGCGTTCTGCTCTGTCAGTCCACAAATGGAACACTTCAATTTCCAAACCTGACTGTGCTTTGTAACCCGATGTCGGAAGCCAAG
Organism: Clostridia bacterium; assembly: GCA_017613735.1. GTDB lineage: Bacteria > Bacillota > Clostridia > Oscillospirales > Acutalibacteraceae > Fimenecus. The sequence goes on from JAGADF010000004.1 coordinate 6,257, forward strand.
ACTGATAAATAAGGTTATGTAACCTCGGCAATTCATCTCCGGCATAGCCACCTTTTTCGGAAGTGAATACAGCATATTTGCCTTTTGGAATTATCATTTTTTCCAAGTCATCAAACTCGGTATCATTTTTCATACGGGCGATAGAATAATTGCCGTTATTCCAAATGCCATACCATACACCGTTATAACCGTTGCAGATTCTTTTTGGAGTATTATCATAGTTTTCATCCCACATAATTCGTTCTTTGTCAAAACGGCTATCGGATGTATCCCCGAAATGCTCTGTTACTCCATACACTTCAAACTCGTCAACATCCAAAATCTTCATTTCCATTTTTTCTGCTCCTTTGATAATTATTTCGAAAGACAAAGGAGGATAGATATTCACGGGCAGCTCAGGATTTCGTGCTTGTGATGGAGTTATATTATGTTGAAAGGAAAATGCTCTGCTGAAAGCATCGGCACTATTCCAACAGTATTTTACGGCAACATCAATAACCTTCGCACCTTTTCTTAAATCATTTACTGCAAGAGATAACCGTCTTTTGCGAATGTAATCATTGACGGTCATATTTGTCAGCGAGCGAAACAGTTTAATAAACCCTTGCTTGCTTTCGGCGGCAAACATTGCGGCTTGACCGATATCAATCTCATCTGCTAAATGATTTTCGATGTAAGATACGGCACTGTTTAAGTTGTTTAGAATATCCATTTCCTTCACCTCGCACCGTCATTTTAGCAGATTGATTTTTAATGCGTCCGACTTTATTGACTCAGGATTTTCAGTTTATAAAAACTTTTTATTTCTTCAAGCGTTTTAATAATATAGTCAGGTGAAACGGAATCAAGTTTGTATTCGGCGAAGCCCTGCTTAACCCAAATGGTTTTCATTCCAAGTTTATTTGCAGGTATAATATCATTATCCAATCTGTCGCCGACCATAACGGCATTTTCAGGCAAACAGTTAGCGCGCTCAAGTGCTATCTGAAAGATTCTAGGATCAGGTTTTTCTACACCTTCCTCAGCGGAAGCAATCACCAAATCAAAGTATTTGCCGATACCCCAATCAGCTAATCTCTGTTCACTGCCAGCAGATTGATTTGCGATAATGCCAAGCTTGTACTTTTTTGAAAGTTCAGCTAGAACACTTTCGGTAAATGGATAAGGTTTTTCAAGCTTCTTGTACCATTTTGTCTTTTGTAAACCAAAGTGTTTTACTGCCTCTTTGTATGGGTTATCCGAAGTTGCCGCTAATTCAATCACTTTATCTTTGAATTCCTGATATGAAACATTAGTGTCTTGTGTTGTTTCTTTATATCTAACTTCATAGCACTCGCTTTCGTCAACGAGCGTCGAACCAATATCAAAGAATATCCATTTTATACTCATATAGTTAACTCCATAAAACCAACCGTAAAAGGTAAACTATCAAATTGCTTTGTGCCTGTATGTATAAAACCAAGCGTTTCATACCAGTCTTTCAAAATAGTATTATCTTCAATAATCCCAATAGTTATTTTTTTAGCACCGGTATTTTTAATAACATAATTTTTCGCATACTCAACCAATTTTTTACCGATTCCTAAATGGCGATATTCAGGTAATACAGAAAGATTATTCAATTCTACACTTTCGCCGTTATTGACCAATGAAAAGTAGCCAACATATTCGCCGTTATGCCGATATAAGAACATATCTGTTCCGCTTTTATATTGCCTGATTAGTTTATCAATAGGCATAAACGCAGTATGATTCGGACAGTTATCTTTAGTTAGTCCAAACTCACCAGCTACGGTTATAAAACTCTTGTGAATTATTTCAAGGCAAGTATTCAGTTGTTCTTTTGAATTAACTCTTTCAATCATTTTTTGCCTCTAAATCTTTTGAATAATACTCAACCTGTATTCTTACTCCATCTGGATATGTTTCAAATGCCGACTTGATAAAATGAGTAAATCCGTATTTGAAATATATTTCCTTGTTTTTTACTTCGTCAGGCTCAACGCCTAAAGTCAGAACTCTGTATCCTTTGTTATATAAATCGTTCTCCATATACTGATACAGTTTAGAAAAATAGCCTTGCCCCTGATAATTCTTTCTAGTTCTAAATGAACAAAGATAAGCCAAATCATCCCCAACTAAGCCCTCAGCATTTTGTACTCCATTTGAGCTTAACATAGCGGTTGCTTCTGTAATTATTTTGCCGCCTAAAACGCCGATATAGCATAATTGGTTATTGTCATGATAACCCTCTATGCTTTTGTTTTTCCAAATTATCCAATTTTCATTGTTCGGATGAATGGATATTTCATAATCCCACTTTTTAATTATTTCATCCAAATCGGCAATTTTACAAATGTATTGATCGTTCATTGTTTTTTCCATTCTCTTCTAAATCCATTGCCAGCATATTCTTTTAGTTCGTAATTAGGAATCCACTCTCTTTTCTCATTCCATAAATGATTAAAAACGCCTATAATAGCCTCTTTATTTAACAGTCCGTATATATGAGGGAAATCAAGTCCTCCGCCATCTTCCCATTTAACTTCACAGTTTAATTTTTCGGTATTGATTAACAGAATCACTCTTTCTGCGTAATCATCCTTAAAATTAGGCGCTACCAAATAATATGTATCCAAATCGGAGCAATGAATAAAGCCAAACTTTTCCAGACTCTTTGTTCCATAACAGCCCGTTTCGATTTCTTTTTCAAATTCGTCCTTGTTGACGGTATGAATTACAAACACTTTCTTATTTCTCCTTTGAAGAATAACCCTTATTTTTCTTCCTCATTATACCACATATTATTTCCGTTTAAAATATCTTTTTGAAGCAGTTGAGTAAGAGTGCAAACGCTCCGTTGCGAACCGGAGGGTTTGGTTAAATACTCCTACACACAAAAAAGTCCCCGAAGCCTTGATACTTCGGGGTTTTTCAATGGAGCTGGTAATCGGACTCGAACCGATGACCTGCGCATTACGAATGCGCTGCTCTACCAACTGAGCCATACCAGCGAATATGAATTTTTGAATGTTTTTCTGCGGTGGTTTTTCCCTTATCTACAACCGAGGACCTATGCATTACGAATGCATTGCTCTACCAACTGAGCCACAGTAGCATATTATTAAATTTTAAGTGTTTTTTGCCGCTATGGCATTAGGCTTACGAATGCGCTGCTCTACCAACTGAGCCACAGTAGCATATTATTAAATTTTAAGTGTTTTTTGCCGCTATGACCTTGGGCTTACGAATGAGCTGCTCTGCCATTGAGCCACAGTAGCGTTTGTTTAATTATAAATCGCAAATTTCCCTTGATCTTTCATAGTCCTTTTTGTTGACGTAGACTATATAAAGGTAGTCGCCGGGGTGCTCCGTCATTGATGCGGGAATGCCGCCCATATTGAAGTTTATATTACTTCTCTGAGTCATCATTCTTCTGAATGAGGATGTGCCTGTTTTTGTTACAACCTCATATTTAATGCCGTTTTCCCTGAGGGCAGACCATACGTTCGCAACAACTTCGGCGTTTGTATCTTTTATAACGGCCTTTCTGTTGAATGCATTAATCATAACGATGCCTCATAATTAACAACCTTTTGACAACGTTGATATTATACATAAAACTTACCCTCATTTCAAGTGTTAATTTCATTTTTTGCATTTTTCATAAAAAACTAATGTTTTATCGGTGTAAATAAGCACTTGTGCCGTTTGACACTAAAGCTTTAAAAGAGTATAATATCATTCGGTTTTGGAGGGAAAAACGTGAAACTTCAGATATTCTATGAATTAATAATAATCCTTATAACCACTAAGGTTCTCGGGCTTCTTCTTCGTAAGCTCAAAATCCCCGAGGTTGTGGGAATGCTGCTCGCCGGATTGCTTATCGGGCCGAGCGTTTTCGGTCTTGTTGAGCAAAATGAGGTGCTTGACATTTTCGCTGAACTCGGCGTAGTTATGATTATGTTTGCGGCGGGAACCGAAACCGATATAAAACATATTAAATCCTCGGGGAAGGCTTCGGTAGTTATTACCGCATTCGGAGTTGTCGTTCCGTTTGCTCTGGGCTACGTTGTTGCGTCTCTTTTCAACGGCGGATTCGCGGTCGACAGGGAAACGATGATTTCCAATATGTTCTACGGCGTAATGCTTACCGCGACGTCGGTTACAATTACAGTTGCGACGCTTAAAGAACTCGGTCAGCTCCAGACGAGAGTCGGCACGTCCATTCTTTCGGCGGCTGTTCTTGACGATATTATCGGCATTGTCATTCTCACCGTATTTATCGGTCTTAAAACGCCGAACGTAAGCGTATTGAGAATTGTTATCCGCATTGTTTTATTCTTCATTGTTTCTTACATTGTCGGCTCGCTTGCGCGAAAGGTTTACCATTGGCTTGAGGACAGAAATCCCGGCACGAGAAGGAACATTATTTTTGCATTCGTCAACTGCCTTGTGTTCTCGTTCGCGGCTGAAAAATTCTTTGGCCTTGCCGATATTACGGGCGCATTTTTTGCGGGCATAGCTTTCGCCGATATGAAGGAGTCGAAACACCTTGAACACAGGGTTGATATTGCTTCGTATCTTATGTTTTCGCCCGTATTTTTTGCGAGCATAGGTATAAATACCGAGCTTCACGGCTTCAATTTCAATCTCCTGTGGTTCGGGCTTGCGTTTGTCGCGGTGGGGCTTATCTCAAAGTTCGGCGGCGCGTCCCTTGGCGCAAAGCTCTGTGGCTATGGGAATGATGAATCCGTAAGAGTCGGCTTGGGTATGATGTGCCGCGCGGAGGTTATTCTTATCACCGCCCAGAGAGGCGTAAATATGGGCTTTATGGAGCAGTCGTTTATGCCGTTCGTAATTCTTCTTGTTATCGTTTCGTCGTTCATAACGCCGATTCTGCTTAAACTGACATACAGAAAAAAGAAAGCCGGGACTGAAGAACAAAAAATCCCGGAAGCAAACCCGGAAAGTTGATTTCCGGGTTTTTTATTCTTTTTTGCAACAGTTTTGCCGTTTTTGCACTCTTATATAGTGAAAGGCAAAAAAGCCGAAAAAAATACGAGGTGTTTTTTATGAAAAAGACAATGGCAATTATATTGGCGATTATTATGATTGTATCGGTCAGTCTTGTTTTTACGGGCTGTAACAGTAATTCAATCAAGCAGTTCTTAAGCGGAAAAGAGCCTGAATCAATTGAGGATTCGGACAACGGCGGCGAAAAGGAATTTACTCTTGACGGCGGCTGGACGAAGGCTGAAAGTCCCGAAATCACGGACGAATTTCTTAAGGTTTTCGGCAAGGCGACCGAAACGCTTGCGGGTGCCGAGCTTAAACCGGTTGCTTATATTGCAAGTCAGGTTGTAGCGGGTGTTAATCACCTTGTGCTTTGCAGACAGACCGCAACTGTTCCAGATGCAAAACCGACTTATGCGCTTGTTTGTATCTATCAGGAGCCTGACGGAAATTCAAGTATCACAAGCATTGTCGACAGCGAAATTCCCGCAGCCGAAGAAGGCGTCGGTATTCCCGGCGGCTGGACAAAAACTGAATCTCCGGTTATTACTGACGAAATAAAAAAGAAAATTGAAAGCGCATTCAAAGAGCTTACGGGAGCAGAAATCACTCCGCTCGCCCTTCTTGAACAGCAGACGGCGTTTGCGGACGGTGTAAACTACTGCCTTCTGTGCGAATCGGTTGCGACTGTTCCTGATGCGCAGGCTGAATATGAAATAGTTTATGTTACGGCTTATAAGGACGGTAAAGCCGAGATTACGGATATAAAATCCTTTGAAACCGCCGAGGAAGAAAATGCCGAAATCCCCAATCCCGTCGTCGGTTATCAGACCCTTGAGGACGCCGAAAAAGCAGTCGGTTTTAACATTGAATACAAGGGTATTGATCGCGTAATAAACTATTCGGTTATAAGCAACGAAATCCTTGAAATCAGCTTCAAGGGCGGTTATATGAGAAAGGCGAAAGGCAGAACCGATATTTCGGGAGACTACAATGTTTACAAGGAAGAAATCACACCCGAAATCAACGGTAATACGGTCACCCTCAGAGGCGTCGGAAAGCTCTACTATCTTGCCCTCTGGACTGACGGAGACTTCACTTACTGTCTCGGACTCGAAAACGGCGCGTCCGAAAGCGAAATAACAAACCTTGTAAAAGGAATCAAATAACGGCTTAATCAATACGTCAACTCCCCGAAAATTATTTTTCGGGGAGTTCGTCTTTAAAAAAATTTTTTAAATAAAAAACAGCCTTTTTTTACATATTTAGTGTTCGTCTTTTACCCGACTACAACTAAATGTAGTCCTTGAAAAATCGGCGTTTTTTTGCCATAAAAATACTGAAAAATATTGTTGACGAAAAATTCTGAATGTGATACTATTATTTAGCTAAAGAGAATTTTTTTCGATAGTTATTGTTTATTATATAACACCATTTGCGAGAGGGATTATCAATGAAAACTTGTCCATATTGCGGGTACAGCGTTGATGACAACAAGAGGGTTTGTCCGGTTTGCGGCACCATTATGAAAGTCGGAAGCGAAAAAGCCGAAGAGAAGGATCCGGGTAAAAAGGGTACCTTCAAGTTCGACTATGGCACGACTTCGTCTAAAAAAGTTGTCTTTAACGATGCCAGGGACAAAGTCGGTAATGTTAACACCAATAACGATTCCGAAGATATAGAGTATTACAACAAGTTTGACGAGCTTGCTTCAAGAAGCGCCAAGGAAGCCGCGAAGGCTAAGGACGGTAAGGGCGGCGCAGCACCCGCTGAACAGAAACTGAGCCCCGAAGCCGATGCGGAGGCGAGAAAGAGAGCGCAAGCTGTCGTTGAAGCCAAGAGAAAGGCTGAAGCCGAGGCGAGAAAAGCCGAAGCTGAAAAAAGAAGAGCCGAGGCCGCGCAGAAAAAGGCGGACCACGACACTCAAAAGGATGAAAATCTTACACCTGAAGAAATAAAGGCTCGCGAAGAGGCTCTTAAAAAGGCGGAGGCAGAGGCTAAACGCGCCGCCATTATTGCCGAGACAAGAAAGGCGGAAGCCGAAGCCGAGGCAAGAAGAAAAGTAAGAGCTGAGAATGAGGCTATCAAGAAATCCGAAGCCGAAGCGAGAATGAAGGCGGAAGCCGAAGCCGAGGCGAGAAAGAAAGCCGAAGCTGAAGCCGAAGCTCTTAAGAAGGCTGAAGCCGAAGCGAGAAGAAAGGCCGAAGCCGAAGCCGAAGCGAGAAGAAAAGCCGAAGCGGAAGCCGAGGCTATGAGAAAAGCCGAAGCCGACACCATGAGAAGGGCTGAGGAAGCAGCTAAGAAAAAGACCGCGGCTGAAGCCGAAGCCATGAGAAAGGCACAGGAAGAGGCTAAGAGAAAAGCTGCGGAAGAAGCCGAAGCAAGAAGAGTTGAAGCCGAGGCGAGAAGAAAAGCCGAAGCCGAAGCTGCCGAACTCAGAAGAGCTGCGGAAGAAGCTAAGAGGGCTGAAGCCGAAGCGAGAAGGAAGGCCGAAGTTGAAGCCGAGGCGAGAAGAAAAGCCGAAGCCGAAGCTCAGAAGAAGGCTGAAGAAGAAGCAAAGAGAGCCGAAGCCGAAGCGAGAAAGAAAGCCGAAGCTGAAGCTGCGGAACTCAGAAGAGCGGCGGAAGAAGCAAGAAGAGCGGAAGCCGAAGCGAAGAAGAGAGCGGCTGCCGAAGCCGAAGCGAGAAAGAAAGCCGAAGCGGACGCTATCAAGAAAGCCGAAGCCGAAGCAAGAAAGATGGCTAACGCCGAAGCGGATGCCAAGAGAAAAGCCGAAGCCGAGGCGAGAAGAGCCGAAGCGGCGGCGAGAAAGGCCGAAGCAAGCGCAAGAAAGGCTGAAGCCGACGCCAAGAGAAGAGCCGAAACCGAGGCGAGAAGAAAAGCCGAGGCGGAAGCGAGAAAAGCTAACGCAGAAGCCAAGAAAGCCGATGCCGAAATCAAGAGAAAGGCTGAAACCGAAGCCAGAAAAGCAATGCTTGAGGCGAAGAGGGCTGAAGCCGCGGCAAACAGAATTTCCGCAAGCGACGCTAAAAGCAAAGCGGAAGCTGAGGCTAAAGCAAGAAAGGCCGAGGCTGCGGCAAGAGCGGCTGCTGCTAAAAATATTTCCGTCGAAACCAACAAGGGCGGCGGTAACAAGAAGCTCATTATGATTATCGCTATTGCCGCCGTAGTTGTAGTCGGCGCGATTATCGGTATTGTTGCGGGCGGCAAGGCGTCCAAGGAAAAGGAAAAGGAAAATACTCCTTCCGAGCAGACCGTTGTCAGCGGCGACCTTACAATCAAATGGGTTAAGAATAAAAAGTACGGCAGCGATTTTGATGTCCTTGAAATAGACAAAGACGAGCTCAAGAATATGATTGACAAGTCCGTCAAGAAGAATATTTCCGGCGGCGGTTCATTCAAGGAGCATAAATTCGACAGCTATGTTGACGGCGATAAGTATGTCGGTTATATCGACGGTAACGATATCGGTCTTATCTTCAAGCTTACGGACGAAGAAGACCTGATTAAAGATATCTGCATTTGCTATGCGTTCTCCGATAACCGCGCCAAGGACCAGACGCTTATAAGTAAATACGGCGCCTGCGTTCTCAGTGTTCTCGGTGAAATAACGGATCTGAGCAAAGACAACCTCGATATTTACACAGGCAGTATCAAGGCCAACAACTTCAACAGCGTTGCCACATATACAACTTATAATGACTTTATTATGAGAAAGAAAATCCATGATGATTACACAATGCTCATAATAAATCATACGAATCAGGCTACCATTGAGAAACTCGGCAAGGACAATTACTATGAAATTGTAAACTGCGCCGACAGTAAATATCTCAATAAGGAGTTTGCCGAAAAGGCGACTGAAGCCGACAACGCAGGTTAAATCTGAAATTACGGGACAGGCGATTGCCTGTCCCGTTTTTTTATAAAAACAAAAGAGAAACAATGAAAATCCTGTAAAAGAAAAAGCTTTTCAGGCGAAATATTGCACTAAAAAAGCGTTGCCTTTATATGTATTATATCACTTGTATTATTGCAATTATTATGTTACTATATAAAGTGGAATAATTTATGAAAGGCAGTGATGACGTGAAAAAAATTCTTTCGTTATTTCTGACACTTGTATTACTTTTTACGGTATTTTCCTGTGTTCAGCCGACAAAGGCGGCATCAGACAAGGTGCTTAATATCCACGCGATATATTTAAAGAAGCCTGACGGTACAGGCGGTGAGGGCGATGCAGTTCTTGTTGAGTCGGACGGCCATTACCTGCTTATGGACGCGGGCATGGGATACTATCCTTATGTTGATAACGAATCTACTGTTAAAGAGAATGACGTTTCCCAATGTATTATGGATTATCTTGACAGTATTGGCGTTACGAGTTTTGATATCTATGTCAGCCATATCCATAACGACCATTTCGGCGGTATTTACAATATCGTCAAGTCAAAAAAATATGACATCGGTACAATTTATGTTCCCGCCCAGACTATTGCAAATTCTGCTCAGGATCACGGTTTTGTTTACAGATTTGTTTTCCCTTATATAGTTGACGGCGAGTATATGAACAGGGACGAAAACTATGACCTTGTAGATTATTATGACGGTATTAATATCGTCTATCTTGCTCCGTCAACGATTAACTGCGGCGATGAAACTGTAACTGACAGCTTTACATTCGGCAGCGCGTCTGTTCAGATTGTCGGCCCTGTACGTCTTTGTACAAGCACTCTGCTTCCTGACGCGAAAACGGACCAGCTTGAAAACAACAATTCTCTTTGCGCAGTTATAACAAGCGGAAACAACAAGTTCGTCACAATGGGCGACGCTCTTGAATTTGAAGAGACTGATCTTGCGAACAAGTATAAGGGTACATCCACTCTTGAAGCCGATGTTTTCAAGGAAGACCACCACGGCTATGCAAAAACCGGCAACTATGCTACTAATATCGAAGAAATACTTGCTGTTATAAAACCTAAATACGCTTTCTGCCAGAACAAGGCTGTTCAGTCAAATGTCACCGTTCCGAGAATTGTCAGAAGATATGGTGAAAACTGCGATATATATGCGGAAGGCAAGACAATTGTTTATAACCTCATAACAAAAGCAGATAGTACCACTACGGTTAAAAGAACCTTCTGCGGACATTTCTTTGATGACAAGGAAATTACCGTAACAAAAATAAGCACGGATATGGAAAAACACACTTTGAAAGTTTTCTGTCCGGAATGTAAAAAAACAGTTACGGCTACAGAAGGTCATATTTGGAATTCTGACGGTAAATGTACTGTCTGCGGCTATCAGTGCTCTCATACCTATGTCAATGACGCAGGCGAAACGAAGAATAACTATTCGTCCGTTGACCAGTGCTGCCTTAACTGCAGAATGCACTGTAAACACGAAGAATGGTGGGCAACAGTCGACGGCCATCCGGGATATGAAAAGTGCAAAACCTGCTATCTTCTCTGCAACCATGCGAAACTGAATTCCGACGGCAGATGCGCTGAATGCGGTAAGATGTGCAACGGCTTTGTAACAGAAGGCGAGAATACATATTACTACGAAAACGGCGCGGCGGTTAAGAGCGTTCTTAAAACAATTGACGGCAAGAAGTATTATTTCGCTTCCAACGGAGTTATGTTTAAGAAACGCCTTGCTTCCATCGACAGTAAAAAGTATTATTTCGGTGCGGATGGCGCAGCTTATACAAGCAGACTTATTTCCGTCAGCGGCAAAAAGTACTACATGGGCAAAGACGGTGTTGCATACAAATCAAGGCTGGCATCCGTAAGCGGTAAAAAGTACTATTTCGGCGGCGACTGTGCAGCAGTTACAAGTAAGCTTATCTGGGTTGACGGCAAAAAATACTATATGGGTAAAGACGGCGTTGCATACAAGTCAAAGCTCATTTCCGTAAGCGGTAAGAAGTACTATATCGGTAAGGACTGTGTAGCATATAAATCCAAATTTGCTTCGCTTGACGGTAAGAAGTACTATTTCGGCGGCGACTGTGCAGCAGTTACAAGTAAGCTTATCTGGGTTGACGGCAAAAAATACTATATGGGTAAAGACGGTGTTGCATACAAGTCAAAGCTCATTTCCGTCAGCGGTAAGAAGTACTATATCGGTAAGGACTGCATAGCATATAAATCGAAGTTCGCATCCTTAAGCGGTAAGAAGTACTACTTCGGTTCTGACTGTGTAATGTATACGAGCAAAACTTTCTACGTCAGCGGAGTTAAGTGGAGAGCAGATTCCTACGGTGTCTGCAGAAAGGCATAAATAAAACTAACATAAAAATTCAGCGCATCGGTTTTTCGATGCGCTGATATTTTTTATTATCTTTTATTCTTCCCCAATGAGAAGGCCTATTGATTTTTCCATAAGGTCGAAGAAATGCTCGACTATTTCCTTATCTCTGTCGTTACCGCGAACGCACATTGAAAGGGTAATCTCTTTTCTCATTGACGTTGCCGAAAGAAGAACGTAGGGCTTGTATTTAACCGCGCCGCTCATAAATCCGTCAGTCGGCTCGTGAGAGCAGAGAGCTAGTTTGTCCGCTTCGAGAATGCCGATATTGCTCATCGCCATAAGCGGGTTCGCATAACCGACCTTAATAATTTCCTCGCTCGCGGCGTGAGGCATAATCTTATACCCCAACGACAGAAGCGGCAGACCGTGAAGTCCCATAAATCTGTCCTGCTTGAACTGATTTGACGTATGAATTACATAGTCGAGGGTTTCAAAAATGTCCTTTCCCTTTTTCGGAACCTTACACTGCATCCAGGCTGTCTGGTTCGTGACTCCCTGGTCGCTGTTGTCGGTTATATGACGGCGTAAATCAATTGCGCACGAAATCGAAAAGCCTTCGTCGGGACTGAATACATTAAGCTCGTATACGCTGTAAAAATATGCGGTAAGAAGCATTTCGTTCACCGTCGCCCCGCGTGTTTTGCCGACCGCTCTGATTTTATCAAACGTCTCTGCGGAGAGTTTTCTTCTTGCGATAAAGGACTTGTCCTCAATGTTGTCGGGAGTTAAGGGGAAGGCGTGATTGTCCCTTGTGTTTATATTTTTATAAAGTCCCTTTGCCATCTTTCTTTCGGCGGCTGTAAAGTCCTCGTAAACCGCTTCGTACGAACGCGTGCCCGTTCTCAGCTCGACGGGACTTATCTTGTTTTCGGCATAGTCCGTATAGTTTTTACACAGCGATTTCATAAAGTATTTCAAATCGCCGCCGTCCATGCACATATGGTTTTCGACTACGCACAGAACCGATTTTTCGCCGCAGAAAAATACAGCTATCTTCATCTGTATACGGCTGTCGGTCGGTATATACTGAACAAGAAAATCGTTTATTTCTTTATCGAGCTCGGCTTCTTCAACCTCTTTAACGGTCAGAATATCGTTTATATGGTAGTCCTCGACCGTCCAGTAAGGATGGATTTTGTTGTCCGTAAATGAGGAGTGGAGTACGGGCGCTTTTTCAAAGAAGCAGGTGATAACGGTTTTAAGAACGTCAATATCAATTCTGAAATCGTAATGCAGTTCAACGTGAACCATTCTGTCGTTATAATCCCTGAAAAGATAATGCATTTTGTCCCAGAGCTCTGCATTCAGCCTTCTTGCCATATATCTGCCACCTCCATTTTATCAGCCCTGTTTTTGGCTATCGCCGAAACAATCAGAAGTAAATCAATAATGAGTGAAAGCGGTATGACCATCCAGGCAACCTTCCAAGCGAGAATGTTAAGAGCGCCTATGATAATGAACGCAAAGACCGATATAACCGGTATGTATAAAAGCCAGTGAAGAATAGCGAGCTTTGATTTTGTAACCGTGACGAAAAGTCCGTCCGTAATAAAGGCGAGGATGAGCCCGAAGATTACAATCACCCAGCCGTGAGGCAAATCCGTTATCGCTACGAGGAAAAGGTAAACCGCAACCGTAAAGCATACGACCGCGCCGAAAAGCGCGACTCTTGCGATAATGTGAAAGATTCTTTTCATCGAGGTAAACTTCTTTACAAGAAGACCGAGAAGATAAACAACCCAGATAAGAATTCCGTCAACAATTATAGCCCACGTCATACTCCATTTCTTCGTCATAAAGCTTATTCCGAGAAATGCCGTTACAAGAGCGATGATATAGATAAGCGAGCCGACGACGTTCAGAACGGCGTTTCTTCTCGCTTTCATTTTAGCGGTTTCGCGTTTGTAAAATCTTTCGTATTCGCTTTTCAGGTCGCTGTGTTCGCTTTTAATCAGGTCCTCGATAACCTTGAAATCATATATTCCGCCCGTTTTCTGAACGTCAAGAAAGCGCTGGTTCATTTCGTCCAGCGTTTTTCTTTTGAAACGGAACAGTATTTTGTCAGAGTCGTTATCGGGGAGCGAGGCGTTGATATATTCAATAAATCTTTCCATATTCCCTCCTGTAGTTTTTTATTCTTCGGTTTTTTTCATTTTTCACAGTAAAAGGAAATCGCTTCGGACGCGAATTCGGCTGTTCCGTAGCCGCCTTTGTCAATGTTGTTTTTAAAACGCCCGTCGCTGACATAGAGTTTGCCGAGCGAAGAAAGAATTTCGTCGGTGCAGGTGTAGAAATTGTCCGTAATATAATCCCTGAGCTTTTCCACGAGGGACTGTGCAGACGGCGAAAACGGGGCTTCTCCGCTTTCCATACATTCCGTGAACTCACAGAAAATTGAGGTCAGACCGTCGGTTATACTGTCGAATTCTTTTTCGGAATAATCCTTCGTCTTTTCTTCGAATTCCTTATATGCTTTCGTGTTTCCCCATTTTTCCTTTGTATCCTTTTTGTAATCCATATTCAACTCCGTATTCTTACTGAAGCTTATTTTTTCTGTTTATAATTCTTACAGCCGCGCCCGTAAGCAGCGAACCGATAAGAGCGCAGACGGACTGAATAAGTATAAGAGCGAGCGCTTCGTTGCCGTGGGTGTAAACGACAATGTTAATTATTGCCGTTATAAGGACAAGACCGCCTGCAACCGCGGAAACAATCCAGCCCTTTTTCTTTTTATAAAACAGAGAGCGGAAAACAATTCCGAGAACAAACGGAATTATAAAAATAAGAAAAATATTTTTTGTTTCCTGACTCAAAGATTATTTCCTCCTTTAAAACTGTTTTAATAAATCTATTATACACTAAACTTGATTTAAAAACAACCGAATAATTCTATTTTGCATTTTGAACAATTACCCTGCATTAATTATATTGTATATGCACATTGAAAAACAGTGGCTTAAGGCTATATAATTTAAGTGTATTATTCAAAATTGGGAGGGTTAAAAATGGCGAAGATTATTGTTGCAGGCGGAGGACACGGCGGTATAGCCGTCGCGGGACTTCTTGCCGAAAAAGGGCTTGACGTTACCGTTTACGAACAGCGCAGGCGTGAGGATATGGGCTATGACTGGACCGATATTTTTGAATATTCGGGACTTCTTGCCGCCGATATGGATATGCCGCCCGAGGATTTATTCTGCTATAAGGGCGACGTTACGTTTTACGGTCCGAGCGAGAGAAATCCCTTTATTCAGCGTTCGCCCAAAAATCAGCCCGAAATCAAAATGGAACGCAAGGACATTTACAATTATATTATCGACTATGCCGAAAAGCGCGGCGCGAAGTTTGAATACGGCGTGAAGATTGAAAAAGCCGAGTGCCTCGGCAACAGGGTTGTCGGCATTAAGACCGACAAGGGCAGCTTTTACGGCGACCTTATTATAGACGCGTGCGGCGTCAACTCTCCCGTCAGGAAGAGCCTGCCTCATTTCTGCGGAATACAGAAAGAGCTTAAGCAATACGAAAAGCTCTATGTCTATCGCGCGTTTTATAACCGCATTAACAAGGACGTTCCCGCAACCGAGTTCAAGCTTACGCTTTTCCCGAACGGGCTTCATGGCCTCGGCTGGGTTATGGCGGGCGAGCAGTACGCCGACACGCTTTTAGGCAAGTTCGAGCCCTTTGAAAAGGACGAAATAAAAAAATACACCGATTATTTAAGGGAAAAGAATCCCTGCGTCGGTAAAAAGAAGGTGCGCGCGGGTTCGTTTGCGGAAATTCCGATAAGGCAGACTATTGCCGTTATGGTTGCCGACGGTTACGCCGCTATAGGCGACAGCGCGTTTATGACAATCCCGATTTACGGCTCGGGTATTGCCAATGCACTCAGGGCGTCCAAAATTCTTGCCGAAACCGTTCTGAAGGACGAGGACTGCGCTTACAGCTGCGAAACGCTCTGGGATTATGAATACAATTACTATAAAAAGGTCGGCTCGTCGCTTGCCCCGCTTGCGACAATGAAAAACCTTCTTATAGACCTGACTCCCGAACAGATTGACAACCTTTTTGATTACGACCTTGAACAGGTTCGCGGAAAAATAAAGAGACTCAACGGCCTGACCGATAAAAGAAAAGTCAAAGCGATGATTGAAAATGTGCTCATTCTTAAAAATATCGTTTCCGACAAGGCTTTAAAGCAGGACATTTCCGTTGCGGTCAAAAAGATAGCGAAACTATCCGTACTTATGAAGCAGATGCCGAAGGTTTATTCCCAGAACGAGGTATTAATCTGGGCGCAGAAATACAATAAGCTTTTCAAGTATGAAAAATAACCGTTAACCTTGTCGTAAAACCGCGGCAACCGAAAGGACATTTTTTATGAAAGAAAAAGAAAAGGGACGTATAAAGCGAATAGTAATCAGAGGCGTTTTGATTTCCGCAGTTGCTGCGGTTTGCTGCATTTGTATTGTTATGAGCATATTATTTTTCTATCGGCCGAAGCTTCCCGAAACACAGTCCGTTCAGTTTGCCAAAGGTCTCGGACGCGGCTGGAATCTCGGCAACACGCTTGAGGCGTGGCGAATTCCCGAACCCGAGGACACCGAAACCTGCTGGGGAAATCCGAAAACGACGGATGAGCTTATAAAGCTTGTAAAGGAACTTGGCTTTACATCCGTAAGAATACCGGTTACTTGGTTTCAGCACATGGATGAAGATTACAATATTGAACCCGAGTGGCTTGACAGGGTTAACGAGATTGTCGACTATGTGCTTGCCGAGGATATGTACGCCGTAATCAACGTTCAGCACGACGATCAGGACTGGCTGGTCACGAGCTATGAGAACGAGGAAAGGGCGAGCGAGATTCTTTCAAAAATCTGGGCTCAGCTTTCCGAACGCTTCGCGGATTACGACGAAAAGCTTATTTTCGATATTATGAACGAGCCGCGTATTGTCGGCTCCAAAAACGAGTGGACGGGAACGCCCGAAGAACGCGACGTCATAAATCGCCTTAACAGGACTGCTCTTGACGTAATCAGAAACAGCGGCGGCAATAATAAAAACCGCTATGTTATGATTACCACCTGCTGCGCGAGCGTGCTCGAGGACAACTGCAACGCTCTTATCGTTCCCGATGACGAACACATAATTGTTGCTATTCATTACTACTATTCAACCGCTCACCGTTCCGAGTACCCCGACTGCGAAAAACGGTTTAACTTAAGCGACTATATTGAAATCAACAAGAATTTCAAACGCCTTTACGAAACCTTTATTGAAAAGGGCGTGGGCGTATGTATGGCTGAATTCGGCTGGACTGACAGGGAAAACCTTAACAATCTCACTCATAAGGCGAAATGGTACGTCCAGTGCCTTTCGAAATACGGGATGTCGTGTATGGTATGGGACAACGGCGGGGATTTCAGGCTTATAGACAGAAATAATCTTACCGCTGAATTTCCCGAATACGTCAGCGCAGTTACAAAAGAATAAAAACATCATTATTAAAAGCCTTCGGTGTTTTTAAAGCATCCGGAGGCTTTTGTTTTTCGTTTTTTTGCCTGCAATTTTGACCGAAAAAACAGTTTACTCTATAAAAATAATGTAGTATAATATATAAGTAAAAATTTGCTCAATTTATCTGAAAGGGCTTGATAATATGAAAAAATACGCAATTGCAACAGTTACCAGTATGGGACTGAGGATTACGCCGCAGGACCGTATGGCGGTACATAACAGCAATCTTTTTTATCTTCAGGCAACCTCGGCTGAAAGCAACGTCCTTAACGTCGCGGCAAGCCTCGGTAACGAATGTCTTGCGCTTACGAAATTCGTCGAGGGCTCTCCCATGGCCGAATTCATCAAGCGTCAGCTTCGCGCAAGAAATATTCGCTTTGAGGGGAAAGAGGTTCCGCAGGGCGGTCCCTGGGGTTACAGACATCAGTTCAATATAGCCGATTCCGGTTTCGGACTTCGCGCCCCGAGAGTATGGAATGACCGCGCGGGTGAAATCGGCAGAACTCTTTCGGCGGACGACTTTGACCTTGAGCGTATCTTCGGCAGCGAAGGCGTCGGGATTCTTCACCTTTCGGGACTTATCGCCGCTATGAGCGAGGAGACTACGAAGTGCTGCCTTGAGGTTGCGAGAGTTGCGAAAAAATACGGAACTCTTGTCAGCTTTGACCTCAATTACCGCGCCACCTTCTGGAAGGGCAGGGAGGACGAGCTTCGCAGGGCTTTCGGCGAAATCGCGTCCATAGCCGATATTCTTGTCGGTAATGAAGAGGATTTCCAGCTCTGTCTCGGATTCAGCGGCCCCGAAGCGGGCGGCACCGAGCTCGCTTCAAAAATCGAGCGCTTTAAGGTAATGATTGATAAGGTAAGAGAAAAGTACCCTCAGGCGAGAGCCTATGCTACAACCTTGCGTGAGGTAATTTCCGCAAACGAGCATCTCTGGGGAGCGATTCTCTGGGCTGACGGCAACTGGTATGTCGAGGAGCCAAGACCTATTCAGGTAATGGACCGCATAGGCGGCGGCGACGGTTTCTCGGGAGGACTTCTCTACGGAGTTCTTAAGGATTGGACTCCTGACAAGTGGCTGCAGTTCGGCTGGGCGAGCGGAGCTCTCGCCGCGAGCAGCCTTAACGACTACGCCGAGCCTGCCGATGAAAAACAGGTCTGGGATATTTATAAGGGCAACGCCCGCGTTCAGAGATAAAAGGAGTGTATTGATATGAAAAAAGCTGATATCGGTTTAATCGGTCTCGCCGTTATGGGCGAAAACCTTGTTATGAATATGGAGTCCAAGGGCTTCACCGTAGCGGTCTATAACCGCACGACGTCCAAGGTGGATAATTTTATAAACGGAAGAGCGGCAGGCAAGAATATAATCGGCTGTCACTCACTTGAAGAATTAATTGAAAATCTTGAAAAGCCGCGTAAGGTCTTTATGATGATTAAGGCTGGCGCGTCGGTTGATGATATGATTGAACAGCTTTTACCGTTGCTTGAGGACGGCGATATAATTATTGACGGCGGCAATTCGCATTTCCCCGACACGATAAGAAGAACCGAATACGTTGAATCAAAGGGCAAGCTCTATATCGGCACCGGCGTATCGGGCGGCGAAGAGGGCGCGCTTAAGGGCCCGAGTATGATGCCCGGCGGTTCACCCGCCGCGTGGCAGTATGTAAAGCCTATTCTGCAGGCAATCTGCGCCAAGGTCGAAAACGGCGAACCCTGCTGCGACTGGGTTGGCGAAAACGGCGCAGGTCATTTTGTCAAGATGGTTCATAACGGCATTGAATACGGCGATATGCAGCTTATCTGCGAAGCTTATCAGCTTATGCGCGATATGCTCGGTATGAGCTATGAAGAAATGCACGAAACCTTTAAGCAGTGGAACGAAACCGAGCTTGACAGCTATCTTATAGAAATCACCCGCGATATTCTCGGCTTTAAGGATGAGGACGGTTCGCCTCTGGTTGAAAAAATCCTTGACACCGCCGGTCAGAAAGGCACGGGCAAGTGGACGGGTATTGCGGCTTTTGACGAGGGCGTTCCGCTTACTCTTATCGGCGAAGCGGTATTTTCGAGATGTCTGTCGGCAATGAAGGACGAGCGCGTTGAAGCGAGTAAGGTTTTTGACAGAAAAATCCCCGTATTCGAGGGCGACAAAAAGGAAATGGTCGAAGCCATACGTCAGGCTCTTTTCGCTTCAAAGATTATTTCTTACGCTCAGGGTTATACTCTTATGCGTACTGCGGCGGCTCATTACGGCTGGAATCTCAACTACGGCGGTATCGCTCTTATGTGGCGCGGCGGCTGTATAATCCGTTCCGTATTCCTCGGTAAAATCAAGGAAGCTTTCGATAAAAATCCCGGTCTTAAGAATCTTATTCTTGACCCGTATTTCAAAGAGACTATTGAAAAGCTTGTTCCCGCGTGGCGAAAGGTTGCTTCGGCGGCGGTACAGTACGGCGTTCCCGCTCCCGCTATGACTTCGGCTTTAAGCTATTTCGACGGTTACACTACCGAAAGGCTTCCCGCCAATCTTCTTCAGGCTCAGCGCGACTATTTCGGCGCTCACACCTACGAGAGAACCGACGCTGCGAGAGGCGAGTTCTTCCATACAAACTGGACCGGTCACGGCGGCGACACGGCGGCTTCTACATACAATGCGTAAGATCAGACTTATTGCTCTTGACCTTGACGGCACTCTGCTTTCGTCCGACAAACAGCTTTCGGACGTCAACAGGGCGGCTCTCGAAAAAGCGGCGGGCGAGGGAATAGAAATTGTCCCTGCCACAGGTCGCTTTTACCGCGGTATGCCCGAGGTTATCAGGAAACTTAAGTTCGTGAATTACGTCATTTCCGTCAACGGCGCCGAGGTCTATGACGTAAGGGAAAAGAAAACCCTCTGCGGCTGTGAAATACCGTTTGAACGCGCGGTTGCGGTTATGGAGCGCCTCGATAAAACCGACGTCATTTACGACTGCTATCAGGACGGCTGGGGCTGGATGACTGAAGAGCTTTATAATAAAGCCGAACAGTACGCCGCAAACGTTCACAGCCTTGAAATGATTAAAAATCTCCGTACGCCCGTCCCCAACCTTAAGGACTGCCTTAAAGAAAGGGCGAGGGGAGTACAGAAGATTCAGGTTTTCTTTAAGGATATGAAATTGCGCGAAAGAGTTCTGAACTCGCTTCCCGCTGAATTCCCCGACCTTGTCGTTACGACGTCCATTGTCAATAATATTGAAATCAACAGCCGCGAAGCCACAAAGGGCGTCGCGCTTGAAAAGCTCGCTTCCTGTCTTGGAATCCCGATTGCCGAAACTTTGGCATTCGGCGACGACACGAATGATATTTCCATGCTTGAGGCTGCGGGAATCGGCGTCGCTATGGGAAATTCGGACGAAAAGGTTAAAAAGTCGGCTGATTACATTACCTGCGGCTGCGACGAAAACGGCGTTGCCGAAGCGTTAAAGCATTTTCTTTGGGAGAATGAAAAATGAACGATATTTATCTTATTGCCGAAACCGAAAACGGATTGACAAGGGAAGAAATAAACGACGCTCTTTTAAAATCGGTTGAAGGGCGTTCTCTTAAAAAAGTCCTTATTCTTCCGCCGGATTTCACCCGCTTCCACTCTGGCGCGGGGTATATAACTAACGTGTATTATCATACGCTTTCGGAAAATGGCGTTCAGGTTGATATAATGCCTGCTCTCGGAACTCACGTTGCGGTGACCGAAGAGCAGTGGAACGCTATGTTCGGCGACATACCATACGAAAGAATGCTCGTTCATAACTGGCGCACGGACGTCGTAAAGCTCGGCGAAATTCCCGCCGAATTTCTTTCGGAAATCACCGAAGGACTCTGGAATGAGCCCGTTACGGCAGAGGTCAACCGACTCATCATGGACGAAAACTATGACCTTATTATTTCTCCGGGTCAGGTTGTGCCTCACGAGGTTATAGGAATGGCTAATCACTCCAAAAACCTCTTCGTCGGAGTCGGCGGCAGCGAAATGATTAATAAATCCCATATGGTCGGCGCGGTTTACGGTATGGAAAGAATGATGGGAAAGGATTTTACTCCCGTAAGAAGAATGTTCGATTACGGGATGGAGCATTTTCTCAAAGACCGCCCGATTATGTTTGTGCTGACCGTTACAACCGCTCCCGGCGGTAATATTCACACTCACGGACTTTTTATCGGCGAGGGCAGGGAATGTCTTACAAACGCCGTAAAGCTCGCCCAGCAGAAGAATATTGACTTCGTTGAACACGGACTTAAAAAGTGCGTGGTTTATCTTGACCCGTCGGAGTTTAAGAGCACCTGGCTCGGCAACAAGGCGGTTTACAGAACGAGGATGGCTATGGCCGACGGCGGCGAACTGATTATTCTTGCCCCCGGCGTCGAGCGTTTCGGCGAGGACGAGAAGGTCGACGAGCTTATACGAAAATACGGTTACCGCGGTCGCCTTAATACGCTTGAAGAATTCCGCAAGCCCGAAAACGCGGATTTGCGGGCGAATATGGGCGCGGCGGCGCACCTTATTCACGGTTCGTCGGACGGAAGATTTACCATAACCTACGCCGTAAAGGAGATTACGAAGGAGGAGATTTCCTCAGTCGGTTTCAACTCGGCGGACTATGACGAGCTTGCGGAAAAGTATAATCCGTTTGAGCTCGAATACGGTTACAACGGGGTTGACGGCGAGGAAATTTATTTCATCCCGAATCCCGCCCTCGGCTTATGGATTAACCGCGAAAAGTTTGAGGAATAAAAACAGCATAAAAACGGGGAACTGTATTTAGCAGTTCCCCGTTGTTTTTTATTATCTTAAAGCGCGTCTTTCGGGCAGCTTTTAACGCATTCCATACATAAGATACATTCCGTTGCGTTTTTCCTTTTCCTTGAATTGTCCGTAACGTCGACGTCCATAGGGCAAACCTTTTTGCATTTTCCGCAGTCGACGCATTTTTCCTTATCGCATTTGATTCTGAAAACGGAAAAATAGCTCATCGGTTTAAGGAAAACGGTAATCGGACAGATGTATTTACAGAACGCACGGTTGTCCCTGAAAATGAACGCAAGCGCAATTCCGACGGCGTAATAGAGAACGTTGCCGACAATAAACGCCCAAAACATTATTTTTTCAATATTGCCGACCTTTGCGAGAAACAGAGCCGCGACAAAAATAAGCGAAGCCGCAAATGTGATATACCGTATAAATCCGAGCTTTTTTCTCGGCTTTTCGGGCGTCTTGTACGGAAGAAAATCAAGCGCCATCGCCGTCCAGCAGGCGTAGCCGCACCAGCCTCTTCCGAAAAGCAGCGGCCCGAAAATCTTTGCGACGGCATAGTGAATTGTCGCCGCTTCAAATACA
Source organism: Clostridia bacterium (assembly GCA_017613735.1). Taxonomy (GTDB): domain Bacteria; phylum Bacillota; class Clostridia; order Oscillospirales; family Acutalibacteraceae; genus Fimenecus. The sequence goes on from JAGADF010000004.1 coordinate 28,485, forward strand.
CCCGTAAAAAGATAATACCAGAAGCCCTCAATCTGCATATTCTCGTTACAGATTAAGCCGAGGTAAACGAGCATATACAGTCCGACGAGCAGCTGAACAATTCGCCTTGCGTATTTGTATTTTTTAATATACAAAAACACGCCGAGCGAAAGAGAAATGCCTATGTAGTTGAAGTTGAAAAGATAAAAAATGTTGTCCTTTGTCAGCCAGAGGGTAACGGCAATCGCTTCAAAAACGGCGAGAAGCCCTATTGGTAAAGCGTATTTTTTCATTTTAACAGCTCCGTCGGTCATCATTTTGAATTAATGGTTTTCAGAATCGTATCAACGGTTATTTTACATTGTTCCTCGGCTGAAATCGTCGCCGCGCCGTCGCCTTTCTGCGTCCCGTAAGAGCCGAATTGCGCGTGATTTCCGCCGTCGGGGATTCTTGTAACGCCTTCCCGCAGTTTTGATTTACCGTATCTCAGAAACATTTTATCCCTTCTGAAACCCTGAATAACTGATTTTTATTATACACTAACTCCTCCCCGAAAACAACACACAAAACAGTGGAGCAGCGTTTTTTTATTGACACGAAAAACAATATATAGTATTATTAAATTGCCATATTCTTTTTTTATATTAAATCGCGACTCCCCAATTATATTTTCGGAGGTTTTTCTTATGAAAAAGGCGTTATCAATTATTTTGTCATTGGTGCTGGTGCTTGCTGCCTTGCCTCTGGTACCGATTGAATCGCACGCATATACTATCCTGACAAGTCCGGACGGCTTGTGGAAGTATTATGTCAATGATGACGGCACAACGGTAACGATTGGTACCGACAGTATTTCAAAAGCATATCTCGGTACCGATGAAGACGTTACCGTACCTTCAACGATTGACGGCAAAACCGTAACAGGTCTCGGTCAGGGTGCATTTGCAGGCTGCAATAAGATTAAAAGCATAACTGTTCCGAACAGCGTTACAAGTACGGGCTACAGAACTTTCAGAAGTTGTACTGTTCTTGAAAGTGTTACGCTCTCCAACAATTTAACAAATATAGGTGAAGATGCATTCGGATATTGTTACGCACTTGAAAGCATAACGATTCCGGCAAGTGTTACAAGCATAGGTGATTCTGCATTTTACAGTTGCACCGGTCTTTCAAGCGTAACAATTCTGCCCGGAGTTACAAGTTTTGGCAGATACTCATTTTACAG
>JAGADF010000005.1 GCA_017613735.1 Clostridia bacterium
CACCCTAAAATAAGATAATTTTTCGTCAGAACAATGAATAAAACGGGGTTCAGGCTGACGCCTTAACCCCGTTTTTGAAGCCGTTATAACGGAAAAGTGCTTATTTTAGGGCTTAAACCTCCTTGTCGGTATCGCCCTAATTTTATATTCTCTCTTCGATAAGCTTTTTAAGCTCTTTCGGGATTGAAGCTGTTTTAAGCTTTGCCCTTATCTCGTCAGGTTTCGTCAGCTTTCTGAAAGGAAGGTATTTCACGTTCTTTTTCATCGTGTTGCCCTGAAGTCTCGAGAACGCCCAGATGACCTCATCCCTCGGGGCGTTTTTCTCTTTTCTGACGACATTTTCAAGTGTTTCGGTCGCGGTTTCGGTTACGTCCAGTCCTTCGAAAACGACCTGCGCCTGCTTTTTGTTTTCGTCATGCAAATCCTTAAAAATGACCTTGATATTCCTCTTTACGGGAAGGACGGAAGTATCGCCCTCGGCGGCGTTTACGGTAAACGAAACGCAGCCGTTTTCATACGTTATTGCGAACCTGGTTGTCGCGAAATGGTTTTCATAATCGGTCTTCGAATTGTCCTCATAAAGAGTAAATTCTCCGTTGCCGGAAAATGCCCATATTTCAAGGTTTTCGGGATTGTCTGTTCCGTTGCCCTCATCAGCCGAAAGCGGAATAATCGCGCCCTCTTTCGCGAGAACGGGAATCGTGTCAAGGTCTCTGAAAAGAGTTAACTCCCTTTCGCCCTCATAGGTCTGTCCCGTAAAAATGTCAACCCATCTGCCTTCGGGAATCCACGCGTCGACGGCTCCCATATTAACAGAGTTGTACTGTTTTTTCGTAATCGGGCAGACAAGAAGCTCGGTGCCGAACATATACTCATTTCTGTACTTATACGCACCGTCGTTTTCGGGGTATGAATAATACATAGGCTCGCATAAAGCCTCGCCGGTTTTATGAGTGCGGTAATCCATCGTAAAGATATACGGAATAAGCTTATGCCTGAAACGAAGCCATTTTTCGGCGTTTTCGCACACATCCGCGCGGTATTTCCACGGCTCCTTGCCGAGAAGCTCGATAGCCGTTGAATGAAGTCTCATTATGGGTGAAAGCACACCGAACTGAAGCCAGCGAATATAGAGCTCGTCATCGCGGTAGCCGAAGTGATGACCGCCTATGTCGTGGCTCCACCACGAATAAGCGGCGTTCGCCGCGTTGACCGTAAAATACGGCTGAAAATCAAATACCTTCCAGTTGACCGCCGTATCGCCCGAAAAACCGAGCGGGTATCTGTGAGAGCCGAGTCCCGCATAGCGCGAAAGAATCAACGGCATCCTGCCGTCCTCGGCATTATCGTAAAAATGATAATGATTAAGCGCGTTAAGCGGGTCGAGACCGTCAACGTCGCATTTTCTGCCCTGCTGCCAGTCAATCCACCAGAAATCGACGCCCTCTCTTTCATAGGGCTTATGAAGAACGTCAAAATACGCGTTCCATTGGTCTGCATTTCCGCATTTGAAATCAACCTTCTGTTTCGTTTCGGGGTTAATTCCGACCGCCTTCGCCATTTCTTCATACATATCCTCATAACAGTAAACGCCGTCGGCGGGATGAAGATTAAGGGTGATATGAAGATTCTTTTTCTTGAGCTCCCTTAAAAACTCCCTGTAATCGGGAAAAAGCTCGGTATTCCACGAATAACCCGTCCAGCCGCGGTACTTTACGCCGAATTTTTCTTCGATATCATGTACCCAGTGCCAGTCCATATCGACGGTAGCGACCGTAAGCGGCACATTTTCGCTTTCGAATTTATCCATAAGGGAAAGGTACTCTTCCTGAGTGTAGGCATGATAGCGGCTCCACCATACGCCGAGGGCAAACCTCGGAATAAGCGGAACGGGCGAACTTATTTTATAGAACGCCGAAATGGTTTCGCGGTAATTTCTGCCGTATGCGAAAGCGTAGTAATCGGTCGAATTCTTTTCTCTTTTTATAAACAGTCCGTTTTCGTCAAGCAGAACGGATTTGCTGTCGTCAAGAAGATACGCTCCGCCGTCGGTTATAAGCCCTTCGTCAAGCTTAACCTCGCCGAAGGTTCCGTCAAGCGTGCGGCACGTACCCCTGAAATTCTTCTGCCTTGAAAAAATCTCGGTTTTCCCCGTGTCCTTGAAAACAACGCTGTATGGCTTGAACTGTTTTATCAGAAAGATTCTGTCCTCGGTTTCGACAATAACCTCGCCGTTAACTTTTGTAACATTCATTTTCCCCGCGTCGAAGCGTCTGTTCCAGACCGTAAAGGAGGGCAAATCGGTCGTCATATCCACCTGCTCAACCCTTATCAATCTGGAATCGAGCAGGGTTATTCTTACCCCGTAGCCCGTAAAAATCTGGTCGTCGTTCGCTTTCGCGTCGGTTTTTACTTTAAGGGATTCCTTAAGCATAATATCACTCCTCATTTATGGCAAAAATGTCCGTATCCCAGTCGGGCAGAGACGGCTCGTGCCTTAAATACAAGCGGTAATTCCCGCAGATTTCGTTTATAAGAAGCGGTAACGAAAAAATGTCCTCGCTTCTGTGATAAGCGGCAATTTTCATTTTCGGTCTGTATTGTTTAATAGTTTTTTCCGCCCCGAGAATTGCGTTTTTCTCGTTGCCCTCGACGTCAAATTTGAGGAACGTCGCCCTTTCGCCGTCAAGGATTTCATCAACGGTTTTCTGCTTTATTTCTTTTCCACTTTGCGAAACGGACGTCCCCCTGCCCTTTTTGTCCGAAACAAAAACCGTTTTCTCTTCTTCGCCAACCGCGCAGTTAAAATATAGAACATTATTAATATGCTCCGTGTTCTTTTTCAGCTTTTCGAAGCTTCTCTTATCGGGCTCAACCGCGAAGACCTTTTTAAGCCTGCAAATCTTTTCAAGCTCCGAAACCGTATCGCCCCTGTACGCGCCAAGGTCGACAAAAATCTCGTTTTCAGGGTTTAATAATTCATAGTTGCTTTTTCTGTCCGTCTGGCAGGAAAAAAGATAATTAATATCGCCCGAAAGGCGATAGTTTATAACCGAGTCAAAAACCTCTCTCGACTTTTCGTCGCCAAAAAGCGAACGCGCGGCGTTTATCTTTTCAATATTTTTTTCGTAAAAATCCTCGTTGAAAACATTTTCGCCGTAAACGGGAACGCTCGGCGCGAAAAGAGTGATTTCTTCCGCCTTTTGCCTTACCGATTCGATTACGTTTTCAAGGGACGTGCCGAAGCACAGAAGAGCAATCATATCGGGACTTTTTTCTTTAGCCGAGGAATAGCTTTCAACCGTAAATCCCCTGAAAACCTGATTCCTGACAAAGCCGTCGGACGCAAAAACTCCGCTGACTTTTATTCCCTGACGAATACATTCGTCAAGGATTTTGTCCGCGCCGTCGCCCATACCGTAAAGGTAGACGGGCTCGGTCCGTTCTTTTAAATTCTGCCATAAATCAGTCATTTCGTTCCCCGCCGATTATCTTTGATTTAATAATAACAAATAACATTTCTCTTTTCAAGCAATACTTCGACAGTTTTCACGGTATTCGCCCTATAAAATATAGATTAACAGTTTGTTCATTTGATTTTTTTAATGTTTTATGGTATTATATGCGTCCACGAAAGCAAAGGAGGGAAAATATGGCTAAGAAGGACTATTCGGCAATTACCCCCGAAATCAAGAAATATTCGAAACTTTGCAGCGCAGACTGTAAGATTGATAAAAAGCTCTATGTCGAGCATCAGGTCAACAGAGGTCTCCGCGACCTCAACGGAAAGGGCGTCCTGACGGGACTTACGGAAATATCCGAAATCAACAGTAAAAAGATTGTTGACGGCGTCGAGGTTCCCTGCAAGGGCGAGCTTTATTACAGAGGCTATAAAATAGAGGACCTTGTAAACGGCTTTGTAAAGGACAACCGTTTCGGATTTGAGGAGATTACTTATCTTCTTCTCTTCGGCGTTCTGCCTACGGCGGACGAGCTTGAGGAATTCAGGCAGGTGCTCAATTCCTACCGCTCGCTTCCGAATTCATTTATAAGAGATATTATAATGAAAGCTCCGTCGACGGATATGATGAATTCCCTTGCGCGAAGCGTTCTTACAATGTATTCCTACGACAACAACCCCAACGACACGAGCATTCCGAATGTTCTTCGTCAGTGTCTTCAGCTCATAGCGACTTTTCCGCTCCTTTCGGTATACGGCTATCTTTCATACGACTATTATATAAAGGATTCGTCGAGCTTTTTCATTCACAAGCCCGTACCCGAGCTTTCGACGGCTGAAAATATTCTTCATATGCTCAGAATCGACTCGTCCTTTACCCCGCTTGAAGCTAAAATACTCGACCTCGCGCTTGTTCTTCACGCGGAGCACGGCGGCGGTAACAACTCAACCTTTACAACCCACGTTGTTTCCTCATCGGGAACGGACACATATTCGGCAATAGCGGCTGCGCTCGGCTCTCTTAAAGGTCCAAAGCACGGCGGCGCGAACATAAAGGTCTGTCATATGTTTGACGATATCAAGGCGAACGTAAAGGACTGGACGGACGAGGAAGAGGTAAGCGCATACCTTCTTAAAATTCTTCACAGGGAAGCGTTTGACAGAACGGGACTCATATACGGTATCGGTCACGCGATATACTCGGTTTCGGACCCGAGAGCGAATATTTTCCGCTCATACGTCAAATCTCTTTCGGAAGAAAAAGGACTTGCCGACGAATTCAATCTTTACTCGCTTGTCGAGCGGCTCGCTCCCGAGATTATTTCAAACGAGCGCAAAATGTATAAGGGCGTAAGCGCGAACATAGACTTTTACAGCGGTTTCGTTTACAATATGCTCAGTCTGCCGTACGAGCTTTACACTCCGATTTTCGCAATAGCGAGAATAAGCGGCTGGTCGGCTCACAGAATTGAAGAGCTGATTAACGCGGGTAAAATCATACGTCCGGCGTATATGGCGGTTCAGCCCAGACGCGAATACAAGCCGATTAAAAACAGATAAAACAAATTAACCTTGACGGGAAACCGCCAAGGTTTTGTTTTTCAGTATGTGTTTTTTGCCTGTCAGAGCCTGTTTTTGACCACTTACCGATTTTTCGGTCACAAAACAGAAAGCAGAGGCTATAATGCGTTTGTAATCAGACGGGAAACAGAATCACCTGTTCAGAAGCCAGACTCCGAGATTAAGATACCCCGCAAAGCTTACCCAGACAAGATAAGCAATCATAAGATTCCCCGCGAATAAGTCGACCTTCCTGAACGCCCTGATTGTCAGAAAAATCAATGCCCACAGCGCGACGAGCCAGATGAACGCGATTAAAAATGCCTGAGCGTTAAAGAAAATAATGCTCCAGAAAAAGTTGAACGCGAGCTGGGCAATATAGAAATAAATCGCGGTCCGCCTGTTCTTTAAAGGATTCTGAAGACTGACTCTCGCGGCGCAAAAACCCATAAGAGCGTAAAGAGCGGCCCATACAATCGGGAAAACTATCGCTGGAGGCGACAAGGGTGGCTTCGTTATTGTTTCGTTATAAATCTTAGTGCCCTCTCTTGTTAAAAGTCCCGCGACAAAACCGACCGCTTCGGTCAGGACAATCCAGAACACATAGTTTTTCCATGGTTTGTTTTTCATATAATTCACCCCATATTAAAAATATGTGTCATTAACGGGTTATTATTCCTTTGTCATATAAATTGACAAATTATAATAAAACAAATATAATCAAAAATGAAAAAAGAAAAGGAGTTGACGTTTTATGCGTTGCGAATACTGTCAGAGCGATTTTGACGACAATCTTATGAACTGCCCCGTGTGCGGCGCTCCCGTACCGCCTCCCGAGGACAAAAAACCCGATTATTTTTCACAGGCGAATGAATCATATCCGCAGGCGGGCGCGCCTTACGCGCAGAACGGATTTATTCCTGCGGCGCCCATGATTAATCCCTTACATGCGAAAACCGATATGCTTGTCAAGGACAGTCTTTTCCTTGCAACCTGCATTCTTAATACCGTTGCGACGGCTCTTCCGCTGTTCGGCGATTTCAAAGGCTTTAACGTAATAGGCGTAATCGTTACCATATTCTTATGGCTCATCTACGCCGACGGTAAAAAGAATATTCTTCCGAATCCTGCGAGAATCCGTATAATCAGCGGCTGCATTTACGCGACAAAGGTAATTCTTTACGTTGTCAGCGGATTGCTTGCTCTTATGGGCCTTCTTTGCTTCTTCTCGGCAAGCTCGTGGATTAAATATTTCACCGACGCTTTTAACCCCGGAACAGTGCCGGCAGACGATTTCGAGAGATTATTCTCAATGGGCGGCTGGGCAATAGGCATAGGCTTCATTTTCGTAGCAGGATTTATGGCAGTTCTCAACTATTTCTCATACGGCAAGATTCACAAGTTCGTAAAGAGCTGTTATGAAAACATACAGACAGGCGTAAACGCGCTTGAAAACAGAAATATAACCTCTGTATGGCTTATTGTTTTCACGGTAATTATGGGAATATCGGCTGTTGCAAATATTACGAACAGTCCCGTATCGGCGGTTTCGTTAGGCTGTCAGGCGGCGACCTGCGTTACAAGCTACCTTCTTATTAAGAAATACTATATTGAATATAATTAAACGAAGAAGAATAAAAAGCCACGGTCTTTCGACCGTGGCTTTTATTGTGTTTATTAACTTTTAGAAAAGCAAAAGCTTTCTGTCAAGGAATGCTGCATCGAATGCGTCAATAACGGTATCACCGTTTACATCCGCCTTTGCTTCCTGCTCAGCCGTCAGCGTGGTATTCCCTGCCGACGCACTGATTAAAAGACCGACATCATTTAAGTCAAAGTAACCGTCGCCGTTAATATCGAACGGCGCGCTTGTCGGGATAATTCTGTTACCCGCAATATTACTTTCTGTGGCAAGCGTTGTAGTCGAGTCAAGGTAGAAGTCCTTTGCAAATGTAAGAGTATTATAACTGTAATCGTCCGCCTCAATATAATCGCCTGCATCTGTCCAGCTGAGCGTAATGTTGACATTATAGGTAGGTCTGTCAGGCGTAAAGCCGTCGCCTGCGCCTATGAGGTTTGCAAGAACTTTACCGCCTTGGATGTTAATATCACCGTAAGCGATAATATATTTGACCATGCTTGACGGGTCTGCCACACCGGTACCGATACCTGCGCCGTAATAGGTTCGGCTTGAATATGTGTATTCGCCGCCCTGAGCGTCAATCTCACCGCCGTATACGGTGACGTCAAACTGCTTGGCGGTTGTACCCGTAGCATTATATCCTGAACCGATACCTGCTGCGCCCGAACCGCCCAGTGCGATAATCTTACCGCTGTTAATTGTGATTGTTCCGCTCTTTCCCTGAATACCGCCGCCTATACCTGCGCCTCCGACGGTGGCTCCGCTGATTGTGGCGTTGCCGCCGTCTGCGTTAACTGTTGCGCGGGCAATTTCAATTACCGAAGCGCTGTGCAACGCACTGCCGCCGATGCCTGCCGCGCCGTTGTATCCGTGTGCGGTAATCTTACCGCCGAGGATGTGGATTTCACCCGTATCACTGTTTCCGGAGCCGCCTATACCCGCAAAGTTGCTTGTTCCCGAAGCGGGAGGAACGCTGCGGAACGCACCCGTGTTTTCTTTCTGACCGTAGATATAAACAGCTCCCGAAGCGCCGACTGCGATATTCTGCGCGCGAAGCGTAACTCCGTCGCAGAGAATAATATGCGATGTGCCGTTAACGTTGATAGCTCGGGTTATTGTTGTGTCAGCATTTACTACATACCAACCGCCGTCGTTCAGATAAACTGTACTTGCATCCGTCAGTACGGTGTAGTTTGTGCAAGCCATTCTGTTACCGAAGCCGTCATAGTATTCTACGAAATCAGTCGCAGGAACAATTGTAGTGTAGCCGTTGAGCGGAATGTCAACAAGATTTGTTGTTCCGCTGTAGAAGAAATCGTTTTCAAGAGTTATGTCTGCCTTATAAATCGTAGCATAATAACTGTCGGATACATTTGTCCAGTTAAGCGTTACGCTGTAGCCGTCGCCGTTTGCTGCAGCCATATCTGCGCCGACAAAGCCGTTTGCCGTTATATTACCGCCGTTGAATGTAACCGAACCGCTGTTACCGCCGCCGATAGCCGCCGCATTAACGCCCGATTCAACCGTGATAACACCGCCGTTGATATTGATTGTACCTGCATCCTCGCCGTTTGAAACGCCGATACCCGCTGTATTGTTATCGGGAAGCGTAACCTCAAGCGCACCCGTTCTGCCCGACTGAGCGTAAATATTAAGCGTTGCGCCTTCGGGTACTTCAATACCCTTGACTGCAGTAAGCGTTGCGCCGTCGCAGATAATGAGGTTAACCGTGCCGCTGACTGATATTCTTGAATTAACCGTTGTATCGTCTGTTACGACGTACCACGTATTTGAAAGAGCAGTCGTACTGCCGTCAACAGTGTAATATGCAGTACAGGTCTGAGCGTCGCCGTTTTCGTCAACATAGCCGACAGCGGGAATTGCCTGGAAATCTGCAATAATATCTGTATCGCTTCTGAAAGTATATGAGAAATCAAACGGGAAACCGTCAGCAGTCCAGCCGTTGAAAATGAAGCCGAACTTTTCGGGATCTGCGAACGGAGTTGCTGTCATGCCGTTTTTGACCGTCTGCGCAGGGGCAAGCTCGGTTACTCCGTCGCTGTCAAGGAAACGAACTGTCAGGTCAACATCGGGAATGATTGTTGCACCGGCAATGTTTGAAGTTGTAGCCGAAGTCATTGTTCCGTCAAGAATGAAATCCTTTGCGAATGTAACAACGCCCGTGTAGCCGTCCGAATAATATGTATCTTCGGTTGAAGTCCAGTTAAGTGTAATAATACAATCCTGATTCGAATAAGTCGGCGAGTCACCGATTCCCGTACCGTTTGTACCCGCAGCCGCAAATACAGTACCGCCGTTAATTGTAACTGCCTTCATCGGTACGCCGTCTCTTGCGCCTATAGCCGCCGAGTTTGTGCCGCCCTGAGCTGAAACATAACCGCCGTTAATGACTATCGGCTGAGCGGATGTATCCTTTGCCCTGCCGCCGATACCGGCGTGATAACCGCTTGAGCTTGCGTTAACATAACCGCCGTTTATTGTAATTGAATCAAAGACTGCCGAGTAACCTGCGCCTATTGCGCTTCCGCTTGAAGATGTGGCTGTAACGTTGCCGCCGTTAATGACGATTACCGTATTGTCGCCTGAATTCTGGCTGTTGTAAGCCGAACCGACAGCCGCTGAATATGTGCCCGCGACAGCGTTAACCTCGCCGCCGTTAATTGTGATATATCCGCCGCCGTGGTTGGAACCGCCGCCGATAGCTGCCGAATAGGTAGCGCCCTTTGCATTAATAACACCGCCGTTAATTGTGATATTGCCGGGAACAGCGTATGACACTCCGCCGATAGCCGCATTGTTGGCGTCAGGGCTCTTACAGTTGAGTTCACCCGTACCGCCTGACTGAGCGTAAATATTCAGAGTATTGGAACCTGTACATGTTATTCCCTTGGGAACATCAAATACACAGCCGTCACTGAGTATGATATTGACTGTTCCGCTTATAACCAATCTTTTTGCAAGACTGATTTCGCCTGAAACAACATACCAGCCGCTTGAAAGCGTAACAGCTTCACCGGTGGTTTCAATATAATCGTAGCTGCCCTGCGTCTTAACCTGTGAAGTGCCGTTTGCATCAATGTAGGGAACGTCGCCGCCCTCAACCCAGTGTGCGCGCAGAACGGTATTTGCCGTAATGGGAGTTGAGAAATCAAATGCAACGCCGTTAAGACGCCATTCAACAAATCTATATCCCGTCTTTATGGGATTGGACGGTTGCGCAACCGTCTGACCGTCAACTATTTTTACCTGTGAATAAATCGAGGTTGAACCGGTTTCATCGTAAAAATCAACCGTGAAAACGTCATCGGTGCACGGAACAATTCTGTTGCCGTCAATATTGTCAAGCGTTGCAACGGTGTTCGTGCCCTGAATGACGAAATTATTTTGTAAGTTAATTGTATCCGCATTATAGTTGGTTGCAAAAATTGAGCCGTCCGGAGAATTCCAGTCGAGATTTACAACCGCCTTGCTTGCGTCAGGAGCACCGATACCGTAATACGTGGTAGTAACATGAGTGCTTGAATTCGTGTATGAATAAGCGTTTGCGGAAACAATACCTCCGCTGATATTAACGGTCGAAACTCCGCTTCTTGAAGCATTGGAACCGCCGATAGCAGCCGAATATGCGCCGCCTGTTGCAATAACGGTTCCGCCGGTGATATCAACTCTTGTGCCGATGCCCATATAACCGTCGCCTATTGCCGGCGCGCTGTATCCCTTTGCGGTAACCTTGCCGCCGTTAAGGGTGATATAGCCGCCTGCCGAGTATCGGCCGCCGCCGATACCTGCGGCATAGTTTGAAGCTGTTGCCGTTATCTCACCGCCGTAGATAAATATATTGCCCGACTTTGCCGTTGTATTCGCGTCAGACTTTGCGTCGGAACCGATTGCCGCATTACCGTCACCGGGATATGAGCAGTTAAGCTTGCCCGAGTTATTTGTCTGTCCGAAAATGGTCAGATAATTACCCTGCTCAACACGAATACCGCCGTTATTGAGGTTAAGCGTATATCCGTCGCGAAGAATAATTGAGACATCTCCCTGGATTGTGATTCTTGTGTTATATGTCGCGCCTGTGCCGACTACGTAATAACCGGTTGTAAGCGTTGTGGGAAGATTCGTTGAACAAATCTCGGTGTATTCATTTCCGGCAAGAGTTTGAGTAGCACCGTTTGTGCCGATATAAGAAACCGAATAGTGCTGGTCCCATTTTGCAAGGACATCAATGTCGCTTGATACTGCCGTATTGAAATTATATGCTGAGCCGTTAAGCTCCCAGCGCACAAAGGTATAACCCGTTTTTGTCGGATTTTCGGGTTTGACGGGAATACCGCCCGGGATAACCTTAATCGGCGAAGCGATAGGCGTTACTCCGTCGTCGTCATAAAGATTGACATAGTTATAAGGTCCGTTATAGGCGTGAATCGTATTGCCGCCGATATTATCGGGCGTTGCGAATACGGGATTGCTGCCGACCTGGAAATCATTGAGAATTGAAATATTTGATGAAGAGTAGGACTCGGCGTATATGGTGTCGGTCGTACTTGTCCAGTCAAGAACGGTTGACGAACCGCCGATGGAACCGTTAGCAGTAACGTTACCGCCATTAATTTCTACAACGCCGATTGAACCTTTGTACTGCATTCCGGTATAAACGGAATAAGTGGCGTATTTACCGATAGCTTCACCCTTTGTGCCGTTCGCATCGGCAACAGTCGTTGCAGTAACAGTACCGCCGTTGATAGTGATATCGCCGCAGTTTGTAAGATAACCGCAACCGATAGCCGCAGCACTGCCGCCGTATGTCGTAGTTGCAGTAACGGTGCCGCCGTTGATCACGGTGGTACCCCAGTCACCGCCTGTTGCAGTTCCGGTCTTACCCGCGCCGCCTATACCTGCGCCGCCTCTGCCGCCTGTTGCGGTAACTGTACCGCCGTTAATAATAAGCGTTCCGTTTGCATTTGCATTGGCGTCATTGTGACTGCCGCCTATAGCCGCGCTGTCCTCACCGCCTGTTGCGGTAACTGTACCGCCGTTTATTGTGATAGTACCGCTGCCCGATATGCCTGTATGCTGATATTCACCATTTGCAACAACCGTACCGCTGTTAATTGCCAGCTGACCGTTAACCTTAATGGAGTCTGAACGGTTTGACTGATATACCTGATAAGCGGATATTGCTTTAAGCGTACCGGTACCTGCCGACTGACCGTAGATATTAAGCGTTGCGCCTGAATTGATAACAAATCTGTCTCTCGATTCAAGGGTAAACCCGTCGCAGAGAATCAAATCCGCGTTACCCGAAACATAAATCGCACCAAAAACCGAAATGTCCGAGTTAACAACATATACGCCGTCATTCAACGTGATGTAACTGTTGCCGCCCGTAAAAACCGTGTAATCGGTAACGGAATGCGACAAACCGTTTTCATCGACGTAACTGACCGCGTCGAGCGCAACAACATTGACCGAAAAGATGTTGCACAAAAACAGCAAGCATATAGCAAATGCCATTACCTTTCTCATTTTGAAATTTTTCATAAACTCACCTCATAATACAGAGTTTAAAATAATATATCACATTTTAATTATATAAAAAAGAATGTCCTATATCAATTAGGACATTCGGGTAGGTTGGTACTATTTATGTAATTTTTTGTTGTTTTTTTAGATTCAGTCGGATTTTTCCGAGTCCATTCCGAAAATTCTGAACAACTCAACGCGGCTGTTTATGCCGAGCTTTTTATAAAGCTCGGACGTGTGGTTTTTGACGGTTGACTCCGAAACTCCGAGTTCGCCCGCAATCTGCCGCCTCGTTTTCGCCGCAAGAAGAAGAGAAGCAATTTCCTTTTGTCTGGGCGTAAGATTGTATTTGCCGAAGCGGTCGGTCTGTTCGACCCTTTCCTTAATAAGCTCCATATCATTATCGCTTATCTGCTCAATCCAGTCGGACGAGAAAAGATACTTAAAGCTCAACGGCGAAAGAATAAGCAACCCGATAACAACAACGAGAATCGCAACAAGTGTTGCATAGGGCATAAGCGCGGGGAAATAGTCCTCAAAAACATCATCGGAAAAATAGCAAAGCGGAGAAACAAGGACAAAAATCACGGTGCATTTTTTCAACAGCTTATAGCTTGCAAACCGCCTCTGGGCGCAGGCAAGCATATAGATACACAGCGGCCAACCGATTACGGAAAGTCCGCTGAAAAAATACTGCGGATTAATAGAACCGATTTTTTCGCTGAACGCCGTTATCACCGCCATTATTATTGCAAAAACAAAGGTAATGTTCCATAAATGCCAGACCTTGAGTTTAAGCCACGCAAGCCCTGCAAAAAGAATTACGCCCGAAATCAGCAAGCCCGCAAGAAGATAGCGCGCGGCAATAACGTTGTCGCTGTCGACATTTCCCCAGGTGTAGCCGTCGATTACAAAATAGACAATGAAATAAGCGAACGCCCAGTAAAGCCCTCTCGTATCGTTTTTATCGGAGCTTTCCTTGACCTCAAAATCCTTTTCTTTAAACATAAGAAGACATACGCACATAGCGATAAGAACCGCTACGGGCAATATCTTCGCCCATATAAGCTCGCTTGCGGTCTCGGTATTCGTACACCTTATAAACGCGCAGGCGAAATACATTATTATAATACCGACAAGCCGTTCGGAATTGTTTATCGCAAAGGCGAAGCCGCACCTCGCGCTCGTTACCGCGCCGCCCAGACCGATAAACGCAATAATCGCAAAAACAAACCTGATATTTCCTACGGGCAAAAGAGCGAACGGAACAAAACCGATAAGCGAAACAATAACGCTTATTCTTATAAGAGGTTTAAATTTTTCGCTCCACAAAAGCATAACGACAAGAGACGCAAGCCCGTAAAAAGCGGTCGTTACTATACTTCCCGAAACACCCGCAACAGAAACTCCCATCGGCATAAAATGGCCGCGCAGAGAATAAAGAACAAGTTCAAAAGCGTACGCCATAAAGTAACAAAACTTTGAAAGGCGCACACTTTTAAGACTGATATTTTCTCTTCCGTTATTAATACCGGAATACCGCTTCAGTTCGCTCAAATTTATTCTCCGTTTATTTCCAGTTGTATTTTTCGACTATGCCGTAGTCGTTTTCAATTGAAAGAACATTGTTCTCTATTGAGTATTTATAAACGTGTTCCTTTGTATTGCCCTTGAAAACAATGATAACCGTGTCGCCGTCAATTTTATAGGTAAATTCCTGAATATCAACGCCCATTGTGTACGAACCGGTTTTATCTTCGTTGAAAAGATAGTAGAATTCGTCGTCGGTAGTGCCCGCCCATAAGCCAACGATGGATTTTTCATCGCTTTTCTTGTCGGCATTGGTGACAGATTCAAACTGCTCGGCAACCCTTGTCGACTCAGTCGTCGTCAAATCCTCGGGCTTAATCTTTTTTACACGAAAGAACCTAAAATAACACGTAACCGCAATCGCGGCGGCCACAATAACCGAAGTAACAATTATAATAATCTTTTTCAGAGTAATCACTTCTTTCGGAATTTCTTCTTCAATTATACTTGAATAAATCTGCGTTGTCAATTTTGCAAATGTCGATTTTGCCATATTTTTATTCTTATTATTAACCATTTTTTGAATATTTGCTATTGATATTTACCGCCTTTAAGTTGTATAATATCTTTTGGTAAATTTTTATCAATATAATAAAGGAGTTCGCATTTATGATTAACTATTCAAATGAAGTTAAAGAAATGTGCTGCGTTAAAAAAGGTCCTCACCACGGACCCGCGCCGATTCCCGAAGAAGGTAAATGGATTGAAGCAAAACAGATTACCGACATTTCGGGCTATACTCACGGTGTGGGCTGGTGCGCTCCCCAGCAGGGCGCATGCAAGCTTTCTTTAAACGTTAAGGACGGCATTATCGAAGAGGCTCTTGTTGAAACAATCGGTTGCTCGGGCATGACTCATTCGGCGGCTATGGCGGCTGAAATTCTTCCCGGCAAAACAGTTCTTGAGGCTCTTAACACAGACCTTGTCTGCGACGCCATCAACACCGCTATGAGAGAGCTGTTTTTACAGATTGTTTACGGCCGTTCGCAGTCCGCATTCTCCGACGACGGTCTTGTTATCGGCGCGGGCATGGAAGACCTCGGAAAAGGCTTCCGCTCGATGGTCGGCACAATGTACGGCACGAAGGCAAAGGGCGTTCGTTATCTTGAAATGACCGAAGGTTATTGTACGAGAATGGCTCTTGACGAGAATAACGAGGTTATCGGTTATGAGTTCGTATCCCTCGGCAAGATGACCGACCTTATGAAGAAGGGTATGTCGCCCAACGAAGCATACGAGCAGTCAAAGGGTACTTACGGCAGGTTCGCCGACGCCGCAAAGTACATTGACCCGAGAAAAGAATAAGAGGAGGAATAGTAATGGCACAGTTTGAAGGTTACGAAAGACGCGAGGCTAAAATCCTCGAAACCCTTAAAAAGTACAGTATCTCCTCTATTGACGAGTGCAAGGATATTTGTGCTGAAAAAGGCATTGACCCCTATACCATAGTTCAGGAAACCCAGCCCATCTGCTTTGAAAACGCGAAGTGGGCTTACACAGTCGGCGCAGCCATCGCCATCAAGAGCGGCTGCACAAAGGCTGCCGACGCGGCAGCAGCTATCGGCATCGGTCTTCAGTCATTCTGCATCCCCGGTTCAGTCGCCGAAAACCGTAAGGTCGGTCTCGGTCACGGCAACTTGGGCAAAATGCTTTTAAGCGAAGAAACAGAGTGTTTCTGCTTCCTCGCCGGTCACGAAAGCTTTGCCGCAGCCGAAGGCGCGATAAAAATCGCCCTTAACGCGAACAAGGTTCGCGAAAAGAACTTAAGAGTTATTCTTAACGGTCTCGGCAAGGACGCCGCTTATATTATTTCAAGAATCAACGGCTTCACATATTGCGAAACCGAATTTGACCCCTATACGGAAACAGTAACCGTTACAAATCAGATTCCTTTCTCAAAGGGTCCGAGAGCAGACGTAAAGTGCTACGGCGCGGACAACGTTCCCGAAGGCGTTGCAATTATGAAGCTTGAAAACGTAGGCGTTTCAATTACCGGTAACTCGACTAACCCTACACGTTTCCAGCATCCCGTTGCGGGCACATACAAGAAATGGTGCGTTGAAAACGGCGTAAACTATTTCTCGGTTGCTTCAGGCGGCGGCACGGGACGTACGCTTCATCCCGACAATATGGCTGCCGGTCCGTCCAGCTACGGTATGACCGATACAATGGGCAGAATGCATTCCGACGCCCAGTTCGCAGGTTCATCCTCAGTTCCCGCTCACGTTGAAATGATGGGACTTATCGGCATGGGCAACAACCCCATGGTCGGCGCTACGGTTGCTGTCGCAGTCGCAGTTGAAGAGGCTATGAAATAAGCCCTGAAAAATAATCAAAGCCTGTCCGTAAAGGACAGGCTTTTGTTTTATTGACAAGGACAAAATATCTGTTGTATAATTATTTAAACAATAAAAACGGAGGTATTATTATGGCGACCTACGAAAAAAGAAAAAATATTATAGGCGGGGCGATTATGTATTCTCTTATGCTTTTAAGCTGCATTATCTCCTGCATTTCCTACATTCCCACATTTGCGCGCGGTTATGCAACGCCCTATACTTACTGCTATTTCGTTGAAACTATTCTTATGTTTTTAATTATAATCGCGGCTTTTATAGTAATGATTATAAGAAAAAGACAGAGCGGCTTCGGCGTTGCGCTTCCCATGGCTGAATCGCTTGTTTCACAGATTGCTTTCTTTATCGCGCTTATAATCCAGAATTCGTCGTCCTATTACAGGGCGCATCCGAACTGGACTACATATCTTACCTTCCTTCTGATAATCCCGATTATTCTTGTAATAATCTATTTCTTTGTTCCTAACACCGCGCTGAAGGTTATTTCCGCCCTGACGGTTATTATTGCTCTTATTGTCAGGATGACCTCGACCTTGATTGAAATAATAAGGGCGATAAACGGTCATTATTTCCGCGGTATGTACGCTTTTTCGGTATTCCTCGGACTTACTATGGCGGTATTGCTTTATTCGCTTATAGTCGTTCAGATTTTCGTTTCGTTCAAAAAAGCGGGCGCGCCCGCAGCTGCTTATCCGCAGGCGGGTTATGTTCCCGCTCAGCCTGTCGCTCCCGTCCAGCCGAGAGAGGTTCCGAAAGAGGAAATTCTTAAAAACTATCAGAATCTTCTTACAAACAACCTCATCACGCCCGAACAGTATGAAGAAAAGAGAAAAGAGCTTTTCGGCGAATGATGGACAGAGATTATAATAACGGGCGCGCTTCGGGTTTTATTTTAGGGCTGTTCTTTTGCCTTTTCTTCAGAATAAGCTCGTGGCTTTGCTCTTTGCCTATGTGGCTGACGCTCATACTCCACTTTGTAATCGGGCTGAGCCTGAAATGGTTTTTCGCAACCCTTGTCGTATGGCTTCTTGTCGGCATAATCTGATATTGCGTTATAGTTTTCGCCCGCTGGGGCGGCAACGCCGAAACGCCCGTAAAAGAAAACAAAAACCCGTATTCGCATAAAGAGCATTAAAAAAACAGGTAAGGATTTTTCCTTACCTGCTTTTATTTTGTCAGTCAGCCGTACAGATAAAAAAGTCTGTCAATCTCCGCCGCGTCGAAGGCGTCAATAACGCCGTCGCCGTTCATATCGCCGATTTCAATTTTTTCTGCCGAAAGAGCGCTTTTGTTAACCGCCGAGTTAATAATCAGACTTATATCCGCAACGTCAACGGTTCCGTCCAGCGTAACGTCGCCCTTCTGGCGGATTAAAATGTCAAACGTCGCCGACGAGCCGTTAATTGTGAGCGTGCTCGTAAAGGTTACGTGATTATTCTTAAACGCCTTAAGAGTATAAGTTCCGTTTTCGATATTTCCGATTAAAAAGCCTGTGCTGTTGCCGCTGACGGCTGTTTCGTATGCGGGCGTTTCGTTTCCGTCGGCAAAAAGCTGAATCGTAATCGGGTCGCTGCCCGAATAGCCGCTTGTAACCGCGCCGCTGAGAACGGGGCCGTAATAAAGCTGACAGAGTACGTATGAATTCTGAGTCGCGGTAAAGGTAAAGGTATCGGAGGCTTCGCCCGTGCCCGTTACCTCGCCCGAGGAATTGACAATCACCCAGCCTTTAACGGTTTTGTCGCCCGTATATTCAACCGTAACCGTGCTTCCGCTTACAACCGCGGAATTGTCGTCAAGAACCGACGGGCCCGAATAAACCGTTATTTCGGAATTGCAACTGCCCGACGGAATATAAAGAACGCCGTTTTTACCCTCAAAGCTGTTTTTATTCACGCAGCCTCCCGAATAAAGAGCGGGCATTGAGTCAAACTCATTTGTAAAGCCGTTTATTGCCGTTCCGGTTTCGGACATATAAAGTGAATAAACCTCGGACGGTTTAAGCGCCCTCGTAAAGCAGTAAACGTTATCGAGAGAAAGCGTACAGGTTCCCCAGTAAGCCGTATACCCGCCGAAATACATACTCGTTTCTCCGCTTGTCAGGAAACTGAGCAGTCCCCCGTTCGCCTGATAGCCCGACGCGCCCGTAACCGTAACCGATTCTGAAAGTTCGCCGTTAATAAAAATATCGAAATGATAATCGTCAATAATATCAACCGTCACGAACTGCCAGACCTTATTCGTTATATCGCCGTTCGCGGTTGTATAGTCAAAATACTGCCCCGCAGACGAAAGGTTGGGGTCGCTTCCGCCGTCGCCGTTATTGAAACGGATGTAACCGTCGGTGCCTATGCAGAAATACTTTTTCGCGTCAAGGTCTCCCTTTGCAAAGGTTACGGACTCAAGGTCGCCGTAGTAATTGCCGTTAATTCTCTGCCAGAAACTGACTGTCAGTCCCTTTGAGGTGTCGGCATTGTAAAACGGATTCGTTCCCGTGGCGATATAATTCGCATACTGACCGCCGTTCTGGGTATAAGGGAAGGAAGCCGTACCCGTTCTTCCGTCGTTATCGTTCAAATCAAGAGTAACCGTTTTACCGTTGTCCTGCCAGCCGGTAACCGCCGTTCCGCCAAGAGACGAGGTAAAAGTATTCAGATATGCATAACTCGGCGTATTTGTAATCTCGTCAACGGTTTTCGCGTAATTCAGGAACTGAACCGAGTCAAGGTAACAGTCGGCAGTTCCCGCCATAGTCGGGTAAATGCTGAAAGACGCACCGTAATAAAGCTTTATGTCTGAACTTGACAGGAATGAGAAAATTCCGTCATTACCGCTGAATCCGTAAGGATAGCCCGAAGCGCAGATATCGCTCAGGACGTATTCTTTTGCCGGCGCGCCGTTGACGTAATAGCGTAAAATATGCTTGCCGTTAACGGCTTTGTCGATTGTAATGTCAATGTCAACCCACTGTGACGAGGTTGTATTTACCTCAGTCGAGGAATTAATGTCAAAATAACAGCCGTTCCATCCGCCTGCTCCGCCGTTGCCGTCGTTAAAGAGGATTGTTCCGTTCGCCATAATAATAAAGTAACGGTTATCGGTATTCCTGCCCGTTGAGAAATTAATAAGCGACGTGTTCCAGCCCGAATCGGTACTGCAGTATTTTGAAAAACTGATTGTTACACCGTGCGACAGGTCGGCGTTCGCAAACGGATTTTCGCTTTCCCTAACGGCGCTTCCGACCTTTGCGTTAATATTGCACATGGTGCAGTCGGTTACGACATAGGGAATCTGCCTGTCGTTGGCATAGGTCTGAGAATAAATACCGTCCTCGCCGTACATTGTAAGAGCGGGCGTGTTCGTAAAGGCGTTATCGGCAATGCTAAGAACGCTTGACGACGTGTAAAACGCGGTCATTCCCGTGCAATCCTTAAATGCGTAAACGCCTATTGAAGAAACGGAATTCGAGTGAATATCAAGGTTTTCAAGGCTTGAGCACTTTGCGAAAGCGCCCTCGCCTATGGAAGTGATACCCGACGGAAGAACAACCTCGGTGACGTGGTCAAAGCCGTAAAAGGCATAGTCGCCTATTGAGGTAATGCCGTCGCCTACAACTATTTTGGTAATTATATCGCTGTTGTACTGACCGTCAAAAAGAGCGTTTTTAAGCTGGTCGCCCCACGGAGCGGTCGAGCCCATACCGTTAACGCCGTTAGCGGAGGTATAGGCGTAATTGTTCATATTTCCGCTGCCCGTAAGAGTAAGAACTCCCGTAAGTCTGTTGAGCGTATAGGAAATATTGCCGTCCGTGCCCGAAACGAGAGTCGAAACGCCCTCGTTATTGAGAATAATGTATCTCGCAAGCTCCTCGGTCGCAAAGTCCATAGCGAAAATCCCCGATGGCTTGGTTTTATTGTATGTAAATGTCGCGTAGCCTGAATTTACCTTACCCGCAAGATTTTCGGGATTGGGTACTGTCGAATCCGAAACAGTCGACGAGAAATTGATATAGTATTCGCCTCTGTAATGTCCTAGAGAAAGCATTTCCTGCGTGGCAAGCTTTTTTGAGTCGGTATTCCACTTGTAATGGTCCTGAACGTGGAACGTGCCGACACCCGTGTTTGTATTGGTTACATTCGCGTAAACAGGCGTTGTATAGGTTCCGTCCGAATAGTCGCCCCACTTGATTTTCTGACCGGATTCCTCCTCGCTTGCAGTTGAGCCCGAGGTTGCGATAATCTGGTCAAAACGGTTCATAAGAACGCATTTACCCCTGACCTGGTCAAGAGTGGGCACGCTTTTGCCGAGGTACCAGTAATCGTGATAATTATAGTCCTCGCCGTAAAAGTATTTGCCCTGACCGTAGCCGTGAATATATTCGTAAATTGCGGATGTAAAGGTCGCCGCGCCCGCGTCGCCGTCATCCTCTTTTATTGAAACGAGAACGGTTTCGCTCGGGTGAGCGTCAAGCCAGGTATAGATATGCTGAAAAACATAATCGAGCCAGTAATAATCGTTGCCGTCCCAGCAGTCCGCCGAGCCGTGAACGGTTTTTACGGAATGGTTTGAATCGCACTCGCACCTGATATCAAGAAAACGTATGCCTGCATTAAGCTGTTCGGGAATATTCATACTTTGACATTTTGCGGCAGAGGACACAAGCCAGTCGTTGTAAAACTTTCTTGCGCAGCTGTCGTGAGTTCCGGGAATGGTAATCTCGGTAAGTTTTGTCTCGCCCCTTATTGCCTTCATCCATTCGTACGACGGCACGTCGGAAAGAGTCACCGCCGTTTCATACACGGATGCAGCTCCGATACCTACAGGCGGCACCAGAGAAAGCATCATAAAAACAGTAAGAATTAAAGATAGGGTTTTCTTCAACATATAATCACCGTTAATTGTCGCGCATTTTTTATAATTTTATCACAGTATGAGCCGTTTATCAACAAAAAACGCCGATACGCCGAAGACGTTTGTTATAAAGCATTCCTAATTATATTGAAAAGTGTACCGTAAAATGATATAATGGCTTTCAGGCAGTCATTATCAATCGCGCACTTAATACCTGGAGGAATAAAAATGTCCGATAATTACAAGCAGTACACTCTCGGCTGGCACCGCGGAGAGAGAAAAGAAGAATTTGAAAAAAAGAAGGTTTACGAGCTTAAAGAAAGCGAAGAAAGCCTTGATTTTTTAAGAAAAGCAACGGGCTACACCCTTACAATTTCACAGCAGACAATTCCCGTAGCGGGCTTTGTAAGAGAGGCTGACGTAACAAAGCTCTGGAGCGTTTACGAAAAGCTCCGTTCCCAGACGGACAGGCCTATAAGAATCAGCTTCAACACCCTTATGCTCCGCTTTTTTACAGAGTGCCTTAAATCCGCGCCGATACTTAACGCGCACCTTAAATACAAGCCATTTAATGCAAGCGGAACGCTGACATACAAAGGCTCGGTTGAGGTTTCAATGCCCGTTATTCTTCCCAACGGCAGGATGATTCCCATTGTGCTTCATGACGC
This sequence comes from Clostridia bacterium, assembly GCA_017613735.1. Taxonomy (GTDB): domain Bacteria; phylum Bacillota; class Clostridia; order Oscillospirales; family Acutalibacteraceae; genus Fimenecus. Next base: position 21,670 of record JAGADF010000005.1, read on the forward strand.
GGGAAACAAGAATCTTGACGAAATGGCTTTCGCAGTTTCGGAAATTGAAAGAAAGCTTTATAATACCATTCTTGACGAAACACTTTATGACGTTGCGAAACAGAGAATGTTCCTTCTCGTAAGGCAGGGACACATTCTTCAGGCGGCGGCGACCGGACTTTCAAGCTTTATCGGTAAAAACAAGGTAAAATTCGCGCCCTCAAAAATCAGACGCGAATACCGTAAAGAGGTAAAACCCGAAGACAGACTCTGCGCCGAGGACATAGGCGAGGGAACGGTCTGTATTTCGGATTTAGGCTCGATTTATTCGGGAAAAGGCTTTGCGACCACCTCCCCTGTTTTACAGCCGACGACGGCGGTTATAGCCTTCGGCAGAGTCCGTGACGAAGAAAAGGTTTATAAAAAGGAAGACGGTCAGCTTGATCTGAAAACCGTTAAAATTCTTCCGATAACAATTCTGTTCGACCATAAAATCGGCGGTTTTCCCGATATTGTTCCGTTTCTTGACAAAATGGACTCCCTTTTCGAAAACCCCGAAGTAATACTCGACTGGTAAAACAAAACTCCCGAACACCTTAAAGTGTTCGGGAGTTTATTAATCCGAGTGGCGCGACTCGAACGCGCGGCCTCCTGCTCCCAAAGCAGGCGCCCTACCAGCTGGGCTACACCCGGAAATATATTCAATTCAAACCGCCGTGACATTATATAACAGTCGCGGCGGTTTTGTCAATAAATTCGGAAGCGTTCCGGTTTCGGTCAGGGATTGACTACATTAATCGGGGTCCCGTTAATAAACGCCTCGATATTTCTCTTAAACACGTCGACAAGGCGTTTTCTCGTTTCAAAGCCTGCCCAGGCGATATGCGGAGTAATCAGGCAGTTTTTCGCTTTAAGCAGCGGGTTGTCCGGCATAGGCGGCTCGGTCGAAAGCACGTCGACTCCCGCCCCGCCGAGTTTTCCTCGGTTAAGCGCGTCGGCGACTGCCTTTTCATTGAGCACGGGGCCTCTTGAGGTGTTAATAAGAATCGCGCCGTCCTTCATTTTATTAATGAAAGCCTCGTCGACCATACCCGTTGTTTTTTCGGTCAGAGGGCAGTGAAGCGTAACAAAATCGGATTGACCGAGAAGCTCGTCGACAGAAGCCCATCTGAAATTTTTCCGTCCGCTCTGGTCGGTTTCATGGCCCGAAACGGCAAGAATATTCATATTAAAGCCCTCGGCTATATTTGCGACCGCCTGACCGATTTTACCGAAACCGATTATACCGAGCGTTTTGCCCTCAAGCTCGGTCAGAGGGGTTTTCCAGTAACAGAAATCCGCATTTGCTTCCCACTCGCCGTTGTGAACCGACAGCGAATGGACGGCGACTGCATTCGTGAATTCAAGGATGAAAGAAAACGTCAGCTGAGCGACGGCGGAGGTTGAATATGTAGGAATATTCGAAACGGGAACGCCGATGCTTTTCGCGTATTCGCAGTCGACAACGTTGTATCCCGTCGAAAGAAGAGCTATGAACTTAAGCTTATCAAGGCGCGAGAGAATATCCCTGTCAAGCGGGGTCTTGTTCGTTACGACAATGTCCGCGTCCTTAATCCGTTCAAATATCATTTCATCGGGAGTCCGGTCATATACGACCGTTTCACCGAACCTTTCAAGAAACGACCAGTCAAGGTCGCCGGGATTGGTAGTGTATGCGTCAAGAAGTACGATTTTCATAACTAAATCTCCGTAATAATTATTATTTAATTCATTATAACATATTATTTGACTGTATTTAAATATTTTCTTTAAAAAAATTAATAAAATATTTGACCTTAAAGTAAATATAGTATACAATTATAATGTTATATTCTGTTCATCGCAGAGGAGTTCTTATTGTTTTGAAAAAGAAAAAATGGACGAGAAAACGCGTTATGAACGTCATAGGCGTTGTTCTCATTATCTCAGGCGCGGTCCTGCTGTTTCTGGCGATACTTTTCGGCATAGACGGCTTTACGGACAAAATCCGCGCCATTCAGGAAAAGCTTAACGAATTCGAGTTATTCGTCGCTTCCCTGCCCAACAAGTGGCTGGTCGTCATCGCAGTTCTGCTTTTGTTCTGCGCAAAGGCGTTCCTGCCTATACCGATACCGACAATATGCCTTATATCGGGTATTGTTTTTCCCTCGCAGGTTTCGTTTATTATAAACGTTGTCGGCGTATCGATTCTTCTTACAATTAAATTTTTCTGGGGAAAGCGTTTCGGCCCGGGCGCAGTAAGCAAGCTGTATAAGAAAAACGAAGCCATAACAAACGCTCTCGCCTCAAAGGAAGGCAGGGGCAATCCGTGGCTTCTTTTCGGGCTCAGAATCGTTCCCTACGCCCCGCTTAATATGGTAAGCCAGATTTACGGCTCCATGAATTGCGAATACGATTTGTTTATGATTATTTCGCTTCTCGGCTTTTTGCCGAAGCTTCTTTCGTATACGCTTATCGGTCAGAACGTGTTTAACCCGTTTTCGCTTGCGTTCATTCTACCCATAGTCATTCTTCTTATGATTTCGGGCATATCGCTTATAGGCTTTAATCTTTTACTTGAAGGTATTCAGAATAAAAAATCATCAAGAAGCATTATAAAGGAGGACGAATAATGTTCAGTTCAGCTCTTATCTCCGCCGTTAAAGACGGTCAGTTTGACGAAAGATTCAGGAGAGTGTATGTCACTGACGAATTAATTAAGGCGCAGTATGAAAGATATATCGAGCTCGCCGAAACCTTTACCGAACTTTTCGGCGACAACAGGGATCTGAGAATGTTCTCCGCCCCCGGCAGAACCGAGGTCGGCGGAAACCATACCGACCACAACCACGGCAAGGTTCTTGCGGCGGGCATTAATCTTGACGCGATTGCAATAGCTTCAAAGAACGACGACAACACCGTCAGAATCAAGTCAAAGGGCTACAAGATGGACGTTGTCGACCTTAACGAGCTTTTTGTAAAGCCCGAGGAGGCAGGCAAATCCCAGGCTCTCGTCCGCGGCGTATGCGACGGCTTTGTCCAGAACGGCTATAAGGTCGGCGGCTTTGACGCGTGCACAATGTCGAGCGTTCTTTCGGGCTCGGGACTTTCGTCTTCGGCGGCGTTTGAGGTGCTTGTCGGCACAATGCTCAACTACCTTTTCAACGACGGCAAAGTCGACGCGGTCACTATTGCGAAAATCGCTCAGTACGCCGAGAATAAATTCTTTGACAAACCCTGCGGACTTATGGACCAGACCGCTTGTTCGGTAGGTTCGTTTGTTACGATTGATTTTGAAAATCCCTCCTCCCCCGTTATAAGCGAGGTTAAGTTCGATTTTGCGTCCTGCGGTCATTCGCTTTGCATTGTCGACACCAAGGGAAATCACTCCGACCTTACGGACGACTACGCGGCAATCCGCTCCGAGATGGAAAGCGTCGCCGGATTCTTCGGCAAAAAGATTCTCCGCGAGGTAAGCAAGGACGAGTTTTATAAATTCATCCCCGAAATCAGGGAAAAGCTGGGCGACAGACCTGTTCTTCGCGCAATTCATTTCTATAACGACAACGAAAGAGTCGACAAAGAGGTTGCGGCTTTAAGAAATAACGATTTCGATACATTCAAGGCGACTATCCTTGAAAGCGGACTTTCTTCCTATATGTATAATCAGAACGTCTTTTCTTCAAAGCAGCCCAACGTCCAGCCCGTATCGGTAGCTCTTGCCATAAGCGAAAAGGTACTCAAAGGCAAGGGCGCGTGGAGAGTTCACGGCGGCGGTTTCGCAGGCACTATTCAGGCGTTCGTTCCCAACGAGCTTCTTGATGAATACAAGCGCGAAATCGAAAGAATATTCGGTGAAGGAAGCTGCCACGTTCTTGCAGTTCGTCCCGTAGGCGGCGCAGAGATTTAATGATTAAGCTGTTAGATGAGAATACACCGTTCCCTTCATTAAACGACGGTGTGTTCTCGCTTCGTCAGAAGGCGTTTTTCAATTCATACGGCGTAAAGGCGCCGTTTTTTATGACCTGGGTTCAGACTGATGAAAACGAGGATGAATCCGCCGTCATAACCTCGCTTTCGGGCGACGTTACGCTTGCGCTTTCGGGCAGAGCGGATTTTGACGAAATAAGCGGATTCCTTTCGGCAGTCGGCTTTTCAAGCGTGTTCTTCAATAAAAAATACGCCTCCCGTTTTGCCTTTGAAAACGGCGAGTCGGGAAAGATAATGAAACTTGAAAAGGAATTGCCCGAAACCGAAGTCTTTTTTGACGAGCCCGATTACAAGGCGGTTTTCGGTCTGCTTTTCGAAAACGGCGGCGTCTCTTTTCCGGACTGGTTTACGGACCTTTCGCTTCGTGCGAGAAAGGGCTTTGCCTATATTCTTACCCATAAGGAAAACGGCAAAACAGTCGCCTGCGCCTTATGTCAGGCGACCGACGAAAAGAGCGCGCTTATAGGCTCGGTCAAGACGGACAGGGAATTCAGGAATAAGGGAATCGGAACGTTTCTTGTTACGAAGCTTTGCGCATTTCTTCAGAAAGAAAACAAAACCGTCTTCCTTTGCAGGGAAGAAAATAAAAACGAGGATTTCTATTCGCGCATAGGTTTTAAAAACTGCGGCGAATGGATGAGTATCAAAAATGAGTAATTTTTTTAAATTTTCAGAAAGAATTGACGAACTGTCCGAAACCGCTTTAAAAAAAGCCGAAGGTCAGTTCAGGAAAATAGAACAAACCGCGAAATACAATCAGCAGAAGGTGCTTTCCGCCTTTATTGAAAACCGAGTCAGCGAAGCGCATCTCGGCACAAGCACGGGTTACGGTTACGGCGACACGGGAAGAGATACGCTTGATAAAATAGTTGCAAACGTATTCAATACCGAGGACGCGGTAATCCGCACAAGCCTTGTCAGCGGCACACACACCCTCTGCGTTGCGCTTTTCGGCATTTTAAGACCGAATGACGTTATGCTGTGCGTTTCGGGCACGCCCTACGACACGCTTCATTCGACAATAGGAATCGACGGCGGCAAAAACGACGGCAACGGCACGTTAAAGGATTTCGGCGTGATTTACAGGGAGATTCCGTTAAAAGACGACGAAAGCTTTGACATCCCCGAAATTGAACGTCAGGCTGCCGGAAGCGACGTAAAAGTGGTTTACATTCAGCGGTCGAGAGGTTATTCGGTAAGACATTCGTTTTCAGTTGACGAAATAAAAGAGGTCTGCGATTCGGTTCACAGAGTCAATAAAAACGCAATCGTTTTTGTCGACAACTGCTACGGCGAATTCGTTGAAGAAAAAGAGCCGACGGACGTCGGCGCAGACCTTATGGCGGGCTCGCTTATAAAGAATATGGGCGGCGGCGTCGCTCTCTGCGGCGGCTATATTGCGGGCAGGCACGATTTGGTCGAGCTTTGCACATACAGAATGACAACTCCCGGTCTCGGGCGCGAGGTCGGAGCTTCATTAAATCAGAACAGAAATCTCTATCTCGGTCTTTTTCACGCTCCGCACGTTGTCGGCGAAGCGCTTAAAACAGCGGTTTTCGCTTCGGCTCTTTTTGAAGAAATGGGCTTTGAAACAGACCCGAAATACAACGATAAAAGATGCGATATTGTTCAGCTTATAAAGCTTAAAAACCCCGAAAACCTCTGCGCGTTCTGCAGAGGAATTCAGAAAGGCTCGCCCGTCGACTCGTTCGTCACGCCCGAGCCGTGGGATATGCCCGGCTACGACAGCAAGGTCATTATGGCGGCGGGCACGTTTACGGGCGGTTCGTCAATCGAGCTTTCTGCGGACGCGCCTCTGAGAGAGCCTTATGCAGTCTGGATGCAGGGCGGGCTCAATTTTGCGAGCGGTGAAACGGCGGTTAAATTTGCCGCTATGGAGGTAGACAATGAATCTTAAATATCTTAAAAGCGGTACGGATATAAGAGGAAGCGCGGTCGAAACCGCTTCAAAGTCCGGCTACGACCTGACTGACGAGGTTGTTGCGCGTTTTACCGCGGGCTTTGTCGATTTTCTTATGAAAAAGACAGGCAAAACCTCCCTTCTTATTTCCGTGGGGCACGACAGCAGAGTTTCGGCAGAAAGAATTTCGGCTGCGGTAAAAAAAGAACTGTCCGCCTTTGACGTTGACATTCTTGACTGCGGACTTTGTTCAACTCCGGCTATGTTTATGACTACCGTCGTTAAAAACTGCGACGGCGCGGTACAGATTACCGCGAGCCATCACCCCTGGGACAGAAACGGACTTAAATTCTTTACACGTGACGGCGGACTTGAAAGCAATGAGCTTGACTCGGTTATTGCTTTCGCGGAAAACTATACGCCAAAGGGCGACGCGGTTAAGAATACCTTAAAAAAGATTGACTTTTTAGCCGACTACTCCGCAATTCTTCGCGATATGATTAAAAAAGAGGTCAACGCCGAAAACTATGAAAAACCGCTTGACGGCTTTAAAATTATAGTTGACGCGGGCAACGGCGCGGGCGGTTTTTACGCGTACGACGTGCTTGAGCCTCTGGGCGCCGATATTTCGGGCAGTCAGTTTTTAGAGCCTGACGGTATGTTCCCGAATCACATTCCCAATCCCGAAAACAAGGAAGCGATGAACTTCGCGTTCAGAGCTACGGTCAATTCAAAAGCCGACCTCGGCGTAATTTTTGATACGGACGTCGACAGGGCGGGCTGTATTGACAAAAGCGGACTCGAGATTAACAGAAATCGTCTTGTCGCTCTTGCGGCGGCGATTGCGCTTGAAGGCAACGAAGGCGGAACAATCGTTACGGATTCGGTCACTTCCTCGGGACTTACGGATTTTATCAATAATCATCTCGGCGGAAAACACCTTCGCTTTAAAAGAGGTTACAAAAACGTAATTGACGAGGCAATCCGCAGAAACAGTGAGGGCGAGAACACTCCCCTCGCCATTGAGACCTCGGGACACGCGGCTTTTAAGGAAAACTATTTCCTTGACGACGGCGCATATCTTGTAACAAAGATTATTATTCTCGCCGCGCGCCTTCGTAAAGAGGGCAGGGATTTGGCCTCGGTCATTTCTTCTCTAAAAGAACCTGAAGAAGCCGAGGAAATAAGACTTAATATTCTTTGCGAAAACTTTAAGGAATACGGTCAGAAGGTTATTAAGGAGCTTACCGAATACGCCGAAAAAACAGACGGCTGGATTTTGGCGGATGATAATTACGAGGGCGTTAAGGTTTCTTTTGACAAAGATAACGGCAACGGCTGGTTTTTGCTGCGCTTAAGCGTGCACGACCCCGTAATGCCTCTGAATATTGAAAGCGACGAACCGGGCGGCAGCAAAATAATTGAAGAAAAAATACGCAGCTTTCTTTCGGGCTACGAATATCTGAGCAAATTTTAAACATTTGCTTGACAAAACAACAAAAATATATAATATCTAATTATAACTTTTAAGGAGTTTCATTATGGTATTTGAAATTATTAAGAAAATCGTTGCCGAACAGTTCGGCATAAGCGAAACCGAGGTTACTCTCGACCTTGTATTTGAAGACGACCTTGACGCCGACAGTCTCGACCTTGTCGATATAGCCATGTCAATCGAGGACGAATTCAAACTGGAAATTCACGGCGACGAGTTTGACGACCTTGACCACCCGCTTACAGTCGGCGACATAGTTAAGTTCGTAGAAGAAAATTAAAGATAAGGATTTGTTAAAATGGCAGAACAGAAAAAAATGGTTGACGAAATCACCTCTATGGAGGAGGATTTCGCGAAATGGTACACCGACGTAGTTAAGAAGGCGGAATTAATCGGCTATACAAGCGTTAAAGGCTGTATGGCAATACGTCCCTACGGCTACGCGATATGGGAAAATATGGTTTCCATTCTCGACAGAGAGTTCAAAAAGACGGGGCACAAAAACGTCTGTATGCCCATGTTTATTCCCGAAAGTCTTCTGAATAAGGAAAAGGACCACGTCGAAGGCTTCGCTCCCGAAGTCGCGTGGGTTACTCACGGCGGAAACGAGCCTCTTGAAGAAAGAATGTGCGTACGTCCCACAAGTGAAACGCTTTTCTGCGACTACTACGCGAATACAATTCAGTCTTACAGGGATTTGCCCCAGCTTCTCAATCAGTGGGTAAGCGTAGTAAGATGGGAAAAGACAACAAGACCTTTCCTTCGTTCAAGGGAATTTCTCTGGCAGGAAGGTCATACGATTCACGAAACAGCCGAGGAAGCAATTGCGGAAACCGAGCAGATGCTTAATATCTATGCCGACTTCTTTGAAAAGAGCCTTGCAATCCCCGTTGTAAAAGGCTTAAAGACCGATAAAGAAAAGTTCGCGGGAGCCGAAAAGACCTATACAATTGAGGCTCTTATGCACGACGGCAAGGCGCTCCAGAGCGGCACCTCGCACTATTTCGGCGACGGCTTCGCAAGAGCATTCAATATTCAGTTCTTAGGCAGGGACAATAAACTCCATTACCCGCATCAGACCTCGTGGGGAACCACTACGAGAATGATAGGCGCGGTCATTATGGCTCACGGCGACAATAACGGACTTGTTCTTCCGCCCGCTATCGCGCCCATTCAGGTTATAGTTCTGCCCATAGCCCAGCATAAAGAGGGCGTACTCGAAAAGGCGAATGAGATTAAAGAAAGAATTTCCGCATTCTGCCGCGCGGACATTGACGACAGCGATAACAGTCCCGGCTGGAAATTCGCCCAGTACGAGATGAAGGGCGTTCCGCTTCGTCTTGAAATAGGTCCCAAGGACATTGAAAACAATCAGTGCGTACTTGTCAGAAGAGATACGAGAGAAAAGTATTTCGTTTCTCTTGACGAGCTTGAAACAAAGATTCCCGAGCTTCTTAAAGCCGTTCACGACGGGCTTTACAATGCCTGCCTTGAAAGGCGCGAAAAGATGACTTATGTCGCTAAAACGCTTGACGAATTAAAGGATATCGCCGAAAACAAGCCCGGCTTTATTAAGGCTATGTGGTGCGGCGACGAAGAATGCGAAAATGCCCTTAAGGAACAGGCGGGCGTTACCTCAAGATGTATTCCGTTTGAGGAAGAATGTCTTGACGAAAACTGCGTCGTCTGCGGTAAAAAGGCGAAGCATATGCTCTACTGGGGCAAGGCTTATTAAAAAAGTTCACCTGAGCCGATTTCGGTTAAATCGGTTCAGGTGTTTTTTGAGGTAAAGAAAATGCTTTATTATGTTGAAGATTTCGGAGCTTTAGGCAACGGCATAACCGACGACGGCGAAGCAATACAGAAAGCCATTGACGCGTGTTTCGAAAACGGCGGCGGCAGCGTGGTGCTGTCCTCGGGCAAACCGTATTACAGCCATTCGGTTACTCTTAAAAGCAACGTTGACCTGCATTTTGAAAAGAATGCAGTCTTAAAGGCGAGCGCCGATATTGACTCATACATCCGCCCGTGCGAAATGATTAACAATCCCGAAACGGCGCTTATAGGCAATCCCGTTACGGGGAAGCCGTCCTTTGTTTTCATATACGGCTTTGAAGCGGACAACTGCTCGGTTACCGGCGAGGGCACAATAGACCTCGGCGGCGACGCCTTTGTCGAAAGAAAGAGTCCTTATTACGTTACGGGCAATTTTTACCCGAGACCGACGGGCATTTATATCGAAAACAGTAAGCATATCACCTTTAAAGACATTACGCTTACAAACGCGCCTTTCTGGACTCTTCATCCCGCAGGCTGCGACGACGTTCTTATTTCGAATATTAGAATTCTTAATCCCCTTGACAGGGCGAATTCCGACGGCATTGACCCCGACCATTCGTCGAATGTAAGAATTACGGGCTGTCATATTGAGTGCGCGGACGATTGCATCTGTTTAAAGACCACAAACGGCAACCGCGAATACGGGGCGACAGAGAACGTTATTATTTCGGACTGCACCCTTATTTCGACTTCCGCCGCTTTGAAAATCGGCACCGAGGGCGTCGGCGATTTTAAAAACATTGACGTTCACGACTGCGTTATTTCACGCTCGAACAGGGGTATTTCGATTCAGATTCGCGACGGCGGAAACGTTGAAAACGTAAGCTTTTCAAATATCAGTATCGAAACAAGACGTTTCTGCGAGGACTGGTGGGGAACTGCCGAGCCGATTGCAATAACCTGCTTTGACAGAGACGAAAACACCTCGGCGGGCAAAATAAGTAACATAAGGTTCTTTAATATAAACTGCAAGGGCGAAAACGGAATTCTTGTTCACGCGACAGAAAAGAACAGAATTGAAAACCTGCTTTTTGAAAACGTGAACGTTACTCTTTCAAAAAGTTCAAAATGGCCCTGCGGCTTATATGACTTAAGGCCGTGTCTTGAATACGGGGTTATAAACGAAAAGAATTCACCCGTATATATGCGGTATGCCGATAACGTCACCTTCAGAAACTGTGTGTTTAGTTTTGATAAAATGAGCGAAAAATACGGCGAAATCAAAAACATTGAAAACTGTAAAATTGTAGTTTTTGAATAATTAACAAAAAAGCAAGGGTTAAGGCGTTTGCCTTAACCCTTTTAATTTATCTTTCCTTATAAAAATACGAATCTTCGAATTCTTTAAAATCCTTATAATCCTTTTCCCATAGCGCCCACTGATAGTTTTCTTTATAAAAATCCCCGTCGCGCACCCAGATATATCTGTGGCCGTCTTTGTCTTTATAAAGCGCATAGATTAGTCTGTCGCGGAAAGCCTGGTCAAATCTGCTTTCGCCCTCGTGCCTTGCGCCGCCGAGCCATTTCATTTCAACGGCGGTTAAATCTTCGGGAACCTCGTCAACGGCGTAAAAGTAACTGCCGTCGTATGTAACGGACGAATAATCCTCGCTTATAAGCACGGGATGATTTTTTTCGACGTTTATTATCTTAACCGCAAACGCGATAAGCACGCCGACAAGAGTTACAAGAGTGAAGCCGAAAACTGCGTATATCAGCCGCTTTTCAAACGAGCTTTTTTTAGCTCTTTTTTCTTTTTTCATTTTTTGTCTGCGACTTCAAGAACGCCGTTCTTAACGATTTCAAGTCCCTTTAGAAGCTCTTCCTTTTTAACGGTGAGCGCGGGCATAAGCTTGACTACGCCGTTGTCCCTGCCCGCTCTTTCAAGTATAAGGTTATGGGCAAAGCAGTAGTTGACAACCGCCTGGGACAGCTCGCTCTTTTTCATATCAATTCCCCAGATACAGCCGATTCCGCGGATTTCAAAGCCTAAATGCCCGAGGTTTTCTTTAAGGTATTTTTCAATTATTTCGCCGCTGTCGCGCGCCATCTTTTCAACGTTGTTTTCGAGGTTGAATTCAATGCCCGCCTTTGAAGCGACCATAGCCATCTGATTTCCCCTGAATGTGCCGTTATGCTCGCCGGGAGTAAAAACGTCGTATTCGGGTCTGAAGAGCGTTAATGCGAACGGGAAGCCGTAGCCGCCTATTGATTTTGAAAGAACAACCATATCGGGAACAATGCCCGCTCTCTCGAATGAGAAGAACGTGCCCGTTCTCGCGTTGCCGACCTGAATATCGTCAACTATAAGAATAATGCCGTGCTTTGTGCAGAACTCTCTTACAGCCTTTAAATACTCAACCGAAAGGACATATACGCCACCCTCAGCCTGAACCGTTTCGAGGATGAACGCCGCCGGCTTTTCGACTGCGGAATGGTCGTCCGAAAGAAGAGTTTCCATATACTCTATCGTATCGAAATTATCGAACATATAAGGCGCGGGAATATGAACGACATTTTCAAGCGGAACGCCCGCGCCGCCTCTTGAGCCCTCGTCGCTCGTAAGCGCAAGAGCGCCAAGCGTCATACCGTGGAACGCGCCCATAAGCGCCCAGACGGTACGTCTTTTTGTATATTTTCTCGCGAGCTTTAAAGCCGCCTCAACCGCATTTGTACCCGTCGGGCCTGGGAACATAATTTTATAATCAAGTCCTCTCGGCTTTAAAAGCTTATTTTCAACAGTGTCAATAAGCTCGGCTTTCGGGACGGTCATCATATCAAGACCGTGCATAAGCCCGTCGCTCATAAGGTAGTCTACGAGCCTTGACTTGATATAGTCGTTATTGTGGCCGTAATTAAGCGCGCCCGCGCCGTTGAAGAAATCGAGATATTCGTTCCCGTTTTCGTCAATTATGGTCGAGCCTTTAGCCTTTTTGAATACTGCGGGGAAATTTCTGCAATACGAGCGTACGTTTGATTCGTATTCTTCAAAAATTCTTGAATTGTCCATTATGACACCGTCCTTATCCTAAATATTCCTTATTCGGATTTTCAAATTCCTTCAGCCTTTTTTCGTATGCTGTTCTTATATCGTTTTCGCACGGAAGAGCCGCGTTTTCAATACCCAGAAGCGAAAGAAGATATTTCGTGAAATCGGGATTGAGAATAAGCAGGGGCCCTAAAAGATAGGTCGCAAAGAAATTATTTCTTCTTATGCCCTCAAACCTGCTGCCCGGATGAAGCCCGTCGCCGCGAATATTCTCAAAAAGTCCTTCGTCTTCGCTTTCGCCGTAGGAATGTGAAAACTGCGCCTTGAAGCCGACAATTTTCATTTCGTCAAACTTTCCGAAATAAAGGGAATTATATCTTTTCATCATTTTTCTTTTGGCGTACGTCCCGAAAATGCCGAGAGCCTTTATTTTTTCGCCCTCGTCGGTTTCAATGTAATCGCCGAATATTTCAAGCGCGTTGCCGATAATGAGAAAGACCTTGCCCGCTTCAATAAGCTCGATAATTCTTTCTTTATAGGGTGAAAGCTTTTCGATAACGATTTCCTGACCTCTTTCGGTCATAGGTCCCATATAGATAAAATCGACGTCGTTCTTTGCAAAATACGGCTCGTCATTGACCTTGGTTTTGACAACCGTCGCGTCGGGAAGGCATTGTTCAATGTATTTCATTTCAACCGCTTCGCCGTAAAGGTTGGCAAGCGCGGGATACAAGAATTCAACAGTCATTACGCGTTCCCTCCCGTTCTTTCTCTTAAACGCCTCTTGATTTCGTCGCGTACCGCAAGAGCCTCGTCATTTCTGTAAAGCTCATGCAAAACATAAATCTTGTCCGCGTCCCACCTGACGGCGTCGGGCGTATCGGACTCCTTATCTATACAAATAATTTTGCTTTCGTCAACGCCCGCGATTTCAAGGCGGACCTTGTAGTCGATGGCGCGGACGCCGCCGATAATAATTCTCTTAATGCTTTCGTCGCCTAAAAATTCAAAATCCGCGTCGTAAATCCAGCATATATTTTCGCTCGAAGCGGCGTTGTCGTGGACGTCGTCGAGAAGAAGTATAACCTCTTTCGTTCCCTCGGCTCTTTTTACGTAATCGAATACGCATGAGCAGGCAATAGGATTCTGACCTTTCGCCATATTCGAGATAACCTCGATATCGCCGATTTTTTCTTCGGAAAAACGCGTTTCAACTATTTTCTGATTTGAAAGAATGTCTGAAAGCTTTTTAGCCTCAATGCCGAACTGCTCAAGCAAGGCGACTACGGCGGTAAGGTTATAGGCGTTGAAAATACTGTCGTTAATGAGCTTGAACTGCGTGCTTTCAAGTCCCCTTGTCATTGTAAGCGTAAGGTTTTCAAAATCAGCCTTCGCAAGATAATCGGGCTTGGGCGAAGAGAACGAACAGTTCGGGCAGTGCGCCCTGCCTATGTGATGATAACGGACAAAATCGTATTTCAGTTCGCTGTTGCAGACGGGACAAAGCCTCATATCGTTAACAATGTTAATCGATTCGGGCAGGTCCGTCTCCATTCTTTCAATGCCGAAATACACTCTTTCGTTTCCGGGGGCGATTCTCGAAGAAACAAGGTCGTCCGCGTTAAGAACGAGTTTTGTCGTTTCGGGAACATATTTTGATATTATATCGAGTATATATTCCGAGTGAGCGTTTCTTCTTATGGAATCCCTGAAAAGATTTGTGCACAGAAGAAACGTCGGCTTAACGTAAGGGTAAATGCGCACCGAGCTTCTTTCATCAATTTCAAAAACGGCAATCTCCTTTTTCGCCTTGCCGAAAAGAGTGCTGCCCGAAATCAGCGAGCTCGCAACGCCCGCGTTGATATTCGAGCCGAATCTGTTATTGAGAACGTCGTAGCCCAGGTCGGTCAGCGCGTCGATAATAAGGTTACAGCAGGTCGTTTTACCGTTGGTTCCCGTAACGCCGATAATGGTTTCGGGTTTATCGATTCTGCCTAAAAAATCGGGGCAGAGAGTAATTGCAAGCTTACCTGGAAAATAGCTCGCGTTCATTTTCAGTATTCTTTGGGTAATCAGCGCGATTTTCGCAAGAAAAAGCGCAAATAAAAATCTCGGTGTCTTTTTCAATTTCACTGTTCCTCTCATTTAAAAATACACTACAGATTGTAATATCACTTTATTATATCACTACCTATTGTAAGTTGCAAGAAAAACAGATAAATATATGCTTATTTTTTATTGTATTTTTCATTATTATTTGTTAAAATCATTTCAGATAATAATTAACAGAATTCTTATAGGAGGGCGTAAAATGAAAGTTCTTATGATTAACGGAAGTCCCAGGGCAAACGGCAACACCTTTACCGCGTTAAAGGAAATGGAAAAAGTATTCGGCGAAAACGGCGTCGAAACCGAAATCGTAACCGTCGGCAACAAGGAAATAAGGGGCTGTATTGCCTGCGCAACCTGCGCCGAAAGAGGCAAATGCGTTTTTGACGATATTGTCAACGAAACTGCGGAAAAATTCAAAGAAGCCGACGGGCTTGTAATAGCCTCGCCCGTATATTACGCTTCAGCAAACGGCACGCTCATTTCGTTTCTCGACCGCCTTTTCTATTCGGCTCATTTTGACAAATCAATGAAGGTCGGCGCGTCCGTCGCGGTCGCAAGAAGAGCGGGAACAACCGCAACCTTTGACGAATTGAACAAGTATTTCACTATCGCCTCAATGCCCATTGCTTCTTCAAACTACTGGAACGAGGTTCACGGCAGGGCGAAGGGCGAAGCCGTAAACGACGAAGAGGGAATGCAGACTCTGCGTATGCTCGCGAGAAATATGACGTTTCTTATGAAGAGCATTGAACTCGGCAAAGAAAAATACGGCCTTCCCGAAAAGGAAGAAAAGACCTGGACGCACTTTGTAAGATAAAAGCTGAAAAAAAGCGGTATCGGCTGACTGCCGATACCGCTTTTATTATTTGTGATTTTCCTTATACGCCTTGTAATCAAATTCGGTGATTTTATCGCCCTTGACCATAAACACGCGCTTCGCCATTTCCATAAGCGGCGCGTCGCTTATCGCGTCGGTGTAAAAATTGTCAATCTCGGCGTCGGGGAAAAGCTCTTTAAACGCTTTCGCCTTGTTTTCACGGTAGTTTACCCTGCCGATTTCGCCCGTCGCAAGGTCAACCTCGGTGCCTATCATACGGCTTTCGTCAATACCCATACGCCTGAGCATAATTTTAAGCATCGGTTCGGGACAGGCGGAAACGATTATATCGTCATCGCGCCTTACCTCTTCGTAAAACGGCTTGATTTTCTTTTCGTGCTTATCCCAGAATCTTTCAAGCTCTTCCTCAAGGTTATTAACCTTCGCAAGATATTCCTTAAGCATATAGCCGTATTCGTTTTTTACGTCGTCAATCTGGATTTTATTTCTTTTATACTTAATAAAACCCTCCGTAAACTTGCCGGCGTATTTAAAAACTCCGAACGGGTCCTTTTTGAAAAAATAAAGAAAAATCCCGAGTCCGCTTTCGCCGTCGTATATCGTATTGTCAAAGTCGTAAACGTTCATTACCCTACCTCAATGTCCTTTGCCTTTTCCACAAGAAGATTATATGCATTCTTTATTGCATTTTCAAGTGTTATTTCTCCGCCTTTTATTTTATAAGCTCTGTCGAAGCCCATTTTAGCCGTGTCAAGCCCGTCCTCGATATCGCCGCTTATGAGAATACACCTTTTATTTTTTGCATTTGCAAGCGAGCTTATTCTTTCGGGCAGTTTTCCGAAAAGCGTCTGGAAATCGGTTCTTCCCTCGCCCGTTATTATAAGGTCGGCTTTTTCCACAAGCTTTTCAAGTCCGGCTTTTTCGCTTAAAACCTCGAAACCCGATTTTATTTCACAGTCAAAAAACGAATAAATTCCGCCGCAAAGTCCGCCCGCCGCGCCGACGCCTTTTTTGTTTTTAAAAGGCTTTTTTGTAAAGCTTTCAAAAACGACCGAAAGATTTTCGAGCCCTCTGTCAAGCGTTTCAATCCCGTTTTCGTCGGCACCCTTCTGAGCGGAAAAGACGTACGCCGCGCCGTTTTTACCGCAGAACGGGTTTTCCACGTCGCAGGCAAGAATGAATTTCAGGTTCCTGTATTTTTCAAATTCATCCCTTATTTTTACGCCTCTGATTTTAAGCATATTTTCGCCCGTAGGCAAAAGGCTTTCTCCGTTTTCATCCGTAAAATCAATGCCCAGCGCATTAAGCGCGCCTGTTCCGCCGTCGTTTGTCGCGGAGCCGCCGAGAGCCAGAATTATATTTTTCGCGCCGCTGTCCGCGGCGTTTTTTATCAGTACGCCCGTTCCGTATGTCGACGCCTTAAAGGGATTGAGTCTTGAGCTTTCAACGGTCGTAATGCCGCTCGCCGCAGCGGTTTCGACAAACGCCGAGCCGTCCGAAAGAGAAAGAAAAGCCCCCGTCATTTTTTTAAAGAATATGTTTTCGGTTTCGCACTCGACATATTCCCCGCCGACAATGCTTTTAAGACACTCGCCCGTACCCTCGCCGCCGTCGGCAAGAGGAACGCAGATTACTTCGCAGCCGGGATTTTTAATTAGAATTCCTTCCTTTATCGCTTTCGCCGCGTCAAAGGCGGAAAGACTTCCCTTAAACGAATCGGGGCAGACAAGAATTCTCATTTTTCCTCCTCCTTACCGATATGGGAAAAGATTTCCTTCAACGCCTCAAGCGAGTTCTGGTCGGGCAGTTTTCTGACGGTTATACAGGGTTTGCCCGTGAAAACGACATTTACTCTTGAGCGCATTTCGGCTGAAAGATTAAGAGCCAGCGACGTGTCAATTTCTTTCATATAAAGATAAACCGTCTCGCCCTTCTGACCGATTTCATAGATGCTTTTCGCCGAAGCGGTATTTCTCATCAGCGAAACGTCCATAAGTCCCATAACGCTTTCGGGGATTTTTCCGAAACGGTCCTCAAGCTCGTCAATACAGTCGGCTCTGTCCTCCTCGTTTCTTATATCAGCAATACGCCTGTAAACGGAGAGCCTTTGCGGAATTGACGAAATATAGCTTTCGGGAATATGAGCGTCAATCTGTAAATCTATAAGACATTCCTTTTCGGTTTTGACCTTTTCGCCCTTTTTGCTGCCTACGGCTTCGTTGAGAAGCTGAATATACATATCGTAGCCGACAGCCGCCATATAGCCGTGCTGCTGTGCGCCGAGAATGTTTCCCGCTCCCCTGATTTCGAGGTCGCGCATAGCGATTTTAAAGCCCGAGCCGAACTCGGTAAACTCCCTTATTGCGTTAAGCCGCCTTGTCGCGATTTCACTAAGCTCCTTGCCTCTTGTAAAGGTGAAATACGCGAAAGCCCTTCTTGAGCTTCTTCCTACGCGTCCTCTTATCTGATGAAGCTGGGCAAGTCCGAGTCTGTCCGCGTCCTCGATTATAAGCGTATTGACATTGGGCACGTCGACGCCCGTTTCAATAATCGTAGTACAGACAAGAATATCGATTTCGCCCTCGGTAAGCCGCTGCCAGATTGACGAAAGACGTTCCTCGCTCATTTTTCCGTGAGCGACCTCAACTCTCGCGTCGGGTAAAAGCTCCTTGATTTTCGCGGCTGTTTTTTCTATTGTTTCAACTCTGTTATGAAGATAATATACCTGCCCTCCGCGGCGAAGCTCCTTTTCCATGGCTTCGCAGAGTATTCCCATATCCTGCTCAATGACATAGGTCTGAACGGGGCGTCTGTCCTGCGGAGCCTCCTCAATTGTCGACATATCGCGTATGCCCGACATAGCCATATTAAGAGTTCTCGGTATAGGCGTCGCCGAAAGCGTAAGGACGTCTACGGTCGGGAACATCTCTTTGAGTTTTTCCTTCTGGGCGACTCCGAAACGCTGTTCCTCATCTACGATTACGAGTCCCAGATCCTTAAACTGAACATCGTTTGAAATAAGTCTGTGAGTGCCGACAATTATATCAACAGAGCCGTGCTTTAATCTTTTAACTATTTTTTCCTGCTGCTTCGGAGTGCGGAATCGCGAAAGCATTTCCACCTCTATCGGGAAGCCGCCGAAACGGTTCATTATAGTCTGATAATGCTGAAAAGCGAGAATTGTTGTAGGAACAAGAATTGCGCACTGCTTGCCGTCGGCGACGCATTTGAAAGCCGCTCTCAAAGCGACCTCGGTCTTGCCGAAGCCAACGTCGCCGCACAGCAGTCTGTCCATAGGATGCGGTCTTTCCATATCCCCTTTGATTTCATCCGCCGCGCGAAGCTGGTCCTCGGTCTCGTCAAACGGGAAACGCCTTTCAAAATCCGACTGCATATCAATATCGGGTGAAAACGCGTGACCTTCCTTCTGCATACGCTCGGCATAAAGCTTTATAAGCTGGTCAGCCATATCCTGAACAGCCTTTGAAACGCGCTTTCGGGTATTTTCCCAGTCGTGCGAGCCCATTTTATTAAGCTTTATCGGCTTGTCGTTTTCGCTTTTGGCGTTTATATATTTTGATACTAAATCGAGCTGGGTTACGGGAACATAAAGAACGTCGTTTTTCGCATACAGGATTTTGATATAGTCCTTTATGATATTGCCCATCTGAAGCTTCTGAATACCGTCAAAAATACCTATGCCGTGAGCCGAATGAACAACGTAGTCGCCTTTGTGAAGTTCGTCAAGGGAGTGGATTGAATCCGAAAAATGCCTGTTCTTATTTCGCTTTGAGGTTGTCGCCGCCGCTCCCCTGCCGTATGAAACAAGGCTGAATCTTAACGGCGTCAGGTTTTCGCCCGAGGAAAACGAGCCGACAATAACGCTTACCGCGCCCTTGGGAAATTCGTCTGGAATCTTTCTGAATGCAAAGGCGGTTATTTTTTCCTTCTGTAAATCGTTCGCAATACTCTGCGCCGCCTTATACGTGCCCGTCGAAACGACGTAAACCGACCTTTTTTCAACAGGCTTCGGTATGTCCTCAAGCAGAACGGACAGCTGACCGTTCCACGGCGCGGACTGAATCGCGTTTACGGTAGTAAGATTTTTGACGGGCGTGTCGAAGCTTCCCCTTGCGAAATTGTCAAAATAGCTTGCGCCGTCATCCGAAAAGCGTTTGAAAAGCTCGTCGGGAGTGAGCGAAAAACGGTCAAGTCCCTTACAGAGAACTCCGTCCTCAAAGCCCGCCTTTATGTCCTCAACAAGCAGTTTATGATAATTTTTCATGTGCTCGGCAACTGCCGCCGACTCGCTTACAAAGAGCATTCCGTCCTTCGGAAGATAATCCAGAACCGTTGAAAACTCGTCATATATCAAGGGAAGATACTTGTCTACCGACAGTACCTTAACGCCGTCCGACAGCCTTTCCATATCCCTTTCGAGCATTTCTCTGGCTTTTACGCTGCCCTTGCCCTTTACGGAGTCTTTAAATGCGGAAATGAGCTGTGAAAATTCCGCTTCCGCGCCGGTAATGGCCTCGGTCGACGGAGTCAGACGTATATGCTTTATATGCTCAATTCTTCGCTGACTTTCGGCGTCAAAATAACAAAGCGTGTCAACCGTGTCGCCCCAGAGCTCAGCGCGAACGGGGTTGGCGCTGTCTGTCGGGAAGAAATCAAGTATTCCGCCCCTGACCGAGAACTGACCTACGCCCTCTACCATATCGCTTCTCTCATACCCGCAGGCAGTGAGTATTCTTACGGCATCGTCCAGTTTCAGAAAACCGTCTTTTTTAACGGTTAAGGTATTCTCTTTAAGCTTTAAGGGCGGAATTGTACGCTGAACCGCCGCCGCAACGGGACAGACAACAGCCGTATATTTGCCCGAAAGCATTTTATTAAGAACGGAAATACGTCTCTGTTCGTATTCGTGAGACTGACCTGATGAACCCGAAAACATAAAATCCCTCTGCGGAAAAACGAGCGCGTTTCCGCCGAAGGAATTAATATCAAGAGCCAGTTTCGTGGCAGTCGCTTCGTCGGGCGCAATAACAACAGCCTTGCGGGAAAGATAATCGCAAAGCGAAAAAATATAATGCGCCTTGTTAACGTGCGAAAGCCCCAGAACGCCTTGGGGGAGGAGGTGTTTTTCAATACACCTCGCCGTTTCAAGGAATTCAGGGGAGTCTTCAAGCACCTTTGTAAATGCTGTTGACATATATTACCTCAACTGTTAAATTTGTTCATTGCCTCATCAATTTTGCCGTCGATAATAAGCTCAACCGCATCGGCGGCATTTTCAAATACGGGGACAAGAGCTTTCTGCTCATCCTCTGTAAATCGCGAAAGCACCCAGTCGGCAAGGTCATATTCCTCATCCGGCTTTTTGCCTACGCCGATTTTGATACGCGGAAAAGCGTCGCTCTGAAGATGATAAATGATGCTTTTTATTCCGTTGTGTCCGCCGTCGGTGCCCTTTCTTCTTATGCGCATTTTACCGACGTCAAGCGAAACGTCGTCAAAAATAACAATAATGTTTTCGGGCTTGATTTTATAAAACGAAGCGGCTTCCCTGACGGCGATTCCGCTGTTGTTCATATAGGTTGAAGGCTTTAACACAAGCACTCCCCTGCCCGCAATTTCAGTTCTCGCGGTAAGGGATTTGAACTTAAGCCTGTCAATTTTAAAGCCGCGTTTTTCCGCCATTAAATCAACGCACAGAAAGCCCGAATTATGTCTTGTCAGGGCGTATTTCCTGTCGGGATTACCGAGCCCCACGACCATAAATTCAGGCGCGCTTACAATTTCGCCTTTACGAAATCTTTTAAACATTACCGTTTTTTTCCTTTTCTCTGTCTTTAAATCCGGCTACCCAGCCTTCCTTGTTAATCTGTCTTGCGCGCGCAATCGCAAGCGACGCGGGCGGAACGTCCTCGGTAATGGTGGAGCCTGCCGCGGTGTATGAGTAATCGCCGACCTTTACGGGCGCGATGAGGTTAGTGTTACAGCCGATAAATACGTTGTCGCCTATAGTCGTGCGGTATTTCGCCTTGCCGTTATAGTTAACGGTTACCGTGCCGCAGCCGAAGTTTACGTTCTTGCCGACATCCGAATCGCCGACATAGGTAAGGTGAGAAACCTTTGTTCCGTCGTCAATGGACGAATTCTTAACCTCAACGAAATTGCCGAGATGGACATTATCGCAGATAACCGAATTCGGTCTTATCTGAACAAAGGGACCTATCGACGCGTTGTTGCCGACCTTTGCGAGACGGCATTTGGTATTGTCGAGAATACTGCTTTCGCCGATTATACTGTCCTCAATATATGTGTTCGGGCCTAAGATACAGCCTCTGCCGATTTTTGTATCGCCGTATATCATAGTGTTCGGAAGAATGGTGACGTCCTCGCCGATTTCTACGGTCGGGTCAATCATAATGCCGTCAAAGCATGGGAAATTAACGCCCGAATCAAGCAGCTTGTTAATAACGCTCATACGCGCAACCTCGTTGAGCGCGTTGACCTCGCGGCGATTGTGAGCGTCAAGGACGACGTTGCTGTTCGTGGAAGTGAAAACGCCCGCCTTACAGCCGTTATCAATAAACAGTTTAACGACGTCGACAAGGCGGTAAGTACCGTCGAGCCTCGGTTCAACGTTGTCAAGTGCTTCAAGAAGAATGCCCGCCTTGAACCAAAACGCGCCCGAGCTTACTTCCTTAATCTTTTTCGTCTTTTTGTCAGCGTCGCGCTCTTCGACGACGTTTATAAAGCTGTCGTTTTCGTCACAAACAATTCTGACGTGCCCGAAGGGTTTGTCGGTAATCGCCGAAATCGCCGTGACGTCAAGTCCCGACTGCCTGTGTACCGTAAGCGCGGAATGAATTGTCTCCGCATCCATAAACGGAGTGTCGCCGTTGATTATAAGGACGTCGCAGTCCTGATAAAGACGGAGGAATTCGCCCGCCTGCATAACGGCGTGCGCGGTGCCCTTCATCTCAAACTGTTCAACAATCGAAGCGCGTTGTCCCACGCAGTCGATAACGGATTTTTCGTTTTCGCCGGAAACTACGCAGATACGCTCAATACCGCTGTTTTCAACCGCGGTAAGTACCCAGTCGAGCATAGGGCGCGAAAGCACCATCGACATAGTTCTCGGGTAAGAAGATTTCATTTTGTCTTTGCCGCCTGCGGCAAGTATAACGGCAATGCTGTTGTCTATCATAAACAATCCCCCGTTTCAAGAGAATTAATAAAACCATATTTCCGCTATTATATATTACCATAAGAAATTTCTTTTTTCAACTTAATATTATGTATTTATTTATACCAAATTAAAGTAATCTTGCCTAATCGGTTGACAAAAGAGTCATTTTGTTGTAAATTAATACTGTATAGTTTTGACTATCTTTAAAACGATTTTTATTTTAAGAGGGATATTTATGGCTAAAAAAGAGAAAACCCCGTTGACATTTGAAGAACTTGCCCGTGAAAAGGAAAGAAAGGAAAACAAATCAAAGCTCTTTAAGAGAACTTTCTTAAAGGCGTTCGCCCTTTTCGCGGCATTCGCAATTATTTATTTCACGATAATGATTGCTTTTATTCCCGAGATTATTTCAAAGGAAGTTCCGGTCGTTATCTCAAACGCCCCGTCGCAGTCGGGTACTTCTTCCGTAACTCCCGCTTCAACAAATACCACTCCCGCCTCTACGGACAATAACGGCGGCTCGAACGACGCGACTCCCGCTGACAACGGCGGCTCGAACGATGCGACTCCCGCTGACAACGGCGGTTCGGACAATACAACTCCCGCTGAGCAGGACGCGCTTACAATCTTCAACGAAGCCATCAATAAGGTTAAGTCCGAAGCAAAAGCCATTATACACACAAGAGGTGGCTCAAAAACAGTGGACGGAGTTGACCCCGTTGATGCTTCAAGTAAATTACCTCTTATCATACCGAAGAGTTTTGCTAATAGCATTATCAATACTGCTATGGGTTCAAACGGTGTTAAGGATGACGGCTCTCAGATCGGCTCCGATGACTTCCCGGTTGAGCATCAGACATATTCTTCACAGCTTACGGCTGACGATGTTGTTTCTGCTACAAAGAACGGCAATGTCATTACCATTGTTATCAAGGATGACGAACTCGGTCAGGCGGATAACGGTCACAACCAGAAAGCCATGAACGTTATCAAGGCGGCAACAATCATGGAAAACATCCCGTCGGTTGCTTCTTCAATTGTTAGTGATGCCCAAACATCTGCAAAGAGCGGTACAATCGTTGCAACTCTTGACGATAACGGTCACGTAGTAGCTGCTGACTACAGCTTTAACTGGGATATTAGAATTACTGGTTCAGGTATTGACGCTATTATCCATCTCGCATCAGAAGAGCACTACACAATGTCTTATTAATCTTTGAATTACAATTAACCGCGGTGTCAAAAACACCGCGGTTTTTTTGTTTGGTTTGTTTGTTGACTTTATTATGTTTCTTAATATATAATTATAAGGTAAACAATTATTTTTGGAGAGGTGGAAAATATGGCAGATAAAAAAACAGTAATGCTCACAGGCGCGTCCGGTAATATGGGTTTCGCCGGTTTCAAAGAGCTTTACGCTAAAAAGGACAAATTCAACATTGTCATTCTTCTTCGCGACAGCGCAAAGAACCGCGAAAAGTTTGAAGGCTTTATGACCGACAGTTCGGTAAAAATCGTCTGGGGCGACCTCACGAAGTACGAAAGCGTTCTTGAGGCGATAACAGGCGCGGACTACGTTCTTCACGTCGGCGGTATGGTTTCCCCCGCGGCTGACTGGAAGCCCTACAGGACTCAGAAGACAAATATCGGCGCAGCGGAGAATATCTGCAAAGCAGTTCTCGCCCAGCCGAACGCAGACGATATAAAGGTCTGCTACATAGGTACGGTTGCCGAGACGGGCGACAGAAACTACCCCATTCACTGGGGACGCTGCGGCGACCCGCTTAAGGTTTCGGTTTATGACCACTACGCGGTTTCCAAGTGCCGCGCCGAGGCGGTATTCGTTGAAAGCGGTATCAAGCACTGGGTTTCAATGCGTCAGTCGGGTATTCTTTATCCCAACATTCTTAAGAATATGGACCCGATTATGTTCCATGTTCCGATTAACGGCGTTCTCGAATGGTGTACGGTTGAGGACTCGGGCAGACTTCTTGCAAACCTTTGCGAAGAGGATATGAAGGGTAACCTCGGCGACGATTTCTGGAATCATTTCTATAACATCGGTTCGGGCAAGGAATACAGAATATCGAACTACGAGTTCGAATGCCTGCTTCTGGGCACTCTCGGTCTTGCAGGCCCCGAAAAGCTTTTCGAGCCTCACTGGTTTATCACGAAGAATTTCCACGGTCAGTTCTATGCAGACTCCGACAAGCTTGAAGAATACCTCCATTTCAGAGAGAATCTTCCCGTTCAGGAGTATTTTGACCGCCTTGCAAATCAGGTTGAATTCTATTTCAGAATTCCCCGCCATCTTCCCAAGGGCGTTGTTGCGGCCGCGGCTAAACCGTTTATGAAAAAGCTTGCAAAGACTCCCGACTTCGGCACAATCGACTGGGTTGAAAAGAACAATCAGGTTCGTTTGAGCGCTTACTACGGCTCAAAGGAAGAATACGAAAAGATTCCGAAGAAATGGGAGGATTTCGAAATTCAGAAGTTCGACAAGGACACTTCAGCGGCTGAGCAGTTCAAGCTTGACCACGGCTATGACGAGTCAAAGCCCGAAAGCGAGCTTGATATTGAAGATATGAAACAGGCGGCGAAATTCCGCGGCGGCGAATGTCTTTCGGATTCAATGACAAAGGGCGACCTTGCAACCAAGCTTAAATGGAAATGCGGTCACTGCGGCGCTGAATTTGAGGCAAGTCCCGCGCTCATTCTCCTCGGCGGTCACTGGTGCCCCGAATGCTTTATTCCTCATAAGGCTTGGGACTACGACTCAATCGCCAAGACAAATCCGTTCTTCGCTCAGGTATGGTACCCGAACCACAAGAAGGACGAACACAACAAGTATCCCTTTGACGAGCTGTTCCACATCAACGGCAAGCCCTGGGACGAGATTAAGAGATAACTTTTAAACAACATAAAAACCGACAGTTCGGATGAACTGTCGGTTTTTTATTTTTTCTTGTTTATTATTCGCCTTTCATATCAAGGAGT
This sequence comes from Clostridia bacterium, assembly GCA_017613735.1. Classification (GTDB taxonomy): domain Bacteria; phylum Bacillota; class Clostridia; order Oscillospirales; family Acutalibacteraceae; genus Fimenecus. The sequence continues at coordinate 47,049 of JAGADF010000005.1, forward strand.
TTTACCGTACCTTCATAGGAAGCGACGGATACCTTGATGGAATCGGTAATTGCCGAAACGATATCGTCTTCCTCAACGCCGAGGTCAAGGCAGTACTGCCTGTCGATAAACAGGTCAATGTCCATAATATACGGAAGCTGAAGCGGGTCCATACCGCTTTCGATGCCTCTTTCCTTATAGTCCTTGACAATTTTGCCCATGCCCATTTTCATCATCCACGGAGGAATGCCGACAATCTTTCTGCCGCCCATGCCGCGCGCGTCATAGACGTAGCCGAGGAATTCTTTCCAGTTCATGTTATACATACCGATAGGAATCGCCTCGAAGAAGCGCTTGCCCTGTTTGTTTTCAGCCGCGCCCGCAATAGCCTGACCGACCTGACGGCAGGTAAGCATTGCCGTACCGCCCTTCGGGTAAAGGGTGCAGGGAAGCTTGTCCATACCCGCAATCTGCTCAATAAGAACTGTCCATACGGGCTTTCTTCCGGGCTGAGTGCCGAAGATATAGGGAAGCTCAAGAACCGCTACGCTGAAATTCTCGTCGCAGGCGTTTTTACAAACCTCTTCCTGCTGAAGACGGGATTTGAAATAAGGGTTATTTTCAACAAGGTTCATATCGGGACGCTGTTTCGCAAGGAACGCAAAATACGAGCCGAGAACAACCGCCCTCTTAACGCCGGCCTTTTTACACAGCGGGAAAATCCTCTCAAGAGGCGCAATATTGTACTTGTAATAGTAATCCATTACGGGATGAGGGAACTCCACTCTTTCGTCAACGCCCGCCGCGAAAATGAAGCAGTCGCTTCCCTTGAGCATCTTTTCGATTTCTTCATCCGTTTTCTTGTTGATGTCGCCGAAAACGATTTCCATTTCCTCGGGGATGGGAGCTCCTTCGGGAAGCGGAGGAAGGGCAACGCTTGTTACCTTATGGCCTCTTTTAATAAGAGTCGTAGCCGCTTCACAGCCGAGAAGACCCGTGCCGCCAATCATAAATACCTTCATAATAAATCTCCTTTTATTTTATTTCACAAAATAATTATTTATCTTTGAATACGGGGTCAAAAAGCGGAAGCTTCGAAGCCTTCATAACCGCGCTGAAAAGACGCCCGCCCTGAACGGGAGTAATTCTTCCGAAGTAATTCATAAACGCGGCGTCGAAGCCGTGAACGCCGAGAGGACGCTTTGTCTTAATGTCCGACATAATCATTTTAACCATTCTCTCGCACGAGGTAGAAACCATATTAAGAGCCTTCTGCGCCTTGTCGTCGGACTCCGACTGATTGCGGAAAATATCGGTCTTTGTAAAGCCCGGGCAGATAATGCCGACGTAGCATTTGCCCCTTAATTCCTCGCGGATTGACTCGGTAAGAGCCTTCAGCGCGGACTTGCTCGCGGAATAAACGCTTGTTCCCGCAAGAGACATAAGCGCCGCCGAAGAATCGACGTTGATAATGGCGGGCGAATCGGATTCAAGAAGCATCGGCAAAAGCGCGTGCATTGAATAGACCGCCGAATAGAAGTTAATGTCCATCGCCTTTTTGATTTCTTCAACCGTATAGTTCTGGAAACGGTCGAATTTCGGAAGAATGCCCGCGTTATTTATAAGCACGTCGATTTTCGTTCCGTTTTCTTTAAGCTCGTTTGCAAAATCGAGCCAGTTCTGTTCACTCGAAACATCAAAGAGTTTATATGAAAATGAAGAAGCGTTTTCGCCTAATTCTTCAACAACCTTTTTCATTTTTTCTTCGCTTCTGGCTATTCCTATAACGGTGCAGTTATGCTCGGTTATAAGCTTTAAGGCAATACCCTTGCCCATACCGCCCGAAGCGCCCGTAACGACTACGGTTTTATTATTAATCCAGTTTTTGTTCATTCCATCACCTTAAAAACCTTAGAGTATAAATTCATTATACCCCAACGGCAGGTGTTTTTCAATAGAAAAAAGAATTATCGGCGGTCTAAAATTATATGATTTTTCTATTGTATTAAATGTTTTTATGTATTATAATGTCAACTAATAACTTTTAACGTATTAAAGCGAAAAAGTTATATTAATAATTCTTATGAAAGGACGTGACACCCATGGGCAATTATTTCCAGAAGGAAATCGAATGCGCATCAAGAGAACAGATTGTTGCCATCCAGAACGAAAAACTTGTCAGCCAGGTCAAGAGAGTTTACGAAAACGTACCCTACTACCGCGCTAAAATGGATGAAAAGGGCGTTAAACCCGAAGATATTAAGTCCATTGAAGATTTACACAAACTCCCGTTTCTTATGAAAAGCGACCTGCGCGACGCCTACCCCTACGGTCTTTTAGGCAAACCCTTAAGCGAATGTGTCAGAATTCACTCAACAAGCGGAACCACAGGAAGACGTGTCGTCGCCTTTTATACTCAGCATGATATTGATATATGGGACGAATGCTGCGCGAGAGCTCTTGTAGCGGCGGGCGCGTCAAAGGACGACGTTGTTCAGGTAGCTTACGGCTTCGGTCTTTTTACCGGCGGCGCGGGACTTAACGGCGGCTCGCATAAATTAGGCAGTCTTACCCTTCCCATGTCTTCGGGCAACACCGAAAGGCAGATTCAGTTTATGATTGACCTTAACGCAACGGTGCTTTGCTGTACGCCCTCATACGCGGCTTATCTTTCCGAATCGGTCAACGAAAGAGGCGTTAAGGACCAGCTTAAATTAAAAGCGGGTATCTTCGGCGCGGAAGCGTGGAGCGAAGAAATGAGAAAGAGCATTGAGGAAGGTCTCGGTCTTAAGGCATTCGATATTTACGGCCTTACCGAAATTTCGGGCCCCGGCGTTGCGTTCGAATGTGAAGAGCAGAACGGCATGCATATAAACGAGGATCACTTTATTGCCGAAATTATCGACCCCGATACGGGCGAGGTTCTTCCCGACGGAAGCGTCGGCGAGCTTGTTTTCACCTGTATTGACAAGGAAGCGTTCCCGCTTATTCGTTACCGTACAAGGGATTTGTGTTCGCTTTCGCGCGTTCCCTGCCCGTGCGGCAGAACCCACGTCAAAATGGGCAAGCTTATGGGCAGAAGCGACGATATGCTTATCATCCGCGGCGTAAACGTATTCCCGTCGCAGATTGAAACGGTACTTATCAAAAACGGCTACGCGGCAAACTATCAGATTATTGTTGACAGGGTTAACAACTCCGATACTTTTGACGTAAACGTAGAAATCACGCCCGATATGCTTTCTGATACTACAATGGGCATTTCAGAGCGTGAAAAGCACCTTGTAAACGACCTTAAGGCGATGCTCGGCATCAAAGCGGCGGTACATATCGTCGAGCCTAAGTCAATCGCAAGAAGCGAGGGCAAGGCGGTAAGAGTAATCGACAAGCGTAAATTCTGAAAGGCGGTATAAAAATGTTTGTAACACAGTTATCAATTTTTGTTGAAAACCGTTTCGGAAGAATTGCAGAACTGACAAGACTTCTCGCCGATAACGGAATTGATATGAGAACAATTTCCATAGCCGACACAAAGGAATTCGGCATCGTCAGAATTATCGCGGACAATCCCGACAAGGCTGCCGAGGTTTTAACCGCCGACGGCTGGATTTTCCAGAAAACGCCCGTTATAGCGGTTGTTATTCCCGACGTACCCGGCGGTATGGCTGACGTGCTTGACGCGCTTACCGAAAAGGAAATCGGCGTTGAATACATTTACGCGGTTATCGCAAAGAAAGCCGAAACGGCGTGTATGATTTTCAGAGTCAAGGATAAGCACTCGCAGGCGGCTATTGACGTGCTCAACGAAAAGGGTTATACAATCCTTTCTCAGGAAGAGGTCAACGCAATTTAACAGAGTAAAAATTAAAACCGACAGTTCAGACGAACTGTCGGTTTTTTTAATTTATAATTTCCCTTAAAACAAGTATCTCGTCGGGCGAGAGATTATTGACATATTCCTCAAGCGAAATGAAAACATATCTCTCGTCAAGCAAAACGATTTTTGAATACTCGCCCGCGATAAACGGGACGAAGCTGTTTGCAAACGAGTCCTTTAATATGAGAAGCGTTTTCCCGTTTCCGTTTTTGTTTTCAATTTCAACCGTTCCGTGATTTCCGCCCTGAAAAACATTGTATTTGTCCTTGGTTTCAAGCGCGTCAAGACAGTAAAAATCGGTTTTCTGCCCGTCCGCGGTAACGCCGATTTCAGGCACCGACGGGATTATTATTTCGTCCGTCTGTTTCGAAATGGGTATTTTTGAAAACAGAGTCCCCTGAAAATCCTTGGTGACGGTTTTTGTTTCATAACTGTCAAGCGAAGCGGGTTTCGCTCTCCTCGCCCGGCAAAACGCCTTATACGCCTCGTACGCGCCGTAAATATTCCAGTGGTGGTCGGTTTTATAATAAAAATCGGGATTCGAAAGCGCGCCGTACAAGTCAATTATTTCCGCCTTTTCGAGCCTCCTGCTCAGCTCGTTATACAGCCGTTCATAATCGTAAACGCGCGCTCCCTTTATAAAACCGTCTTTCAGTTCGGCGCACGCCGACGGCACATACATAACGTAAACCTTATTTTTTTCGGCTATTGAGTTTATTTTTTCCGCATAGCGAAGAAGAGACTTTTTATTAAGGTCCTCCTCGCTTATTATCTGCACAAGTCTTCCGTCGTCACAGACGTACGCTCCGTCGATTTCCCGCTGTCCGGAAAGATAGAAAAGCCCCGTCTGAAAATACACCAGTCTGTCCCTTAACGGAAACTGATCGGACGTAAAGCTTTCGAGCGAATCCTGAAAATCCCCGTTCAGAACGTTAAAAGAAATATTCTTTTTCCCTGTGAGGCTTCTGTTCTCAAGCTCGGACACGTCCCTGTCCGGCAACGCAAACAGCGCCGCCGTAACAAGAGAAAGCGAAAGAACAAATAATACTGCGAAAAATTTTTTCATTTAAATAACCTTGTAATTATTATTTACCGGAATCAGTCCTGATTAAAAAAGCTGTGGAAGGCATTTGAAATCTTCTGTACGTCATCCCCGACAATGAGCGCGGCGCAATTCCCCTCGACCTCAATTCTCGACGCGTCAAGCTTTGTAAGCTGGGTTTTATCATAGGTCGAATAAAGCGCCTTGCGCTTTGAAATATGGTTTTCAAGCTCTTTTCTCGCTTCGGTAAGGTCGTCGGCTTTTTTAACCTGAATAACCGCTATTTCGTCGGCGTTGCCCTTGCCCTCGGTAGCGTAATAGATGAAAAAACTGTCAACCTTTGAATAATCCATTGTTGAAATGTTTTCAAATATTTCTTCGGGATTCGGGTCCTCGGAAGAAGCGTAAGTCATATCGCCGAAGCTCGTCGCCGATGCCATGGCGTTTTTAAGCTCGTACATACTGACCTTTTTTTCGTTTTTGCCTTTTCCCGAGCAGGCGCAAAGGCAGACCGCAAGCAGAAAAACCGCTGCCGCAACGGGTATTAAAACTCTTTTTTTCATTTTTATCCCCTCGAATTTGTTACGGTTTCCGCTTCTTCAAACTCACTGTAATCGGAGCTGTCGGAAAAACTCTCATAATCAAAATCGTCCGAATCGTCGCTGTAATCCTCGCCGAAAGCCTCGTCAATAGCCGCGTTTATCTTCTCCGCGACTTCGTCGTCAACCTCTGTGGGCTCTTCGCCGTAATAATCGATATAGAAACATAAAACATATTTGTCTTTATCGTTGAGCATCCAGTCATAGCCTACGGAATACTCGCCGTCAAGCCTTGAAACAAGCGTGTCAACCATATACTGAGCTTCGTTTTCGTTATCGGAGTTTATCTCCTTTTTAAAGGTTGCGCTGATAACGCTTTCCCTGTTATCAATCGCGTTCATAAGCCACTCGGGAATATCGTAGATATCTTTAAGATTTTCGCAAATGAAGAAAATATAGTTGTATTTCTTGCCCGTTGCAGCAGGGAAATACTCCTTCGTCCAGGTATGTTCCTGAGAACAGCGGCTGTCGTCCATATTGAAATTGCGGTAATTTTTGGACTCGCTGTCGCTGTAGCAGTCCGTATGGTACCAGCCGTCGTCAAGCTTAACAAGATCCCACGAATGAATAAGGTCGCTTGAATGAATAACCTTGCACTCGATATCGAGCATCTGCATAAACATTCTGAACGTCGTTGCATAACCTACGCAGACCGCGCTGTGATATTTAAGCACGTCGTGCGGATTGTCGTTATCGCCGTTATTTAAGGGAATAACCGTAAGAATGCCGGTTGTGCTTGTAAGAGAGCCGGTAAGCCATTCGTAAACCGCCTTTTCCTTTTCGAAATCGGTCATATCGTCGGTGATGATTTCGTCAAGAATGTCCGTCGCCATATCGAGCGTTTCTTTTTCATTATCATTAAGCTTTGACGTGTCGCCCGATTTATAGGCGTCCGAAATAGGCAAAGTCGATTTTATCTTATATTCGCCCGCAATTGTAACGTCGTCTTCGCGGTCAACGTCTTCGGAAAATCCCGAAAACTCATCAAGCTTTTTTTCAGCCTTTTTCTGGCCTGCAAGCGTTACAACCGAAAGCGCGATACTTGCGCAAAGCGCAATCGAAATAAACACCATAAAAAATGTCAGTTTTTTCTCTTTCATAGGTATTTGCTCCTTGTAAAAATTATTGCCATACTATTATATCACTATCATTTTTTATGTCAATAATCCCGTAAAAAAAGAGGATGACCGAAGTCATCCTCTTAATTATCAAAAGACTTATTTTAAGCCTTGTCCTTGATAGCTGCCTGAGCTGCCGCAAGACGCGCAATCGGTACGCGGAACGGTGAGCAGGAAACATAGTCAAGGCCGATTCTGTGGCAGAATTCAACAGATACGGGGTCGCCGCCGTGCTCACCGCAGATACCGCAGTGCATTTCGGGACGAACCTTCTTGCCCATTTCAACCGCCATTTCCATAAGCTTGCCGACGCCTGTCTGGTCGAGCTTTGCAAACGGATCGTTTTCGAAAATCTTCTTGTCATAGTAAGCGCCGAGGAACTTGCCTGCGTCGTCACGGCTGAAGCCGTAAGTCATCTGGGTAAGATCGTTGGTGCCGAAGCAGAAGAATTCAGCTTCCTTAGCGATTTCGTCAGCTGTAAGAGCAGCTCTCGGAATCTCAATCATTGTGCCGACTTCGTACTTGAGGTCGCTGCCTGCAGCTGCGATTTCAGCGTCTGCAGTAGCTACAACGATATCCTTAACATACTTAAGCTCTTTAACTTCGCCTACGAGAGGAATCATAATCTCGGGAACGATTGCCCAGTCGGGATGAGCCTTCTTAATGTTGATTGCAGCGCGGATAACAGCCTTTGTCTGCATCTTAGCGATTTCGGGATATGTAACCGTAAGACGGCAGCCACGGTGACCCATCATGGGGTTGAACTCGTGGAGGTCGGAAATAACCTGCTTGATATATTCAACACTCTTGCCCTGTGCATCTGCAAGCGCCTTGATGTCAGCTTCTTCGGTGGGAACGAACTCATGGAGAGGCGGGTCAAGGAAACGGATTGTTACCGGGCAGCCCTCAAGAGCTTCATAGAGCTTTTCGAAGTCACCCTGCTGATAGGGAAGAATCTTCTCAAGAGCAGCTTCTCTTTCTTCAACCGTCTCAGCGCAAATCATCTCACGGAAAGCGCCGATTCTTTCAGGCTCAAAGAACATATGCTCCGTACGGCAAAGACCGATACCCTCTGCGCCGAGCTCACGAGCCTTTTTAGCGTCTGCAGGTGTGTCTGCGTTTGTGCGGACCTTAAGTGTTCTGTACTTGTCAGCCCAAGCCATAACTCTGCCGAAGTTACCTGTTACGGAAGCCTCTACTGTCGGGATGATGCCGTCATAGATGTTACCTGTTGAGCCGTCGATTGAAATATAGTCGCCCTCACGGAATGTCTTACCGCCGAGGTCAAACTTTTTGTTTTCTTCATCCATCTTGATATCGCCGCAACCCGATACGCAGCAAGTACCCATACCGCGGGCAACAACTGCAGCGTGTGAAGTCATACCGCCGCGAACCGTAAGAATACCCTGAGCAGCCTTCATACCTGTAATATCTTCGGGTGAAGTCTCAAGACGAACAAGAACAACCTTCTCGCCTCTTTCGTTCCACTCTGCTGCGTCATCAGCGGTGAAAACAATCTTACCGCAAGCTGCGCCGGGTGAAGCGCCGAGGCCCTTGCCCATAGGTACAGCAGCCTTAAGAGCAGCTGCGTCGAACTGCGGGTGAAGAAGTGTATCGAGGTTTCTCGGATCTATCATAAGAACTGCTTCTTCCTCAGTCTTCATACCTTCGTCAACGAGGTCGCAAGCGATCTGAAGAGCTGCGGGAGCCGTTCTCTTGCCGTTACGGCACTGAAGCATATAGAGCTTGCCCTTTTCAACGGTGAACTCCATATCCTGCATATCGTGATAATGCTTTTCAAGAATGTCGCAAACTCTGATGAAATCTGCATAAGCCTGCGGGAACTTGTCAGCCATTTCCTCTATCGGCATGGGAGTACGAACGCCTGCAACAACGTCTTCGCCCTGCGCATTTGTGAGGAACTCACCCATAAGCTTCTTTTCGCCTGTAGCGGGGTCACGTGTGAACGCAACGCCTGTACCGCAATCGTCGCCCATGTTGCCGAATGCCATCATCTGTACGTTAACTGCAGTACCCCATGAATACGGGATATCGTTATCACGGCGGTAAACGTTAGCTCTGGGGTTGTCCCATGAACGGAAAACTGCCTCGATAGCGCCCTTCAACTGCTCTTTGGGATCTGTCGGGAAATCCTTGCCGATCTTTGACTTGTACTCTGCCTTGAACTGAGCAGCAAGCTCTTTAAGGTCGTCAGCCGTAAGCTCAACGTCCTGCTTAACGCCGCGAGCTTCTTTCATCTCGTCGATAAGCTGTTCAAAATACTTTTTGCCGACTTCCATAACAACGTCGGAATACATCTGAATAAATCTTCTGTAGCAGTCCCAAGCCCAACGGGGATTGTTTGACTTCTCAGCCATAACTGCAACAACGTCTTCATTAAGGCCGAGGTTGAGGATTGTGTCCATCATACCGGGCATTGAAGCGCGTGCGCCCGAACGAACGGAAACGAGAAGCGGGTTCTCCTTATCGCCGAACTTTTTGCCTGTGATAGCTTCCATCTTGATGATGTGCTCATCAATCTGCTCCATGATGTCATCGGCAATCTTTCTGCCGTCATCATAGTATCTTGTGCACGCTTCCGTGCTGATTGTGA
>JAGADF010000006.1 GCA_017613735.1 Clostridia bacterium
ATCGCCGAGCGCTGCCTGCGGCAGATGAAGCGAAGGCGGTTATTTGTGTAAAACAAGGAGTATCGCGACGCGCTCCAAGCGAGCGAGACGACTATGTTTTTCGTGGGCGAAATCGCCGAGCGCTGCCTGCGGCAGATGAAGCGAAGGCGGTTATTTGTGTAAAACAAGGAGTATCGCGACGCGCTCCAAGCGAGCGAGACGACTATGTTTTTCGTGGGCGAAATCGCCGAGCGCTGCCTGCGGCAGAGATTAAAAAATATAAAAACAAAAAAACCGACTGAGGTGTCTCAGTCGGTTTTCTTTTTGTTTTCTGTTATCAGAAGCTGTCAATAAGTCTCTGAACAGTTTCTTTCGCGTCGCCGAGAAGAAGCAGGGTGTTGTCCATTGTATAAAGCGGATTGGGAACGCCTGCGTAACCCGGTTTCTCATCGAAATTACAGATGATAACGCTTTTTGCCGATGCGGCGTCGAGAACGGGCATGCCGTAAATTGGAGTGCCCTCGGCAGTGTTGGCGGCGGGATTGATAACGTCGTTCGCGCCGACAACTATAACCGCGTCACAGTCCTTGAATTCGGGATTGATAACGTCCATTTCATAGAGCTTGTCATAGGGAATGTCAACCTCGCACAGAAGAACGTTCATATGTCCGGGCATTCTTCCCGCAACGGGATGAATTGCGAATTTAACCTCTGCGCCCTTTTCTTCAAGCTTGTCGGCAAGCATTTTTACTTTTGACTGCGCCTGAGCGAGAGCCATGCCGTAGCCGGGGATGATAATAACCTTTTTGACGTCTGCAAGAATTTCTTCGGGAGTAAGCTCCTTCTTTTCTTCAGCAGCCGTTTCAACGGTTTCTTCTTCCGTTTCGGGTTCTTCGGCTGTTTCCTCGACGGCGGGAGCAGGCTCCTTAACTGCCTTTACGGCTGTGCTGCCGAGAAGAATGTTTATGAGCTTTCTGTTCATGGCTCTGCACATAATCTGAGTCAGAAGAAGTCCCGACGCGCCGACAATACCGCCGATGGCAACGAGCATTACGTCGCCTACCGCGATACCCGCTATACCGCCCGCAACGCCGCTTAAGGAGTTAAGAAGCGAAATTGTAATCGGCATATCTGCGCCGCCGACGCGGATTGAGAATATAACGCCGAACAAAGCGGCGAGAATACCCGTTACCCAGATGGGAGCGTTAAGAACTGCCGAAACTACCGTCGCGGCGATTATTATAAGAATAATAACCGTGTGGCCCTTGATAACAACGGGCTTCTGCGGAAGCACCTTGTGGAGCTTTCCTGCCGCTACAAGGCTGCCCGTAAAGGTTACGAAGCCGATGATAAGAGCGACAACAGCCGTGTAGGATGAGAATTTGTCATCCGCCTGAAAGTATGACAGTACCGCAACGAGAGCGCTCGAAAGACCGCCGAAGCCGTTTAAAAGAGCAACGAGCTGAGGCATCTGAATCATCTTTACCCTGACGGCAATAATGAGACTGATTATTACGCCTGCCGCAATCGCGCCCCAGATTACCGGAGCGGTAAGCACCTGATAATTATACATTGTTACCGCTATTGCGATTACTGTTGAAAGCGCGCTTATCGCATTACCTGCGCGTGCCGTTTTCGGCTTGCTCATAAGAGAAAGTCCGACAAGAACGCCCGCGACAAGAACGCCGCTTATGATGTAAAAAATAGTCGGGGACAATACTGTTTCCATTATTTATCCTCCTTTTTGAACATCTTAAGCATTCTTGCCGTTACGCCGAAGCCGCCCGCGACGTTTATAATCGCAAGGACAATGGCGATAACGCCGATAATAACGCCGAGAATTTTACTTACCTTTGAAAGCTCAACTGCCGTAACTGCAAGCGCGCCGAGAATCGTAATACCCGAAAGCGCGTTCATACCCGACATAAGCGGAGTGTGTAAAAGCGTGGGAACGTTATTGATTATAAAATAGCCTACTATCGCCGCAACGACGAAAATACCTATTAATATTAAATGCATATACTGTTCCATTTTTATCTCCTTTCGGGGATTTATTATTTGCTCATAGCTTCGAGAGCGCCCTTGTGGACGAGCTTGCCGTCGATTGTTGTAAGAATGCCCTGAACGATTTCGTCGTTCATATCGAGCTCGATTTTGCCGTCCTTTGAAAGATATTTAACAAGGTTGTAGATGTTGTTTGCGAACATCCAGGTCGAGCTTGTGGGAAGCATACCGGGAATGTTCTTTATACCCTCGATTGTAACGCCGTACTTGACAGCCGTCTCGCCGGGAACGGTGCATTCGCAGTTACCGCCCTGGTCGATTGAAATATCAACGATTACCGAACCGGGTTTCATAGACTTAACCATTTCTTCGGTGATGATAACGGGAGCGAGCTTTGAAGGAACAAGAGCCGAGCAGAAGATGATATCCATATCCTTGACTACGTCCTTAAGAGCTTCTCTTTCTTTTGCGATATTCTCTTCGCTTAATGCGAGAGCGTAACCGCCCTGACCGACTGCCGCTTCGGCGGGAACGCCTGTGTCAACAATCTTTGCGCCGAGTGACTGAGCCTGCTCAGCGGCTGCGGGACGGATGTCCGCCGCGTAGATGACAGCGCCGAGTCTCTTTGCGGTTGCAAGAGCCTGAAGACCGGCAACGCCGTTACCGATAACAAGCGCGTTACAGGGTTTAATCATACCGACTGCGCAGAAAATCTGGGGAATGAACTTCGCAAGGTCGCTTGCCGCCATAAGAATACCCTTATAGCCTGCGCAGGTGCTCATTGAGGTAAGAGCGTCAAGATTCTGAGCTCTCGAAATACGCGGAACACCGTCAAGCGTAAGAGCGATAACGCCCTTTGCCGCCATATTCTTAACCATTTCGTGGTTAACGGGCGAAGCGGGATGAATGAAGGTGATGAGATACTGACCTTCGTGCATCATGTCGATTTCGTGAACGCCTTTTTCCTCGTTGAAAAGGGGTTCCTTAACCTTAAGGATGATGTCGCTTCTTCTGTAAAGGTCGGCAACGTCGGCAACTATTTCAGCGCCCGAAGCCGCGTACTCTTCGTCAGCAAAGAAAGCGAGCTTGCCGGCGTCCTTTTCAACAAGAACGTCATAGCCGTCAGCCTTTAACTTCGCAACTGTTTCGGGGATTGCCGCAACGCGTCCCTCGTCGTGCATAATCTCTTTCGGAATACCTACTACCATAATTTTCAAGTCCTTTCTTAAAAATAATAATTTAATTATTTATTCATTTTCAAGCAAACAAATATCGTATTTGTTTGTCGAAAGTACAACAGATGTTCTTGTCAGCGAAACTCCGTTTATGGATTTGACGGAGTTAAGCACATCCTCAAGCGTGTGGTCCGCCTTGGTGATGACCTTCAGAATAAAGTCAAAATCACCCGCGATATAATGGCACTCCGCAACCGAATCGTTTTTCTTAACGACCGAAACAAAGTTCTCATAATACTTCGGGTGGTCAAGTCTGACAAGAATAAATGCAGTCAGCTCCCTGCCGAGCTTTTTCTGGTCAACAAGTATGGTATGCTGTTTGATAACGCCCGAACTTTCAAGCTTTTTGATACGTTCAATAACGGCGGATGCGGACAGATTAATCTTTTCGCCGATTGAGGTCGCATTTTCCCTTGAATTTTCTTTCAGGCAGGATAAAATTCTGTAATCAAGCGAGTCCGTAATACCGCCCCCTTTGTTTATACTCTAATTATACAATAATGAGAAAAAAAGTAAAGCGAATTTGATTATTACGCAAAAATTTATCGAGAATAAAGGTTTTTGCAGAAAATAATTCTGATTAACCTTCTTTGGAGCGGCTTTTTATGAAATATTGCTTTTTTACTGTTCGCGAAAAATACAAGTATTAAATTGAGTGAACAATATTGCAATATATGTCACTTATGATATATAATTGTCACATACTATTCTTTGAATTGACTGAAAGGGAGGATTTTTATGAAAAAAGCTAAAATAATAATTGCCATAATTCTTGGGGTTTTACTGCTGGTTGGCGGATTCTTAATCGGAATTAGTGCGTCGGACAGTTCAAAAGAGAAAAGGGGAAAAATAACTGTCCAGCAGGGTATAGAAGAGAAAATCAGCAAGATAGGCGAACTGGCAAGCGTTGAAGATTTTTATACAAATTCGGCTTTGCAGACTGATAGCAAAAAAATAAAAGATTGGGACATACCGCTTACTAAAAAAAGCTTTATTGTAAAGTATAACGGAATCATAAAAGCAGGAGTGGATGTTTCAAAGATAAAGATTTCAGTTGAAGAAAACATAATTCATATTAAACTGCCCGAGGCACAGATTCTTTCTCATGAGATAGATGAAAAATCGCTTGAAGTATTGGATGAAACAAAAAACATTTTTAATCCTATTACAATAGATGATTATAATAATTTTCAGATAGAACAGAAAGAACTGGTTGAAGAGCATGCAATTGAAAACGGTTTGCTTGAAAAGGCAACCGAAAATGTCAAGGAGACAATAAAACTGCTTATAACCTCAATAAATGGTATAGAGAAGTATGAGGTTGTATTTTCTTAATTAAAGGGCAATTAAAAACCGACTGATTATTTCAGCCGGTTTTTTTATCGTTTCTTCTGTTAATAAAATAAACAACAAGATTTGCGCCTACAACTGCGAGATTAAGAAAATAAACCGCAAGCACGTAATTGTACTGAGAGTTTACAATTTTTGCCGCAATTCCGCAAATATATCCCGCCGTGATAAGCAAAAGGAACTTGAGACTTGTGGATTTTGCGGTTTTTGACTTTATATTCTTTATAAGGTTAATGGGCCAGGACAGCCCGAAGCAGACAAGCATTGCGGTTTCAAGTATTCCGGACATAGTAACACCTCTTTCCTTAAAAACTATTTTACCATATTTTCGGCATCGGCGCTATTGTTTTTTATATGACATAATTAAGGTATTGACAATAAAAACCGTTTGTGCTAAAATTCAATGCAATTACATTATATAAATGCTTTGAAGGAATTAATTGTTGCTTAAGATTCGGCATAGAGAGCCGTCGGTCGGTGTAAGACGGTGTGAAATGGCAATAAGTCTCGTTCCGGAGCAGAACCGCCCAATTAAGTAAGCGGTTACGGCTTGCCCCGTTATCTCGGCAGGAAGTTTGACTGAACTTCGCAAAGTGGGTTTTTAAACCAATCAGGGTGGTACCGCGGATTATCCGTCCCTGAGGCAAAACGCCTCAGGGACTTTTTAATTATTATTTCGGAAAGGAAGTATTCCCAGTGAAAAACATCAGGATTGCAGACACGACTCTTTGTCGCGAAAACAACAGCTTCTCGTTTAAGGAGAAAATTGAAATCGCCCGTCAGCTTGAAAAGCTAGCGGTCGACGTTATAGAGCTGCCCGAAATTGAAAACAGCAAAACGGATGTTCTTCTGGCAAGAACGGTTTCTTCCTTTGTCAAAAACAGCGTTCTGTCTGTCGCGGCGGGTATGACGGACGAAAGTATTTCGCTTGCCGCCGAGGCTCTCGGCAACGCGCAAAAGGCGACAATACGCATTGAATTGCCCGTTTCGCCCGTAGGCATGGAATACACCTGTCACAAGAAGGCTCCGAAAATGCTTGAGTGGATTACCCACACTGTCAGTGAAGCAAAAAAGCTTGTAAAGAACGTTGAATTCTGCGCGCTTGACGCGACAAGAGCCGAGGAGGAGTTTCTTCTTTCGGCGATTGAAAACGCCGTAAAGGCAGGCGCGGATTCGGTTACCGTATGCGATACCGCGGGAGTTATGTTCCCCGACGATTTCGCGTTTTTTGCAGGTAAAATTAGCAGGGCGGCGGGCGTTCCCGTATTCGTAAAATGCACAAACAGGAACGGACTTGCCGAGGCTCAGTGCATTCTCGCCGTAAAAAGCGGCGCCGCGGGAGTAAAAACCTCCGTCGGCGGCGACACGGCTTCGCTTGAAACCTTCGCGACAATTATTAAGAACTGCGGCGAAAACTACGGTCTTTCGACTATGATTAAGTTTACCGAGCTCAACAGAACCGTAAGACAGATTTTCCGCATCGCGGACAATTCCAAAAATGAAAAGACGGTTGTCAACGTCGAGGCGGGAGCCGACTCCATAAGACTTGACAAAAACGATTCGCAGCAGGCGGTCATCTCCGAGGTAAAGAAGCTCGGCTACGATTTGTCGGAAGAGGACTGCGCGAAAGTCTATGAGGAATTTTTAAGAGTCGCGTCTAAAAAGAACGTCGGCGCAAAGGAGCTTGACGCCATTGTTGCGTCCGCCGCTCTTCAGGTGCCCGCGACATATAAGCTTAAAAGCTACGTTATCAATAACGGCAATATCATTACCGCAAGCGCTAACATTACCCTTGAAAAGGACGGCAAGCTGCTTGAGGGAATTGAAATCGGCGACGGCCCCATCGACGCTTCGTTTATCGCCATTGATAAGATAATCGGATGCCGCTATGAGCTTGACGATTTTCAGATTCAGGCCGTAACCGAAGGCACCGAGGCTATGGGCTCAGCGGTAGTTAAGCTTAGGGCGAACGGCAAGGTCTATTCGGGCAACGGCATTTCGACCGATATAATCGGCGCGTCAATCCGCGCGTATCTTAACGCTATTAACAAAATCGTCTACGAGGAGGCGTAATTGATGAACCTTTCTTTTTCGACAAAGGGCTGGCACGACAGTTCCTTTGAAGATTTCTGCTCGGTCGCGGTTGACCTGGGCTTTAAGGGCATTGAACTGCATAATATTCATAACCGCCTCTTTACCGATAAAAACGGCGCTTTTCACGATTATACGGCGGCTGCGACTCTTCGCAAGCTGTTTGAAAAGAAGCTTCAGCTGACTTGTATCGACACTATCTGCGATTTGTCGGACACCGGAAATGAAAAAGCGACTCTTGAGGAAATCGAGGCGTGCCTTGAAATAGCCAAAAACCTTCATATTCCGTTTGTGCGTCTTCGCGCCGAGGCGGAAGAAAGAACCGACGAGGCGTTCGATTTTGTTTCGTCCGTGCTTGAAAAGGCGGTAAAAACTGCCGAAGAAAACAACGTGGTTCTTCTTATAGAGACAAAGGGTATGTTTGCCGACACGGCTGTTTTGCGTGATATTCTTGAAAACTTTGCCAGCGACTATATAGCGGCGTTGTGGAATGTCAGCGAGGCTTATAAATCGGTAGGCGAGGAGCCCAAGGACATTATTAAAAATCTCGGAGCTTACGTCAGACACGTCCATATAAGCGACGTAATAAAAACGGAAAACGGCTTTGAATACTGTCTTATCGGCGAGGGCGAGCTGCCCATGCGGGAGGTAATGAAGGCTCTGCGCTCGGTAAACTATGACGGTTTTATTTCGCTTGTCTGGGACCCGAAATGGATGGAAGAGCTTGACGATATGGAGATTATTTTCTCGCATTTCATAAACTATATGAAGCAGTTCGGCGACACGTCGAAAAATGAAAAAACGCTTTACTGGAACAACGCGCACACGGGCAAGTACGTCTGGAAAAAGGATTTGCTTATCGAAAAAACCTTTTCCGAGGTGCTTGACAGAATGGTCGAGGAATTTCCCGACCAGTACGCTTTCAAATACACGACTCTTGACTACACGAGAACGTATTCGCAGTTCCGCGACGACGTTGACGAATTTGCGAGAGTTCTGATTTCAATGGGCGTAAAACAGGGCTCCCACGTTGCAATCTGGGCGTCCAACGTTCCCCAGTGGTTTATCACGTTCTGGGCGACGGTAAAGCTCGGCGCTGTTCTTGTAACGGTAAATACCGCTTATAAAATTCACGAGGTTGAATATCTTTTAAAGCAGTCCGACACTCACACCCTCGTTATAACCGAGGGCGCGAAGGACACGAAGTACGGCGAAATTATCGCCGAGCTTTGTCCCGAGCTTGAAAACACGAAAGCGGGCTCTCCGCTCCACAGCAAAAAGCTTCCGTTTTTAAGAAATGTCATTACTGTCGGTTTCAGACAGAACGGCTGTCTTGAATGGAACGAGGCTCTTGAAAGAGCGAATGAGGTAAACAGGGAAGAGGTTTACAGAATAGCCTCGCTTGTTAAACCCGACGACGTCTGCAATATGCAGTATACGTCAGGCACGACGGGCTTCCCCAAGGGCGTAATGCTCACCCACTACAATATCGTAAACAACGGCAAGTGCATAGGCGACAGAATGGATTTGTCAACGGCTGACAGAATGATGATTCAGGTGCCTATGTTCCACTGCTTCGGTATGGTGCTCGCCATGACCTCAACAATGACTCACGGCGGAACGCTTCTGCCCATGCCGTACTTTTCGCCCAAGCCGTCGCTCGCGTGTATTCACAACGAGCATATCACGGCTTTCCACGGCGTGCCGACAATGTTTATAGCCATGCTTGAGCATCCCGATTTCCCGAAAACCGATTTTTCATATATGAGAACGGGCATTATGGCGGGAAGTCCCTGCCCGATTTCGGCGATGAAGGACGTTGTCGAAAAGATGAATATGCGCGAAATCGTTATAGTCTACGGTCAGACCGAGGCTTCGCCCGGCTGTACGATGAGTTCGACCGACGACCCGCTTGAAGTAAGGGTTACGACAGTCGGCAGGGCAATGCCGGAAATCGAATGCAAGATAATCAACCCCGAAACGGGCGAGGATTGTCCCGACGAGGTTACGGGCGAATTTGTCGCGCGCGGCTACAATATTATGAAGGGCTACTACAAAATGCCCGAGGCGACAGCCGCGGCTATTGACAAGGACGGCTGGCTTCATACGGGCGACCTTGCGTGCAGAACAAAGGACGGTAACTATAAAATCACGGGCAGACTTAAGGATATGATTATTCGCGGCGGCGAAAATATTTATCCGAAGGAAATTGAAGAATTTATCTATACAAATCCCAAGGTCAGCGACGTTCAGGTAATCGGCGTTCCCGACGAGCAGTACGGCGAAGAAATTATGGCGTGCGTAATTCTCAAAGAGGGCGAAACGATGACCGAGCAGGAGATGAAGGACTTTGTTGCGGCGAGTATGGCGCGTCATAAGGTTCCGCGTTACGTCGATTTTGTCGACAAGTTCCCGATGAACGCTGCGGGTAAAATCCTTAAATACCAGATGCGCAAGGACGCGATTGAAAAACTCGGCCTGCAGAAAGCGGACAGCGTGGTGACTGCATAATGGTTGAGAACAAATTTACCGTAATAGACGCTCACTGTCACGTATATCCCGATAAAATAGCCGAAAAGGCGGCGAGGGCGACCGACGGATTTTACGACGTTCACGGCTTCGGCGACGGCACGGTTTCGATGCTTATGCGCGAGGGCAAAAAGGCGGGCATTGACCGCTTTATAGTTCAGTCCGTAGCGACTACTCCGAAGCAGGTTTCGTCAATCAACCGCTTTATCGCGTCGGAGGTTGAAAAGAGCGGGGGAGTTCTTACGGGACTCGGCACGCTCCACCCCGACAGCGACGATATGGAAAGGGACGTTGAAGAAATCCTTTCGCTCGGTCTTCACGGCGTCAAGCTTCACCCCGATATTCAGGGCTTTAAGATTGACGATTACCGTTGCTTAAAGATTTATGAGCTTTGTGAAAAGCATCATTTGCCGATTTTAATGCACACGGGCGACAGCCGCTATGACAATTCAAACCCGAACCGACTTATGCCGATTCTTGAAATATACACCGATTTAATTATTATCGGCGCTCATTTCGGCGGCTGGTCAATCTGGGAGGAGGCGTCGAAGCTTCTTCACGGAATCCCGAATTTATACGTCGACTGTTCGTCAAGCTTTGCGTGGCTGCCCGACGACGGAGTTGTAAAAGAGATTTTTGCCCGTTACGGTACGGACAGAGTGCTTTTCGGTACGGATTACCCCATGTGGTCGCCTAAAACCGAAATTGACAGATTTCTGTCTCTCGGTTTTTCGGATGAGGACAAACGAAAAATCCTTTCCGAAAATGCGATGAAGGTGTTTAATATTGAATAAAAAACGGCTTCCCCTCAAGGGGAAGGCACAAAAAAGAAAAGGACGGAAATTTCCGTCCTTTTTCATTTTACTCCATATTCTTCAATTTTTCCTTAAATCTTTCAAGCTTTCTTTTTTCGAGGTACCAGTAGAATGTCCTTACCGGCGGGCATATACCCATAAGCACCTTTGAAAGCGCGAAGAGGAAGCAGGGCGAAACCGTCTTTTTACCCTTTTCAATGCCCTTTACCATTTTTCTGGCAACTACATCGGGTTGCTGAACGGGGAAGGGCTTTTCAAATTCAACGGGATTTGCAACCTTGAAGAAATTCGTGTTTGTCGCAACGGGGTAAAGGCAGGTCAGCGTAACGTTTTTCGGCATTTCGAGTCTTATTCCCTGCTGAAAGCCGTGAAGGGCGAATTTCGTCGCACTGTAAACCGCGAAGCCGGGCATAGCCATTTGACCTATTGCGCTTACGGTAAAGGCGAGCTTTCCGTTTCTGCCGTCAAGATGTTCAAGATACTTTGAATATGTATAGATAGGCGAAAGGGTGTTCGTGTCGAACATTACCTTAACTCTGTCCCAGTCGGCGTAGTTAAACTCCTCATAGTACGGGAAACCGGCGTTGCAGTAGAAAATGTCTATTTTTTCGCCGCCGAATAATTCGTCGGCTTTTTCGAAAATTCTGTCGACGGATTCTTCGCTGCCTACGTCAACGTTAAAGGCTAAAACGTTTTCGCCGAAATCGGTTAATTTTTCCTCGGCTGTACGCGCAACGGCGAGAATTCTGTTACCCTCGCCCTTTGCGAGAATTTTCAGCGTTTCAAGTCCTATTCCGCTTGAAGCGCCCGTAAGAACGATGTTGCTGTTTGTAATCATTTTCATTTCCCCTTATTTAAGACTGACGGTTGCGTTGTTGTCCGACCAACCTTTATTGTTGCCTATGGTGTTGAGAATCATTTCGGAAAGATTCGGCGTTATGCCGTCTTTTGTCAGCTTCTTTTCGACTTTTTTAATTATCGGATTAAACCGTCTGAACACTCTTGCAACTGCGTCGTATTCGGGAGTTCCCTTTGTATAAGGCTGGTCGCCGAGGAAAATATCTCTTGCGATTTCGCCCGCGAATGTTGTGAATTTTTTATCTTTAAGCGATTTGTCGACCTTTATGCAGAGCATTCTGCCAAGCTGACCGAGAGTTTTGTTGTTAAAAATTTTTCTTGCGATTTTTTTCGGAAGACCGTCGCCCGCAAGCGCTCTGTTAATGCGGTTGACTGCCGAGGTTTCGGCTCTCAGGTCAAAAAATCTTTGAGTCGAAAGAGAGTTTGTATCGCTTCTGAATTCGGGGACGGGAACGGTTTCAACCTTAACCGTTTTTTCGTCTTCAAGCGTAATCTTTCTGTATTTTGCGGGGCTTCCTACAAGACAGGACGTGCATATATCTACAAACTTGTTTCCGCTTTCGGAATAGAATTCGTTAATCGACTGAATGTGCATATGCCCCGTAAAAGCAAGATTTACGCCGTTGTCCGCGAGGAAGGACGCGACCTGACGCCAGTTTTTGATATGCGCGTCGCCGACCAAATCGAAAACGGGAACGGACGGTATAATCGGGTAATGGCATATTGCGAAAATAAAGCAGTTGTCAGCTTTCGCCCTGTCAATCTGTTCTTTTGCCCAGTTTTGCAGTCTTTCGTCAATTTGTCCCTTTGACTCCCTTGTGCTGTCGCAGTTGAACGCGAGCATTCTTACGCCGTCGGAAACCTCGGCGACATACGAAAGAGTCTGTCTGTCAACGCTTAAGGCTTCGGAATAGCCGAATTCATAGTATAAATCGTATAACTCATCAAGAGTTGTGCCCTCAACGGGAATATAATCTTTGCCGTTATAGCCTCTCGGGCTGTCGTTGTAATCGTGACCTGCGGTAATAACAAAGACCTTTTTACCCGCGTCCTTTAATTTCCGGAGTTCTTTTACAAAGGATTTATGACTTTCCTTTTCGCCGTCCTTTGAAAGGTCGCCGGGGAGAATAACCGTGCCGATTTCTCTGTCTTCGGCTATCTTTTTAAAGGTCGCCTTAACTATATCGCTGCTTTCGGCGAGACAGTACATCTCGTTTTTCATATAATCCTCATACGCCTCGCCCGAGCAGCCGAGCGAAGGCTCGAAATAATGAGTATCGGTCACAAGATAAAACTTAAAGGGATTCATATTACTCTCCTTTCAGGTTCTTTATCATTTCTTCAATATCTTCGGGATTAATGCGTTTTGAGCAGATATACGTCTTATATTTTCCGTCGGACGTCTTTTTGTCGGGACTGAATTTTCCGTAGGTCGAGGTGACTACCGTACCGTCGTCAAGAACGACGTTGCCGCAGTAGCCCGTATCGGCGTCGGCTGTATATTCGGGCTTCGTCTGACCGTCTTTATAGATATGGGCGAGCTTTATACGGCATATTCCCTCGCTGCCCTGCCTTAAATCCTCGAATGAGCCTACCCAGGCTACCCAGCCTTCGCTCACCCAGCTTTTTAAGCTGCCTTCGGTCGCTTTCGCGCCGCGGTTAATCGAGCGGAAGGTGATAAAGAGCTTGTTGCCTACCCATTCGGCTTTGTGTCTTTCTCCGTTTAATGCGGAGGGAACCTCTTTCGGCTCCGACCATGTTTTGCCCTCGTCGGTTGAGAAAGAGACAAGAGAATTCATTTTCTTTGAATTACTTCTCGCGATTAAGGCGAGCGTTCCGCCGTTTCCTTTTACGCTCCTGATAACCTCAACCTCGCACATTTGGGCGGTTTTTTCGGTTTTCCTGTATTCGGAAAAGTATTTTTCGGGCTTTGACCAGCGCATATTTCCGTTTTCGTCAAAGGTCAGTATCGTTTTGTAATTGTAGAAATCGGCGTCGTGGAAAAATCCCATCCATTTGTCGACGAATTTCCCGTCTTCCTTAAGTTGAGTCAGGCTTGCCATGGCAACTATCGGAATGACGGGGCAATCCGAATTGTTATCATAGAAAAGCTCGAATTCGGACCAGGTCTGACCTTCGTCGGAAGAAACGGAGCAGTTAAATCCGCCGGGCGTGTCCATATTCGGCCATTTGGGATTTGCGGAAATGAGAATTAATTTGTCGGCGGTTTTCCCGTCGGTAAACTGTAAGCGGTAAATTGTGGGCGTTTCAAGAGACTTTTCCCAGCTTTTCGGCGTGTTTTCAAGAGACGAGGTCCAGGTTTTCCCGCCGTCCTTACTGATTTTAGTTCTTATTGCGCCCTTGCCGTGACCTTCGGGATAAACGGTAAGAATATCGCCGTTTTTTAACAGCACGCTGTCGGGATGACCGAGATAATCCGCCGTGTCGTCAACAACCGACAGGTCATACAGATAGGCGGTTTTTTCGTCCGTTCCGTCGGGCATAATGCTCAGGTCAATTTCGGGGATTGTGTAATCGGAAGCCACGGTAATTCCCTCTTCCTGCCTTGAAATGAAATAGGCGGCGGTAAGACCTGCTGCTGCGGCAAGCGCAACAAGCAAAGCCGCAATAACAATCTTTCTGACAACAGTCATATTCCCGCCCCCTTTATTATAATAATATAGTATCATAGCGCACGGAAAAGTTCAACCGAAGAAATTCAAAAAAGTGCTTGACATTCCGCTTTCGTGGTGTTAATATGTTAAAAACTTAAGAAAAGGCTGTGACGAAGACGGCTGAGTATTGTGTTTTACAGAGATTCGGTGGCAGGTGTGAACCGAAAGCATATACCCAAAAGCCCATCCCTTCCGAGCCGGAGGCCCGAACGACTTTAAGGTTTAGTAGATACCTCCCGTGATTGCTGCGTCAAGGCATAGGAATTGCTGGATTCCGAAGAGCGGCGATATTTTTTATCGCAATTTGAGTGGTACCGCGGATGTGATTTTCACACTCGTCTCAAAGATTTGAGACGGGTTTTTATTTTTGTAAGGAGTGTTTTTATGGAGCAGTCAACCGAAAAAACAAAATTACTTGAAATTGCAATGCGTATTCGTGAAATGCGCGAGATTTCGGGACTTACGCAGGAGGAAATGGCGCTCGAAACCGAGGTAACGGTTGACGAGTACTTAAAGTACGAGGCGGGCGAGCTCGATTTCCCGTTTACGTTCCTTCACAAGTGCGCGCACGTTTTCAACATCGACATTACCAATATTCTTGAGGGTAAAAGCGCCCATCTTTCGTCCTATACGGTAACGAGAAAGGGCGCCGGTCAGGAAACTGCAAAGGAGGATGGCATTGAAATTGTCAACCTTGCGCCGAAATTCCGCAAAAAGATGAGCGAGCCTCACTGGGTTAAGTATGAGTATGACGAAAAATTACAGAATAAGCCGATTCATCAGACTACCCATTCGGGACAGGAGTTCGACTACGTTCTCAAAGGTCATCTTAAGGTTCAGATAGGCTCGAATGTTGAAGTTCTTCACGAGGGCGACAGCGTTTACTATAACAGTTCGACGCCTCACGGCATGATAGCCGTCGACGGCGAGGACTGCCTTTTCCTCGCGGTTGTAATTCCCGGCGTTGAGGAGAAGGAAGAAATAGTCAGAGATACCCTCATCCCGACAAGAAGCACAAACAAAAAGTATGTCAGCGAAAACTTCATTTCCTGCACCGAAAGCGAAACGGGACTGCTTGAAAAAATTGAATTCAAAAATGAAGATAAGTTCAATTTCGCTTTTGACATTGTCGATAAAATTGCCGAGAAAAATCCCGACAAGCTTGCTATGCTCCATGTTTCAAACGATAAAACAGAAAGGCGTTTCACCTTTAACGATATGAAACGCAGTTCAAATCAGACGGCGAACTACTTCAAGTCTTTGGGCATCAAAAAGGGCGACAAGGTAATGCTCGTTCTCAAAAGGCATTATCAGTTCTGGTTCTCGATGCTTGCTCTTCATAAGCTCGGCGCTGTTGCAATTCCCGCTACAAATCAGCTTCAGGAGCACGATTTTGACTACCGTTTCAAGGTCGGCGAGGTAAGCGCGATAGTCTGTACTGCGGACGGCGACGTCGCCCGTCAGGTAGAGCTTGCCGAAAAGAATTATCCCTCGCTTAAAACAAAGATTATTGTCGGCGGCGAAAGAGAAGGCTGGCACGATTTCAATAACGAATACTCGCTTTTCAGCACTCATTTCCACCGCACCGAGGATTCCGCCTGCGGCGACGACCCGATGGTTATGTTCTTCACGTCGGGAACGACGGGCTACCCGAAGCTTGCCATTCATTCCTATAAATACGCTTTAGGTCATTATATTACCGCCAAATACTGGCACGGCGTCAGCGACGACGGACTTCATTTCACAATTTCGGAAACCGGCTGGGGCAAGGCTCTTTGGGGCAAGCTCTACGGTCAGTGGCTGTGCGAGGGCGCGGTATTCACATACGACTTCGACCGCTTCGACGCGTCCGACATTCTTCCGATGTTCAAAAAGTACAATATCACTACTTTCTGCGCGCCGCCTACAATGCTTCGTATGATGATTAAGCAGGACATTTCGAAATACGATTTGTCCTCTGTGCGTCATATGACTACCGCGGGCGAGGCGCTTAATCCCGAGGTTTACCGTCAGTTTGAAAAGGCGACGGGACTTCAGATTATGGAAGGCTTCGGTCAGACGGAAACTACTCTTTCGGTCGGCAACCTTATAGGCGGCACTCACAAGGTCGGCTCAATGGGCAAGCCTTCGCCGCTTTATGACATTGATATTGTCGACGAAAACGGCAATTCCGTTCCCGTAGGCGAAACGGGCGAAATTGTTATAAAAACGGGCGAAAAGAGACAGTGCGGTCTCTTCCTGGGTTACTATAAGGATAAGGAATCGACCGATAAGGTTTGGCACGACGGCTGTTACCATACGGGCGATACCGCGTGGCGCGACGAGGACGGATTCCTCTGGTATGTCGGCAGAGTCGACGATGTTATTAAGTCCTCGGGCTACCGCATAGGGCCGTTTGAAATCGAGAGCGTTATTATGGAGCTTCCGTACGTTCTTGAATGCGGCGTATCGGCTGTTCCCGACGAGGTAAGAGGTCAGGTCGTAAAGGCGAGCATCGTTCTCGTCAAAGGCACCGAAGGAACCGAAGAACTCAAGAAGGAAATCCAGAATTACGTCAAGAGCCATACGGCTCCGTACAAGTATCCGAGAATCGTCGTGTTCCGTGAGGATTTGCCCAAGACAATAAGCGGAAAAATCCAGCGAAATCAGCTTTAAAATTAATATTGACAAACAAAAAAAGTTGATTTATAATGTTTTAAACTTAATTAAAGGCGTTGAAGAAGAGAGTAAAACAAAGGTTTCGCAAAGAGAGGCAACGGTTGGTGTGAGTTGCCGGAAAAGTTGTTTTTACCGTAGCTTCCGAGCCGAGGGGAAGAAAGGCTTCCGCTTAGTAGAACCCCTCCGTGACTGCTGCGTTAATGCATACGGCTTGTCAGAGCCTGAGCGGCGAATTATTTCGCAATTTGAGTGGTACCGCGGGTATTGAATTTTTATGATTTAACGCTCGTCTCAAAGTAATTCAACTTTGGGACGAGTCTTTTTTTACGGTACGGCTCGAAATAAGGAGTGTTGGAAATGGAATTTACCGGCCTTGATTTTAAAATCAAAGAGATGGCGGCGCGTATCAGGGAGTTAAGAGAAATCACTCATTTCTCCGCCGAAGAAATGGCGCGCAAAACCGACGTGAGCGTTGAAGAGTATCTTGCCTGCGAAAACGGCGAGAGCGATTTAAGCTTCGCGTTTATTTACCGCTGCGCTTTAGCGTTCGGCGTTGACGTGACCGATATTATCGAGGGCGTAAGCCCGACTCTTTCTTCGATGGTGATAACCCGTAAGGACGAGGGACAGAAGATTGAGCAGGCTCACGGTATGGTTTACTACTCGCTCGCTCCGAATTTCAGAAACCGTATTTCCGAGCCGCTTTATGTCAACTGCGCGTATAATCCCGAGGCGGAGAAAAAAGATATTGAGCTGACTACGCACGAAGGTCAGGAAATGGACATTGTTATTTCCGGTCAGCTTCTTATTCAGGTCGGCTCGCATAAGGCCGTTCTCAACCCAGGCGACACCGCATATTATGACAGCGGAACGCCTCACGGCATGATTGCGGTAGGCGGTAAGGACTGTGAATTCTACGCTATTGTCCTTAACCCCGCGGGCGAATCGATTAATAAGATTACCCATAAGGACGCCGATATTGTCATTAAGGCAGTCGAGGACAAAAAAGAGAGAATTTATAAAAAATACATTGACGTCGAAAAGGACGAAAACGGCACTCCCACGAAGATTACGTTCAAGAATACCGAGAACTTCAATTTCGCTTTCGATATTATGGACGAAATTGCAAAAAAAGACCCCGACAAGCTTGCCATGCTTCATATTTCAAGGGACAAGACCGAAAGGCGTTTTACGTTTGAGGATATGCGCCGTATGTCAAATCAGTGCGCTAATTATTTTAAATCCCTCGGCATTAAAAAGGGCGACAGGGTAATCCTTGTTCTTAAAAGGCATTACCAGTTCTGGATTGCGATGCTCGGTCTTATAAAGCTGGGCGCGATAGGCATTCCCGCCGTTGCCCAGCTTCAGTCGCACGATTTTGAATACCGTTTCAATTCCTCGGGCGCAATAGCCGTTCTTTCAACGGTTGACGGCGACACTGCGCATCAGATTGAAATCGCTTCGTCTGCCTGCCCGACGCTTAAGACAAAGATAATTGTCAACGGAAAGCGCGACGGCTGGAGAACATTTGACGAGGAATTCCCGCTTTACAGCTCCGAATTTGAAAGAACCGCCGATTCAACCGGCGGCGACGACCTTATGCTTATGTATTTCACTTCGGGCACCGCGGGCTATCCGAAAATCGCGACTCATAACTGCAAATACCCCTTAGGTCATTTCCATACTGCGAAATACTGGCACTGCGTTGACCCTGAAGGACTTCACCTTACTATTTCCGATACCGGCTGGGCGAAGGCGGCCTGGGGCAAATTCTACGGCCAGTGGATGTGCGAGGCGGCGCTGTTCGTTTACGATTTCGACCGTTTCGACGCCGAGGACATTCTTCCGATGTTCGCGAAATACCATATTACAACCTTCTGCGCGCCTCCGACGATGCTTCGTATGATGATAAAGCAGGACATTTCAAAATACGATTTCTCATCGGTAAAGCATATGACAACCGCGGGCGAGGCGCTTAATCCCGAGGTTTACCGTCAGTTTGAAAAGGCGACGGGACTTCAGATTCTTGAGGGCTTCGGTCAGACAGAGGGCACAATGCTTATAGGCAATATGCGCGGAGCAAAGCACAGAATCGGCTCAATGGGCAAACCCGCACCTATATATAAAATCGAGCTTCTCGACAAAAACGGCAATCCCGTTCCCACGGGCGAAACCGGCGAAATATGCGTCAACGTCAAGGACGGCGCGCCGAACGGACTTTTCGTAGGTTACTACGGCGACAAGGAAAAGACCGAAGAGGTCTGGCACGACGGCTACTACCATACGGGCGACGCGGCGTGGATGGACGAGGACGGTTTCTTCTGGTATGTCGGCAGAGTCGACGACGTTATCAAGTCCTCGGGCTACCGCATAGGGCCGTTTGAAATCGAAAGCGTTATTATGGAGCTTCCGTACGTTCTTGAATGCGGCGTTTCAGCCGCTCCCGACGAGGTAAGAGGTCAGGTTGTCAAGGCGAGCATAGTTCTTGTCAAGGGCACCGAGGGCACGGAAGAGCTTAAAAAGGAAATTCAGGATTACGTCAAGACGCACACCGCGCCTTACAAGTATCCGAGAATAGTTGTTTTCCGCGACGAGCTTCCCAAGAGCACAAGCGGAAAGATACAGAGGAACAAGCTGTAATGAATTATAAAAGACTGACTCTTCTCTGCGGGCACTACGGCAGCGGAAAAACAAATATCGCGGTCAATATGGCGCTGGATATGAAAAAGCGTTTTGAAAACGTTGCGGTAGCCGACCTTGATATAGTCAATCCGTATTTCAGGACTAAGGATTCAAGCGAGCTTTTTAAGGAAAACGGAATCCGTCTTATAGTTTCGGAATACGCGAATTCCAACCTTGATATTCCCGCTCTTCCGGATGAAATGTACGCGCTGACCGACGACCGGACAATGCGCGCGGTCCTCGATATAGGCGGCGACGACAGAGGCGCGCTGGCGCTCGGAAGAATTTCGCCGAAAATAGTTGAGGAAAACGATTACGAAATGCTTATGGTAATCAATAAATTCCGTCCGCTCACGCCCGACGCCGAAAGCACTTTCGAGGTTATGAGGGAGATTGAAGCGGCGGGTAAAATCCGATTTACGGGAATTATCAACAATTCGAATTTAGGCGACGAAACAACGGCTCAGGACGTGCTTGAAAGCGTCAGGTATGCAAAGGAGTTTTCCTCGCTTTCCCGTCTGCCGATAGTATTGACTACGGTGCGCAAAGAGTTGTATAATACTTTGAACGGAAAGATTGAAAATCTTTTCAGCCTGACCTTACAGGCAAAACCTGTTGACTGACAAACATTTTTAAGGGAGATATAGATATGGCAAAACTTACATTCAAAACCGACAACTGTAAGGGCTGCGGACTTTGTGTTGATGCCTGCCCGAAAAATCTTCTTCGCCTCGCCGAAGACAAGATTAATAAAAAGGGGCATCATCCCGCGGAAATCACTGACGAAAGCGCCTGCGTAGGCTGCGCAAGCTGCGCCGTTATGTGCCCCGACTGCATTATCAAGGTAGAAAGGTAAGGTGTGAAGAATGGCAGATAAAGTACTTATGAAGGGCAACGAAGCTATTGCCGAAGCCGCTATTATCGCCGGCTGCCGACATTATTTCGGTTACCCCATTACGCCTCAGACCGAGGTTGCCGCTTATATGGCGAAGAAAATGCCCAAAATCGGCGGCGTATTTCTTCAGGCGGAAAGCGAAATCGCCGCTATTAATATGGTTTACGGCGTTTCCTCGGCGGGCAAAAGAGTTATGACCTCTTCTTCAAGCCCCGGAATATCGCTTAAGGGCGAAGGACTTTCGTACCTTGCAGGCAGCGACCTGCCCGCTCTTGTTGTCAATGTTCAGCGCGGCGGTCCCGGACTCGGCGGCATTCAGCCGTCACAGTCGGATTATTTCCAGGCAACGCGCGGCGGCGGTCACGGCGATTACAGAATGATAGTTCTCGCTCCCGCATCCGTTCAGGAAATGGCTGAGCTTACGGTAAAGGGCTTTGAGCTTGCAGATACATACAGAATGACTTCAATGATTCTTGCGGACGGCACAATGGGACAGATGATGGAGCCCGTTTCACTTGATATTGAAGTTAAACCCGCTCCCGAAAAGCCCTGGGCGACAACGGGTACGAAGATGGAGAGAAAGCACAATATTGTCAATTCTCTTTCGCTTGTTCCCGAGGAGCTTGAACAGCTTAATTTCGCACGTTACGAAAGATATAAGGTTATAGAAGAAAAAGAGCCCATGTTCGAAGAATATATGGTCGACGACGCGGATATTATTATCGCCGCTTTCGGTATTGCTTCGCGCGTTTCAAAGAACGCCGTAAACGAGGCAAGAGCCATGGGCATCAAGGCGGGACTTATCCGTCCGATTACGCTCTGGCCGTTCCCGAAGGCTCCGTTCAAAAAGGCTGCCGGACACGCAAAGCAGTTTATTTCGGTTGAGCTTTCAATGGGTCAGATGATTGAGGACGTCAGACTTGCGACCGAATGTAAGGTTCCCGTTACGCTGTGCAACAGAGCGGGCGGTATGATTCCGAGTCCCGAGCAGGTGCTCGAGGCTATAAAAGAAGCAGCTAAAGGAGGTAACGAATAATGGCAGTAGTATTTGACAAACCCCATGCGCTTATCGACGTGCCGCTGCATTATTGCCCCGGCTGTACTCACGGCATAGTTCACCGCCTTGTCGCCGAGGTTATTGACGAGCTCGGCATTGAGGGAAGAACTATAGGTATCGCTCCCGTAGGCTGTTCGGTTATGGCTTATAACTATTTCAACTGCGATATGATTGAGGCGGCTCACGGAAGAGCCCCCGCAGTCGCTACGGGCGTTAAAAGAGCCGACCCCGAAAACCACGTAGTTTTCACCTATCAGGGCGACGGCGACCTCGCTTCAATCGGCATGGCGGAAACGGTTCACGCCGCGGCGAGAAACGAAAATATTACAATCATCTTTATAAACAACGCTATTTACGGTATGACGGGCGGTCAGATGGCTCCGACGTCTCTTCCCGGTCAGGTTACACAGACCTCGCCTTACGGCAGAGACCCGAAGCTTTGCGGTTACCCGATTAAGGTCTGCGAAATGCTTTCCGAGC
>JAGADF010000007.1 GCA_017613735.1 Clostridia bacterium
AGCTCCCGCAGTCGCAACGGGCGTTAAAAGAGCCGACCCCGAAAACCACGTTGTTTTCACCTATCAGGGCGACGGCGACCTCGCTTCAATCGGTATGGCTGAAACAGTCCACGCCGCTGCGAGAAACGAAAACATCACAATCATTTTCATCAACAACGCAATTTACGGTATGACGGGCGGTCAGATGGCTCCCACGTCGCTTCCCGGTCAGGTCACACAGACCTCGCCTTACGGCAGAGACCCGAAGCTTTGCGGTTACCCGATTAAGGTCTGCGAAATGCTTTCCGAGCTTGAGGGCCCCGAATACCTTGAAAGAGTTACGGTTAATTCGGTTCCCCATATAAGAGCTGCCAAAAAGGCTATCAAAAAGGCTTTTCAGAATCAGCTTGACGGCAAGGGATTTTCACTTATCGAGGTTGTTTCTTCCTGCCCGACAAACTGGGGTATGACGCCGAAAGCCGCTCTTCAGTGGATTGAGGACAAAATGCTTCCCTATTACCCTTTAGGCGTTTATAAGGACAGAAGCGCAGATAAGGAGGCGGAATAATATGGCTGCAAAGAATTTCTTATTCTCGGGCTTCGGCGGACAGGGTATCCTTTTCGCAGGCAAGTTCTTAGCTTATAAAGGACTTATTGATAATAAGCAGGTCAGCTGGCTTCCGTCATACGGTCCCGAAATGCGCGGCGGTACGGCTTCGTGCTCGGTAATTGTCAGCGACGAGCCCGTAGGTTCGCCCATCGTTTCAAATCCCGATATTCTTATCGCGATGAATCTTCCCTCATTCGACCGCTATGAACAGGCGGTCAAAAAGGGCGGAATAATCTTTGCGGATTCGACGCTTATTGAAAGAAAGGCGGTCCGCGACGACGTTACCGTTTACTACATTCCCGCGACAAGGCTTGCGAGTGAAAACGGTATGCCCACGCTTGCAAATATGATTATTATCGGCAAGATTTTAAAAGTTCTTGACGACTTTAATGAAGAAAGCGTACGCGCGGCTCTCGGAAAGGTAATTTCGGCAAAGCACGCGGATATGCTTGAAGTAAACCTTAAAGCAATGCAGATAGGCGCAGATTTTGAATAAGGAGTAGTGTATTATGGAAATCAAATTTGTTAAAGCAGAAACTCTTAAGGCAAAGCCCGACCCGTCAACTCTCGGTTTCGGTAAAATCTTTACCGACTATATGTTTATGATGGACTGGAATAAGGAAACGGGCTGGCAGAATGCGAGAATAGTTCCCTTTGAGAACCTTTCGATTCATCCCGCTTCAACCGTTCTTCACTACGGCTCCGAGATTTTTGAAGGTCTTAAGGCTTACAGAAGAGCCGACGGCAAAGTTCAGCTTTTCAGACCTATTGAAAACATCCGCAGAATGAATAATTCCGCCGAGCGTCTTTGCCTGCCTCAGATTCCGGAGGATATGGCTCTTGAGATTTATACAAAATTCGTTGACTGCGAAAAGGACTGGACGCCTTCTCAGGAGGGCACGTCGCTCTATCTTCGTCCGTTTATGTTCGGTAACGACGAATCCTTAGGCGTTCACGCAGTTCACAATGCAACATTCATTATTATCGCTTCGCCCGTAGGTTCTTACTATAAAGAGGGTATTAATCCCGTAAGAATTATGATAGAGGACGAGGACGTCAGAGCAGTCCGCGGCGGCACGGGTTACACAAAGTGCGGCGGTAACTACGCGGCTTCAAACCGCGCCGGCGAAAGAGCCGAGCAGAAGGGTTATTCCCAGGTTCTCTGGCTTGACGGCGTTGAGAGAAAGTACATTGAAGAAGTCGGCGCTATGAACGTAATGTTCAAGATTAACGGCGAAATCGTAACTCCGAAGCTCACAGGCTCAATCCTTCCCGGTATCACAAGGAAGAGCTGCCTTGAAGTTCTTCGCAGCGAGGGCTACAACGTAAGCGAAAGACTTTTAAGCGTTGACGAGCTGACACAGGCTATGACCGACGGCACTCTTGAAGAGGCGTGGGGCTGCGGTACGGCTGCAGTTGTTTCGCCCATCGGCGAGCTTTGCTACAAAGAGCATAAGTATATTGTCAACAACGGCAAAATCGGCCCCGTTACCCAGCACCTTTACGATACTCTTACCGGTATTCAGTGGGGTAAGATTGAGGACAAATTCGGCTGGACACTTGAAATCGGCTGATTGAATATTAACAAATAAAAGCACCGCCCCCGAGCATTCGCTCGGGGGCGGTGCTGTGTAGGGGTTGGCGTCCTCGACAACCCGTTGCCCGTTTGCACGGGCAATTGCCTCTCTAAGAGGCAACGGGACGTCCGAGAGGCCATCCCCTACACAATGGACGAGCACTGCTCGTCTGAAAAAAGCAGGGGCTTTCGCCCCCGCCTTTACAAACAGCACAACATAAAAAAGAAAGTTTTAGGATTATATTAAGTTTTATGGATTATGTTGTACTGATGAAAGCATATTAAAAATAATAGGTGTTTCCTTTATAAGCAATCATAGAGACAATATTATAGATAATTCCAATAACACCTACAGCTATTGCAATAATAATGCCTATCGTATTAAGCTTCTTAACCTTTTTCACTTCTTCGTCATTTGTATCTAAAAAAGCACTTCCAGCTTTCACTTTTCCTATTATTCCAAATATTAACCCTATCATTGGTAAAAAGAATCCAAGAATGATAGATATGATTCCAAAAGTTTTAGCTTTTGATATGCTATCATTTTTCATTACGTCATCTGATATCTGTCCAGATGGAGCATAGTTTTCTGTTTCGCATCCGCAAAAAGGACATATTATAGCATTGTTGTCAATTTCATTTCCGCATTTTGAACAAAACATATTTTTTTCTCCTTTAACGCTATGAATTTGCAATCATAAAAATAGTTACGATTATAACTGGAATAACGACAATAACAAAGCCAACAACCGATATTATTATTCCTGCTGTCATCTTTGATTTGCTTTTGTCAATAGCGTATTTGCCGCTATTTGTTTTAATCATTGATTTGCTAGAGGATATTTTTGAAAAACCTACTATTGCCAAGATTATGCTGACAATTGGAATTATAAAAGCAAAAATCAATGAAAGTGTCCCTAAATTACTAATGCTTGAAACAAGATTTTGCTCTTGAAGTTCTGCCATTGTATCATTTTGCCTGAAATCTCTGTAACTTGTTGCACAACCGCAATTTGGGCACATAACGGCATTGTTGTCAATCTCTTTACCACACTTTGTACAGAACATATGACTCTCCCTTATTTAGATGTTTTAAAAAACACTTTTTTCTCTTGAACAGTAATAGAGTAACCTTTTTCTTTGCAAACCCTTGAAAGAGCAGACCTTTTAATTAAATAATCAGTTCCTTTAGGCAAAGGAATACCTGTTAACTTTTCATACTGTGCATCTGTTAGTGCAAAATCATTTCCTTTTTCAAAATACGAGTCTAATTTATTAAGTTTCGGATGTTTTCCCATATTATCACTCCTTAATTATTTGTCGAAATATACCGACAAAAAAATTATACTCAAAATATTGAGTATTGTCAATACTTTAAGTATGATATGATACTTTTGGTGATGAAAATGATTAGTTATGAGCCGTTTTATGAAACCCTTCTGAAAAAGGGAATCACGGAATACAACCTGATTTTCAAGCAGGGCTTTTCGGCAAACACTCTTTACCGCATAAAAAAGGGCGAAGCGATGAGCACAAAAACACTTGACGCTTTGTGCTATGCGCTCGACTGTGACATCACCGATATAATAAAGTTTATAAAAGAATAAAACCGAGCGGATTTTAAGAATAACTGCTCGGTTTTATTTTTTTATTTTTTTTTATTTTCATTCTTGAAATCAATATATAGTTGTGTTAAAATAAATGAGTTATATATTTTGTGTGAAGTGGAGAAGGAAAAATGTTTAAACTCGGCTTTGACAACGATAAATATCTTAAAATGCAGTCCGAGCATATCAAGGAGAGAATCCAGAAATTCGGCGGTAAGCTCTACCTTGAATTCGGCGGCAAGCTCTTTGACGATTATCATGCTTCGAGAGTTCTTCCCGGTTTTAAGCCCGACAGTAAGATTAAAATGTTACTTCAGCTTAAGGACCAGGCGGAAATCGTTATCGTCATAAATGCCGCTGATATCGAAAAGAACAAGGTCAGAGGCGACCTGGGTATCACCTATGACCTTGACGTGCTTCGTCTTATTGACGCATTCACCGATTTCGGTCTTTATGTCGGCAGCGTTGTGCTTACAAGATTTGAAAACCAGACAGCTGCCGTTGAGTTTCAGAAAAAGCTTGAAAACCTCGGCATAAAGGTTTACAGACATTATCCCATTGACGGCTATCCCTCAAACATTCCCCATATCGTAAGCGACGAGGGCTACGGCAAAAACGATTATATTGAAACCGAACGCTCGCTGGTAGTTATTACTGCTCCCGGTCCCGGAAGCGGTAAGATGGCTACTGCCCTTTCTCAGCTTTATCACGAAAACAAAAGGGGCGTAAAGGCAGGCTATGCTAAGTTCGAGACCTTCCCGATATGGAATATTCCGCTTAAGCACCCCGTAAATCTCGCTTACGAGGCGGCGACCGCCGACCTTAACGACGTCAATATGATAGACCCGTTCCACCTTGAGGCGTACGGAGTTACAACCGTAAATTACAACAGGGACGTTGAAATCTTCCCCGTTCTTAACGCTATGTTTGAAAAGATTTACGGCTCTTCGCCCTATAAATCGCCTACGGATATGGGTGTTAATATGGCGGGCAACTGCATTTTTGACGACGAGGCGGTTTCTTACGCCGCTAAGCAGGAAATAATAAGAAGATATTACACGGCTCTTTGTTCAGTCAGCCGCGGCGAGCCCCATGCTTCGGACGAAGCGCATAAAATTGAAATGCTTATGCAGCAGGCGGGTATTACAATTGACGACAGACCCGTTGTCAAGGCGGCTCTTAAAAAGGAAGAGGAAACGGGCGCGCCCGCTACGGCGATTGAGCTTCCCGACGGAACTGTCCTTACGGGTAAAACCTCTAACCTTCTCGGCTCCGCTTCGGCAATGCTTATAAACGCTCTGAAACACCTTGCGAGAATAAGCGACGACATTATGCTTATTTCTCCCGTCGTTATCGAGCCGATTCAGAATATGAAGGTCGACCACCTGAGAAACAAGAATCCGCTTCTTCATACCGACGAGGTGTTAATCGCGCTTTCTATCTGCGCGGCGACAAATCCGACGGTTCAGCTCGCGTTAAGCGAATTGAGAAAGCTCAAGGGCAGCGAGGTTCATTCCTCCGTTCTTTTGTCTGAGGTTGATATCAACACGTTCAAGTGCCTCGGCATTAACGTAACGTGCGAACCCAAGCACGAAAACAACCGTCTTTATCATAAGTGATTTAAAAATATTTAAAAATTGCTTTTAATTAAGGGCAATTTGTGATATACTAACATAGTTAGTGTAAATCCTGATTCGGAGATTAAACTAAAAGGAAGGGAGCATCGCAGTGGAAAAGTTTGTTATCGAAGGCGGGCACAGACTCACCGGCGAAGTAACAATCAGCGGCGCAAAGAATGCGGTAGTTGCAATTCTGCCCGCAGTTCTGTTATCGGACGATGTTTGCCGCATTGAAAATATACCTAACATCAGCGATGTTACGACGATGATAAAAATCCTGCACGGCATGGGTGCGAAAATCCGTATGATTAACCCGACGACGGTTGAAATCGACCCGCGTCCCGTTAATTCCCATATTGTCGAGCACGATTTAACCCGTAAAATGCGCGCGTCATATTACCTTATCGGCGCACTTCTTGGCCGCTATTCGAAGGCTTGTGTCGCAATGCCCGGCGGATGCGATTTCGGGGTAAGACCTATTGACCAGCATATAAGAGGCTTCGAGGCTCTCGGCGCTCAGGTCACTATGGAAAAGAACGCTATGGTCGACGTAAAAGCCGAAATGCTTCTGGGCGCGTCGATTTATATGGACGTCGTCACCGTCGGCGCGACTATAAATATTATGCTTGCCGCCGTCAAGGCGAGAGGACTTACGGTCATTGAAAACGCCGCCAAGGAACCGCATATAGTTGACCTCGCGAACTTCCTTAACACCATGGGCGCGGACATCCGCGGCGCAGGTACCGACGTTATTAAAATCCGCGGCGTAGAGCATCTTCACGGCTGCACATATTCAATAATTCCCGACCAGATTGAAGCGGGTACGTTTATGGTTGCCGCCGCAGCCTGCGGAGGAAGAGTTCATATTAAGAATATTATTCCGAAGCACCTTGAATCCATTACCGCAAAGCTTGAAGAATGCGGCGTTTCAATTATCGAGGACGAGGACGGCGAGGGACTTGTCGTTTCGTCAAACGCTAACCTTGTTCGCTGTAACGTAAAAACTATGCCGCATCCCGGTTTCCCGACCGATATGCAGCCGCAGATGACGGTTCTTCTTTCGGTTGCCGAGGGCACTTCGGTTGTTTCCGAAAGCGTTTGGGACAACAGATTTAAATATGTTGACCAGCTGACAAGAATGGGCGCTCTTATTCACGTCGACGGTAAGGTTGCGGTTGTTGAGGGCGTCAAGCAGCTTCAGGGCGCGCCCGTAAGAGCCGATGACCTCAGAGCAGGCGCGGCTATGATTATAGCGGGGCTTATAGCTTCGGGTACTACCGAGATTGAAAATATTGAGTATATCGACAGAGGTTACGATAATATTGTCGGCAAGCTTACGTCGCTTGGCGCAAAGATTGACAGAGTTAACTTCCCAGACGGGAACGCGGTTGTCAAGGTAGGCTGAGAATAAAAATTAAAAAGCCGCTTTCAAAAAGCGGCTTTTTTGATAGAAAAAGAGGTAAATTATGGCAAGAATATGCCCGCTGTTTTCTTCCTCGGGCGGAAATTCGTTTTACATATCGGCTTCTGGAAACGCGGTCATTGTTGACGCGGGGATGAATGCAAAACAGCTTGAAATAGCGATAAGTCAGATAGGCGAGGACGCAGATAAGGTCCGCGCCGTTCTTGTCACGCACGAACACACCGACCACATAGGCGCGGTCAGGGTTTTTTCTTCAAAGCATAAAATCCCCGTTTACGGCTCGGCGGGAACCTTAAAGGGAATGCAAAGCGTTATCGACTGCTCGAAGCTCGATTTAAGGGAGATTGATTTTGACGGCTTCGAGGTTGCGGGAATGGTCGTTCTTCCGTTCCATACCTCCCACGACTCGAGGGAGAGCAACGGTTACCGCGTCGAAACTCCCGACGGCAGAAGCATAGGAATAGCTACTGATATGGGCTATGTTTCGGATGACGTCAAAGCGGCTCTTCCCGGCTGCGATGCGGTTCTGCTTGAAAGCAACCACGACCTGAATATGCTGCGCTGTTCGTCATACCCGTATCACGTCAAGCGAAGAATTATGTCGGGTGTCGGGCATCTTTCAAACGACAGCTGCGCCGAGTTTGCGAAACAGCTTATTGAAAGCGGAACGACAAGGCTGATTTTAGGGCATTTAAGCAGGGAAAACAATCTGCCGTCTCTTGCTTACCAGACGACGAAAGCCGAGCTCGACCTTATGGGCGCGGTTGAGGGCAGGGACTACGTTCTGAAGGTCGCAAAACCGATAAATGATGAAAGGGTGATCAGTCTGTGATAAACGTCACCGTAATTGCTCTTGGCAAGCTTAAGGAAAGCTATATGCGCGAATTCTGCGCCGAATACGAAAAGCGCTTAAAACCGTTTTGCAGGCTGGGAATTGTTGAGCTCACGCCCTATGCGCTGCCCGATAATCCCTCGCAAAAGCAGATTGAGCTCGCCCTTGACGCCGAGGCTGAAAAAATAAAGGAAAAAATACCCTCAGGCTCGTATGTCGTTTCGCTTTGTATCGAGGGAAAGCAGAAATCGAGCGAGGAACTGGCAAATATGTTCAATACGGTCTCGCTGGGCGGGATGAGCAGCTTTGTTTTTATCATAGGAAGCTCCTTCGGTTTAAGCGAAAAAATCAAGGCCGTTTCCGACGAAAGATTTTCAATGTCAAGGCTGACCTTTCCCCATCAGATGGCGAGGGTAATGCTGCTTGAACAGATATACCGCGCGTTTTCAATAAACGGCGGCGGCAAATATCATAAATGACGGATGAAACCACTGTTTCGTCCGTTATTTTTTATTCAAAAATGTAAAGTAATTTACTTGACATTTTAATGTAATAGTTATAAAATATAAAAGATATTGTGGTTTACTATACTCTTAACAACAATATCAATGATATTTGA
The DNA here is from genome assembly GCA_017613735.1 of Clostridia bacterium. GTDB lineage: Bacteria > Bacillota > Clostridia > Oscillospirales > Acutalibacteraceae > Fimenecus. Next base: position 8,266 of record JAGADF010000007.1, read on the forward strand.
TTACAACTTTCAGATATTGAAAAAATTTTTTTAAAGAAGGAGGAACGATTTTTGGATAGTACATTAGCACTGATTTTAATTGTTGCTGCCGCCGTCGTTTTCGGCGTAGTCGGTTTTATAATCGGCCAGATTGTACGCAAAAGATTTGCGGAACAGGCTATCGGCTCGGCAAAAGACGAAGCGGCTCGTATACTTAACCAGGCGATGACTGAAGCGGAAAGCCGCCGCAAGGAAATAATTCTTGAAGCCAAAGAACAGATTCAGGCCGAAAGAACCGAAGCGGACAAGGAACTTCGCGAAAGACGTAACGAAGTCAAGAGCCAGGAAAGACGTATAATTCAAAAAGAAGAAAGTCTTGACAAAAAAGTCGAGACTATGGAAAAGAAGGAAGAAACCCTCAACAGGAAACTGCGTGAAGCGGACGACAAAATCGCTGAGGTTGACGCTCTTAAAAAGAGCCAGTTCGAAATGCTCGAAAAGATTTCGGGCTACACCAAGGAGCAGGCAAAGGCATTCCTGCTTGAAAATCTTGAACAGGAGCTTGTTCACGACAAGGCGGTCAAGATTTACGATTACGAGCAGAAAACAAGGGACGAGGCGGAATCGCTCGCCCGCGAGATTATCGCAACCGCTATTCAGCGCTGCGCCGCGGACCATGCCGCCGAAGCCACGGTTTCGGTTGTCGCGCTGCCCAGCGACGATATGAAGGGCAGAATTATCGGCCGTGAGGGACGTAACATCCGTACCCTCGAAACAATTACGGGCGTCGACCTTATTATCGACGATACGCCCGAAACGATTACGGTTTCGTGCTTTGACCCGGTAAGACGTGAGATAGCAAGGCTCGCTCTTGAAAAGCTTGTTCAGGACGGCAGAATCCATCCCACAAGGATTGAGGAAACCTACGAAAAGGCTAAAAAAGAGGTTGAAGCTACTATAAAACAGACGGGCGAAAGAGCCGTTATCGACGCGGGAGTAAACAATATTCATCCCGAGCTCGTTAAGCTTCTCGGTAAGCTCAAATACCGTACCAGCTACGGTCAGAACGTACTCAACCATTCGCTTGAGGTTTCTTATCTTGCGGGACTTATGGCGGCGGAACTCGGCGCGGACGTCAAGGCGGCTAAGCGCGCGGGACTTCTTCACGACATAGGCAAGGCGCTTGACCACGAGATGGAAGGCTCTCACGTTGAACTCGGCGTTGAGTATGCCAAAAAGTATAAGGAAAACGAGAATATAGTTCACGCGATTCAGGCGCATCACGGCGACGTTGAGGCAAAGACAATAGTTGCCTGCCTCGTTCAGGCGGCGGACGCTATTTCAGCCGCAAGACCCGGAGCCAGACGCGAAAACGTACAGAACTATATCAAACGTCTTGAAAAGCTTGAAGAAATCGCAACCTCGTTCGAGGGCGTTGAAAAATCCTTCGCTATTCAGGCGGGACGCGAGGTCAGAATTATGGTTAAGCCCGACGTTGTTTCGGACGACCGTATGATTCTTGTGGCGCGCGATATTGTCAAAAAGATTGAGGATGAGCTTGAATATCCCGGTCAGATTAAGGTCAATATCATAAGAGAAAACCGCGCGGTTGACTACGCGAAATAATTAAAAATGCAATTAATAAGGCAGAGGAAAGTTCACGCTTCCCTCTGCTTTAAAAATTAGAGGGTAATGCCTCGTAGAACGGAAAAAAGAAGATGAATTCAACAGTCAGAATTCTGTGCGTCGGCGACGTCGTAGGCAGTGTCGGGACCGACTATCTTATGAAAAAACTGCCTTTGATAAAAAAGGAAAAGGACGTTGACGTATGTATCGTCAACGGCGAAAATTCGGCAAAGGGCAACGGTATTACCCCGTTTTCCGCCCAGCAGATTTTTTCGGCGGGAGCCGATTTCATCACAACGGGAAATCACGCTTTCAAACGTCAGGAAATGTATAAGTTCTATGACGAAACCCTGAGCGTTATACGTCCCGCGAATTATAAGGACAGCGTTTACGGAAAGGGCTTCGGCATAATCGATAAGGGCTTTGTGAGAATCGGCGTTGCCAACATTCTCGGAACGACGTATATGGAACCGCTTGAAAATCCGTTTGACTGCGCAGACAGGGTTATTGAAGAACTTAAAAAAGAGGTCGACATTATTCTTGTCGATTTTCACGCCGAGGTCACGAGTGAAAAACGCGCTTTCGGTTTTTACCTTGACGGCAGGGTATCGGCCGTGTTCGGCACTCATACTCACGTTCAGACGGCGGACGAGCAGATTCTGCCCGACGGCACGGGCTATATTACCGACCTTGGTATGTGCGGGCCGATTAATTCAGTGCTCGGAATTACTCCCGAGATAATTATAGAAAAGTTCAGGACGGGAATTCCTAAAAGATTTGAGAATCCCGAAACCGATTGTTGTATAATGGGCTGTATTTTCACCGTTGACAAATCGAGCTCAAAAACAGTTGAGGTTGAAAGAATTTATTATGACAAAAAATAGGGTAGTTGCGGTTTTACTTGTAATAGCTGTTCTTTTTCTCGCTTCCTGCGGCAATAAAAAGCAGGAGGCGCCGACAACCGCGCCCTCGGGCGTCGGCGTAAGGGATACGGACAAGGAACAGAACGTTCTTAAATTACCCTATTCGGCGAACGACAGTCTTAACCCGTTTTATGCTCTGAGCGAGGTCAACAGCCAGCTTGACGCGGTGCTGTTTCAGCCGCTTTACAGAATCGATTCGAATTATAACGAGGTTCCCGTGCTCGCCGCGAGCGGCAAGGTAAAGGGAAACCTTATTTCGGTAACGCTTATCGACGCGTATTTTTCGGATTCAAGCAGAATTACCAGCGAGGACGTTGTCTACTCGTTTTCAAAGGCTCTTGAATCCAACGCCTATTCCTCGCTTCTTTACACAATAAAATCCGCGACTGTAAGCGACGCCCAAAGCCTCGTATTCGAAATGGCGGGCAATAATCAGTTTGCCCTGTCTCTTCTTACCTTCCCGATAGTTAAGAATATGACTGCCGAGAGCGCGGACACCGTTCCCGTGGGGAGCGGGCCGTTTGTCGCGACGGACGGAAAAACGCTTGAAAAAAGCAGCGTGAACACAAGCGCGAAGATAAATAAAATCGAGCTTGTCGATATCTCAAAGGCGATTAACGAGGCTTACGTTCTTCAGACCGGCGACATTAGCTTCTGCTTTGATTCCCTTAACGGCGGCGCGTACAATAAAATCAACGCCGTTACAAGAAGCGTGCTTCTCAACAACCTTGTATACCTCGGCTTTAACGGAAGGGAAAGGGCGTTTTCCGACGTGAATGTAAGAGCTGCGGTTGCGTGCGCGGTTGACATTGAAAAAATAGTTCAGAACGCTTACAGGGGGAACGCGGTTGCGACAAGAATTCCCTTTAACCCGAACTGGAGTAAATCAAAGGACATAAGCGCGTCGCTTAATTCCGCATCCGCGCTGTCATTCCTTGAAAAATCGGGTTATAACAAATTAGGCTACGACGGAATACGCTCGGACGGCGAAACGCTTTTGAATATTAAAATACTTGTCAATAAGGACAATTCATTCAGGGTTGACGCGGCTAAGATGATTGCCGATTCTCTTAACGACCTGGGTATGAGGGTAAGCGTTGACAAGGTGGATTTCGAAACCTATCAGAAGAGAATTAAAAGCGGCGATTTCGATATGTATATAGGCGAAATAAAGCTCGGCGCGGATATGAATCTTGACGCGTTCTTTTTTGACGGCGGGCTTTGCTCGGCGGGTATCGATTCAGACGGCGAAACCGCCCTCGCTTACAATGACGTTTTAAGCTCGAATATGACAGTCGAGGCGTTCTGCGCGGTATTTATGCGCGATATTCCGTTTGCGCCGCTGTGCTTCAGGACGGGCGTTGCGGCTTCGCTTCGCGGCGTGAATCTGAATATTGAAACCGACAAATGGTACTCTGAAATCGAAAAGTGGAGTTATTGATAAAAAATGGACAGTAACACGGACATTAAATATTTAAAGGGTGTTGGCAGCGCAAGAGCCGCCGAGTTCAATAAGCTCGGCGTCGATACTGTTGACGCTCTTTTGCATTTTTATCCGCGTAACTATGAGGACTGGAGCAAAATTGTTTCAATCAAGGACGCGCCGGTTGACGAAAACTGCTGTATCAGAGCCGTTGTTTCCCATACGCCGACAAAGCACCTTATAAAAGGCGGAAGAACGCTATATAAAACCTCGGTGACCGACGGCAGGGGAGTGCTCAACCTCACGTTTTTCAATAATAAGTATATTCCTCAGATGCTGAAGGAAAACGAGGAGTACCTTTTCTACGGAAAGGTCCTTTATTCGAGAATAGGCGTGCGCGAAATGCTTTCGCCCATGTTTATAAAAGCTCAGCAGAACGATAAGATAAGACCTATTTATCACGCGACGTCAAGGCTTTCTTCAAGAACTATTGAAAAGTGCGTTGCGGAGGCGTTAAAGCATATTGACGAAATTATAACCGACCCGTTGCCCGTTGAGTTTCTTGAAAAATACAGGCTCTGCCCGTTAAAGGATGCTTTAAAGGCGGTTCATTTTCCCGCCGACAACGCCGAGCTTGAAAAGGGCAGGCGCAGGCTGATTTTTGACGAGCTTTTCTATCTTCAGATGGGTCTGATAAGACTTAAGGACAAGAACAGACAGACCGAAAACCGACATATTATAAAGAACGATTACACGGCTGAGTTTATAAAAACTCTTCCTTTTGAGCTGACCGACGCCCAGAAGAGAAGCATTGACGAAGCGGTAAGGGATATGGCTTCGGAAAAATCCATGAACAGGCTTTTGCAGGGCGACGTAGGCTCGGGCAAGACTGCGGTCGCGGCGGCTCTTATATACACGGTTGCTAAAAATAAAATGCAGTCGGCTCTTATGGCTCCGACCGAGGTGTTAAGCGAACAGCATTTCAGGACATTTAAGGAAATGTTCAGGGGAACGGACCTTAAAATCGAGCTTCTGACGGGCAGCACAAAGGCGAAGGAAAAACGCGAAATCAAGGAAAAAATTAAAAACGGAGAAACCGACCTCGTCATAGGCACCCACGCGATTATTCAGCAGGACGTCGAGTTTTGCAGACTCGGCTTTGTCGTAACCGACGAGCAGCACCGTTTCGGCGTCAACCAGAGAACCGTTTTAAGGGAAAAGGGCGAAAGCCCTCACGTCCTTGTTATGTCCGCCACGCCTATTCCGAGAACTCTCGCCCTGATTATTTACGGCGACCTTGACGTTTCGGTGCTCGATGAAATGCCGCGCGGCAGAATTAAGACCGAAACATATTTCGTAACGGGCGAGTATCACGAAAGAATATATAACTTTATAAAAAAACACCTTGACAGCGGCCTGCAGGCGTTTATTGTATGCCCGCTCGTCTCCGAGGGTGAAAGCGACCTCGTCCCCGCGAAGGAATATTACGAAAAGCTTTCTTCAACCGTATTTTCGGGCTATAAGGTCGGGCTTTTGCACGGCCAGATGAAGGGCGCCGAAAAGGACGCCGTTATGAAGAGCTTTGCGAATAACGAAATCCAGCTGCTCATTTCCACGGTCGTAATAGAGGTCGGCATCGACGTTCCCAACGCCGCTCTGATTGTAATTGAAAACGCCGAGAGGTTCGGTCTTTCCCAGCTTCATCAGCTTCGCGGAAGAGTCGGGCGCGGAAACGCAAAGTCAACCTGTATTCTCGTCTCCGATTCCGCGGGCGAAACGGCGAGACAGCGTTTTGACATTATGTGCAGTACGACCGACGGCTTTAAAATCGCGGATGAGGACCTGAAAATGAGGGGACCCGGTGATTTCTTCGGCTCAAAGCAGCACGGTTTGCCTCAGCTTAAAATTGCCTCGCTGCTTTCCGATAACGAGCTGCTTATGCTTTCAAGAAATGCCGCGGCGGCTCTTCTTAGGGACGACAGTGAAATGGAAAAGGAAGAGCACAGGCTTATTCGCCGTCAGGTCAATAAAATGTTCACCCAGCCGAGCATCTGACCGCCGACTTGAAAAAAACTGCCGTTTATGGTAAAATAACAAATTGTCCGTAAAAATCAAGTGTAAAAAAGGAAGGAAAAAATGTCCGAAGTTTTTTACAATTACACATATTTGCTCGGAATTCAGTTCGTAAGAATTGCAAAAAGAGTTCTTAAACGTGCCGGCAGACTGGCTGTCAAGCCTTTCCTTGCCGTCGGCGCGGCGTTTGTTATTGCCTTTAAGGCGATTGACAGCTTTCTGCTCAAGACCTTTCACTCGGTATTTGACGAGACAAGGGATTTTATTCAGGAAATTAAGAATACGAGAGATATTCTTAAAGAGCTTAAGGTGATTGATAAGGAGCATTATGCTTCCCACTGCAAATACTATGTCCGTAAGGCGTTTGAAAAGCACAGAAGAGTTTTTGAATACGCCGTCAATACGGTTCTCCCGATTATCGCATTGATTATTCTTCTTGCGACAATCCGTTCCTTTGCGGACAGGACTTTCGCGCTTGAGGTCGATTATGACGGTAAAACCGTAGGCTACGTCGCCAACGAAGAGGTTTACCTTTCCGCCCAGAACGAAGCGGTTGAAAGGCTTGATATTGACGAATTCTCGCAGGAGCAGACGCTCTCTCGCGCGAGTTATACGGTTAAGCCCGTCGCCCTTAATTATCTCAACGACGCGTCGACGATATGCGACAGGCTTATGGAAAGCTCCGACAGTAATATAACCAACGCCTGCGGCATTTATATCGATAACGAATTTCTTTGCGCGGTCAAGAACGAAACCGACGCGGTAAGCGTGTTCGACAAGCTTCTTGAACCGTATCAGACCAACGAAAAGAACACGACCGTCGGCTTTGTCGAAAACGTCCAGTATGTTCAGGGGCTTTATCCCGATAACGAGAGCATTATCTGGAACGCCGACGTTCTTCAGAACAGACTTAATACAACTAAGGTTGAAGCCGAGTATTACACGGTCAAGGCGGGCGACACAACCTCAGGCATTGCCGATATGTTTGACCTTAAAACGAGCGAGCTTTATGAGCTCAATCCCGACCTCGGCGTCAACGACGATATTTATGAGGGGCAGAAGCTTCTTATCTCAAATCAGGTAAACTACCTGCGCGTTAAGGTCACAAAGACCGAAAAAAGAACTGTCGCCGTTCCGTATAACACGGTCGAGGTTAAAAACTCATCGCTGTACGTCGGCACCTCGAGAACAATTACCGAGGGCGTTGAGGGCGAGCAGGTCGTCACCGAGCTTATAACCTATGTCGACGGCGTAAGAACCTCTGTCAAGGAGATTTCAAGAGTCACCACGAAGGAAAAGGTCGACAAGAAGGTTGAGGTCGGCACGAAATCGCGTTACAGCTACGGCTACGGTTACGGCAGTTATTCGACGTCGTCCGATATAGGCTCAACCGCAAGATACGGAAGGTTTATATGGCCGTGCGTAGGAGCAAGCGTTGTTTCCTCGCCTTACGGCTGGAGGTCGAGAGGCTTCCATACGGGCGTTGACCTTTGCAGACCGGGAGGTACCTACGGCGCAACCATCGTCGCGGCGGATTCGGGTACGGTTACATCCTCGGGCTGGAACGGAAGCTACGGCTACTGCGTCACAATAGACCACGGCGGCGGAATATCGACGCTCTACGCTCACTGCTCGCAGCTGAAGGTTTATTCCGGACAGTACGTTTCCGCAGGCCAGGTTATTGCGCTCGCGGGCTCGACCGGAAACTCAACCGGCGCGCACTGTCATTTCGAGGTAAGAATTAACGGTTCGTCCGTAAATCCGATGCCTTATATTAACTGATAAATATCGGGAGAACGGGATAAAATGATGTGGTTCTGGCTCGCTTTGATTGCTCTGCTTTGTTGGAGCGGCAGCGACTTGTTTTCAAAAATCGGCTGCGCCGACGCGAGAGATAAATTCAGCCATTACAAAATGGTTACCGCGGTCGGCGTTGTTATGGGACTTCATGCTGCTTATGAAATATTCATCGGCGGAGTCGAAATAAACGCAAACGTATTTATAAAATATCTTCCTGTATCGGCGTTGTATATAGTTTCAATGGCGATAGGTTACATAGGGCTTCGATATATCGAACTGTCGGTTTCTTCGCCCATCTGTAATTCCTCGGGCGCGCTTGTAGCCGTAATGGCGGTTGTTATGGCGCTTTTAAGGAAAGAAAAAATCGGTATGGTGCCGATGCAGTATGTTGCCGTTGCAATGGTAATTGCCGGCGTAGCGGGACTTGGCTTCGTCGAATCGAGGGAGGACGAAGAATTACGCAAGCTCAGACAGGAAAAGGCGAATTACAAATACGCCAAATCCCCGCTTGCGATTATTCTTCCGCTGATTTACTGTTTGCTTGACGCGCTTGGCACTTTTGCCGACAACAGAGTTCTCGAAACGCTTGACGAAAGCTCGGCGAACGTTGCGTATGAGCTGACTTTCCTCGCCTGCGGCACAGCGGCGTTCATTTATGTCAAGTTTATTAAAAAACAGAATTTCCTTCCCAAAAAGGAAGTTCCGAAGTATCTCGGCGCGATATGCGAGACCGCAGGTCAGTTCGCCTATATTTACGCCATAGCCGACACCGAGCATCTTACAATGACGGCTCCGATGATTTCGTCCTACTGTCTTGTGTCGGTAATCTGGGGAAGAATTTTCCTTAAGGAAAAGCTTTCGTGGAAACATTACCTTGCAATAGGCGTCGCGATAGTCGGTATTGCGATAATCGGTTTCTTCGACGAAGGTTAAAAATGCATAATAAAAAACGCCCGGCCGGGTATTTCGGCTGGGCGTTTATTTTTTTATTGTTATGAAATTGTCGTGTTGCCGCTCGGGACAAAGCCAATCCAGAATTTTCCGATGTTGAATTCAATCTCCTTGCCGTCCTTGTCGGTGAACCTGAACATATCGTGAGTCGAACCCTTTTCCCATTTGATTTCTTCGTAGGTGCCGTTTGAAATATAATAGCCGCTGCCGCTTGAGAGATTCCACTCGGCGTACTTGCTGTCATAGTAAGACACGTTACAGGAAATGATAAGGACGTTTGAAACCGCCATCTGCGTTCCGTCGGCGTCCATCATACGGTTCGAGTTCATATAGTTATAATAAAGACCGTCTGTTTCGTCATATTTGAAGGTGTGGTTATAGCTGTATGAGAAGGAAGCCTTTACCTCCTTGCATTCGCCGCCGGAAAGAGTCTTTTTGCTCTTCGCAAAGGTGAAGGGGGACGTATACTCTTCCTTTATTTCGGTACGGACTCCCTTGTTCTCAATACCCTGCATAAGCCATTCGCCAGTTGTATAGGCGGTATGCTCGGTAGCAACGCCTCTTGAATGGTCGCGGTCATATTTCGCGTCGCCGTTCTTATAGTCGATATGGTCGATTGACGAATCGTTGTTCATAAGTCTGTACGCGTGCGAGCTGCCGCCGAAATGAGCGTAGATAGCGTCAAAGGCTTCGGCAACCTCAACATAGTTGTTTCTCGCGCTTCTGCACGGACCGATTTTTTCAACCTCGGAAACATCCGAATAGAGCCAGAGCATTCTCGTAATGCCGCCCTCGACAAGTCCTTCGACAACGATATCGGGCGTATTGAGCCCCCACTGAGGACGCGCGTCGGGATGGTTTTCAACCATAATGCCGACCGGACGCCTGCCTATCGCTTCGTCCTTTAAATTCGCTTCGCCGGTAAGAATGTTAATATTCTTCGGCGCGGCTTCCGTCGTGGGTTCGGTTGTTGTTACCGTCGTTGAAGGCGGTTCTTCCTCCTTTTTGCAGGCGGCAAACGGGATTATCATACACAACGCCAGCAAAACGCAAAGTACCGCTTTAATTCTTCTCATTTTTTTCTCCTCCGTCATCCTTTTTATCTTTTTTCTCAGCAGATTTCGGCTCCTGAGTTTTGATATAATTCTGATAAATCTTTTTCGTTTCCTTTTCGTCAAAGCCTTCGGTGCTTTCCTTCTGGAAAAGGATTTTTATAGTCATAAGCAAAAGCTTGACGTCAAGGCGGAACGAATAGTTCTGAATATAAATAAGGTCGAGCTTTAATTTGTCAAGCGGGGTGGTGTTGTATTTGCCGTAGACCTGCGCGTAACCCGTAAGACCGCCCTTAACCTTAAGACGGAAAGGAAATTCGGGTATTTCCGAGGTGAACGCTTTCATATGTTCAACTCTTTCGGGCCTCGGGCCGACAATGCTCATATCGCCCCTGAAAACATTGAAGAACTGCGGAAGCTCGTCCAGCCTGAACGGTCGTATTAGTCTTCCGACCTTTGTGATTCTTTCGTCATGAGCCGACGCGCCGCGGAAACCGTCCTTGTCTGCGTCGACAACCATGCTTCTGAACTTAAGTATATTGAATCTCGTGTTGTCAAGCGTCGAACGGCGCTGCTTGAAGAATACGGGACCGCCGTCTTCTATCTTAATTGCAATCGCAATTATAAGCATAACCGGCGCGGTTATTATAATGCCTATTGACGAAAGGACAATGTCCATAATCCTTTTTACAATTCTCTGACCGAGCGTAAGTCCGAAATTACGGCAAAGAACCAGCGGAGTATCGAATAAGTCAACAACCGAGCCGCCGCGCATAATTACGTCGGAAATTTTAGGCGTTACGTAAACCCTGACCGAGTTTTCAAAGCAGAACTTAAGAAGAATATTCCTGATATTGGCTTCAATGTCGTAAAGAATTACCGAGCCGTACTGAAGAGCCTTCTGCTTTACTGTCTCGAGGTCGGTGTCCGCTATGGCGATATCCTCGGCAATCTGGAATTTCTCATATCTTGAGTCGAAATTACTTCGAAGCTTCGAATAATGCTCGTTACCGACTATAAGCAGGATTTCTCTCGGCGGGAAAAGCTTGTAGAAAAGCATGTCCGCAAACATTCCCCAGAGAACAAGCACAGCAATATCCGCGCAGAACAGGAATAAAAGCGGAGTGGGCTTAACAAGCGCCGCCGCGATAAGACAAATCTGGGCATAGGCGAAAGCGGTGTTGATAAGCGTTGAAAGCAGTCCCGCGAAAAGCACGTCGGACAGCTTCAGATGCCCTATCTTGAATCCGCCGTAAACATTCTGCAGAATAAAATACAAAGCAGCGTAAACCGCGATTACAAGAAAATTACCGGGACGGCGGAAGATATTGTTTCCCATAATCCGCCTGTAAAACGTATACCAGACATAGGCGTACATACCCGTAATTATTATTATGTTTATGAGGGTAGCTATTGAAGTGTAAATACCCTTGTACTCATTTTTCCTTTTCATTGAAAAACTCCCGTAAAAAGTGTATTCAGAGTCGGATTAACGACTGCCACTCCAGAAGATATGGTCTTTTATAAGTACGGCGCGGCACATAGCCGCTTCGGCTCCTTCAATCAGAACAGGCTGGGCGGCGATAAAGTATTCGCCCTCGCGCGCTTCGGTAAGGTCAAGTCCTTCGAGAAGCGCAACGCCCTCGCCCAGAAGGAAGCGGTGAGCACTGCCGTCGGAGCCGACCTTTTCAATCGAAGGCGCGTCAATGCCAAGAAGCTTGCATCCGCGGAAGGCGATTTCGCTCGCCGCGCTCGGATGAAGGAAGGTTCTTCCCTTGCCCTTTAACAGAACTCTGTCGCATACCCTCGGGAAAAGCTTTTCAACGTCCGCTCCCGTAAGAAGCCCTGCGGGAGTTTCGATAACGGTGCAGGGACCTATGAACGTTTCGAGCTCAAGGATGTCGACCGAATCCCCGTCGTCAAAGAAATGCAGCGGGGCGTCAACGTGAGTGCCGTTGTGAAGTCCCGTGGAAATGCGGCTGAGATTGTATTCGTCGCCGTTTCTGATTTTTTTAAGTCTTTCGAGTCTTGCCTCGGGGTCACCGGGGTAAACCTCGCTTGTAAGCATTTCGCGGGAAATATCGATTATTTCAATTGATGGCATAATAACACCTCTTATATAACGCCTCTCTCGGGAAGAATAATCCTTCTGTCGCCGAGTACCGAGGCGGGGTTTTCCTCAAGCAGTTTTTCAAGCGTTTCCCTTTCAATAAAATCGGGAAAATACTTTGATTTCGTAAGCAGGTCGTTAGCCCTGAAATCGGGTGAATGGGCGTCGCTGCCGATAAAATCAATAAGATTGTTTTCAAGCATAAGGCACGCGAGCGAAAAGCAGCTCTTGCCGTTGCCGCCCGTAAGGGAATCGGCGTTGAGCTGAAAAAGAACCTTGCGGGAGGCGAATTCGTTTATGAATTCGGGGGCGCGTAAAAATGTATTGTATCTTTCGGGATGGGCGATTACGGGAACGTAGTCGCGGTGAATAAGCTCGTCAATCCAGCTTAACGCTTCGTCAAAGTCAAAATGGCGCAGCGAAAATTCGCAGAGCAAATAACGGCTGTTGTTGAGCGTAACTCTGTCGAGGTCGGGAGCCGAAAAAATCATTTCGTCAAGATAAAGCTCGCATCCCGTTTTAATATTAAGCTCGATTTCTTCCTCCTCAAGCGCTTCGGTAAGCTCGTTGAGCCTTTCTTCGCGAAGAGATACGAATTCGTCAATGCTGTCGTAATCGGCGAAATGCGGGGTGACGATAATATCGGTCAGTCCCTGCCTTTCGGCAATTGAACAAAGCCTTACCGCTTCGCCGAGGTCTTTTGCGCCGTCGTCGATTTTATGAAGAACGTGACAGTGAATGTCAATCATTTTTCTTCACTTCCCTCCTGAGAAGCCGCGGGGATTTCTGCGGTGACTGCCTCTCTTTTCTTAAGCGGTTTGTAAAGGTGAATGATACCTTCGTCGTTGAGCGCCTTTATTGTGATAATCGAAAGCGGCAGCAGGAAAATGCCGAGCACGCCGAAAATCTGGGAACCGATATACATAGCCATAAGCGTAAGGAAAGGCGGCAGACCGAGCTGACCCGCAACGAGCTTGGGCTCGATAACCTGTCTTATGACGGTGATGATTGCATACATAACGAGAAGTCCTATGCCTAAGGCGTAGTTGCCGGTAATCAGCGAAATTACCGCCCACGGAATGAGAACCGAACCCGTGCCGAGAACGGGGATGATATCGATAATCGCGGTTAAAAGAGCGATTATTACGATATAGCCGCCCGTATAGATATTGAGTATCGAAAGAAGCGAAAGGCCGACAACAAGCTCGATGAACGTTATTGTGAGAATCAGCGCGTAAGCCTTGCCCATTTTGCCTAAGAACGAAAAGATAAGGTGCTTCGCCTGAGAAATCTTTTTAGCCTTTTCGGGTGAGAACTGGTTGAGAATGAAATCCCTGATATTCGGATAGTCCGAGGTCATAAAGCAGCAGGTGATTATTGAAACGAGAATTCCGACAAGAACATAGGGAATTGCCTTCGCCGAGCTTATGATGGACATAATCGGAGACAGCAGCGAGCCGAAGCTGAACGATGAGCTCTTTTCCGCTTCCTCAGCCGAAACAAACGTGTTTTGCAGGAAATTCGTTATCGAGTCGGACATTGAGGTTTTTACGCTGTCCGGCAGGAAATTGAGATTGTTTGCGAACCACTTTTTAATCTGCTCAATAAATTCGGGCATATTGTCGAACTTTGACATAAGGAACTGGAAAAATCCCTTGAACTCGGAAACAATTCTCGCGCCGATAAGACTTATTATTGTAATTATCGCAAAAACGATAAGAAGCACTAAAACCGTCGAAACAACGCCGCGCTTTAACGGAGTTTTCCTGACGAAAAAATTAACGGGCTTCTGTAAGCATATCGCCAGAAAGAACGCGAACACAAACGGCATAAACAGACCGAAGCCGTAGTGCATAAAAATATAGAACAGCGCCACAAGTACGGCGATGTATAAAATGTCGATTATAAATTTTCTTTTTCTTTCAACGTCGTTCATTTTTTCCTCCGTTGCCCGAGGGCGAAAAAAATCGGATAATTAACTTATTAATATATCTATTTTATACTATTTTTTGTAATTAGACAATGAATAATAATAAAAAAATATAAAAATAACGAAAAATAACTGTTTTTTCGCAAAAAAATCTTTTATTAATCGAATTTTTGTGATATTATATAACTTGTTTTTCTGCGCCCATTTGTTTCGGGGCGTAAAAAACAGGTTGATTAAAAGGAAGTGAAGCAAATGAAGGTTGCGGTTATGGGCTACGGCACAGTCGGCAGCGGCGTGGTTGAAGTGCTTATAAAAAACCACGATACCATTGTCGGTCGCAATTCCCTTGACGAGCTTGAGCTTAAATACATTCTCGACATAAGGGATTTTCCGCTCGACCCGAATTCCGACAAGTTCACAAAGGATTTTAACGATATAATCTCTGACGACGAGGTAGGGATTGTTGTTGAAACCATGGGCGGAATTCACCCTGCCTACGAATTCACTTCACAACTTCTCCAAAGGGGAAAAAGCGTCGTAACGTCGAATAAAGAGCTCGTCGCTCAGAAGGGTTATGAGCTTTTAAGACTTGCAAAGGACCATAACGCGAACTATATGTTCGAGGCGTCCGTCGGCGGCGGAATCCCGATAATAAGACCTATCAATAACTGCCTTTCGGCGAATGAGATAATCGAAATCGCCGGCATCCTTAACGGCACGACAAACTACGTTCTTACAAAAATGATAGACGAAGGTATGTCTATGGACGAGGCTCTTCTTCGCGCTCAGCAGAAGGGCTATGCCGAAAAGGACCCGACGGCTGATATAGAGGGCATAGATTCGGGAAGAAAAATCTGTATTCTTGCCGACCTCGCGTTCGGAAAGCACGTTTTTCCCGACCAGGTTTACACTCAGGGAATACGCGGCATTACGCTTGAGGACGTCGATTTTGCAAAGGATTTCGGCGGCGTTATAAAGCTTATCGGTTCCGCCAAAAAGCTTCCCGACGGCAGAATCTGCGCCGAGGTAAGACCGTCAATAGTTATGGACGGCAGCGTCCTCGCTACGACCTCGGGCGTGTTCAACGCGATTCTTGTCCGCGGAAACGCTCTGGGCGACGCGGTATTTTACGGACGCGGCGCGGGCAAGCTTCCTACGGCGAGCGCCGTTGTTGCCGACGTTATTGACTGCGCAAGGAATTTCGGCAGGACAAAGATGATTCCCTGGGCTGAAAACGATAGGGATTTTGTCGCTTCGAACGACACGTTGTCCTCACGTTTCTATATCAGGGCATATAATGTTAATGACGACTCGCTTGCCGGATTCGACAGGGCTCTGGGCATTTATAAGGTGCTTGAGAGAAAGAATCAGCTTCCCGACGAATTTGCTTTCGTGACCGAAAAAATCACCGAGGGCGAGCTTAAGGAAAAGCTCGGCGGAATGGAGTCTGTCGAAATCAAATCACTTATTCCTGTTACGGATTATTGATATTAAAGGGGAAAGAATATGGCATTGATTGTTCAGAAATTCGGCGGCACATCCGTTGCGGACGCCGAAAGGGTTATGAATGTTGCGTCGATTGTTACGGACACATACCGCAAGGGTAACGACGTTATCGTTGTGGTTTCCGCTCAGGGCGACACGACTGACGACCTTATTGACAAGGCAAAGGAAATTAATCCCAAGGCATCAAAACGCGAAATGGATATGCTTCTTTCGGCGGGCGAGCAGATGTCAATAGCGCTTCTCGCCATGGCTATCGAAAAGCTCGGCTGTCCCGTCGTTTCGCTTCTCGGCTGGCAGGCGGGAATGACGACCGATTCGTCCTATTCAATCGCGAGAATAAAAAAGATTGACACCTCAAGAATTGTCGCAGAGCTTGACAGACATAACATTATTGTTGTCGCGGGCTTTCAGGGGTTAAATAAATACGACGATATTACTACTCTCGGCAGAGGCGGAAGCGACACCTCGGCGGTTGCGATTGCCGCCGCAATGCACGCGGACCGCTGCCAGATTTTTACCGACGTCGAGGGCGTTTTCACAGCCGACCCGAGAAAGATTCCCGGCGCCATAAAGCTTAAGGAAATCACTTATGACGAAATGCTTGAGCTCGCAACGCTCGGCGCGCAGGTGCTTAATAACCGCTCGGTCGAAATGGCGAAAAAATATAACGTTGAATTAGAGGTTCTTTCGAGTCTTATAAAGGCTCCCGGAACAGTCGTCAAGGAGGTTACAAAAATGGAGAAAATGCTTATCAGAGGCGTTACAAAGGATACGGACGTCGCAAGAATCGCAGTTACAAATATACCTAACACACCCGGTATTGCGTTCAAGCTTTTTGCAAAGCTTGCGCAGAAAAAAATCAACGTCGGCATCATTTTGCAGTCTGTAGGACGCGACGGCACAAAGGATATTACCTTCACCGTTACAAAGGACAATGCCGAAGCGGCTGTTGAAGCGGTCAGCAATATCTTCAATATTAAGGACAGCAATATCGCGTGCGATACGAATGTCGCCAAGGTTTCGGTTGTCGGCGCGGGAATGGAATCGCATCCGGGTACAGCTTCAAGAATGTTCGAGGCTCTTTATGAGCAGAATATCAATATCGAAATGATAGCTACAAGCGAGATTAAAATTTCGGTGCTTATTGACGCGGCTGACGCAGACAAGGCGGTCGAGGCGGTTCACAGGGCGTTTTTTGAACAGGCTAAATAATTTTTCATAATAAATCAGCTCCCCTTGAAAAAGGGGAGCTGTTACTTTGTCGGAAAACGTCTGTTCCCGAAAACAAAAATTACAGGTTAAACAATTTCTTTGCGTTTTCGCTTGTCAAATCCAATATTTCCTGCGCCGTGGTATTCCTTACCTCGGCGATTTTTTCTGCCGTAAAGGGAATCAGGGAAGAATCGTTTCTCCTGCCTCTGAACGGTACGGGCGTCATATACGGCGCGTCGGTTTCGATTAATAGTCTGTCGGGGGGAACTTCCCTTGCCACCTCGACGGGCTTTTTTGCATTTTTAAATGTTACCGCGCCGCCGAGCCCTATATACATGCCGAGCTTTACGACCTCTTTCATCATTTCGACCGAGCCCGAAAAACAGTGAACAACGCCTTTCGGGTTGTGTTTTTTGAGAATGTTTAAAATGTCCTCGTGGCTTTCTCTGTCGTGAACAATTACGGGCAAATCAAGCTCTTTTGCAAGAATAATCTGTTTTTCAAGAACTTCAATTTGCTTTTCTCTCGGAGCCGAGTCGTAGTGGTAATCAAGACCGATTTCGCCTATGGCAACAACCTTTTTGTTTGAAGCGAGTGAACGGAAAAAATCAATGTAATCTTCTCTTTCTTCATCTTCGATATTAAGCGGATGAAGTCCGACAGCCGCATACATAAACGGGTATTTTTCTGCAAGTGAAACAGCCTCAGGCGAGTTTTTTGTGTCAGTAGCGCATGTGATACAACCGCAAATGCCCTCCTCCGCAAAGGAGGAGAGCAAAGCTTCTCTGTCAGTATCAAATTGCTCATCGTCATAATGGGCGTGAGAGTCAAAAATGTTTCTGTAATTCATTATCTGATTTTTGCTCCGTTGGGCATACCGTCGACGAAAACCACCTTTACGTCGTTCTCGGCGCAGTCTGCCGCGAGAATCATACCCTGACTTTCAACTCCGCAAAGAACGGCGGGCTTGAGGTTGGCTACAACGACAACCTTTTTACCGATTAAATCCTCGGGCTTGTACCACTGCGCAATACCCGAAGCGACTGTCCTCGGAACGCCGCTGCCGTCGTCAAGAGTGAGCTTTAAAAGCTTTTTCGCCCTCTTAATCGGCTCGCAGTCCTTAACCTCGGCAACTCTTAATTCGACCTTTGCAAAGTCGTCAATGTTTATCATAACGCCTGCGGGCTTTTCTTCTTCCGCAGGGATGTTTGCGGCGATTTCCTCTTCAATTTCCTTTAACATTTTTTCGGCGTCAATTCTGTTGAAGAGGGGAGTCGGTTCGTTCACAACCGTTCCCGTCTTTAATGCGCCGAAGGATTTAAGAGACTCGTAGGATTTTTCGTCACAGTTGAGCTGTTCAAAAATCTTTTCGGCGGTTTCGGGCATATAGGGCTGAAGCTGAACCGCTATAAAGCGTATGCTTTCAATAAGATTATAGAGAACGGTGCCGAGTCTTGCCTTTTTGCTTTCGTCTTTAGCGAGAGCCCAAGGCGCGGTTTCGTCGATATATTTATTGCTTCTCTTCGCAAGGTTTACAACCGCCTCAACCGCGTCCGCAATACAGAACGCGTCCATTGAAGAAGCGACCTTTCCGACAGAGTCAAGAGCGGTCTTTTTAAGGTCTTCGTCAACTTCTTCGGTTACGTCGCCTGATTGGACAACGCCGTCGAAATACTTTTTCTGCATCGCTACGGTGCGGTTTACGAGATTGCCTATTGTATTGGCAAGGTCGGAATTGTACCTTTCGATTAAGGTTTCATAAGTCAGTGAACCGTCTGCCGCGTGAGGAATTTCGGAAAGAAGATAATACCTTACCGCGTCAACGCCGAAACGCTTTGTCAGGCCGTCTGCATAAATGACGTTGCCTCTTGACTTGCTCATCTTATCGTTGCCGACAAGAAGCCACGGGTGACCATAGACCTTTTTGGGCAGCGGCTCGCCTAAAGCCATAAGCATAATCGGCCAGTAAATCGTGTGGAAACGGACTATGTCCTTGCCGATTATATGAACGTCGGCAGGCCAGTATTTTCTGTACATGTCGCTGTTTTCTTCCGTATCGTAGCCGAGAGCCGTGATATAGTTTGAAAGCGCGTCAATCCAGACGTAGATTACGTGCTTGTCGTCAAACGTAACGGGAATGCCCCATTTGAACGAGGTGCGCGAAACGCATAAATCCTGAAGGCCGGGACGGATAAAGTTATTGAGCATTTCCTTTTTTCTGCTTTCGGGATAAATGAAATCGGGATTCTTTTCAATGTAATCCTCAAGCTGCTTCTGATATTTTGAAAGGCGAAGGAAATACGCTTCCTCGCTCGCTTTCTTTACCTCTCTGCCGCAGTCGGGGCATTTGCCGTCAACCAGCTGGCTTTCGGTCCAGAAGCTTTCGCACGGGACGCAGTAAAGCCCTTCGTAGGAGCCCTTGTAAATATCGCCCTGGTCATAGAGCTTTTTGAATATTTTCTGAACTGCCTTTTCGTGATAGTCGTCGGTAGTTCTTATGAATTTATCATAGGTTGTGTTGAGCAAATCGCAGATACCGCGGATTTCGCCGGCTACCTTATCGACGTATTCCTTCGGCGAAACGCCCGCCGCCTTGGCGTAATCCTCAATCTTCTGACCGTGTTCGTCGGTGCCCGTAAGGAAGAAAACATCATAGCCCTGCATTCGCTTAAACCTCGCAATAGCGTCGGTCAAAACGATTTCATAGCTGTTGCCGATATGCGGTTTTCTTGAAGTGTAGGCAATAGCGGTTGTGATGTAGTATTTTTCTTTGTTGCATTCACACATTGAAAACTACCTTCCTTTCTTTAAAAATTTCAATACTATATTTTACCACAAATATATATTTTTACAAGTGTTATTATTTTTTGATTAATCCGAGAATTTCTTCGGGGGTAAAAACGTATTTTTTGTTGCAGAAATGACAGGTGACCTCGGTTTTCTCATCTTCAGCCATTTCTCTTAACGCCTTTTCGCCCGTGCTGATAAGAGCCGCCTCAACCCTCTTTCTTGAGCAGTTGCAGCGGTAAACGGGGGACGCGGTGTCAAGAACGTCAAGCTCAAATTCGGGAAGAACCGCGCGGCAGATTTCTTCGGGAGTCATTCCTTTAGCGAGCATTGTCGTAACGGGTTCAATTTTTTCAATGCCCTTTTCAACCTTTTCTATCGTGTCCTCGCCCGCAGTCGGAAGAAGCTGAATAATAAAGCCGCCCGAACAGAGAATATCTTCGGTATCTGGATTGACGAGAACGCCCAGACCGCAGACTGTCGGTATCTGTTCACTTACGGCGAAATACGAGGTTATGTCCTCGGCAATTTCACCCGTGACTATCGGCACCTGACCGACGTAAGGCTCTTTAAGCCCCAAATCCTTGATGACGGTTAAGAATCCGTTTGTGCCTATTGCCGAAGCGACGTCGAGCTTGCCCTTTGAATTGAGCGGCAGGTCAACCCTCGCCTCGCCGATACAACCTCTGACGTTGCCCTCGGAGTCCGAAACGGCGATAACGCTGCCCGCTTTGCCGTTGCCGTTAAAACGCACGGTTACGGTGTCGTCTTTACCCTTGAGCACGCTGCCCATAAGGGAAGCCGCCGTAAGAGTTCTGCCAAGAGCCGCCGAGCAGACCTTTGAGGTGTTATGTATTTTATGCATTTCGCTTACAATGTCGGTCGTGTCCGCCGCCATTACGGTAAGCGTTCCGTCGACCGAAATCATCCTTACAAGAAAGCTCATTATTTCTCCTTTTTACATACGAATACTGCCCGCTCGGTTGTATCGGTTACGGGCGAATCCGTATAGTCGTCAAATATATTTATTACCGAAAATCCCGCTTTTTCAAGGGCTTTTTCGATTTCTTCAAGCTCGTATGCGGTCTCGGTGAAAAACTCGTTTGTGCGTATTACTTCGCCGCTTTTGTCCTTTGTAAAAAAGTCGAGGCTTATATTGACCGAGTCGCCGTCAAGCTCGTTTTGCCAGACGCAGTAGATGTCCTTTTCGTCATAAATGAAAATGTTGTTTTCAAGAACCTTTTTATGCTTGTAAAGAGTGTTTACGTCAAAAATGAAAACGCCGTCCTTTTCGGTAAAAAGAGACACCTTTTCAAAAGCGGCTGTCACCTCGTCAAAATTCTCAAGGTGATTTATGCTGTCGAGAGTGCATACGCAGGCTTTTATTGTTCCGTATAAATCGAGCCCGGTCATACTCTGATTGAGAAAAAGAATGCCGGCGTTTTCTTCGGCGTTTTTCTCCATAGCCGCAGAAAGCATTTCGGCGCTTTTATCGGCGGCTATTACGTCGTAACCCGCCTTTGAAAGAAGAACCGAAAGAGTGCCCGTTCCGCAGGCATTATCAAGCAAAAGCCCCTTGCCTACGCCGTTTTCACGAAGCAAGGAGCATATTCTTTCGGCTATTTTTTCGTAACCGACGTTCTTTGTCAGAGCGTCGTAGACCTTTGCGAAAGAGGAATAACTCATTTCAACCTCTCAAAAATAGTGTCGTAACCGCTCTCGCCGAACATCAGCGAACGGTTGACGCGGCTTATAGTCGCGGTTGAAGCGCCGGTCTGTTCGACAATATCTTTATAAACCTTGCCCTCGGAAAGCATTTTCGCAACCACAATTCTCTGAGCGATTGCGCTTAATTCCTTCATTGTGCAAAGATCTGTAAAGAAATCCTCGCATTCCTGCTTTGACTGAAGCTGGAGAATGCATTCATATAAAAAGTCGACGTTTGGGTCTTTTTTTCTTTTAGCGGGCATTGTACTTTCCTCCCGAATAAAATAAAGTGTATTCATATATTAGCACATTAAACTGTAAAAGTAAAGTGAATTTTTACGGATTGCATAAAAGAATGACCGCGTAAACGTATCCGTCGTCATCCGTCGACACGGCTACGGCGGCGTATGAATACTCGCTGCCGAGAACCGTTTCGGACTGTTCGCTCTCTTTTACGAGCCCGTCGATAAGAAGCGAAACGCCCTCGTCATCTTCCTTCGCGCCCTTCGCGAGACATTCGCCGAAAAGGCTGAATTCGATTTTGTTATCGGTCAGAACGGTTGAAGGCTTTCTGCCGTCGGGACGCGTGTGGCTGAAAAGGGAAAGGGTTTCGTCCGCCCTTGTTTTTGCGAGCGTGTGAAGGCAGCCGTTCCAGTTGAGTCCGGACACTCCCGCCTCTTTGCGCTTGCTGTTCACGGCGTTGAAGAGCTTTGCTTCAAAGGCGGTCGGTTCGTGAGCGCCGCCGACGTCGGCGTTGAGGATTGTTTTCTTTTTGTCCTTTCCGTTTTCGCTTTCGGATTCTTTTTCGGTTTTGTTTTCCGAAGTGATTACGCTTGCAGGCTCTGTTCCGGTTTGCGTAAGAGAAGAAGTATCGGTCGGAACGGTTGTTTCTTCGGGCATAAAAACATTTCTGTACTTATATGCGAAAACAACTGCCAGAGCAGTTAAAAGAATAAGAATTACTAATTTGAAAACGTGTCTGAAGGTTTCCTTTTTCATCAAATCAACTCCAAGGCTATTATATAATTTTCACTCGTTTTTTTCAATGCCGTAAAAACTCAAATTTTTTCAATTTTCTTTATAAAATATATTGTCAAAATAACACTAAATATGGTATAATTAATTGATTATTATCAAAAATATTGCGTTCAGGGTGCGAATATGCGTGAAAATAACGAAGCAAACAGGCAGGACCTTTTAATCGGCAGGAACGCCGTTGCCGAAGCCGTTAGGGCGGGCAGACAGATTGATACGCTTTTTGTCCTTAAGGGCGAAAAGAACGGCGCGGTCGGCAATATCGTCGCCGTCTGCCGCGATAAGGGCGTTACGGTTAAACAGGTTGACAGAAAAAAGCTCGACTATATGTGCGGCAGGGAAAACCATCAGGGAGTCGCCGCGTTCGTAGCGGCTCACGAATATGCCGAAATCGAAGATATTTTTGCCCTTGCCGAAAAGAGAAACGAAAAGCCTTTCATCATCGTCTGCGACGAAATGGAGGACCCGCACAATCTTGGCGCGGTTATAAGAACAGCCGAGCTTGCGGGGGCGCACGGAGTTATTATTCCGAAACGCCGTTCGGCTTCGCTTTCCTACGCGGTAGGCAAGACGAGCGCGGGAGCGCTTGAATACGTACCCGTGTGCCGGGTTGCGAATCTTCCCGCAACCATTGATTTGTTAAAGGAAAAGGGCTGCTGGGTTTACGGCGTGGATATGGGCGGCGAAGACTGCCGTACAATGGATTTTGACGGCGCGGTCGCTCTTGTAATCGGCTCCGAGGGCAGGGGACTGGGCAGACTTGTCAGAGAAAAATGCGACTATATTGTTTCGCTTAAACAAAAAGGCAAAATCAATTCCCTTAACGCGTCCGTCGCGGCGGGGATTCTTATGTACGAAATAATGTATCAGAGAGATAAATAATCGGGGTGTGAACAATGGCTGAAGAGAATAAAAACAACTTTTTAAGCGACCTTAACAAGTACGACGAGGGCAGAGTCTGGTCTCTCGATGAAATTGACGCGCTTCTGGGCGGCGAAATCGTTCATGAAGAGCCTCTTGAAATCGAAAAACAGCTCGCTGAGGAAAAGAGAAGGGAAGAAGCGGCTGAAAACGAAGGCGGTCAGCTCGCTTTCGCCGAGGTGGACATTCCCGAATCCGTTCCCGAAGAGGAAGAGATTACGGTTGAGGAAACAAAGCCCGCCGAAGGTCAGATTTCCTTTGAAAAGACGAGAGTTTTTAACGAGGTAGACACCTCCGCCGGCTATAACATAAATATCGAGCACAATATTACCGACCAGCGCGTAGTTCACACCACTACCGGCAGGGACGACAATATTGTTCAGCGCTCCAACAGAATGGAGTCCGATAAAATCAGGGAGAGATTTATTAATCCACCCGTAAAGGATATCGAAAAAACGGCGGAGCACAGAGCGATTCTCGATAAGCTTCCGCCGAAGACAATCGAAAGAGCGGGCTTCTTTGTCGAAGAGGGAACGAACAGTTCAACCTCCGACCTTGACCCGTTGCCGACAATTGTTTCCGCCGATTCCGTTATGCAGAATCAGAGAGCCGATGACTTAAACGAAGAAATTCACGAAAACCAGATAACCTTTGAGGGCTTTAACGAGGAAGAGGAAATCGAAAAGGTCGACGAATACGAGGCTGAAACCGAGCTTATTCGCCGTCGCCGCGAAAAGGCGAAAAACTTTAAGCTTTTCCCGAATCTTCCCGAGGACGGGGAGACGGAAGACGGAGAGATTTCCGACGAAAACGCCGAGTCGGATGAGAACGACGATTTTGAGGACGCCATTGATTACCCCGAGGAAAACGCGGTTCTCAAAAGAGTTGAAAGAAGAAAGAAAAGCGCGTCGGACCAGGTTATCGAGAGGGAGTTTTACGGCGCGAAGGACAAAAAGGGCGTTGAGGATTTACTTGAGAAAAAACGCAGAGGCGCCCTTATACAGATGATTATAAGCGCGGTCGCGTTTGCGGTTCTTACCGTTATGAGCCTGCTCGCGTCAAACGGAGATTTCACGTTCTTCAGCGGAAGAGTTGAAATTTTCCTTATGCTCAATATCGCGGTTCTTGTAATCGCGTGCTGCGCAAGTCTTGACATTTTCAAGAGCGGTATTCTCGGTCTGTTCGGCAGAAAAGCGAATACCGATTCGGCGGTTTTTGTTGCATTCGTCGCGGCGGTTATTCAGAACGGAATATCCTTTGCTTTTACGGATTCGGTCGAAACCTCGGTTCATATTTATTCCGCTGCGGCGGCATTTACGCTGCTGCTGAATACGGCGGCGAGGTTTGTAAAAGCCAAAAGCATTGAAGAAAACTTCGGCTATATTTCTCAGGAAAGAGATTTCTATACGGTTAAAAGCATTGAGGACGAGGACGCGTCCTTCGAAATCGGCAGGGGACTGTTCCTGGGTGACCCGGATATCCGCTATAACGCGATGACCGCGTTCGAAGAAAAGTACGTTGAGAATTCGTCAAAGACCGAGCCCGCGGCGACTACGGTTATGAGAGCGATTCCCGTCACCGCGATTCTTGCGGTTGTAATAGGTGCTATTACAGGCGTTATAATGCGCGATATCCCTTCCGCAATAGCGGCGTTTACGGGCACTGTTTGTCTTGCTTCCCCCGTAGGAGCGTTCCTCGCAAGCGCCTGGATTTTCTCGTCAATGTCGAAAAAGCTTACCGACGAAGACGCGCTTATAGTAGGTTATGAATCGGCTGACGAACTGACCAAGGCGAATGCCGTCGTATTTGACGCGGCGGAACTTTTCGATACCGAAAACTGCAAGAGTTTCGGCTTTAAGACCTTTAATTCAATGCGTCCCGACGAAGCGATGCTTTATACGGGCGCGGTAATGATAGCGGCGGGCGGCCCGCTTGCAAATCTTTTCCGCCTTTCGGTTATAGGCGACCGCGACGTTTTCCCGACGGTCGAAAACCTCAATTATGAGGACAAGCTCGGCTGTTCGGCGTGGGTTGAACATAACAAGAGAGTTCTTGTGGGCAACCGCGAGCTTCTTATAAACCATAACGTCGAGGTGCTCGACAAGGAATATGAATTAAAGCTTAAGAGAAGCGGCAGGCAGATTATTTATCTCGCTGTCGAACACGTGCTTTCCGCCATTTACGTTGTCGGCTACACACCTGATACTCAGGTGGCTTCGCTTCTGCGCAAGCTCGAAAAGAATTCTCTTCCGATTCTTGTAAGAACGACAGACCAGAATATAACCGAGGAATTTATTGAGGAAAGCTTTATTCTTCCTAAGAATTCCGTTAAGGTTATAAGCTCGGTCGCGGGCGAGATGTTCAGCGATATTTACGAGACGATAAGCGAAAAGGATTCCTCCGGCGTAATGCACGACGGAACGACAAAATCCTTCCTTAAGGCGTTCAATTCCGCTTATACGCTTATGGCGAGAGTTCAGATTGCATCGATTCTTCAGTATATCGGCGTCGGACTCGGCGTGCTTATTATGTCGCTTATGGCTTTCTTCTCGGCGCTTATGCAGGGCGGCGCGCTCCAGCTTTGTATTTTCCAGATAATCTGGACGGCGGTTACAATTCTCATTCCGAAAATCAAAAAATAAATATTTTTAAAAAGGCGTCTGCGGACGCCTTTTTTATTTACACTAATTAAGAAATATGATATAATAAATATTCAGTGATTTTAAGGAGGGCAGTTATGGACGTAAGAGTTAACGATATTCTTGAAATGAAAAAACCGCATCCGTGCGGCTGCAACAGATTTACAGTCGAAAGAATCGGTATGGATTTTAAAATCCGCTGCGAAAACTGCGCTCACGAAATAATGCTCCCGAGGGGCAAGGTCGAAAAGAATATAAGAAAGATTTTCAGAGACGGTGAAAAGATATGACCGATAAATTACAGAGCGTTGAGGACAGATTCGAAAAGGTGAACGAGCTTTTATGCCTGCCCGAAACCGTCGCCGACAACGAGCTATATACAAAGCTTATGCGCGAACTCAAACAGCTTACCCCCGTTGTCGAGAAATTCCGCGAATACAAAAGAATACTCTCCGACTTTGAAGAGGCGAAGCAGATAATTGCGGATTCCTCGCTTGACAAGGATTTCCGCGATATGGCTCAGGAGGAATACGATTCTTCAAAGGAAAAGCTTGCCGTTTGTCAGGAGGAGCTGAAGATTCTTCTTCTCCCGAAGGACCCGAATGATGAGAAGAATGTCATAGTTGAAATCCGTGCGGGCGCAGGCGGTGAAGAGGCGGCGCTTTTTGCCAATTCGCTTTTCAGAATGTATTCAATGTATGCCGAATCAAAGGGCTGGAAAATCGAAATAATGAACGAAAGCCCGACGGAGCTTGGCGGCTATAAGGAAATAAGCTTTCTTGTCGACGGCGAGGGCGCGTATTCGCGCCTTAAGTTCGAAAGCGGAGTTCACCGAGTTCAGCGCGTCCCCGAAACCGAAAGTCAGGGCAGAATTCAGACCTCGACCGTTACCGTAGCGGTGCTTCCCGAAGCCGAGGAGGTTGATTTTGAGCTTAATCCCGCGGATTTACAGATTGACGTTTTCCGTTCCTCGGGCGCGGGCGGTCAGAAGGTAAACAAGACCTCGTCCGCGATACGCGTGACGCATCTGCCTACGGGTATGGTTGTCGAGTGTCAGGACGAGAGAAGTCAGTATAAGAATAAGGATAAGGCGCTTGCGGTGCTGCGCTCAAGACTTCTTGAAATCGAGCGTGAAAAACAGCACGAGGAAATCGCGGGCGAGAGAAAAAGCCAGGTCGGCACGGGCGACAGAAGCGAGAGAATCCGTACCTACAATTTCCCTCAGGGACGTGTTTCCGACCACAGAATAGGGCTCACCCTTTATAAAATCGAGGCAATAATGAACGGCGATATTGATGAAATAATCGACGCTCTTATCACTGCCGATACTGCGGAAAAAATGAAAGCCGAGGAAAGTTAAGTGACAACTGAGTTTATCGACATAAGGACAGACGAAAAAGAAGCTCTTGAGAAAGCCAAAAGGCTTATTCTTAAGGGCGAGGTTGTCGCCATACCGACCGAAACGGTATACGGACTTGCCGCAAACGCATTCGACGAAAAAGCGGTTGAAAAAATCTTTGCCGCAAAGGGCAGACCGCAGGACAACCCGCTTATAGTTCATATAAGCGAAATGAGCCAGCTTGACGCCCTCGTTGAAGAAATACCCGACAAGGTAAAAATGCTTGCAAAGAAATACTGGCCCGGTCCGCTGACAATGATTATGAAAAGAAGCGGAAAAATCCCGTCGGTCGTTTCCGCGGGGCTTGATACGGTCGCGGTAAGAATGCCCAAAAGCGAATACGCAAGGGCGATTATTTCGTTCTCGGGCGTTCCTCTTGCCGCCCCGAGCGCAAATCTTTCGGGTTCCCCTAGCCCGACAAGGGCAAAATACGTTCTTGACGATATGAACGGCAGAATACCGCTGATTATTGACGGCGGCGAATGTGAAATCGGCGTTGAATCAACCGTCGTAAGCTTTGCCGGGGAAAAGCCGAGGCTTCTTCGCCCGGGAGGAATAACGCTTGAACAGCTTGAAAGCGTTGCGGGCGAGGTCGAGGTCGACAGGGCGGTTCTGAATAAGCTTGAGAAAAACGCAACGGCTTCTTCGCCGGGTATGAAATACAAACACTATGCGCCGAAAGCGGACATTACGGTCGTAAAGGGCAGCCTTGAAAGCTTTTGCGAATATGTGAAAGACAAGGGCGACTTTTTTGCGCTTTGCTTTGACGGCGAGGAAAAGTATTTCGCGAAGGCTCTTTCCTACGGTAAAATTGACGACGGCAAATCCCAGGCGAAAAGAATTTTTGACGCTCTGCGCGAGCTTGACGAAATGGGCGCGAAAAAGGTTTACGCGCGCTGCCCCGATTTAAAGGGAATGGGGCTTGCGGTGTATAACCGCCTTATACGCTCGGCGGGCTTTGATATAATTGAGGTGTGAAATGATTATTATCGGACTTACGGGTCAGACGGGCGCGGGCAAGAGCACCGTTGCGAAAATACTTTGTGAATACGGCTGCGTTCATATTGACGCGGACATTATTGCAAAGACTGTTATTCAGTCGAGCGAAACCGTTCTGAATTCGCTGAAAAACGAATTCGGCGCGGACATTTTCAAAAACGGCTCGCTTGACAGAAAGGCTCTTGCGAAAAAGGCGTTTTCGTCGCTTAAAAATACCCAGAAGCTCAACGCCGTGACTCACCCCGCGGTTAATAAGGCGGTTGAAAAAATAATTCAGTCGCAGAAAGAAAAGGGGACGAAAGCGGTTATTATCGACGCGATTGCTCTTTTCGAAAGCGGCGAGGACAAGCTGTGCGATTTTACCGTCGCGGTAGTCGCTCCGAGACAGGTGCGTTTTGACAGAATCACAAAGCGCGACAATATCACCGCCCGTCAGGCAAACGAGAGAATTGACGCGCAGAAGGACGAGAGCTTTTACACCGAAAACTGCACCTATACGGTCAGAAATTACGGCGAATTTTCCCTTGAAAAAGAGCTTGAGCCGATAATTGCGAGATTATCTTGAAAAAGAATATATAAATGTGGTATAATTTTTATTTGAAATAAATGATTGCGGAGGTAATTAAAAATGTTTGAAAACAAAAATGCAATCGACTCTCTTAAGGAAGGTCTTTTCTACTCTTCAAAGCATGTATGCGACGCGGCGGGCGAAAACGAAATCAACGCCGCCGACGACTTTTCCGAAGGCTATAAGGAGTATATGAACGAGGGCAAAACCGAGCGCGAATCGGTTTGCTATTTTGAAGAAAAAGCAAGGAATGCGGGCTTTGCTGAGTTTGACGCGAACGCAAAGTACGTTGCGGGCGACAAGGTGTTTTACAATAACCGCGGCAAATCGCTGATTCTTGCCGTTATAGGCAGAAGAAGTATCGCTTCGGGCGCTAAAATCGCCGCCGCTCATATCGACTCCCCGCGTCTTGACTTAAAACCCAATCCGCTTTATGAGGACAGCGAAATGGCTCTTTTCAAAACTCATTATTACGGCGGTATCAAAAAATATCAGTGGACGGCTATTCCGCTTTCTATTCACGGCGTAGTCGTAAAGGCGGACGGTGAAAAGGTCGTTGTCAGAATCGGCGAGGACGAGGGCGACCCGCAGTTCGTCGTTACCGACCTTCTTCCCCATCTTGCGTCGGAGCAGATGAAGCGTTCCCTTTCTGAAGGAATAAAGGGCGAGGAACTTAATATCCTTATAGGCTCGCGTCCCTTCTCAAAGGATGAGGGCAGCGAAAAGGTAAAGCTTAATATTCTTAAAATTCTTAACAGAAAATACGGTATCACCGAGGCGGATTTCCTTTCGGCGGAGCTTGAAATCGTTCCCGCGTTCAAGGCTGTCGACATTGGCTTCGACAGAAGCCTTATCGGCGCTTACGGCCACGACGACAAGTGCTGCGCGTATCCTGCGGCGGAGGCTATTTTAGGCGTTGAGAATCCCGAATACACGGCGATTACAATTTTAACCGACAAAGAGGAAATCGGCTCAGTCGGCAATACGGGACTTCATTCCTCGTATCTTAAGTACTTTATAGCCGATATTGCGACAATGCAGGGCGTTGAACCCTGGGTTGCGCTTCGCCACAGCGAATGCCTTTCGGCAGACGTTAACTCTGCGTTTGACCCGACCTTTGCCGACGTTTACGAAAAGAACAATGCGTCGCTTATCAATCACGGCGTAGTAATCACAAAGTACACCGGCGCAAGAGGTAAATCCGGTTCTTCCGACGCTTCGGCGGAGTTTATGGGCAAGGTTCGCAAAATGCTTGACGACAACGGCGTCGTATGGCAGATAGGCGAGCTCGGCAAGGTCGATATAGGCGGCGGCGGAACGGTCGCTCAGTATGTTGCCGACCTTGATATCGACGTTGTTGACCTCGGTATTCCCGTTCTTTCAATGCACGCTCCGTTTGAAGTAATCGCGAAGACCGATTTGTATATGGCTTACAGAGCTTTCAGCGTATTCTTCAAGTAGTAATTTCATTTCTTAAAAAAATCAGTTAAGAAATGAGAGGTAATTATGTTACAGTACGAAGAATTAAGATTAAGACTTTTGGACCATAAAAAAGCGCTCGAGGACGTTTCCGAGGCGTTAGGTCTTGAAAAGATGAAAGAAGAGATAGCGCGCCTTGAAGAAATGGCGGCGGACGAGGGCTTCTGGAACGACCTTGAAAATTCGCAGAAGGTGCTTCAGAAAACAAGCTCGCTTAAAAACAAGGTCGCCTCATACGAAAAGCTCAAGGGCGATTTTGAGGACGCGCTCGTTATGATTGAACTTGCCGACGAAGAGGGCGACGAAAGCCTGCTTGACGAATGCACTCAGGGCGTCGAGGATTTCGAAAAGAAGCTCGACGAAATGACTCTGACGACGCTTCTTACGGGCGAGTACGACAATAAAAACGCGATTCTCACCTTCCACGCGGGCGCGGGCGGAACCGAAGCTCAGGACTGGGCTCAGATGCTTTTCCGTATGTACTGCCGCTGGGGTGAAAGACATGATTTCAAGGTCACCACGCTCGATTATCTTGACGGCGACGAGGCGGGCATTAAATCGGCGAGTATTCTTGTCGAGGGCGAGAACGCCTACGGCTTCCTTAAAGGCGAAACGGGAATTCACAGACTTGTACGCGTTTCGCCGTTTGACGCCGCGGGAAGAAGACATACGTCCTTCGCTTCTCTTGAGGTTATGCCCGAAATTGACGACAGCATTGAGGTCGAGGTTAATCCCGAAGATATTAAAATGGACGTTTACCGCTCCTCAGGCGCGGGCGGCCAGAAGGTAAACAAGACCTCGTCTGCGGTAAGGCTTACCCATATTCCGACGGGAATTGTCGTTTCCTGTCAGGTTGAAAGAAGTCAGCATCAGAACCGCGAGGTCGCTATGAGAATGCTCAAGTCAAAACTGCTTGAAATAAAGGAAAGAGAGCACCTTGACAAGATTTCCGACATCAAGGGCGACCAGAAGGAAATCGGCTGGGGCAACCAGATAAGGTCTTATGTCTTTATGCCCTATACTCTTGCAAAGGATAACCGCACGGGTTTTGAAATGGGCAATATCAATGCTGTTATGGACGGCGACATTGACGGGTTCATAAATGCGTATCTTAAAATGGAATCGCAAAAGAAACTCGGAACACAGTAATAACAGAATAAAGCACACCCTTTTGGGCGTGCTTTGTTTATTTACATCGAAAATGTTTTATGTTAGAATAAAGACGTAAAAATCCGAAAGGAGATAACGCTATGACAAAAAGAATTATATCGGTCATTCTTGTTTTTGTTTTATCCGTTTTAATAGTTGTTCCCTCTTTTGCGGCGAGCTTCAATACCCTTATTAAGCTTGAGGACGCAAGCAGCTCGAACAGTTCTTATTCAAGCTACGGTACTGTTTATGACGCCGCTACGGGCAGCAGTCAGAAATTCAGCTACACCGTTCCCGACGGCGGAGCGGCAGTCCTTATCTTCTATATCGCGGGAACGGACAACGATTACTCAAGCTCGTTGTTCAAAAGCCTTTCCTCCGCTTCGTGGGCTAAAAGCAGCAAGCTGAATTTCGTCACGTTTGAATGGCAGATGGCGAGTCAGTCGACCGTAAAAACCTATGTTTCAAAATACGATACAAGCGGTTTTGTAAATAAATCTTTTTATAATTCAAGCGCGAATTACCTTATCACCTGGTATTATAACTACGTCAAAAACAGCGGAAATATGTCGAATATCACGACCGACAGCATTTCGCCCTGCTTCGTTATTTACGTAAGCTCCGAAAACGGTAAAAAATACATAAGATATGCCGAAACGGGAGTTAACTCCGCTTCGCAGATTTCTTCCGCATTAAGCAAGTTTATGGACACGTCCTCGCTTGTCGGCGGCGGTTACGACGGCTATCTCGATTCGGGCTGCGCGTCCGTAGCCAAACTTTCAAAGCCCGGCATAACTGCTCTTCTTGACCAGAACCAGACTGTGGGTCCGCTGACGGACGACGGATATTTTGATACGGCGCCGTGTGTATCGGGAACATACGCGACGGGCAAGGTAAAGGATTATCTTCTTCAGGCGACTGTAAACAGACTTTCCGCTCTCAGAAATATTGCGGGACTTCCGTCCGTTACGATGGATTCAACCCTTAATTCTCAGGCGCAGTACGGCGCGGTTCTTCTTGCGGCGTCGGATTTCAGCCATTTCCCCCAAAAGCCCTCGGATATGACTCAGGATTTCTTTGACAAGGGTACTGCGGCGACCTCGACAAGCAATATTTCCGCCGGCAGAAGTCTGAGCACGACTCCCGACGGCTTTATGAAGGATGAGGGCGACAACAATCTTCCCGTTATGGGACATCGCCGCTGGCAGCTTAATCCCGATATGAAAAAAGTCGGATTTGGTTTTGCAATTAACGAATCAAATCCTTATAATTCATATAAATACTATGCGACTGAAAAATGTATGGACACAAGCGGCAACGCCAACGATTTCATGTATGTTTCCTGGCCTGCTTCGGGCAATTTCCCGAAAGAGCTGTTTGAAGGCGATACGGCGTGGAGCGTAACGCTTAACCCGTCGTATTATCAGACTCCTGAAAAGGCGAAAGTCAAGGTCACGCTTAAAAGTAATTCAGACAATACAGAATGGACTTTCTCCGGTGATGAAACCTATACGGTTTCGTCCGTCGGAAAGTATTTCAATGTCGAGACAAACGGCTACGGCATAGGCAACTGCATTATTTTCCGTCCGGCGGGAATATCGTATTATTACGGGGTATATACCGTTGTTATTTCGGGACTTAAGGACAGTTTCGGAAATGCCGTAACCTTAAGCTATAAGGTCGATTTCTTCGACGCTAACGAATACAGGGAAATGGAACCCGGCTGGTATACGGACAGCGCTACGGGCAGAAAGTACTATTTCAATGACGACGGTTCGATGGTCAAGAGCAAGCTTATGACAATCGGCGGTAAAAAATACTACTTCGGAAAAGACGGAGCTATGTATACGAAACGTCTTATTTCCGTGAGCGGTAAAAAGTACTATATGGGTGCTGACGGAGCTGCTTACACCAAGAGACTTATATCCGTAAACGGCAAGAAATACTATATGGGTGCTGATGGCGTAGCTTATAAGAGCAAACTGATTTCCGTTGACGGAAAGAAGTATTATATCGGCTCAGACTGTGTGGCATATAAGAGCAAACTCGCTTCTATTGACGGCAAGAAATATTATTTCGGCTCGGACTGCGTAATGTATAAGAGCCGCCTTGCGTCGATAAGCGGTAAAAAATACTACTTCGGCAAAGACGGTATTGCTTATAAGTCAAAGCTCATTTCCGTAAGCGGAAAGAAATACTACATCGGTAAGGATTGCATAGCTTATAAATCAAAATTTGCGTCCTTGAGCGGTAAAAAATACTATTTCGGCTCCGACTGCGTAATGTATAAGAGCAAGACATTCTCAGTCAGCGGAGTAAAATGGAAAGCTGATTCCAACGGCGTCTGCAAAAAAGTATAAAAAACCTGCTAAAGGCTCCCCTGAAAAGGGGAGCTTTGTTTTTGTAAAAAAAGACATTTTTCTCTTGCAATAATATGTATATTAATGTTATAATAAACTGATTATATCTATCGTTAAGGGAGGCAAAAAAATGAAGATTGAATTTTCAAAGGACAAGTTTGCAAAAGAAGGGCTTACGTTTGACGACGTATTGCTTATTCCTCAGGAAAGCGACATTCTTCCCAAGGACATTGACGTTTCGGTAAGACTTACCGACAGAATACGTCTTAACTGCCCTGTTATCACCGCGGCTATGGATACCGTAACCGAGGCGAATATGGCTGTCGCTATCGCGCGTGAAGGCGGTATAGGCGTTATTCACAAGAATATGTCAATCGAACAGCAGGTCGGCGAGGTCGATAAGGTTAAGAGAAGTGAAAACGGCGTTATTTCAAATCCGTTCTTCCTTTCACCCGATAACACAGTCGAAGAGGCTGAAAATCTTATGCACCACTATAAGATTTCGGGCGTCCCGATTTGTGACGAAAACGGCAGGCTGGTCGGCATTCTTACAAACCGCGATTTGCTTTTCCTTGAGGATTACAGCATTAAGATTTCCGAGGTTATGACCAAGGACAATCTTGTAACGAGCCATGTCGGCACCACCCTTGACGACGCAAGAAAAATACTTATGAAGCATAAGATTGAAAAGCTTCCCCTTGTTGACGATAACGGCTGTCTTAAGGGACTTATCACGATTAAGGATATTGAAAAAACAGTCAAGTATCCCAATTCCACAAGAGACGAAAGAGGCAGACTTCTCTGCGCGGCTGCTATAGGCGCTACGAGCGACGTCCTTGACAGAGCCTCCGCCCTTGTCGAAGCGGGCGTTGATATGCTTGTTCTTGACTCGGCTCACGGCCACAGCAGAAACATTCTCAATTCGATTTCAAAGGTTAAGGCGGCTTTCCCGAACGTTGCGCTTACCGCGGGTAACGTAGCGACTGCCGAGGGAACAAAGGCGCTTATAGACGCGGGCGCCGACATAGTCAAGGTCGGTATGGGCCCCGGCTCAATCTGTACTACCCGCGTAGTCGCAGGTATCGGCGTTCCTCAGATTACCGCAATTAACGACGCGGCTGAGGTTGCTTCAAAATTCAATGTTCCCGTCATAGCTGACGGCGGTATTAAGTATTCGGGCGAAATTGTCAAGGCAATCGCTGCGGGCGCTTCGGCTATTATGGTCGGTTCGCTTGTCGCGGGCTGCGAGGAGTCACCCGGAGACACGGAGATTTATCAGGGCAGACAGTTCAAGGTCTACCGCGGAATGGGCAGTATTGCCGCTATGAATATGGGCAGTAAGGACAGATATTTCCAGGAGGACAACAAAAAGCTTGTTCCCGAAGGAGTTGAAGGCAGAGTTCCGTTCAAGGGCCCGCTTGCAGACACCGTATTCCAGATGATGGGCGGTCTTCGCTCGGGTATGGGTTACTGCGGCTGTAAGAATATTGAGGAGCTTCAGACAAAGACAAGGTTTATCAGAATTACAAACGCAGGTCTTATCGAAAGCCATCCCCACGACGTATTTATCACTAAAGAGGCGCCCAACTATTCGGGCAATATGTAATTTCTTATTAAGGAAGATAACTGATGAAAGATATTTACGAAAGTCCGCTTAATTCGAGATATTCGAGTAAGGAGATGAAATATATTTTCTCTCCGGATTTCAAATTCCGCACCTGGCGCAGGCTCTGGATTGCGCTTGCCGAAAGCGAAAAGGAACTCGGGCTCAATATCACCGAAGAGCAGATTAACGAGCTTAAGCAATTTAAGGACGATATAAATTATGAGGTCGCCGAGGCGAGGGAAAAGGAAACCCGCCACGACGTTATGGCTCATATCTTCGCCTACGGTCAGCAGTGTCCGACGGCTAAACCAATAATCCATCTCGGCGCGACAAGCTGTTATGTCGGCGACAATACCGACATAATAATAATGACCGAAGGTCTTAAGCTGATAAAGAAAAAGCTTGTCAATCTTCTTGAAAGGCTTGCAAAATTCTGCGACGAATACAAGGCTTTGCCGTGTCTGGGCTTTACCCATTATCAGGCGGCGCAGCCGACAACCGTCGGCAAGAGGGCTTCGCTCTGGCTTCAGGACGTAATGCTCGATTATTACGCGGTTGAAAATCAGCTTGAAAATATGCGCCTCCTCGGCTCAAAGGGCACGACGGGAACTCAGGCTTCGTTTGTCGAGCTTTTTGACGGCGACGACGAAAAAATCAAGCAGCTCGATAAAAAAATAGCCGAAAAAATGGGCTTTAAATCCTGCTTCGCGGTATCGGGACAGACTTATTCGAGAAAGGTTGACTTTAATGTTCTTTCCGTTTTGAGCGGTATTGCGCAGAGCGCGTCAAAATTCTCATGCGATATGCGTCTTTTACAGCATATGAAGGAGCTTGAGGAGCCGTTTGAGAAAACTCAGGTCGGTTCGTCGGCGATGGCTTATAAGAGAAACCCGATGAGAAGCGAAAGAATAACATCTCTTTCCCGTTACGTTATATGCGACCTGACAAATCCCGCTATGACGGCGGCTACCCAGTGGCTTGAAAGAACTCTTGACGACTCGGCGAATAAGAGAATAAGCGTTGCCGAGGGCTTCCTTGCGACCGACGCTATTCTTGAGCTTTACATTAATATTGTCGACGCCATTGTCGTCTATCCGAAAATGATTGAGAAAAGGCTTTTAAGCGAGCTTCCGTTTATGGCTACCGAAAATATTCTTATGGAGGCGGTCAAGCGCGGCGGCGACAGACAGCTTCTTCACGAAAAAATCCGCGTTCACTCTATGGAAGCGGGCAAGGTAGTTAAAGTCGAGGGCGGCGAAAACGATTTGATTGACCGAATTGCCGCCGACGCTTCCTTCGGTATGACAAAGGAAGAAATAATGTCCGTTATGAAGCCCGAAAATTATATAGGCAGGGCTCCGAAACAGGTTGAAGAATTCCTTGAAAATGAGATTTATCCCATACTCAAAGCAAATGAGGATTTACTCGGGATAAATGTTGAGATAAACGTTTAAGTCGGAGGTATTATTATGAAGAACAATAAAAGAGTAATAATTACAGCCGTATTTATGTGCGTGGTCGTATGCGTTACGCTCGTTGCCTGTAAAAAGAACGGCGTAAACAAGCTTGACCCGATTGTTGTAACAGACCAGAACGGCGTAGCCTACACCGATGAAAACGGCGAGGTAATGACAATCATTCCCGAGGGCGAGGTAGTCGAGGTTACAAATGCCAAAGGCGAAAAGGTTCTTGACGAAAACGGCGAAGTCAAGACTTCTATTAAATACGATTCCCAGCTTGTCGGCGTTCCCGTAACGAACAAAGACGGCGAGGCCCTTACGGATAAGGACGGAAAGTGGATTACAACAGGTATCTGGGTTCCCGCGACTTCGGGCACTGAGGCTTCAACAATAATCACAATGCCTCTTACGGACTCAAACGGCGTTACCGTTACAAACGGTGACGGCGAGGTAATCACTTACACGGCGATTTCAACCGTTTCGCCGGTTGACCCGTCGCCTAACTCATCCGATTATAACAGCACCTTCGGCGGCTCGGGAATTGATACGTTTGTCGATGTTGCGGCAACGGGCGACGGCGGCTTCGTCGCGCTGATGACCTCATCATCAAAGGACGGCAGCCTTTCGGGTATGAACAGCGGCTTCGGCGAACAGAATTCCGTTCTCGTAAAATACGACCAGGAAGGTAAAATCCAGTGGAAGAAATTTGTCGGCGGTAACGACGGCGTTTCGCTTGTCGCTCTTGACGTTGATTCGGACGGCAATATCGCCGCTGTCGGCTATACAAAGTCCACGGATGTCGGCGAAAAGAACTACGGTAACTATGACGCTATAGTATATGTGTTCAAATCAACGGGCGAAGTCAAGTGGACCGCTATGATAGGCGGTACTCAGGCTGAGGCGTTCAACGGCGTTGCATTCGCTTCCGACGGTTCGCTTGTTGCGGCGGGCTTCAGCTATTCGCGTGACGGCACTGCAAAGGTTTTCGGCATTCCCAAGCGCGAAAGCGCGGCAGTTATTGCCAAGTATTCCGCTTCGGGCAAGCTTGAGTTTTCAAAGATAATCGGCTCAACTGCGGACGCTCTTTACGGAGTTGACGTTGACCCCGAAGGCAATATCTATACAATCGGCAGCTTCAGCTCGAACACAGCGAACAGCCTGTTTACGCCTTACGGCAAGGCTGACGGCGCGCTTATTAAATTTGATTCAAAAGGCGAGAAACTCTGGCATTATCAGATAGGCGGAACGAAGATTGACCGCTTTGCTTCTCTGACGGCGTCTCCGGACGGCGGCGTTGTGGTTGTCGGCAGAAGCGAATCAAAGGACGAGGGTATGACCGATATCAAGAATTACGGCGGATATGACGCGATTATTCTTAAGTTCAATGCAAAAGGCTCTCTTGCATGGGCTAACTCCTTTAAAGGATATTATGACGATTCGTTCTTTGATGTCTGTGCGGGTAACGGCGGTTATTACGCAGTCGGTTCCTCAAACTCCTCCAACCGCGATTTCATCACAATCGGTAACAGAGGCGGACTTGACGGCTTTGTAGTCAAGTATTCGGAATCCGGCGAGGTTCAGTCGGTTGAAGGCTTCGGCGGAAGCAATGACGATGTTTTCAATGCAGTCTGCGTTCTTAATAACGGCAGGGTAATCGCAGTAGGCAATACGCTTTCTTCGGACGGCGACCTTGTAGGTAACGGCGCGGTGCCGTCGGCTGACAGGACCGTAGGCGTTGTCGCAAAATTTCAGTAAAGGCTAATTGGTTTTATGTCAATAAGAAATCCAAACAAAATCGGATATTTGCCTAAAAAAGTCAGAATAGCGTGGATTGCTATGAGGGCGGGCTTGCTTGTATGGGGCATTTACGGTCTTTTCCACGGCTCCGTTGTCGAGTTTTTGCAGGCGATATTTGCAATCGCTTTTACGCATCTGTGGGATATGTTCCAGCTCTGGGGCGGCAGGTCTTTCATAACGAAAGTTCATTATAAATACCAGACCCTGCTTAACGCTTTTATCTTTTTCGGTACGGTTATAGGCTCGACCATAAATAACCGCACAAGCTTTGAGCATTGCGACCTGATAAGCCATTTCCTTGCGGGCGCGCTGACGGCGTATTTCGCTTATGATTTTGCGTTCCTCATTCAGGGCAAAAAGGGAAGACTTTCCCCCGCGCTTGCGTCGATGTTTTCACTCGGCTTTTCCTGCGCCATCTGTGTTGGCTGGGAGTTCTATGAGTTCACGATGGACAGGCTTTACGGGCTTCATCTTCAGAGAAGTCTGCCTACTTCGGATTGCGGACTGACTGATACGATGGTCGACCTTATAATAGGCGTTGCGGGCGCCCTTATAGCTATGCTTTATATTGCGTTCAAGCGTAACGGCGTTATCGGCAAAGACAAAAACCGCATAAAGCAGCAGAAACAGCGTGAAAATGAACAGGCGGCGGAAAAGGAACGCGTCTGGCAGGACTATCTTTTAAAGAAACGCGAAAGGGAAAACCTTTTTAATAATGACAGCTTTTTTACGGAAACACCCGATGAGCTGACCGACAAATAAAACGGGAGGTAAGGACTTGAAAAAAACAGTAAGCGTTCTGCTTGTAATTTTAATAATTTCAGGTCTGCTCTCCTCGTGCGTCGGCAGGGAGGAAACGGTACAGATCGGTTCCGTTACGGTCGGTAAGGGTATCTATGAGTACTTTTTGAGCGAGGCCGAAAAAACAAATCCCGACTCGCCCGAAAAGGACGCCGAAAAAATGACGCTCAGGTACGTGGCGGTCAACACCCAATTCGAAGGGCTCGGCCTGGAACTTAACGCCGCTCAGAAAGGCGAGGCGTCAAAAACTGCCAATAGCTATTGGCACCTGTTTTCCGATTATTACACAGAGCGCGGCATTTCCAAAAACGACGTATATTTTGCGGCGCTTTCCGACGAGTATCTTAAGGCGATAATCCGCAGTATTTACGACACCGACGGAACAAATCCCATTCCCGAAAAGGCAATTAAGGATTATTTCAGCGAGAACTATGTCGCTTACAAGGCTATAATCGAGCTTCTCCAGACTACCGACGAGAACGGTAATTCCATTGACCTGAGCGACGAGAAGATTAACAGCGTCACGAAACAGTTTAATCAGATGAAAAAAAGCATTGACGGCGGAACCTCGTTTGAAAAGGTCAACGCGGCTTATCAGGCCAAGGGACTTGAAAACGAGGCGGACAGCGAACAGGTAATGCTGCTTTCGGCTTCTTCAAAAGCGTTCCCGACGGGTACGTTTGAAGAGATAATGAAAATCAAACGCAAGGAATCGGGAGTCTTTACCGCCGGCAAGTACATTTTCCTTGTCGAAAGAATAGGCGAGTTCGACGACAAGAGCTTTTATGAGCAGAATCGCGACGACTGCCTTGTAGCGCTCGGCAGACAGGCTCTTGAAGAAACGCTCGACAGCTGGGCTCAGGCGATAAGATAAATAATATATAAAATGTATAACGGAACCGGTTTTTACCGGTTCCTTTTTTGCTGTCCTATTAAAAGTACTCTGAATCTGTTTTTTGTTATTGATTTTAATATCGGACTGTGTTATTCTCTTTTTGTCGAACAAATGTTCGACAGGAAGGAGGAAAAATGACACTGTACGAGCTCGGCGAGGACTATCTTCGCCAGAATGATATAATTGTCGATAAAATACATTATCTTAATAAGGAGCTGAAAACGAAAACGGGCAACGATTATATCGTCTTAAAGGGTAATATTCTTATTCTTTATCAGATGTCAAGGGAGCTTCGCGATACCGCTTATACGCTTATGCATTACTATGACAGATGCGACAGACGCCTTTACCGCAAGCATAAAAACGCCGAGTATTACGGCTGAAATACACTGTTAATAAATTTTTAATTGAATTTGACTCCCGTTAGTGATACAATAATAAAGATATCTAACCGAAAGGAGTTTTCCCTTTGAGTGAGAATAAAGATTTGAATGCTCCCGTTGACGAAAACCTTGACGAAGCTGTCGCTTCCGTCGGGGAAGAGGTTGAACAGCTTCCCGAAGAGGCGGCTGCGGATTCGGCTGAAACTGCGGAATCAATAACCGAAGACGTTTCCGAAGACGGAGACCTTGATAAGGAGCTTGAGGAAATACGCGATTATTTCCAGCAGGAACTGGACAAGGCTAAAGCGCAAGCCGAAAGTCCCGAAAACGAAGCGGAAGAAACGGCTGATGAAGAGAAAAAAACCGATGAAGAAGCCGAAGAAGAGGTAAATGAAAATCTTTGCCTTTGCTGCGGCGAAAGGGAAAAAATGGAGGGCAGCGACTACTGTGAGGACTGCCACGAGGTTATGCGCCGCTATCCTTTCAAATGGGTTTATTTCCTTGTAGCTTTGCTTGCGGTTTACGTAGCGGTTCTTGCCGTAGGTAAAATTGCCGATATCAATGCCGGCTGGGTTTACGCATATGAGGGCGACGTGCTTGCCGAAGCGGGCTGGTATAACGACGCGCTTGACAAGTATGAGTACGCCCAGAACTATCTTTACAGAAGCAAGGTTGAGCCGAAGATGATTTACCTTCGCAATCTTGAGGTAGGTTATGAGCAGGGCGGCTTCAATGTAATCAACGCTTATCCCGTGTCCGTAGCCACTCTTTTTGAAGAGTGGGAATTAAAGCTTCCCCATATGAAGAGGCTTAAGCAGTATTATATGACTGCTCAGGAAATGAAGGCGACAATTCAGACTGTTAATGAAGAAATCTTTTCCGAATACAGTTCGACTCCCGCCGAGGAGCTGCCGTACGACGAGATAATCAAAAAGATTTCCTCACTTGAAAACAAGGTGCTTCATATCGGAATCGACGAGGACGGAAATGAAATTGCCGATGAGCCGACAACGGAAAAAGCAGGTGAAATGTCATCGTCAAACGCGGTTTACTTTAAGAGAACGACGAAATACAATACGGCTATGCTTCAGTATTTCAAATACTATTTTGCAACAACCTGCAATAAGTCGTTCGACGAAAAAATCGGCTTCCTTGAAGCCGTAAAGGCCAACGCTCCCGAGATGATCTGGCTTTATGCGGGCGAAATGGGAATTGAATATGCCGAAAACGGCGATAAGGACAAGGCGCTTGAATACGCGGACATTATTTATAAGAATTCCGAAACCGACGTTACCTCTTATTACATCCGTTCACTCGTTGCCAAGAAGATTGACAATGATTACGATAAGGCTATAGAGTATTGCGAGCAGGGTAACGGTTATTCGGTAAACTACGAGTTCTACAGACAGATAGCTCTTAACTATCTTCTTAAGGGCGACTATGAAAAGGCGCAGGAAAATGCGGAGAGCGCATACGGTGAAAATCAGGATTTATCCACGATTAATGCTCTTGCATTCTGCGCTCTGGCAAATAAGGACGAAACGAAGTTCAAGGAAATGGAACAGCTTTTCGCCGATTATAACGCGGAACTTGAAGATAAAAATAATGCGCTTGATTTCTCACAGAGCGTACTCGATTTAAAGAGCGGCAAGAAAACTGTCGCCGAAATTTTAGAGCAGGGAGGTTATGATTTGTATGATTAAGATTTTCTATCTGATTGCAAAAACAATAACGTTCCCCGGAACTCTTTTCAAAGCGTTTCTTGAGCATATAGCCTGCAGGCTTACTTTAACGGCTATGGAAAACGACCGCTACTATCAGAATAACGAGATGTGCGGCCACGTCGAGCACGACCTTGCCGAAAGAAAAGGCCAGGCATTCGTACTCTGCTTTTTCCCGTTTATAGTTATGCTCATATTCGGCATTATCTTCGCCTGGGCGGGCAGTATTGACATAATCGCTCTCGGCGAATTCAGACGTACTGAGCAGATAAATCTCATGGGATTTTTATATGTCTATCTCGGACTCTGCTTTTTAACGAATTTGTTCCCGTCAACCGAGGATTATCTCTCGTTCAAGGTCCTGTTCTACGGTAAGGGCAGTAAGAATATCTTCCTGA
Source organism: Clostridia bacterium (assembly GCA_017613735.1). Classification (GTDB taxonomy): domain Bacteria; phylum Bacillota; class Clostridia; order Oscillospirales; family Acutalibacteraceae; genus Fimenecus. The sequence goes on from JAGADF010000007.1 coordinate 50,955, forward strand.
AGATAATTCTTGCTCCGCTGTTCGCGGTGTTCTTTATCGGAACAAAGCTCGAAAAGTGCGGACTGTCTCTTTTGACAAGCGCGGCGTTTATATTCTTTATGCCGCAGATTCTTTCGCTTTTCGTACCCGCGCTTACAAATCTAATAACCGATTACTCAACGGGATTGAATTAAACAAAAACAATAAGAAACTCTGCACGCATTCTGAGTGCAGAGTTTCTTTTTATTTACAGAATCTGTGATTTCCTATTACCGTTGTAACCGGACGCGAGAACATCCATTTCGAGGTGGTCTTTGCGGGGTTGTAATAGTAAATTGCGCCTCCGGTCGGGTCCCAGCCGTTAATCGCGTCCTGCGCCGCTTTTCTTGAGGTCGATGTCGGTTCTACCGACCAGTTGCTGTCGGTGACGCACGAGAACGCGCCTTTCTGATAAATTACGCCCGCTATCGTGTCGGGAAAAGAGGCGTGCTTGACTCTGTTGAGAACTACCGCGCCTATCGCAACCTGCCCCGTATAGCTTTCGCCTCTGCCTTCGGCTGCTATCAGCTTTGCGAGAAGGTAAATGTCGCTGTTGCTGTATTTGCCCGATGATGATTCGGACAGTCCGAGATACAAAAGCGTTTTCGGACCTGCGATTCCGTCGGCGGTCAGTCCGCAGCTTCTCTGAAAATTAATGACGGCTTTTCTCGTCTGCGTTCCGTAAATGCCGTCTATTGTCCCGTTGTAGTAACCGAGCTGTTTAAGCTTTGTCTGAATACGTCTTACTTCGTCCGAGCGTGAGCCGAGTTTTGAAAGAGCGTCTATCGCTCTGGAGTTGTCGAAATAAATATTTGTGGCGACAAGAAGTATGATTATATTAATCAGTATAAGAGAAATAATCTGAATTATCAGTTTGTTTCTTTTCTTTTTTAAAAGCGAAAAAGTCATTTTTACACTCTCCGTAAATCCATTTAAAAATAGTATTTCCGGAGCCTGATTTTTTATTCTAAATATAGGCGAAAAACAGGGCAAAAAATCAAGATATTGTATGCCGAAAAAAGTCGAAAATTTTTTTAAATTTTTTTAAAAATTTTTGTTGACAAGAGGGGTTCGGTGTGATATTATATCAAAGCTGTCCGCGAGAACGGCAGTTTTGTTATGAAAAACTGAAAAAGTTCTTGACAGGGGAAAGACCTTTATGTTATCATAAAAGTCCACCCCTTAAACGGCGGCGGTTTTGAACCTTGAAAATTAAACAACGATGACGAACGAAAGGAACCCTGAGATTCTGACGTTGCGAGAGCAGCGGAAGAGAAAAAGAAGTACTTCAAAAGTACACAGTAGATTCGGGAAACCGAGTTTAAGAAACGCGCAAGCGTATAAGAGAGCGAAGAAAAAAGCTCTGAAGAATGATTTAAGCGACCGAAAGGTTGTTTGGATACAATTTTTTAGAGA
>JAGADF010000008.1 GCA_017613735.1 Clostridia bacterium
CGTCCTGAGCCAGGATCAAACTCTCTAAAAAATTGTATCTAAACAACCTTTCGGTCGCCTAAATCATTCTTCAGAGCTTTTTTCTTCGCTCTCTTACACGCTTGCGCGTTTCTTAAACTCGGTTTCCCGAATTTACTGTGTACTTTTGAAGTACTTCTTTTTCTCTTCCGCTGCTCTCGCAACGTCAGAATCTCAGGGTTCCTTTCGTTCGTCATCGTTGTTTAATTTTCAAGGTTCAATGTGCACGCTCCTCAAAGCGCTCGACTATAATAACAAAACTTTATTGAATTGTCAACACATTTTTTCGATATTTTTTGCGTTTTTCACGACCTTTTTTAAACCCCGCCGGGCGTTCCGTGTTTTTGCCTTTATAATTAATAGTTTTAACTGTTTTGAGAGAATTATTTTATACATTTTACACATAAGAAAAGGGAGCGGAAATCCGCTCCCCTTTTTACATTAATATATATTATACAATGATATTTAATCAATCAACGTTTTCATATACCTTACGGTCGAGTGCCGCGGCATCAAAGCCGTCAACAACACCGTCATTGTTCAGATCGCCGAGATTAAGCTGAATTGCGGTAGCGCTTTGATTGCCGGACGCAAGCTGAAGCATAATGTCTATATCGGACGGATTAGCAAGGTTATCGTTATTCATATCGCCTTTGGTAAGGGTGCCGATATCGATAAAAGTATAGCTGTTGTTATTTGCAAATGATTCGGCATAAGAGCCGGAAACACCATAAATTGTTGTTAGTCCGGAAACTGCAAAGGCATCGCTGTTTATACTTGTTATGTTATCAGGTATTACCAATGAAGAGAGCGATGAACATCCATAAAAAACAAAGCTGTTAATAGTATCTAATGAAGTAGGTAAAACAACTTCATTTAATTGACTGCACAAATCAAAAGAATCTCCGCCCAAATAGATTAAAGAATCCGGTAATACAATTCTTTCAATAACAGAAGAATAAGCAAATGCAAAATCTGTTATAGATCTAACTCCATACGGAACAATTATTTCAGAAAGATTAGAAAATGAAACTGCGGCAAATCCAATTGAGGTAACTGTACTAACTATATCAAATGAAGCAAGATTCCTTTGAGCAGGATATCTGACTAATTCAGTTTTATTCTTGTTATAAAGAACACCTTCAAAAGAAGAATATGTAGTGTTGTTACTATCTACTGAAAAGGAGGAACAATTTGCAAGAAAAGCTAAAGCAAAGACACTGATACTATCAATCGATGATGGGATCGATAGAGAAACAATAGAAAAATTGGGTTCATCGGTGCCAAATGTCGCATCGCCAATACTTATAATCGTATACCCGTCGATTGTTGAGGGTATGACGACATCGCCGCCGGAGCCGGTATAGCCGGTTAATTCAGCAGTTTTATCATTTTCGGAGATAACCGCATAGGTGAAATCCGAGGGGTCGGTTGCGTATGACCTGAGGTCGGTCAGAGGCAGGGCAACGAGCACCATTACAAATGCAAGGATAAGGGAAATGAGTTTTTTATTAAAGCTCATAACAAATCACCTGACTTTCAAAAAAGTGGAATAACATATAAACCTATTATAATTATAAATCAGGAAAGCGAAAAATTCAAGGGAATATTTAATTGTTTAAAAAATGTTAATTAATCCGAAATGATTATAAGGTAGTTTTCTTTTTTCACGCAGTTTTGCTTCGCAAAATATCCTATTTTATGTCCCTTGCGGCTCCGCCATTGGCGAACCGCCGCAAGATGGACTATATCGTTCGAATCTCCGACATAAAAAGGCATCCCCGTAGGGATGCCCTTTTTATGAGCCATCGGAGATTCGAACTCCGGACACCTTGATTAAAAGTCAAGTGCTCTGCCAACTGAGCTAATGGCTCGAATAAAAAGGCTGCAAGCAGCCTTTAAAACCTTTTGTTATTTCTTTATGAAAAGGAGCAACAATACGGTTGCAAGAGATAATACAAGGAAAACGATTGCAATTATCTTTGTAAGCTTCTTGAGCTTTGCTTCGCTTGTTCTGCCCTTATTCTTGCCGAAGAACGTGTCGCTGCTTCCGCCTGCGATTGCGCCGGAAAGACCCGACTGTGATTCCTCCTGAATCATAACAATAACAGTCAGAGCGATACAAACAATTATAAGTAAAACACCTAATACAATCTCAAATGCTGACATAAGTGTCGACCTCCTTTTAAAATACGTCACTTTTTAACGCTTGAAGATTTTAACATAAGTAAATGAAAAATGCAAGACTTTTTTTATTTTAGCAGCGTCTTTTTACAAAATCTTCCTTGAATACGCAAAAAGTAACGGGTTAATCTATTGTTGCAGGCGGAAATATATGCGTTTGCCTCTGAGGTAATTATATATTTTCATTACCTTTTCGGAGTTCCGTCTGTACGCTCGCGCTTTATTGCGCGGGCGTATCGCTTTTTATAACGTCATCTGCTCCCCTTCATCCTCAGCCGAAAGAGTTGCTCCCACGGCGGGCAGGCTCTTCGTTCTGTATCTTGAGGGCTTTACAAAACGGTTTTCGGCATAAGGCTCGGCAGAAACAACTCTGTGGCCCTTTTTAAGAGTCATAACCCTTACGCCGAGAGTATTCTTCGTTGTTTTCGGAGCTATTGCGCCGGTATTCAGAAGCAGATACCTGCCCGAGCTGTTTTTGATAACGATTTCGCAATCCTCTTTAATATAGATAGCGTTCACAAGCTCGCTCGCGTCGGAAAAAGCCTTTATAAGCTTTTTGCGGTTGTTCTTCGTTTCGTAGCAGGAAATGTCGACCTTTGCGACCTTACCGTTTTCGAAAACGAAAATCATATAGCCCTTGTATTCGGGAATTACGGACATAAAGCGTGCTGCTTCATCCGCGTCCATCATAAGCTTGCTCGCTACATAATCGCCGAGGACGGACGCCTTTGTATCGTCGAACTCGCTGGCTCTTGATTTATAAACCTGATACTGATTTGTCCAGAAAAGAAGCTCGACAGCATTCGAGGTCTCGACAGTTGTAATAATGCTGTCGCCCTCCTTGAGCTTCTGCTCGCCGCCCATACGAAGCGACAGAGGCGTAATCTTTTTGAAATAGCCTTCCTTTGTGAAGAAAAGATTTACCGCGTAATCGGGTACTTCTTCAACTATCTGCTCTTCAACAATATCGGAGGCGTAAATGATTTCGGTGCGTCTAGGCTGACCGTATTTTTTCACTACGTCCTGAAGCTCGGAAATAATAATCTTCTTGACTCTCGCCTTTGAGGAAAGAATGTTCTCCATATCCTCAATATCGGCGCGAAGCTGTTCTATATCCTTTGTGCGCTTGAGAATGTATTCGCGGTTTAAATGGCGCAGCTTGATTTCAGCTACGTATTCAGCCTGAACCTTATCAATGCCGAAACCAATCATCAAATTGGGAACGACTTCGCTTTCCTCATCGGTCTGACGGATGATTTTAATCGCCTTGTCAATATCAAGCAAAATCTTCTGCAAACCCTCTAAAAGATGAAGCTTGTCCTTAGCCTTGCCGAGCTTGAAATAGACTCTGCGGTTAACGCACTCGGTACGGAAGGCAATCCATTCAAGAAGAAGCTCTTTAACGCCCATAACACGGGGAACGGATGCGACAAGAACGTTGAAATTACACGAAAACGTATCCTCAAGCGAGGTCATTTTATAAAGCTTTGTCATAAGCTTGTCCGGGTCTGTACCGCGTTTGAGGTCTATAGTGATTTTAAGACCGCCCTTATCGGTTTCATCACGGATGTCGCTTATCTCTTTAATCGAGCCCGCCTTAACCTTTTCGATAACCTTGTCGATAATGATTTCGGTCGTGGTAGTAGGCGGAATTTCGGTAATATCAATACAGTTATTCGACTTATCGTAACTGTACTTAGCCCTGATTTTGAATCCTCCCCTGCCCGTGCGGTAAATCTCTTCAATTTCCTCGCGGTTATATATGAGAAGTCCGCCGCCTATAAAGTCGGGAGCCTTTAAGGTGTCGGCTACGATATGGTCGTCGTTCTTAATAAGCTCAATGGTAGTTTCGCAGACCTCGGCAAGATTAAACGAACAGATGGACGAAGCCATACCTACGGCAATACCCGTATTGGCATTTACGAGAACAGACGGGAAAGTCACGGGCAAGAGCGTAGGCTCCTGCATCCTCGCGTCGTAGCTGTCGACAAAATCAACAGTGTCCTTGTCGATATCTCGGAAAAGCTCGGCAGCAATAGCTTCAAGCTTCGCTTCCGTATACCTTGAAGCGGCGAACGCCATATTTTTGGAATAAGCCTTACCGAAGTTACCCTTACTGTCAACGTACGGGTGAAGAAGAGTCTCGTTTCCCTTTGCAAGACGTACCATTGTTTCATAAATGGCGGCGTCGCCGTGGGGATTCAATTTCATTGTTTCACCGACGATGTTTGCCGACTTCGTGCGCGCGCCGTTGAGAAGCCCCATTTTATACATAGTATAAAGGAGTTTTCGGTGAGAGGGCTTGAAGCCGTCAATTTCGGGAATCGCGCGCGACATAATAACGCTCATGGCATAAGGCATATAGTTCGTTTCGAGCGTTTCGGTAATAGGCTGGTCAACAACCTCGCCCGCACCGATTATAACGGCGTTTACGGGAGCCTCGTCGTGTGTTATTTCTTCATTTTTCTTTGATTTTCTTGGCATTGTATTTTCCTCTGAATTATGAAATGTCTGCTAAATCAACATAGAGATAACCGTTGTCGGCAATATGCTCTTTTCTGCCGATAAGATTGTCGCCTAAAAGAAGGTCGAACGTATCGGCAACGTAATCGGGGTTTTCCCTCGCCTCAACGCGTATAAGGCGGCGGGTTTTAGGATTCATCGTGGTAAGCCACATCATATCCGCGTCATTTTCACCGAGTCCCTTTGAGCGCTGAATTGTATGCTTTTTATCGCCTATTTCTTCAAGCGCCTGAAGCTTTTCCATTTCGTTATAGGCGAACCACGTTTTGTCGCCCGCGGTGATTTCATAAAGCGGAGATTCGGCTATATAAACCTTGCCCTCGTAAATAAGGGTAGGCATAAGCCTGTATATCATTGTGAGAATAAGGGTTCTTATCTGAAAGCCGTCGACGTCGGCGTCGGTACAGATAATAACCTTACTCCAGCGAAGATTGTCAAGATTGAATGACGAAAGATTCTTATTGGATTTAGAGCTGACCTCAACTCCGCAGCCAAGAACCTTTATCAAGTCGGTTATGATTTCGCTCTTGAAAATCTTGTCGTACTCGCTCTTAAGGCAGTTAAGAATTTTACCTCTTACGGGAATTACCGCCTGGAACGCGCTGTCGCGCGCCTGCTTGCAAGCGCCGAGAGCCGAGTCGCCCTCAACTATAAATATCTCGCGTTCATTTACGTCCTTGCTTCGGCAGTCGACAAACTTTTCAACGCGGTTTGTCATATCGTTAGAGGACGAAAGGGTTTTCTTAATACTCTGTCTCGTGCTTTCCGCCTTTACGCGCGAACGCATATTGACAAGCACCTGATTGCCGATTTTTTCAGCCTCAATGGGATTTTCAATGAAATAAACCTCAAGAGAGTGACGTAAAAACTCCGTCATAGCCTCCTGAATAAACTTATTTGTAATAGCCTTTTTCGTCTGATTCTCATACGAGGTACGGGTTGAGAAAGACGAGATAACGACCGCAAGGCAATCCTCAATGTCCTGAATATTAATTTTCGGGTCTGTTTTTAGGTAGCGGTTATTAGCCTTTAAGTAAGCGTCAATCTGTGAAACAAACGCCGAGCGCACAGCCTTTTCGGGCGCGCCGCCGTGTTCAAGGTAGCTTGAATTATGGTAGTATTCCTTAAGCTGAACCTTATTTGAGAAGCATACCGCCGCATTGATTTTAACATTGTAGTCGGGGGTGTCGGCGCGGTCGCGTCCTGTTTTTTCGGTCTGCCAGAACTGAACCGACGAAAAAGCCGTATCGCCGACAAGCTCGTTTACATACTGAACAATACCGTTCTCATAGCAGTATTCAAATGTTTCAAACGAGGACGCGGTGACCTGATTTTTAAGTATGAACTTAACGCCCGCATTGACAACCGCCTGACGTTTGAGTACGTCCTGATAGTATTCAAGACTGACGTTGATATCGGTAAATACCTTTAAGTCGGGTTTCCACCTTATACGGCTGCCGGTATCGCGTTTTGAGTATTCTTCCTTAAGCATTTCGCCAACGGGTTCGCCGTGTTCGAAATGGAGATTATACTTATAACCGCCGGTGTGTATTTCGGCGTCCATAAATTCGGAAGCGTACTGGGTAGCGGCAAGACCGAGTCCGTTAAGTCCAAGTGAGAACTCGTAGTTATCCTCCTCGCCGTATTTACCGCCCGCGTAAAGCTCGCAGAACAAAAGCTTCCAGTTATATTCCTGTTCATTATTATTATAATCAACGGGTATGCCTCTTCCGAAATCCTGTACCTCAACGGATTTATCAAGATAACGGGTAACGATTATTTTATCGCCGTAGCCGGAACGCGCCTCGTCAATGGAGTTTGAGAGAATTTCAAAAATCGAATGCTCGCAGCCCTCAATACCGTCCGAGCCGAAAATAACGGCGGGACGTTTTCTGACTCTGTCGGCGCCTTTTAACTGAGTAATACTCTCGTTATTATAGACCTGCTTTTTAGCCATCAGGTTACCATCCTTAGTATCAATTTATTTTACTCGCTGTAAAACCACTCTATATAATACACTATATATAGCGGTTTAGTCAAGATATTTTAATGATTTTCAAGCATAATTTGTGTTTGCTGTACAATTTTTCGGACAAAAAAATAACAAGGTCGTCATTTTTGACGACCTTATTTCAAATCATTTGAAAATTCGACTATTTTTTTAAGACGGTGATTGACTCCCGAACGCGAAAGAGGCGGAGAACACATCTCACCCAGTTCCCTTAAGGAAAGACCGTCGTTTTCCATCCTGAGCAGCGCGACCTGTCTTAATTCAACAGGCAACGCGTTAAGACCGACCTTTGACTGAATAATCCTTATGGCGTCCTTCTGTTCATTTTCGGCATTGACAATGCGGTCAAGGTTGGCGGTTTCAAAATTAGTCCGTCGGTTTATATTATTTCTTACGTCCTTATAAACCTTGACGCTCATCAGTTCAAGCGAGGAATTAACCGCACCCATAGCTGTCAGTAAATCCTCTATCATTTCGCTGTCTTTAAAATACAGAATATAATAGCCGTTTCTCGTCACCTGCTTTGGTTCAAAGCCGAGTTCAATGAAAACACGTTTGAAATCCTTACAGAGATTTAAAAACGGAACGGAAAACTCAAGGTGATAACCCTTGTCGGGCGAAGTAATGGTGCCGCACGAAAGAAAGCTGCCGCGGAGAAAAGCCACATAGCAGTTTTCGCAGGTGAAATTCGCCCAGTTAATCCGAAGCGACCTGTCCTTTTCGGAATAGCCGAAGGATTCGTACATCTGCCTTGCCGCCGCTTTATTAATAGTTCTTATCTTCATTTTTTCGGCGGAGGAGCTTTTTATTGCAAAGGAACCGCCCGCATAATTATCAAGAACCTTTTTATAGTAGGAAGCCACGGATTTATTTTCAAGCGAAATGGAAATTTCGGAAGCAGAAAAGCTCTTGCCGAAAAGCAAAAGCCCGTAAATCTGCGCCTTGTCGCAACACTGCGAACTGTTCGCGACGCCCAGTAATTCATTTTTTACATCGGTTGAAAATGACATTTTATCTGTTTATATCTCTGTGAAAAACGTTACACGTGTCGCCCTGCGAATTAAGGTGTTCATAAAGAAGTTCGGCAAATACGACCGAACGGTGCTTGCCGCCCGTACAGCCGATGGCGATAGTAAGCTGGCTTTTACCCTCTTCACGGTAAAGAGGAATGAGGTAATCTACCAAGTCAAAAAGCTTGGGAACAAGATTTTTGGACTGGTCAAATTTCATTACGTAGTCTCTGACCGGCTCCTCAAGTCCCGTATGCTCCTTAAGCTCGGGAATATAGAACGGATTCGGGAGACAGCGGACGTCAAAAACGAGGTCGCTTTCTTTAGGAATACCGTATTTGAAGCCGAATGAGCAGCAACTGATTTTAAGACTTTTTGCGGAATCGGTCAGGAACATACCTGCAATTCTGCTTTTAAGAGTAGCGGTATTCATCATAGACGTATCAATGACAAAGTCCGCCATAGTTCTCGCGGGAAGAAGAATCTCGCGCTCCTTTTCTATAGCCTCGCTTGTTTCGTAACCGAATTTGTCGCTTAAGGGATGCTTACGCCTCGTTTCCTGATAACGATGAAGAAGGACGTCGTTGTCAGCGTCAACAAAAAGAATTTTGAAATCACAGTTCATGGTCTTGAGTTCGTCGAGAACGTCAAACAAATCATTGAAAGAAACGCCGAGCCTTGCGTCGATGACGATGGCTATGCGACTCCTCTCCTCCCTTGACTGCATAAGAATCTGAGTGAACGTGGGAAGCAGTTTCGGCGGCATATTGTCAACGCAGAAGAAACCGATGTCCTCAAGAACATCAGCCGCAAGTGACTTGCCTGCGCCGGACATACCGGTTACGATTAAAAGCTCCATAATTTAACCTCTGTTATTTTTCTATATACTTTACCTCTGGTTCAAGTGAAATGCCGGTCTGTTCCTTAACGACAGACTGAACATACTTAATAAGCTTAAGAATATCTTCGGTTGTAGCGCCGCCGAGATTTACTATAAAGCCCGCGTGCTTCGGGCTTACCTGCGCCCTGCCGATTGTATAACCCTTAAGGTTACACTGTTCAATAAGCGCGCCCGCGAAATTTCCCTCCGGTCTTTTGAAGGTACTGCCGGCGCTCGGCAAATCAAGCGGCTGCTTGTCGTTACGCCTTTTAAGAAAGTCGTCCATCTTAGCCTTTATTTCGACGCTGTCGCCCGTTTCAAGCTGAAATACCGCACCGAGAATGAGATAACCGCCGTCGGAATACGCGCTGTGACGGTAACTTAAATCAAGAGCGTCTTTATCAAACTCGCCGAAGGACAAATCCGAAAAGCGGATATGACGGGCTTTGACGAGAACGTCCTTCATCTCGCCGCCGTACGCGCCCGCGTTCATAAACACCGCGCCGCCTACCGTACCTGGGATGCCGTATGCAAATTCAAGTCCCGAAAGAGAATGTTCAAGGGCGAATTTACAGACGGATGCAAGCGTCGCGCCCGCCTGACATTCTATAACGCCGTTGCCGATATATCTAATATTGTTCATACTGCCCGTAAGGCGAACGGCTACGCCGTCGAAGCCGCTGTCGGAAGCAAGAACGTTACTGCCGTTGCCAAGTACAAAGCATTTTACGCCGTTTTCCTTACAGCTTATAATCGCTTTTAGAGCCGCGTCTTCATTTTCGGGCGTTATGACCGCGCCGATTTTACCGCCGGTTCTGAAGGTGGTGCAGTCGGCAAGAAGCATATCTACTTTAACCAGACAACCGTTTTCTTTTGTATATGAGATTACGTTTTCAATAGGATTCATTTTATTATTCGTCAAGAAGCGCCGCGCCGATAAGCGTCATATCGGAGCCTGATTCACAAAGGCGTATATCGGTCTGACGGTCGGAATGAATGCTGAAACGCTGTTCCTCAACCATTTTTACAATGGGATTGAGCAGCGTTTTGCCGAGAGTGCAGATATCGCCGCCGATAACAAGAGTTTCGGGCTGGAAAATATTAACTATATTTGTAATGCCGACGGAAAGGAAATAAACGTACTTTTCAAACACCCTTATTGCAAGCGCGTCGCCGTTGGCAATAGCCTCATAAACAATCTTTTCGTTAAGATTGTCAAGGTCGTTGTCAATCATACCCATAATTGCGCTGTCCTTATCGGTTTCAAGCTCGGCCTTTACGCCCGCAACGAGAGCTCTTACCGACGCATAGGTTTCAAAGCAGCCGCGTCTTCCGCAGGTGCACTGCTCGCCGTCAACGTTTATTACCATATGCCCGATTTCGCCCGCGGTTCCGTTACAGCCGCCGAAAATCTTACCGTCGAAAATAAGACCGCCGCCGACGCCCTTATTGATGGTTACCGCCATAAGACTGTCGCCCCTTGTGCCGACGCCTGCCTTGAACTCGCCGAGAGCGAGACAGTTAGCGTCATTTTCAAGGTAAATGGGTTTATCAAAATGTTTCCAGAGCAAATCCCTTAAAGGAATAAGCTCAAAGTCAAAATTGCTTGCATGCTCGACAATGCCCGATTCCTTATCAACAGTACCGGGAGCCGCAATACCGATTGAAAGAATATAATCCTTATCGATTTTAGCGTCATCCATAGCCTGATTGATTACCGCGGTAATGTCTGATTCAAGCTCATCGGCAGTACGCTTTTTTCTTTTTTCGCTCTGACCTCTGCCGATAATTCTGAAGTATTCATCAAGAACTGCAGCTTTAATTTTATCGCTTGCAATATTTACGCCTATTCTAAACATAAACTCCTCCAAAAAAATAATAAATCTTAACGCTTAAATATCAATAATCTGTCCACATATTTATTTCTTTGTTTACCGGTGTTTCCTGCTCCATACCGAGCTGTTCAAGCAGCTGTGAAGCAGCGTTGTAGCCAAGCTGCTTCTGACGGTTATTCATAGCCGCGGTTTCAATGATAATCGCGAGATTTCGTCCGGGCTGAACGGGAACGACGGTTATGGGAACATTGACGTCCATAATGCTTATATACTGGCTGTCGAGTCCCATTCTGTCATAAACCTTGTCGGGGTCCCAGTGTTCGAGCTGAATGACCATGTTAATTCTCTGGGTAAGCTTTACGGCGCCTACTCCGAAAATCTCCCTCGCGTTTAAAACGCCGACGCCTCTTAATTCGATAAAATGACGAATGTTTTCAGGCGCGGAACCGACAAGAGTTTTGTTTGAAACCTTTCGGATTTCAACCGCGTCGTCGGCAATAAGGCGGTGACCTCTCTTTATAAGCTCAACCGCGGTTTCGCTCTTACCGACGCCGCTTTCGCCGACTATGAGAACGCCTTCGCCGTAAACCTCAACCATAACGCCGTGACGGGTTATCCTTTCGGCAAGCTCGGTTCCGAGATAGCCGATTACATAGGACATACATGCCGACGTTGAATCGTGGCTTAAAACAAACGGCACCTCATACTTTCTCGCAAGTTCAAATAATGCGGGAGGCGGAACAAGAGCCCTTGTGCATATTACGACAGGCGGTTTTGAAGAAAACAGCCTGTTAGCGCTTTCGTAAAAGCCTTTATCGCCGAGAGTGCGCATATATTCAATCTCGGCAATACCGAGAAACTGAACGCGCTCCCTGTCAAAATAGTCGTCTCTGCCCGCAAGCAGCAAGCCGGGACGGCTGACGTCCTTTGAGGAAATCAGAAGCTCCTCGGCAGGCTTCGGCAGATACAGTTCGTCAAGCGCGCACGCCTGCATAAGACTTTTAAGCGTTACAGTGTATTTTGACACCAAAGTGTTCATTCACTCCTTCAAAAATCAATAAAATACCCGATTTTAATTAATAATTAGATATATTATACTACATAATTTATAAAAATCAAATACTTTTTATGCAAAAAATCATATTTTTAATAAAAAAATCAGCCGTAAAAACGGCTGATTAAAAATCATATTCAGATACGCCAGATATATTTTTCAAGGTCGACTCTTCCGTCGGGAAGAAATTCAACTCCCTCGCTTTCAAGAAGCTGCCGCTGGACATCCTCTCCCCCGAAGGCAAAAGCCTTTGACGTTTCGCCGAAGCGGTTGACAACTCTGTGGCATTTTATCGACGACGGGTCGGGATTGACGTGTAAAGCATAGCCGACTACGCGCGACCATCTCGGGTTGCCTGCGAGCAGAGCGACCTGACCGTAAGTCGCCACCCTGCCGTAAGGAATCTGTTTAACAACCTCATATATCTTTTCAAAAACTCCGTCAGTCTTCTCTTTCAACCCTGAAGCCCTTTCCTTTTAAAAGACCCTTGACCTTTAAAACCCTTACCTGCTGTTCGGCAATTTGTTTTTCCTCTTCAACTTTTTCAAGGTATTTCTGGCGTCTTTTATGCTTTTCATCCTTAGCTCTCGCTATACGCTCGACGCGAAGCCTTTCGGCATCGCTGAAATTCTTTACGCGGCTGCTGAGAACCAGAAGGAACATTTCAAAATCCTTAGGCGAAACCTCAACGTACTGTTTGACGTCCTCATCGTCATAGTAACCGATTTTAACGGTGCTGAAGGACATCGCAGCCTTCCTGACGGTATCGTTTTTATCGTTGTCGTCGAAGCCGACAACATCCTCATAAAAGACCTTCGTATAACGGAATGGCCACTCGCGGATAACGAGATACTGTTCTTCAAAAGTGTATCTTGTAAAGAAAATATTCGGAAGAAGATAAGTAACGTCCACAATTGTGAAAATCACGCCCAGAAGCAGGAAAAGCGGTATTTTTTTCATATTATAGCCGTGGAACATCAGCACCGTAACAACAGAAAAAAACGTTACGGCGAAAGCGAAAAGCTTACTTATTCTCGGTTTGAATACTTTTTCCATAAATTACTCTACTGTTACGCTCTTGGCGAGGTTTCTCGGCTTATCGACGTCGCAGCCGCGAAGAACAGCCGTATAATACGCGAGAAGCTGAAGCGGCAATACGGAAAGCGACGGCGTAAAGCAGTTTTCGGTGACAGGTATATCAAAGGTTTTAGCGGCGAGCTCCGAAGGCAATTCAAAACCTTCGTTATGAATTACGAGCGCTCTCGCTCCCCTTGTGACGGTTTCTTTAATATTGCTGACAGTCTTAAGGAAAAGATGCTCCTGAGTGGCGACGGCTACAACGGGCGTATTCTCTTCAATAAGAGAAATCGTGCCGTGCTTTAACTCGCCCGCGGCATAGCTTTCGGAATGAATATAGGAAATTTCCTTTAATTTAAGGCTGCCCTCGCAGGAAACAGAATAGTCAATTCCCCTGCCGATAAAGAACATATTCTCGGCATTCTGAAGAGTATAGGCGATTTTCTTAATCTCCTCCGCTCTGTCAAGAATTTTGAGCATTTTATCGGGAAGAGACTTAAGCTCTTTGCAATATGCCTTGACCTTGCTTTCAGAAAGAGCTCCGTTTACAAGAGCCGCCCTTAATGCAAGAAGATACATAATCGCAAGCTGAACCGTATAAGCCTTTGTCGAAGCGACGGCTATTTCAGGACCCGCGCCGGTATGAATTACGTAATCCGCCTCACGCGCAATCGAGGAGCCTATAACGTTTACTACGCCGAGAGTTTTTACTCCCTTTTCCTTTGCAAGTCTTAACGCCGCAAGAGAATCAGCCGTTTCACCCGACTGGGAAACGATAATAACGAGATCGTTTTTGTCAAGCATGGGCTCGTCATAGCGGAATTCGCTCGCAATATCTACCTCGGAAGAAATCTTCGCAAGCTTTTCAAATGCAAATTTTCCGATAAGACCGGCGTGCATGGCGGTTCCGCAGGCGACAAAATAAACTCTGTTTATATTCTTAAACAATTCATCGGGAATATCCGAAGAAACAAATGAGGGAAGATTTTTGTCAAGACGCGGCATAACGGTTGCGCCGAAAGCGGCGGGCTGCTCAAAAATCTCCTTAAGCATAAAGTGCTGATAGCCGCCCTTCTGAGCCGCCTCGATATCCCACTGAGCCGTTTTAACTTCATAAGGTATTTCTTCCCTGTCGGAGTTATAGAGCTTTACGGAGTTCTTTTCAACTTTGGCTATAACGTCCTCGTCAAGAAGAATATAGTCCTTTGTATAGCTTAAAATCGCGGGAATATCGGACGCGATAAGGTTTTCGTCGTCACCGAGACCGATAATAAGCGGACTGTCTTTTCTTACCGCATATATCGTTTCGGGTTCATCCTTGAAGATAACGCCCATAGCGTACGAGCCTTTGACGGCGCGGATGGCTTTGCTTATAGCCTCAAACGAATCGCCGTCATAGTAATAGTCAAGCAGAAGCGCAAGCACCTCGGTATCGGTCTGGGAAAGGAATTTATAGCCCTTCGCTTCAAGCTTCTGTTTAAGCTCGGCATAATTCTCGATAATCCCATTATGAACTACGGAAAGATTATCGGAAGAATGAGGATGGGAATTAACGTCAGACGGCTCGCCGTGAGTCGCCCAACGGGTATGCGCAATACCGCAAAAGCCTTCGGGTCTACCTTCTTTTTCAAGCTTTTCTTCAAGAAAAGAGAGCCTGCCCTTAGCTTTTACAACTTTTATATCATTATTCTCAACAACAGCTATACCGGCTGAATCGTAACCTCTGTATTCAAGTTTATGAAGACCGTCAAGTAAGACGTCAACGCTGTTCTGTTCGCCGATATAACCGACAATTCCGCACATAACAAAAACCTCCGCAGGATAATTATTGTTTTCTAAATTATTATATCATAATATTTATATTCTGCAAGAAAAATATTGCAAGTTAAAGATAATCAATGTAAAATATAATAAAATGATTTTTAAGGGTGTCATAAATGAGAAAGCTATTGAAAGCTCTTTTGTCAATAGTACTGATTGTTATAATTATTGCATTGGGAGCGGTGATTTATTTGTTCGGAATATACAGACCCGAAATAAAAGCGGATTTCAGAATCAATACAGGCGAGGTTCTTCACTGCGCAAGCGGGTTTCTTTACGGTCTCGCAGAGCCTGACATTCCTTCGGCGGAAGTTGTAAAAAGCATCGCCGCTGACACCTTTGCGCAGAAAACCTACGGCGGACTCCAGCACCCTGTCGGCGATATAGGTCACGTATACGAAACCTTTGAAAAGGCAGACGGCACCTACCTTATGGTTTACTGTCAGGACATGTACCCGACGTGGTATTATCAGCTTGACTCGCTGCCGGAATTCTATGAAAAGGTCAGAAAGACCGTTACCGATATTGAAAAACAGAACTATAAAAAAGAGGTTGTCTACTGCGTTTTTAACGAGAGCGACAACGGCGTGTGGTTCGGCGATTTCAACGACGAAAAAAGCCGCTATGCGTTTTACGAGTCGTTCAGAGAGGCGTACAAAATCGTAAAATCCATTAATCCTGACGCCCGCGTTGCGGGACCGGGCTACTGCGACTATAACGAATTCCGGATAAAAGAGTTTCTGACCTACTGTAAGGAATATTCCTGCGTACCGGAGGTTATTGTCTGGCACGAGCTCGGCGAACGCTCGGTCTATCTCTGGGACGAGCACTTTGAATCATACTATAAAATCCTTGAAGAGCTTGGAATTGACAAAAGCAGCGTCGAGGTCAACATAAGCGAATACGGTATGATGAGTACCAACGGCATTCCCGGCGAAAGCGTCAAATGGATTTCAAGGCTTGAGGACACAAAGGTTCACGGCTGCGTCGCATACTGGCGGCTTGCGGACAACCTTTGCGACGTCGCCGCCGACGACGTTATGCCTAACGGTAATTACTGGTTATACCGTTCCTATGCGAAGCTTAACGGTCATACTGTAAAGACTAATATAAGCGACCTTTTCCAATCAAACTTTGAAAACGCAGTCAAAAAGAAGGAAGGCTACCATATCGACGGACTTTCGGGAGTTGTAGCTCTTGATGAAGAAAACTCAGTCGCAGCCGCAGTTGCGGGCGGAACAAGCGAAAGCTTTAACGTAACAATGCTTTACCTTAATAAAACCGAAGCTTTTTCGGGCGTTAAGAACGTTCTTGTAAAAGTATATAAGACTGAATTCAAAGGTCTTGTCGGCGAGGTAATAAAGCCCGAGCTTTATAAGGAATACTCAACCGCTCTTGATTCTTCGCTGACGGTAAAAATCGGCGAAGGAACCTCTACGCGGGCGTTCTATATAACGGTCGAACCGTATGAAAACAACGAAAAAATCAGTTACGAAAACAAGGCGTTTTTCGAAAGATACGAAGCCGAAGACGCCGAAATGATAGGTCAGGCCAAACCTTATGAACTCGCATTTGCGCATTCGGGAACGGGATTTGCAGGATTTATTGACACCGACGCCGACGCGGTAAAATTTAACGTCAGCGTTCCGCGTGACGGAGATTACAGACTTGACATAGTTTATTCAAACGGTTCAAGGGACATTAACGATAAAAGAGTCACCTCGACTCAGCTTCTTTCGGTCGACGGAAACGAAGAAATCGAAATCAGTTATCCCTCGTCGCTTAAATACGAGCATTCTTCGTGCGTTAATACCGTTCTTCATCTTAAAAAGGGTGAGCACACCCTCGCCTTTTCCCACGGGGAATACGCCGCAGGGCTTGATTTTATCGACCTTACGGAAGTGACGGACGAAAACAATGATGAGGTCTATTTTGAAAAGGATTACGCCGAAAGCAAAAAAGACAAATGCGTTTATCTCGTTTCAAATCCGACCGACGGCTACTGCGATATTTCTTTTGAAAATGCCGATAACTGCGAAGTCATAATAAATTCGGTCAAAGCAGGTAAAATATCAGACGCTGATAAAAATATTTCGCTTTATCTTAGGAGAGGAATAAGCTTTATTGAGCTTTCCTCACCCGACGTTAAGATAGAGAAAATTATTTCTTCAAACGGCGGAGTTGACGAATACCCGTCGGAGGGCTTTAAGCTTGACGGGGCAAAGCTCGTCAATTCATTTATAACGGACATTTCGTCCGAAAACGGCAACAGCGCTTCGGTTAAAATAAAGGCCAAAAACGACGGCGTTTACGCGCTGACTGTAAAATACGCCAACGACGGCGAAGGCGGACTTCACGATTATAATGTTGATTTAATTGAAAAATTCGCTACAATAAGCGTAAACGGAAAAAAGGCGGGCAACTATTATTTCAGGAACACCTACAGTCTTGAAACGGCGAAAACAAAGACAATTTATGTCACCCTTAAAAAAGGAGAAAACGAAATAGTATTTTCCAACGACGGCGCGCTCAAATTCAACGGCATTGAGACTTTTGCGCCCGAAATTATTTCACTTTCTGTTGCGGGAGTTATTAAATGATTAACAAAGCGGGCAAAAAAAATTTCATACTTGTCTCGGGCGCAAACCTTATCGTCGCGTTTCTCGATTTGTTTCTGACGTATATCGGGACGCCGACGCTCACCCTTGAGGGAAATCCGCTTATCACGGAATTAAGTCTCGGCTGGCCCGCGCTTATCGGCATTAATTTTATTGTCAGCGCAGGTCTTATAGGCATGGCATATTACGCGCATATTAAATACAAACCGCTCGAATCAAATGAAAGAGACGTCAAAAGGTTTGTAAACGACATTACTTACGGCGACCCCGATATAAAAAGCTTCGCGGGCGCGAGATGGCCTAAGTACTGGGGCCCGCAGATGGCGTGTATGTGCTGGGCGGTCACAATAGCGGTGCCCATAGCGAGAATGCTTATTGTAATCGAGTGGATTATGATAGATTTCAGGCTTTATTTTCCGCCGTATTTCAGGTTGGTTTCGCTTTTCCCGCTGGGAAGAATTGATTTCTTTACGGCGGTAATTCTCGCCTGGATTTTCAGTTTTGTATGGATTAATCTTGAACACAGAAAGAATCTTGAACGTCTTGACGCTCTTGAAGAAACGGAGAAGGATGAAAATGGAGAAATTTAAAAAGCTTTTTTCAAGGCAGTTTTTTGAATATACAGCCGCCGCGTGCATTGCGGTTATACTGTATGTTCTTCTGACTAACTTTACGGCGTTACATAAAGGACTGTCTTTTGTATGGAGTATAGTCTCCCCGGTTGTCATAGGCATTATCGTCGCATATCTTTTTAATCCCGTAGCCATGTTCTTTGAGGAAAAGGTGTTTAAAAAGATTAAGAAAAAGCAGTCAAGACATCTCTGGTCGGTAATAATGGCGGCGGTATGTTTTATTCTTGTTATAGCTCTTCTTCTCGTCGCGCTTGTCCCCTCTCTTGCGCAGAGCGTTTCAAGACTTGTCGCCAACTGGAAAAACTACACTCAGAAGGCGGATGACCTTATTGAAAAAACCGCCGCTTTCGCCCAAAGTCACAATATTAAAATCGACCTTTCAAATATTGAAAATCTGGTCGACAATTCAATGGACAAGATAATAGAAACCGTCAAAATCAATTCAAAGACCATTCTTTCAAAGCTCGGTGAAATCGGCACGGGACTTTCGAATTTCGCAATAGGTCTTGTATTCGGTTTCTGTTTCCTTATGGCAAAGGACACGCTTATAGGCGTACTTAAGAAGATAAGGTACGCGCTGTTCAATGCGAAAAAAATCGAAAGGCACGATATTCTTTTCGAGCGCTGCAACAAAGTGTTCATCCGTTACATAGGCTGTACTCTTCTCGACGCGCTTATTATTGGCGTAGCGACGCTTATTTTTACCCTGATCGCGAGAACTCCCTATGCTCCGCTGATTGCCGCGGTCGTAGCGGTTACAAACATAATTCCGACATTCGGTCCGATGATCGGCGCCGCAACGGGCGTATTTTTCATAGTTCTTGAAAGTCCTGTCAAAGCACTGGTATTTCTTATATTTATCTGCATTCTCCAGAGCATTGACGGAATTGTGATTAAGCCTAAGCTTTTCAGCGGTTCGCTCGGAATACCCGCTATCTGGACTTTGATTCTTATTATTATCGGCAGTAAGGTCGCGGGAATACTCGGCATTCTTCTCGCCGTTCCCTTCGGAGCGATTTTCATCATTATTTACAACGAAACTATTGAACCCAGGCTCGAAAAAAGGGCAAGTAAAATTAATAAAAAAGAATAAAAAAAGGCGGATGAAATTCATCCGCCTTTTAATTTTGAAACTGTCAATGATATTTCGGAAGAAAATCACCGTGAGCTTCTATAAGGTCGTCAACCATCTTCTTTATTGTATCGATATCAAGCTCGCTTCCCGTATGCGGGTCAAGCATTGCCGCCTGATAAATATGCTCTTTCTTTCTCGTCACGGCGGCTTCTATGGTAAGAAGCTGAACGTTGATATTGGTCATATTCATCGCCGCGCACTGAACGGGCAAAGCGCCTACCCTGCACGGATGAACGCCGTAGCCGTCGATAAGACACGGCACCTCGACGCAGGCGTTTTCGGGAAGATTTGAGATAAGAAAGCCCGTATTGAGCACGTTGCCGCCGATTTCATAAGGATTTCCGGTAACTACGGATTCCATAATTCTTGAGGCGTATTCGTTTGAACGCTCATGCTCCTTAACGCCGCTTTCAAGCATTTCGGCATATTCCTTTTTCCAGCCCTCAATCTGATTTACGCAACGACGCGGATATTCGTCAAGCGGAATGTTATATCTCTCAATAAGCTCGGGATATTTAGATTTGATATAGAACATATTGTATTCGGAATTATGCTCGCTCGACTCGGTGCAGTAATAGCCGAAATTCTTTATATAATCCATTCTGACCTTATCGTCGGCGTCGGGTTTTGCCATATACTCGTCAACCCTTGATTTGATTTCGGGATAAAGGTCAACGCCGTTTTTATCCTTGATTTCAAGCAGCCATCCCATATGGTTAATGCCTGCTATGAGCTCTTTTCTGCCCTCAAGCTTATCTTCCATTCCGAGCTTTTCAAGAAGTCCCTTCGAGCAGACCTGAACGCTGTGGCAAAGTCCTACGGTTTTAATCGGTGTGTAACGAAGCATATAGCCCGTAAGCATAGCCATAGGATTGACGTAGTTGAGGAACAACGCGTCGGGACAAACCTCTGCCATATCGTCGGCAAAATCCTGCATTACGGGAATTGTTCGAAGAGCGCGCATTATTCCGCCGATACCGAGAGTGTCGGCAATAGTCTGACGAAGTCCGTATTTTTTAGGAACCTCAAAGTCGATAACAGTGCACGGGTCGTACAGACCGACCTGGATAGCGTTAATTACAAAATCAGCGTCCTTTAAAGCCGCCCTGCGGTTTTCAACACCGACGTAGCACTCGATTTTACCGTAATTCCCCTTTGTTTTGCGCATGGCCTCAAGGATTGTACGGCTCTCTTCAAGCCTTGTCGCGTCAATATCATAAAGGGCGAAAACGCTGTCGCGAAGCGGCTCGGCGCACATACAGTCGCCTATGACGTTTCTTGCGAAAACGGTGCTGCCCGCACCCATAAAGGTTATTTTCATATCTTTTTACCTCTTAAGTCAGTTACCCCCGCAAAAGAGTTTGCGAGGGTAATGCTTTTTTAATCGATTTCGGAAGTCACTTCTTCAGCCGTTTCCTCAACAGCCGTTTCATTCGCGTCTTCACTTTTGTTTGATTTTCTGTGGATTACGAAACGCTGAAGCGGGTAAGTCCACAGGAACGGAATCGTAGTTACAAGAACAAAGATAATCCAGTCCGCAAGTCCGGTAATCTTTCCCGATTCATCGGTCGCCGAAGCGATATGATTTACCGCGAAATCGGTAAAGAAGCCCTTCATCCACGCCGCTATAAATACGGTTGCGATAACCATAATTATATACATAACAACAGACGAGGTCAGTCCGCTGTCGGCGTCAAAGGTAACTTTACGGTTCATAATGAACGATACCGCATAACCGACCGCCGCAGCTATAAAATAGGCGTAGGCGGCATCCATCTGACTGTCAATTCCGAGAAATCTGAAAACCCCGTTATCGACAGTCTGACCTGCAAGCGACTTGAAAACTATAAAGTGGAAGAAAATATCAACTATGTACTGAACTACGAATGACGAAACACCCGCAAAGCTGAACTTTATAAATTTCCAGAGCTCCGCGTGTTTCTGAGTAAATGAATTAGTTTTTTCACTCATATAATCACCATAATTATTTATACTTTTTTGCAGACGCCGTTTGAGGCAGCTCTCCATTTAACTCCACTGACCGAGAAAGACTTGCTCTTATACATTACGCAGTCGGAACCGAAGTAGTATTTTTTACCGCTGATTGAAGCGAACTTTGACTTGTAAGCAACGCCGTCCTTGCCGAAGTAATACTTCTTGCCGCTGACCGAAGCGAACTTGCTTGTATAGGCAACGCCGTCCTTGCCGAAGTAGTATTTCTTGCCGCTGACAGTTGCAAGCTTTGCCATATAAGCGGCACCGTTACTGCCGAAGTAATACTTCTTTCCGCCGACCGAAGCGAGCTTGGATATATAAGCAGCACCGTCCTTGCCGAAGTAATATTTCTTGCCGCTGACCGAAGCGAGCTTGGACTTATACATTACACCGTCTTTGCCCATATAATACTTCTTGCCGCTGACGGTAATAAGTTTACTCTTAACCATTACACAGTCGGAGCCGAAGTAATACTTTTTACCGTCAAGAGACGCAAACTTGGACTTATAAGCAACACAGTCGGGGCCGATATAGTATTTCTTACCGTCAACCGAAATGAGCTTTGATTTATAAGCCGCGCCGTCCTTGCCCATGTAATACTTCTTGCCGCTGACGGAAATAAGCTTGCTTGTGACCATTTTTCCGTTTGAATCGAAGTAATATTTCTTGCCGTCAATTGTTGCAAGCTTGCTCTTATAGTTAACGCCGTTCTCGATATATTCTTTGTGACCGTCCGGGAAGGTATTCCAGCCCTCATTTGGAGCAACCGCAAAGGTAAATGTAAAGGTATTTCTAACCGTCATTGTTGCCCAGTCAAAGCCTTCCATACCGGGGAACAAACCGTTAAATTCATAGAGCCAGCAGTTAAGCGGAGCTTCGGTTGTAACAGCCATATCTTTTACTTCGACTTCGATACCGAATGAATCAATACCTTCGTAACCAAGCTCTGTGCCCGTACCGTCTTTAATGATAAATCCGGCGGGAGAAAGTGTAGCGCCTTCATAATTCTCGGAGAATCCGACGTAAGGCGTAAGTCCGTGAGCGGGGTTATTATCAAAATCGGTTTCGCACCAGAAGAACTTCTTTTCTCCGTTTTTAAGTGTGATAACATCATCAGGGGTGTATCTGTTGCCCTCGTTATCAACGATTCTAACATAGGGAGCCCAGCTTGCTGCTCCTACTGTAAGCGACTGACCGAAGATAAAGTAATCGTGAACGCCTTCGGCGACGTGTGCACCGTCGTTAACATGGAAGTTCGCTTTGTCAAATGTAGTGTTTTCGGTAAAGATAATAGTACCGTTTACATCTTCATAATCATAAAGAACGGTATTCTCGTCATTGAGATCTGCCCATCTTTCAATGGCACAACAATGTCCTTCGCCGTCTTCACAAATTGAACCGTAAAAGCTGTCCGCAGAATAACTGCTCTTTATTTCAACCTGCTGTTCGCGTTCTTCATAAATAAAAGCGTTCCATTCGCTTGTTTCAAAATCCTGAGGATTGATTTCAATATCGCCTTCGCCGTTATTGAAAGTATAATCCTGGAACCAAAGGTCATAGGTATCACTGCGAACAAACTTGAAGATATGCCAGTCTGTGTGCGGATTATCGGGATCTGTCTCATCTGTAATGAGTGTTGCAGTGTATTTTACTCCGTTTTCAGTTTCCTTATCGATAATATTTCCGCAACTGCTGGGATAACCGTCATTCCTTAAGCTGTATGCGCCGACATCCTCGCCCGTATAGGTAAGACCTTCAAGCGTCTTTCCGTCAATGGGAGTAACAACATACTGACCGGGCAATTCGGGAATTGGGGAATATTCGCATACATAATCACCCCACTCTTCCGTATCCGGATTCCAGCTATGGGAATAAGCGAAATAATTATCATCGCTGTCCTTATATATTCTTGCAGCCGATGTATGAGTCGCTATAGTCAAACGGTTGTTGAGCGTGGCAGGATTTTCATCTGTTACCATTGCAATTACGGGAGGATAAGCCGTAAGCAAAGCATCTTCTGTCTCGAACTTCTCACCGTTATAATCATAATCATACTCATAAACGCCTTCAATTATCTCTTTGATTCTTTCAACCTGATAACCTTCAGCAACATATTCGCCATGTTCGCCCAATTCCGGATCATAATGGCCGTACTCGGAATAAGTATAAATGCCGTCCGGATCATTTGGATTTGAAATCTGTTTGCCAAACCAACGGGAACTGCCGTCCATTTTTCTGATAATATAACCCTCGATTTCGCCGTCAAAAATCAATGTATCATTCTTTTGAACATTAACCTGCTGACCGTTTGCAAAAACGAAAACGGGAGGTTCGGGATTAGCGTCCGAGTCAAGTGCTTTCTCAACGCAGGCAACACCGCCGCTGGTACCGTCCAATGCATAAAGCGTAACATTTACGTTTTCGTCAAAGGTTACCGTAGGTCTTGAAAGACCGCATGCATTAACGCTGATTGCAAAATCGGCGTTTCTGTTTTCGTTAACAGTAAGGCTGCCCTCACCCGTAAATGTTACCGAGCATCCGTTTCCCTGACTGTCGGAAATTGAAATATTGTCAAGTGAGTTTTCGCCGACAAGTTCAATCTTGAAATCATCGCCCATTGAGGATATACCGAGGCTGTACGGCATATTGTAATCGCTCAATGTCAATGTATTGGTAGCAAGATCGTATGTCGCGCCCTCAACGGGATCAACATCAACACCGCCTTCATGGACAATAGCCATGTACGGTATTTCGGGATCGTAATTGTATGGGGGCAACATAAACCCGATATACCCGCCGCCGTCTATCGGACCGTTACCCGCAAACGCGGTAAGCGGCAATACGCCGAGAACCATTACCAGCACAAGCAGTACTGCCAATACTTTTTTAGTTTTTTGCATAGAAAAGCCTCCTTAATTATTTTTTATCTATAAAAGCCTTTAATCCGTACGGGCTTCTATTTCTTTTATAATGCACTCGTTTCCCTGAATAAGCCACGTTTCGCCGCTGTGGCAATAGGGACATTCCTTGCCGTATTTCACCGTTTCATAGTTCTTTTCGCAGTTTGAACAGTAAGTAACGGCGGGAATGGTTTCGAGCACCAATTCGGAATTTTCAAGCACCTTATGACGGCGTTTGAAATAATCCCAGCAGTCGATAAAATAATCAGTTACAATTCCCGATACCTCGCCGACCTGAAGAGTGACCTTGCCGATTTCGATAATATTTTCTTCCTCGGCGGTTTCGTCAAGAGTCTTTGCGAGGTTGAGAATTATTCCCATTTCATGCATATCTTTTCCCCCGAAAATCAGTCTTTCATAAGGGATTCAATATCAACCGCGTTACCCGTATGAGGATTGGTTTTATGGAATTCTTTCGTGCTTTTTTTGTATTCCCTGCGCTTTTTCCTCATTTCACGCGATTCGGAAGAGCCGCTGTTGAGAACGATTTTGAACGCTCTCGGAATAGCGTAGCCTGCGAGTCCGCCGACCTTATCCTCCGCTCTTCTCATATCGGACGCCTTGGGATGGTCGCGCACAAGATGGATGGCGTCAAATTCGCAGCGTGTGGTGCAAAGTCCGCAGCCTATGCACTTATTCGCGTCAACTATTGTCGCTCCGCAGCCGAGGCAACGCGAGGTTTCGGTATGAACCTGCTCCTCGGTAAGAGTAAGCCTGTTATCGACGAAACCGTGTTTGTAATCAATGGATTCGTCAACAGCGGGAACCTGACGCTGAGCGGTGTCATAGGAATCTATTGCTATATTGTCTTTATCAAGAGATTTGAAATATCTGCGGTCGCGCGCAAGAGTCTGGGAAACGTTGTTCTTTGAAACGAATCTTACAAGGGATTCGGCAGCCTCGTGTCCCTGACCGATAGCGTCGATTACGAATTTCGGGCCCGTAAATACGTCGCCGCCGACAAAAATACATTCATCGTCGGTCTGGTATGTAAAGGAATCGGCTACGGGGTAGTTTCCGTGATGGAACTGAACTTTAGTGCCCTCAAGCATTTTGCCCCATTCGACAGCCTGACCGATAGCGAAAACAACCTTTGAGGCGTTAACGGTTATTGTATCGTTTTCATCATACTTCGGTGAGAATTTACCGTTTTCGTCAAGAGTTGAAATGCAGCGCTTAAGTATAACGCCGCTAACTCTTCCGCTGTCGTCGGTAAGAATTTCTTTCGGACCCCAGCCTGCGTCGATAATAACGTTTTCGTCTTCCGCTTCTTCAATTTCTTCGGGAGAAGCGGGCATTGTTTCCCTCGACTCAAGGCAGAACATCGTAACCTTGTCCGCGCCCTTTCTCATAGCGGTTCTTGCGCAGTCTATGGCAACGTTGCCGCCGCCGATAACAACGACGTCACCGCTTAAATCCTTAGCAGTATCGGAAAGAGCCTTTTTAAGAAAATCAACCGCAATTTCCGTTCCCTCGGCGGTATCGCCGGGAACACCGGGAAGGCGGCCGCCCTGACAGCCGATTGCAATATAGAAAGCTTCGAAGCCCTCTTTTTTAAGCTCGTCAATGGTAACGTCCCTGCCAACCTCAACGCCGCATTTAATCTCAACGCCCAACTGACGGATAATGTCGATTTCGGCGTCGATTACGTCTTTTTCAAGCTTGAATGACGGAATGCCGTATGTCATCATTCCGCCCGGCTTTTCGTTCTTTTCAAAAACGGTAGGCTTATAACCCATCGTCGCGAGATAGTAAGCGCAGGAAAGTCCCGTGGGGCCCGCGCCGATAATAGCGATTTTCTGTTCCCATTCGCCGCTGACTCTCTGGGTAACCTTCTTGGGAATATATCTTGTTTCAGCTTTCAGGTCACGCTCTGCAAGGAACTTTTTAACGTCGTCAATAGCGACGGGCTTGTCGATAGTTCCCCTTGTGCAGGCGTCCTCACAACGCTTGTTGCAGACGCGTCCGCATATTGCGGGGAACGGGTTTTCTTTCTTTATAAGGGCAAGCGCTTCGTCATATCTGCCCTGATTAGCCATTTTAAGATAGCCCTGAATCGGAACGTGCGCGGGGCATGCGGCTTTACAGGGCGAAGTGCCTGTTTTATGAGTATTTACACGGGCGGTGTCCCTGTAATTCTCATCCCAGGCGTATTTGCCCCAGTGAATCTTATCGGGCAAAGGCTGCTTCGGATACTTAACAGGAGTTCCGTCCTTCTGACAAAGCTTCTGACCGAGTTTTACCGCGCCGGCGGGACAAACCTCAACGCATCTTCCGCAGGCAACGCAGTTTTCGGTGGTTACGTTTGCGGTATAAGCACTTCTTGAAAGGTTGGGCGTATTGAAAAGAAGAGATGTACGCAGTGCATTACAAATCTTAACGTTACAGTTACAGATATCGAAAATATGGTCGTCGCCGTCGATATTTGTTACCTGATGAACATAGCCGTTGTCCTCGGCTTTCTGAAGGATTTCAAGCGCTTCTTCCTTTGTGATATAGTGCGCTCTGCCCGTTTCGACGGTATAATCCGCCATATCGCCGACCTGTATGCACCAGTCGTCGCCGTCGTCGGTACAGCCCTCGCCTAATTCCGCCCTCGAGTAACGGCAAGAGCAGATACCCGCGGAAAGGTGTCCTTCATATTTCTGAAGCCAGTAGGATATCTTTTCAAGACTGATTGCCTCACGGTTTGCATTAACCTCTTTCTCAACGGGGATAACATGCATTCCGATACCGTCGCCGCCCTGAGGAACCATTGAGGTAATATGCTCAAGCGGTAAAAAGGTCATTCTCTCGAACATTTTCGCAACCGGAGGATTATTCTTAATACGGTCAACCGATGAATTGAACAGCTCCGCGCTGCCGGGAACAAAGTAGCTTGTTCTGTAGCGCTTTTCTTTCGGAGCGCCCTCTATGGGACCGTTGTCGTCGTAATGGTCGCCGTAGTCATACTCGACAAAGCCGTGAACGCAAAGCCGGTCAAGACTTTTTTCAAACGTTTCGGCGTCCATATTCTTTTTATTCATTTCCAGCAGCTGGTCGTATGTATACCATTTGCGCTGTTTCATTGTAAGAGCGATATCGACCTCGTGTTCATCAAGGATTTCACGAAGTCCCCAATACTCTTCATCAGTTGTTTTAAGACCGAAAATCTTATGAGGTACGTTATCGGTTATTTTCGCGCCGAGTTTCGCGTACTTTTTCTTTTTTTCGGCTTCACCGTCAAATTTTGACTTGGTGGCAGGGTTTTTATCATAGGTTTCAGGCATTTGTTATCCTCCTCTTTTATTTACTCCTGATATTCGGGTTTGTCGCCCGAAAGCTTTTTCTTAATAATCTTCATACCGCGTTTCAAGGCGTAAGGTCCGACTACCTTCATCATTTCCTCGGCCGTATGCATATCGCTCGCGCCGGGAATATCTCTTGAAAGATGAATAGCGTCAAACTCGCATCTCGTAGTACAAAGTCCGCAACCTATACACTGGTTAAGGTCGACGACAGTTGCGCCGCAGCCGAGGCAGCGGGAAGCTTCTGTTTTAACCTGCTCCTCGGTAAAGGGAACGCGAAGGTCGTCAAAGGTCTTGAGCGGATTGCCCTCACGCATACCGGGAGCCTGACGGTCGGCATTGTCATAAGACGGGAAAGTTATATCATCGCGGTCAAGCTCGATAAACTCGCGAAGGTCTCTGCCGATTGTCATAGACTGATCGGGATGGACAAAGCGGTTAATCGAAACCATGCCCTGCTTGCCCTCGGCAATAGCGTCAATTGCAAAGCGCGCGCCGTGGTAAATGTCGCCGCCGACAAAGATATCGGGTTCTGCCGTCTGGAACGTAACCTTATTGGCTTTTGCGGTACCGTTGGGGTTAAGTTCAACCTTTGAGCCCTTAAGCAAATCGCCCCATTCGGCTGACTGACCGATTGCCATAAGAACATTTTTGCATTCAACAGTAATTATATCGTTTTCGTCGTACTTCGGTGAGAAACGGTGTTCCTCATCAAAAACGGAAACGCACTTTTTAAATACTATCGCCTTAACGGAGCCGTCCTCATTTTTAAGAACCTCCTTCGGTCCCCAGCCGTTGAGGATTTCAATTCCCTCTTCCTCGACCTCGGCGATTTCATCCTTGGCTGCGGGCATTTCGTCGCGCTGCTCAAGGCAGAGCATTGTGACCTTTCCGTCGGTCGCTCTTCTTGCGGTCCTTGCGACATCAGCCGCTACGTTGCCGCCGCCTACGACTACCGTGTCGCCGTCAAGACGGATTGAAGAATCCTGATTGATTCTTCGAAGGAAGCTTACGCCCGACTCAACGCCCTTTGCGTCCTCGCCGTTAACGCCTGCCATTCTTCCGCCCTGAAGACCGATTGCGATATAGAACGCCTTATAGCCCTCGGCGCGCAGTTCGTCAAGAGTTATGTCCTTGCCGACTTCTACGCCGCACTTAATCTCGGCACCCATCTTTTTGATTATTTCAATTTCAGCCTCGACAACCTTTTTATCAAGACGGAAATTGGGAATACCGATTGTGAGCATTCCGCCGGGCTTTGACTCCTTTTCGAATACGGTTACGGGGTAACCCTCGGTTCTTAAATAATAAGCCGCCGAAAGTCCCGCGGGGCCGGAGCCGATAACTGCGATTTTATAGTCGTCCCACTGCTCGCCGACGCCGTTATAGCAGACCTCGGGAACATATTCGTCAATATTGTCAAGTTCCCTGTAAGCAAGGAACTTTTTGATTTCATCAATGGCGACGGGCTTATCGACAAGACCTCTTGTGCATCTGTCCTCGCATCTTCTGTTACAGACTGCGCCGCAGACTGCGGGGAACGGATTGTCCTGACGGATAAGTTTAAGAGCGTCTTTGTACCTGCCCTCAGCCGCCATCTTGATATAACCCTGAACCGCAAGATGAGCGGGGCAGGCTGTTTTACAGGGCGAAGTGCCCGTATCATAGCAATTAATCTTATTGTGGTCTCTGTAATCCTTATCCCACTTGTCCTCGCCCCATACGTGGTCGTCGGGAAGCGGATGAAGAGGATATTTAACTCTCGTACCGTCGGACTTGCAGAGCTTCTGGCCGAGCTTTGCCGCTCCCGCGGGACAGACCTCAACGCACTTTCCGCATGCAACGCACTTTTCTTTATCGACGTGCGCTCTGTACGCGGAACGCGACATATTCGGCGTATTGAAAAGCTGTGAGGTGCGAAGGCCGTAGCACGAACCCGCCGAGCAGTTACAGATACCGACAATTTTATCGGGACCGTCAAGGTTTGTAATCTGGTGAACGTAGCCCTTTTTCTCGGAACGGAGAATAATCTCCATAGCCTCTTCACGGGTTATGTAGCGGGCGTCCTTGCCGCTTTCGACAAGAAATTCAGCCATATCGCCCAAGGCAATACACATATGACCTTCAATATCGCCCACGCCCTCGCCTCTTATTCTCTGGGCTTTACGGCAGGCGCAGACCATTGAACAGAATTTATCGTATTTATTAAGCCAGTGAGAAAGGTGCTCAACGCTTACGCTCTTGGATTCAACGGGGATTGCCTTTTCAACCGGAATAACGTGCATACCGATTCCCGCGCCGCCGGGAGGAATAAGCTTTGAAGCGAGTTCAAGCGGCTCCTGCGGGGCGAGGTTGAACATTGTTGCAACCTCGGGATGGTCATCGGGAAGAGTTTTATGCTCTACCATATATTCGCCCGAGCCGACAACCCATTTGGGAATAAGGAACTGTCTTTCGTTATCGGGATTCTCTCTGTTCTGTTCAAGAAGACCAATCCAGAGAATATGGTCAATAATCTTCTGAGCTTCTTCAACGGACATATTGTTCCTTTCGGCAAGCTCGCCTACGCGAAGAGGAACGCGCCTCTCTTTAAAGGAAAGCATAAACTTAACCTCTTCTTTGGTCAGAAGTCTGTCAAGAATCCAGAAATCCATATGGTTTTCTTTCATTTTGCCGGGGAGCTTACGCGGAATATTGTCCGTAATCATTACGGCAAGCTTTTTGACTAATTCCCTCTTTTCGGGGTCGTCGCAATGATAGTCTTCAAGAGGGAAATCTCTTTCGTTTACGTGGATATTGGGGTTTACGTCTCTGGGCATTTGTATTCTCCTTTTACTGCCTGAGGCAGATAGATTTTGCCGTATGCAGACATAATGCTACATATAAAATAATTATAAAACAAAATCAATGGCTTTTCAATGTAATTAATTGACATAATAATTATATATATATTATATATTTAGCACAAAGAAAAAGGACGGCTCGAGCCGTCCTCTTCGTTTGATTATTAAATTATTCCATTATCGGAACCTTGATTTTAAGGTCGCTTGTCGGATAGGACGCGCAGGCATGGAACCAGCCGAACTCCTTATCCATCATACGCCTTCCGTCGCCGAGAGGCGAAACAAAGATTTCGCCCTCAAGCAGCTGTGTGCGGCAGAAGCCGCATTCGCCGCAGCGGCAGTGGGTATCAACGGGAATAGCCGCTCTTTCAA
This sequence comes from Clostridia bacterium, assembly GCA_017613735.1. Lineage (GTDB taxonomy): Bacteria > Bacillota > Clostridia > Oscillospirales > Acutalibacteraceae > Fimenecus. Next base: position 30,256 of record JAGADF010000008.1, read on the forward strand.
GAGCAACCGCAACGGGTTCGTTGCCCGACGCGGGAATTACCGTCTCGTCAATTCCGCGGACAACCGTGATATTAAAGGTCTTTGTTTCGTTGCCAATCGGGTAGCCGGGAATCTTTGTCGAATCGACGGGATTATTCATAACGTCGTGGCGGAAACGCTTTTCACGCACGCCCATTTCCTTGATTGTCTTGGAAATCAGGTTATACATCGGGAGCGGGCCGCAGAACATATACGTCGGGTCCTCGCCCGAATATTTTTCAATAATCTCTCTTGTGACAAAGCCCTTTTCGCCCTCCCACGTTTCGTCGTCGGAAAGAACGTGAACTACCTTTACATTCGGGCAATCCTTTTCGACCTTGTCAAGTTCATCCTTCAGAACTATATCTGAAGAATTGACGGAGCCGTAGATTATAGTAATTTTACAGTCCTTCATCTTGCCGTAAGCGATTTCGCGCGCCATTGACAGAAACGGAGTGATGCCGCTGCCGCCCGCAAGAGCGACTATGTTGTTACTGTCACGAAGCGGCTCCCAGTAGAAGAAGCCGAAAGGCATATTCGCTTCGAGAATGTCGCCCTCTTTAACATTGTCAAAGAAGAAATCGGGAACAAGATAAGGTCTGTTTCTCCTGATTGTAACCTCGACAAAGCCGTTCTCCCCTCTTGCCTCAAAGGGAGCGGAGCTTATTGTATAAGGTCTTGTCAGGACGCTGTCGCCGATTTTAAGGCGGAAATTAATGTACTGACCTGCCTGAAAAACAGGGATATGACCGTCCGTCGACTGAAGCCTGAAAAGCTTTGAAGTCGGAGATGTGTCCTTGATAAGGGTAACCTTGAACTCCATCTTTGCGGGGTGCAGTTTATCCGCAAGTTCTCTGACAAAGTCCTTCGGCTGAGGCACGTCGGAAGCGTTTTCGATGCTCGCTTTTCTCATAGCGGTAACTCTTGAAGCGCCGCCGACATCCTTAAGAAAGCCCTTTACTTTAATGCTCTTGCTCATTTCACACCCTCCTTTTTCTCCATATCTTCAAGAATGGCCTTTGCAGCCGCCCTGCCGTTTGTGACAGCGGGTCCCATACCGTTACCCGACATTCCGGGAGAACCGTTGAATTCAAGTCCCTTGATGAAGTGGTCCTCTTCCTTCATGCCGAGGCGGGCTACGGCGTGGTTATCCATTGAATGGGTATAACCGTAGATACTACCCTTCCACGCGCCGACATAGTGAGAAATAGTCATGGGAGTTGTGATTTCAATTTCAGTAATATTCGGTCTGAAATCAACGCCCGAAATCTTAATATATTCCTCCATCATTTCGTTACCGAGACGGCGCTTGAGGTCGAAATAATCCTCTTCCTTAACGCCTTCAAATGCGGTTACGGGAACAAGAGCGGTTATTGAAGCCTGCGTATAGCCCTTCGGTACACAATCGGGATTTGCATAGTTAAGGCAGATAGTCGTGATGTAGTTATACGGCTCGGTGAGATTCTTATAATTCTCCCAGATTTCGTTTGTATCCATTGTTCTGCCCGAGAATGTAGAATAGTTCATAAGTCCGTTTTCTTCGGGAGTGCCCTCAAGAACGGCAATAAGAGAAACGGGACAAACCGAAAGCTTCATACCGTTTACAAACTTCACCGCACCTTTGGGAACCTCGCTGAGAGGTTCAATCATCTGGGTGTAAACTTTATTCGGGTAAGGAGCGGAAACGACATAGTCGCAGTGAATTTCTTCACCGTTTCTCGTACGTACTCCGTAAACCTTGCCGTCCTTGACAAGAATTTTGTCAACCTCCTGCTTAAACTCGAACTGAGCGCCGTTTTCCTCAACCTTCTTTTCAAGCTTCATGCTCATCTCATGAGAGTAACCGCGGCAGACATAACTTCCGCAGAAATAGTCAGCCATAAGGAAGGCGTAGATTGTGAACGGCAGGTCGTCCATACGGTTGCCGACGTAAATCCAGTAAGGCGTGAGCATTTCAACCGCCCTTTTGGGAAGATGGAAGGTATTGATAACCTCGGTTGCGCTGTAGCCGACAGTCTTTACAAAATCGGGATGCTGCTTTAACATCTGAAGCTTGCTCATAGGAGTTACGGACAGAATATTCATACTGTCATAAACCCTTCTGCACAGCAGGAGCAGCTCGTGAACCTTTTCAAAAGAGCCGGGAACAACCGCATCAATTTCTCTTGCGGCGGTTTCGTAACCCTCGTGAAGAATTGCATCGATATTGGAATTGGGAAGAGCCACTCTGTAGCATTCAGGCACTTTGAGCCAGTCGATATCAACGCCCATATCGTCAAAGAACTGACCTATTTTAAGGCGATTGCCCTTCTCGCCTATTGACATCATTTCGTGAAGCGTCGCCTCAATTTCAAAACCGTTTCTGACGAAATCGGTTGCAAGACCGCCGGGAAGGTTATGCTTTTCAAGGATAAGGATATCCTTGACGCCCTTTGACTGCAGATGAAGAGCAGTTGACATTCCCGAAAGCGCGCCGCCTATGATTATTACGTCATAGTGGTCTTTAAAGAATTTCATAGCGTTTTCCTTTCAAAAATCTAAATCGAAAAAACGGGAAGGGGTAATCCCCTCCCCGAATTTAACAAGAACGATTAAAAGAAGCGGTCAATAAGCTCCTTGGAATACTCGGCGGTTTCGTCCATATCGCCGAAGGACATAATCTCACCTGCATAATAGGTGTCATACTTGCCCTGCATAGCTTCAACCTTATCGTACCAGCCAGCCGCATAGTCCTCAGAGAAAACATGCGGGAAGTAGTAAACGCTCCACTCATTTACAACGTTTGAAGCGGGGTTGTGCATCGTCTTAAGGTCCTCAAGAACCATTTCCTTACACTTGTCGTAGGGAATTTCTTCGCTGTCCTTATGCTTACGAAGAGCATAGGTGGTGATAACCTGGTCCTTTGTATCCTTCCAGCGGCGATAATAAACCATAAGGTGACCGAGAGTCTGAGGAGTCATATTGTCGAAAACATAGTAAGAGATTTCGGGATGGTCCTCGGGCTTTGTCTCAACTGCGAGAACGTCGTAACGCTCGTAGTCAATCTTAGAGAAGAGCTCCTGCTCGTCATCGCGGGTGTCGAAATAATCGACCATGCCGATCTGACCGTCGTCGCGCTTATTGGGAATGTAAAGCGGAGCGGTGACAATAATCTTGTCATACTCTTCAACTTCGCCGTTTACGGTGACATAAACCTTGCCGTCCTTACGCTCAACCTTTTCAATAGTCGAGTTAAGTCTTGCGGGGTTCTTAAGGTGGTCGTTAAGCTGTTCCCAGATATACTGAGTGCCGTTTTTCCAGGTCCAGAGATTAATCTTTACGAAATTCATACAGGTCTGGAAATCAAGATACTTAAGTACATAAGCAGCCGGGATTTCATCAAAATAGCCGTAACCGAAGGAAGTGAACGGCCCGATCCAGATATCCTGAGTGAGTTCAACACCGTTGAGCTTGCACCAGTCTTTAAAGGGCATGCACAAATCCTTGAGGTTGGGGTTAACGCCGCTTACGGGCTCACGCTTTGCGTTCTGCTGTGAGAAGCCGTCGTATCTTCCCTCGGCAACGCCGCGGTGACCGTTTACGTCATAGCCCTTATATTTTGTTTCAAGAATCTCACCGAGCTTCTTGACCTGCTTTTTCATCTTAAGAAGACGCGGGATTTTTGTAATGTTCTTTTTCGGCTCAAAGGGCTCGATAACATTACCCTGACCGTCCTTATAGTTACGGTTGAGCTGGGGGCCGTCGTGAGTGATTCCGCAGAATTCCTCAACATCGTGAACAGCGTAGTATGAAGGAACGCCCATAATAGCGCCCATCTCATAACGTCTGCCGTTATAAGTCGGTGACCAGCACTTGCCGCCTACGCGGTCAAGTCTTTCGAGAATAGTGTAGTTTTCATAACCCTTCTTCTCGAGATACATACCTGCGGAAAGACCTGCGGGGCCGCCGCCGATAATACAAATGCGAATGTCTTTTTCCATTTCTATTCCTCCATAAATAGATTGATAAAAATATCACGACGATATTATACATTATTTTTAAACAAAGTGCACTACTGGTTTATAAAATGTTTATTTTTTTTATTATTTTTGAAAAAAATCTACCATAACGCTGTTATTTATGTTAAAATATAAAAAAAGCTTTCGGGAGGAATAATATGCGTTTCAATTCCTTTTACGAATTAATTGAACACTACGCGGATGAAAACGACCTTCACCCCGCCCTGATTTTTGATAAAAACGGCGTTAAAAGTCAGATGAGCTATTATGAGTTGCTGAAGGCCGTTGAAACAAAAACAGACGAGCTTGAAAAAGACGGAAAAACCTGTCTTGGCATTTTCTGTTCGCCGACGGTTGAGTGCATAGTCACTGTTTTCGCTGCGGTCAGAGCAAAAAAGCAGGTAGTTCTGCTTGACGATTCGCTTTCGGACGAAACTATACAGAAACAGATTGCTTCTTCCGATATTGACAGTCTGTGGAGCGCGGACGAAACCGCGGACGACTTTACGGACTTTCTCACCGCGGGAGTTGAAAAGGACGCGGGAAGAATTCTCTTTTTTACCTCCGGCACGACAAGTATGTCGAAGGTTGTTGTGCTTAACGAAAAATCGCTTTGTTCAAGCGCGTATAACGGCTCGGCGATTCTTCCGCTCGAAAGAGACGATATTCTTCTGTGTCTGCTTCCCCTCTCACACGTTTTCGGCTTTGTATGCTCTCTTCTCTGGGGACTTTCCTGCGGGAGCAGCGTAGCGCTCAGCAGAGGCGCAAGAAGCATAATGACTGATTTCGCATATTTTACTCCGACTGCGGTTTCGCTCGTTCCGATGCTTCTCGGTTTCTTTATGAAATGCAAGATTTTCAACGAAGAATTAAAGCTGATTCTCATAGGCGCGGGCGACTGCCCCGAAATGGTTCTCAACGCCGCCAAAAGGCTTGGTAAAAAAGTATGTTTCGGCTACGGACTTACGGAAACGAGTTCGGGCGTCGCGTTAAGCGTTTCGGGTGATTCAAGGGCTATGGAAATATGTCCGGACGACAGTATAAAAATCGCTTCCGACGGCGAAATTCTCATACACGCGCCAACATGCATTATGGAAGGTTATTACAAAGATACAGAGAGTACGCAGGAAGCAATCAAGGACGGTTATCTTCATTCGGGCGACCTCGGCTATCTCGACAGTAACGGCAGGCTCCATATCACGGGCAGAAAGAAGGAAATGCTCGTTCTTCCGAGCGGCACTAAGATTTTCCTTCCCGAATACGAAGCGGCTTTGTCTCGCGCGCTCGGCAACAGCGAGCTCGCGGTAATTCTTCTTAACGAAAGACCGGTTCTCGTTATTAACGAAAAAGAGGAAGCGCGGGAAAGAGCTCTCGAAATAATCAAGGAAGAAATGAAAAAGCACCCGAGAGCCAATCAGGTGGCGGATGTTATTTTCACTGAAAATAAACTACCCAGAACCGCGACAGGAAAAATAAAGCGCTGGGAAATCCAGAAAACGGAGGAAGAAAAAAATGGCAAAAATGACAAGGGATGAGTTACTCAGGGAAATTGTTGAGGTTGTTTATGAGTGCGCTCCCGAGCTTGAGGGCGTTGAGCTTAAAGAGGAAACCGTTATCAATACCGATACGGGTATAGATTCAATGGGTCTTACTCTTATTATCTGCCGCCTTGAAGCAAATCTCGGCGTTAATATTCCGCAAAGACAGTGGAAAAAGCTTTTCACACTCGGCGACGTTGTCGACGCGTTCTATTCAAGACTTTGATTATGAGCATTTACGAAAAAGAGTATAAAATACAAAGCTCGGATGTCGATATGTTCCGCAGGCTTCGCATTTCAAAGCTGTTTGAATTTATGCAGGAAGCCGCCATTCACCATACGGAAGAGCTCGGCGCAGGCAGAGAAAAAACCCTCGACAGAGGGTTTTTATGGGTTGTTACAATGCAGCACGCCGAAATAAAACGCCTGCCCGAATACGACGAAGAGATAAAACTTATTTCCCGGCCGGGAAAGACAATGCACGTTATGTTTCCGAGGTATTATTCGGTCGTTGATTCGGACGAAAATGAAATTGTCAGGGGCAGCGCGCTGTGGATGCTTATGGATATGAATAACCGTAAAATGATTTTCCCCGAAGCCGAAGGAATAAGCATAGAAGGCTCGGTAACAGGCAACGAATACGAACTGCCCAAAGCCATAAAGCCGGAGGAAACCGACGAAAGCTATTCGCTTAAAGTCCCTTACAGCTTTACGGATATTAACGGGCATCTCACGAATACAAAGTATTTCGATATCGCCGAGGACATTACGCTTAACGCGTCTGAAAACCGCCCGCCGAAGTACGTTTCGGTCGAGTATTCGGGTGAAGCGAGATTCGGTGAAAAGCTCGATATTCAATTCCGTCAGAGCGAAAACGAAATCTATCTTTTCGGCACGAAGGACGAGGGCAAAAAGGTTTTCAAACTGAAAATGATATATTGAACCTGATAATCAGCAAAACGCCTTTTTAAAAAAAGGCGTTTTATTTTTCTAATAGTTTTTGGGTTAAGGTTTTACCCTTAAGGACACTAAAGACTATTATCACAACCGTCAGTAATGCCCTGATAATATTTATTATTCTTATTGATTTTGTCGCGATATTTATGAATTTCAAATCCCTTAATATTTCGTTCATTCTCTCTCCCCGCCTGTCAGTAAAACCGCGTGCGCAATTGACGGAATTGTTTCGCCCTGAAGTGTCGAAGTCGCCGAAAGAAGCGCGCCGGTTGCGACAAAAAGCACCTTGCCCAGCTTTCCGTTTTTAAGATTGTTCATAACATGGGTATTTACTACGCTCGCGCTGCAGCCGCAACCCGAACCGCCCGCGTGGACGTCCTGATTTTCCATATCGTAAATAAGAAGTCCGCAGTCGTTATGAACAGACGAAATATCAACTCCGAAATCCTTTTCGGTCAGTTCCTTAAGAAGCGCGGAACCGACCTTGCCGAGGTCGCCCGTTAATATCAGGTCGTAATCCTCGGGCTTTGTGTTCGTGTCGGAAAGAAAATCCGAAATTGTCTGAGCCGCCGCAGGAGCCATCGCCGCGCCCATATTATTAGCGTCCTTTATACCCAAATCCCTTATTTTACCTATAAGCACCGCGCTGACGCACGGTGTGTTTTTTACGTGAGACGAAATAACGCTCGCGCCCGCCGCGGTTGCCGTATGCTGAGCCGTCGGGGTACGCTGACCGCCGTATTCAAGCGGCAGACGGAACTGTCTTTCGGCAGAGCAGAAATGAGATGAGGTCGAAGCGACGGCGCAATTCGCCGCGCCGCTGTCAACAAAAATCGAAGCGAGGGAAAGCGTAAGAGCCATTGTCGAGCACGCGCCGTAAACTCCGACATAGGGAATGTTCATATTTCTTATTCCGAAGGTGCTTCCCGTGCACTGATTGAGCAAATCGCCCGCGAAGATATAATCGACGTCGCTTTTGCTTTTGCCCGCCTTTGACAGAGCGCGCTCAACCGCCTCCTTGTGAATAAGGCTTTCGGCTTTTTCAAAGCTCGACTGTCCCGCCTCGTCATCGTCAAAAAGGTAGTCGAATTCCTCGCTGAGAGGTCCCTCTCCCTCAGTTATTCCGCCGACACCCGCAAAACCGATTACGGACGGATTCGAAGTCAGAAGCAACGTGTTTTTTCCTATTCTTTCGGGCATAAGACACCTCAGTACAGTTTAAAAATATAAGCGATAATTCCGTATACAAACGCTGCCGAGCATCCGTAGGCAATAACGGGACCGGCTATTGTAAAAAGCTTTGAGCCGGTGCCTAAAATCCTGCCCTCGGACTGAAATTCCATAGCGGGAGACACCATTGCATTCGCAAAACCGGTAATCGGGACTATTGTTCCCGCGCCCGCGTGCTTTGCAATTTTCGGGAAAACCGCAAGTCCCGTAAGGACTGCCGTTATGGCAATCAAAGTCATTGAAGTCAACGTTTTCGCGGTATCCTTTTCAATCGGCAGGAGCGAATACAGCTCGGTAAACGCCTGACCGATACAGCAGACTGCGCCGCCGATTAAAAACGCCTTTATACAGTCGGGAATAAGCGGCGAATCCGGAGAAGCCTTTTTCGCCATTTTGCCGTATTCCTTGCCCGTTGTCGCCAATGCAATCACTCCTCAAATCTATAATTAACCAAAATTCACACTTTATTCATTGACTATATTCATATTTTGTTTTAGAATAAAAAAGGTGATTGAAATGGCGCTTATTGAAATAAAAGATATGTATAAAATCTATAACCCCGGCGAAAATGAGGTCAGGGCTATAGACGGCATTTCTCTTGAAATCGAAAAAGGCGAATTCGTCGCTATTGTCGGGCATTCGGGAAGCGGTAAAAGTACGCTTATGAATATGCTCGGGCTGCTTGACATTCCTACAAGCGGAACCTATATTCTTGACGGCGACGACGTTTCGTTTCTTACCGACGACGAACAGTCGGAAATCAGGAATAAACAAATCGGCTTTATCTTTCAGGGCTTTAACCTTATTCCGAGCCTTACTGCAAAGGGCAACGTCGAGCTTCCGCTTATATACAGAGGCGTAAAGAAGGACGAACGCGAGCAGCTTTCGTCAGAGGCGTTAAAGCGCGTCGGTCTTGAAAAAAGAATGAATCACCTGCCCTCGCAGATGTCGGGCGGTCAGCAGCAGAGAGTCGCCATAGCGCGTGCCGTTGCGGCGAAACCGCCGATTATTCTTGCCGACGAGCCTACGGGCAACCTCGACAGCCGTTCGGGCGAAGAGGTTATGAAAATTCTTCACGAACTCAACGACGAGGGAAGAACGGTTATTCTTATCACCCACGATAACGATATCGCGGACAATCCGCTGACAAAAAGAGTTATAAGAATCCACGACGGAAAGATAATTGACGATACAAGAAAGTGATTAAAACGCGCTTTCGTTACTCTCCTGACCTATTCTTCTTATACTTACGTCAACATTCACGTTAAAACCGGCTGACGACAGAGCCTGTCGCCAGTCGTTTTCTTTTTGTCTGTATTGCTTTTTGTCCTTGAGAAGCAGAACTCTGCCAAGGCGCATACAGTCGTTGCCGTTTCTGCTCATCCGGTAAAGAAACGAGCTCATCTTCCTTTCAAGCTCCTTTTCGAGCAGGTTTTCGAGCTCTTTGAGCATTCCGCCGTCAAGAACGGAGTCTTTTTTATCGGAAAATTCAACGCAGTCGAATACGCATTTTATTTTTACATTGAAAACCGTTTCGTCTTTTATAGCCTTTGATACATCCGTTCTGCACCTCGTTTTATAAAAATCGAACGAGGCGTTGCCGTCAAACGAATCAAGCGTATAGGTGCCGTATTTCGTTCTGTTCAGGAAAAGCATCAAAAGCTGGGTATCGCTTTCGCCTATTATTTGTTTACCCCTGTCCGAATCAAGAACAGCCGTCCCCGAAACACTTACGGCTTTTTCCTTATCTTTTTCATCAAGTGAAACGACGGGCAGAAACGCCGAAGTCGTTTTTTCGCGGTACATTTTTATAAGCTCGTAAATATGAACATTAACCGTATCGCCCCCGAACTGTGACGCGCCGACCGCATTTTCAATTTCAACCGACGGCACGCTCTGGGAATCATCGGTATTTTTCAGAAAATCGCCTGCCCTGCCGTCGCAAACCGCAACATAAAGGCTCGCGCGGCAGCTCGAATCGCGTGAGAAAAAGTCGATTACATTTTTTATTCCGTTTTCGGCAAGCTCTTTTCCGAGAAGAATAATCCTTGTGTGGGTATAAAGCGGCTCTTTACCGGAAAACGAATTGAGCTTTGAAAGAGCGGACGCTACGGTTTTTCCTTTAAGGACATAATTCTTTACAAGCTTGTCGGGAACCTTGGCTCCGCCTATGCCAGCATAGGTGTCCGTATTAAGAGCCTGAACGGTGACCTCGACTTCGTTTTCGGAAACGTAATCAATGCCAACGCCCTGAACAATAAGCCTTTCGTTTATATCAAAGGTTCTTGAGCAGCCCGAAAACAGAAAGACGAAAGCAATAACCGGAATCAACAGTCTTTTCATATTTCTCTCCCCTTTCCGATTTTTCTTATTTCGGCAAGCGGAATCAACACCGCGCCCGTTAAGGTAAGAGCCGCGAAAACGTAAGGCGAGCTGACCGCTTTATGAACGGTAAGATTAATCGAAAAAACCTGCGAAAGAACGGTTATTATAAGAAAACAGACGGTAAGAGAGCGTTTTACGTTCATAAAAGAAAACACGTTCAGCTGTTCGCCCGCTATATAAATAAAAAGCGAGCATTTTATAAGAATCGAGAAAATCCAGATTGCCGTAACTACGGCGTCAAGTCTTTCGAAAAACGGAAATTTCGAGATAATCGCGAGCGAATAAAACGGAAAAAGCTGTGTTTCGGCAAACTTTCCCGATACGCCGCCGAGGAAAAAGAAAAGCAGTAAAAGACTTATTACAAAAAGCGAAATACAGACGAAAAATCCCTTTTTTATATTGCCTTTCGTCTCGGCTGCAAGAAAGAGGAACGCCGCCGCTTCGACGGTTCTTCCCGCGGCAAAAAATCCGCTTTTAACGGAATCTGAGATTGGATTAAACAAAATCGGTTCAAGGTTATAAAAACTTATTTTGTCGGCTGAAGTATAAAGAATTGCCGCTGTTCCCAGAGCGGTAATGAATAGCAGAATCACGTTTCCCCTTGAAAGAGCTTCTATTCCGAGATATGAACAGTACACGCAGAGTAAAACCGCGATTACGAAAAAGAGGCTCATATTCTTTTCAGGGTAAATAACGCTTGTAAGAAATATATAAAATCTTGAAACCGATACGGACGCGGAAAACAGAAAGAGCGCGCAATAAAACAGAGCGGGAACAGACGCTTTATTTTCGGGCAGAACGCTCAAAGGAGTTCCCGACGGAAAGCGTTTATAAAACAAATAAGCGGGAATACAAAGAAGGAATATGAAAAGAGCAGCGAAAACTATATCGGGAAGGTTGTTTCCGCTTAAAAGTCCGTCGCTTAAAATCGGTGAAAAAGTAACGGTGGTGAGCATTCTGCAGATATATAAAAGGCAGAAAAGCTGGCCTGCTCCGATTTTTCTTTTTTGCATTGTCATTTCTCCAGTCTGTCGATTTTCAGCACTCTTCTGCCGAGCTTTTTCCAGCCGAGCCTGAAAAGAACGTCGCGGAAAGAACCTATATTTGCGGTAATAAGCGTAGCCGAAAAAGGAACGTTTTCGCTGTTCAGAGCGCATATATTAATAACGCACGCGCCGAAGAAAAGCATTATGCCGAAAAATCCCGACATACCGCCGATTATTATAAAAACAAGGCGAAGTACCGACACGCTTTCATACACGGGCGATACCACGAATGAGCCGATTGCGGTAAGGGCGACGATTATTACCATCGGAGCCGCAATAATGCCCGCGCTGACCGCCGCCTCGCCTATTACAAGCGCGCCGACGATACTTACTGCGTGCCCGACGGCTTTAGGCATACGAAGTCCCGCCTCGCGGACGATTTCATACATTATATGGACGGTTAATGCTTCGGCGGTAATTGAAAAAGGCGTTACGTTTTCCTGAACGGCGATTTCGACGAGAAGCGCCTGGGAGAGCACCTCCTGATGATAAACGCAGACGGCGACGTAAATGCCCGGAAGCATTGCGCTTAAAAAGAAGCAGAGAAGTCTTAAGCACCTTATAAAAAACGAATAAAAAGGACGGTGGCAGTAGTCGTCCGACGCCTGAAAATTCTCGGTAAAAAGAAAGGGCAAAAACACGGCGAAAGGACTGCCGTCGGCTATAATACCCACCCTGCCCTCGCCGAGCTTTGAGCAAAGAGTGTCGGGTCTTTCGGTTCTTCCGACTGCCGAAAAGAGCGAAAGAAAACCCGAGTCGAGATACGGCGCTAAATAATCGGAAGAAAGAACGCTGTCTATTTTAATCTCTTTAAGCTTATTCTTTATGCTTTCAACCGTTTTTTTATCGGCTCTGTCCGAGAGATAGCAGACGGCGACTCTTGTATTTGAGGTCGAGCCTATTATTATTTCCTCTGTTTTAAGAAAAGGCGTTTTCAGCTTTCTTCGTAAAAGGGCGATATTGTCCGTAAGAGTTTCCACAAAGCCCTCCATCGTCCCCTTTTCCTGAACCTCGGTATGAGGCTCTTCAAAGCCTCTTTTTTCGAAGCCCTGAACGGAAAATGCAAGAAAGCAATTCATCCCGTCGGCAAAAAGGATTGCGCAGCCAGAAAACAGAAAGGGAAAAATATCGTTAAGGTTTTCGCCGCTTTTAAAATCGGAGCCAGAATATGTTTTCTCGGTTACGGTTTCATAAATACTTCGCTTTGTGAAAAGCGGAGCTTTTATTTCGGTAAGAGGCTTTATTATGCCCTCATTTAGAAGAACGGAATTGCAAAGCCCGTCGCAGAAAACGAGAGCGGCTTTTTCCGAGCCTATTTCAAGTCTGCGGTATAAAACGTCGCTGCAGCAGTCGAGCTTTTCTTTGACAAATGCAAGGTTTTCTTCGGTTTTTTCGGAAACGCTCGTAAAATCCCCGTCGCCGTTTTTTACGGGAAAGGTAAGCTGTCTTTCGCTTTTAAGAAACGGATTTTTCAAATATATCACCAAAATTGTTTTAACCGCGATTTTATTTAATATTCCTTTTGTTTTTGTCAAGAATAAAAGCCGAAAGGATGTTTTTATGGTAATAAGCTTAATAAGAAGCATAATTCTTTATACCGCGATAATCGTAACAGTCAGGATTATGGGCAAAAGACAGTTGAGTCAGCTTCAGCCCGTCGAGCTTGTCATTACGATAATGATTTCTCAGGTTGCGGTTTTTCCGCTTGAAAACAAAGACACGCCTCTTCTGACCTCGCTTCAGCCTTTCGCGGTGTTCCTGTGTCTTGAGATTTTTTCGTCGGTAATCAATATGAAAAGCCTTTTTTACAGAACTCTTGTTCAGGGACATTCGGTTATTATTATCAGGAACGGAGTTATAGACCAGAAAATGCTGAAAAATCTTCGTATGACGGTTGACGACGTGCTTGAAGCGCTGAGAAAAAGAGACATTTTCGATATTGACAAGGTCGCTTTCGCTCTTCTCGAAACGGACGGGACGGTTACCGCCCTGTTAAAAAGCGAAAACAAAACCGTAACGGTCAAGGACGAGGGACTGCCCTATGAGGACAGCGTTCTTAAATACGCGGTGATTTGCGACGGAAAAATAATAAAAAGACAGCTTGAAGAATGTAATCTTAAAAAGAAGGACGTCATCGCCGCGCTAAACAGCAGAAGGCTCGAATTAAAGGACGTTCTTCTTATGACCGCAGACGGGAACGGTAAAACCGAAATAATTGAAAGGGACAGACAGAATTGAAACGATTTATTTGCGCGCTTATTATCTTTTGTCTTTTAACCGTTTTTTCGGTTTACTGCGCCGAAAAAAACAAAAACGCGCTCGAAAGCGCGAAAGAGAGAATCGGCGAAATATCATCGCTTTGCGAAAAAGACGAAAACGAAGCCGCTCTTAAAGAAGCAAAAAAGCTTGAAGAGAACTGGAAAAAGGAACACATTATTCTTAAAATCACCCTTGAACAAAGCTCATTCGGCGACGTTGAAAAAGCGGTAATATCAATCCCGCGCCTTATAGAAAGCGGTAAAACCGATAAGGCGAAGGAGCTTTGCGTCGACGCGATTTTTGAAATAGAATACCTTCTCGAAGGCGAAAAACTCAGTTTTGAAAATATCTTTTAAGCGTAAACTGTCTGTGAAAATTGTAAATAATTATATTTACTCTTGAATTCTTAATTAAAATAGTATAAAATGGAATAGTTATGTTGGTCGGTACAACCGATAATAAAGAGAAAAGGATGTATCTTTTTATGGACAAAAAGAACAGTGAAAAAACTGCTGCTGAAATCTACCGTGAAGAACGCAAAAAGAGACTTGAAAAGGCAGCTAAGAAGAATGCGAAAAGCTCGCCCGAACTTTCAAAGTTCCGTAAGGGCGTTGCCAAGTTCGTTGCCGTTGTTCTTGTCGTAGCTATTATTCTCGGCTGCGTTTACGGCATTCTTAACTTCTTCGGCGTTCCGCAGAAGGTTATCAAGATTTCTACCATTGACGGCGGCAGCTTAAAAACCGAAAAGGTTAACGTTGCGAAGTTCAACTACTACTATGTTTATACATACAATCAGGTTGTCAACACCGCTTATCAGTATGAACAGTCATACGGCACGGGCATGGGTAAAATGTATACCGGCTATGACTACACTCAGGCTCCCGACGTTCAGGAGTACACCATGACAAAGCTCGACGGCTTTGAGGACGGTCAGACAGCTTACTGGTCGGATTATATCCGCCAGACCGCTCTTCAGTCTCTTCACGAGATAGAGGCGCTTTATATGGAAGCAGTCAACGCGGGCTATAAGCTCACCGAAGACCAGCAGAAAGAAATCGACGAGTCCATCGAAAAGGCGCGTTCAACAGCCAAGGAAAACGATTTCTCGCTCAACCGTTATCTCATTTATCAGTTCGGCAAGGGCGTTGACGAAAACCTTCTGCGCGAAGTCTTTGAAAAGCAGACGGTTTCTCAGGCTTATCTTTCGGACAAGTACGATGAGATTAAGGATTCACAGACCGACAAAAAGATTGAAAACGAATTCAAGAATAACAAGAAGGATTACGGTCTTGTTACCATCCGCGCATTCACGATTCCCGCAAACGCCAAAACCGACGAGGATATGACCGACGAAGAGAAGCAGGCGGCTCTTGACCAGGCTCTCGAAGCAGCCAAGAAGAAGGCTGACGCAGCCGTCAAGACAATAACCGACGAGGAAAGTTTCCTTGCCGCTGCAGAAGCCAACACTGCGGAAGACCAGGCATTCAAGCCCGAATCTAGTCTTCTTGAAGGCACAAAGTACGCTTCAATCCAGTCATCTCTGGGCACAAACACAGCCGACTGGGTATATGACAGCGCAAGAAAAGTCGGCGACGTTTCGGTAATCGAAGGCGCAAATCAGTATGTTATAGCTTATATGGTCAAGCTTCCCTATAAGGACGAAGCAAAACCCGCTAACGTAAGACACATCCTCTTCCAGTTCACAACCGACGACCAGGGTAATGTTTCCATGACAGACGAGGAAAAGGCTGAACTCAAGGCTCAGGCAGAAGACGTTCTCAAGGAATTCAAGAAAGACCCGAGCGAAGATAAATTCATCGAGCTTGTCAGCCAGTATTCAAAGGATTCGGGTTCGGTTGAAAACGGCGGTCTTTATGAAGATATCAGGTCGGATTCAAGCTATGTCGAAGCATTCAAGAGCTGGGCAATCGACCCCGACAGAAAAGAGGGCGACGTCGATATAGTTGAAACCGAATACGGTTATCACATTATGTACTTCAAGGGCTATTCCGAGCATGCCGTCTGGTATTCGGACATCAAGGACGCTCTTGCGCAGAATGACTACAACACCTATTATGACGACCTTATTGCAAAGCATCCCGCAAAGGACAGCGAAAAGGTGGTTGACTGGAGCGTTAAGAACATCTGCAAACACATAAACGACTATCTTATCAGCCACAACTGATAAGACGCTAAAAAAAGAGGTTAAGGCGAAATGCCTTAACCTCTTTTCTTTTTTGTTTTTTATAACAGAGGCGAAACCTCGTCAAAGATATTTTCGCTTTCTCTTATCATCTGCTCGTTGCCTATGACGGTGTATTTAGAATTATCAAGCCACTGTCTGAATAAAGGCGCGAGCTTTTTCAAATCCTCAAGAGAGGTATTTATAAGCTGTTCACGGTTCTTCTCGCTAAGCTCGGGAAGAACACCGCAAAGCTCGTTAAAAATCTCAAGAATACCCTTTGTATAAGGCATTTTAGGTCTTTCGAGCTTACTCATGGCGCCGATTACGAACTGCCTTACCTGACGTTCATCTATATCGAGCTTTTCGATATAATCGGCTATTGTTTTATAGTAGTCAAGCGTTTCCTTAAGCTTCGGATCACGGTAGGAAACAATACAGACCTCGCCCGTATAGTCGATATACGAGAAACAGCCGTAGGCGCCGCCGAGAACCCTTATTCCGTGCCAGAGGTAATCGGTATTAAGGAACTGATTGAGAACAAGCAGGTTGCCTCTGTAATTCTTTTCTTCTTCGGGCAAAAGTCCGCAAACCGCGTTGTACTGAATCTGACCGGGAGAAGAAAGCGCGACGTTTTTCCGCTCGGAAAGATTTGGCAAAGCAAAGAATTCGCAGTCGCCGTCATTTTTAAGAAGAGCCGAGAAATCGCCCGCGTATTTTTTCGCGTCTTCAAGGAATTCCTCTTCGCCGACATACGCAAACTTCCACAGCCTTCTGTTAAGCAGCTTTTCCCTTATGGAATTCATCATTTCAATAAGCTTCTGCTTCCTGTTATCAAAATCGGAAAGAAGTTCGCAAAGGAATTTATAGAAGCCGTAGCCTATAAGCTCATCCTCAAGCGCGTAAGCCTCGGAATAAGCCGAAAGTCCGAGCCGTCTTGCATAGGACTGGGAGGATTCGGTAAGCTCGCGTATATATGAAGACTTAAGCTGTAAAAGAAGGTCGCGAATCCTTGAGGTATCCGAAAAATCGGTGTTTTCAAGTATCTCGCGGTTAATGTCGAATACCCTGTCCTTATTCTCATAAAGAAAACGCGTATGCCAGTCGAGATAAGCAACGACAGGTTTATTGAAAAGACCGCCGTCGCTTATGTGAAGAGTATGGGAAATACCGCCGGTATAGCTGTCAATCAAATCGGACAGAGTTGCATAATCATATTTCGCGGTGTCCATAGCGCCGAAAATCTCGGTAAAAATCCTGTAGTATTTTCTCTCCTCGGCGGTAAGGCATCTCAAATCAAAAAGGAAATCGAAATAAGCTATGCTGTTTGTCGACTGTTTCTGAAAAATCAGCGTTCCGCCGTCAAATTCAACCGTTTCGGAGCGTTTTACGTCAACCTTTGAGGACAAGTCCCCTCTTTCGAGAATCGGGATTTTTTCCTGCATCGGTTTCGTATCTTCGGACTGTCTGTAGTTGTCAAGAAGCTCTAAGTCGGCTTTGAGTTCTTCAAAGGAATAGTTTTCCGAATTCTTTTTGCATTTTTCATTGAGAAGCGAATCGACCTTTTCGGAATAATGGGAATCGGGTCTGAGAGTTATAAATGAACAGTGCTCGTTTTTAAGGAAATACTCCCTGAGGAACTGTTCGAAATAATCGGTCTCAACCTTCTTCTTAAGCTCGTCAATCGCGTCAAAGAATTCAAGCATAAGAAGCTTGTCATCCTCGTCATAAAGGAACTTCGGGAGCATCTGGAAACCGTATTCAATGCCCTTGGGCAGCCAGCCGTCGGCATTCTCCCTCTCCTGAAATTCGAGCATGCGAAGGGCTGAACGAAGCTTCTCCTTATCAATGCCGTTTTCGGCGAGATTTTTAATTACGGAAAGGACGGTATTCTTAAACTCTTCGCCGTCATTTTCGCTGCAGCGAGCCGCGGTGAAATTAAACATGGGAAGCTTTGTGCCCTCGTCAACGTAGGAATAAAAGTCCTCGCCTATTCCCTTTTTCTGAAGCTCGTTTTTAATCAACGCGCCCTGAGAGGACGAAAGAATCCTTTCAAGTATTCTTAACGTGAGCGAAAAGAGCGGAGAATGGGAGTGATGAAGAGCGAAATTAAGGGCAAAATACCAGCCGTTTTCCATATCCGTTTCGTCGGCGGGATAATCGAGAGTAAGTTCCTTTTTACTGTTCTGAGAAGGCATTTCGCCGACGGAATACCTTTCGGTTTTCGGGTATTTATTAAGATAGTTTTCGGAAATATACCCAAGCATTTCGTCAAAGTCAATTTTGCCGTAAAGAAAGATTATAGAATTTGACGCGGTGTAATGGCGAAGATAAAAATCGCGAAGAGCGTCAAAGGTAAGGTCGGCTATTGCGAGCGGGTCGCCGCCCGACTCGTGCTCATAGGGCGTATTTTCGTAAAGAGTGCCGTATACCGCGCGCTCAAGATAATAATCCGGAGACGAGGACGCGCCGCGCATTTCGTTGAAAACAACGCCGTTAAAAGCCGTTGCCTCGCGCTTTTCTTCGTCTAAAAGATAGTGCTTGCCCTCCTGAAGAAAAATCTCCTTTTTATTCGGCAGAAGAGGATTGAAAACCGCGTCAAGGTAGACGTCGGCAAGGTTTCTGAAATCCTTTTCATTTGTGCTCGCGACGGGGTAAACCGTAAAATCGCTCGCGGTCATGGCATTAAGGAACGAATACATAGAGCCCTTCATAAGCTGAACGAACGGGTCCTTGAGCGGATATTTTTCACTGCCGCAGAGAACGGAATGCTCGATAATATGAGCCATTCCCGTACTGTTTTCGGACGGCGTTGAAAAGGCTATGGAAATAGCACGGTTGTCGTCGTCAACGGGCAATACGACAACTCTTGCGCCCGTTTTGTCGTGAACATAGACAGCCGCCTCGCACTTTAAATCCCTTATATATCTTTTTTCGTTTAAGGTATAACCCTGCATAATTTTTCCTCCAACAGAAATCTACTTTTATATTTTACCATATCGGAAAAAAATATCAATAAAAAAGTGCCGTTTTAACGGCACTTTTAAAAAGTTTTACATTCTTTTATCTTTGTCATAGGACGCTTTCATAGCCTTTATTACCGTGTCGACAAAACCGTCGCCGCGAAGCGAGTTGATTCCCTCGATTGTCGTCCCGCCGGGCGAACAAACGCGGCGTATGAGTTCATCCGCGTCGGCACCCTCTTTCAGAAGCATTTTCGCGCTGCCGAGAACCGTCTGAGAAGCGACTTTAAGGGCAAGCTCTTCCGGCAGACCGTATTTTTTCGCGCCCTCGGCAAGAGCGGAGATAAACAGAAAGCTGTATGCCGGAGCGCAGCCGCCGACAACGGAGAAGATTGAAAAATACTCTTCTTCAAGGCAGATACAGCTGCCGAATGAATTAAGCAGCTTTTCAACCGTATTTTTATGTTCCGAAGTAACCTTTTCATTAGGGCAGTACGCGCTTATCGCTTCAAAAACCTCGGCGTTGAGATTGGGCATAACGCGAACCACGGGAAGCGAAAAGCCGAACAAATCCGTAATATACTCAACGGTCTTGCCCGCCGCTATTGAAATGACAAGCGGCTTTTTAACGCTCACCTGCTCTCTTATTTCGGGAATGAGAACGGGAAAGATATTTGGCTTGACCGCAAGCACCAGAACATCGCTTTCGTCAATAAGAGCAGAAAGGGTATCTGCCTTGCAAATACCCAGACTGTTTTTAAGCGAATCGGATTTTGTTTCGTCAACGTCAAAGACAGAAATCTCAGACGGCGAAAAGCTTTCAGACGTAACTGCGCCGCGAATTATGGCAGAAGCCATATTTCCGCCGCCGATAAAACCGATTTTCATAATTATTCGTTTTCCTCGGGAAGTTCGGAAGTGCAGTGCGGGCAACGGGTTGCGTCGATAGCAATTTCACTCTTGCAGAACGGGCAAACCTTAGTTGTCGGCTCTTCCTCAGCGGGCTCTTCTTCCTTTTTGCCGAGTTTTGAAGCCTTATTAATTGCCTTTACCATAAGGAAGATAACAAGAGAGATGATAAGGAAGTTGATTATTGCGCTGATGAATGCGCCGTAGTTGACCGTAATAGCGGCAAGAGCCTCTTCATCCATACCAGCTTTTCTTGCATATTCAAGAACAAACGCGCCTGCGACGTCGCCGCCGAGAATTGAATTGATAAGCGGCTGAATGATGTTTGTAACAAGCGAGGTTACGATTGCGCCGAAAGCGCCGCCGATGATAACGCCGACTGCGAGGTCCATAACGTTACCGCGCATAATGAACTCTTTAAACTCTTTAATCAAGCCTTTCTTTTCTTTATCTGCCATAATAAAAGCTCCTTTACTTTTTATTTTTATAAATTATATCACAAAGAAAATGAAAATTAAATACCAAAATCGGAAAAATCGGGAATATACTGCTTTTTTGCCGCTGAAATCTGCTGAATATAGGCGTTTTCAAGCCCTCTTTCGCGAAAATAGTCGAGCACTTTTTCATATTCAAAGGTGGTTAAACGGCGGTTGAGTTCAGGCATATTCTCATTTTTTCTCATAGGCGTATACTGACTCATAAGGCTCATACAGGTTTCTTTCGGAAGAGAGTCAGCGACAAAGTCTATAACGCGGAATGAATCGGCAATATTGCCGGGCAGGACGAGGTGGCGGATTATAAGACCTTTTTGTAAAATCCCGTCGCCGTCAAAGACGCATTCGCCGACCTGCGAGTGCATTTCGAGAATAGCTTTCGAGGCAAATTCAAAGTAGTTTTCCGCCGAAGAATACCTTTTCGAAACTGCGGGACTGACATATTTTAAATCGGGAAGATAAATGTCGATAAGTCCGTCAAGATTTTTAATGCTTTCGGCTCTGTCGTAGCCGCCGGTATTGTAAACAACGGGAACGGACGGCTTGTATTTTTCCAGAGCTTCTTTAATAAACGGAACAAAATGAGTGGGATTAACAAGGTTGATGTTATGAGCTCCCATTTCTTCAAGACGCTTCATAATATCGATAAAGCCGTTTTTATCGACCTGTCTGCCAAAGGGTTTGCGGCTTATCTGCTCATTCTGGCAAAAGACGCACCGAAGCGAACAACCCGAAAAGAAAATTGTTCCCGAGCCGTTAATGCCGCTGATACACGGCTCCTCCCACTTATGAAGAGCCGCCCTCGCTATAAAAGGCTCATACGGCATTTTGCAAAAGCCCTTTGCGGGAAGAGTGTTATTTCTTTCGACCGAGCACATTCTCGGGCAGGAATTGCAAATCATTTTCTCACCTTTACAAATAATACTTGATTATATATGTATTTTATCATATAATAAGGTGATTTGAAAGGGGTGTTTTTATGCTTCTCGCACTTGATATAGGAAATTCCAATATCACCATCGGCGCGTTCGACAAAACCGAGCTTATTTTTACGGCAAGGATGAAGACAGACCGCCTTCGCACGGAAAACCAGTATGCGATTGAATTGCTTGATATTTTAAAGCTTTATATAAAAGAATTCACCTTCGGCGGCGCAATAATCAGTTCGGTTGTTCCAGAGCTTACGGAAATAATCCGCAAAGCCGTTTTTGACGTTACCGCCTGCGAGCCTATGATAATAGGTCCCGGTATTAAAACCGGACTGAACGTCGCGACTCACAACGCGGGCGAAATCGGTGCAGACCTTATTGCGGGCGCGGTAGGCGTCAGCGAAAAATATCCCCTGCCGGCAATTGTTGTTGACCTCGGCACGGCGACAAAAATGTATATTGTCAGCGAAAACAAGGAATTTGTCGGCGGTATGATTGCTCCCGGAATACGCATTTCGGTTGACGCGCTTTCAAAGGAATGCTCACAGCTGCCCACCGTCAGCCTTACGGCACCGAAAAAATCCATAAGCCTTAACACCACCGAAAGTATGCAGTCGGGCATTGTTTTCGGCTTCGCGTCTCTTATTGACGGAATGCTCGAAAGATTTACCGCGGAATACGGTTCCGTTAAATCGGTCGTCGCCACGGGCGGTCTTTCAAAGCCGATTATCAAAAACTGTAAAAACAGCATTACGCTTGACGAAAATTTAATTCTTGACGGATTGAGGGCAATCTATAATAAGAATGCCTGATTTCAAATATAATTAGCGTTGTATCCGCTTTAGCGGAACAGCAGCAAGGAGTTAAAAATGAAAATAATCGAATTAAAGTGTCCCGAATGTAATTCTGCAATTGAAGTCGATGCCGAATGCAAAGAAGCAATTTGCAAATACTGCGGAACAAAGTTTATGATTGATGATGAAATCAATCGTGTTCATCTTGAAAATGCCGAGCAAACTGGATATGAGTTTGAAAAAGGCAGACAAAGAGCTATGCAGGAGCACAATGCATATAAGCACTCCTCAAAAGAATTAAGTAAGACAAATAAAATTGTCCTTTTGGGAGTATTAACGGCAATTGTTATTGTGCTTCAGTTCCTGGGCAGTTTTATCAAATTCGGTCCGTTCTCCATTTCACTTGTTCTCATCCCGATTGTTGTCGGTGCGGCGCTTCTCGGCGTCGGCGCGGGCGCATGGCTCGGCTTCGTTTTCGGAATGATAGTTCTTCTTTCGGGCGACGCAACGCCGTTTATGACGGTAAGCGTTTTCGGAACGATAACTACCGTGCTTTTAAAGGGCGTTGCCTGCGGAACTCTCGCAGGGCTTGTCTACAAAGCGGTTGAAAAGAAAAACAAGTATGCAGGCACTATTCTCGCGGCAGTTACGGCGCCGGTCGTAAATACGGGCATTTTCCTTTTGGGATGTCTTGTATTCTTCCTGCCTACGGTAAGGGAATGGGGCGCGGCAAACGGCTTTGAATCCGTAGGGAAATATATGATAATCGGCTTTGTCGGTTTCAATTTCCTTTTTGAACTGCTTGTAAACGTAGTTCTCTCCCCCGTTATTGTCAGGATTATAGACATAGGAAAAAAAGGTAAATAAAATGACAGAATCCCCTTTATAGCTTTTATCAAGGGGATTTTTACTGTAAGGAATTATTCGGATGTCAATTTTAAGGAACCGTGATACTCTGCTGACTGAGGGCGATATCAAAAAGAAGATTATATTCTTTGCGATACCGATTTTTATAGGGCAGCTTTTTCAGCAGTTATACAATACCGTCGACTCGCTGATAGTCGGAAACTTCATAAGCAAAAGCGCGCTCGCCGCAGTAAGCTCGACGGGTACGCTTACGTTTCTTGTAATCGGTTTCTTCTTCGGCTTTTCAATGGGAGCCGGCGTTATCATAGCAAGGGAAATCGGTGCGGGCAATAAAGAAAAAACCTCTGTTTCGGTGCACAACGCGGTTGCGATGGGTATTTTCTTTTCGGTAACGATTACGCTTCTCGGCGTTTTCGGCTCGCCTTATCTTTTAAGGGCTATGGGTACGCCCGAAGAGGTTTATCCCGAGGCGGTTTCATACCTTCGGGTATACTTTTTAGGCTGTACGGGACTTATTATGTATAATACCTTTGTAGGTATTCTTCAGGCGAGCGGCGACTCGTATCATCCGCTTATATATCTCATAATAAGTTCAATGACGAACGTCGTTCTCGATATTCTGTTCATAGCCGTTTTCCATATGGGCGTTGAGGGCGCGGCTCTCGCAACGATAATTTCACAGTTTCTGAGTATGTTCCTTTCGTTCAGGAGACTAAGAAAATCCGACGAATCAATACATATTCATATTTCAAAAATCCGCTTTGAAAAAAATACTCTTAAAGAGATTATTCACTACGGACTTCCGACCGCGCTTCAGGGCTCAATTATAGATATTGCGAACATCCTTATTCAGTCTTTCGTCAATTCCTTCGGCGCGGACGCAGTTGCGGGAATAGGCGCATACGCA
The DNA here is from genome assembly GCA_017613735.1 of Clostridia bacterium. Lineage (GTDB taxonomy): Bacteria > Bacillota > Clostridia > Oscillospirales > Acutalibacteraceae > Fimenecus. The sequence goes on from JAGADF010000008.1 coordinate 53,732, forward strand.
AAAATCGAGGGCTTTGCATTTTTGCCCGTTATTTCTTTCTCGATGGCTATGTCCACCTTTATTTCACAGAATCTCGGCGCAAAAAAGAAGGACAGAATAAGAAAAGGAATCCGTTTCGGCCTGCTCTGCACCTTTATCTCGATTGAAACAATCGGCTTGCTGACCTTTGTTCTTTCGCCGTATCTTGTTAAAGCGTTCAACGCCGACCCCGACGTAATATATTACGGAGTTTTAAGAGCGCAGATTTGTTCTCTTTTCTATTTTCTTTTAGGCTTTTCTAACGTTACAAATGCGATTCTTCGCGGACTCGGGAAACCGCTTGCGCCGGTTATCGTTATGCTTATATGCTGGTGCGCGGTAAGGGTTATCATATTTCTTACGGTGGGCAGGGTTTATCACAATATTCTTCTCGCCTGCTGGATTTACCCGATTACCTGGGGACTGAGTTCGGTTGTATATATTTTCTTCCTGAAAATGATAAAGAAAAAGGGAGTTTACTGATAAACAAGCTTTTTTCCGGAGGTCTTTATGAAAAAGATTATTATTGTCATAGCTATTGTTATATTGGCTCTCGGCACGTCCGTATTTGTATTCTCGCAAAAGGACGACGTGCCGCCCGCCGAAAAAATCGGTTCCCCCGTCCAGAGTCAGAGCAGCCCGAAATCGCTTGTCAACAAGAGCTTTCCGAGCCTTACAGACTTTACGGCGAACACTCTTGACGGCGAAACGTTTACAAAAGATAATTTCATGGGCTTTGACGTGACGGTTGTCAATATCTGGGGCACCTACTGCGGACCGTGCAGGGAGGAAATGCCGCAAATCGGCGCGTTTTCAAAGACTCTGCCGAAAAACGTTCAGTTTATCACAATCTGCGTAGACGCTCAGCAGCAAAGGTCAGACGCGAACAGCATTCTCTCCTCCGCGGGATTTGACGGGATTACCCTTATCTCCGGAACGGACGACCTTGTTGACCTTGTCAATAAAATCCGCTACGTGCCGACTACGCTTTTCTTTGATTCCGAGGGTGTCTGCGTGGGCGAAGAAATAATCGGCTCCCAGAGCGACGTCGCCTCGGTTTATACCGAGCGTATCAATTCAATTTTAAACGAAATGGGAAAGGAAAGTCTGTGAGCAGGTTAAAGGTAAATTTAACGCGCGCGTTCTTTCTTATCATTTCAGTTCTCTTTTTAGGCATCGGCATTTATAACGAGGAGTTTACAGCCGTGCTCGAAAAGGCGGTGAGAATATGTCTGGAATGCATAGGAATAGCGTAAAAAGCGAAAAAGAGAAAAAACAGAACAGAATAAGGCTCGCTTTTCAGGCGGGCTTTGCGGTGTTTTTAAACGGCTATCTCAAGGGCTTTTTAACGGGCGGAGTTTTTAACGGAAAAACAAAGGCGTTGTGCGTTCCCGTTCTTAACTGTTATTCGTGCCCCGGCGCGCTTGGCTCCTGCCCCATAGGCGCGTTACAGAACTCGCTCGGCTCGGGAAAGAGAATACCTTATTACGTTCTCGGGACGCTTATGCTTTTCGGCGTTTTGTTCGGACGTCTCGTCTGCGGTTTCGTATGTCCTTTCGGTTTTATTCAGGATTTGCTTCATAAAATACCCGTTAAAAAAATAAAAGTACCGAAAAAAGCAGACAGGGTTTTAAGGTTTTTAAAGTACGTTGTATTACTTGTTTTCGTTATACTTCTGCCGCTGCTTATGACAGATAAATTCGGGCTTTCCGCGCCGTATTTCTGTAAATGGATTTGTCCCGCGGGAACGCTTGAAGGCGGTATTCCCCTGCTTCTCGGTGACTCCTCGCTTCGCTCGGTCGCGGGGTGGCTTTTCAACTGGAAGCTGATTGTACTTATTGTTGTTTTAATCGGCTCCGTTTTCATTCACAGATTTTTCTGCAAGTACCTATGTCCGCTCGGAGCATTCTACGCGCTGTTTAATAAATTCAGTTTTTACAGACTCAATATTGATAAGGAAAAGTGCATTGACTGTAAAAAATGCGAGCAGGTCTGCCCGATGGACGTTGAGGTCACAAAATGCATTAATTCGACGGAATGCATAAGGTGCGGCAAGTGCAGGGCGGCGTGCCCGACCGAAGCGATTAAAAGAAAATAAGACATAATTTAACGGACGGTTCAGTGAACCGTCCGTTTTTTATTTTCATTATTTAATCCTCGCGGAACTGTAAGGCATAAAGTTGTTTGTATACTCCGTCGTTTGCAATAAGCTCGTCGTGAGTGCCGTATTCGCTGACTCTTCCCTCGGTTATTACCGCGATTTTATCGGCGTTTCTTATCGTGGAAAGTCTGTGAGCGACGACGAGGGTTGTTCTGCCCGTGCAGAGCTCGTCGAGAGCTTTCTGTATCAGCACCTCGGTACTGTTGTCAAGCGCGCTCGTCGCTTCGTCAAGAATGAGAATGGACGGATTTTTCAGAAATACGCGGGCGATGGAAATCCTTTGTTTCTGACCTCCCGAAAGCCTTATTCCCCTTTCGCCGATTTCCGTGTCATAGCCGTCGGGAAGGCTCATAACAAAATCGTGCATATTTGCCCTTTTCGACGCCTCGATTATTTCTTCATCGCTCGCGTCAAGTTTTCCGTAGGCGATATTTTCCTTAACGGTGCCCGAGAACAGAAATACGTCCTGCTGAACAATGCCGATATTTTTTCTCAGCGACTCCATTGTAACGGTTCTGATATCCTTGCCGTCAATAAGGATACTGCCGTCCTCTTTTTCCAGTTTATAGAAATTCGGTATCAGGTGGCAAATCGTTGTTTTACCGCCGCCCGATGGACCGACAAGAGCCATTTTCGTACCCTTCGGGATTTTAAGACTGACGTGGTCAAGCACGCCGCTTTCGTCACCCTCGGTATAGGAAAAGCAGATGTCCTTAAGCTCGATATCGCCTTCGACAGCGCCTATGTCTACCGCGTCGGGAGAATCCTTTTCCTCCTCGACGTCCATTATTTCAAGAAAGCGTCGAAAACCCGTCGCGCCGTTCTGCCACTGCTCCATAAAGCCTATGAGAGTATTGACCGGCTGAATAAAGAGATTTACGGATACGATAAAGGTTGAATACTCGCCGAAATTGATTTTGCCCGCATAAAGGAACATTCCGCCGGCAATAAGAATGGCAACATTGAAAACGTCGGTTACAAACGAGGTTGAGGAAAAGAATTTGCCCATAGCCTTATACGACTTGCGGCTCGCCTCGGCAAACATTTCGTTGCCGACTTCAAATTTTTCCTGCTCCCTGTCCGAGTTTGCAAACGCCTTTGTAACGCGCACTCCGGTTATAGAGCTTTCAAGGGAAGCGTTGATTACGGCGTTTGACTTTCTTCTCTCTTCAAACGCCCTGCGCATTTTTTTGCGGTAATGAAGAGAGACAAAGACGAGAAACGGGACAACAATAAAAATAAGAAGAGTTAAAGTGACGTTGATAGTGCAAAGATAGATAAAGCTGAGCACAATCATTACGGAGCTCGTAAGAAGGTTTTCGGGACCGTGGTGAGCGAGCTCGCTGACTTCGAACAAATCGTTTGTCATTCTTGTCATTATCGCGCCGGTTTCGTGGTCGTCAAAAAATGAAAACGGAAGCTTTTCAATGTGAGTGAAAAGCTCGGTTCTCATCTGCTTTTGCATAAGCGTACCGACCATATGCCCCTGATACTGAACGAAATAACGAAGGAGCATTCTTAAAAAATAAAGCGCGAGAACGCATAAGCCCGAAACAATTATGTACCGATAATTCTTATTCGGTATAAAATCGTTGAGCATTTTATTTGTCATTACAGGGTAAACCATGCCCAGCAGCGATATCGCTACCGACGCGAGCATATCCATAGAGAACAGGAAAAGATGCGGCTTATAGTAGGATATAAACCTTTTAAGCATACCAACACTCCTTTTTATTCTACTCCCTTATACAGTAAACCTCTGGTAAACCTGCCTTCGGGGGCGGTTTTGTTTTCATACGAAGAAATGATTCCGGCGACTTCGTTTTTGTCTTCAACGGTAAAGTACAGAAGCTGAAAATCAACGTTCTTAACGTCGCCGAGCTTGTCCGCCATATAGAGCGGGACGCTGTTGAATACGCTTGAACAGCCGTTCTGACATCTAACGGGGAAAGACATACCCTTTCTGTCGGTGAGAACGCTTTGTTGTTTGCATTCGCCGCAGTCCTTTCCGTTTTTTACGGGGCAGGAACGCACGAGCATAAGCGCCTGTCTGCCGTAGGTTACGACTCCCCTTTTAACGCCGCATTTAAGGCGCGAAATCTGTTTGAGGCTCAGCTCATTGGAAACCGTAATTTCGCCTACGCCCATTTTTTCGCACTCATCAACCGAAAACGAATTGAAAATATTAAGATAAGGCGAAGCTATCGGCTTTTTACCCGCCCTTAAGGTCATTTCAACCGCGTCGAGAGTGCTGCAGAAAAACTCGGTTGCGGCAGACGAGACAATTTTTTCGTAAATCATATCGGCAGAGCCGAATATTCCGCGCGGTCTTTCAGCCGCCGCGCCGTATTTTTTTATTATTCTTTCATCCGTGTCAAGCGGAAGAATTATCTTGTCGGCTTTTATATTTTCGGGCAGCTGGCGCGCGTTTTCAAATCTTAAATAAGTTTTCATTTCCGAAGAAGTATGAACATCAAAATCATATTTCTTCTTTATTATTCTCTTTTCGGGAGACGCAGACAGTCTTTTTTCCGTTTCTTCAAGAGCTTTTCGTCTTAAGGAATTGATAACGGAAACGGGAAGGCTCACGTCGGGCGACAAAGCGACCGATATTTTACCCGCCCTGAACTGGGTGCTGCCGCATTTTTCAAGCTGGGAAGCAACTCTTTCTTCGGTCAGGGGAAGTTTTACAGCCTTTTCGCATATTCCGTCGCTTTCAACCGTAACGGTAATACCTTCGCACTCCGCTTTAAGAACCGCTTTTTCACCCGTTTCGGCAGAAAAAACAAAATCGACCGTTTTTCTGTAATTCGGAACACTATACAGCTTTTTATATTCGTCAAGCACGGCGGAGGCTTCGTTTTTATTCTCCCTGGTGCGGACGCCGAACATATCTCTGCCGAGCCTGTTTTCATAATAACCGTCGGTAAAGCCCGAACGCGAAAACAGCCGCTGCAAGTCGTCCTTTCGTTTATCGGAACAGTTTCCGTCAAGAGCTTCCCTGCAGGCGGTTACTGCGCCCGCGACATACTCGGCGCGTTTCATCCTGCCTTCAATTTTAAATGACGAAACGCCGATTTCAGAAAGATAAGGCAGTTTATCAATAAGCGACAAATCCTTGAGGCTCAGGTCGTACCCCGTACCTCCGGGGACGGAAAACGGCAGTCTGCATGGCTGAGCGCATCTTCCGCGGTTACCGCTTCTTGAGCCTAAAAAAGCGCTCAACTGACACTGACCGGAAACGCACATACACAGCGCGCCGTGAACGAACATTTCAATTTCAAGAGGCGAATTTTTTACTATGTATTCAACCTCGTTTTTATTCATTTCCCTCGGCAGTACGGTTCGGCAGAAGCCGAGCTTTTCAAGCCTTTCAATGCCGTAAAGAGTCTGAACGGACATCTGGGTTGAGGCGTGCATTTTAATATCGGGCGAAATCTCGCGGACTATTTTCGCAACGCCCAAATCCTGCAAAATGAGCGCGTCAACCCCCGAAAGAGTGACACGCTCAACAGTATCTGTCAGTTTTTTGATTTCGCCGTCGTTTACAAGCGTATTAAGCGTAAGATAGACCTTAACTCCCCTTTTATGGCAAAGAGAAACAGTGTCCGGAAGCGTTTCGAGAGAAAAGTTTTCGGCATTTTTTCTTGCGTTGAAATCACCGACGCCGAGATAGACCGCGTCAGCCCCGCAGTTAAGAGCAGCCGAAAGACTTTCGCTATTGCCGACGGGAGCTAAAATCTCGCCTCTCATAAATCAAAAAGGTCGGTCTGACCGCTTTCAAGCTTCTGCTTTGTACGTTCAAGCTCGCGCTTGTAGTAATCCCTTTCGCCCTTGGCTTTAGCGGCGTCCTCAAGATATTCCTTTATCTGTACGCGCATATTGTCAGCCGAGGAATCGTTCTTTTTAAGCGCGTCGGCATAATCGAGCGCGACAAGAGTTGTCGCCTGAACAAGCGAAAGATTCGTATTAGCCTTTCTCAAGGCGTTGATTTTTTCTTCAACCTCAAGCGCAAGAGCCACGGCGTATTCGGGCGTATCGCTTGTGGTAAGGCGGTATTCGGTACCGCAGATTGTTAATTTGATATGATTGCTCATTATATCTTCCCCTTAATATTTCTTACCCTTGATGTAATCGCCGTATTTAATCTGATTTCTGATATAACCGATAAGGAATAAAATCGCTATTATCGGCAAAAACGGAATAAGCAAAATGAGAATGAGAATTGCAATAATTATAATAAACGGGCCTTTTTTGCTTTGTTTTACCGTTTCGATTTTGATAGGCTCGACAGGATGGGAAACAACGTGACCTTCGGGATAAACGGGCTTTATGTCAAGCACGGTATCGTACGAGGGAATGCCGCTGTTATAAAGCAGAGGTTCAACCAAATCGTGAGTATTGTCAACAACCTTGACGAGCTTTCTGAAATTGATATGAAGGGTTTTCATAATGCTGTCAATGATATTGAGAAGTCCGATTGTGATTTTATACTCGGCAGTTTCGGGCGGATAAAGACTTTCGCCGCCGTAGAGATTGACAACGAGGTCGCAGATAAAATCGACAACCTTTCTGTCCTTAATATCGGCGTAGTCGCTCTTTTTAAGCCCCGTTTCCTTTCTTGTCCAGTTGCCTACTTTACCTATGGTCAGCTTATTAAGCCACCTCGCAGGGTACTTTATAAGCCAGCCGATTTTATAGGTGAGCTTTTTCTTTATGCTCATTGCAGTCGCCATATCGGCAAAGGTGTCGACATCCTCGCCCGCGGCCTTAACGACGTCGCGTACCATACCGATAAGCTGTTCCTTAAGAAAATCCTGGAAAGAAAGACCTTTTGTGTCAATATCGACGGGTTCGGTTATAAAATCGGTTTTAACGTCAACCTTTCCCCTCGCGACGTCAAAGGTTATTGAACGCATTGTAGCGGGATAGCCTATTGTCGCGGCGGTAGCGATATCGTAGAAATAATTGCCTCTTTCGGAAACATAATAGTCAATATCGTGAACGTGGGTGTGACCCGTAAGCATAAACTGAATGCCAAGGTCTGCAAACTGCTCGCGCCTTATTTTATAATCGCCCTGCATATCGCCCGAACCGATTATTTCATAGACAGGCGACGGGGCTATCATCGGGTGATGAGTCATCGCGATAATGAACTGATTGTTCTTTCTCGCGTCCTCAGCCTGCTCTTTAATCCATTCGACGCAATCGTCGGGAAAGCCGCTGCCCGTTCTTAAATTCGAGTCGTCGTTGAGCGCGAAAAGACGGTAGCCGTCCGCAAGCTGAATGACATAGGACATTGTCTGACGGTGAACGGCAATCGCCTCGTCGGGACCGAATTCGCGGTACATATCGAACAGGTCCTCGCGCTTTGCGGCGGGAACGCGGATTTTATTGTCGCCGTCATAGCCCTCGGCGGTGCCGTCGCCCTGATAATCGTGAGTGGCGGTTATGACATAAACCCTTTTGCCGCTCGCCTTAAGGTCGCGGAGCATTTCAATAAACTCCGCGTGAGCGGTAAGCTCGCCGTTATTTGTAGTATCCCCGGAAAGCAGAACAATATCTGTTCTGTCGTCTTTTTTAATCTGCCTGAAGGCAGCTTCGAGAACCTCTCTTGAGCCTTTAAGAAGCTTCTGACTCTTGGAGTTGGCGAATTCATACGCCTTGCCCGAAACGCCCGATTTTTCGGAATAATAATGCGTGTCGGTTATGACCGTAACGGTCAACGGTTTTCTGTTTTCCATTGTTTCACCGCCTTAAAGATTATTTAAGAGCTTTTGTATCAACTTCGGTCGTAAGCTTTTCAATAAGAGCGTCAACGCTCATAGAGCCTATATCGCCCTCGCCGCGGCGACGGACGGAAACAGAGTTTTCCTCAACCTCTTTGTCGCCGATAACGAGCATATAGTTGATTTTCTGAAGCTGAGCTTCACGGATTTTATAACCGATTTTTTCGCTTCTGTCGTCAACCTCGACGCGGAAACCTTTTTCTTCAAGAGCTTTCGCTACCGAGAAAGCGTAATCGTGATGTCTGTCGGCAATCGGAAGAAGCTTAACCTGAACGGGCGAAAGCCACAGCGGGAAATTGCCCATTGTCTCTTCAATAAGATAAGCCATAAATCTGTCAAGCGAACCGAGAATCGCCCTGTGAATGACGACGGGAGTGCGCGAGGAATTATCTTTATCGACATAGAGAAGATTGAACTTCGCGGGAAGGCAGAAGTCAAGCTGACATGTCGAAAGAGTGTACTCCGCGCCTACGGCGGGCTTTACGTTGACGTCAAGCTTCGGGCCGTAGAATGCGGCTTCGCCGATTTCCTCGGTGTAATCGAGTCCGATTTCGTTAAGAACCTGACGAAGAGCGTCCTCGGCGGTATTCCACATTTCGTCGTCGTCGTGATATTTTTCCTTATCCTCGGGGTCGCGAAGGGAAAGAACCATACGGTAATCCGTAATCCCGAAATCCTTATACGTTTCGAAAATCAAATCGATAACGTTTTTAAATTCATCCTTAATCTGTTCGGGAGTTACGAAGAGGTGCGCGTCGTTCTGACAGAAATGACGTCCTCTTTCAATACCCTTTAACGTACCCGAAGCCTCATAGCGGAAATCGTGGGCAATCTCGCCTATTCTTACGGGCAGGTTACGGTAGGAATGAGAGGTATTTGCATATATTCTCATATGATGAGGACAGTTCATAGGTCTTAAAACGTACGTTTCCTCGTCAACCTCCATAGCGGGGAACATATTGTCTTTATAATGGTCCCAGTGTCCCGAGGTCTTATAAAGGTCAACAGTGCCGACGCAGGGAGTGAGAACGTGCTGATAGCCGGACTTGATTTCCTTGTCCCTGATATAATTCTCAAGAATTCTCCAGAGAGTGTAGCCCTTGGGCAGGAACATAGGCATACCCTTGCCGACAAGCTCATCCGTCATAAACAGTTCGAGCTCTTTGCCGAGCTTTCTGTGGTCGCGGCGTTTAGCCTCCTCAAGCTTTTCAAGGTATTCGTCAAGCAAATCCTTTTTCGGAAAAGCCACGCCGTAAATACGGCAGAGCATCTTATTTTTCGAGTCGCCTCTCCAGTAAGCGCCGGTAGTATTTACGAGTTTATACGCTTTTATTAAGCCCGTATTCATAATGTGAGGGCCTGCGCATAGCTCGGTGAACTCGCCCTGTTTATAGAACGAAATGTTTTCGCCCTTTTCGGCGTGCTCCTTAATAAGCTCGATTTTATAGGTTTCGCCCTTTTCGTTCATAAGAGCTATTGCCTCGTCGGGAGAAAGCTCAAAGCGTTCAAGCTCAAGCTCTTCTTTAATAATATTCTTCATCTCGGCTTCGATTTTTTCAATATCTTCAGCCGTAAAGGGCTTGTCGCCGCAATCAAAATCATAATAGAAGCCCGTATCGATTGAAGGACCTATGGTCAGCTTCGTATCGGGATAAAGGCGTTTTACCGCCTGAGCCATAATATGGGAAGCCGTATGCCAGTAAGCCTTTTTACCCTCGTCGCTGTCAAACGTGAGAATTTCAACATTACAGTCACGGGTAACGGGAGTTCTCAGGTCGACGGTTTCGCCGTCGATTTTACCAAGGCAGGCCGCCTTGTAAAGTCCCATACCGATTGACTTAGCGATTTCGGCAACGGTGACGCCCGATTCAAACTCCATTACGGTATCGCCCTTTAAAGTAACTTTAATCATTTTCTTTTTCCTCCAGAAACAAGTATAATAAAAGCCCCATCCCACAAAAGCACAAGGCCTTTTGGGATGAAGCGAAAGCTCCACGGTTCCACCCAAATTGCAGTAAATACTGCCGCTCATTAGCCCGATAACGGCGGAAAAACCGGCGCGCCTTATTTCGGCGGCACTCGGAAGTGGTATCGGGTAAAGGTCATAGTTTCTTGCACCGGACGAAACCTCTCTGAAATGATTTAATTACCGTCATTCTTCCTCAACGCTTTATTAAAATCAATAATACTATTATATAAGATTTTTGTCAAGAAATTACTTGACAATTTGTAATTTTGCCGCTATAATTAAAAGCGTAATCGAACATTTGTTCGACATAATTATCAAAGAACGCCCTTTTTGGGTGTTCTTTTCGTTTCAGGAGGTTTTAAATGAATGTTGATTACATCCCCTCGCCCGTTCCGATGAACGAGGAGGAATACCTTTTTCTGTCAGAAAATCTTGACGTCATAGGCGCTTCGGATAAAAGCACGGTTTGTTCGTTTATTTCGGTTTCGCGGAAGAATATGGTCAGTAAGCTTCTGCGACTTGCCATAGATGACGAGCTTGACGAAATGCAGAAAGAGATTATTAAGCTTTTGTGGTACGACGGACTCAACGTCACAAAAGCGGCTGAAAAGCTCGGCGTAAACAAGTCCACTGTAACGCGGCAGAAACAAAAAGCGTATGATAAACTGAGAACCTCGCTCAAATACGTTATGCTTTATCAGTTCGAGTGTCCGAGGGACCTTATAGATTATTTCAGGGAGGCTGTAAAAATTGAAAAAAGGAATTGACGTTTCAACCTTTCAGGGCGATATTGACTGGGAAAAGGTAAAAAAGGGCGGAACGGAATTCGCGATAATCCGCGGCGGTTACGGCCGTTATGAGAAGGACGAAAAGTTTGAAAAAAACTATAAAAACGCAAAAAACGCGGGCGTGAGCGTAGGCGTTTATCACTATTCGTACGCGAATACGGTCGAAAAGGCGCGGCAGGAAGCGCAGTTCTGTCTTTCGTATCTTAAGGGCAAAAAGCTCGAATACCCCGTAGCTTTTGACATTGAGGACAAGAGCCTTTTACCGCTTTCAAAAAAGCTGCTCACCGATATTACTTACGCATTCTGCGACGAGATTGAAAAACACGGATATTACGTGTGTATCTATTCTTACAAGGCTTTTCTCAACGATAAGCTTGATATGAAAAAGCTTTCAAAATTTGACGTATGGGTTGCGCAATGGAACGACGTATGCACATATAACGGCAATTACGGAATGTGGCAGTATTCCGACAACGGAAGAATCAGCGGCATTTCGGGCAGAACCGACCTTGACAAAGCCTACCGCGACTACCCGAAAATAATGAGGGAAAACGGTCTTAACGGTTATAAAAAGAGCAATAAAAGCGAATACGAAAAGGGCGACGAAATCACGCTTAAAAACACGCCCGTTTACGTCTCGTCAACCGCAAAAAGTCCCGCGGCTAAAATTACGGGTAAATACTATATCTACGACGGAATCAAAATCAACGGCAGATACAGAATAACCAATTCAAAAAGAAATGTCGGCAGAAAGCCGATGATAAACTACGTCACGGGGTGGATTGATAAAAAATGAACGAGCTTGAATTATTTGAACACAGAATAACGGAGCTTGAAAACAGCGTAAAAACGCTTTTCGGGAGGACGAATGACTTTGCAATTTCTCAGGCGCAGGTCAATATCAAGCTTGACAATCTTCTTATCTGTCTTGACGAGGTTAAGGACAGTATTTCGACTATTAAAAACCGCCCTTCCCTTTTCTGGGACAAGCTTATTTTTGCTTTTATAGGCGCAATAGGCGCAGGCGTAGGCACTTTACTGCTTGCATTTTTTAAAGGAGCGTAAAAATGGAAAAATACCTTTTTGAGCAGTCGCTCATACTTATTCCCGCATTGAATATATTAGGGCTGTTAATAAAGCAGACTGAGAATGTAAAAGATAAATACATACCGCTCATTCTGCTTATCTTCGGGCTTGCAGGCTCGTTTTTCATTAACGGGTTAAGCGTTCAGGCGGCAATACAGGGCGTGCTCGTAACCGGAGTAGCCGTCTACGGCAATCAGGTTATAAAGCAGTTAAGAAAAAGTGAATAAAAAAGCGCCGCTCTCAAATTGAGAGCGGCGTGATTTTTATTTATCTCTTTGTTGTTCCGAAGATTCCTCTTATAATCTGCTTGCCGATTTCCCTGCCTATGGTATTGGCGGCGGAGTTTACGGTTTTTGTCATAACCGAGGTAGTTTTCTTCGTTGTCTTTTTCTTAGCTTTCTGTCTTAATGCTTCGCGTTCCTTTTCAAGCTTTTCCTTCTCTTTTTCAAGCTGAGCGCGTTTCTTGTCAAGCTCGGTTTCGTATTTCTGAGTTTCAACCTCTTTCTTTTCTTCTTCAAACTCGGCTTCGGCTTCTTTCTGTTCTGCTTCCTGCTTTTCATACTGAGCGGCAAGCATTTCGTATGCGCTTTCACGGTCAACCGTTTCGGTGTATTTGTCGCGCAAGTCGCTTGTGAAGATGGTCTGCTGAATCAACTGCGGTTCAACTGCCGACATTGAGCTTCTCGGCGGCAGGATACCCGCCTTTTCAACTATTGTCGGAACGCCCTTTTCGTCAAGAACGGAAACAAGAGCCTCGCCCGTTGCCAGTTCCTGAAGTGTTCTTTCGGTATCGAAATTCGGGTTTGCACGGAATGAACGTGCGGCATAGCGAAGTGCTGTCTGCTCATTGGGAGTATAAGCTCTCAGAGCGTGCTGAACGCGGTTGCCTATCTGGCTTAAAACGGTTTCGGGAATGTCCGAGGGATTCTGGGAAATGAACCAGACTGAAACGCCCTTTGAACGGATAAGACGGCACACCTGCTCAACCTTTTCAATAAGAGCCTTGGGCGCGTCATTGAAAAGAAGATGCGCCTCGTCAAAGAAGAAGGCAATTTTCGGCTTGTCGAGGTCGCCCGCTTCGGGGAGCATCTCGTAAAGCTCGGAAAGCATCCAGAGAAGGAAGGTGCTGTATAAAAGCGGATGCTGGAAAAGCTCGTTACATTCAAGAATGTTCATATATCCCCTGCCCTCGTTATCCCACGAGAACCAGTCCGCGAGGTCGAGCGCGGGCTCGCCGAAGAAGATATTGCCGCCCTCGTCCTCAAGAGTGAGAAGAGCGCGCTGAATTGCGCCTATTGACTGGGAAGCGATATTGCCGTACTTAAGTTTATAGTCATTGGCGTTGTCGCCGACATACTGAACCATTGCGCGCAAATCCTTAAGGTCGAGAATGAGCATGCCGTTGTCGTCCGCAATACGGAAAATTATTCTGAGAACGCCGCTCTGAACGTCGGAAAGACCTAAAAGACGCGCAAGAAGGTCGGGTCCCATATCGGAAACGGTAGTTCTTACGGGATGGCCCTGCTTGGCGTAAACGTCGAAAAATCTTACGGGGTAAGCGCCGTATGAAAAATTCTCAATTTTCATGGTTTCAATTGAACGGAGAATGTGCTTGTTCTCGCATCCGGGCATACACATACCCGTTAAATCGCCCTTGATATCGGCTATAAACGTAGGAACGCCAAGGTCGGAAAACGACTCGGCGATAACCTTTAAGGTAACGGTTTTACCCGTACCGGTAGCGCCCGCGATAAGACCGTGGCGGTTACACATTGACGGTTCAAGATAAACCCTGTCCTCACCCGTGGCGAGCCAGATTTTACCGTTATCGTTCATATACATACTTTTACCCCATTTCCGTTATTTTTTATTATTTTACCATATCGTAAAGCTGTTTGCAACTCTCGAAAACCCTGCCTATAGGCTCGTTTATTTCGAGGTCGTTTTCGTCATTCAGGTTAAAATGCAGGTGCTCTTTATTGATAATTACGATATGCTTTCCCCTGAAATATCTTACGAATGAAGCCGCGGGATATACCGTAAGAGAGGTTCCGCCGATTATAAGCATATCGGCATTTGAAATAGCGTCAACCGCGCCCTCGACGTCGCCGTAGGGCAGCTGCTCCTCATAAAGCGTTACGTCGCAGCGGACAACGCCGCCGCAGTCGCAGTGAGGAACCTTTTCCTTACTGTCATAAATATAGTTTTCGTCGTATTTTTTACCGCATTTCATACAGTAATTTCTCGTGGTCGAGCCGTGGATTTCATATACGGTTTTACTTCCCGCTTTCTGATGAAGTCCGTCAATATTCTGGGTAACGACCGCCTTTAATTTACCCATTTTTTCAAGCTCGGCAAGAAAATAATGCGCGGCGTTCGGCTTTACGTTTCTCGCGTCCATTTTCTGACGGTAGAACTCAAAGAAAACCTCGGGCTCAAACGCAAGACAGCTGTGGCTTAAAAGATACTCGGGCTGATATTTGTCAAAGCGGATGTCGTGCTGATTGTAAAGCCCGTCCTTGCTTCTGAAATCGGGCACGCCGCTTTCGGTCGAAACGCCCGCGCCGCCGAAAAATACTATATTATTGCTTTCGTCAATAAATTGTTTTAGTTTAAGTATTTTATCGTCCATATTTTCGCCGCCTTTCTTTTTTTAATTATAGCATTATTTTTTCTTTTGCACAATTATTTCGATTGATTTTAATGCGGGAGATTGCTATAATAAAAAAGACGAAAAGGATGTGTAAAAATGAAAAACGACAGCATAAAAAGGATTGAATACTACGAGCCGATTTTAAGCGAAAGCGAAAAGGCGGTAAAAAGCTTCGAAAAGGAATTGAAAAAATTCAGGAAACAGTGCAGAAAAATCAGTGAGCTTTCGGCTTATTACGGCGGCGACGAATGGTTTTCCGATTTCGAAAGCTATGAAAAAGGCGAAATCGGTAAAAACGTAAAATGCGGCGTGCTTTCGGAGGACGAAATCTTCGACGTAATTGAAAAATGCCGCGAAACAGCCGTCGAAATGCTCGACATTTCATCATACATATTAAAAAATATTTAACGGAGAATAAAATGAGCTACGATAAAGGTTATCTTACGCCCGAGGATTACGCGGAGCCGAGATGTCTTCTCTGCGACGAGCCTTACGGAGTTACAAAAGAGGTAAAACCCGTTCCCCAGCAGAGAATCATTCAGAAAATGAATGAGTATATGAGCAAAAGGGATTATCAGGGAGCCGAAAGGCACCTTAAATACTGGCTTGAGGAAGCAAAGCTCGGTCACGACAAAGGCGGAGAATTATTAATAAGAAACGAGCTTGTAGGTCACTACCGCAAAACCGGCGAAAAGGAAAACGCGTTTGAATCCGCCGGCGAAGCGTTAAGGCTTATAAAAGAGCTTGATTTCGAAAATCACGTCAGCGCGGGCACGACATACGTTAACTGCGCTACGGCTTATAACGCATTCGGCGAAAACGAAAAATCGCTTGAGCTTTTCAGAAAGGCTAAAGCCGTATACGAAAGCAACGAAAACACCTCCCCCGAGCTTTTGGGCGGACTTTACAACAATATGGCTCTTACAAACGTCGCGTTAAAGAACTTTGACGAGGCTTTTTCGCTATATGAAAAAGCTCTTAAAATTATGGACAGAGTTGAAAACGGAGTTCTTGAGCAGGCTATTACATATCTTAATATGGCGGACGCTCTTGAAGCGAAATCGGGCTTTGAAGAAAACGAAAAAACGATTTTTGAATATCTTGACAAAGCATACGATTTATTAAATGACGAAAACGTGAAAAAGGACGGCTATTACGCGTTTGTGTGTGAAAAATGCGCTCCGTGTTTCTCATACTACGGTTATTTCGCGGCGGCTGACGAGCTTAATAAAAAAGCGGAGAGTATTTATGAAAGGGATTGAAATTTCAAAGGCATTTTTTGAGGAATTCGGAAAACCGATGCTTGAAAACGAGTTTTCGGAGCTTCTCCCGTTTCTTGCGGCGGGACTTTTCGGCAGCGGCTCGGAATGTTTCGGCTTTGATGACGAGATTTCGCGCGACCACGATTTCGAACCCGGCTTCTGTATTTTTATTCCCGACGAAAGCATTGTGAACAGAAAAGCGGCATTCAATCTCGAAAGAGCCTACGCGAAACTGCCGAAGGAGTTTATGGGACTTAGAAGAAATATGCTTTCCCCCGTCGGCGGAAGCCGTCACGGCGTTATACGCGCCGACGAATTCTTTAATGAAAAAATCGGCTCTCCGGACGGAGATTTAAGTATTGAACAGTGGTTTTCCGTTCCCGAATACTCGCTTGCCGAAATAACCAACGGCGAGGTATTTTTTGACAATTACGGACTTGTTACGAAAATCCGCGATAATTTAAAGCATTACCCCGACGATATTATGAAGAAAAAGCTTGCGGGCAATCTTCTTTTAATGGCGCAGAGCGGACAATACAATTATAAAAGATGCGTCGGCCACGGCGAAACGGCGGCGGCTCAGCTTGCGGTATGCGAATTCGTAAAAAGCGCGGGCGAGGTAATATTCCTGCTGAACGGAAGATATCAGCCGTATTATAAATGGAGCTTTCGCGCGTTAAGAGAGCTTGACACTCTTTCGATTGAGGCGGAAATTATGGAATATCTGCTGACAACAAACAACGAGCCGGAAATGGCTGAAGAAAAATACTATGCGATTGAAGGCGTTGCGTCGGACGTTATCGACGTCCTTATTGACAGAGGTCTGACAAAAGCGAATTGCGGCGACCTCGAAAAACACGCGTATTCGGTAAACGATATGATTTCGGACGCAGAAATCAGAAATATGCATATACTTGCGGCAATATAGGAGAAAAAAATGAAACTTCACGGATTACAGAAAATGACATTGCTTGACTTTCCCGGTCACGTCGCCTGCACGGTGTTCTTAGGCGGGTGCGATTTCCGCTGCCCGTTCTGTCATAACTACGAATTGATTGACGGAACCGCTCAGCCCGTTATGGACGACAGCGAACTGATTTCATTTCTCGAAAGCAGAAAAGGACTTCTCGACGGCGTTGCGATTACCGGCGGCGAGCCCTGCCTTCACAAAGAGCTGCCCGAACTCATAAGGAAAATAAGAGCCGCAGGTTACCCCGTAAAGCTTGACACCAACGGCTATCATCCCGAAATGCTTAAAAGCATTATTGACGAGGGACTTGTCGAGTACGTCGCGATGGACATTAAAAACAGCGAGGAAAAGTATGAGCTTACCTGCGGCGTTGACCTGATCGACCTCGACAAAATAAGAGAAAGCATTTCGATTTTGATTAATTCGGGAATTGAATATGAATTCAGAACAACAGTTATTAAGGAATTTCACGAGGAAGAAGATTTTGTAAAAATGTGCGAAATGATAAAGGGCGCTAAAAGGTATTTCCTCCAGCGGTTTACCGACAGAGACTCCGTTCCCTACGGCAATCTTACGTCCCCGTCATATGATGAAATGAAGGAATTTGCGGCTGTTTCAAGGCAATTCATACCAAATACCGAGCTTCGCGGAGTTGAATAAAAACAACTACATATTGTGTATTGAAAATTTTTTAACGGAATATATTGACAAATCACTCTCTAAGTGTTAGAATGCTCTTTGCAACGTCAATCAGTAGGAGAATTGACAAAAAGTTTTTTATCACTTAGGGAGATTTATTATGTATCAGGTAATCAAAAGAGACGGCAGCGTAACTGATTTCAATATCAGCAAAATCAGCGCCGCAATCACAAAGGCCTTTGAAGCGCAGGGCAAACAGTATCATCCGAGCGTAATCGATTTAATCGCACTTAAAGTAACGGCTGATTTTGAAGATAAAATCACCGACGACAAGATTTCCGTCGAAGCCATTCAGGACAGCGTTGAAAAAGTTCTTTCCGAATCCGGCTATGCGGATGTTGCGAAGGCATACATCCTCTACCGCAGACAGAGAGAAAAAATCCGCAACGTCAATTCGGCTCTTCTTAACTATAAGGAAATCGTCGACAACTATCTTAAGATTAACGACTGGCGCGTTAAGGAAAACGCGACCGTCACCTACTCGGTAGGCGGACTTATCCTTTCAAACTCCGGCGCCATTACGGCTAACTACTGGCTTTCCGAGGTCTATGACGACGATATTGCGGAAGCGCACAGAAACGCCGAAATCCATCTTCACGACCTTTCAATGCTCACCGGTTACTGCGCGGGCTGGTCGTTAAAGCAGCTTATTCAGGAAGGTTTAGGCGGCGTCACGGGTAAGATTACCTCCTCGCCCGCTAACCATCTTTCAACTCTCTGTAACCAGATGGTCAACTTCCTCGGAATTATGCAGAATGAATGGGCGGGCGCTCAGGCGTTCTCGTCATTTGACACATATCTTGCTCCCTTTGTAAAGAACGATAATCTTTCACAGAAAGAGGTCAAGCAGTGCATCCAGTCCTTCGTATACGGCGTTAACACTCCGTCACGCTGGGGCACGCAGGCTCCCTTCTCGAACATTACTCTTGACTGGGTTGTTCCTAATGACCTTAAAAACCTTCCCGCTATTATCGGCGGAAAGGAAATGGACTTCACCTACGGCGAATGCCAGAAGGAAATGGACATGGTCAACAAGGCGTTCATCGAGATTATGATTGAGGGCGACGCCAACGGACGCGGATTCCAGTACCCGATTCCCACCTATTCAATCACACGCGATTTCGACTGGAGCGAAACCGAGAACAACAAGCTTCTTTTCGAAATGACAGCAAAATACGGCACGCCTTATTTCTCAAACTATATCAACTCCGATATGGAGCCGAGCGACGTCCGTTCAATGTGCTGCCGTCTTCGTCTTGACCTGAGAGAACTCCGCAAAAAGTCCGGCGGTTTCTTCGGCTCGGGCGAAAGCACGGGTTCGATAGGCGTTGTTACAATCAACCTGCCGAGAATCGCTTATCTCGCTACCGACGAAAAGGATTTCTACGCCCGTCTTGACCATCTTATGGACCTCGCGGCGCGTTCGCTCAAGACAAAGCGCACGGTTATCACAACCCTTCTTGACCAGGGACTTTATCCGTATACAAAGAGATATCTCGGAACATTCGAGAATCATTTCTCAACAATCGGTCTTATCGGTATGAACGAAGTAGGCCTTAACGCAAAATGGCTCAGGAAAGACCTCACTCACCCCGAGACTCAGCGTTTCGCGCGTGACGTGCTCAATCATATGAGAGAGCGTCTTTCGGACTATCAGGAAAAATACGGCGACCTTTATAACCTTGAGGCTACCCCCGCGGAGTCGACCACATACCGCTTCGCAAAGCACGACAAGGAAGATTTCCCGGACATCATTACGGCTAATATGAACGGTACGCCCTACTACACGAATTCTTCTCACCTTCCCGTAGGCTATACCGACGATATTTTCTCGGCTCTTGACATTCAGGACGATTTGCAGACGCTTTACACCTCGGGCACCGTATTCCACGCCTTCCTCGGCGAAAAGCTTCCCGACTGGAAAGCAGCGGCAAATCTTGTAAGAAAGATTGCCGAAAACTACAAGCTCCCCTACTACACAATGTCTCCCACATACTCGGTATGTAAGGACCACGGTTATCTCACGGGCGAGCAGTACACCTGCCCGATATGCGGCGCAAAGACTGAGGTCAACTCAAGAATTACGGGTTACTACCGTCCGATTCAGAACTGGAACGACGGCAAGGCTCAGGAGTACAAAGACCGCAAGGTTTACAATATCGGCCGTTCGCACTTAACTCACGAAGGCCCCAAGCCCGCTCCCGTTGACCATCCTGCAGAATGTGCCGTTGAAGCGGCTCCCGTTAAGGAAGAAGCGGTTACAAACAGCACTCCCGTTCAGGCAATTCTCTTTAAAACAATGACCTGCCCGAACTGTAAGGCAGCGGCGGCTCTTCTTGATAAGGCGGGCGTTTCATACACGGCTCTTAATGCCGACGAGGAACGCGAACTGGTTGAAAAATACGGCATCAAGCAGGCTCCGACACTTGTTGTTTTCGACGGCGACAATTTCGAAAAATATCGCGGCGTTTCGGACATCAAGGGCTTTATAATGAACAACTGATTTATTAAAAATCTGACGGGCAGGAACTGCTTTTTCAGCAGTTTCTGCCCATTAAATACGGAGGAAAAACAATGTATGACGTTATTGTAGTCGGCGGCGGCCCCGCGGGTATGACGGCGGCATTATACGCTCTTCGCAACGGCAAAAGCGCGCTCGTTATTGAAAAGACGGGCTTCGGCGGTCAGATTACCCATTCGCCGAAAGTAGAAAACTACCCAGGCACGCTTTCGATGAGCGGCAACGAGTTTGCCGACAGTGCCCTTTCGCAGATTCTTGAACAGGGCGCGGAGATAGAGTTCGAAACCGTTACCGAGGTTAAGGACAACGGCAGGACAAAAACCGTTCTGACCGAGGAAGGCAGCGAGTTCGAAGGAAAAACCGTAATAATCGCAACGGGTGTCAAGCACCGCATGCTCGGTCTTGAACACGAAAACGAGCTTGTCGGCGAAGGCATTTCCTTCTGCGCAGTGTGCGACGGCGATTTTTATAAAGACAAGGTTGTCTGCGTTGCAGGAGGCGGAAATTCGGCTCTTCAGGAAGCCATTCTTCTTTCGGACAAATGCAGTAAGGTTATAATGCTTCAGGATTTGCCGCAGTTCACCGGCGAAGGCAGGCTTCAGGACGTGCTTTTCGCAAGAGACAACGTCGAAAAGCATACGAACACGAAAATCAACCGTCTTATAACCGACGGAAAAGAGTTTAAGGGCGTTGAAATCGAGGACAGAACGACAGGCGAAAAACAGGAAATAACCTGCGACGGACTTTTCGTCGCAATAGGTCTTATTCCCGAAAACGAGCCTTTTAAAGAACTCGCCGACCTTAACAGCTTCGGTTATTTCGACACCGACGAAAGCTGTCTTACAAAGACTCCCGGAGTTTTTGTCGCGGGAGACTGCAGAAGCAAAATGATAAGGCAGATGACCACGGCGGTTGCCGACGGCGCAGTTGCGGCTCTTGCGGCTTGCAGATATATCAACGAGTTATAAGTCTCTGACGGGGGTTGCCATAAACACCGCAGTCCCTGTTTATATACACCCGTACTCATATTCTGAGTACGGGATTTTTTTGTTTATTTAATATGATTTATTATTTACTTATTAAAATCATTGTGATATAATATTTTAAATATTGTTTAATTTTTCAGGAAATGAGGTGAGCATATGGCGTACAATTATTATAAAGAGGGCGACTCGAAGACAATGATTTTCATTCGTGACCATTTCTCCGAGATTGTTATGATTGTTACCCTTGTCGCCTTTTTGCTCACCGGCATTTACGCCTTTATCACACACAGGACCGAAAGTATAAAGCTTAACGTCGACCCTGTAAAAAAGGTTGAAAGCGGCTGGATTGTTACGGAAATGGACAATGCGGATTCCACGCATACCCTTCATTTCAAAAATAAAATCCCCTCAACTGCCGACGACAATTCCGCAATCGCCTTTAAGAGCACCGACGAAGTTGTTGATGTCTATGTCGGCGGCGAGCTCATTTATCAGTACGGCGAACTGAAAACGAATAAAAAGCCCATCAACCTCGGCAGTCACTATATTCTTATAAATCTTCCCGATGATTCTCAGGGAAAGGAAATCGACATTTACGCCACATACCGCGGAAAACAGACCAACTGGCGTCAGCACCGTAATTTCTTATTCGAGGGAAACGACGGTATTATTCTCAAGCTTATAAAAGACGACCTTATCGCAATTGTCATCTGTTTCCTTATGACATGTCTTGCGCTGTTTGAATTCTTCAAATCGGTTTATCTTATTTTCAAGCACCAGCCCGCAAGAGTTACGCTGTACCTTGCGTTATTCATACTCGCGTCGTCGAACTGGCTGGCGTCCGATACGGTGCTTATGCAGTTATTCTTCGACAGTACCTATGTCAAATATATTGTTTCTTATTTTTCATTTCTGACTTTGCCGTGTCTGTTCCCGATGTTCGCAAAGGAAAAGATGACGCGTTTCAACCTGCCCTTTGCTTTTGCGGCGGTTATTTCCTGGGCTTACGCAATAGTGTCCATGGTTCTTTTCGTAACCCTTTCAATAGGCTTCGAAAAGCATCTTTACGTCTTGCACGGACTTATGGCGTTTGTTGTCACTATTGTTCTTGTCTGCTGTATTCTTGACAGGAAGAACAAACAGCTCAGAAACCTTCTTACGGGTACGGTCGTGCTTGCTTTCTTTGCAATTGTTTCGCTTATTTCCTATCATCACGGCTATACGGACACGTTCTTCTCGGCTTATCATTTCAGAACCTTCTACTTTATCGGAATGGTTTCGTTTATCTCGATTCTTCTTTACGATACGTATCAGCAGTCGGCAAAAGACAAAAAGGACGCCGCCCTTTCGGGCTTCTACAAAGAGAGCGCATACACCGACCTTCTTACAAAGCTCGGTTCGCGCACGGCGTTTACAGAGGACTTTGAACAGACGGACAATAATATTGAGAACTATAAAAACGTAACTGTCGTAATGCTTGACCTTAATAACCTTAAAAAGATTAACGACATAAAAGGTCACGCAACGGGCGACGAGCTTATCAAAGGTCTTGCCGAATGCCTTACGGAAACTTTCGGCGAAGCAGGCAAGATTTACCGTATCGGCGGCGACGAATTCATTATTCTCTTAAAGGATTTGCCCGATAACGATATTGAGAAATATCTCGATACGCTTAAAGAAAACATTGACAACAAATCCGGCAGCTTCCTTTCAAGCAACTCCGTAGCCATAGGTTACGCGCAAAGGAACGAAACAACCAATCGCGACAAAGGCGTTTACGATTTGTTCAAGCTTGCCGACGAGAAGATGTATGAGGACAAGAATTTTAAGAAATCAGTACCTCAGAATATTTAAAAACGGAAATTATTTTAGGGAGTTAAAAATATGAAACACACGGATTTATGCGATATTTTTTCATCTGTAAGCGACTACGTCGATAAGGACATTACAGTATGCGGCTGGGTGCGTACCGTCAGGGATTCAAAGGCGGTCGGCTTTATCGCGCTTAACGACGGCACAAGTCTGGGAAACCTTCAGATAGTAATCGACAAGGAAAGCTTCCCGAAGGCGGACGAGGCGCTTCATCTGAGCGTAGGCTCCTCAATTTCGGTCAGCGGCAAGCTCGTTAAGAGCCTTAACGACCAGCAGCCCGTTGAGCTTCACCCGACCGAGCTTACGGTTCTCGGCGTATGCCCTTCGGACTACCCGATGCAAAAGAAAAGACACACTCTTGAATTCTTAAGAACAATCCCCCATTTAAGAGGAAGGACGAACACCTTTAACGCTATGTTCAGAGTACGTTCGGAACTTGCAAAGGCAATTCACGACTTCTTCCAGGGCAGGAATTTCACCTATGTTCACACCCCGATTATCACCGGCAGCGACTGCGAAGGCGCAGGCGAGATATTCAGGGTAACAACTCACGAATTCAACACTCCCTATACAACCGAAGAAGAATACTATGCCAACGATTTCTTCAAGAAAAAAGCGGGACTTACCGTTTCGGGACAGCTTGAGGGCGAGGCTCTTGCGCTTTCAATGGGCAAGATTTACACTTTCGGTCCGACTTTCAGAGCGGAAAAGAGCAACACTCCCCGTCACGCGGCTGAATTCTGGCAGATTGAGCCCGAGGTTTCATTCGCAGACCTTGACGATATTATTTCGCTCGCGACCGATATGATTAAATACATCACAAAGGCTGTTCTCGACGCCTGCCCCGAAGAAATAGACTTCTTTGAAAAGTTCTTCGAAAAGGGACTTAAAGACAAGCTTAACAACATTGTAAACTCCGACTTTGCGGTTATTGAATACACCGAGGCTATTGAGCTTCTCAAAAAAGCCGACGTTGAATTCCAGTATCCCGTTTCCTGGGGACTCGATTTACAGACCGAGCACGAGAGATACCTTACCGACAAGGTTTTCGCGCGCCCCGTATTCGTTATCAACTATCCGAAGGAAATCAAGTCCTTCTATATGAAATTAAATCCCGACGGCAAGACTGTCGCCGCTACGGATTTGCTTGTACCCGGCGTCGGCGAGATTATCGGCGCAAGCCAGAGGGAGGACAATTACGACCTTCTTCTTGACCAGATTAAGTCCAGAGGCATGACTCTTGAAGATTACGAATGGTATCTCGACCTTCGTAAATACGGTTCGGCTCCGCATTCGGGCTTCGGACTCGGCTTTGAGAGAATGCTTATGTATATCACGGGCGTCGGCAATATAAGAGATACTGCCGCATTCCCGAGAACAACGGGTTCGCTCGTTTAAAGAAGGAAACTGATTTATGTCAAACACATTTATCCCCGAAGGCTACGAGCCTTCGCTCGGGCTTTACGAAACACAGAAAGCCATCGTTTTGATCAAAAGAATATTTGAAGATATGCTTTGCGGCGCCCTGAATTTAAGGCGCGTATCGGCTCCCCTTTTCGTCTCGCGTGAAAGCGGTCTGAACGACAATCTTAACGGCGTTGAACGTCCCGTTGAATTTGACGTGCCCGCCACGGGCGAAAACTCGCAGATAGTTCATTCGCTCGCCAAATGGAAAAGACTTGCGCTTTATACTTACGGCTTCGAAAAAGGAAGCGGACTTATTACCGATATGAACGCAATACGCCGCGACGAGGAGCTTGACAATCTTCATTCGGTCTATGTCGACCAGTGGGACTGGGAAAAGGTCATTGACGAAAGCGACAGAAACACCGAATTTCTCAAGGACACGGTCACTAAAATCGTAGGAGCTATCTGTGACACGCAGAAAACACTTATGAACATTTACCCCGTGCTCCGTTTCCCGATTGACAGAAATATCAGCTTCGTAACGAGTCAGGAGCTTGAGGATATGTATCCCGAAATGACGCCGAAGGAGAGAGAAAACGCCTATCTCAGAGAGCATAAGACGGCTTTTATTATGCAGATAGGAAAAACTCTTAAAAGCGGTCAGATTCATGACGGAAGAGCGCCCGACTATGACGACTGGGATTTAAACGGCGATATAATGGTCTATAACGAGATTTTGGGTCAGGCGTTTGAGATTTCTTCAATGGGGATACGCGTTTCGCCCGAAAGTCTTGAAAGGCAGCTTAAGATAAGGGGCAAAGAGGAATACGCTTCCCTCCCCTTCCACAAAATGCTCCTTAACGGCGAATTGCCCTATACGATAGGCGGCGGCATAGGTCAGTCAAGACTTTGCATGCTGTTTCTCAACAAGGCTCATATCGGCGAGGTGCAGTCTTCGGTATGGGACGGCAGGACGCTTGAAACCTGCAAAAACGCAGGGGTAAAACTTCTCTGATACAAACACATAAGAAGCGGTAGAATTACCGCTTCTTTTTCATTCTTAAATATAACCAAAATTACTGATTTTACGGCGGTTTATTTAGTTATATTTTTTTCGTTTTTAGTTTACTTTTACATTAAAAAGGACTAAAATGTATGTATTAAACAAGGAAAAAACGATATGAATATTCTGTTTTTTGCAATCGGTATTTTAATCGGTATAATTCAGCTGCTTTTAACTAAAAAAACAGTTGAATGCATTACCGGTAAAAACAACAGTCGGCTTTTGATTTTTGTTTTTATCAAGCTGGCGATTTACGCATGCGCGGTAAGCGTTGCTTACATTCTTCTTCGCGACTTTTTTATGCCTCTCGGAATAGGCTTCGGCGCGGGAATGATTATCGGCGCATTCGTAAACTTTATTGTTGAAACCGGCAAGGACAAATCCAATGATAAGGGAGATGATACTCCTTGAGCACGGCAAGTATATTAAAGCTTGTAATCTCTGCCGTAGCGGCTGTCGCGTTCTTTATAGCGAAAAACTATATAAAGCATAAACCCGACGACAGCATTGAACCAAAAAAGAAGAAAAAACTCAACAGGCTGTTTTTCTTTGGACTTGTTTTATCGGTATGGTATTTTATTGCATGCGTAATCAATGAAATATCAGGCGGTCCGAACGGAATTCATGTGGAATTCGACCTGTTCTCAAATCGGGTAAGCTTATTCGGCTTTTCCGTTTCGCAGACGACAGTCACAACCTGGTGTATTGTGGCAGTTATCACACTGCTTTCACTTATTTTCAGGTTGTTTGTTTTCCCGAAGTTCAAGGACATTCCGAAGGGCATACAGAATGTTGTTGAAATTATGGTAGAGGCTGCAGACAATTTTACTTCTTCGCAAACCCACAATCTATCCCCTGTTCTCGGCGAATATATTTTTTCACTTGCGCTTATGATTGTCGGTTGCGCCGCAGTTGAGTTGTTCTCGGTGCGTCCGCCGACATCAGACCTTATTTTTACTTTTTCGTTAGGTCTTGTTACATTTATTCTTATTAACTATTTCGGAATAAAAAAGAAAGGTTTCGGCGGAAGGATAAAGGCTCTTGCCTCGCCTAACCCGATTATTATGCCGATGAAGATTCTCAGCGACATTGCAGTTCCCGTATCGCTTGCCTGCCGACTTTTCGGTAATATGCTCGGCGGTATGATAGTAATGGATTTGTTAAAAACATCTCTCGGCGGATATGCAGTCGGTATGACCTCACTTGCGGGTTTGTATTTCAATCTGTTCCACCCGCTAATACAGGCTTATATTTTCATTGTATTAACATTAACTTTTATAAACGAAGCTACTGAATAAAACGGAGGTATATTTATGAACGCAATCGCAGCAGCACTCGCACTTCTTCCTGCACTGGGCGCAGGCCTCGGCATGGGACTTGCAACCGCAAAAGCCGTTGAAGCAACAGCACGTCAGCCTGAAGCATCAGGTAAAATTAATGCAATTCTTCTGCTTGGTCTTGCTCTTGCCGAATCAACCGCTATTTACGGCTTTGTTATAGCGCTTATTCTTCAGTCAAAGGTCTGATAAGGAGATATTATGGAAGGTTTAGATGTTTCAAAGCTTCCCCTTGATTTGCTGTTGAACATTCTTAATATTATTCTTCTTTTTCTCATAACGAGATTTCTTGTATATAAACCCGTCAAAAAGTTTATGCAGGAAAGAAAAGACAGAATTGAAAAGGAAAAGGCAGACGCCGAACAACAGCTAAGGGAAGCGAATGATTTAAAGGAAGAATACTCTTCTCTTCTTGCCGACGCCGACGAAAAGGCAAGGCAAACTGTCCTTGACGGTGAAAACGAGGCGAAAAAGCGCTCGGCTGAAATAATCGGGAAAGCTAACGACGAAGCCGAAAGAATCAGAAAGGACGCCGAGGAAAAGGCAGAAAAGGAAAAAGGCGAAGCCCTTGAAAGCATGAAGGGCGAAGTCGCTTCCCTCGCCGTATCAATTTCGGAGAAAATCCTTTCAAGAGAGATTACCGACAAAGACAACGAGAGAATTGTCGAAAGCTTCTTAAAAGACGGTGATAACGCATGAAAAAGGCTACAGTCACCGTTTGTGAGAGTATGTCCGAAAAAACCTTCGAGCTTCTTTCGGACGGCATTAAAAAGAAATACGGCGAAGATATTTCAATCGTAAAGCAGATTGACAAATCCCTTATAGGCGGATTTATTCTCACCGTAGACGGAGTTATATACGATAACAGCGTCAGCTCACAGCTTGACAGAATCAAAAAAGAGCTGACCGAATGAGGAAACGGTATGAATGAAACTTTTTCCGAGAATATAAGTTCATATCTTAAAAGAATTATCGATTCTTATGAATTCACGCCCATCTCGTACAGATACGGTACGGTCGAAAAGCTGGGCGACGGAGTCGTGCGCGTAAGCGGACTTCCCGACTGCTGTTACGGCGAGCTGCTCGAATTCGAAAGCGGCGCGTACGGAATGGTAATGGACCTTGAGGAAAACGGCGTCGGAGCGGTTCTTCTTGAGAAATCAAACCTCGTAAGAGTCGGTGAAACGGTCAAAGGTACGGGAAGAGTTGTCCGCGTGCCCGTCGGCGACTGCTGTATAGGCAGGGTTATAGACCCGATAGGCAGACCGTTCGACGGCGAGGCGCTTGACGCGAAGGAATATCTCCCCGTCGAGAGACCTGCGCCAAAGCTTATTGACAGACGTCCCGTCGACACCCCGCTGCAGACGGGTTTCATTTCAATCGACAGTATGATTCCCATCGGCAGAGGTCAGCGAGAGCTTATTATCGGCGACAGACAGACGGGAAAAACCTCGATAGCGATTGACACGATTGTCAACCAGAAAAACCAGAATATAATCTGCATCTACTGCGCGATAGGTCAGAAGGCGTCTACCGTCGCGGGAGTTGTTAAAACTCTTGAGGACAACGGCGCGATGGACTATTCGATAGTCGTTTCATCCACGGCTGCCGACAGCCCGGCGATGCAGTATCTCGCCCCCTACTCCGCCTGCGCTATAGGCGAATACTTTATGGAGCAGGGCAAGGACGTACTTGTAGTTTACGACGACCTTTCAAAGCACGCCATAGCTTACAGAACCGTTTCGCTTCTTCTTCACAGACCTCCGGGAAGAGAGGCGTACCCCGGCGACGTATTCTATCTTCATTCAAGGCTTCTTGAAAGAGCCGCCTGCCTTTCAAAGGAAAAGGGCGGCGGAACGCTTACCGCTCTGCCGATAATCGAGACTATGGGCGGCAATATAGCGGCATATATTCCGACAAACGTTATTTCAATTACGGACGGTCAGATATACCTTGAAAGCGAGCTTTTCCACAGCGGCGTCAGACCCGCGGTAAACACGGGACTTTCGGTTTCGCGTGTCGGCAGAAGCGCGCAGACGAACGCTATGAAAAAGGTTTCCGGATCTCTGAGAATAGAGCTTGCGCAGTACCGTGAAATGGCTGTTTTCGCCCGTTTCGGCGCGGACATTGACGATACGACGAAAAATATGCTTGAACGCGGCGAGCACCTTACGGCTCTGTTTAATCAGGGAAGGCTCGACACCTATTCGTTAAGCGAAATGGTCGTTATGCTTTACGCATTTAACCGAAAGGCGTTCAACGGCATTGAAAACGATTTGCTCGACGAAAAGAGTCACGAGCTTTATAGCTTCATAAAAGAAAACTACCCGTCGGTTATAAGCGATATCGAATCGACGCGCGACCTTGACGACGGAACCGCCGATACGCTTAAAAAAGCCATAAAAGAGTGGGTTTCATTATGAACAATATGAATGAAATCCGCCGTCATATCAAGGCGGTTGAACAGACAAGACAGATTACTAACGCCATGTACCTGCTTTCGACCTCTCAGATGAAAAGGGCGATAAGCAAAATGGCGTTCAACAGAACCTATCTTCGAAGAATCAGGGCTACCGTTAAAGATATTCTTTTGCACACGAACAGGCAGCACGTTTTTCTTGAGGACAGGGGCAATAAAAGGCAGGCTTTTGTTGTTATAGGCGCGGACAAGGAAATGTGCGGCTCGTATAACAACGACATTCTTAAAGCGGCTAAGGAAATAATCGGAAAATGCGAACAGCCTTATATAATGACCGTCGGAATATGCGCCCAGACAGGGCTTGAACAGGCGGGTTTCAAGGTCAATATGCACCTTTACGGCGCGTCGCAGAATCCCTTTGTTCACCACGCAAGACAGATAACCGAGCACCTTGTTGATATGTATCTTGAAAACGAAATTGACGAGGTTTACGTCATTTTTACAAGGTACTATTCACAGACAACTCAGACCATAAGGTGTATGAGGCTTCTTCCGCTTCATATAGAGGATTTTGAGAGAATCAACGTCGAATTTGACAAGCCAAGACAGATTGATTTTACCCCCTCGTTTGAAGAGGTTTTCGACACGATGGTTCCGCAGTATATGATTGGCTATATCTATTCGGCGCTCAATCACGCGTCCGCCTGCGAAAATATAGCGAGAATGAACGCTATGCAATCCGCTACTAAGAACGCGGACGAAATGATAGATAAATTAAGCCGCGAATTCAACGCCGCAAGGCAGTTGAGCATCACCAACGAAATAACCGAAATCGCCGCGGCTTCGTCGTTAAGCGAAAAAGCAATATGATTTCTGGAGGTTACAATGAACACTGTAACTGGAAAAATTATTAAAATATCGGGTCCCGTAATAGACGTAAGGTTTGAAAGAGGCGACGAACCGCCTATCAATTCACTACTTACCACCGAGGACGGTTCGACCCATATGGAGGTCGCTGCCCAGAACGAGGGCGGCGTGGTACGCTGTATCGCGCTTGAGGCGACCGAAGGACTTCGCTGCGGACTTAACGTAATCTCCGACGGAAAAACAATCACCGTTCCCGTCGGAAAGGAAATTCTCGGCAGAGTTGTCGACGTGCTTGGCAGACCTATCGACGGAAAAGGCGAAATCGTAACCGAAGAAAGACGTGAAATCCACCGTCCCGCCCCGTCACTTGCGTCACAAAAACCCGCGACGGATATTCTTGAAACCGGAATAAAGGTTATAGATTTACTCGTGCCGTACGCCAAAGGCGGTAAAATCGGTCTTTTCGGCGGCGCAGGCGTAGGAAAAACCGTTCTTATAATGGAGCTTATTCACAACGTCGCGGTTAATCACGGCGGCTACTCCGTATTCACGGGCGTCGGCGAAAGAAGCCGTGAGGGCAACGAACTAATGGAAGATATGGCTCAAAGCGGCGTTATCAACAAAGCCGTTCTCGCCTTCGGTCAGATGAACGAGCCGTCGGGCAGCCGAATGAGAGTCGCTCTTTCGGGACTTACAATGGCGGAATATCTTCGCGATATGGACAATCAGGACGTTCTTCTTTTTATCGACAATATTTTCAGATTTGTTCAGGCGGGCAACGAGGTCAGCGCGCTTTTAGGCAGACTTCCGTCGGCGGTAGGTTATCAGCCGACTCTTGCGAATGAATTGGGCGAGCTTGAGGAGAGAATCTGTTCATCCGACAAGGGCTCGATTACGTCCGTTCAGGCGGTTTATGTTCCCGCGGACGACCTTACGGACCCTGCCCCCGCTACGATTTTCACCCACCTTGACGCGACTACCGTTCTTTCGCGTGATATCGCCGAGCAGGGCATCTACCCCGCCGTTGACCCGCTTGCATCCGCATCGCGTATTCTTGAAAAAGAATATGTCGGCGAGAAGCATTACACGGTCGCAAGAAAGGTTCAGGAAGCGTTACAGAGATACAACGACCTTAAAGACATTATCGCAATTCTCGGTATGGACGAACTTTCCGACGAGGACAAGGCGCTTGTTTACAGAGCCAGAAAAATTCAGCAGTTTATGTCTCAGCCGTTAAGCGTTGCGAAGGCGTTTACCGGCAACGAGGGTAAATTCGTAAAGATTGAGGATACGGTCGAATCCTTCCGCCAGATTGTAGACGGCGAGGTCGACGACCTGCCCGAAGCGGCGTTCTTTATGGTCGGCGACATTGAAGAAGCGAAGGAAAAGGCGCGCGCCTTAAGGGAAGCGAAAGACGATGAGTAATCTTTTCAAGCTTGAAATACTTACGCCGAAAAAGGAGTTTTTCAACTCCGAGGTCGAGGCTCTTACCTTCACCTCAACAGACGGCGAAAGGACTATACTTGCAGGTCACGCGCCGATGATTTCGACGCTCGGCATAGGCGAGCTCAGAATTAAAAAGGACGGCGAATGGGAAACCGCCTTTCAGTCGGAGGGCTTCGTCGAGGTACGACCCGACGAGGTGCTTGTTTTCTCGCAGCTTTGCGAATGGGACAAGGAAATCGACCTTGTTCACGTTCAGAAGGTTAAAGCGGCTCTTGAGGAAGAGGCGCGAAGCGAACAGAGTATTTCGGAGCAGCGGCATACAGCCATTTCGCTTGCGAGAACAATTACGCGCCTTAAGGTCGGAAGCAATTCAAAAACAAGGTTATAAAATTACAAAAAAACAGCGGGCAGGTTTTCCCTGCCCGCTGAATTTTTTATTTTCAGAGTGATTTAACAAACTTAAGGAACTGTTCTTTTCCCTTTTCGTTACGCTCAAATACGCCGCACTGACCGAGAATTGCGGTAAATACAATTCCGATTTCGGTTTTAAGTATTTCGTCGCAGTTTTCTTCGGTGATTTCATATTTATTCTTAATCATTTGAGCCCATTCGGCGTGCTTTGCGATTCTTTCATCCGAAGAAACATCCTTTCCGTTAACAAGCGCGTCCTTAAGAACAGCCATTTCCTCCTTTAATCTTGAGGGAAGAACGGCAAGTCCCATTACCTCGATAAGACCGATATTCTCTTTCTTGATATGGTGATATTCGGGGTGCGGATGGTAAAAACCGAGGGGACACTCTTCGGTCGTAATGTTATTGCGAAGAACGAGGTCCATCTCAAATTTACCGTTTCGCATT
This sequence comes from Clostridia bacterium, assembly GCA_017613735.1. Lineage (GTDB taxonomy): Bacteria > Bacillota > Clostridia > Oscillospirales > Acutalibacteraceae > Fimenecus. Next base: position 85,903 of record JAGADF010000008.1, read on the forward strand.
CTCGCTATCGGGGTAATCGTATTATGGGGAACGCCGTCGGTTTCGGCAAAGATAAACGCGTCTTCATCGGTATATTTCCTCCAGGCGGAAAGGATTTTGTCCGAAAGCTCAACTATAGCGTTCTTATCTTCGGAAATAAGGCGTATAACGCTCATAGGCCATTTGACTATTCCCGCCTCGACGTTATCAAAGCCGTCAAATTTAACCGGAGTTTCAACGGGAGCTTTAGCCATGGCGAATTCATAGTTACCGCCCTGAAAATGCTCGTGAGTCAAAATCGAGCCGCCGACAATAGGCAGGTCGGCATTTGAACCGACAAAGTAATGCGGAAACTTTTCAACGAAAGCGAGAAGCTTTTCGAACGCTCCCCTGTTAATCGTCATGGGAATATGCTTTTTATTAAGAACTATGCAGTGCTCGTTATAATAAACATAGGGCGAATACTGGAAATAAAAATCCTCGCCCGCCAATGAAACGGGAATTATTCTGTGATTCTGTCTCGCGGGATGGTTTACACGTCCCATATAGCCCTCGTTTTCAATGCAGAGCATACATTTCGGATATGAGGGCTGTTTCATTGTAAGCGCGGCGGCAATAGCCTTCGGGTCCTTTTCGGGCTTTGAAAGATTGATTGTGATATCAATATCGCCGTACTCGGTTTTTGTAATCCATTTGATATCGTTTTTAATGCGGTATTCCCTTATGTAATCGCTCTTGCGGGAAATGCGGTAGTAGTAGTCGGTCGCCTCCTTCGGCGAAACGGAATACCTTTCGTTGAACTCTTTTATAATCTGTGACGGACGCGGCGTGAGAATGCCCATAATTTTAGTGTCAAAAAGGTCTTTATAGACAACGCTGTCCTCACACAGACCGTTTTCAACGGCATAGTCAAGGATTACGGACAGAATTTCTTTGAGCGAATGCTCCCCTGCCGTTTCGCCGTCCTCAAACGTGTCGAGATTTAACGCCTGACAGACCTGATTAACCGAAAAAACCTTGTCGTCCTTTTCAATCAAGCCCTCTTTTTCGGCGTAATCGACCAACGCTTTAATTGCCTGAAAAATGTTCATAATAAATCTCCTGAAAAAGCAATTTTAAGAATTATACAACATTTTAACCGATATGTCCACAAGGTAACTTATTTATTATACCAAATAAAAGGTCTGCGCTTTGTTGAAAACTCCCAAATTTATAACAACGCTTGAATAATCACCTGTATTATGGTATAATTTTCAAGTATAAAATTTTAATGTGTAAAACACGTTTTTGCACTGAAAAGGAAGGTTGAAATGAGCAGTAATAAAATTGCCGAGACCGCGACAAAGCTTTCTCACAATACTTATACCAAGAAAGAGCTTGCCGGTTATCTTACGGGTCTCGCAGGTCAGAACATCATTTACAACATAATTGCGACAGGTCTTGCGTTCTATTTCCAGAGCGTTATCTTCCTGCCTGCAATAGCGGTTTCCCTTATCTTCGCTCTTGCAAGAGTCTGGGACGCAATTAACGACCCGATGATGGGTTCAATCGTTGACAAGACGAGGACTAAATGGGGTAAATGTAAACCCTATCTTCTTTTCGTTCCCGCCGTAATACTTATTACAACGATTTTACCGTTTATCAACGGTATGTACGCCGAGCCCAACGACCTTCACGAAGTTACGCTTCAGGACAGCGCGGCTTATGTTGATTTCGTTGAAAGCGACCTTACAAAAGAGCTTGAATTTGACGGCGTTAAGTATCTCTTCGTGCCCGCTGACGGCACATGGGATCTCCAGAAGGACGAAAACGGTCACAACCTTATGGACGAGGACGGAAACATCGTCAAGACAAAGGTTATGGTTTACACTGCCGAAGATAAAGCCGCTGTTACGGACACCGCTCTTGCGGAAACGGTTCTTCAGGAATTCCAGAACGAACTCGGTTTCGTTAAGAAGACCGGCGGCAAGGCTGCAGGCATTATCGCGTGGGCCGCTATTTCCTACGTCCTTTGGGGTATGACTTACACCATCGGCGATATTCCGCTGTGGGGCGTTACCTCCCTTATGACGGAGGACCAGAACGACCGCGCAAAGGTTCTTACACTCGCGCGTGCGGTTGCGAATGTCGGTATGATAGGCACGCTGTTCACAATGATTGCTCCCGCTTTCCAGGGAATGTTCAAGGCAAAGGGCATGGACGAGGCGCACTCGTTACAGGCTGCTTACATTACGCTTGCAGTCGTTATGACGCTGTTCGCATCGGTTCTCTTCCAGTTTGCTGGCATTTCCGTTAAGGAAAAGGTTTCAACCTCAAACGAAAAGACTTATACAATCAAAGAAAACTTCAAGATTATGTTCGGCAACAAGCCGTTCAGACAGATACTTATTTCGGGTATTCTCCGTAGTCCGATTCAGCTTCTCGGTATCGTCGCGATGACGCTTATTATGTACTATTTCTTCAATAACGATATCGGCGCGACTCTTTCGGGAGATAACGTAATAGGACTTCTTCTCAAGATAGTAATCCTTGTAGTCGGTCTGTTCGGCGGTATGATTGGCTTCCCGCTGTTCGTTCCGAAGCTTATCAACAAGTTCGAAAAGAAATCGCTTTATAATTTCTTCACACTTGTAGGCGCAATTCCCTTTGCTTTCATTTTCATCTTCTTTATGCTTTACAGAAGAGGCACGGCTGACGGACTTGTAACATGGTTCGGTATGGCGGTACTCAGTGTTCTGTTCTTCATGGCAGGCGCTTCAATGGGTTCGCTCAACGTTCTTCAGTCAGTTATGATTGCGGACTGCGTTGACTATGAGGAGTACAACAACGGCATCCGTCCCGACGGCGTATTCTTCTCGGGCCAGTCGTTTATCACAAAGCTTTCGGCAGGTATTGCTTCGCTTATTTCAGGTGCGGTTTACGCTTACGTCGGTTTCTCTGATAAGAACATCGCGCTTCTTAACAACGCGCTTATCAACGGCGATAACTTCAAGACATACAATGACGGTAAATTCGCCGCGGCATTGTTCTTCCTTGTCGCTGTTCCTCCGGCAATAGGTATGGCTCTTGCGGCTATTCCCACTCTCAAGTACGCTCTTACCGATAAGGAGCACACAAGAATACTTGACGAGCTCGTTGCAAGACGCGCTGCGGCGGCTGCAAACGCTCCCGAAGCAGAAGTAATCGAAACGGTTGAAGCTGTTATCGACGAGGCTGACGGCACAGTCGAGGTTGTTGAAGAAACAATCGAGGTTGTCGAAAAAGCCGACGAAGAAACAGAAGAATAATCAACAAAAATTTAAACCCTCGGTTCAACTGAACCGAGGGTTATTTTTTATTGCCTTATAAGCTTTTGACAGTGTCGCCGAGTGAGAACGAATAGAGCAGAACCTCCTTGACCTTTTTGCCCGTAAACTGTTCGACGGCGTTTTTATAAATTTTCATCTGAGTAAGGTATCTTTCATTAAGCTCATCGGCAGTCTTTACGTAGTCGGTCTTATAGTCGACTATTACCGCTTCACCGTTCTCGATAAAGAAGCAGTCGATTTTACCCTGAACAACCACCTTTTCGTCCGTTTCGATATCTTCAAAGAACGAGGCGGGAATTTCAACGGTGAACTGCTTTTCGCGGCAAATATCGGAAGACGAACTCATCCTCTCATAAAGCTCGCTTTCAAAGAACTTTTTAATATTACCGATATTAACCGCATCCGACTGCTCGGGCGTAAACACGCCCTCAGCGGTCAGCCTTTCAAGCTCTTTTTTAACGTCCGCCTTCGCAAGCGTGAAATCGCACTTTTCCATAAACAGATGGGTGAACGTGCCCCTCTGCGCGGGCGTAAAGCTGTCCCTGCCCATAAAGGCGGGCTTTTCCTTTGCGAAATAAATGTCGCTTATCTCCTGCTCATTAAGTCCGGAGGCAGTCCGTTTAGCGGCAACGGACGTAAGCGGGAGATACGGATAAACGTAATTAATCCTGTTTTCAAGCTCTTTTATAAATTTCGCGTCCGCCCTGACAGGTTCTGTTTCTTCTTGCGCCTCGGTTTCGCTCTCAGACGCGTTTTCGGGATAAAACGCCTTATACGTTATAAACGGCGCGTCAAAAATACTGCCGCTGTCAAAAACGAGTCCCGATTCCTTTCTTAAGTCCTCACAGCCCGAAGCCGTAAGAGCGACGGCAAGAATCCACCTTGCGAAATTGCCCGTATCGATAACGTCCGTCGGGTGAATAACGCCGTCAATGCAGTTCATATCGTTAATACTTGAAAGACTGATTTTATTGGCGCCGTCGGAAATGACAAAATACAGCTTTTCCCTCGCCCTCGTCATAGCGACGTAGAGCACGCGGATTTCCTCCGAAACGTCGTCAAGCTTGTTCTGAAGAGACGTGCCCGCGTACTGAAGCGTCGGGTAGCGGTAAAGACCGTTTCTGTCAAGTCTGCTGACGCCGAGCTTTGTCTTGGAATTAAGAAGCACCTTTTCCCTGTCGTTTTCCCTATAGGGCTGTTTATTGCACTTGGCGATAAATACGACGGGGAACTCAAGTCCCTTGCTCTTATGAATGGACATTATCTTAACGCAGTTGCCCGTTTCGCCGAGGTCGGTTTTCGAAGAAATATCGCCGCCCGAACGGCTTACCTTATCAATAAACCTCATAAAGTCCGCAAGCGAGAAATTGCCGTTCTTTTCAAAACTTTCCGCGTAGTCGAGAAGATGCATAAGATTAGACGCTCTGCGCTCGCCGTTAGGCATCGTTCTGACTATATCGTCAAAGGCGGTCTGCTCGTAAATACGGCGTAAAAGCTCGGACACGCTGTAAATAACGCTGTAACGCTTGTATTCGGACAAAGTTTCAAGAAACCTCTTCGCCTTAACGGATTTTTCGGCGTATTTTTTAAGGCAGGAATAGAGCCTTTTGCCGCCGTTTTCAAGCCTTATGAGCGCAAGTTCGTCGGGCGTAAAGCCGTAAATGGGCGAAAACAGAGTCGTAAGCAGCGCAACGTCGTTGAGAGGATTGTCAATCGTCTTTAAAAGCGAAAGAACGACCGACACCTCGTAAAGCGAACAGAAGCCCTCGTTAGCCTCGCAGACACACGGGATTGAACGGGCTTTGAAAACATTTGAAAGCTCGGTTCCGTTTGAACTGACCTTGCGCATAAGAACGCAGATGTCCGAATAACGGATATCACGGTAGATTTCACCGTCCTTAATCTGCATTTTCGAAGCAATAAGCCTTTCAATTTCAGACGCTATATGCTCAAATTCATCTTCCCTTGCGCCGTTTTCACCGACTCTTAAATGATGGATTTCGCACGGAATATCCCTCTCGTCATAATCCGCCTCGAAGTTAAGGTATTCGTTCTCGTCATAGTCAATTTCACCCGTTTTTTTATTCATAATACGGCTGAAAAAGAAATTGACCGTATCTATAATTTCCTTTCGGCTTCTGTAATTGGAATCGAGGAAAATCTTTGACGGGTAATTGTCAAGCTCTTCGTCATAATAATCGAAGCTGTCGCGTTTTTCGATAAAGATTTCGGGCATAGCCTTTCTGAACCGATAGATGCTCTGTTTGACGTCGCCGACGATAAACATATTATTCTTATCGCGTGAGACAGCGGAGAAAAGCATATCCTGAGCGCGGTTTGTGTCCTGATACTCGTCTATGAGTATTTCTTCAAAGCGGTCGCTAAGCTCCTTCGCGAGCTCGGTTTTATTGCCGTTTTCATCAATAAGAAGCCTTAAAGCGGCGTGGCTTATATCGGAAAAGCTATAGGCGTTTTCTTCCTTTTTAAGACGCAAAAGCTCCGTGAAAAACTCCTTGAGTATGCCCGCAAAGCATTCAAGCGCGCCTTTCAGGCTTTCGCAGTCCGAAAGATACTGTTTTTCTCTTAAGGGCAGGTATTTATAAACGGAATTAATCGAATCCTTCGCTATGCCGCGGAGTTTCTGGGCTTTTTTCTTTTCTTCAAGCTCCTTTGTCTCGTTGTCCCTTATGGTCGGGAGCCGCTGAATAACGTCCTTTGAACGGGAAAGCTCGTCAATAAGAGCGTCCCACTCCCCTTTTTCGGCAAGCTCTTTAAGCGATTTGGCAAAATCAAGTATTCTTTCAAAATCGGGAACATAACTGTTTATAAGCGCGTCAATTCCGTCGCAAAGGTCAATGGCTTTTTCAAGCGCCGTAACCGCCTTTTCAAGCCTTAGACAAATATGGTTGAGCAAAGCCCTGCCCGATGCGGTTTGGCTTATGCCGACCGAGCCGTCATATTCGCTCATAAGCTCGTCCACCCATTTTTCGGGATTGTCATAAGCCGTGGCGTAATCGTAGCAGGTAAATATATTATCAATTAAGGTTGAATCGTCCTTATCGGCGTTAAACAGTTCAAGCAAATCAATAAACGCGTCGCTCTTTTTGTCATAATACTTTTCAAGAACAGCGTCAACCGCATTGTTTTTAAGGATTTTTTCCTCGGTGCCGTCGAGAATCCTGAAATCCGGCTCAATATCGGACAGGAAGAAGTTTTCACGAACAAGCGAACCGCAGAATGCGTCCATTGTGCTTATAACCGCGCCCGAAAGAAGCCTTTGCTGACGAATCAGGTAGGCGTTATTAGGATTTTCCTTGATTTTATCGCTCAACGCCTTATTGATTTTATGACGCAGTCCCGCCGCGGCGGCATTAGTAAAGGTAACAATCATAAGCCTGTCGGCGGGGCCTTTATTCTCCTCGTCGCAGATTCGCTCGATTACCCTTTCGACAAGTACGGCGGATTTTCCGCTGCCCGCGGCGGCTGAGACGAGAACCGTACCGTTTCTCGACTTTATAGCGAGGTTTTGTTCATCATTCCAATCAAACGACATTTTCGTCCACCTCCTCATAAGGCGTTACGCGGCAGACGTCGTTTTCGTTTATGCCGCAGACCGATTTGTAATCGCAGTAATCGCAGGTTCTGCTGTAATTATCATTCCTGACGGGGTAAATGGAAACGTCGCCCTCGTGGAGCTTAAGCGCCATCTGCGAAACGGCGGACTCGACAAGCTCCTTAAACCTGACAAAGCCGTCAAGACTTACGGCGTTTGTCTTATCGGACGTCGAGGCGGGAATAATTCTTCCGCTGTCGTTTTTGTCCATAGCGAGTATTATTTTATCGTCGTCAAGGACTACGCCCGCCATTTTGTTTTTACCGTAGGAAAGCTCTTTTTTCTGTTCGTCGCTCATTGAATTGTCGACATTTACGAAGATATCCTTCGCCTTGAAATAAAGCACGCCCGACGGAACAAAATTCGGGAACATCTCTCCGCCGTTTTTCCACAGGGCGAAAAGATAGATAAACATCTGCATATTAAGTCCCATCGGAATATCGTCAAGCGAAAACTTTTTCGAGCCGCTCTTGTAATCGACAATCCGCACATAGCTTTTACCGTCCTTTTTAAGAACGTCAACTCTGTCTATTTCACCCGTAATCTTAACCGTACTGCCGTCGGAGGTAACGATTTCATAGGGCTTGATTTTCTTCTCGGGACTTATTGGAAGCTCAAATTCAACGGGTTCGAAATCACTGAATTCAAACTCCTCGATAAGTCTGTCCACAAGGCGGGAGACAATTTCAATATGGTAGTTATAATTATAGATAAACTTTGCCGTCTGGCCCGAATTAGAGTCCATTTCCTTTTCGGCAAAATCTTCAAGAATCTTTCTTATTTCATTTCGTCTCTGGGAAAGCGGAATATTCGCTATATTCCTTCCGAACTTCTCAATAAGCTTTTCAAGGCATTTATGAATAATCGTACCGCTTAAAGCAACGTCAATCTGAGCCTTTTTAAGCGGACTGACCTTAAGACCGTAACGGCAGAAATACCTGAACGGACACTTATAAAACTCCTCCACCCTTGAAGCGGAAAGGAACATATTCTTTTTAAACAGAGCCGTCGCAGTATTTCTGTCGGCAATTTTAGTCTGTCTTTTATCGCCGCTCGAAACGCGTTTCATCGACTCGATTATTCCTGTATATTCTTCGCGCGAGGAAAAATAATCCTCGATTTTACCCGAAAACTCGGTGTTGTCGTTCCACGTTGAAGCAAGACAGGTAAACGCGCACTGCTCGCTTTCAATTTCTTCGAGAGTGTTTTCCCTGCCGCTTGATACGGTTTCGATATTCGGGAAAACGGCTTTGACGTTTTCAATGACCTCCGACGGGGAATCCGTACCCTCATCGGAAGAGCCGTTATTATAAAGAAGCCAGAGCTTTTTTGACGCGGAAGTCAGCGCGTGATAAGCGATATATCTTTCTTCGGTAAACCTTCCGTCGCAGGCGGGGAGAATCTCAAGTCCCGAATCTATAAGAGCGCGTCTTTCGCTTTCGGAGATGATACCGTTATTCGGGTTATCGCGCGGAAATTCGCCCTCGTTAAGACCGAGAACGAAAAGATATTCCGGTGAGGAAAGACGGCTTCTCTGCGCGTCGGCTACGGCGACATTGTCAAGTCCCTGCGGAACCTCGCCGAGAGTCATACCCGAAATGATGATTTCAAACAGCTCGCAGTATGTTTTGTCGGAAATCTCGCCGTCGCCCGTGATATTCGCAAGCGTGTCAAGCACCGACATTAACGCGTTCCAGACTCTTTCCTGCTCAAGAGCAACCGCGCTTTCGCCCTTATTCTTTAAAAAGCCTGCAAGTTCAAAAAGCTTTTTGTCCGCGCCGATATTGATTAAAAGCTTGTATACCGCCTCGCTTTTCTGTTTGCCGCTGCCTTTTTTAAAGAAGCTAAGGAACGTATTAATCCAGCCGTAAACGGCTTTGCGAAGCGCGTTCACGGTATCGAGTATCATTTCATTTTCTTCGTTCAGCTCGGAATTGAAGCCGTCCGGGTTTTTAGTCCATTCCTTTTTCCACTCGCTGCCCTTGACGCTCCAGATATAACAATAGGTTTCAAGAAGCGAAACGTCGTCGGGAGAAACCGAGGTCATATCGGTTTTAAGAATTGAGAGAATACTGTCGGTATCAACCGAGCGCGACGCTATTCTCAGAGCGTAACGCACAGCCATTACAAGCGGATTTTTCGCAATAGACATTCTTGTATCCTCAAAAAACGGAATGTCATATTTTTTAAACATAAATTCAAGCATTTTGTCATACGTGCCGGAAGAGCGTTCAAATACGGCTATATCGCGGCAACGTACATTCTCCTCGCGCATAAGGCGTTTTATTTCCCTTGACGCGGCGCGGCATTCGTCAAGACGGCTGTCGCAGCGGATTATGCTTATATTGTTTTCCTTACCGTTAAATACTTCGGGCTCGGGCGAATAGAGGTTTTTTTCAAGATGCTCAAGGTCCTTTGTAAAACGGGTTTTATCGTCGTTTTTAAGAAGCACGGTTTTTATCTCAACCTTATTCTTTTCGGCAAGGGCGATAACCTTTTTCGCCGTCGCGTTGATAAAAGCAAAGGGCGAATACTCCCCGTAGCCGTCAAACGAGTCGGTACAAAGCGTCATATATACGTCGGAAGCCTGATTAAGGATTGTATCGACTATCTTCAGTTCCTGAGCCGTATAGCCCGTAAAGGCGTCAAGCACGACCGTTTTGCCTGAAAAATATTTTTCCGAAATCATTTTTTCGCAGGCAACCGAAAGAAGATTGTAATCGTCGAAATAATCCTTACTCATAAACGCATCATAAGCGCTGAAGATAAGGGACAGCTCCTTAAGCTTTTCGCTTAAAATACCGCCCGTAACGGTCGATTTTTCGCTTAAATCGTCGGGAGAAACGGCGCACTGCTTCATCTCCTGAATAAAGGTGAGAAGCGAGGAAAGAGAGGTAAAATTCGACTTGAATTTACGGTAAATCTTAACGTTATCGCCGAGGGAATCAAGAGCAAGGCGCAGAATAACCGCCCTGCCGCCGTCGTCAATGCGAGGCAGGGAAGAATAAGGCGTATTTTCAATAACGCTGTTTGCAAGACGGGTAAAGCTTAAAATCTCAATTCCCGCCATATTTTCGGCGCCGACTTTTTCAAGAATCATCTTTTCGCTTTCAAACGAAAACTGTTCAGGCACCAGTAACAGAAGGTTATTTTCACCTTTTTTCAGTTTTTCGGCAAGCATGGAACGGACGTATTTCGTTTTACCGCTTCCCGCCCTGCCGAGTATAAATTCAAGCACGGTTTCACCCCGTTTCATATTGATATAATTGTATCATATTTCGTATTATAATACAATAATATATCTTTTTGTGGTTCAAAAAACGGACAGTCGGCTGACTGTCCGTTTATTTATTTATTTGCGTACCCCAGTTCAAACGCTTTAAGGTTCATTTCGAGGAATTTTTCGGGTACGGTCTGCTTAATCGCTTCAAGCCACGTTTCCTTGGGCAAATCCATTTTTGACGCCATAACGCCGATTAAAACTACGTTTACCGCCTTGGGCGAGCCTGCCTCAACCGCAAGCGAAAGAGCGTCGATTGACGTCAGTTTTACGCCCGTTTTTTCAATCGCTTCGAGTACGCCGTTGGGATAAACCGCCGTGCCGATAACTACGGGCATCGGGTCTATCTTCTGGGTATTGGCGATAATGTTACCGTCCTTTTTAAGGTAAGGAAGCCATCTCGCCGCCTCAAGCTGTTCAAAGGCTAAAATCAAATCGGCTTCGCCGGGGCCTACAATCGGTGACGCGACCTCGTCGCCGTATTTAACATAAGTGACGACCGAGCCGCCGCGCTGGCTCATACCGTGAACCTCGCTGACCTTGACTTCAAAACCGCTGTTCAATAACGCCGCGCCGAGAAGTCGGCTTGTAAGTAATGTTCCCTGACCGCCGACACCGACAATCATTACGCTTTTAGTCTGCATTACTTCGCACCTCCTTCGATAGCGCCGAATTTACACATCTGGGTACAGACGCCGCAACCGACACACTGCGTAAAGTCAATTACGCTCTTTTTGTCCTTAATGCTTATAGCTGGACAGCCTATCTTCATACACATTTTACAGCCCGTGCACTTGTCCGCATTTACCTTTAAGGGCGGATTATGCTTGACGTATTTAAGAAGCGCGCACGGTCTTCTTGAAATGACTACGGACGGCTCGGGAGTGTTGATTTCCTCGCGGATTACGTCCTCGCATTCCTTAAGATTATACGGGTCAACAACCCTTACCCTGTCAATGCCGACGGCGTTGCAGAGCTTTTCAAGGCTGACGGCTGTTGTCGGGTCGCCCTTAATCGTTTTGCCCGTTGTGGGGTTGTCCTGATGTCCCGTCATACCCGTAATGCTGTTGTCAAGTATGATAACGGTTGAATTCGACTGATTATAGGCTATATCGACAAGTCCCGTGATGCCCGAATGCATAAAGGTCGAGTCGCCTATAACCGCAACAGTTTTTGATTCGTTTTCGGGATTAGCCTTGTTTCTGCCGTGAAGTCCCGACACGGACGCGCCCATACAGACACAGGTATCGACCATTCCCAGAGGCTGTAACGCGCCGAGAGTATAGCAGCCTATATCACCGCTTACGGCAACCTTTAACTTCTTCAAGGCGTAATAAAGTCCCCTGTGAGGACAGCCTGCGCAAAGCACGGGAGGACGTCCCGGAATTTCAAGGTCGGTTTTTACGTTATCGACATCTTCGCCTAAAATCACCTTGCGGATAAGTCCCTGGGAATATTCGCCCAGAAGCGTAAATTCATCCTTGCCGATTACGTTGATGCCGTTGATTTTGCAGTGCTCCTCAATAAACGGGTCTAATTCTTCAAGTACATAGACCTTTTTACATTCGTTTACAAAGCTCTTAATCTTTTCAACGGGCAGCGGATAAACGCAGCCGAGTTTTAAGTACGAAGCATTTTTGCCCAGAGCCTCTTTCGCGTACTGATAACAGATACCCGACGCGATAATACCGATTTTTTTATCGTTGAATTCCGTTGTATTGAATTCGCAGGTTTCAGCCCAGGCAATCTGGTCCTTAATTCGCTTTTCAACTACGACGTGCCTTTTAATAGCCATAGCGGGCATCATAACATATTTCTGCGGGTCCTTTACGCATTCCTTAAGCCCGTTGTCAATTCTGTCGGAAATTTCGGCGGCACTTCTTGAATGGGCAATTCTCGTTGTAAGACGAAGGATTACCGGCGTGTCGAATTTTTCGGAAAGTTCAAACGCCTTTTTCGCAAATGAAAGACATTCTTCCGAATCGGCGGGCTCAAGCATCATAATCTTCGACGCCTTTGCATAATGACGGGAGTCCTGTTCGTTCTGTGAGGAATGCATACCGGGGTCGTCCGCAACGGCAATAACCATACCTGCGTTAACGCCCGTGTACGAAACGGTGAAAAGCGGGTCGGCAGCCACGTTAAGACCGACGTGCTTCATAGCACAGAAGCTCCTCGCGCCCGCGATTGACGCGCCGATAGCCGTTTCCATAGCGACTTTTTCATTAGGCGCCCATTCCGAATAAATTTCATCGTACTTGGCAACGCATTCGGTAATTTCAGTGCTCGGCGTACCGGGATAGCTTGAAGCTACCCGAAGTCCGCCCTCGTAAAGTCCGCGCGCAACCGCCTCGTTGCCTAACATAAGTTTTTTCATTAAATCTATCTCCTGTTAATTATGATTCGTTTTCTCTCGCGACAAGATTTTCTACGCAGTATCTCTTACGCAGAACGGGTTTTTCGATTTTACCCGTCGGGTTTCTGGGAATATCCGCGAAGATAATCTTTTTAGGTCTTTTATACCTTGCGATTTTAAGACAGAAATCTTCAACCTCTTCCTCGGTAAGCGTGTAGCCCTCTTTAACCTCAATAATCGCCGCCGAAATCTCGCCGAGGCGCTGGTCGGGCATACCGATTACCGCAACGTCCTTAATCTGGTCCATCTGACGAAGGAAGTCCTCAATCTGGACGGGATAAATATTCTCGCCGCCGCTGATGATGACGTCTTTTTTACGGTCGACAAGGAAGATAAAGCCGTCCTCATCCTCCTTAGCCATATCGCCCGTATAAAGCCAGCCGTCTTTAAGACACTCGTTTGTTGCCTCTTCGTTTCTGTAATAGCAGGTCATAACGCCGGGGCCTTTAACGCAAAGCTCGCCAATTTCACCGCGTGAAACGGTATTGCCTTCGGTGTCGACTATCTTTGTCTGCCAGCCGTAACCCGCAACGCCTATCGCGCCGACCTTGTCAATATTTTCAACGCCGAGATGAACGCAGCCGGGTCCTATTGACTCTGAAAGTCCGTAGTTTGTATCGTACTGATGGTGCGGGAAAACCTTCTTCCACCTTTTTATAAGCGAAGGCGGAACGGGCTGCGCGCCGATATGCATAAGCCTCCACTGAGAAAGCTCGTAATTTGAAAGGTCGATTTTGCCGCTGTCAATATCGTCCAAAATGTCCTGCGCCCACGGAACGAGAAGCCAGACAATCGTGCACTTTTCGTTTGAGACGGCTTCAAGAACGTATTCGGGCTTTGTGCCCTTAAGGAGCACTGCCTTTCCGCCGACAAGAAAACTGCCGAACCAGTGCATTTTAGCGCCCGTATGATAAAGCGGAGGAATGCACAGAAATACGTCGTCATGAGTCTGGCCGTGGTGCGCCTGCTCAACTTTAGCGGCGTGCATAAGGCTTTCGTGATTATGTAAAATAGCCTTCGGGAAACCCGTTGTTCCCGATGAAAAATAGATAGCCGCGTCGTCTTCGTCGGAAATCTTAACTCCCGGATTCTGACTAGACGCATTAGCCGTAAGCTCGTGATAGCTTTCCGCAAACGACGGGCAGTTACCCTCGCCCGCGTAAAGAAGAAGGCATTTTTTACAAAGCTCGTCGGCTATGGGCTCAAGACGCCCGATAAATACCGAGCCGAAAACCATTATATCGCATTCCGCAAGCTCGGCGCAATATTTGATTTCGTCGGTGTCATACCTGAAATTAAACGGAACGGCTATTGCGCCCGTTTTAAGAATACCGAAGTAAATCGGAAGCCATTCAAGGCAGTTCATCATAAGTATTGCAACCTTATTGCCCTTGCCAATGCCGTTACTTAAAAGCAGATTGGCAAAGCGGTTGGCTTTTTCGTTAAAGACGTTCCACGTAATCTCTCGCCTGTAAGCGGAGGTGTTCTGAGGCTCAATGAGCGAGAATTCCTTCCACGTCACGCGGCGTTTTTCGTGAATGTCGGGATTAAGCTCTACAAGGCAAACCTCGTCGCCGTAAAGAGCGCTGTTTTTTTCAAGAATTTCGGTAATAGGCATTTTTTGTCCCTCGCTTTTATTCTGCTTCGACTGTTCCGTTATAAAAGAAGTCGTTAACCTTTTTATCCGTAAGCTTCTGTGTGAATACGCTGAAAACAAAGCATACAAGAAGCGACGCTATCATCGCAATACAGGCGTAAAGCGGGCCTTGCGACATAAGCTTTAAAACTGTTTCGTTTTCATTTCCGCAAAGGTTGAGCACCTTGCAGGTAGCGGGAACAAGGGCGATAAAGAAGCCCGTAAGAATACCCGCCCACGCGCTGATTTTATTAAGCTTTTTATAGTAAAGAGCCAAAAGATAAGGAGCTAAGAATGAGCCGGAGATAATACCCCAAGAATAGCTCATCATATCAAGAATCGGGGTTTTCGTATTGGCGACAACGTAGGAAAGAATTATAAACAGTACGCAGAAAACCTTTGTAAGAACGCCCTTTTTCTTTTCGGGCATATCCTTTTTGATTCTGTTTCCTACAATGTCGATGCTCAGAGCCGACGACGCCGAAAGCGTTACCGAGCAGAGAGTCGAAACGGACGCCGAAAGAAGAAGCACGATTATTACGCCGAGAAGAATTGCGGGAAGAGCCGAATCCTTAAGCATTAAGGGAACAATGTCGTCCGCCGCGGGCATATCCTTGCCGACAGTGTAAAACCTGTGACACAGCGAGCCGATAAAGTAACCGCCGCCCGCTACAAGGAACGCGAAGAAAGTTGAAATGATTATTCCCCTTTTTGCCTGCCTGTCGTCCTTTATGCCGAAATACTTTGAAATCATCTGAGGAAGTCCCCATGTGCCGAAGCTCGTCATAAGAACCGTCGCCATAAGACCTACCCACTGGCTGCCGTTGAGTTTCGGCAGTCCGGCATCGGTTTTGGCGTATTCCATAATGCCCTGAAGACCGCCTACCTGACGGGAACGTACGACGCATACTATAAGAAGCGTAACGCCGACCATCATAACGAGTCCCTGAACGAAATCCGCTCTCGCCTGAACAAGATAACCGCCGAAGAGGATTATAAGCATAGCGAGAACCGCGATTATAATAAGGAAAACAGCGTCATCAATACCGAGAAGGTTTTTCGCTATTGAAGCAAGTCCCGAATAAACGGACGCCGAATAAGGAATAAGAAAAACAAAGATGACCGCCGCCGAGAAGGTTCTCATACCGACTGAGCCGTACCTCGCCTCAAAAAACTGAGGCATCGTCTGAATTTTAAGACGGGCGGACACGTCGCGGGTTTTTCTCGCGAGTACAATCCACGCAAGAAGCGAGCCGAAAACCGCGTTGCCGATACCTGCGAGAATACCCCACAGACCGAATGAAAGACCGGTTTTGCCGGCATAGCCGACAAACATAACCGCCGAAAAGTACGCCGTACCGTAAGACAGCGCGGAAAGCCAGGCTCCCGCTTTTCTTCCGCCGACGGTGAAATCGGCTACGCTTTTACTCTTTTTGCCGGTCACAATGCCGATAACAACCAATGCGGCAATATAAACGGCGATAGTAATCCATACGCTTAAATTATCCATTTTCTTCAATTTACCCCTTTAAAGCTTTTATCTTTTAACGCTTTTAATCGCTAAAGTGAAAATATTATACATTATAATCCCCTTTTCGTCAAGTAAAATCAACATTTTTATTAAAGAAAATACTTATATTTTTAAGCCTTATTTTATTATAAAAATAACCGTATGTGAGATTGTTAAAAAATATGATAACTTTTTCGAAAAATTATGTTGAACACTCCAAAATTTTGTTAAAAATTTATCAATTCGTTGACTGCTGCTTTGTTTCTTTGATATAATTCTTAATGTAATAATTATTTAGGAGGCATATAAATGTCAAGAGTTTATAATTTTTCGGCAGGTCCCTCGATGCTGCCCGAAGAGGTATTAAAGCAGGCTGCCGACGAGATGCTCGACTACCACGGCTGCGGCCAGTCCGTTATGGAAATGAGCCACCGTTCAAAGGTCTATGACGACATCATCAAGGGCGCGGAAGCTTTGCTCAGGGAGATTATGAATATTCCCGATAACTATAAGGTACTTTTCCTTCAGGGCGGCGCATCCGCTCAGTTTTCCGCCATTCCGCTCAATTTTATGAACGGCTCGGGCAAGGCTGACTACGTTATTACCGGTCAGTGGGCGAAGAAGGCTTTTCAGGAGGCTCAGAAATACGGCGAAGCCAAAGCCGTCGCATCTTCCGCTGACAAAACTTTTTCATATATTCCCAAGCTTGACAAAAGCGAATTCACGCCTGACGCGGATTATTTCTATATCTGTATGAACAACACCATTTACGGTACCGTTTACCACGAATTACCCGACACGGGCGACGTTCCGCTTATAGCCGACATTTCCTCATGCTTCCTTTCGGAGCCGATTGACGTTACAAAGTTCGGCATGCTTTACGGCGGCGCGCAGAAAAACGTCGCTCCCGCAGGTCTTGTTATCGCGATTATACGCGAGGATTTGCTCGGAAACGCAAGAGACATTACCCCGACAATGCTCAACTATAAAATTCAGGCGGACGCAGAGAGTCTTTACAACACTCCCCCCTGCTACACTATTTATATCTGCAAGCTTGTTCTTGAATGGATTAAGAGAACGGGCGGACTTGAGGCTATGAAGGAGAGAAACGAAAAGAAAGCAAAGCTTCTTTACGATTATCTTGACGAAAGCAAAATGTTCCGCGGAACGGTCGTAAAAGAAGACCGTTCGCTTATGAACGTTCCCTTCGTAACCGACAGCGAAGAGCTTAACGCGAAATTCGTAAAAGAGGCTACCGAAGCCGGTCTTGTAAACCTTAAGGGACACAGAACCGTAGGCGGTATGCGCGCTTCGATTTACAACGCTATGCCTTACGAGGGCGTTGAAAAGCTTGTAAACTTTATGAAAGAGTTTGAAAAGAATAATTCATAAATAAGAGGTAATAAAAATGTATAACATTCTTACATTAAATAAAATTTCGGAAAACGGACTTGAAAAGTTTGACGAAAAATACGTCTGCTCAACCGAGGTTGAAAATCCCGACGCGGTGCTTGTACGCTCGGCTTCAATGCACGATATGAAAATGAGCGAGAAAACCCTCGCGGTAGCCAGAGCAGGCGCAGGCGTAAACAACATTCCCGTCGACGCTTTTTCCGAGCAGGGCATAGTTGTTTTCAACACCCCCGGCGCTAACGCGAACGCGGTTAAGGAGCTTGTTATATGCGGTCTTTTCCTGTCTTCAAGAAAGATTGTAAACGGCATTGAATGGGCTCAGACCTTAAAGGGCGAGGACGAGGTCGGCAAGAAGGTTGAAAAAGGAAAGAGCGCGTTTGTAGGTCCCGAAATCAAGGGCAAAAAGCTCGGCGTTATCGGTCTTGGCGCGATAGGCATTCTTGTCGCAAATGCGGCTGAAAAGCTCGGTATGAAGGTTTACGGTTATGACCCGTATCTTTCGGTTGACGCGGCGTGGAATCTTTCGCGTTCAATCATACACGCGCCGTCAGTCGAGGACATTTACAAGGAATGCGACTACATCACAATTCACGTTCCGCTTCTTGACAGCACAAGGGATTTCATTAACGCGGCGGCTATTGCGCAGATGAAGGACGGCGTAAGAATTCTCAATTTCGCAAGAGACGCGCTTGTTAATTCAGCCGATATTATCGAAGCTCTCGGCACGGGTAAGGTCGCCTCCTACGCTACGGATTTCCCGACCGAGGATTTACTCGGCGTTTCGGGCGTAATCGCTATTCCCCACCTCGGCGCGTCAACTCCCGAATCGGAGGAAAACTGCGCGATTATGGCGGTAAAACAGCTTCGCGATTTCCTTGAAAACGGCAATATAAAGAACTCGGTCAATCTTCCCAACGTCGAAGCGCCGAGAACGGAGAGAACAAGGGTTGCGATTATTCACCGCAATATTCCCAACGTCCTTAGTAAAATTCTTCCCGCGGTTTCTGCAGGCGGAATCAACATTGACAATATGACGAACAAATCCAAGAACGAATATGCATACACGCTTATCGACGTCGACGGCGACGTTACCGAGGAATCGCTGACAGAGCTTAAAAAGGTTGACGGAATCATACGCATACGCATAATTAAATAATCAGTTATAAATAATAAAAAAACAAGCAGTGAGGAAATAACTCACTGCTTGTTTTTTACTGAGGCTTTTCTTTTAGGTTTGTAGTAATGCCTCTTTCTCTTTTTATTATCGTTTTCGTCTATTTCGCTGGTTGTATGCCTTATATCAAGATGGTCGTAGTATTTTTTAAACCGTATCGCATAGCGCAGAAGCGCGCCGCAGTTTTCGCATTTGAAATCAGCTCTGAAATACTGATTCGAATATTTCCAGTCCGTTTGTCTTACCGCCGTTTCGCCGCATTTGATACATTTACATTCAAGAAGGGATTTGTCGACAAGCGGATGGTTAATGTTGCTTATTGCGTGCGGCTTGAATTCAAGCCTGTGGTAAAACTGCGCGTCGCATTTTTTAGTGTAGGCGGCAAGCTTTTCGGGGTGAAAAACCTTTCTTAAACAGTCTGCCGAAAGTACGCTGTCGTCAAGCGCGCGGTGGTGAGAATAAAGGTCGGGATTAATACCGAGCTGTTCCGCCGCGGTGGAAAGACCTATCTGCTGTGAGGACGGAACGTCGATAAAGCTCTGACAGTATTTCTGCAGGTCAACGTACCGCCCCGCGAAGGGAAGAACCGAAGTGCCGAAATAATACCTGTAATTGCTTATGAGGGTTCTGATGTCGCCGTCCGCCCAGGTCAGCACCGTCGTAGGCTCCTCGCCTATCCAGTCGCCGAACTGTTCAATAACGTCCTGAAAAAAATCACCTGTATTAATTTCTTCATTTGTCAGATTTGTGAGTCTTTTAACACGTCCCTGAAGCTTACGGCTTATCTGAGGTTTTACAAATTCGGAAAAAGTGTCGAGAGTTTTCAGGTTCTCGTCAAGCTTTACCGCGCCGATTTCAATAATCTCGTTAATGAAACCGCCAAGCCGCTTACAGTAGGTGTTATTCCACTCCAAATCCATAACTACGTAGTGCATAACAAACCAACTTTATATAAAAGAATTGTTCTTAAAAAACTATATAAGAATATATCATAATTCTGTCGAAAAAACAACTACAATATATTTATTATTTGCTTTTCGTCGGCATTTTCAAGCGAAGAAGAAAAGTCAAAGGTACCGAATTTTTCGTCCTCAAACAAATCCTTTAACGGAAACAGGACGAAAGCCCTTTCGCGAATACGCGGATGAGGAACAGTAAGCTCCTCCGTTTCGATTTTTTCATCCTCAAAAAGCAATAAATCAAGGTCGATAATCCGCGGCCCGTTCTTAAGCTCCCTTATTCTGCCAAACGCCGCTTCAATGCCTAAAAGCGCGCCGAGCAACGCGTGAGCGGAAAACGGAGTTTCAATGAGAATACAGCAGTTATAGAAATTCTCCTGCTGCGCGTAGCCCCAGGGCTCAGTCTCATAAATACGTGAGCATTTAACGATTTTTGTATCGGGCAGTTTTTCAAGCGACAAAAGCGCGTTTTCAATATTCTTTAACCTGTCGCCGATATTGGTGCCCATACCGATAACAGCCTTATTCATCCTCTCGCCCTCTCAATCCGGACGCTGACATATTCAAAGTCCGCTTTAACCGGCGCGTCGGGCTTTTTCACCTCAAGCGCAACCTTTTCGATTTTCGGGAAAGACGAAAGCAGAGCGTCGGCAGTTCTTTCGGCGGCACGTTCTATAAGGTCGTTTGTCTGTTCGCAGAAAACGGATTTTGCGGTTTTAATGATTTTCGCGTAGCTTACGGTGTCGTTGACATCGTCGCTTTTACAGGGAACGGACAAATCGAGAAACGCCTCAATATCGATAAGAAAGACCTGTCCGTCCGCTTTTTCGAAATCGTTGACGCCGTGAAAGGCAAATACTTTTAAGTTTTTAACTTTGATACTGTCCATATTTACCTCCTGAATAATTCGTCCGCGGTTTTAGCTGCAAACACGTTTTCCTTAACGTGATGAACTCTGATAAAATCCGTTCCGCCGTAAATTGCCGCGGTGTTCGCCGCGAGCGTACCGTACAATAAATCCTCGCCCGATGCGCCGCTCGCGTTCTTAATGACGCGCTTGCACGAAAGCGCGGTTAAAAGGGCTGTATTCTCCCTTTTAAGACGGGAAATATTTCTGATTAATTCAAGGTTATCTTCGTTGCTTTTTCCGAAGCCAATGCCCATATCGAGCATAATCTGATTAATTGAAATGCCGTAAGAAAGGCATTTTTCGGTCATTTGATCAAAGAATAAATTGACTGCGCTGACGACGCCGTTTTCGTATTCAATTTCGGTTGAAGAATCGCTTTCACCCGAATGCATAATAACCCAGCCGGCGTTATATTCCCTGATAAGCCGTGCCATTTCGGAATTAAACACGCCGCTTACGTCGTTAATTATTTTTACGCCGTTATTAAGGGCGTATTCGGCAACCTCGGGGTAATAGGTGTCGACCGAAACGGGAACGTCAACCGACTCTGTCAGCTTTTTAAGCACGGGAGAAAGCAGTTTGATTTCTTCTTCGGCGGTTTTTTCAATATGCCCCGGTCTTGTAGACTGGGCGCCGATATCGATAATATCGGCTCCTTCAAGGCGCATTTCATCCGCCCTTTTCAACTGAGAGTCGACGTCGGTATATCTTCCCCCGTCAAAAAAGGAATCGGCGGTTATATTCAGAATCCCCATTATGTAGGTTCTTTTGCCGAGCGGAAAAGAAAAACCCGAGCCGGAAAATGAATACATATCATTCGCCTCCGAAAAGGCTCATAACCTCTGACCTTGTTCTCGCGTCGCTTCTCATACAGCCGCGCAGAGCGGAAGTTCTCGTAACGGCGCCCGCAGCGCGGATGCCGCGCATTGTCATACAAAGATGCTCCGCCTCAACAAGAACCGCAACTCCCTTGGGATGAAGATTTTCTTCAAGAAAATCGGCAATCTGGGAGGTCAGCCTCTCCTGAAGCTGAGGGCGTTTTGAATAAAAATCAACTATTCTTGCGAGCTTTGAAAGACCTAAAACCTTGCCGTCCGACGGAATATAGGCGATATGAGCCTTGCCGATAAACGGAAGAAGATGATGCTCGCACATTGAGTACAGAGGAATGTCCTTGACGATAACCATTTCGTCATTCTTGCCTTCGTTAAAGAGCTTTAAATGCTTTTCGGCGGTTCCCTCAAGCCCTGCGAAAACCTCTTCGTACATTCTCGCTACGCGGGCGGGAGTTTCGACAAGACCTTCCCTGTCGGGGTCCTCGCCTATCGCTATAAGAATTTCCCTTACCGCGTTTTCAATTCTCTGTTTATCCATTATCAGTCACCTCCGGTGTTTCAGACACAACTGTTTTTCTTCTTGACGAATCGTTAAGGAACGCGTTGAAGGTGTCGCTTACGTCGTTATAATCCTTAACGGAAATATTAGTATTGAAAAGATTAATAACCGAGTCAAAGGTTTCCTGATTCGCCTTTAACTTGCCCGAATTCATATAGTAATCGAGAAGTTCTGCCGTCAGCACGCTTCTTCCCTTGGCGTCAAGGTATTTGAAATAGCTCAGTACCGTTTCGCCCGTGGCGGACTGCTCGCCCTCTTCAAGAATAAGGACGTAGTCGCCGCCCTTGAAATTAATCTTTTCGTCGGAATATATTTCGGCGTCGCCGAGATAGGAAATAACCCTTTTGAAATTCGTCTCGGTAACGTCTATAAACCTGTCAATCTTTATTCCGCAGCATTTTTCAACCGCCTGAGAAAGGCCGAGCGCGCCGCCCGTAGAATAGATATCGGAAAACGTTCCGCTTTTGCCGTCATATTTCAGGTTCACGTCATTTTCAAAGGAAGTGACCGATATCTGCTTTGCGTCCATATTGAAATTCAGAACGCCGAAAAATCCGAGCTTGTTGTCGCTGTTTTCGCACAGGACAAGGATGTTCGCGTTTCCGGTATAGTTCTGAAGATAGGTTTCGCCCTCGGTTGAGGTTTCCTCGGTAGTGGCGGTAGTTTTTCTGTCGACGATATTGCTGAGCCGGAAGTTGTATTTTTTCAGCAATATAAGAAAAGAAACTGCCGCGAGCACAAGCGAGAAGCACAAAAACGCCGTAATAAAGGTTGCGTAGGTTTTTTTACGTTTTCTTTTCTCCTTGTCAAACTGCAAGGAGGTTTTAATACCGTTATTTTTCAAACCTCACACCCCATTTCAAATAATTATACCATAATACAACAAAAAACTCAATGCAATTTGAAATTGCACTGAGTTTTATTATTTGTTGTTTTTTGAAAATTAACCCGCGTTAGACTTTGTTTTTCTAATAACGCGCGGTTCGCTGTTACCGTTTACGCATTCGGCGTTGATAACAACCTTTTCAATAGACGTATCGGACGGTACGGAATACATTGTCGGCATAAGAACCGCTTCCATTATTGAGCGAAGTCCCCTTGCGCCGGTATTCTTTTCAAGAGTCTTGTCCGCAACGGCCTCAAGGGCGTCGTCGGTGAACTCAAGAGTAACGCCGTCCATATCGAGAAGCGCCTCAAACTGCTTTAAAATCGCGTTTTTAGGCTCCTTAAGGATTCTTACGAGCGCGTCTCTGTCAAGCGGTGAAAGAGCCGTTATAACGGGAATTCTTCCTACAAGCTCGGGTATAAGACCGAACTTGACGAGGTCCTGCGGAATGACCTGAGCGAGTAACTCATCGGTATTCTGCGATTTGGTCGTATCGACGTCGCGGTTGAAACCGAGCGAGGAATTGTGAACCCGTTTTTCAACTATCTTTTCAATGCCGTCAAATGCGCCGGCGCAGATGAAAAGAATATTCGACGTGTCAACCTGAATGAAATCCTGCTGGGGATGCTTTCTGCCGCCCTGAGGAGGAACGTTTGAAACGGTGCCCTCAAGGATTTTGAGAAGCGCCTGCTGAACGCCCTCGCCGCTTACGTCACGCGTAATCGAGGTGTTTTCGCTCTTTCTTCCTATCTTGTCAATCTCGTCAACATAGATAATGCCGCGTTCAGCCTTTTCAATGTCGTAATCCGCCGCCTGAATAAGACGAAGAAGAATGTTTTCAACGTCCTCGCCGACATAGCCCGCCTCGGTAAGAGTCGTCGCGTCGGCAATCGCAAACGGAACGTCAAGAATCTTCGCAAGAGTCTGGGCAAGCATAGTTTTGCCGACGCCCGTAGGCCCTAAAAGAAGAATATTGCTCTTCTGTAAGTCGACCTTGGTCTGTGAGCCGCGGTATATTCTTTTGTAATGATTGTAAACCGCAACCGAAAGCGCTATCTTGGCGTTTTCCTGCCCGATGACGTATTCGTCAAGCTGTTCCTTAAGCTCCTTGGGGGTAGGAAGATTTTTGATATCGGACTTGCTTTTCGCAGGCTTAACCCTTGAAAAATCCTCTTCCTCAATAATCGACCTGCAGTAGCCTACGCACTCGTCGCAGATACAGACGTTTGGCCCCGCAATAAGCTTGGAAACCTGATTCTGCGTTTTACCGCAGAAAGAGCAGTGAAGCATTTTACTCTTGTTATCATTATCTCTCGCCATAAGATTACCTCAAACGAAAAATGTTATCTCTTCTCAATTACCTTATCGACTATGCCGTATTCCATAGCTTCAGCGGCAGTCATAAAATTATCTCTTTCGGTATCGGCGGCGATAACCTCAAGCGGTTTGCCGGTGTTTTCGGCAAGAATTCTGTTGAGGTTTGCCTTGATACGAAGAATGTGGTTAGCGGTAATTTCGATATCGGTCGCCTGTCCCTGAGCGCCGCCGGAGGGCTGATGAATCATAATCTCGCTGTTGGGAAGAGCAAATCTCTTTCCCTTCGCTCCGGACGAAAGAAGGAACGCGCCCATGCTCGCGGCAAGACCTATGCAGATAGTGGAAACATCGCACTTGATATACTGCATCGTATCATAAATAGCCATACCCGCGGTAACCGAGCCGCCGGGAGAATTGATATAAAGGCTGATGTCCTTTTCGCTGTCCTGACCTTCGAGATAGAGAAGCTGAGCAACTACAAGAGAAGCCGTAGCGTCGTTTACCTCGTCGGAGAGAACGATAATTCTGTCGTTGAGAAGACGTGAGAAAATATCATAGCTTCTCTCGCCTCTGTTGGTCTGTTCAATTACATAGGGAACTAATGCCATAATTCCACTCCTTATTAAATATCTAATTAATTATTGGTTAAAAAATCAATCGGTAATCAGATTATTTCTTGTCTTCCGTCTTTTTTGCGGCAGGCTTTTTAGCGGGAGCCTTCTTGGCGGCAGGTTTTTTCTCCGCGGGTTTCTTTTCAGCCGTCTTCTTTGCAGCGGACTTCTTTTCCGCAGTTTCTTTCTTTGCCGCAGGCTTCTTTGCGGGAGCTTTCTTTGCGGGAGCCTTCTTCTCGGCAGGCTTTTCTTCCTTTTCGGCAGTCTTCTTTGCCTCAGGTTTTTCGGCAGCCTTTCCTGCAACCGCGTTTTCCTTAATCAGGTCGATAGCCGTAGCCCTTACAATGTCGCCCGTGATATTTTCGGCGGGAAGAGCCTTTTTAATCTGGTCAACATCCATATTATATGTTTCGGCAAGCTTCTTGTATTCGGCCTCGATAGCTTCCTCGGTGGCTTCAATCTTTTCCTTCTTGACGATTTCGTCAAGAGCAAGGTTGAGCTTAACCTCCTTGAGAGCCTTTTCCTTAAAGCTTTCTCTTAAAGCCGCATTGTCCATGCCCGTATACTTAAGGTACATATCGAGATTAAGTCCCTGCATCTGAAGACGATAACCGAAGTCGTCGATATCCTGGTCAACCTGTCTGTCAACCATCTGCTCGGGAATTTCAGCCTTTATGCCCTCTGCAACGAGGTCGAGAAGCGCGTTTGTAAAATCAACGTCAACGTTTTCTTCACGGCGCTTTTTGATTGTAGCCTTAATGTCCTTCTTAAGCTCGGCAAGCGTATCGAACTCGC
Organism: Clostridia bacterium; assembly: GCA_017613735.1. Taxonomy (GTDB): domain Bacteria; phylum Bacillota; class Clostridia; order Oscillospirales; family Acutalibacteraceae; genus Fimenecus. The sequence continues at coordinate 111,105 of JAGADF010000008.1, forward strand.
TTACGTCCATAGCGAAGTCGTCGTCAAGAGCGGGAAGCTCTTTCTTCTTGATTTCGTGAAGCTTGATTTTGAATACGGCTTCCTGTCCCGCAAGCTCTTCGGACGCATAGTCGCCGGGGAAGGTAACGATTACGTCGAACTCTTCGCCGGTCTTATGACCTTTAATCTGGTCCTCAAAGCCGGGGATGAATGAATTTGAGCCGATTTCAAGCTCATAGTTTTCGCCCTTGCCGCCTTCAAAAGCCTTACCGTCACGGAAGCCTTCAAAGTCGATAACCGCGATATCGCCCTTTTTGACGGCGCGGTCTTCAACAGTAATTGTTCTTGCATTCTGCTCACGGAGTCTTTCGATTTCGGCATTGACATCCTCAGCCGTAACCTTGACTTCCTTCTTTTCAGCCTTAAGTCCCTTGTATTTGCCGAGCTTAACCTCGGGCTTTACAACGACCTTAAGCGTAAATTCAACGCCCTCCTTGCCGATTTTCTCAACATTAACGTCGTAGGGAGAAGCGACAATTTCAAGTTTTGCTTCATCAATAGCAGCGGAAACTACCTCGGGATACAACTCGTCGAAAGCGTCCTCATAGAAAACGCCCTGACCGTAAACCTTTTCGATAAGAGCGCGGGGAGCCTTGCCCTTTCTGAAGCCCTGAACGGTAATTTTCTTTCTCTGTTTGAGATACGCTTTCTGTACCGCAGCTTCAAACTGCTCGGCGTCAACCGAAATGGCAAGCTCATAAACGTTTGTCTCAACATTCTTTGATGATTTTAAGCTCATTAATAATTCCTCCATATCAATATATATGCAAATAATAATTATAGCAGATAATTACAGTTTTTTCCACCTTTTTTTATTTTTCTATCAGCAAAGGGCAAAATTTAAGATAATCGCCCGAAATAAGAGTGAACTCAATTCCGTCGCTTTTACCCTGAAAAGCGAATTTATGAGCCTCGCCGTGAAGGTGGGCGTAATAGCAGCGCTTTATTCCCCTGTCGACCAGAACGCGGTAGATTTCTTCGCACCTCGCGGAACGCGTAACCGGCGGGTAATGAAGAAAAGCCACAGGCTCTTTACCGGTTTTCTCAGCCTGATCGATTGACATATTCAGCCTGCCGACCTCTCTTGAAATAAGCTTTTCGGTTTCGTCGGATTCGTCGTCGAAAAACCAGCCTCTCGTTCCGCAGACGGCAACGTCGCCGACCTCGAAAGCGTTATTGAAAAGAATTTCAAAAGAATCAAAGGAGTTTTCTTTGAAAAAGTTTTCCATCTTCGTTTTCGTTTCCCACCAGTAATCGTGATTGCCCTTCATCAGGATTTTTTTACCGGGAAGAGAGTTGAGAAACGAAAAATCCTTTACGGTGTCCTCAAGACGCATTTCCCACGAAATATCGCCCGCAATAACAACCGTATCGTCCTCTTTAATAAGAGCGCGCCAGTTTTTTTCGAGACGCTCAACATAATCGTTCCAGCCGTTGAAAATGTCCATCGGCTTATCGGTACGAAGTGACAGATGAGTGTCGCCCAATGCAAATAATGACATAAATATACTCCGTAAAAAAATCAATAATAAAACTGCGGAGGTGAAAAGATGAACAACATTAACTGTGAGGCGAAAAACTGCCTTTATCACAAGGGAAAAAGCACCTGCACGGCAAACGAAATCAGGGTTGGCTGTTCCGACGCGTGCTGCTGCGACGAGACTAAATGCTCAAGCTTTAAAATAAGGGAAGCTAAAGCTAAAAACAACGTGATACCGACTTAAAGTCCGAGCATATTAAGAACAACTTTGGGCATTTCTTCCTTTGAAGAAACGTTATTGAATCTCGGAGTTTTATTCTTAAGCGAGGCGAGCTGAACGGGAACGGGAACGCCCGTCAGTTCGTTAAGCTCGTCAACCATTGAAAATTCGTCGGTCGATTTTACATCGTCCGTAAGCGCCGAAAGAACGCTCTTTGAAAACTTATACGGGTTAGCCGTCGAAGCTATGACCATAGGCGTTCTGTCGCCCGTTTTGGCTATATAATCGTTAGCGACGTTTACCGCAACGGCGGTATGCGTATCGCAGAGATAATTGTACTTTTCGTAGGTTTCCTTGATTGTCTTTTTCGTTGCCTCATCGTCGCAGAAGCCCGCCGCAAACGAATCCTGCAAAGCAGAAAGAACCTTTTTCGGTACTTCATATCTGCCCGTGGTTTTAAGCTGATTCATTATATCTGAAACAAAGCGGTCATCCATATCCGAAAGCAGGAAAAGAAGCCTTTCAAGGTTAGAGGAAATGAGAATATCCATAGACGGAGAAGCCGTCATATAGAACTGTCTGTTCTTATCGTAAACGCCCGTGTTGATGAAATCCGTCAGCACGTTATTTGCATTTGAGGCGCAGATAAGCTTTTTAATCGGAACGCCCATTTCCTTAGCGTAGAACGCGGCGAGAATATTGCCGAAATTACCCGTGGGAACAACGACGTTCATTTTATCTCCGAGTTCTATTTTACCCTGCTCTACAAGGTCGCAGTACGCGGAAACATAATAGACAATCTGAGGCACAAGACGTCCCCAGTTAATTGAATTTGCGGAAGAGAAGGCAAGAGAATTAGCCTTAAATTTTTCCTCAATTTCTTTATTCGTAAATATAGCTTTTACGCCGTTCTGCGCGTCATCAAAATTACCTTTTATTGCGCAGACGTTGACATTTTCGCCTTCCTGAGTGGTCATCTGAAGCTTCTGCATCGGGCTTACGCCGTCAACGGGATAGAACACAAGAATTTCAGTATTCGGGACGTCCCTGAAACCCTCAAGAGCGGCTTTTCCGGTGTCGCCCGAGGTGGCGACAAGAATAACGATTTTTTCATCGGGGCAGGCTTTCTTCGCGGAAACGGTAAGCAGATAAGGAAGAAGCTGAAGCGCCATATCCTTAAACGCGCAGGTAGGTCCGCGCCAGAGCTCAATAAGATTTACGTTATCGTAAACGCTTACCGTGGGAGCAACCTTTTCGGACGAAAACTTACCCTCTTTATATGCGTTTTCGACGCAGTAATCAAGCTCATCAGCCGAAAAGTCGGTGAGAAAGAGCTTAAGAATTTCCTTAGCCCTTTGAATATAATCAAGAGGGATAAGGGATTTTATTTTTTCATAAGAAAGCTCGGGTATTGTTTCGGGGACGAAAAGACCGCCCTCGGATGAAATACCCTTTGCTATTGCCTGAGATGAAGTTAAACCGATACTTTTGTCTCTTGTACTGATATATTTCATAAGTCCTCCTTGGGAACTTTATTCGAACGCATTTTCAATAAGATTTATGCTTTTAACGGCGTCGTTTTCGACTATGACCTCCGCTATATCGAAGCGTATATTCTTCTTCGTCGGGTACTGCGAAAGAAAGAGGTTTGCGGTTGAAACAATCTTTTTTCTCTTCGCGGCGGTTACGGAGTCGGCGGGAGAAAACATCTGACCGGGCGACCTCGTTTTAACCTCAACGAAGCAGAGATTCTTTTTGTCTTCGGCAACTATATCGAGCTCGCCGAAACGGGAATGGTAATTCGCCGCGACGATATTATAGCCGTTTCTTCTTAAATGCCTTGCGGTTTCAAGCTCGCCTAATTTTCCCGTATCGCTTTTATTCATTGTTTTCACCGATAATCTTTTTTAAAAAGCTTTTTCTGTGCACGGGGGAAACGCCGTATTTTTCAATGCATTCATAATGAAGCTTCGTGCCGTAGCCCTTATGACGGGCAAACTGATACTCGGGGTACTTTTTATCAAGCTCGAGCATATATCTGTCACGGCTGACCTTTGCGAGAATCGACGCAGCGGCGATTGACGGGGATTTGGAATCGCCCTTGACAATGCAAAGCTCGTCTACGCCCGTATGCGGGTACTGGTTGCCGTCGACAAGCGCGAAATCGGCTTTTACGCTCAGTCCCGCGACAGCCTTTCTCATCGCGACAAAATCAGCCTGAAGAATGTTGATTTCGTCAATGGTTTTTTCGTCGACGGACGCCACGCAGTAGGCAACCGCCTTTTCCCTTATCTCGTCAAAAAGCAGGTCGCGTTTCTTTTCGGTAAGCTTTTTCGAGTCGTTAAGCCCTTCTATTACGCAGTCAACGGGTAAAATAACGGCGGCGGCAAATACGGGCCCCGCAAGAGGTCCCCTGCCCGCCTCGTCAATTCCGCAAACATACTTTGCGCCGTTTTCAATTGCCTGTTTTTCGTAAGAATAGTCCATATATTAAGGTCTTTCAAAAGTTATTCTGCCGAGCTTTCCGCCGCGGAATTCATCAAGAAGCATAACGGAAACTCTTTCGTAATCTATTTCGCCGCCGGCAATAAGCATACCGCGCTTTTTGCCTATCATATCCATTATTTCAAAGATTTCCTTATCTTCAAAGCCGGTTATTTTATATCTTTCGGAAAGTCTTTCGGGGTAATCGCGTCTTAAAACGCCGATAAGCCTTGCCGCAAGAGATTCAAGGTCGATAACCGTGTCCTTAACCGAACCGATAAAAGCCAGTTTATCGCCTACCGCGGGGTCGTCGAATTTAGGCCAGAGAACACCCGGAGTGTCAAGCAATTCGAGCCCGTTGCCTATAGCGAACCACTGATTGCTTCTCGTAACGCCCGCCTTGTCGGCAACCTTTGCCTTCTGGGCGCCCGCCATACGGTTAATAAAAGAAGACTTGCCGGTATTCGGAATACCGACAACCATAATCCTCAAGGGCTTGCCGACCATTCCCCTAGCGGCATTTCTTTCAATTTTATCTTTAAGTATTTCTTTAACAAGCGGCGCGAATTTATTTAATCCCTTTCCGCTTCGGCAGTCCACGGGAAGAGCAGCGATATTCTGTTTTTCATAATACGAAATCCATTGATTAGTCGCCTTTTCGTCGGCGACGTCGCATTTGTTCAGAAGAATGATATGAGGCTTTGAGCCTATCATTTCCTTTATTTCGGGATTTCGGCTGCTTTCGGGGATTCTCGCGTCAACGATTTCCGTAACAAGGTCGACTTGCGAAAGACATTCCTTTATTAGACGCCTTGTTTTCGCCATATGGCCCGGAAACCACTGAACGGTCTGCTTCTGAAAATCACTCATAGCTCGCTACCCGCAACCTTTGAAAACTTGAAGCCGTCCAATTTAATAACCGCCTGACCGACTATGTAATCGGTCTGTATAAAACCGACCATCGAAAAGCGGCTGTCGGTAGAATTATTCCTGTTATCGCCCATGGCGAAAACGCAGTTTTCGGGAACGGTTATTGGGTAATCCCAGTCGCCCGAAACGAAGGTAGGCTCTTTGACATAGGGCTCGACAAGCTCTTCGCCGTCGACATAAACCTTACCCTGAACCGTATCTATATCAACCGTCTGCCCCTCGGTCGCAATTACCCTTTTAACGAGATTCAGTTCCATAGCGTTAGGCTGTGAAATGATAATTACGTCGCCCTGCTTGGGCTCATAGGCGAACACGCGCACTATTACTCTTTCGCCGTCAACAAGGTTAGGCAGCATTGACTCGCCTCTGACCACGCTCGTTCTGAACACAAAGGTAAAGATAACGAATATGATAACAAAGGCAAGAGCAAGGATTGAAACAATATAGTACGCTTTGTCAACTACGGATTTTTTAAAATCTGACATTTAATATTACTCCACTCTGAAATCGCCTAACGGATAAAGTCTCGCCTCGGCAGTGCCGAGAATATAACCGTAAGAGATGAAGCCGACGATATTTGAACGGCTGTCGATAGAATTATTTCTGTTATCGCCCATTACGAAATAGCAGCCCTCGGGAACGGTTATGGGGAAAGCTATGTCGAACTGTCTTTGAGTAGGCTCCGCGATAAACGGCTCGTGAATGACCTCGCCGTTGATTTTAACAATACCCTCGGTAAAGTTAATGTCAACCTGATCGCCGCCGACTGCAATTACTCTTTTAACAAGAGGCTCGTTAAGAGCGTTGGGCTGTGTGATTATTACAATGTCGCCGCGCTTGATATTGGTGTTGATGGCTTTTACTGCGAGCCAGTCGCCGTCCTTTAAGGTAGGATTCATCGAACCGCCTTCAACGGCAGCTATTCTGAAAATAAATGCGAATACAAGAAATACCGCAATAATAGCGACAATAAGCGAATCAAGCCACTCATAAAGCACCTTCCAGAAGCGGGATACTTTTACCTCTTCCGGTCTTTCGGCAGGCTCGAACGCAACAATCGTGTCCTTTGTCCTTCTCATAATAATCACAACCTTTCAAACCTTTATTATATACTATATTATTAAAAAATAAAAGAGTAAAAAACAAATAAATACAAAAAAAGAGCGGATTTTTTTAAATCCGCCCTGATTTTAAGAGTGATAAATCATTTAACTCCCGCGACATAATTGAGAATAAGGTCAGCGTCGTTTTCCGTGATTTCCTTATCTTTATCGAAATCGGCAAGCATAAACCCTACCGCATCGTCAATCGAAGTAAGCGATTTTGAAGCGCGAAGAACAATTCTGACGTCGACAAGATTCGCTTCGCCGTCGTGATTTACGTCGCCCGCAACCATATCGAGAGGATGAAGAAGCTTAATATCGTCCTCATAGATATTGAACTGGGGATAAAGCGGATTGGAGTGAATGTCCATCTGCCTGTCGGCAGTCATAAGCCAGGTGTAAATATCGTTATTGTTGCTTTCGATATCGAAGCCTACATGGTACATATCCTTAATGAACCAAGTGTTCTCGGGGAAATAGCAGGTTGAAGCGTCGATAACGCCGTCGGAAGAAAGATAATTCTTGTCGGTGTATTTCGCCTGCTTATAGTTTTCACCGAGTGTTTCGCCCAATAAAGCGACGGTGGCGAAGCCTGACGTATGCCTTGTTTCAATAACCGTATCGGCGTTGTAATTCGACCTGTCGGTGATAGGCGAAATCTGAAGGTTGTAGTTTGAAACTATCGCAATCTTAACGCCCGCATTTTTAGCGTTCTGAAGGATTTCCTTCGCCCTTACCTGAACGCCGTAGTGATAGGCGTCAATAACGCCTTCAAACGACGGGTCTGCACCTGCAAGCATAGTAGCCTTAGCCTCTTCGTATACCTCGTCGTCAACAAACGACCAGATTGACGGATTATAGCCGAAAATCGGAATAAGAACCTCGTCGTAAACTCTGTCAATCTGTTCGTCGACAAGAGTGCTCAGAAGCGGAACAAGTTTCTTTAAAAGTCCCGTCATTTCGATTACCTTTGAAACGCCCTTTATGGAGATGAGCTGATTTATAAGTCTCTGCGCGCCGGTCTCGTCAAGAACAACCTTCTTGCAGAAAAGCTGACCTACCATATCAACGCCCGTGAACGCAGACGAAATCATGGTAACGTGGCTTACATCATTATAACCGTATTTCGCAAGATACGCGCTTGTCATAACGCCGCCCATGGAAATCGCGGCGACGGAGACCTTGCTGTAACCGGTTACCTGCTTGATATGCTGAATATAATCGTTAATCTCGTCAGCGATAACCATCGGGTCAATTCGCCAGTCAAGACCGTAAACATAAACCTTATCGGCGCCTACTGCGTCAACAGTAGCCTGAAGAATATCCTTGTCAAGAGCGTCCGTACAGCCGACATTTTCAATGCCCTCTTCTTCAACGGATTCCCTGAACTGATATTTCAGATGAGTTTCGGGGTATGTTACGCTGCCGTCGGGATTACACGCCATGGGCGAAAGCCAGTCCTTAAACGCGGGAATAAGCGTGTCCATAAGAGCGTCGGAATCCTTATCGACAAGGTATTTCGCAACCGAAGGGGCAACCTTTGCAACAAGAGAAGCCGTCTGGTCGCTCTCAAGCGGGAAAACGTTGTCGCCGTTACCGTCGACAATGGCATACTCCGAAATACCGGTAACAATCAAAACCGGATTATAGTTATTTTTCGCCTCGTCCGCAAACGCGGGGACAACAATCAACGCGACAAGAACAAGCGAAAGAATAATGCTGAGTATCTTTTTACGCACAAAAACTCCTCCTTTAAGAGAAATCATAATTTAACATTATAATTATAACAAATATGCGTAAAAAATACAAGTTAAAAATTAATAGGCGTTGCCAAGCCCCACGCTTATTGAAAGAGCGTGGTTTATTCTGACCATATCGTTGTTTTCGAGATAGCCGATTCTCTCCTTAAGCCGCTGTTTATCGAGAGTTCTTACCTGTTCAAGAAGGACTATGGAATCCTTCTGGAGGCCGCAATTATCGGCGTTCACGCTTATATGAGTCGGCAAGGGATTTTTTGTTTTGCGGCTTGTTATCGCGGCGGCTATAACCGTCGGGCTGAATTTGTTTCCGACGTCGTTCTGAACAATAAGTACCGGTCTTATTCCGCCCTGCTCGCTGCCGACGACGGGACTTAAATCCGCGTAATAAACCTCTCCGCGTTTTACTGTCATTTTGTATTCCCCTTTCTGATTTTTTCATTTTTATTGTTGCCATTTTTTTAATTAAATAATCGCAAAATAATAAAAAATCAGGACAATACATTCTATGTTTAAACAAAAAGAATGTCCGCGTTAAAAAACACGGACATTCGCATTTTTAATTATTGAATTTAAACGTTAGCGGTCTCTTTTTCCTCGCTGACCGAAACAGTTTCGTTATCAAAAAGCTTGTTAAGGTCGTTCTTGCCTCTGTGGCGGTACGGGAAAATCCTTAAGAAAATCCAGCCCGCGATTCCGCCGACCGCATTACATACGGTATCGCTCATAGTGTCCATAAGAGCCATACGCAGAAGATAAAGCGTGTTGTAGTTCGGGTCCGCAGTGTCGAGATTACGCGGCATAAAGATATTTCTGTAGCCGTCGTGGAACATAAGTACGTTCCAGTGCTGAGTATCGCTTCCCTCAAGAAGCTGGTCGCAAGTAAACTCAAACAGTTCCCATGCAACGCCGAATACGAAGCAAAGCCCGACAGACGCTATAAGAATAAGCGAAACGTTGATTTTCTGACGGTCCCGTTTCTGGATTGCGCACATAACTTCGTAACAGAGTATTACGCCGATAAAGCAGCCGAAAGCGTGAAGAGCGGCGTCCCACCACCAGATACTGTAATAGAAGCCGAGATACGCTCCGCCAAAAGCTCCGAGCCAGATAAAGGGAATTGAAATATTCTGAATCGACGACGGAAGATGGCGTACAAACTTCTTTTCGGGGAAAAGCATAAAGATTTCCCACAGGAACATAGCAACAAAGTTTGCGCCCATCTGCGCCATATTCTGTTTCGGGTTGATTTCTGATGTTTTTGAGGGGAAGAACATTGCGACAAACATCATAACACGGAAAATCCACCAGAATACAAGCTGCCACCATTTCACGTTGTCAAAAATGCGTTTAAAGTATTCTTTCATATTAACCTCACAATTATTTTACTTACTGGAATTGTAAACGAAATTACAATAAAAATCAACAGGAAAAATTATTCTTAATTATCTCTCCTCGCGGAAATACGGAAGTCCGAGACTTGCGGGAGGAAGATTTTCACGCTTTTTACGTGCGGATACAATTACAAGAACGATAATCGTTACAAGGTACGGAGCGATTTTAATAATCTCCTGCTTCGACATTGTCATATTGGGAATTATGTTGTTCATATAGTTGTGAACAATATAAAGTCCGCCGAAAAGGATTGAGCCGAAAATACTTAAATTCGGACGCCATACCGTAAAGATAACGAGCGCTATCGCAAGCCAGCCTCTGTCGCCGAAAGCGTCGTTAGACCAGATTCCCGTAGCGTAATCCATTACGTAGTAAAGACCGCCAAGGCCCGCTATCATACTGCCGATAACCGTTGCGGCATACTTGTTTCTCGAAACATTGATGCCCGCCGCGTCGGCAGTCGCGGGGTTTTCGCCTACGGCTCTTAACGACAGTCCCGCTCTTGTTTTATTAAGGAAAATTGTAACGATAATCGCAATTATAATTGCGGCGTAAGCGAGAAAGCTGTATCTTAAAAATACCTCGCCGAACCAGCCGAGCTTTGAAGCGAACGGAAACGTCTTTGAATAGAAATTACTTGTAACGGTTAGCGTAATTGACGGAACTGCGGAGCCCGTAATCTTTATAAGGGAGCCTCCGAAGAAATTGCCGAAACCTACGCCGAAAGTCGTAAGCGCAAGGCCCGTTACGTTCTGATTCGCCCTCAAGGTAGTTGTGAGGAACGAATAGATAAGTCCCATTATAAGAGAGCCGAGCAGGCAGCACAGAAGCGGAATTATTATTGCAAGAAATGCGTTAGCCTGACTCTTGTCCGCAAGCGAGTTTTCATAGAGGAAAGCGCCGATAACTCCCGAAATACCGCCGACATACATTATGCCGGGAATACCGAGGTTTAAGTTACCGCTCTTTTCGGTGAGGATTTCGCCCGTTGAACCGTAAAGCAGCGGAATGCCCTGCATAACCGCGCGATGAAGAAATGATACTAACATTATGCGTTCTCCTCCTTCTTTGTTAACTTAATCCTGTAATTGATAAAGAACTCGCTGCCTATGATGAAGAATATGATTATTCCCGTAATAATATCCGAGAATGAATCGTTAAGCTCAAACACCGAGGCAATTTCAATCGCGCCCTTCTGAAGAAAGACTATGAGAAGAGACGTGAGAATCATATAAATAGGATTAAATTTTGCAAGCCACGAAACGATAATAGCCGTGAATCCCCTGCCCGCGGCGGTTTCTCTCGTGAGCGTGTGGTCGGTTCCCGAAACGAGAAGGAAGCCCGCGATACCGCACATAGCGCCCGAAAGGAGCATCGTTCTTATAATAACCTTTCTTACGTTGATGCCTATGTATTTCGCGGTGTTTTCGCTTTCGCCGACTACGGAGATTTCGTAGCCGTGCTTGCTGTAATTAAGATAAATGTAAATAACAATAGTGAGAACGGCGACAATGAGAATGTTAATAAGATATCTCTGACCGAATAAATCGGGAAGCCATCCTTTATGGGTTACCCCGTTAATAACGCCGATTGAGCCCGAGCCCTTCGGAACGGACCAGATATAAGCGAAATACGAAACAAGCTGAATCGCAATATAGTTCATCATAAGCGTAAACAGAGTTTCGTTGGTATTCCATATAGCCTTGAATACGGCGGGAATAACCGCCCATACAGCCGCGGCAAGCATACTCGAAACAATGATGAGCGGAATAAGCAGACCGGTAGGAAGCTTATTGCCGAGAAGTATCATACATGCCGTCGTCGCAAGTCCGCCTATGAGCACCTGACCTTCGGCGCCGATATTCCAGAATTTCATCCTGAACGCGGGAGTAACCGCAAGCGAAACGCAAAGAAGCATAGCGACATTCTGAAGAAGAGCCCAGATTCGTCTTGAAGAGCCGACGGCGCCCTTAATCATTGTAGCGTAAATGCTTATGGGATTTTCGTGCGTCAGAAGAACAATAATAACTGCGCAGAAAATAAGTGCCGCAACAATCGAGCCGAGTCTTATTGACCAGGACTGAACTGTCGAAAGGGACGCTCTTTTAACTATATGAAACTTAGGCTCTTTAACCTTTTCGTTATTCATTGCCGTCCCCTCCGTTCGTATGTACTTTAGTCATAAGAAGTCCGATTTCCTCTTTCTTTGTCTGCCTCGCGTCAACAAGTCCCGTTACGCGGCCGCCGCAGATTACGAGGATTTTATCGCACAAATCAATAAGCACGTCAAGGTCCTCGCCTACAAAGATAACGGCAACTCCCTTTTCCTTCTGCTCATTGAGAAGATTATAAATCATATATGAGGAGTTTATATCAAGTCCTCTTACGGGATAAGCCGCCATAAGAACCGTCGGCGAAGAGGAAATTTCACGGCCGACAAGTACCTTCTGGACGTTACCGCCGGAAAGACGGCGTACAGGCGTTTTAGCGTCGGGAGTTACAACCTGCAAATCCTTAATAATTCTGTCAGCCAGTTCCTTGGGCTGTTTTCTGTGAAGGAACGCGCCCCTGCCCTTTCTGTAGGAACGCAGCATCATATTGTCGATAATATCCATATTGCCGACAAGTCCCATTCCGAGTCTGTCCTCGGGAACGAATGAAAGACGCACGCCGAGATTTCTTATCTGCATAGGGGTTTTGTCCCTTAAGCTTTCGGTCTGTTCGGTCTTGGGATTGTTATAGAGAATCTCGCCGCCGCTGACCTTTAAAAGACCTGCAATCGCTTCAAGAAGTTCCCTCTGACCGCTGCCCGCGATACCCGCTATGCCGAGAATTTCGCCCGATTTAGCGGTAAAGGTTATGTCCTTAAGAACCTGAATGCCCTCGCGGTTATAATAGTCGACGCCTTTTACGACAAGACGGTCAACGGAATCCGTGGGGTCGCTTCTTTCAATATCAAGACTTACCTTTTCGCCTACCATCATTTCGGTAAGAATGGACTCGTCAGCCTCGCTTGTGACGATAGTGCCGATATATTTACCCTTACGCAGCACCGAAACTCTGTCGGATATTTCGAGAACCTCGTTGAGCTTATGGGTAATGATGATAATGGACTTGCCGTCCTCTTTCATCTTTCGAAGAACCGCGAAAAGCTTCTGCGTTTCCTGAGGAGTGAGAACCGCGGTCGGCTCGTCAAGAATAAGTATGTCCGCTCCGCGGTAAAGGACCTTTACGATTTCAACCGTCTGTTTTTCGGAAACCGACATCTCATATATCTTTTTGTCGAGGTCGATTTCAAAGCCGTACCTGTCGCAGGTTTCCTTTATTTTCTTCGCGGACGCCTTAATGTCGTATTTTCCGTCGGTAATGCCGAGAACAATGTTCTCCGTCGCGTTGAAAACGTCGACGAGCTTGAAATGCTGATGAATCATACCGATTTTAAGGTCAAGCGCGTCCTTGGGCGAAGCTATGGCAACCTCCTTGCCGTCTATGAAAATATGACCTTCGTCGGGAAAATAGATTCCCGCTATCATATTCATAAGAGTCGTCTTGCCGCTTCCGTTTTCACCGAGGATTGAAAGAATCTCGCCGCGGTTTACGGTGATATCAACATCCTTATTGGCAATTATATGCCCGAAGGTTTTTGTGATACCCTTTAATTCAATTGCAGGGGTACTCATTACGATACCTCCCCTTTCTCAGCGTTCATAAACGGATTTTCGGGTGAAAATACATTTATCAAGGCTGAGCGTTAAAAAGAAAATTCAGCGGGGCAAACTGGGTTGCCCCGCCGTTATTCACTTTAAAATGAAGAATTCGAAGGATTAGTACTTCTCGTTGAGGAGCTTAATGCCGTCAATTCTCAGATCAAAGTAAGGAGCCGAACGGAAGTTGGACTCAAGGAACTCACCGTCTTTGATAACTTCTGTGTCGGGTGTGTAGTCAGCGTCGGAATCAACGTCTGCCTTATAGCTGTCGAGAGCTTTGCCGTCAACTGTGAATGCAGATGTGTCGAATACCTTGACTGTGCCTGCTTCGATAGCAGCCTTAACTTCGTCAATCTTAGCCTGTGTGCCTTCAGCGGCAGCCTTTTCATTTACAGGTGTAAGAGCAACAGAACCGGTAGCGATAGTGCCTGTCCAGTCAGTGTCAATAGCTTTGCCGTCGTTGATGCAGCCGATAATGTACTCGAAATAGGGTTCCCAGTCGATTCTTGAAGAAACGATGAAGGTGTTCGGGCACTGCTCGGCGGTGCTTCCGTTGTAAGAAATGTCAGGAACGCCTGCAGTCTCACAAGCTGTGGGAGCGCCCATTGAGTCAGCGTGCTGGCTGATAAGGTTACAACCGTCGTTGATAAGAAGAGTAGCAGCCTCTTTTTCAGCTGTCTCGTCATACCATGAACCGGTGAACTGAACTTCCATTGTAACGGTCGGGCAAATTGAGCGAGCGCCAAGGAAGAAAGATGTGTAACCGGAAATAACCTCTGCATAGGTGAAAGCGCCTACATAACCGATTTTAGCGTTATCAGCAGTAACAACTGTACCGTTGATTTCAGTGCCTTTTTCGATCATTTCGTTGAGCTTCATGCCTGCAGCAACGCCTGCAAGATATCTGCCTTCATAGATTGAAGCGAAAGCATTGTGATAGTTTGCAAGTCCTTCAGTGTGAGCCTTTGTGCCGGTAGCGTGGCAGAACTGAACGTCAGTAAACTCTTTTGCAGCCTGAATCATGAAATCTTCATGGCCGAAGGAGTCTGCGAAGACGATTTTGCAGCCCTGGTCAGCAAGGTCAGCGGCAGTCTCATAGCACTCGCTGCTCTCGGGGATGTTTGTCTTGATGATAGCTTCAACACCGAGTTTTTCGCAAGCTGCTTTAGCGCCGTTGATGAAGTTAAGGTCGTAAGTTGAGTTTTCATCATGAAGCATAATGAAACCGATCTTAAGCTTCTCAGCCGTCTCAGGCTCATTTGTGGGTTCTTTCTTAGTGCAAGCTGCGAATACGCCGACAGCAAGAGCAACTACAAGAAGAACCGCAAGGATTTTTGTAGCCTTTTTCATTGTGTTTGACCTCCAACAAAAATATTTTTGTTATATAAATGGGGTTCCCCCCAAGCTAACCTCAGTCACGGAATGTAAGAGAAGTATCGCTCATTGAATCGATAATTGCGAGAGATTCAACTCTTATTCCCCTGCTTCTGATTAAATCGCCGCCGGGCTGAAAGCCCTTTTCGATAACAATACCCGCGCCGACAAGAGTCGCGCCCGACTGATTAACGATACTGATAAGACCTTCAAGCGCGCTTCCGTTGGCAAGAAAGTCGTCTATAATCAGGACGCGGTCACCCTCGTTAAGATAAGACTTCGAAACGACAACGTCGGTTTCGTTACCGTGAGTGAAGGAGACGACGCGGCTTGTATAGACGTCGTCAGAAATGTTTTTCGTCTTGCTCTTCTTGGCGAAAACGACGGGAATATTATTAAAAGACTGCGCCGTTACACAGGCGATTCCTATGCCGGAAGCCTCGATAGTCAAAATCTTCGTAACGTTACAGTCTTTAAAGCGGTTATAGAATTCTTTGCCGATTTCGGTAAAAAGGGCAACGTCCATCTGGTGATTGAGGAAGCTGTCAACCTTAAGGACGTTTCCTGCCTTCACCACACCGTCTTTTAAAATTTTCTGCTTTAACAATTCCATTTCAAAAGCGCCTCAAAACAATTTACTAAAAACGACAAAATAATCATACTATATTATCGACATGTTTTCAATTGTCAAAACTGCTAACAATATTTATATTAAAAAGCAAAAAAATAGCATTTTGACAAAATTAGCGAAAAATCCCCACCATATAGTTGTAAAATCAGGTTCCGATACAACTTATTGTGGCGGGGTTTTCGTCTTTTTTATTGAAATCAGCCGTTGACAACGCTGTCGAATACGGCTTTAATGCTTTCAAGCCTTGCCTTTGCCGACGGCTCGTTTTCACCGCGGATTGAGAAATAAACCTTTAATTTCGGCTCGGTTCCCGACGGGCGCACGGCCGCAAAGCTTTTATCTTTAAAATAGAACTTGAGCACATTTTCGGGCGGAAGTCCGTTGAAGCCGTCGAGGTAATCCTCGATATAATCGACATCCGCGAAAAGGGATTTGCTGTCGGCTCTGAACGAGCGCATAAGCGACTGGATTTTCTCGGCTCCGTCCTTGCCCTTGAGCACAAAGGTTTCAAGCGAATCGAGGCAGAAACCGTATTCGGAATAAATCTCGTCGAGAGCGTCGACAAGAGTCATTCCCATGTCCTTATAATATGCCGTCATTTCGGCGACGAGAAGGCTCGAAACCACCGCGTCCTTATCTCTTGCGTGAGAACCGACGAGGTAACCGTAGCTTTCCTCATAGCCCATTACAAATTCGTTTTCGCCTGTTTTTTCGTAGTCCTCGATTCTTCCGCAGATGTTTTTGAAGCCTGTCAGAACGAACTCGACCTTGAGCCCGTAGCTCTTTGCGATTTCCGCACCGAGAGGGCTTGTGACTATTGTTGTGACGAGAGTGCTTTTTTCGTTTAGCAGTCCCCTCTCCTTTTTACGGGAAAGAACGAATTTCGCGAGCAGAGCGCCGACCTGATTGCCCGTTATAAGCGGGTATTCGCCGTTATGACGGACGGAAATGCCTATTCTGTCGCTGTCGGGGTCAGTGCCGATAACAAGGTCCGCCTTCTCCCTTTTAGCCTGTTCAATGGCAAGTGTAAGCGCGTCCTTTTCCTCGGGATTCGGGGAACGGACGGTAGAGAAATTCCCGTCGGGCAATTCCTGCTCTTTAACTACGGAAACGTCAAAGCCCTCAAGTATTCTTCTTACGGGAATATTGCCCGTGCCGTGAAGAGGCGTATAGACGATTTTAAGGTCGCTCTTTGCGTCATAAAGGCTCTGGGTTTTAACCTCGGAAATAAACGCGTCAAGAACGTCGCCGCCCATATATTCAAAAAGTCCGCTCTTTACCGCTTCGTCCTTTTCGGTATGGTCTATTCCCTTCAAATCGGTAACGGCGTTTACAAATTTGATTACGTCGTTCGCCTCGTAAACGCTCAGCTGACAGCCGAGACGGTTATAAACCTTATAGCCGTTGTATTCCTTCGGGTTATGACTTGCGGTCAGGACTATGCCCGCGTCGCAGTTTTTATACCTTACGGCAAAAGACAGTACGGGAGTGGGCATAACCGTATCGAAAACATAGGTTTTAATGCCGTTGGCATTGAGAACCGACGCGGCGGTATGAGCGAAAAACGAGGAATTGTTTCTTACGTCATAGCCTATTGCGACGGACATCCTTTTACCGTCCGATTTATCGAGAAGATAATCGGCAAGTCCCTTGGTAGCCTTGCTTACGGTGTAATAATTCATTCTGTTCGCGCCCGCGCCCATAATGCCGCGAAGCCCGCCTGTTCCAAACGCAAGGTCCTTATAGAACCTGTCCTCAATCTCCTTTTCGTCGGTAATGCCGATAAGCTCTTCCCTTGTTTTTTCGTCAAAGTCGAGCCACTGTAAATATCTTTCCTTACAGTCCATAAAAACACCTCCGATAACAAAAAAATTTTACCATATTATACAAAGATAGTCAACGAAGTTTGGATGAAAAATGAATATCTTTTCACCATCTTTTATGATATGATTTATTAGTAAAATAGGAAAAGTATGTCGGCGTTTCGACGGCATAAAGGAGGACACTATGGAAAAATTCAAATTAAGAATGGAATACAAGGCTGACGGCAAGATTTTCATCACAAATCAGTTCGAGACCGAGCATTTTTCGATGGATATCAAGTCCGCAACCGACCACGTAAAGCTCGTCATCAATCCCAAAACTCAGATGACAATAGATGACCTTACGGTCACCTTCCCCGTCGACATTAACGCTGACAGCAGAATATTCACAAACGGTTATCAGTCCTGGACCGACTGCCGCGAGTATTTTACAAACGAGCTTCAGAACGCGGCGGGCTTCAGGTACAACCCGCTCGCTCACAACACAAGAGTCGGCGTTGCGGGCGACTATTCGTTTACCTCCTATTCGGGCGACAAGGGCATTTTCCAGGGCTATTCCTACGCATATATTAGAAACGGCGGCGTATTTAATCTTGTCGGTTCAATCGACGAGAGAAGCGGTTACACGTTTATCACCGTCGACGCGAACAAGAAAGAGGTTTCGGCGAAGAAAGACCTTGAGGGCGTAATAATCGACCATCCCTATCCGGTAATGGACATTATTAACTTCGTCGGCGAAGAAAACGAGGTATTCGACAAATACTTCGCGGTAATGGGCATTGAGAAGCCGAGAGTTCAAAAATCAACCGGCTACACAACCTGGTACAACTACTACTCAAAGGTCACGCAGAAAATCGTTGAGGACGACCTTAAGGCTATGTCCGACCTCAACCTCAATATTGATTTCTTCCAGATAGACGACGGCTACCAGACCGCTGTCGGCGACTGGCTTTCAACCATTGAAGAGAAATTCCCCGACGGTATGAAGCACTGCGCGGACGAAATTCACGCCAAGGGAATGAAGGCAGGTCTGTGGCTCGCTCCGTTGGGCGCGCAGTACAATTCAAAGCTGCGCAAAGAGCATCCCGACTGGATTATAAAGAATAAGTACGGCAGGCAGCAGCTTGCGGGCATTAACTGGGGCACGTTCTACGCTCTGGATATCGAGAACGAGGAATGCGCCGACTACATCCGCCACTGCTTCGACGTAATCCTCAACGAATGGGGCTTCGATATGGTCAAGCTCGACTTCCTTTATGCGGCTTGTATTATTCCGAGAAACGGCAAGTCGAGAGGTCAGCTTATGTGCGAAGCTATGGACTTTTTACGCGACTGCGTAGGCGATAAACTGATTCTCGGCTGCGGCGTTCCGCTGTGGCCCGCATTCGGCAAGGTCGATTTCTGCAGAATCGGCGCCGATATGGGACTTAAGTGGAAGGACATCCATTTCATCCGCGAGTTCGTTTCAACCGAATACACGCTCGCAAATTCAATCTTCCGCCGTCAGCTTGACAACCGCGCTTTCTGTAACGACCCGGACGTATTCCTGCTTCGCGACAACAATATCAAGCTCAACGAGGAACAGAAGAGAATAATCGCTACAATCAATAACGTTTTCGGCTCGCTTTTGTTTGTATCGGACAACGTTTCGAACTACACGCCCGAGCAGATGGAACTGTTCAAATGGGTTGTTTCAAAGAGCGATATAAAAGTTATCAACGCCGAATTTGTTAAACAGGACGTAATCAGAGTCGATTACACGGACGGCGGCGAAAAGAAATCGCTTTCATTTGATATCAGAAAAGGCGTTCTCGCTTAAATCGGACATAATAAAAACTGCTTGGTTAAACACCAAGCAGTTTTTTATTTTACCCTCCCGCGCATTTACTGCAGGGAGTTAGTCCTTTTTCCTTTGCCTCGAGAAGAGTTACCGCGTATGCCGACGAGCCGCCGCAGGCTTTATTAAAATGATACTTTTTACCCGTCGGGGTTATATAGACCTTTTTAAGCAGCGGCGAATCGGGAAAAACGTAATGACCGTCCTTTGTGAAATACTGCGTCTTGCCGTCAATGGAAACCTTGCCCGTAACCATTATTCCGTTTGATTTGAAATAATAGGTGTAGGTACTGCCTCCGGAAAGCTTTATCTTCTGCCAGCCTTTTCTCATAACGCCGTCGGTTCCGAAATAGTACTTATGATAAACGCCGTCGGCGTCCTTTATATTACGCCAGCCCTTTCGCATAATACAGTCAGAGCCGAAGTAATATTTCTTCCCGTCAAGGGACGCGAACTTTGACTTATAGGCAATACAGTCCTTGCCAATATAATACTTGTTGTTATTGACTGAAATAAGACGGCTTTTATACGCGACGCCGTCGGAGCCGAAATAATACCTGTTCGAATTAATCGAAGCAAGACGGCTTTTATAGGCTATGCAGTCTTTTCCGAGATAATACTTCTTTCCGTCAAGCGAGATAAGTCGGCTTTTGTACGCCGCGCCGTCCTTGCCGAGATAGTATTTATTGTTGTTTACGGAAATCATACGGCTTTTATACATTACGCCGTCTTTTCCGAAATAGTATTTCTTTCCGCCAATGGTTTTAAGCGTGCTTTTAACCGCTTTTCCGTTTTCGAAATAATAGTATTTCCCGCCGGAAATATGCCAGCCGTTGTCAACGCTGTTCAAATCCGAAACTGTTGTAAGAGTCAGCGAGTGAGACGAAATATAATCAGCTGCGTAAGAGCCTTTTACCGCAAGGTACTCGACGCCCTCAACCTCGGGCAGAGCCTCGTCATCAATATACACAAGGCTTTCGGGCAGGACAATTCTTTTTATATTATCGCAGCCGAAGAACGCGTGCTCCCTTATTTCCTTTATCCCTTCGCTTAAAACGACGCATTCAAGATAATCAAGACGGTTGAACGCAAACTTGTTTACGGTTGATACCTTATGAGTTTCGCCCTGATAAACAAGTTTAGACGGAACGGTGATATTCTTCGTTTCCTCACCGAGATATGCGGTAAAATCGAACAATCCCGAGCTTATCGAAGCCGAGCCGTCCTCATACAGCTGAAAACGCCAGATGTTATCGTCGCTTATATACGTAGCCGACGGTTCCTCCGCCGAAATGACAATACAAAGCGTTAAAACCGCCGTCAACGCAAAAACGGCTGCCAAAAGCCATTTTATCCTTTTCATTTTCATTTCCCCCAAAAAATGCGCTAACCGATAAGCTCTATCGCGCCGTCGGTATAACCTATGCTCTGAAGATAGGCTTTTGCGAACGACCTGTCGACAATGACCTTGCCGCTGACCGAATGCGAATAGGAAGCGACGCCGTTGTCGCCCGGATTAGTTATTCCGAGAATAGCGGAATAAGTAGCGTAATCGTCATTCGGACCTTTTCCCGAATTGCCGATTACAAGACAGCCTGCCGAGCTAATCTGCTCATCCGCGGATTTGGCAACGTAATTTCTGTTGCGGCGGTGGATGTTTATCGAAGAGCTTGTTGAGCTGTAATAGTCGGTACGGTTATAGTGGCGTACAACCTTCGCGCCCTCTACGTTAAGTCCCGCGCACTGGGTAGTGGCGCTTGAATGATATATCGTATGGAATCCGTAGATTCCCGATTTAAGCGTAGGCATCGGCGTCCCGTAATTGCGTGACGGGTCAAACGGGCAGTCGGGAAGAGTGGAACAGTTTTTGTTCATATACTTTATCTTATGGTTTTTCACAAGAACTCCGAGAGCGTTTTTCCTTAAAGAAATATCGTCCGTTCTCCCCGCCCCTTCCATAAGGAAAAGAAGAGTCCCGCTCTTTGACGAATCCGAAAGCTTTTCGGAATACTTACTGTTAATCTTAATAAGGGCAAGGAAGGATTTACTGTCGGTTTTTATTGAATACTGCTCGCAGGCGGATTTAATCTGAGACGGCGAGAATACCGCATTTTCGGTTACCCAACCCGCATAGAATCTTCCGTTCTGTCTTAAATAATAGGATTTACTGCCAATGGTGATAAATCCTGTCGCCATGGTTCCGTCCGACCTGAAATAGTATTTATACTGATTGCCGTCGGAAAGAGTAATATTTCTCCAGCGGGTTCTCATAACGCCGTCGGAACCGAAATAATACTTATGATAAACGCCGTTACCGTCCTTGATATTGCGCCAGCCCGTGCGCATTATGCAATCCGAGCCGAAATAGTATTTTTTACCGTCAAGGGACGCGAATTTAGACTTGTACGCGACGCAGTCCTTTCCTATGTAATACTTTTTGTTATTCACTGATATAAGACGGCTTTTATAAGCTATACCGTCCTTGCCGAGATAGTATTTTTTGCCGTCAAGCGAAATAAGGCGTTTCGTATACGCCGCGCCGTCTTTTCCGAGATAGTATTTATTGTTGTTTACGGAAATCAGGCGGCTTACATACATAGCCCCGTCCTTGCCGAAATAATACTTTTTGCCGTATATTTCAACAAGACTGCTTTTAACCATATTGCCGTCCGAATCGTAATAGTATTTCTTTCCGTCGACTGTTTTAAAACCTGTGAAAACGGGCTCGGTTTCGGTTATTTCCTCAGCCGCAGTTTCGCCCGAACCGTTGGCAAAATAAGCCGTATCAAGCGTAAAAAACACGGCGGTAACGAGAAGTATTAAAATTGTAACGGTTAAAAAGCGTTTCATAACATTACCCTTTTAAAATCATAATAAAGCAACAAAACGACAGTTCCGACGAACTGTCGTTTTTGTCTGAAATAATAAGTGTTATTTTGTACCGAAAATTCTGTCGCCCGCGTCGCCGAGACCGGGAACAATGTAGCCGTGGTCGTTGAGGTGGTCGTCAAGAGCGGATACAAAAATATCAACGTCGGGATGAGCCTCGGAAAGAGCCTTGATTCCCTCGGGAGCGGCGATAATGCCCATAAATTTGATTGACTTGGGATTAAATTCCTTAATCTTGTCAACAGCGTCGATAGCCGAGCCGCCCGTTGCGAGCATCGGGTCGATAACAAATACTTCACGCTCGGAAATATCGGCGGGAAGCTTGCAGTAATAGGTAACGGGTTTAAGCGTTTCGGGGTCTCTGTAAAGACCGATATGACCGACCTTTGCAGACGGGACAAGCTCAAGAACCGCGTCAAGCATACCCGTACCGGCTCTGAGAATCGGTACGAAAGCGAGCTTTTTGCCGGCGATAACCTTTGTGTCGGCAACGTCAACGGGAGTCTTGACCTTTTTGGGCTCAAGGGGAAGGTCACGGGTAGCTTCGTAGCAGAGAAGCATCGTAATTTCGCCTATAAGGGCTCTGAATTCCTTTGTGCCTGTTCTTTCGTCCCTGAGAATTGAAAGCTTGTGCTGAATAAGCGGATGGTCCGCGATAAATACTTTTGCCATTTTTTATAATTCCTCTCTTAAGAATTTAAAACTATTATACGACTTTATTCTTCCTTTTTCAAGGTCATTTTGAATTTTCTATCGCGGTAATCTGGTCAACTCTGCGCTGATGTCTGCCGCCCTCAAACTCGGTGTCGAGGAAAACGTCGACAAGCTCCATCGCAAGACCCGTTCCTACGACTCTTCCGCCCATACAAAGCGCATTGGCGTCATTGTGAAGCCTTGTGTATTTTGCGGAAAAATAATCCGAACAGCACGCCGCGCGAATACCCTTTACCTTATTCGCCGCCATGGAAATACCTATGCCCGTTCCGCAGCAAAGTATAGCTTTCTCGCATTTGCCCGACGTAACCTTTTCGCAGGTTTTCTGAGCTATCGGCGCATAGTCGACCGACTCGTGCGAATAAGTGCCGCAGTCGACATATTCTATTCCCCTGTGTTCAAGATGCTTTTTGATGGCTTCCTTTAATTCGTAGCCACCGTGGTCCGCTCCCAATGCAATCATTTTTTATCTTCCCTTTCTTTTTTATTATTCAACTCCCGCTGAGCCTGAGGAAGCCTCAGGTAGACGGGAACAATCTGCGAGTAAGGAACCGCCGTGTCGGCTCGTTTTTCGGCTATAAGAGCGACGGACGAGGCGTGCGGAAATTCGTTTTCGGGTTTCGCCCTTACGCAGTCGAGCCTGTCCTTTAACGAGTCGTAAACGAGCTTTGCGCCGTCGCCGACAAATACGGTTTTTTCGTTATATTCCTTTAAATCCGAGCACAGCTCTTCAATCAGAATAGCCTTGTCCTCAAAAAGCCTTTCGCCGTTTCTGAACGCCGCGCAATAGACCTGAGAGCACCTCGCGTCCATTACGGCGCAGACGATATTTTCGCTGTCTCTGTACGGAAAAGCAATAGCTTCAAGGCTCGAAACGCCGACGCATTTTTTGTCCTTCGCCTGAGCCATGCCCTTTACCGCCGCCGCGCCGATACGAATACCCGTAAACGAACCGGGGCCCGTTGTCAGGGCGTAAATGTCGATATCGTCGGGCGAAGCCTTCGCGCTTTTAAGAGTGAACGAAATCATAGGCATAAGCGTTTCGCTGTGGGTAAGCCCGATATTCGCAAATGTTTCGCAAATCACCTTTCCGTCTTCAACAAGAGCGGCTGACACGGATTTTGCAGAACTGTCAATCGCTAAAATTTTCATCCCTTGCCCCCGTAATAACAATTTTTCTGTCATTTTCGTTCTCAAGCTTTGAAATGGTAATACTTATACAGTCGTCGGGAAGAGCGTTGAGAATATTCTCGCTCCACTCAATGCAGATAATTCCGCCGTTTTCAAGATAATCGAAATAACCCGTTGACTCAAGGTCCTCCCAGGTTGTGACGCGGTACATATCAAAATGAATGAGCGGTATCTCGCCGCCGTAGTCATTTACAATAGCGAATGTCGGACTGTAAGCCTCAGAGCAGCCGAGTCCTTTTGAAATACCGCTGACAAACGCGGTTTTACCCGCGCCGAGGTCGCCGAAAAACGCGATTACGTCGCCGCTTTTCAGCGTTTTCGAAAACCTTTCCGCAAGAGAAACGGTTTCTTCTCTTGAATGAGTGATAAATACCGACATTTTTATTTCCTTTCGACAGTTTAATCAATTATATCATAAAAAAACAATAAGTTAAAGTAACTCTTGAATAAATTTTCAAAATATATATAATAAAAAATATGAAAAAGATTTTTCCGATTATAAGAAACTTCATAAAGGAAACGGACAAGCTCTTATTGGGGCTTTGTTTTCTTGCGTCCGTTTACGGAGTTCTTATGGTTTACTCCGCCACGAGATTTAAGCTTGAGGAAGGTCAGTTTATAGCGCGCGACGCCGTGGTAATGGGGCTCGCGGTAATCGTCGGAATTGTTATCGCGCTTATAATTTCGGCTATAGACTATGAGGTTGTAGTTAAGCTCTGGCCTATTGTTGCGGGCGTTTCGGTTCTGCTTATGCTTCTTCTTTTTGTAATCGGCGTAGGCCCGAATGAAAGAAGCGACGCGAAAACCTGGATTCCGTTAGGTCCTATTTATTTTCAGCCGTCGGAGCTTCTGAAAATCGCGTTTATCATAACTTTTTCAATTCATCTCGACCTGAGAAAAGACAAAATAAACAAGATAAAAAGCATTGCGCTTCTCGGCGTTCACGCGTTAATCCCCATAGGGCTTGTCGCGGTTTCGGGCGACATGGGCTCGGCAGTCGTATTTGTAATAATGACCGCCGTAATGCTCTTTTCCGCAGGGCTTCACTGGGGCTATTTCGCGGGCGGTGCCGTGCTTGTGGCTGCTGCTTCGCCTCTTGTATGGCTGTACGGCTTTTCGACAATTCAGCGCGAAAGATTTCTGGCTCTGATTTACCCCGACCTTTATCCCGATATCATTTATCAGCAGGAACGCGGCATGAACGCTTTAGGCTCGGGCGGATTTTTCGGTCAGGGACTTTTTAAGGGCATTTACACTCAGGGCGGACTCGTTCCCGAACGCGAAAACGATATGATTTTCACCGTTATCGGCGAGGAATTAGGCTTCGCGGGTTGTATTGCGGCTCTTGTGCTTCTTGTATTGATTTCGATTGAAATATTACGAATCGGCAGGAAATCAAGAGACGACGCGACGAGATATATGTGCGCGGGTATGGCGGCGGTTATTATCGGTCAGGTCATTATAAATATCGGAATGGTGCTTAAGCTTTTACCCGTTATCGGCATTACGCTGCCGTTCTTCAGTGCGGGCGGCTCGTCGAACCTTTGTATATATATAGGCATCGGTCTGATACTGAGTATTTACAGATACAACCAGACAAGAGACGCGTATAATTTCACGCTGACAAGAGTTTCAACTCCGTTTTCGGAATAATAATAAAACAAAAAATAACGGCTTCCTGTTTTTACGGGAAGCCGTTATTTTTATGAAGATTTTAATTTAAGGCGAAGGCGGTCGCTTATCATGGCAATAAACTCGCTGTTTGTCGGTTTGCCGCGTGAATTCTGTATCGTATAGCCGAAATACGAGCTTAAAACGTCGACGTCTCCCCTGTCCCACGCGACCTCGATAGCGTGGCGTATTGCCCTTTCAACTCTTGAGGCGGTTGTCGAATACTCCTTGGCGACAGTCGGGTAAAGAATCTTCGTTACGGAATTCATTATCTCACCGTCGTTTACCGACATAATAATCGCGCTGCGCAGGTACTGATAGCCCGTTATATGGGCGGGCACGCCTATCTGGTGCATTATTTCGCTGACAAGCACCTGAAGGTCGGGCTCGCTTCTGTTAATTCTGTCGGCGCCCTTCTGCCAGCCGGTGAGAAGACGGATTCTCTCGGCAAGAATGTTGACGTCGAAGGGTTTAAGGAAATAGTAGTCCGCGCCCGCGTTTAATATCTCGCGTTCAAGGTCGGGGTTGTCCGACGAAGACATAACAAGAACGGTTATCTTCTTGTTAAGCTTCATTTTATTAAGCTCCTTAAGTACCTCAAGCGCGTCAATTTTCGGCATAAAGGTATCCATAAGAAGCACGTCGGGCATATCGGTTTTTATTCTCGAAAGCACCTTTTCGCCGTCTTTTTCGCAGAGCTTGACGTCAAAGCCGCCGCCTTTGAGCGTTGATGAAATCATCCGCGAAAACTGACTGCCGTCTTCGGCAAGCAGTAATTTGAGTGTTTTTTCCATTTTTTATTCCTCCCGGTTTTATTTTTACCATATTTTACCATTTATGTAAATAATTGGCAATAGTTTCGACAAAAAAACAACTAAAATTTTTTTGAAAAACAAAAAAACGGCAGGGATGCGAAATCCTTGCCGTTCTTTGTCAGGCAGCCGTTTTCAGTTTTTCGTTAAATTCTTCAGCTTCATTTATCATATTTTCCGCAAAAATGCCATAGCCCTGCAAAGGGTTATTGACGAATACGTGAGTTACCGCGCCGACAAGCTTATTATTCTGAATAATGGGAGAACCGCTCATTCCCTGAACAATTCCGCCCGTTTTTTCAATAAGTCTTTCATCGGTTACCTCTATAACCATATTTCTGAGATTCCCGTCGGACGATAAGTTGAGCTTAATGATATTTATATCAAAATACTCAGGTCCGTTTTCATCAACCGTCGCTTTTATCTGCGCTTTGCCCGTAGAAATTTCCTGCCTGAGCGCCACGGGTATTTTTTCATTATCTGAAGGTGTTTGACTTAACAGTCCGAATACTCCCCTGTCGCCGTTTTCAAATAAGTCGCCGAGCTTTTCTTCGGTAAAGGAACCGTAAAGCTCTCCCGCCGCCTGCCTTGTGCCCCTGATACAGCCGTTGATATCGGCTTTTACCGCTTCGCCGCCCGAAATGGGTACAGTCTGCCCCGTGTCAATATCCGTCACCGCGTGACCGAGTCCGCCGAAAACATTTTCATCGGTGTAAAAGGTCATTGTTCCTATTCCGGCGAAAGAATCCCTTATCCACATTCCCGCTTTAAGGACACCGCCGTCTGACCTGACGGGCGTAAAACTTACTTTTATCTCTTTCCCGTCTCTTTCAATTATCATTTCAATACTTTTTCCTTTGCTGACCGCAATCGCATTGGTAACATCCGCGCTTGACGAAACGGGCTTTGAATTCATTTTTCTTATTATATCGCCCGTTTTCAGTCCCGCTTTTTTCGCAGGGCTTAAGGAGCCGTCCTCCGATACGGTTTCGTCGACGCTTACAATAAGAACGCCGTCGGAATAAAGCTTTAAACCGAAGGTCTGACCCGATGGGTAAACGTAGACCCGGTCGCTTCGCGTCACATTCACTTTTTTAACGGGGAAAATCCCGAGTAATGAATAAAAGGCGTTATCTTCGTTTTCTGTTTTTTCGGCGTCAAATGTCCGTACCTGCCCGTCGGAGGACACGGACTGAACCGTATAGATGACGTTTTTTGAATTGTCATTCCCGTTTCCGGTTACAATACTGTCGGGTAAAACGAAATAGCCGATTACCGACAAAGCTATAATCAAAAGGCAAAAGCAAAGGCAAAATGCGCTTATCATCTTAAAAACCAGCCGCATTTTTCACCTCCGATGCAGTCAAAAACAACTGCATTTTCATTTTTGACAAAAACGCGGCTTTTATTTAAGGGAAAAATTAATCCCCGCGTTATTTTCTGATAACGCAGGGATTTTTTTGTTTTTGTTTTTTAAATTGAAATTTCGTGAGCCATATGATAGGTATCAAGATTAATGCTCTTTTTCATATTAAGCGCTTCGTAAATGTCAAAATCGACAATTTCGCCTTTCTGGGAAGCGACAACGCGGTTGCCGATTCCGTCAAGCAGAAGCTTGACAGCATAATTGCCCATTTCGCTTGCTACGACGCGGTCGCGTACTGTCGGCGAGCCGCCGCGCTGAACATGGCCGAGAACCGTAGCCCTTGTTTCAACGCCGGTCTGGGCTTCAATCTGTTTAGCCATTTCCGCAACGCCGCCGATACCCTCGGCAACAACTATAATAAAGTGCTTTTTATCGGTTTCCTGAGTTTTTCTCATTCTGTCGATAACGTCGCGCTGGAAATCAAATTCAACCTCGGGAATGAGAATTGACGTTGCGCCGACCGCAATACCCGCGTGAAGCGCAAGATAACCCGCGCGTCTTCCCATAACCTCAATAACCGAGCAACGGTCGTGAGATTCGGTCGTGTCGCGGACTCTGTCAACCATCTGCATAATCGTATTCATAGCCGTATCATAGCCAATAGTGTAGTCGCAGCAGGCAATATCGTTATCAATAGTGCCGGGAATGCCTACGCAGTTGATACCGCGAAGAGACAAATCCCTCGCGCCCCTGAAAGAGCCGTCGCCGCCTATAACGACGATACCTTCTATGCCGACCTGCTTGCAGACGTCCATAGCCTTTTTCATGCCCTCTTCGGTTTTGAATTCGGGACTTCTTGCAGTATAGAGCATTGTGCCGCCGCGATGAATAATGTCAGAAACGCTTCTCAAATTCATTTCAAACATATCGCCCGACATAAGCCCGTTATAACCTCTGCGAATACCCATAACGCGCATACCGTTCTGAACGCCGGTACGTACAACCGCGCGGATTGCCGCGTTCATACCCGGAGCGTCGCCGCCGCTGGTTAAAACACCTATAGTTCTCATTTCATTCACCTCAGGTTTATATACATTTAAATATAAATTGCTTGAGTAAAAATAATATCAAATAATGACATAAAAGTCAATGATTAATAATTAACGACAACGTTTTCCTCGCCGGCGACCGATTTAACGGCATCAATGCTCTTTTCGTCGGTTTCAATCATACCGACGTCAAATTCGTATCGCCTTTCGTCGTCGTAGAAAAAGCTTACGGGCATATCGCCCGACTGCATTTTACCAATAAGCAGTCTGAGCCTTTCAACCCTGTCGTCGTTAAACGAAGGCAGTCTAACGAATATTCCCCTTCTCGCCTTCTTTTTATTCGTTTCCGGCGAGGCCGCAGACTCGATTTCGTCAAGCACTATTTTCGGCGCCTCGTCCTCACGCAGGGAAAGTCTGCCCGAGAAGACGTAGATATTGCCCTCTCTTAGTTTTTCGACGTTCTGAGCGAAAATTTTCGGGAAAACAAGCATTTCCATCGAGCCCGTAACATCTTCGACCGTAACGAAAGCCATCGTCGTATCGCTCTTTGTTATTTTGCGCTTTACCTTTGTTATTATTGCAAGCGTCTTTACGCGCTGACCGTCGAACAATTCGGTTCCCTCGTCAAGCATATCGCCTACGCTTACATAGCCTTTTTCCGCCGCCGCGGTCTGGTATTTAGCCGTGGGATGTCCCGAAATATACAGTCCCGTTGTTTCTTTTTCAAACGAAAGCAACTCGTTTTCGGAAAATTCATCCGCCTTTTTTATTTCAACCTCGTTTGACTTTTCGTCGCCGAGCATTTCAAAAAGACCTATCTGACCGTCAATGCTTCTTCGTTTTTCGTTTTCAATCGAAGAAACGACTTCGGGAAGGCTGAGCAGCATTTCGCGGCGGTTATTGCCGAGATTGTCGAGCGCGCCGCTCTTTATAAGGCTTTCAACCGCCCTTTTGTTAAACTGCGAGCCGTAAACGCGTTTGCAGAATAACGAAAACGAGGTAAACGTGCCGTTGAGCCTTCTTTCGTCAAGAATTGCCTGAATAAAGCCCGTTCCGAGATTTTTAATTGCAAGAAGTCCGAAGCGGATTGTTTTACCGTCGGATACGAAATTGTGAACGCTCTCGTTTACGTGAGGCGGCAGGACGCGGATATTGCGTTTCATACAGTCGTCAATGTATTTGACAACCTTGCTTTCATCGTCAAGAACGCTCGTAAGAAGCGCCGCCATAAATTCGCAGGGGTAATTCGCCTTTAGGTAAGCCGTTCTGTAAGAAACGACGGCGTAGGCGGCGGAATGGGACTTATTGAAAGCGTATGACGCGAATGAAGTCATATCGTCGAAAATGCTGTTTGCGGTTTTTTCGTCTATGCCGTTTTTACCGCAACCGTCGATAAACGTCGTCCTTTCGCTCTCCATTACGTCGTGCTTTTTCTTGCTCATAGCGCGCCTTACGACGTCCGCACGTCCGAATGAATAGCCTGCGAGAGAACGGAATATTTCCATAACCTGCTCCTGATAAATCATACAGCCGTAGGTTACGTCAAGAACAGGCTTTAACATTGGAGTTTTATATTTAATATGACTGCGGTTATGTCTGTTTTCGATATAAGCGTCAATCGAGTCCATGGGACCGGGGCGATAAAGGGAGATAACCGCTATAATATCTTCAATCGATTCGGGCTTAAGGCGTGTGAGAACGCTTTTGATTCCCGACGACTCGCACTGGAAAACGCCGTCGGTGTCCCCTCTCGAATAGAGAGCGAAGGTCTTTTTATCGTTTTCGGGAATTGTTTCAATATCAAAGTTTGGTTCCTTTTCCCTAATCATTTTTACCGCGTCGTCAATGACGGTAAGAGTGCGAAGCCCGAGAAAATCAATTTTGAGAAGTCCGAGGCGTTCAATAGCGGTCATTGTATACTGGGTGACAACCGACTCGTCGTTGAGAGCAAGCGGAACGTAGTCGCTTACGGGCAGGTCGGTTACAACGACGCCCGCCGCGTGAGTTGAGGTGTGACGCGGCATGCCCTCAACGGACATAGCCGTGTCAATAAGCTCTTTAACCTGTCCGTCCGATTCATAAAGCTCTCTTAACTCGTCGCTCTTTTTAAGCGATTTTTCAATCGTTATATTAAGCTCTCTCGGAATAAGCTTTGAAACCTTGTCAACCGCCGCGTAGCTCATCCCCATAGCCCTGCCGACGTCGCGGATTGCTCCGCGCGCCGCCATTGTACCGAAGGTAACTATCTGGGCAACGTGGTCAGCGCCGTATTTTTCGATAACGTAATCGATAACCTCCTGACGTCTGACATAGCAAAAATCGACGTCAATATCGGGCATTGAAACACGCTCGGGATTTAAAAATCTTTCAAAAAGAAGATTATATTTCAACGGGTCTATTCCCGTAATGTCGGAGCAGTAAGCGCAAAGGCTGCCCGCGCCCGAGCCTCTTCCGGGGCCTACGGGAATTCTTTTTGACTTTGCATATCTAATAAAATCGGAAACGATAAGGAAATAGTCGACATAGCCCATCTTTTTAATGACGGACAGCTCGTATTCGAGACGGTCAATATATTCCTTATCGGGATTTTCGCCGATTTTTCTCTTCAGCCCGTCATAACACATTGAACGGAAGAACTCATAGTGGTCCTCATTACCGGGCGTGTCGAAACGGGGAAGCTTTGTATTGCCGAATTCAAACGTGACGTTACACATATCGGCTATTTTTTGGGTATTTTCTATTGCTTCGGGAACGGACGGAAAAGCCTTTTTCATCTCTTCCTCGCTTTTAAGATAAAATTCCTCGGTCTCAAAGCCGATGTCGATTTTTTCACCGAGAATATGTCCCGTAGCGATACACAGAAGTATGTTCTGTACCTTTGAATCCTCTTTTCTTACATAGTGAACGTCGTTTGTCGCGACAAGAGGAATGCCCGTATCCTGAGAAAGCTTAATGAGATAAGGCTCAATCTGTTTCTGCTCGGGCAGAAGATGATTTTGTAATTCAAGATAGAAATTGCCCTCGCCGAAGGTATCTCTGTACCAGAGGGCGGCTTCCTTCGCCTTGTCGTATTCGCCGTGGGAAAGATACCGCGGTATTTCGCCCGCAAGGCAGGCAGACAAAGCAATCAGCCCCTCGTGGTATTCCGCGAGAAGCTGTTTGTCGACTCTGGGCTTAGTGTAAAAGCCCTCTGTAAACGCCTTTGAAACGAGCTTTGCAAGGTTTCTGTAACCCTTGTTGTTTTTACAGAGAAGAACAAGATGGTTTCTTTCGCTGTCAAGAGCGTGATTTTTGTCAAACCTCGTTCTTTTCGCAACATAGACCTCACAGCCTATAATCGGCTTTATTCCCCTTTCAAGGGCGGCATTGTAAAAATCAATTGCGCCGTACATAACCCCGTGGTCGGTAATGGCAAGCGAGGTCTGACCGAGCTGTTTAGCATAATCGAGCAACTGCCCGATACGGCAGGCGCCGTCGAGCAGGCTGAACTCGGTATGTACGTGCAAATGAGTAAATGACATTAAATATCGTTCCTTATAAGGTCAAGATAGGTTTCGCGTTTAATGATTTCACGCGGGACGCCGTCCTTTACCATAATGGCGCTCGGACGGGGAAGTCTGTTATAGTTTGAAGCCATTGAATAGTTATAAGCGCCCGTTGAAAGAACCGCGATAATATCGCCGACGTGGACTCTCTGAATAGGCGCGTTCTCGGCAATAAGGTCGCCGCTTTCGCAGCACTTACCCGCAAGAGTGATGGCGCAGTCCTTTTC
This sequence comes from Clostridia bacterium, assembly GCA_017613735.1. Classification (GTDB taxonomy): domain Bacteria; phylum Bacillota; class Clostridia; order Oscillospirales; family Acutalibacteraceae; genus Fimenecus. The sequence goes on from JAGADF010000008.1 coordinate 143,349, forward strand.
CCAGCCCGCCTTATTGGCGACCATTATTTCGTGCTCCGCCTGATAGAGAATATAACGCGGGTTATCAGCCATACCGCCGTCAATTGAAACATAGGTGCGGATGTTCGGAATCTTCTTGATAACGCCCGCGGTGTAAAGAGTAATACCCTCCGCGCCGACTATTGAACGGCCGGGCTCAAAGAGAATGAAGGGAAGGTTTACGCCGTATTCCTCGCAGGAACGCTTAAGAACGACGGAAACGCACCTTACGTATTCATAGAACTTTTCGGGATTGTCGGTGGTAAGATACTTTATGCCGAAGCCGCCGCCGAGGTTGAGTTCTTTCATTTCAACGCCGGTTTCATCCCTTATCTGACGGATGAATTTAACCATAACCGAGCCCGCAAGCTTAAACGGGTCGATTTCAAATACCTGAGAGCCGATATGACAGTGAAGTCCGCGAAGCTCAAGATGCTTTGTGTTAAGGCACTGGGTAACCGCCTCGATAGCCTCGCCTGTTTCAAGCGCGAAGCCGAATTTCGAGTCGATCTGACCCGTCCTGATAAATTCGTGAGTATGTACCTCGATACCGGGCTTTATACGAAGAAGAACGGGTACTGTAATATTCTTTTCAGCCGCAATTTTTTCAAGCATTTCAAGCTCTGTAAAATTGTCGACTATAATTCTGCCTACGTTGTTCTGAACAGCCATAAGAAGCTCTTCATAGGTTTTGTTGTTGCCGTGGAAAATGACCTTGCCCATAGGAAAGCCCGCCTGAATAGCGGTGAAAAGCTCGCCGCCCGATACGACGTCAAGTCCCATTTTTTCCTCATCGCAGATACGGCACATCTGCATACAGCAGAAAGCCTTGCTCGCATAGCATACAAGACCGTTGCCGTCATAGTTTTCTTCGATTGAGGTTACGAATGCCTGACAGTTTTTTCTGATTTGGTTCTCATCAAAAACATAACAGGGCGTACCGAACTGTTCGGCAATTTCGACCGTATCGGCTCCGCCTATTGTCAGGTGTCCCTTTTCGTTTACGTTAAGCGCATCTGAAACAAACATAATCCTTACTCCTTCGTATATTCATTGATAATTGCTTTTATTCTATCGAGTCCGTCGCCGTTCATGGCGGAAAACGGAATTATTCTTTCGCTTTCAATGCCGAGCTCGTTTCCGACAGACTCCATCCGCTGACTGAATTCGGTTTTGTTAAGCTTGTCCTTTTTAGTGAGAACGGCTATAAAGTCATAGCCTTTTTCCTTAAGGAAGTTGACCATTAGCATATCGTCCGCGCTCGGAGGTCTTCTGATATCAATAAGAAGAACGACAAGCCTTATGTCGCGGCCCGTATTGAAATAGCTTTCAAGCAAAAACGCCCAGCGGCGTTTGTCGCCCTTCGAGACCTTGGCGTAGCCGTAACCCGGTAAATCGACAAAACGAATCCCGTCAACCTTATAGAAATTAATTGTAGCGGTTTTACCCGGAACCGAGCTTACCCTCGCAAGATTTTTTCTGTTGAAAAGCTTATTAAGAAGCGAGGATTTGCCGACGTTTGACCTGCCCGCAAAGGCAATTTCAATCTGTCTGTCCGTCGGGATCTGCGAGGTCGTTCCGAAAGCGGTTTCAAACTCAGCCTTATTATAATTAATCATAATTTCAGCTCCAGAGAGAATCTGTATTCCGTTTTTCAACGGGAATGTTCTCAAGTTTCTTTTCGCCTTTTTCCTTTTCCTTTCGGACAAGCGTATACTCTATGGCCTTTTCAACGCGGCTTATGGGAACAAACTCAATATTCTCGAGCACCTTTTTATCAACCTCTTCAAGGTCTTTTTTATTGTCCTCGGGAATGAGAACGGTTTTCATTGAATTTGTGTACGCCGCCATACTCTTTTCACGAAGTCCGCCGATGGCGAGAACCCTGCCCGTAAGAGTGACCTCGCCGGTCATGGCGACGTCGGCTTTTGCGGGAGCGCCCGTAAGCGCCGAAACAAGCGCAGTCGTAATGGTAACGCCCGCCGACGGACCGTCCTTCGGCACAGCGCCCTCGGGAACGTGAATGTGAATATCTTTGTCCTTATAAAAAGTCGGTGAAACGCCGAGATAATCCGCATAGGAACGTATATAGCTTATAGCCGCCTTTGCGCTCTCTTTCATTACGTCGCCGAGAGAACTGGTAAGCTCAACCTTGCCCGTGCCCTCCATTACGGCAACCTCAACCTTCAGCATTTCGCCGCCGACCGACGTCCAGGCAAGCCCGTTGACAACGCCGACCTCGTTCTGCTTTTCGGTTTTATCGTTCGTGTATTTTACCGCGCCGATATATTCGTGCAAATCGTTTGCCCTGATTGTAATCTTACCCTCAAAGCCGTTTGCAAATTTAATACAGGTTTTTCTTAAAACCTTACCGATAATTCTTTCGAGCTTTCTTACGCCCGCTTCACGGGTGTAGCCGTCGATAAGAAGATATATGGCGTCATCTTTTATGGTTACCATCTTTGAGGTAAGCCCGTTAGCCTTAAGCTGTTTTTTGACAAGATGTCTTTTGGCTATATTGAACTTTTCTTCGCGGGTGTAGCTGCGAAGCTCAATTACTTCCATTCTGTCAAGAAGAGGCTCGGGAACGGCGCTTAAATCGTTCGCAGTCGTTATGAAAAGAGCCTTGCTCAGATCGAAGGGAATATCAATATAGTGGTCGGTGAAGGAATTATTCTGTTCACCGTCAAGAACCTCAAGAAGAGCCGCCGACGGGTCGCCCTTGTAATCCATACCGAGCTTGTCGATTTCGTCAAGAAGAATCAGCGGATTGGCAGTGCCCGCCTTTTCAACCGCGTCAATAATTCTTCCGGGCATTGCGCCGATATATGTCTTTCTGTGACCGCGGATTTCGGCTTCGTCGTGAACGCCGCCGAGCGCAACGCGGACATATCTGCGGTTCATAGCCTTGGCAAGAGACCTGACTATTGAGGTTTTACCCGTGCCGGGAGGTCCGACAAGACAGATTACCTGACCTTTAACTCCGCCGGACATTTTAAGAACCGCAAGCAGTTCGATAATTCTGTCCTTTATTTCGTCAAGTCCGTAGTGGTCTCTGTCAAGCACCCTGCGGGCGTTTTCGAGATTAAGATTGTCCTTTGAATACTTATTCCACGGCAGGTCGACAACCCTGTCGAGATAGTTCCTTATAACATTCGCGTCGGGCGAAGATGACTGCATCTGCGAAAAGCGTTTTACCTCTTTAAGCAGTTTTTTCTCCTCATCCTCGGGAAAGCCTACGGCGAGAATTTTCTGCCTGTATTCCTCGGCTTCGCCCTGAACGTCCTCGCCCTCGTTAAGCTCAGCGGAAACGGCTTTGAGCTGTTCACGAAGATAGTATTCGCGCTGATTGTCGTCAATCTGCTCGTTGACTTTCTGCCTTATGCCCTCTTCAATCGAAAGAAGCTCGTTTTCCTTTGTGAGAAGAACGCAGAGCTTTTCAATTCTCTTTAAGGGATTGAGCGTTTCAAGCACCGCCTGCTTGTCTTTATACTCAAGCGGAATACTGTATGCAATCCGGTCCGCAGTTTCGCCCGCGGTTTCGCATTTTTCAACGCCGATAATTATATCGGGCGGAACCTGCTCGTTCAATTCGAGAAAATCGGCAAAAAGCTCTTTCGCATTTCTGACGAAAGCCGTCTGCAAATCGGCGTCCTTTGAGGCTACGCTTTTTTCATAGAGCGGCTCGACAAACGCCGAATAGAAAAGCTTGTCGGTGACAATGGTGTCAACTCTGACCCTCTGCTTACCCTCGACATAAACGCGCATAACCTCGCTGTGGGGAAGCTTTACAGCCTGAATGACAGAGCAAAGCACGCCTACGGAATAAATATCGCTGCCCGTAGGATTATCAACCGCGGTGTCCTTCTGCGTGACAAGAAGCAAATCCTGCTTTTTAACAAGCGCAGTCTTAACCGCCGCTATTGTCTTTTTCCTGCCGACGTCAAAGTGCAACGACTCATTCGGGAACATAACCATACCCCGAAGAGGCACGGCGGGAACAAGAAGAATATTACCGTTTCTGACTAAATCTTCGTTCAATTTTATATCTCCTAAAAATATAATTGATTAATTATACTATAAGTATTAACTTTTATCAAGAAAAAAATCGGACAGAATTGTTATCTGTCCGATTTATCAGTCTTTTTTGTGAAGATATTTTTCCCTCGTGGCGATTCCGCCGCGTATGTGCCGCTGCGCTTTATTTACGTCGAGCACCTGCCTGACCTCAAGAAAAAGCGACGGATTAACCCTTTCAAGCCGTTTTGAAACGTCCATATGAACGGTGCTTTTGCTAACCCCGAATTTCTTTGCGGCGGCTCTTACGGTGGCTTTGTTTTCGACTATGTACTCGCCCAGCTCGACAGCCCTTTCTTCAACTATATCTTTCAAAATAAAACCTCCCAAATACATATCGCTAATAGATATGCTCCGGGAGGAATTTATATTACTTTTATTCGGTTGTTTCTTCCTGCTTTATCTGTTCGGGAATCAGGCTTTCCTCAGGTTCGGCGGGAACTTCTTCGGGTTCCATTCCCTCGGTCATTTCGTCGAGAAGGTCTATGGCAAATTTAAATTTATAATTCACCTTTTTGTCCTTTGAAAGAATCGCCTTTAAAACCTCCTTGCGCTCTTCCGAACGCGGAATTATCGTTCTGCCGAGCACCTGACGTACCTCGGTCTTTTCGCTCTTGCAGTTGACATATTCCTGCTTAAGAATTTCGACAAATTCCTTTGCATTATAGATTTTAAGGCGTTCCATACCCAGCGAGAAGCCAAGAAGCTCCATATCATTGGCGACTCTGAAGCCGTATTTCTGCTGAAGAATTCTGTAATCCTTGGGCATAAAGTAGAAGCATCTGCCCGAAAGATAGCCGAAGGCTTTTTTGGTATCGAGATAGCCCATTTCTATTCGCATCTGATTTTTTTCTTTTTCAAATTCAAAGGGTTCGCCCAAATCCTTAGGCTCGTAAGGTCTTATGAAAATAATATCGGCGTTTGACAAATCCTGCCTGTGAGCCATGCCCTTCATAGCCGAAATATCGACTATTATAAGACGGTTTATGCCTCTGTCGCGCAGAACGCTTATGGGCGCGTTATCATAGACTCCGCCGTCAAAATAGCTCTGGTCGTCGGGGCCCTGATTGGCAAGTCCCGGAAAACGCGCGGACGCCATAAGGTAGTCGACAAGCTTGCCGTTTTCCATCTCGTCGACGAAAATTTCAACCGCCTTCATACCCGAAAGGTTATATGTGACAAGACCTAAGGGCAAATTGCTTTCGCGTACTTTTTCCTCGTCTATATATTCGGCGATAAGCTCCTTCGCAGGTGTCGCGTCGACGCCGCCGTTCTTGATAACCTCCTTGACAATCTGAACCATATTGCTTTTTGAAAACAGATTGTTCGGGTCCTTTAATTCGCCCGTAAAGTTAATGCCGTCGGCAACCTCGACCTTGTTCCAGAGCTCGACCGCCCTGTCATAATCGCCCTGAGCAATAAGCGCGCCGTTAATCGCGCCTATGGAAACGCCCGCAATAGCTTCGATTTTAATACCCATCTCGCGCATAGCTTTCCAGGCGCCCATCTGATACGCGCCCTTTGCGCCGCCGCCCGCAAGAATAAGTCCGTATGGTTTCATAAAAAGACTCCTTAAAAAAACTAAATATATTTTATCACTTTTGTCAAGTTATTGCATTAAAAGAGTTTTTATTGTATAATCTGTGAAAAGAGGTGAGAATATGGATGTACAGATTTTTGACAATGCGGAACAAATCGGAATAAAAGTCGGCTCGCAGTTAGCTTCGGCAATAAGGCATAATCCGAAAATAGTTTTAGGACTCGCTACGGGCGCGTCACCGATACCGACATACGACTATCTTTCAAAGTTATGCAGCGTCGGCGAGCTTAGTTTCAAGGACGTTACGACCTTTAATCTTGACGAATACTGTCACCTCCCCCGTGAGAACAAGAACAGCTATTATTCGTTTATGAACGAGCACCTTTTCTCAAAAACCGATATCAATCCCGATAACATCCATTTTCTTGACGGCAACACGGAAAACGACGAAAAGGAATGCGAACGCTACAACAAAATGCTTGTTGACGCGGGGCTGGTCGATATTCAGCTTCTCGGCATAGGCACAAACGGTCATATAGGCTTTAACGAGCCCGCCGAAAAATACACTAAAGGCGCGTTTAAAATTGCGCTGACCGAAAGCACGAGGACTTCCAATTCGGTTTATTTTGACGAAAACCCGATGCCCACTCACGCGCTGACTATGGGAATAGGAAACATAATGAGCGCAAAGAAAATCATTATGATTGCCACGGGCGAAAAAAAGCAGAAGGCGGTCAAAGCTATGATTGAGGGCGAGGTTACGCCAAAATGTCCCGCTTCAATACTTCAGTTTCATCCGTCCGTTACCGTCTATCTTGACAAAGCGGCGGCGGCGTTGTTATAGTAATTATAAATAAGACGAGGTGCATATTATGACGAAAATTGTTTACGAGGAATGTCCTTATTGCAAAAGCAAGGATTTAAGCTACGGCTATCAGGTCGGCGACGCCTGCCTCAAGCTCGGCGTCAGCGGAGTATTCGGCAGTAACATTATTCATACGATTTGTATGGAATGCGGCAGTATAATCCACTCCCGCGTTGAAAAGCCCGAAATGTTCAGGAATAACGCCGGCGAGCAGAAATAAAAACGAATCCATAAAAAAATAACCCCGATTCTTCAAAAAGAATCGGGGTTTTGTAATACCGGGAATTATTCTTCCGATTTCGCTTCTCTTCTCTTCTGAAGCTCTTCGGCAATTTCCTGCTTTTTACTGCCGACAATGTCATACTTGAACATCGGGATTATTGAAAGCAAAGCAAGAATTCCGGGAACTGCGGTATAAGCGAAGAAGACAATATTCTTCGTGCTTTCGCTGAAGCCCGTAGCCGTACCCGCGGCAATCTGAGCGACGGTATCTGAATAGTTTGAAAACTGAACGAAAACGAGACCGAGGGCAACGCCGAGCGCAAGGCAAACCTTGATTGTAAGCGTAAGAATTGAATATGCGGCACCTTCCATACGCTTGCCCGTCTTGTATTCATAGTAATCAACGCAGTCCGCAGTCATAATCATAGGCATAAGCGTTACCGCCGCAAACTGAAGACCGATAAGGAACAGGAACGCGTAGAAGAGTACCGTAAGGAAGGTATTATCGGGATTCTTGAACCAGAAATGACCGACAACGAATGAAAGAATTGAAGCGACAAAGCCGTATACCGAAAGAAGAATATAGACCTTCTTTTCGCCGAGCTTTTTAATGAGCACGGGACAGATTGCCATTGAAATCATCGAGCCTATCGCAGTAACGATACCGAGTACGGCAACAAGGTTCTGGGAGCCGAGAAGAACGTTCGCAGCCTGAACCTGAATGCCCATTGACATCTGTCTGCCGAATCCGAGAAAATACGAAACAATAACGAGCATAAGGGGTTTATTATCCTTAAGCGCGTGAATCATATCTTTAAACGTGGTCTTTTCGCCCGACTGATAGGGAACTCTTTCTTTGTTTACAAGCGGAATCAGTGCAAAAAGAATACAGCCGAGAGCCGCCGTAAGAACGGCAGTCCAGAAGTATTCGCCCGCTATCATAGGCGTGTCCGTTTCGCCGCTTTTTACAAATACCTTTGAACCGTTGGGAATGAGAATACATACTACGGGAACAATTACAACGCAGGCAGAAAAACCAATCTGCTTGAACGTATTTGAAATAGAAACGACATTCGTTCTCTCCGTCGGGTTGGGCGTAAGAACAGAGGCTATTCCCTGAGACGGAACGTCGCCGAGCGTCATTGCGAGACTCCAGAGAAGATATGTACCGAAAATCCAGACGTATGTAACCATTCTGTTGGATTTGAACGGTACGTCAATGAATACGACCGCGCTCATTACAAGAAGAGGGACAATCGACTTAAGAATCATTGACTTGAATTTTCCGTTTTTGCTCTTTGAACGGTCAATCATATTGCCGACTATCGGGTCAAAAACGGCGGACAATATCTTGGCGACGAGAATGAGTATGCCGACAACGGCGATATCCGCGCCGAGTATTGAGCCGTCAAACTCCGCCTGATAGGAATTGAGAAGACCGACTATCGCCTGAAAGCCGAAAAGACCGAGCGAATAAGCGGCAATCTCCTTGAATTTCATATTTTTCTGATTTACTGCAGAAACCTGAGTATCCATATAATTCCCCTTTCAAAAAAAACTAATAAATATCATAGCATTTTAAGTCGGATTATTCAATATGCAGATTACATTAATTTGAGCTTTTTGAATTAGCAAAAAGTACAACCGCACGTTTTCGGGACAGGTCAAATATACTGCTAAAGGGTGAGAAAATGAACAACACCGCTTTGGCTTTTCTTATGTGCTTTCTCGCGGGCGTTTCAACTGTAATCGGCAGTATTATTTCGCTTTTCGCGAAAAGAACAAGCAAGGGCTTTCTGTCCTTCGCGCTGTCCTTTTCGGCGGGAGTTATGATTTACGCGTCGCTGACCGAAATAATGAACAAAAGCGTAAATTCGTTTAACGAAAGCTTTACTCAAAAGCAGTCGTTTTTGTATTCGTGCCTTTGTTTTCTTTCGGGAATGCTAATAATTTTTCTTATTGAAAAGCTTTTGCCCGAAAACAAAAACAAGCTTAATAAAACGGGCGTTTATACCGCCGTGGCTATGGGAATACACAATTTCCCCGAGGGACTTGCGACCTTTGTTTCGGCTCTTAAAAGCCCCGCGCTCGCAATTCCGATTACGGTCGCAATTGCCATTCACAATATACCCGAAGGGATTGCGGTTTCGGTTCCGATTTACTTTTCGACAGGAAACAGAAAAAAGGCGTTTTTTATTTCTTTTCTGTCGGGAATAGCCGAGCCCGCGGGAGCTTTAATCGGCTATCTTCTTTTAAGAAAACGCCTTAACGAAACCGTTTTCGGTATTCTTTTCGGACTGGTGGCGGGAATAATGACCTTTATTTCCTTAACCGAACTCATACCCTCTTCGGTCGAAGATAAAAGCAACGACAAATCGGTATCGGGTATAATTTCGGGCATGGCGGTTATGGCGCTGAGCCTTTACCTTTTCAAATAAACAGGCGTATTATTCGGTTACCTCAAGTCCCGTAAGGAACGAGATGTTTCCGGTGACCTCGTAACCCGTTTTTTCGCCTCTGACGATTTCGTCGAAGCCTTTAATCAGTTCAATTGCGTCGGGCTTTGCCTTTTCAAAAAGGTCTTCAAAGCTTTCGGCGCTTTTTTCTTTAGAATACGGCGAAACCCATTCGTGATGCCATCTGTTCGCATACCTGTCGCAAAGCAGAAGATTGGTCGGCTTGATGGACGCCGAGGGCTTGAAATAATGGGCGACAGGTCCCAGAGGCGTTTCAATCGCCTTCGCGATTTTTACCGCCCTGCCTTTTTTGTCGGAAAGCACCTTCTGAAGATTGGCGGTGTCCGTTGCGGCTCTTCTCGCCTCGGAAAAAGCAATATCTTTATTGAAGCATTTTTTGACGACGAACTGCATTACCGAGCCGATTTCGTCAAGCTCGGTTTCATCCGTGGTAAGGGTTTCTTCCGGACTGAAAAGCGACGGAGGATAAATGCCCTTTCTTTTATTGAGAAGATAGGTGTCGACCGCGTGTTCAACCTGATTATGGGCGGCGAGCGGATGAATGTGTTTATTCGTTTCGGTTATCATATCCTGATAAGCGTAGACGAAGGGATGACAGTTTCTGTCAAGCGCGTAGTGAAGAATAAATCCGTAAATAAAGGAACGCGCGATATGGGGATTGGGACTCGCCTTAAGGTATTCGGCAAAGGCCTCGAAAAGCTCGGCAGGCTTTCCCCTGTGAAGCTGTGAAGCTACGCCGAAAAGCGATTTGTAAACCGCAACCGGCGGCCAGAGTCTGTGAAAAATGAATATGTCAGGTCCCTGAGTCCCGACTCCGGCGACCTTATAATCGAGCGTAAAGCCGGTCTGTTTTTCAATTTCGTCCTTTAATTCCTCAAGAAAAATATAATGCGTCGCAAATGCAGGCATATTATCACCTCATAAACTAAACTTTTTCAAGCTTCGCCATACGGCTCATAAGCTTTTTCGTGCCGACGGTTTCAAACGCGATTTCAAGCAGCGCGTCATTACCCATCGGCGAAACCTTTGTAATCATACCTACGCCGAAAACCTTATGTTTAACCGTGTCGCCGACCTTATAGTCGACAAGAGGTTCCGACGAAGACATACGCGTCGAAGCGATACCGAAACCCCTGTTTATTGCAGCCTTGTTCTTTTCAACCTCGTTCTGAGCCTTTTCAATTGTGCGCCTGAACGCGATATCGGCAATTGTCGGCTCCTTCTTGCCCTCGGTATAAACGTCGGGTATTTCGTCAATAAATCTTGACGGACGGCAATATGCGGTCGAGCCGAAAAGCATTCTCGATTTCGCATTTATCAGATGAAGTTTCGTCTTCGCCCTTGTAATACCGACATAGCAAAGGCGGCGTTCTTCCTCAAGCTCCGACGACGAATAGGTCGACTGAGCGGACGGGAAAATTCCCTCTTCTACTCCCGCGATAAACACAACGGGAAATTCAAGTCCCTTTGCGGAATGCAGCGTCATAAGAACAACCGCGTCGCTGTCCTCGCTCAAGGTGTCAAGGTCGGTATAGAGCGCGACCTCTTCAAGATATCCCGTAAGGTCGCCCTCGGGATTTTCCTCGGTGTACCTTGCAAGATTGGACTGCAATTCAAGTATATTTGAGAGCCTGTCGTCGTATGTAACCTTGTCGAGCGCGAGATGTTCTTTATACCCTACCGTGTCGACGATATATGTGAAAAGCTTTTCGAGTTCGTTTTCCTCGTTGAACTGCTGAAAATCCTCAATCATCGCGGCAAATGCCTTAAGCTTTTCAGCCGCGCGTTTAATCGGCGCGTATTCGTCGGCAGTTTTCATTACCTCGAACTGCGAAATGCCCAGAGCCGAAGAAACGGCGGCGACATTTTCCATCGTAGTATCGCCTATTCCCCTTCTGGGAACATTGATAATCCTGTTAAGGCGCACCGCGTCGTTAGGATTTGCAATAACGGCAAGGTAAGCGAGAATGTCCTTAACCTCTTTACGTTCATAGAACTTAGTACCGATAAGCTTATATGGAATGCTCTGCCTTAAGAACGCGCGTTCAATCGTATTCGACTGCGAATTCATTCTGTAAAGCACGGCGTGGTCAGACCATTTCATACCCTTTGAAACGTCGCTTAAAACGGTATCGACAATATAATCCGCCTCGCTGTATTCGTCGGGAACGGTTTTTACGGTAATCTTTTCTCCGTCGCCCTTATCGGTCCAGAGATTTTTTCCCTTTCTCGCGTTATTGTTCTTTATAACCTCATTTGCCGCCGAAAGAATATTGCCCGTTGAACGGTAATTCTGTTCAAGCCTGATTACCTTTGCGGACGGGTAATTGTCCTCAAACTGAAGAATGTTTTCTATCGTCGCGCCGCGGAAAGCATAGATACTCTGGTCATCGTCGCCTACAACGCAGAGATTTTCGTATTTCCCCGCGAGAATATGAGTCAGCTGATACTGAACTATATTCGTGTCCTGATACTCGTCGACCATAACGTAGTGATAGCGGTTCTGATAGTATTCCCTTGCGACTTCGTTTTCCTCAAGAAGCTTAACCGCGTTGACAAGCAGGTCGTCAAAATCCATAGCGTCGGCTTTTTTAAGCTCTTTCTGATATTCGAGGTAAATCTGCGCTATGGTTTTATCCATCGGATTGGAGCTTACCGAGGACACAAATTCCTCGGGCATTATGTTCTTGTTTTTAAGCGAAGAAATCGCATTCTGAACATACTTCGGCTGAAAAATCTTTTCGTTTATGTCAAGTCTTTCAAGGCATTTTTTTATTACCCTTTTCGAGTCGTCGGTGTCGTAAATCGTGAAATGCGTCGTATAGCCCAGACTCTCGCCGAAACGCCTTAAAAACCGTACGCACGCCGAATGGAAGGTGCAGGCGGTAATCTCATCCGCGCCCTCGGGAACTACAAGCGAAATCCTCGTTTTTAATTCGTCCGCCGCTTTGTTCGTAAAGGTTATTGCCAATATCTGCCAGGGCTTCGGGGCGTTGACCTTTAAAAGGTCCTTTATATCGTCATAAACCGATTTGTCGCCGTCAAGATAAGCCTGAAGAAGCGCTTCGTCGCCCTCCTGCGGGGTGCGTTCAAAATAATCGGAATGATACGCCTCGCCGTATTTTAAAAGCGCGGCGATACGGTTGACTATAACAGTCGTTTTTCCGCTTCCCGCGCCCGCAAGAATTAAAAGCGGCCCTTTTGCATTAAAGACCGCTTCTTTTTGCATATTATTCAGAGAAGAAAAATCATTTTCGATAATTCTTTTCCTTAATTGAACTAACTTTCCGGAATCCATTTAAAAGCCTTCCGCCTCAGCCGCTTCGCCCGTGTCAAAATCGTCGGGCTGGAAATTGAGGTCATCGTTGAAGTTTGTGTTGGGCTCGTAAGAAACGAAGGTCATACCCGTTTTTTCGTCCTTTTCGACGCTGACAACGTCGTCGGTCTTATCGAAGCCCATCTCCTTAAGAGCGTCAAAATCAACTCTGGGTTTGAAGGACGGTTCGGCCTCGGTCTTGACAAGAGTGACCGCAACAGCACTCATTTTACCCGAAAGGTCGGAAATGCTTCTTGAAAGAGCTTCCATCTTCTGGCGCATATCGAGGGTGAGCTTTTCAGCCTCGGACGCAACCTGACGAATCTGGTCCGCCTTATTGGCTATATCTTCGCTTGCCTGCTTGGAGACGTCTGAAGCGCGGTCCCTTGCAGCCGTGATTATTTCATCGGAATAACGGCGCGCGTCGACAAAAGCCGCGCCGAGCTGTGCTTCGGCAGCCTTTACCTTTTCATATTCGTCCTTAGCCTTCTGCTGACCTGCCTGAAGAGTTTCGACCTGAGAGAGAAGCTGAGCGTTCTGCTGTTCAACCTGCTCTTTATCCGCAAGTTTTTCTTCAAGGGCGGGAATCTTTGCCAGTTCCTGCTGAGCGAGAGAATACTCTTTCTTAATCTCGTTCATCTGAATTTTAAGTCCGTTAAGCTCATTCTGCAGCTGCTCGATATAAGCCATAACGTCCTGCTTATTAAAGCCGCCGAAAACAGAGCTTCTGAAATTCTTGCCGTTTTCCATATCCAATACCCCTTTTCTTAAGGTTTTACTATTATATCAAATATTTTTTGCAAAAACAACCCAAAAAACAACAAAATTATATTCTTTTATTAATTGTTATTTATTGACTATGTATTTTTGCTGGTGTATAATAATTTTATCAACTTAAGGAGTGTTTCTTATGAAAAAAGATATTTCCAACGGCAAACATTTTCCCGTGCCGCTTAAAGTAATAGTTGTAAGCGCTGCTACGGGAGCCGCTGTTTACGCTATAGCGGCAAACGCATTTTACAGCATGAACCTTAAAAGACAGGGCCTCGAAGGCGCCCTCAGACAGAAGATTTACGATAAAGTCGCGGGCGACGAATACGACGAGCTCCCGATTTTTAAAGAGGGTATCGACTGGTTCAACGAGCACGAAAAGAAAAAGGTTACAATCGTCTCTCCCGACGGAGGCAACCTTTATGCCGACGTTCTTCCCGCAAAGAAGCCCACAAACATCTGGGTAATCTGTATTCACGGCTACACCTCGGCGCCTATGTATATGGGTATGTACGCAAAAGTTTTCAACGGCGAGTTTGATTACAACGTTCTCATGCCCAGCCTTAACGGTCACGCCGACAGCGAGAACGATAAGGTTACAATGGGCTGGGACGACAGACTTATCATCGTTGAATGGATTAAATATCTCGTCAACGAATATCCGGACTGTCAGATAGTTCTTCACGGCGTTTCAATGGGCGCGGCTACGGTTATGATGACCTGCGGCGAAGAGCTTCCCGACAACGTTAAATGCGCCGTTGAGGACTGCGGTTACACATCAGTCTGGGATATTTTCGATTACCTTATCAAGAACGTAACCAAGGTTCCGAAATCAATGCTTACATACAGCATCGATATCGTCACAAAGCTTCGCAGCAAGTATGATTTCAAGGACGCTTCGTGCATTGAACAGCTTAAGAAGAGCAAGACTCCTATGCTTTTCATCCACGGCGAAGAGGACGATTTCGTTCCCTATCATATGCTTGACCAGGTTTATGAAGCCTGCCCGACGGAGAAGGAAAAGCTTTCCGTTCCGGACGCTATTCACGCAAGAAGCTGCTGCTATCATTCGGAAATATACTGGCCGGCAATCAAGTCCTTTATTGAAAAGTACACGAAATAATCCGTTGACAATTAACTGTCGCGGGAATATAATAATAACACAATAAAACTGTATTCGGGGCGGGGTGAGATTCCCCACCGGCAGTAAAGTCTGCGAACCTTAACGGGTTGATTCGGTGAAATTCCGAAACCGACGGTAATTGACGTTTGTCTTAAGTCCGGATGAGAGAATCAGAAAAGCTCTTTAAGAAATCACGCCCTGACGTTTTGTCAGGGCTTTTCTTTTCCCCGAAGGAAAAGGAGAAATTATGCAAAAAGAAAAAAAGCTTCAGTTAAAGAATTTTGTAACCATGGCAATGCTTTGCGCGCTCGCCGTAGTTGCGGATATGTTTTTAAGAATCCCCGGCATAGGCGGATTTCTGACCTATGAGCCGAAGGACGTCATACTGACCGTATCCGCATTTATTTTCGGACCCATAGCGGGTATTATTATGTCGCTTGTCGTCTGCCTTATTGAAATGGTCACCGTAAGCTCGACCGGCATTATCGGTCTTCTTATGAATTTCATTTCTTCGGCAGTATTCATCGGAGTAGCGAGCTTTATTTATTCAAGAAAAAAGACGCTTTCGCGCGCAGTTATCGGTCTTGCTGCGGCTTCGCTTGCAATGACGGCGGTAATGCTTTTGTGGAATTACATTATAACGCCCGTCTATATGCATGTTGAACGCTCCGTAGTTCTCGGTATGATTTTACCGCTTCTGCTGCCGTTCAATCTGCTCAAAGCAGGTCTTAACTCGACGCTGACAATGTTCCTTTACAAGGGAATTGTCACTGCGCTTAGAAAATCAAAGCTCATTCCCCAGAGCGAAAATTCAGACACGAAAAAGTCCGTTTCGACAACTGTTCTTATTGTTGTAACCTCGGCTTTTCTTGCGGTTACGCTGTTGCTTGTAATTCTTATTTTTGCAGGCAAAATTCAGTTATAAAAGCGGTGTCTTTCTTCTTTTGTATTGACAAAAGCTGCTTTTGGTAGTATCATTAGATTGACAAAAAATTAAATACCTTTCCTTATAAAGAGCGGCGGAGGGACAGGCCCTTTGAAACCGCGGCAACCTGCAATACTGCAAGGTGCTAAATCCTGCGGCGCAAGCCGAGAGATAAGGTGTTTTTTAAGCACCTTTTCGGGTGCTTAATTTTTTGCGAAATTCTTAAAAACGAGGTATAAAAAATGGCAAAACATCTTTTCACATCCGAATCCGTAACGGAAGGTCATCCCGATAAAATCTGCGATATGATTTCGGATTCCGTCCTTGACGCGATTTTAAGCCAGGACAAATTCGGCAGAGTAGCGTGCGAAACCGCCTGCACAACCGGTCAGGTTCTCGTTATGGGCGAAATTTCCACGACAGCCGACATTGATATTGAGTCAATAGCAAGGAAAACTATTTGTGAAATAGGCTACGACGACGAAAGCAAATTCTTCGACGGAAACACCTGTAAAATAATTACATTAATCGACAGTCAGTCGCCCGATATCGCGCTCGGCGTAGATAAAAGCCTTGAGGTTAAAGAGGGCGAGGACGAAGCCTATAACCTTAACGGCGCAGGCGACCAGGGTATGATGTTCGGCTTCGCGTGCAACGAAACCGAAGAGCTTATGCCGCTTCCGATTTCTCTTGCTCACAAGCTTGTTTTAAGGCTTACCGAGGTCAGAAAGAACGGCACTCTCCCCTATCTTCGTCCCGACGGAAAAAGTCAGGTTACGGTTGAATATGACGACGACAACAATCCGGTAAGAATTGATACTATCGTCATTTCTTCCCAGCACAGCGCGGACGTTTCACTCGATAGAATCAGAAAAGACATCGTCGAAAACGTTATCAAGCCTATTATTCCCGCCAATCTTTTGGACGACGACACGGTAATTTATGTAAATCCCACGGGAAGATTCGTCGTAGGCGGTCCCGCAGGCGACAGCGGACTTACGGGCAGAAAGATTATCGTCGATACTTACGGCGGCTACTCGCGCCACGGCGGCGGCGCATTCTCGGGCAAAGACCCGACAAAGGTTGACCGCTCGGCGGCTTACGCGGCGAGATACGTCGCCAAAAACATTGTAGCGGCGGGCCTTGCCGACAAATGCGAAATACAGCTTGCCTACGCAATAGGCGTTGCAAGACCGGTTTCGGTAATGGTCGACACCTTTGGCACGGGCGTTCTTTCGGACGATACGCTTTCCTCAATCGTAACCGAGGTATTCGACCTTCGTCCCGCGGCGATTATAGACAAGCTTGATTTGAGAAGACCTATTTACAAAAAGACCGCCGCATACGGTCATATGGGCAGAAACGACGCCGATTTCACCTGGGAGAAAACCGATAAGGTTGACGAACTGAAAAAGGCGGCAGGAATAATCTGAAACATTCCGTCAATACTATCCTTGTGAACGCAAACACAAGGAGTGAATTTGATGCTTGACAGAATTTCTCTGATACTTGTTATTATCGGCGCGCTCAACTGGGGCTCAATAGGGCTTTTCAGGTTTGACATAGTCGGTTGGCTCTTCGGCGGCCAGGGAGCGATAATAAGCAGGATTATTTACACATTAGTCGCTCTCGCAGGTATCTGGTGCATTTCACTGCTGTTCAGGGAGAACGAGGTTCTCGCCTCGGACGAACAGTAAAAAAACGGGTAACGAAATATCGTTACCCGTTTTTTATTTCATCAATTACCTGCCTGTATTCGTCATAGGTCATAAACGTATTTATAAGCTTTAAAAGCGAATTCGTCGACAGCCTTTCGGGAAGGTCGAGTTTTTTAAGAAACAGAGCTTTTTTTGACTTACTGTTTTTATTGCCCGTAATTCCGTCTTCGTATAAATCGATTTTCGTTACCGGCTTTCTGTCGGTTTTTTCGGTCTTTTCGCAGGTGACTCCTGCGCGGTCAAGCGACTGCATAATAATTTCGGCAGTCATACCCTCGACGCCTAATTTGTTTTCCTTTGAAGGCTTGTCCTTGCGTTTTTCCTTGCCTAAAACGTCTGGAATATAGGCGTGAATTATCTTCTCGGGAGGGACAATCGAGCCTAAAAACGAGCGGATTTTAAAGCCCGCGGTATCGCTGTCGGTAAGAACGACAATTCCTCTTGTATCGGCTAAACGGCGTATGAGCGCCTGCTTTTCCTTGTTTTTGAAAATTGCAAAGCCGTCGGTCTCGATTATTAGCGTATCAAGTATGTTTTCGACCTTTTTTCTGTCATACCTGCCCTCGACGATGACCGCCTGTCTGATTTTAATCATAATTCTACCTGTTAGATATTACCGCAAGCGAAACGAGAAGCTGTTCAAGAGCAAGCCTGTTATCGCCCGCAGTGGATTTTATTACCGCGTCCGCCCTGTCGAGCTCCATAAGGCAATCCCTTAACTGCTCGACCGAAATGTTTGACGCGTACGACGCGCCGTTTTTAAGCCTGAAGGATGTATTTCCGTAACTGAAATCTGGCGCGAGAGCCTCGCTGCCCTCACCCGATGAAAGCGAAACCTTTGCGCGGTACATATCAACGTAAGCGGTAATGATTTCATTGAGTATAACGGTAGGCTCCATCTTCTGTTCAAAGAAAACGTTGAGTATTTCAAACGCGCGGTTGAGATTATTCGAAGAAACGGCCTTAGTCAGTTCAAACGCCTTTACGGTAACGGTTCTTGTCGAAACGGTATTAATCGCGTTTCTGTCGATAACGCCGTTTTCGCAGTAGGCGCAAAGCTTATTCGTTTCGTTCTCAAGCACGTTAAGGTCGTCGCCTACGGTGTCTATAAGATAGTACGCGTCGCTTTGGGAAATCTGTCTGTCCTGCTTTCCCGCGATACCGATAACAAATTTTGAAAGGTAGTTTTTGTCCTTTTTCTCAAACTCAACGGCGTGACCGTGTTTTTCAAAAAGGGAAACTATCTTTTTCCATTTATTGTCCTTTTTAGGATTGAACTTAATCGCGTCAAGCCAGAAAAGAATAACCGTGCTTTCGGGAACGTCCTCCATAAACGCGGAAAACTGCTCGTTTTCTTCAGAAGAAAGCTTTGACAAATCAAAATCCCTTACAAGAACGACAACTCTGTCGCTCATCATAGGCAGCATCTGCGCCGCGTCGATAAAATCGTTCATTTCGGCGCTCTCGCCGTCGTATTTATGAAGATTAAAGCCCTCAAAACCGGGATTTACGCACCTTTTGAGAACCCGATTGACATAGAGCTCCTTAAGATAATCCTCCTCGCCGTAGAACAGATATGCCCCGGACAAAGTATTCTCTTTAATTTGCTGTTTCAAGCCTTGCTCGTCCATTCTGTTCCGCCTCCAGATACATTATTTCGTCGCCCGCGTATATCAAATCACTGCTGTCGCCCTTTTTATCGGTTACGACGATAACGGAAGAAAAACCGTCCTTTTTATAATTAACCGGTTCGCTTCCCCTGACAAAAAGATAATCAGCCGAAGAATACTCTTCGGGCAAAAGAGCAGCGTTATAATCGGGATTAAAAAGTATAAGCGCCGTAACGCCTTTGCAACTGATGTAAGCAAAGTCTACGCGGCATTCAACGCTTACGCCGTCATCGAGCTTTACAAGACCGTATTCGCATTCCTTAATCATATCAATATCAAAGCCGTTTCGCAGTTCGTCAAAAAACGAATAGACGAACCTGTCGTTTGTCGGCGCGAAAAGAAAATCAAGCTTTGCGACGCCCTCTTTTTTCATTATATCACAAACCGATGAATATGCAAAGAAATTTCCGCCGCAGCCTATCAGGGAAGCGCTATTGCCGTAAACAAGAGCGACGCTCATACCGTCGCCCACGGCGGGAATATAAATCCTGACGCGTTTTCTTTCGGTCAAGACTCCGAAAACGGAAATAAAAACAAACGATACGGCAATTGCGGTTGAAACGATTTTTATTAAACGTTCCTTGTTTCTTTTCTTCAAAAAGTAAACCGAGAACACAAAAAAGGGCGTAAGTAACGCGAAAATCTTTAAAGGCAGAAAATCCGTTGAAAGCGTTATATACGGCAGTTTCGAAAGAAATGCCGCAAAGTCGGAAATAACCTTTGCAAGAAATGACGAAGCAAAGAAAAGCGGGTATGCCGCAAAGGCAAGCTTTAAAGCGAAAAGCAGTACCGCAAATCCCGAAAGAAGCATTGCAAACGAGGTTATTTCAATAAGCACAAGATTTGCAATAGGCGTTACAAGCGAAAAGCGGTCGAAGAAAAGAACTGTCAGCGGCAGAGTGAAAACCGTTACCGAAAGACTTACCGCAAAGCTCTGAAGAGAAAATGTTTTTATAAATTCAAGTAACCTGTTCTTAAGCTCTTTTTTATTCATTACCGCGTAAATCCTGCCCGAAACAAGAATAATGCCGAGCGCGGCGAAGACAGAAAGCCACAGACTTTTTGAAAGGGCGGAAAACGGATTGAACACAACGAGAAGCGTTACCGCAAAGCCGATGGAATTAATGCTGTCGGCTTCTCTGTCGGACAACCGCCCCGCAAAGACGAAGAACATTAAAACGCCCGCTCTTACTACCGGCGGATTAAAACCCGTAAGCGCCATAAAGAACAGTATAAAAAGAATCGGCAAAGAATTGCAAAGCTTTCTTTTAAGCTTTAACGCCCTTAAAAACGAATACACAAAACCCGTCCATACGGTTATATGCAAGCCCGAAACGGCTAAAAGATGGTACGAGCCAATAAGCGAAAAGGCGTTGAGCGTTTTTTCGCTGACTCTTCCCTTTTCGCCGAGAAGAAAGCCCGTAAGCAGTCCGCCGTATTCGTTGGGAACGCACAGCGAAACCGTATCAATGACAAACTGCTTCGCCTTAAGAACATAATACATAGGATGAAAGCCGATTTTTCCCGTTATTATGAGGTTTTCGGTTTTATCTGTATACCCTCCGAGGAAGAGTCCCTTTGAACAGTAGTAGGTTTCTGTTTCGCTTGAAAAAGCGCCGAGCTTGTAAGTATGAAAATCGCCCTCAAGTCTGTCAAACGGCTCGGCGTTAAGATACTCCTTAAAAGAAAGACGCATTTTCTGAACATTCGGCTTGCCGTCAATCTCTTCGGTCTTAACGGTGTAGTAAACCCTGCCGTTATCGGCGACGGGAAGACTTATAATCTGACATATTAAATGATGAGTTTTCCCCCTGTCGTCAAGAGCGCACGTCTTTTTCTCAACGGAAAAGCCGTAAAAAGCAAAAACAACGCAGCAGACGCAAACCGTCGCCGCTATAACGGGAAGAGCCGCGTGTGACCTCGTCTTTTTAATAATAAGCGAAATAAATAAAACGACAAAGGCGGTTATGAAAACTGCCTTTGCCGTAAATGTATTAACTGAAGTCAGAGCGCACATTGTCAAAAGCGCAGCGGCGCCGATACAAGCAAATGTACGCTTCATTTTAAACGAGTCTTTCGCCTAAATTTTCGCCGCTTAAAATATGGAAATGCAGGTGCATTACCGTCTGACCCGCCTTTTCGCCGCAGTTGTTTATAATGCGGTAAAATTCAAGCCCCTCCTGCGCGGCAATCTTCGGGATTACCTCAAAGATATGAGCGACAAGAGAAGAATTCGTTTCGTCAATCCTGTTCGCGCAGCAGATATGCTCCTTCGGAATAACAAGAATATGTCTGTCGCTCTGGGGATTAATGTCGTTGAAGGCATAAACCTTATCGTCCTCATAAACCTTTGACGAAGGGATTTCGCCGTTAACTATCTTACAAAAAATGCAGTCCATTTTAATCTCCTTATTTAATCATTGATTTGACTATTTCTTCAGTCGCTTTAATGGCTTCGTCGACCTTTGAAATGTCCTTGCCGCCCGCCATCGCGAAATCGGGCTTGCCGCCGCCGTTACCGCCCGCAATCTGAGCGACCTGACGGACAACGTTACCCGCAAGAACGCCTGATGCAACAGCATTCTTTCCGCAGGCGCAGACGAAGGTGCAGGTGCCCTTTTCGTTATTTACGGACGAAAGAACGACAACTCTGTTTTCGTTCTCGTCACGGATTGTTTCCGCAAGTGAACGGATGTCAACCGAAGAATCGACATTACCGTTGGCAATAAGCTCAATGCTGCCTATTTCAACCGAATCAAACTGCTTCGCCTTCTGGGAATTGATTTCGCAATTAAGGCGTTCGATTTCCCTGTCCTTTTCCTTTAATTCAGCCGCAAGAGCGGTTGTTTTAACGGCAAGGTCGGCGGTATTTGTAACCTTCAGGGAAGCGCAGGCTTCGTTAATAAGAGCGTTGTTCTTATTGATATAGTCCATTACGTTAAAGCCCGTAACGGCTGTTATTCTGCGTACTCCCGAAGCAACGGAGGACTCGGAAAGAATCTTGAACAGACCGATATTGCCCGTATTCTTAACGTGAGTGCCGCCGCAAAGCTCGGTCGAGAAATCGCCCGCTTTTACGACTCTGACTATATCGCCGTACTTTTCGCCGAAAAGTGCCATCGCACCGAGTTTCTTAGCCTCGTCAATGGGCATTTCCATCGTTTCGACGGGAACCGATTCAAGAATTATTCTGTTAACCTCGTTTTCAACCTCGGTAATTTCTTCAGCCGTAAGAGCCGAGAAATGAGTGAAGTCGAAACGCGTTTCAAGGTTATTTACAAGCTGTCCCGCCTGCTCAACATGAGAGCCGAGAACCTTTCTGAGAGCCGCCTGAAGAAGATGAGCCGCGGTATGGCTTCTCATTGTGGCGTTTCTCTTTTCCGCGTCAACCTCAGCAGTTACCTTATCACCCGTCTTAAGCGACTCGCCGTCGGTAAGAACGCCGTGATGAAGAATAACGCCCTCGTGAGTCTTGGTCGTATTTTCAACCTCGAAAGTGAAACCGTCGCCTCTGATAACGCCGGTGTCGCCCGCCTGTCCGCCGCTTTCGGCGTAGAAGGAGGTTTCGTCGAGGACAAGAGTAATGCTTTCGTCTGATGAAGCGAAATCCTTTCTCTCACCGTTAACAATAATCGCCTTTACGGTTGCCTCGTTTTTAAGCTGTTCATAACCTACAAACACGGTTTTTTCAATATCGTTTACAGCGCTGCCCGTTGCTTTCCAGGCTTCGGCGCCTGCGCCCTTATGCGCGGCTCTCGCCCGAAGCTTCTGTTCATTGACAAGTTCTCTGAACCTTTCCTCGTCGACTGAAAGTCCCTTTTCTTCAAGCAGTTCCTTGGTTAAATCAATCGGGAAGCCGTATGTGTCCGAAAGCTTGAAAGCGTCCTCGCCCGAAAGGCGGTCGCCGTCAAGATTTTCAATCATCTGATTAAAAATAGCAAGTCCCGTGTCGATTGTCTTTGCGAAGGATTCTTCTTCAGCCTTGATTACGTTTATTATAAAATCGTGCTTTTCAACAAGATTCGGATACGCGGACTTGTTTTCATTAATAACGGTTTCGGCAACGTCCGAAAGGAACGTGTCCTCAATGCCCAAAAGTCTTCCGTGTCTTGCGGCGCGTCTTAACAGACGGCGGAGAACATAACCCCTGCCCTCGTTTGAAGGCATAACGCCGTCGCCAATCATCATTGTCGTACTTCTTATATGGTCGGTAATAACGCGAAGCGAAACGTCTTTTTGCGCGTCCTTGTGATACTCGACGTTCGCAATTTTCATAATGTGCTTCATTATGTTCTGGACGGTATCGACCTCAAAGATATTATCGACATTCTGCATTACGCAGGCAAGTCTTTCAAGTCCCATACCCGTATCGATATTCTTGTTCTTTAACTCCGTGTAGTTACCCTCGCCGTCATTGTCGAACTGGCTGAAAACCAGGTTCCAGATTTCGATAACGCGGTCGCAGTCGCTCGCCTGTTCGAAATTTTCAAACGGGCCGTAAGCCTCGCCGCGGTCAAAGTGTATCTCCGAGCAAGGTCCGCACGGGCCTGAGCCGTGTTCCCAGAAATTGTCCTTCTTGCCAAGACGGATTATTCTTTCGTGAGGGATGCCGATATTTTTCTCCCAAATCTGTTCCGCCTCGTCGTCGCTCTCATAAATTGTTATCCAAAGACGGTCTGCGGGTATTTCAAGCTCCTTTGTCAGAAACTCCCAAGCCCAAGCTATCGCGTCGGGCTTGAAATAGTCGCCGAAGGAGAAATTGCCGAGCATTTCAAAGTATGTGCCGTGGCGCGCCGTCTTGCCGACAGACTCGATATCGGGCGTGCGGATACACTTCTGGCACGTTGTAACCCTTTTTCTCGGCGGAGTTATTTCACCCGTGAAGTATTTCTTCATAGGCGCCATACCCGAATTTATAAGCAAAAGGCTTTTGTCATTCTGCGGTATGAGCGAAAAGCTCGGCAGTCTGAGATGGCCTTTGCTTTCAAAAAACGATAAGTATTTTTCTCTTAACTCGTTAAGGGATGTCCATTCCATAAATTAGGTTTCCTTTTCTAAAAATAATCTTATAAATTATACGCTCAAAACCTTGATATGTCAAGATTTTGAGCGTCTTTTGGATATGTTAATTCTGTTTTCTTACTATGCCGTACTCGTCGTATCTGTTAAAATACGGGCACGCATAGTTTGAATAGGTAAGAAACCTCTGCATTTCGTCTTCGTCAAGGTCGATATCGCAGCACCAGCAGTCGGCCTCTTCGTCATAATAATAATTCGCGCAGTCCTCGCAATTTGTTTTATTCGGCATCCTTTTCACCGTTTTCGAGGTTAAATTTCATAACAATCGGGAAATGGTCGGACGGATAAGCGCCGTCATAGGTATCGGTTACAACCTTGTATTCGTTGACCTTTATACCCGTCTTTGAAATCATAAAGTAATCTATGTTTTCGTCGTCAAGCTGTTCGCCGAAGCACTGATAAGTACAGCTCTTCATAGTGTTTTCGGTCTGGTATTTCGCGTCGAGAAAATCCTTTGTTACGTTTTCGTATGTAACCGAGCTTTCGTCGGCGTTGAAGTCGCCCATAATAATACTCGGAAGCGAACCGAACTGAGCGATTTTATCAAGCACGACGCCTATGCCCTTAATTCTCGCCTCATCGCTGACGTGGTCAAGATGAGTATTGAATACGACGAACTGTTTTCCCGTTTCAAGCTCTTCAAGAATGACGTAGCTGCATATTCTGTAGCACGCCGCGCCCCAGTCCTTGGACATTTTTTCGGGAGTTTCCGAAAGCCAGAAGGAGCCCTTGTCAACGAGCTTATACATATCGGTTCTGTAGAAAACGGGGCAGCTTTCGGTATTGACGGCGGTATCTCTGAATTCAAAGACGGAGTCAAAGCCGACAAGAACGTCCTTCATATAGTTATACTGCCACTTCGTAGCCTCCTGAAAGCCGATAATCGACGGCTTGTTGTTCTCTATATTCTTAACAATCAAATCAGCCCTGTAGAACCAGCTTCTTTTACCCTTGTCGCCGGGATTGATACAGCGCAGATTACTGCTCATAATCGTAATTTCGTCATCAGTATTCACTTCCGACGTATAGGTTACGGGCTTTTTATTCTGCTTATAGTGTGGGTAGTAGAAGAAAAGGTTTGCCGTCATAATTAAAATCACCGCCAATATAACGCATATTATCGCAAGAATAAGTCTTTTAATGATTTTTTTCATATTAATCACCTTTCAATAATAAAAACGTGCCCGGCCGGATTCGAACCGGCGGCCTTCAGAGTCGGAGTCTGACGCTCTATCCAGCTGGGCTACGGGCACACGCAGGGGATTTCTCCCCTTTTATACATTGAATCTGAACAGTACTATGTCGCCGTCCTGCATAACATAATCCTTGCCCTCGGAACGGATTTTGCCGTTCTCCTTGGCAGCCTGCATTGAGCCGTACTGCATAAGCTCGTCAAAGCCTATAACCTCCGCCCTGATAAAGCCGCGTTCAAAATCGGAGTGGATTTTGCCCGCCGCCTGCGGAGCCTTTGTTCCTTTCTTAATCGTCCACGCCCTGACCTCGGGCTGACCTGCGGTAAGGAACGAAATAAGGCCTAAAAGGCTGTATGAACGCTGGATGAGTAAATCCAGACCGCCCTGACTGACGCCCATGTCGTCGAGGAACATCTGCTTGTCTTCCTTCGAAAGAGAAGAAATCTGAGCCTCAAATTCGGCGCAGATGGGAAGCACCTCGGCGCCCTCTTTTTCAGCTATTTCGCAGACAGCCTTATATCTTTCATTGTTCTCAATACCCGATGCAAAATCCTCTTCGCTCATATTACACGCATAGATAACGGGCTTCGCGGAGAGCAGAGCGACCGTATCGAGAACGGCCTTTTCATCGTCGTTCATTTCGACCGCGCGGGCGTTGATTCCGTTATCAAGAGCCTCTCTTACGCGTTTCAAAAAATCAACCGACGAAGCAAGCGATTTGTCGCCCTTCATAGCCTTTGTGTCCTTATCGATTCTTCGGTCAAGAATCTCGGCGTCGGAGAGTATCAGCTCAAGGTTAATCGTCTCAATGTCTCTTTTCGGGTCAACAGTGCCGTCGACGTGCATAATATCGTCGTTGTCGAAGCATCTTACAACGTGGATTATCGCGTCGACCTCGCGTATATGGGAAAGGAACTTATTACCGAGTCCCTCGCCCTTTGAGGCGCCCTTTACAAGCCCCGCAATATCGACAAATTCAATCGTCGCGGGAGTAAACTTGACGGGATTATACATCTCGGCAAGCTTATCGAGTCTGTAATCGGGTACGGCGACAACGCCGACGTTCGGTTCAATAGTGCAGAACGCGTAGTTCGCCGCCTGCGCGCCCGCGTTTGTTATAGCGTTAAAAAGCGTACTCTTGCCGACGTTCGGCAAGCCTACAATACCTAATTTCATTTATATCTTCCTTAAAAAATAATTACCAGCGGTTTTCGACATATTCGCAGAACGCGTACATATCTTTAATCTCAAGAACCGTTCCGTCGTCGAGAGTAACCGTGCCGTTCCACTTGCCGTGAACCTGATGCGAATGCATACGCATTGCAAGAACGTTCAGGTCGGAATGGTGGTCGAAAAACGGAGTCATGGTAAGGTTAAATCTGCCGTCCTCGGAAACAAATACCCAGTCGTCCATATACTTATCGGGCTTCGGGAAGGTTTCGACGTCGACCGCGCCGAACTTGTGAGCCTTGCCGTCATAGAAAATACAGGTTTCGGTAGCGTTTTTCTCGTTGCCGATGCCCCAGGTGATTTCAAAGCCGAAAATGTGCTTTTCGCCCTTTTCGTCGATAAGATATGTCGAGCCGTTGCCCCAGTACCAGACAAGGCTGTAAGGAGTGCATACCCTGCCCCAGTCGAGAATGCAGAACGTATCGTCCTTTGAGAATTCATAAACCGTATCGCCTTTGCGGAACGTGCCTTCGCAGGGCATTGAATTCTGCTTCGTGGTCATAAAATACCTGTCGGGATAGCCGTCAAACGGAAGAACGGTTGTAATATTTTCAAGCCCTTCCATAATGTCCATTTCAAAATGACATTCGACATCCTTCATTTTGAAATAAAGAGTACGGCTTGTTTCTTTTGTATCGAATTCAAATTCCGCCTCGCCGATGTTGAATTTTACGTTATTGGGAACATCGCCCTTTGCGGGAAGAACGTATTTATCCTTTCCGCCGACGAACGGAGCCATCTGTGAAGCGACGGTTTTACCCTCAATAAGGTCGACAAGCACCGCAGAAACGTAACCGCCCAGCGAAATATTAGCGAAGCTTATCTGAACCATCATTTTGCCGTTTGAAAGCTGATAAAAATCCCATTCCTTTCGGCGCATAACCTTAAGAACCTTATTTCTTTCATAATCAAAGACGTTATGTCTTGCCCAGCCCTTGGGAATAAGCGTACCGTCAGCCGCAAGCAGCTTGACGGGAGAGGTGTATTCCTTCTGTTCGCTCTTGAAGTCCCAGTCCTTAAAGCCGAGATATGTTTTTTCCATAATAATCCTCCTTATTTCGGGAATTATAAAAATTTACATAAATATAATAGCATATTTTTTCGAAATATGGTATAGTTAAAATAGAATTTTTAAAATTTCGGAGGATTTAATATGCTTTACGACATTAATTTTACAAATCACTATAATTTTGATTATCACGAAATCAATAAAATAAAGCCCCGCGCATATTTCATCCCCTATTCCGACAGGAACGCCCTGAGCAGAACGGACTGCCTGACAGAGCGTTATAACAGCGATATGGTTCGTCTTCTTTCGGGAGAATGGGATTTCAGGTATTTTGAAAAGACCGCTTTCCTTCCGAAAAAACTCGATACCGACCAGATTGTTTTTGACAAAGTTACAGTCCCCTTCGACTGGCAGAGAAAAGGCTACGGCGAGCCGGCATACATAAATGTCCCTTATGAATTTGACTGTTGCCCGCCCGACCTGCCTGACGAAATGCCCGTCGGCGTTTACAGAAAAATAATTGATATTGCAGAGCTTAACAAAAACTATATTCTCTGTTTTTTAGGCGTTGCGGGCGCGCTTGACCTTTATGTAAACGGCGAATTTGTCGGCTATTCCGAAGGCGCTCACAATTCGGCTGAATTTGACCTGAACAAATATCTTCGCAAAGGCGAAAACGAAATTGTCGCGGTAGTATTCAAATGGAGTCACGGAACCTATCTTGAATGTCAGGATATGTTCAGGGAAAACGGCATTTTCCGCGACGTTCTGCTTTACGAATACCCGATTACATATATTTACGATTATGAAATAAAAACAAAAAAGGTCGGCGCAAAATATAATATGACCTTAAGCCTTGACCTTATAGGCAATCCCGTAGGTTATGAAATCGAAGCCCAGCTTAAAATGGGAAATAAAATAATTGCAAAGGCAACCGAGGACGCAAACAGAAAGAACCTTATTGAATTCAAAAACCTTGAGGTTGAAGAATGGAGCGCCGAAATTCCGAATATCTATACCCTTTTTGTAACGCTGAAAAAAGATAACAAGGTTACTTTCTCGTTCCGTAATTACACGGGATTCAGAAGCGTTGAAATAATCGGCGAAGTTTTCCGCTTTAACGGAAAACCGATTAAATTCAAGGGCGTAAACCACCACGACAGCACTCCGAAGGAGGGTTATGTTTTAACGCCTGCCGAAATAAAAAAAGATTTGACTCTTATGAAGGAGTTAAACGTAAACGCGATAAGAACTTCGCATTACCCGCCCGATCCGATTTTAATAACCCTTGCCGACCTTATGGGATTTTACATTGTCGACGAGGCTGATATTGAAACTCACGGAACAATAAGAATTCATAATAACTTTTCCGAATTCGGTATGATAAGCCACAATAAAAAGTGGGCTCCGAGATACCTTGACAGAGTTAAGAGAATGTATTTCCGCGACAGGAACCACCCGTCGGTTACAATGTGGTCGCTCGGCAACGAGGCAAGCGGTTACGCATGTCAGGACGTTTGCTACGCTTTTCTTAAAAAGGCGTGTCCCGAAATTCCCGTTCATTACGAGAGCGTCGTCCACACGCGCCGTTTCTCGTATGACGTTACGAGCGAAATGTATACGAGCATTGAAGATATGCTCAAAGTCCGCGACCATAAAAGAGGCAAGAAATACACGGGCAAGCCGTTTTTCCTTTGCGAGTACTGCCACGCCATGGGCGTAGGTCCCGGCGCGCTTGAAGATTACTGGCAGGCGTTCTATTCGAGCGATATGCTTATGGGCGGCTGTATCTGGGAGTGGTGCGACCACGCAGTATACCATGACGGAAGCGATAAATACCGTTACAAATATACATACGGCGGAGACCACGGCGAGAGAAAGCACGACGGCAACTTCTGCGTCGACGGTCTTATGTTCCCCGACCGCACCCCGCATACGGGCGCGCTTCAGATGAAGGTTGTTTACAGACCTGTAAGAATGATTAAAAAATCGGGCAGCACATTCACGTTTAAAAATACCGACTATTTCAGAAACAGCGATTATATCACGGTCAAATGGGTTTTGCTCAAAAACGGCAAAAAAGAAAAGAGCGGTCAGTTTGTCGCCGATATAAAACCGCAGAAAACCAAGAAGGTTACTCTTGATTTCAAAACGGATAAACAGAACGATTATCATATCAACTTCATCTATGTCGGCAGGGACAAGTCCGTTATAGCAACCGAGCAAATCACGCTTAACGACGTAAGAAAAGCCGCCCCGATAAAAGAAAACGGAACGGTTCTTATCAAGAATGACGGAGATATTGTCAATGCGGTAACGGAAAACGGCTTTGTTTCGTTTGACGCAGACAGCGGCGAAATCACACGCTTCGTTGTATGCGGCAAAGATTACCTCAACACAAATCCTGCCGGACATTTCTTCGGATTCCTGCCGAATATTTACAGAGCTCCCCTCGACAACGATTCGACCGAGGGTAACGGCAGATGGCTCAAGCTCGGAATTGCAGAAACGAAAGCCGAACTCAAAGGGTTTGAAATAACCGAGAATTCAAACACCGTAACCGCCAGAAGCGATTATGACCTTTGCGTCGGCAATAAAAAGCTTTATACCTCGAGCATTTATTATACGGTTTACCCGTTCGGTCAGCTTGAAGTAAGGGCAACTCTTAAAAAGCATCATAAAGACGCGCTTGCGGATTTACCGCGATTCGGCGTACAGTTTGAAATGCCGAGAGCTTTTGACAGGGTTGAATACTACGGCAGAGGCGAAACCGAAAACCTTTGCGATATGAACGTCCAGTCGCCCGTCGGCATTTACGAGAGCGCGGTTTCCGACCTTTACGTCAGTTACCTTAAGCCTCAGGATTCGGGTAACCACGGCGGAACAAAATGGCTTAAAATCAAGTCTGATGACGGTAGGCAGCTGAATGTTTACGCCCTACCGAAATTCAGCTTCAACGCGCGCCATTTCACACAGAAGGCTCTTGTCGAGGCGCGTCATCCCGAGGACCTTAAGGATATGAATACAACCGTTATAAACATTGACGGATTTCTCAGAGGCACGGGCACGGCTTCCTGCGGTCCCAATACGCTTGAAAAATACCGTTTCTCCTGCGAGGACGAAATCGCGTTCCGTTTCCTGCTTTCACCCTCGGACAGCGAAAAATAATAAATAACTAAAAAGAAAAAACACCCGGAGCATAGGAAAGCCTTATGCTTCGGGCGTTTTAGTTATTAAACCTATTTAAATGCAAGAACCGCAAAGAAGATAAAAAGTACAAGATGAACAAACGTAAGCACGGGAAGATAAACCATAAACTTTTTCACACGCGTTTTATGGTGAATCAGTTTCATAGTCAGGTACATCATCCCCGCTCCGCCGAGAACGCCTACCCAGAGCATGGCGTTTTCGGGTATGCGGCGTTTGCGCTTTAATGCGCGCGACTTGTCAAACACGGTAAGCGCCGCCGCATAAAGGGACAAAAATATGTAGTAAATGATAATAAAAATAAAGAAATCTTTCATAATTAATATTATAAGTGATTTTTATTATTTGTCAACCGGAGGGAAAAATGAGGAAGATTATCGCCCTGATTATTGTCGTTTCGCTTTTGCTTTGTTCGTGTGAAAACGGTAATTTTGCTTACATAAATCCCGAAGAAAAAAGCGAAATATCGGCTGAAGAAAACGAATTTATAAAGGCGGTATGGCTTTCGTATATCGAGATTTCAGAGCTTTGCAAAAACCTGACCGAAAGGCAGTTCAGGGAAAGGCTCGTTGACCTTACCGCCAATCTTCTTTCGCTTAAAATCAACGTCCTTATCGTTCACGCAGTCGCAAACTGCGATTCGTTTTACGAAAGCGAAATTCTTCCAAAAAGCAGGTACATAAATACAGACGGAGAATATGACGTTTTTTCGGTTATCTGCGAAATGTGCGCGTCCGTCGGGATTGAAATTCAGGCGTGGATTAACCCGTACAGAGTTTCTTCGGAAAGGGATTTGTCCGTTCTCGAAAAAAATAAGGCGGTCAAAAAACTGTATTCGGAAAACAAAGATAATATTCTTATATGCGAAAGCGGGATTTACCTTAATCCCGCCGAATCTGAAGTACAAAAACATATTCTTGACAGGGCGAGAGAGATTATCGCAGCCTATCCCGTTGACGCAATACATATTGACGACTATTTTTATCCCGATATGGCGGAAAACGCCGACGAAAACAGCTATAAAAAATACAAAGAGAATAACGGCGTTTTGTCCGTTGACTCGTGGAGGCGGGAAAACGTAAACGCGCTTATTTCCTCTCTTCACCTGCTTCTGAATGCCAACGGGAAAAAGCTTGTCATAAGCCCTGCGGCGGACATTGAAAAAAACTATGAAAATAAGTATGCCGACATTCGTCTGTGGCTCGAAAACGAATGGGCGGACGAGATTGTTCCGCAGATATATTTCGGCTTTGAAAATGAAACCGCGCCTTTTGAAAGGACGCTCGAAAGCTGGATTAAGGAAACCGAAAACAAAAAGACAAAGCTGATTATCGGGCTCGCGTTTTATAAATGCGGAAACGAGGATTTGTTCGCGGGAAGCGGTAAAAACGAATGGCTCGAAAACTGCGATATAATCAAACGCCAGATAAGCCTGATTAAGTCAAAAAACACAATATGTGGCGTTGCTTTTTTCTCTTATTCCCATATTTTCGGCAAAAATATTAAAAAAATTGCAAAAAAAGAGTTACAAAACGCGAAAACTGTGATATAATGCTATTATATATTGTATAATGCGTTATTATGCATATTTTTACTTTTAAGGAAAAAATCTTGAATTGAAATATCATTCGTTTGTTTTTATAATCGGATTAAGGATGTGAAAGCTATGAAAAATCATCTGAAACGCGCGCTGAGCATAGTCCTGGCGCTGCTGATTGTCGTTTCAATTTTCACAATAATACCCCCTGTAAGAACAGAAGCTGCTTCAAGCCAGTATGTTTCGAGCACTATTCCCGATATTTACAAAACATATATTACCGCGCTGAAAAAGGCTCACCCGAAATGGAAATTCGAATTCTTCTATACGGGACTTGAATGGAAAGATGTCATAGCTAAGGAAACGGACCCGAACGTACCCGCCAGAAGTCTTATTTCATACGTTTTCCCGAAGTCGTACCGCTCGATAGTTTCCAAATCATACGACGGCTCGACGGATACATATACATCCTATGACGCGGGCGGCTGGTATATGGCTGCCGCCGAAACGGTTTCATATTATATGGACCCGCGTAACTTCTTCACGGACGTCGATATGTTCCAGTTTGAAAAGCTTTCATACGACTCCGAAATTCACACCATAGACGGCGTCAAGGCTATTCTCAAGGGCTCGTTTATGGACGGTAAAAAGATTAAGAACAATTCAGGCAAGGACGTCCTTTACGCCCAGGCTTATATCGACGCTGCGAAAAAACATAAGGTAAGCCCCTACCACCTTGCCGCGCGTACAATTCAGGAGGTCGGCAAGAACGGAAGCGGCTCGACAAGCGGAACAAACTCAACTTATCCAGGCATTTATAACTTTTATAATATAGGCGCGTATTCCGGCTCTTCACCGATAACAAGCGGGCTCAGCTGGGCTTCGCAAACCATTTCGGAACCTTCTAAAAGATACGGCAGACCGTGGAATTCGCAGTACAAATCAATAGTCGGCGGCGCCGAATACATAGGCGCAGGCTATATAAACAATAAGCAGAATACGCTTTACCTTGAAAAGTTTGACGTCGTAGGCGAGTACAATAACACCTCGCTTTACACCCATCAGTATATGGGCAACATTACAGCCGCATATACAGAGGGACGTTCGGTTTATGAGACGTACAAGAACTTAAAGGCTCTTGAAAACGCGTTTACGTTTGTTATTCCCGTTTACAACAATATGCCTAAGACGATAAGTCCAATACCCATTACTGCGGACAGTCCGTGGAGCTGGCTTAAATCGTTAAAGGTCGATACATATAAAATCAGCCCTTCGAGCACAATGCAGGTCAGCACGAACAATTTCAAGGTAACCGTTCCCAATAACGTAAAGAAGGTTACGATTTCGGCTGTGCCTTATAACTCGAAGGCAACGGTTTCGGGCATTCCGGTCACGACGACAACTACCGAAAGCGATACGGGCAAGGTCAAGGTTGAATCGTCCCTGAAGGTGCGTACAAGCGCGGGAGTAAGCTCACCCGACGAAAACGCGAACAGGCTTAAATACAACGGCGAGTACGTTAATCTTAAAAACGGAGCGGAGATAAAGAAACTCGGCGAACAGACAGTCGGCAAATACGTATGGTTTAAAATCAGCTTTACCTACAGCGGCAAAACCCTGACGGGCTGGGTTAGAAGCGATTATATTGTAATGGATTCAACCACTACCTCAAGCTACGGCAAGGTTAAGCTCGACGTCGGCAAAAACACCTTTAACATAAAGGTTACCAACAACGGCAATTCGAGAACCTATGTTCTTACGATAACCCGCGAGGCGGCTGAAGAAACGACCACGACGACAACTACCGAGCCGCAGGTAAACGAAAACGACCTATTCAAGACGACATATAAGGTCGACGACGCGAAGAAAACAATTTCAGCCGTTCCCAAGGGCACGTCATATAAAACCTTCATCAAAACCCTCGGTATGAAGAACGATACCACCGCCACGGTTTCCAAAGGCAAGAACCAGATTACAAGCGGAAATATGGCTACGGGTATGGTACTGACGGCTGTAAACGGCGGAATAGAATACACTTATACAATTTCGGTTATCGGCGACACAAACGGCGACGGCGACGTCAACGTTTTCGATATCATCAAAGCGAGAAACCATATTCTTAAAACCGCCAAACTCAAGGATGTTTTATTCCTTTCGGGCGACGTCGATTCAAACGGCGAAATCAATATTTTCGACCTTGTTAAAATCAGGAATATTATACTCGGTAAGTAATTAACGGAGGCTTAAAATGAAAAAATCAAGAATCGTTCTTTCAGTTATTATTGCAGTTGTTCTCTGTTTCCAGATTGCCGTAATGTCGTTTGCGGCAAGCACTATTATATCTTTTTCAAGCAATAACGTTACCATCGGCGATACGGTCACGGTTAACGTCACTTTCTCGGGAAGAGATATAGCGGGCGTTCAGTTCAGTATCAGCTACGACTCGAGCATTCTTTCCTATAAAAGCTGTTCGGGCGCAAGCTACAGCGGCGGAACAGCCGTATGGTATGACGAAAGCTCGTCTTCCTCAAGCCACACCGTAAGCTTTACCTTTAAGGCTAACAAAACGGGCTCGACGACAATTCAGGTAAGCGGAGTAAGCGTTTCGAACAACAACGGCGACCCGATAAGCGGTTTTTCGGGCGCGGCGGCTACAATGACGGTAAAGTCAGCCGAAACAACGACAAAGGCTCCCGAAACCACTACCAAAGCCCCGACTACTACAAAGGCTCCCGAGGCCACAACGAGAAGGCAGGAAACCACAACAAGAAAAGAGGAAACAACCTCCGAAACAACTACCGAAAAGCCGAAGAATGACGAAATCACATTGGGCGGCAAGACATATAAGTTAGTCGACGATTCGGCGTTTGTAGACGCTCCCGACGGCTTCGACGAAACCTATTCCGATTACAAGGGCGATAAGATTTTAACATACACATCAAAGGATAAGTCACAGCAGATTGTCTGCCTTGAGGGCGAGGACGGCAAGAAGATTTTTGCGCTGTTTAACGACGAAAAGGATTCGTTCAGCGAGTATATCAAAATCAAGTCGGAATCCCTTCCCCTTGTTCTTATACCTGTAAAGGACGGTATGATTCCCGCGACATACAAGCCCGTCAACGTAAAGATTAACGACAAAGAGGTCGCCGCCTATCAGGACGAGGAATTCAAGGCAAAGGGACTCCACCTTATCTATGCGCTTAATCTCAACGACGGCAAAGCGGGTCTTTACGTATACGACAGCAACGACAAGACGATTCAGAAGTATTACGGCTTAAGCGTTATTGAGCAGGAGCCGGAAACGACAACCGAGCCGACAACGGAAGAAAAGACAACAGACGAAATTCCGCTTGAAAAAGCGACGATGATTAAATTAATCTGCGCTCTGGGCGTTCTTCTTCTCGCTTCGCTTATTGCGGTTATAACCCTTGCAATCAAGCTTCGAAAAAAGGCTGACAGCTTCGACGATATGGATTTCCGTATAATCGAAGAGGACGACGACGATAAGCCGTATTTCACGGAGTAAATAATTATTAATCAGCCGACCTTGTTTTTATACAAGGCCGGCTTTTTTATATTGATTATTACTGCGATTTTTGATATTATAATAAAGATAATGTTCAGAGGTGCGTTATGGTTATCAAGCTTCCCGCACAGGTGAATAAAGCAATCAGCCTGCTTAACAAAGCGGGCTTTGAGGCGTTTGTCGTCGGCGGATGCGTAAGGGATTCGCTTTTAGGGCTTTCCCCTTCCGACTGGGACGTAACAACCTCTGCTACTCCCGAGGAAACCGAAAAGGTCTTTGACGGTTATCGCATTATCGAAACGGGACTTCAACACGGCACAGTCACCGTTCTTATTGACAAAATGCCGCTTGAGATAACGACATACCGCGTTGACGGCAAATACTCGGATAACCGCCATCCCGACTCGGTTTCGTTTACAAGGAACCTTAAAGACGACCTCTCAAGGCGTGATTTTACGGTCAACGCGCTCGCATATAACGACGAAAAAGGTCTTGTCGACTGCTTCGGCGGGCAGGATGATTTAAAGAATAAAATCATACGCTGCGTAGGCAACGCCGACGAGCGTTTTAACGAGGACGCTTTGAGGATTTTAAGGGCGATAAGGTTTTCTTCAACCCTTGGCTTTAAAATCGAAAACAAGACGTCAGAGAGCGTTTTTTCGAATAAAGAACTGCTTAATAATATTGCGAGAGAGCGAATCCGCGTCGAATTAGTCAAATTACTTAACGGAAAGGACGTTAAACGCGTCCTGCTTGATTACAGAGATATTATAGCGGTATTTATTCCCGAGCTCATACCGACCTTTGATTACCCGCAGAATACGCCGTATCACTGCTTCGACGTCTATACGCATACCGCATACACCGTTGAAGCCGCGCCCGAGGAATTCAAGGTCGCGATGCTTCTGCACGATATTGCAAAGCCCGAATGTAAAACGACTGACGAAAACGGAGTTGACCATTTCAAAGGGCATCCGATACTTGGCTCGGAAATTGCATTTAAAATACTTAAACGGCTGACATTTGACAACGTTACAATAAACAGGTCGGTTAAATTTATTGCCGTTCACGACGAAAAGCTGCCGCATAATCTTACCGAGGCGTTAAAGCTTATGAAGCGTATCGGCGAGGACGGATACGATTATTTAATTACCGCAAAATACGCCGATAATCAGGGAAAAGCAGATACTCACAGCGGCGAGAATCTACTTGAAGATATGAAAAAATATCAAAAAGAAGTTAAGGAAAAGAATCTTTGCTATTCAATAAAACAACTCAACGTAACGGGAAATGATTTAATTAATGCAGGTATTCCCGAGGGTAAGCAGTTAGGCAATACGCTCGATATGCTTGTTGACGCAGTAATTGACGGCAAATGCGAAAATATTAAATCGGAATTGCTAAAATATATCAGATAAGAAATGCCGGGGCGGATATCATCCGCCCTCTTTTTTTATAAAAACTCTTGACAAGTTTACTTGGCAGTGATATAATAAAAATGCAAAGTTAACTTGGCATATTTCTTTGGAGGTGTTTTTATGAATAAAGAAGAAATCCTTGCTAAAAACAGAGAAGATAATAAGAATCAGGACGAGATGGAAAAGAACGCATTTTCAAATGCGGGCAGAACCGCATGTGCGGTCGGCGGAATTCTTTGTATGGTAATTCTCCT
Organism: Clostridia bacterium; assembly: GCA_017613735.1. Classification (GTDB taxonomy): domain Bacteria; phylum Bacillota; class Clostridia; order Oscillospirales; family Acutalibacteraceae; genus Fimenecus. The sequence continues at coordinate 180,524 of JAGADF010000008.1, forward strand.
TCTCGAAGTTATACTTACCGATAACGGTCCTTCCTTGAGCCTGTGGGCGATTTATCTTTCAATGACGGGAACGATGCTTCTTGTTAAATATAAGTCTCTCAGGAAGACGCACGAGCTTATTTTCGGGCTTATTCAGCTTGCCCTTGCCGTTGTGTTCCTTGTTCTTCATATTATGAGGATTGTGAGGTAAAAAATGGACGATAAGCTTATACTAAAAAACAATTTAAAGGAAATACGTTCACAAAGGGGCTTGTCACAATCTCAGCTCGCCGAAACGGTCGGAGTTTCAAGAAATACGATAAGCTCAATAGAAACAGGACAATACAGTCCGACGGCAAAGCTGGCTTTGGTGCTTTGTGTCGCACTTGATGTAAAGTTTGAAGAATTATTCTATTTTTAACGGCGGCACCAAAGCTCCACTGCCAAGGGGAGCTGTCGAGTGCAACGAGACTGAGGGGTTTAAACCTCTCCACCGCCTGAACGGCGGTCCCCCTCTCCTTAACAGGAGAGGTTGTTAATAGGTTGAGATTATTCGCTTACGCCCAGAATGACATTTTATTTGCAGGACGTCGGAGGTTACGGCTTTGCCATTACCCTTTTGTCTGCTTCGCAGACATTTCCCCTATCAGGGGAATCACGCCGTCCCCTACGGCACCTCATCCGTCGCATAAATTCACCGCCTTTTCCTCAAGGTGAAGGCAAATAAAAAATAACCCCGTACCAAACGGTACGGGGAATTTTTAGTTTCTAATTATAAATTAGTCACCAACGATAGCTGTAACAACGCCTGAACCTACTGTTCTGCCGCCTTCACGGATAGCAAAACGAAGGCCTTCTTCGATAGCGATAGGAGTAATAAGCTCAACGCTCATTTCAACGTTATCGCCGGGCATGCACATCTCTGTTCCTTCGGGAAGAGAAATGATACCTGTAACGTCAGTAGTTCTGAAATAGAACTGGGGACGATAGTTGTTGAAGAAAGGTGTATGACGGCCACCCTCGTCCTTAGTCAGAACGTAAACCTGACCCTTGAACTTTGTGTGGGGATGAATTGAACCGGGCTTGGAAAGAACCTGACCGCGTTCAATTTCTGTTCTCTGGATACCACGAAGAAGAGCACCGATGTTGTCGCCTGCTTCAGCATAGTCGAGGATCTTTCTGAACATTTCGATACCGGTAACAACTGTCTTCATCTTCTCGTCCTTAAGGCCGACGATTTCAACTTCTTCGCCTGTTCTGAGCTGTCCACGCTCAACACGGCCTGTAGCAACTGTACCACGACCTGTGATTGTGAAAACGTCCTCTACGGGCATAAGGAAAGGCTGGTCTGCCTTACGGTCAGGAGTAGGAATATAGCTGTCGATAGCGTCCATGAGTTCCCAGATGGGAGCGAGTTCGGGAGCATTGATGTCGCCGCCGTTGTACTCAAGAGCCTTAAGAGCAGAACCCTTGATAATCGGGCAGTTGGGATCAAAGCCGTACTCTTCAAGAGTTTCCTGAACTTCCATCTCTACGAGTTCAAGGAGCTCCGGATCGTCGAGTTGATCAGTCTTGTTAAGGAAAACGATAATCTTCGGTACGCCAACCTGACGGGCAAGAAGAAGGTGTTCCTTAGTCTGAGCCATGGGGCCGTCTGTAGCAGCGATAACAAGAACAGCACCGTCCATCTGAGCAGCACCTGTGATCATGTTCTTGATATAGTCAGCATGGCCGGGGCAGTCAACGTGAGCATAGTGACGAGCGTCAGTTTCATACTCAACGTGAGCTGTATTGATTGTGATACCACGCTCTCTCTCTTCGGGAGCCTTATCGATCATATCATATGCTTCGAACTTAGCGTAACCCTTCATTGCAAGAGCCTTTGTAATAGCAGCGGTAAGAGTTGTCTTACCGTGGTCAACGTGACCGATTGTACCAATGTTTACATGAGGTTTGGTACGGTTAAAATGTTCTTTTGCCATTGAGAAATTCCTCCTTTAATGTGGAAAAACATTAATTGTTTTGTTGCCGTATGATATTTTACCAAAACTTTGGGAAAAAATCAATACTTTTAATAGAATTATCAGTCTTTTTTGGATTTGTCGCTGATAATCTTTTCGGAAATTGACTTGGGTACTTCCTTGTAACCGTCGGGTTCCATAACGTACTGGCCTCTGCCCTGCGTCTTGGAACGAAGGTCGGTTGCGTAACCGAACATTTCCGAAAGCGGAACGCGCGCGTTAATCTGCTTGATTCCGCCGCTTCTGTCGTCGAAGCCCTGAATGTCGCCTCGACGGGAATTGAGGTCACCGATAACGTCGCCCATATAATCCTCGGGAACGATAACAACTACCTTCATAATCGGCTCAAGAAGTACGGGGTCCGCCCTCTTGGCAGCGTCCTTGAGAGCCATTGAACCGGCAATCTTAAACGCCATTTCGGACGAGTCAACCTCATGATATGAACCGTCATAAAGAGTGACCTTAATGTCGACCATATTGTAGCCTGCAAGTACGCCGGACTGCATTGCGCCCTGAATACCCTGATTGACAGGCTCGATATATTCCTTGGGAATAGCGCCGCCGACAATTTTGTTTACGAACTCATAGCCCTGACCGGGATTGGGTTCAATAGTAATCTTACAATGACCGTACTGACCTTTACCGCCTGACTGACGTGCATACTTCGTATCGGATGAAGATTCCTTGCGGATTGTTTCGCGGTAAGCAACCTGCGGCTTACCTACGTTAGCCTCAACCTTAAATTCACGAAGCATTCTGTCAACGATAATCTCAAGGTGTAATTCACCCATACCGGCGATAATTGTCTGACCTGTTTCTTCGTCAGTGTAGCACTTGAAGGTGGGGTCTTCTTCAGCAAGCTTCTGAAGAGCGATACCCATCTTTTCCTGACCGGCTTTGGTCTTGGGCTCAATAGCTACGCGGATAACAGGCTCCGGGAAATTCATTGATTCAAGAATTACGGGATGCTTTTCGTTACAGAGCGTGTCGCCCGTCGTGGTGTTTTTAAGACCTACGGCAGCCGCGATATCGCCCGCGTAAACGGTTTCGATATCCTCTCTGTGATTAGCGTGCATCTGCAGAATACGACCGAGTCTTTCACGGTTGTCCTTACAAGCGTTAAGAACCGAATCGCCTGCGTTAACTGTACCCGAATAAACGCGGAAGAAGCAAAGCTTACCTACATAGGGGTCGGTAGCAATCTTGAACGCAAGAGCCGCGAAAGGCTCGTCGTCCGAAGAATGTCTGACTTCTTCTTTGTCGTTATTGGGATTAATGCCCTTTATAGCCTCGACGTCGGTCGGAGCGGGCATATAGTCAACAATTGCGTCAAGCAACGGCTGAACGCCCTTGTTGCGGTATGATGTACCGCAGGTGATGGGAACCATCTTGTTGGCGAGCGTTGCCTTACGGATTGTCGCTTTGATTTCCTCAACGGTGATTTCTTCGCCGTTGAAGTATTTTTCCATAAGAGCGTCATCCTGGTCGGCAATAGCCTCGATGAGCTTCTCACGGTATTCATTGGCAAGGTCAGCCATATCCTCGGGGATAGGCTCGTGTCTTACGTCCTTGCCAAGGTCATCATAATAAACTTCGGCGTCCATGGCAACCAGGTCGATAATGCCCTTGAATGTGGCTTCAGCGCCTATCGGCAGCTGAATCGGAACGGGGTTGCAGTTGAAACGCTCTTCAACCATGTTGAGAACTCTGAAAAAGTCCGCGCCCATAATGTCCATCTTATTGACGTAAATCATACGGGGAACATGGTATTCGTCAGCCTGACGCCAGACGGTCTCAGACTGAGGCTCGACGCCGCCCTTTGCGCAGAGAACGGTTACGGAACCGTCAAGTACGCGAAGCGAACGCTGAACTTCTACGGTGAAGTCAACGTGACCGGGAGTGTCGATTATATTAATACGATGGTCCTTCCAAAAACAAGTAGTAGCGGCGGAGGTGATTGTAATACCTCTCTCCTGCTCCTGAGCCATCCAGTCCATAACGGCGTCGCCGTCATGAGTCTCACCGATTTTGTGAGTCCTACCGGTATAGAAAAGTATTCTTTCGGTAGTGGTGGTCTTACCTGCGTCTATGTGGGCCATAATACCAATATTTCTGGTTTTCTCTAAAGATACCTTACGTGGCATACAGTCCTCCAATTAGGTTAAAAATCCAGATAGAATTAATATCTGAAGTGTGCAAAAGCCTTGTTCGCTTCTGCCATTTTGTGAGTGTCTTCACGCTTCTTGAAAGCAGAACCTGTCTCGTTGACAGCATCCATGATTTCGTTAGCAAGGCGCTCTTTCATCGTTCTTTCGGAACGCTGACGGGCATAAAGGGTTATCCAGCGAAGACCGAGAGTTTCTCTTCTTTCGGGACGAACCTCAAGCGGAACCTGATAGGTAGCTCCGCCTACACGGCGAGCCTTAACCTCAAGAACCGGCATAACGTTTTCCATAGCTGCGTCAAAAACCTCCAACGGTTCCTTGCCTGTCTTTTCAGAGATAATCTCAAATGCATCGTAAACGATTTTCTGAGCTACACCCTTTTTACCGTCAAGCATAACACTGTTGATAAGGCGTGTGACACGTTTTGAATTGTAAAGTGGATCGGGCAAAACATCACGTTTTGCGATCTGGCCTCTTCTTGGCACAGCACTTCCCTCCTTCATATTGATGATATCATAGGTACTCGGTGACAAAACCCGTGGTGTCAAGGCAAGGCGCATACTATATATAATATAACACCAATAGCTTTGACTTTTGATGATAGATTCTGTCTTAATTTTTCAGCTTCAAATTACTTTGCAGCTTTCTTCGGCCTCTTTGCGCCGTACTTCGAACGGCTCTGCATTCTGCCTGTTACGCCCTGCGTATCAAGCGTACCGCGAATAATGTGGTAACGAACGCCGGGTAAATCCTTAACACGTCCGCCCCTGATGAGAACAACGCTGTGCTCCTGAAGGTTGTGGCCGACGCCGGGGATGTATGCAGAAACCTCAATACCGTTTGTCAGACGAACTCTGGCAAGCTTACGAAGTGCAGAGTTAGGCTTCTTGGGGGTATCTGTCTTAACGACTGTGCAGACGCCTCTCTTCTGGGGAGAGTTCTTATCTGTCATAACGTTTTTCTTAGAGTTGAAACCCTTACCGAGAGCCGGAGCCTTTGACTTCTTCTCAACGGTCTGTCTGCCGTTGCGTACAAGCTGATTAAAGGTTGGCAAGTTCAGTTTCCTCCTTTTCTTTAATATTATGAAAACAGATTTCTCTGTAAACACCTGAATTGCGGATTCGCAGACCCGCACAAGCTAAGATTTTAACACTCAAAACCTTAGCTTGTCAAGTCTTTTTTTATTACATATTTGCTAATGAGTTAAGAGCCTCTGCGGAAAGCACGGGTTCAATGTCAACATCGCTGTAGCATTCCATACCCGTTCCCGAAGGAAGAAGCTTACCGATAATAACGTTTTCCTTAAGTCCGAGCAACGGGTCTTTCTTACCCTTTGACGCGGCGTCGGTGAGGACTCTCGTCGTCTCCTGGAAGGAAGCCGCCGACAGGAACGAATCGGTAGCAAGCGAAGCCTTGGTAATACCGAGAAGTACGGGAGCGACTGTCGGATAAACGACCGTCTCGCCTTCTTTTTCAAGAGCTTCAAGTCTTGTGACTTCTTTGTCATAATCCTGCTTTTCAATTGTTGCGCCGGGAAGGAATTCGCTTGTTCCCTCTTCAACTACTCTGAGCTTTCTCATCATCTGGCGGACGATAACCTCGATATGCTTATCGTTGATATCAACGCCCTGGAGACGGTAAACTCTCTGTACCTCACGGATGAGGTAATTCCTGACTGCGTCAACGCCGAGAACTGCGAGAACGTCGTGCGGGCTGAGCGAGCCTTCGGTGATAAGTCCGCCCTTTTCAATCTTCTGGCCCTCTGTGACGCGAAGTCTTGAGCCGTAAGGAATGAGGTAGCTTCTCTCATCGCCGTCGTCGGATGTAACGACAACGTGTTCGCTGTTCTTAATCATACGGATTGAAACAGTACCGTCGATTTCGGAAATAATTGCAAGTACCTTCGGTTTTCTCGCTTCGAAAAGTTCTTCGACTCTGGGAAGACCCTGGGTAATATCGGCTGAAGATGTAACGCCGCCTGTGTGGAACGTTCTCATCGTAAGCTGTGTACCGGGCTCACCGATTGACTGAGCGGCGATAATACCGACCGCCTCGCCTACCGTTACGGGCTGGCTTGTGGCAAGGTTGGAGCCGTAGCACTTAATGCATACGCCATGCTCGGATTTACAGGTAAGAAGCGAACGGATTGTAACCTTTGTGATGCCCGCGTCAACTATGCGCTGAGCGTCTTCCTCGGTCATCATTCTGTCGTTTGACATAATGACTTCGCCCGTCTTTTCATCAACAATCGGGTTAAGGAGATATCTGCCTACAAGTCTTTCCGAAAGAGGCTCAATCATTTCCTTGCCGTCAGTGATGTCGTAAATCTCGATGCCTTCCTTACAACAGCAATCCTCCTCGCGGATGATAACATCCTGCGAAACGTCGACAAGACGTCTGGTCAGATAACCGGAGTCGGCTGTACGAAGAGCCGTATCTGCAAGTCCCTTACGCGCACCACGCGAAGAAATGAAGTACTCAAGTACGTTAAGTCCTTCACGGTAGTTGGCGCGGATGGGGATTTCGATTGTTTTACCTGCGGTGTTGGCGATAAGTCCGCGCATACCTGCAAGCTGTCTTAACTGGCTTTCCGAACCACGGGCGCCCGAATCAACCATCATATAAATCGGGTTGTCGTGGTCGAGGTTCTTGGTAAGTTCTGCGGAAACCTTGTTCGTGCATTCTTCCCAGACCTTGATAACGGCTCTTGAACGCTCGTTATCGCTGATAAGACCGAAGTTATATTCGTTTGTGATTTCGTCGATTTTTTCCTCAGCCGCTGCAATAAGTTCCTTCTTCTGGGGAGGAATTGTGGCGTCGGAAACTGCTACGGTAATACCGCTGCGGGTAGAGTATCTGTAGCCCTGAGCCTTGATTTCGTCAAGAACTCTTGAAGCTACGGAAGTACCGTGAACCTTGATACAACGGTCAACAATCTTACCGAGCATCTTTTTATTGACAAGGAACTCAACCTCAAACTTGAAAGCGTTTTCGGGGTCGCTTCTGTCAACAAAGCCGAGGTCCTGAGGAATAGGATTGTTGAAGATAACTCTTCCGAGAGTTGTGTCAACAAGCTTTGTAACCTGCTCGCCGTTGATTTCCTTTGTCATTCTGATTTTAATCTTTGAATGAAGACCGATATAGCCTTCGTCATAAGCCATTGTAGCTTCGTTTACGTCGCGGAAAACCTTGCCCTCACCGGGTTCGCCGTCGCGCATAAGCGTAAGGTAGTACGAACCGAGAACCATATCCTGAGTGGGAACGGTAACGGGCTTGCCGTCAGCGGGTTTGAGAAGGTTGTTTGCCGCAAGCATAAGGAAACGCGCCTCTGCCTGAGCTTCCGCGGAAAGCGGAACGTGAACAGCCATCTGGTCGCCGTCGAAGTCCGCGTTGAACGCCGTACATGACAGCGGATGAAGCTTGATTGCCCTGCCCTCAACAAGTACGGGCTCGAAAGCCTGAATACCGAGTCTGTGAAGCGTGGGAGCACGGTTAAGCATTACGGGGTGGTCCTTGATAACTACTTCGAGAGCATCCCAGACTTCATTCCTTGAACGCTCAACCATCTTTCTGGCTGATTTGATATTGTTCGCAACGTGGGTTTCAACAAGTCTCTTCATTACGAAGGGCTTGAAGAGTTCAAGCGCCATTTCCTTCGGCAGACCGCACTGATACATCTTAAGCTCGGGACCTACAACGATAACCGAACGTCCGGAGTAGTCAACACGTTTACCGAGAAGATTCTGTCTGAAACGTCCCTGCTTACCTTTAAGCATATCGGAAAGAGATTTGAGAGCGCGGTTGTTGGGACCTGTTACCGCTCTGCCTCTTCTGCCGTTGTCGATAAGCGCGTCAACAGCTTCCTGAAGCATTCTCTTTTCGTTACGGACGATAATCTGCGGAGCGCCCTGCTCAAGCAGCTTTGCAAGACGGTTATTTCTGTTGATAACGCGTCTGTAAAGGTCGTTAAGGTCGCTTGTGGCGAATCTGCCGCCGTCGAGCTGAACCATAGGACGGATATCCGGAGGAATTACCGGAACAACGTCAAGAATCATCCACTCGGGACGGTTGCCGCTGACTCTGAAAGCCTCGACAACCTCAAGTCTCTTGAGCAGTCTCGCTCTCTTCTGACCATTGGCGTCCTTAAGCTCTTCGCGCAGTGACTCGGCAAGCGCTTCAACGTCTATTTCGGAGAGAAGCTCTTTGATGGCTTCGGCGCCCATTTCGGCTCTGAAGTCCTCGTCATATCTCTCGCGCATATCCATATACTCTTTTTCGGTGAGTATCTGCATTTTCGTAAGCTCGGTATCAACACCGGGGTCGATAACGATATATCTTGAGAAATACAGTACCTTCTCCAGATCCTTCGGAGAAATATCAAGCATAAGTCCCATTCTTGAGGGAATACCCTTGAAATACCAGATATGAGATACCGGAGCGGCAAGCTCAATGTGTCCCATTCTTTCACGTCTGACCTTCGCCTTGGTGATTTCAACGCCGCAGCGCTCGCAGACCTGACCTTTATAACGGATTCTCTTATACTTGCCGCAGTGACACTCCCAGTCCTTTGTGGGTCCGAAAATCTTTTCGCAGAAAAGACCGCCTCTTTCGGGCTTGAGCGTACGGTAGTTTATTGTTTCGGGCTTTGTAACCTCGCCGTAAGACCATTCTCTGATCTGGTCGGGAGAAGCAATACCGATTTTAATTGAATCAAAAGTAATATTTTCCATTGTCAGTTGCCCTTCTTCCTTAAAAATTTGATAAAGTTTTGATTATTCGTCGTCCGAATAGTAATCGTCGTCATCCTGTGAATAATCATCCTCGTAACCGTCATCGTCGGATGCGTAGCCGTCCTCATCGTCAGCAACGAAGCCGTCATCAAGACTTGCGTCGTTAACTGTCTGGAACGCTTCTGCGTCAACCGGCTGAAGGTTGCCGATTTCATCATCAAAGTTCTGACGAAGGTCAATTTCGTTATCTTCCTTATCAAGTACGCGAACGTCAAGACCGAGCGACTGCATTTCCTTGATAAGAACCTTGAACGACTCGGGAACGCCGGGCTTGGGAACGTTAAGTCCCTTGACGATTGACTCGTAAGTCTTTACACGGCCTACAACGTCGTCCGACTTGACAGTCAGGATTTCCTGAAGGGTGTAAGCTGCGCCGTAAGCTTCAAGTGCCCAGACTTCCATCTCACCGAAACGCTGGCCGCCGAACTGGGCTTTACCGCCGAGGGGCTGCTGGGTAACGAGTGAGTACGGGCCTGTTGAACGGGCGTGAATCTTATCGTCAACAAGGTGTAACAGCTTAAGGAAGTACATAACGCCGACTGTTACGGGGTTATCGAACTTGCGGCCTGTACGTCCGTCGGTAAGGATTGACTTACCGTCTTCTCTGTAACCTGCTTCCTTAAGAGCTTCTCTTATATCCGCCTCGTGAGCGCCGTCGAATACGGGTGTTGCAATCTTCTGGCCGAGCTTTCTGTAAGCGAAGCCGAGATGTACCTCAAGCACCTGACCGATATTCATTCGGGACGGAACGCCCAACGGGTTAAGAACGATGTCAAGAGGAGTACCGTCGTCAAGGAAGGGCATATCCTCGGGAGGAAGAATCCTTGAAACGACGCCCTTGTTACCGTGACGGCCCGCCATCTTATCGCCGACGTTAAGATTTCTCTTCTGAGCGATATAGCAGCGAACAACCTTGTTTACGCCGGGGTTGAGCTCGTCACTGTTTTCTCTTGTGAATACTTCGACGTTAACTACGATACCGTATTCGCCGTGGGGAACACGAAGTGAAGTATCGCGAACCTCTCTCGCCTTCTCGCCGAAGATTGCGCGGAGAAGTCTTTCCTCGGCTGTAAGCTCGGTTTCGCCCTTGGGCGTAACCTTACCGACAAGAATGTCGCCCGAGTGAACCTCAGCGCCGATACGGATGATGCCGTTTTCGTCAAGGTCCGCAAGGTTTTCTTCGCCGACGTTGGGAATATCTCTTGTGATTTCCTCCGGTCCGAGCTTGGTATCTCTTGCCTCGATATCGTACTCTTCAATATGGATTGAAGTGTAGGTATCGTTTCTTACAAGGTTTTCGTTAATGAGAACAGCGTCCTCGTAGTTATAGCCTTCCCAGGTCATAAAGCCGATAAGAGCATTTTTACCGAGTGAAATTTCACCGTTACTCGTAGCGGGACCGTCGGCTATAACGTCGCCCGCTTTAATCTTCTGACCTTTATTTACGATAGGTCTCTGGTTAATGCAGGTGCCCTGGTTGGAACGCATATATTTAATAAGTTCATAGGTTTCGATTTCCTTCTTGGCAATCTCGACCTCGATTTTGTCTGCGCTGACGCTCTTTACGACGCCGTCGTGCTTAGCGAGTACGACAACGCCCGAGTCAACAGCCGCCTTGTACTCCATACCGGTACCGACTATCGGGGACTCGGTCTTGAGAAGCGGAACAGCCTGACGCTGCATGTTGGAGCCCATGAGGGCACGGTTTGCGTCGTCGTTCTCAAGGAAAGGAATCATAGCAGTAGCGACCGAAACTACCATCTTGGGCGAAACGTCCATATAGTCAGCCTTGCTGCCTTCGATTTCAAGGAAACCGTCGCGGTGACGGGCATTGACCTTCTTGCGAAGGAACTTGCCGTTTTCGTCAAGAGGCTCGTTAGCCTGAGCGACAATGAATTCGTCCTCAACGTCAGCAGTCATATAGTCAACTTCGTCAAGAACAACGCCTGTTTTCTTGTCTATTCTGCGGAACGGCGCCTCAATGAAGCCGTACTTATTAATTCTTGCGAATGTAGCAAGATAAGAGATAAGACCGATGTTCGGGCCTTCGGGAGTCTCAATCGGGCACATACGTCCGTAGTGAGAATAGTGAACGTCACGAACCTCGAAGCCTGCGCGGTCTCTTGACAAACCGCCGGGGCCGAGTGCAGAAAGTCTTCTCTTATGAGTAAGCTCTGCAAGAGGGTTGGTCTGGTCCATGAACTGCGAAAGCGGTGAAGAACCGAAGAACTCCTTGATAGCGGCCATAACGGGTCTTGCGTTGATAAGAGCCGCGGGAGTCTTGTCGGCGTCCTGAGCCTGAAGAGTCATTCTCTCCTTGACCATTCTTTCCATTCTTGAGAAGCCGATACGAACCTGATTCTGAAGAAGCTCGCCTACCTGACGGATTCTTCTGTTGCTAAGGTGGTCGATATCGTCAGTAACGCCTACGCCGTGAGCGATATCGTTCATATAGGAAATGGAAGCGAGAATATCGTCAACAATAATGTGCTTCGGGATAAGGTCGTCAACTCTTACCTTAAGCTCTTCATAAAGCGCTTTCTTGTCGTCGCCGCATTTTTCAAGAATTTCGCAAAGGACTGAGAAACGGACTTTCTCGTTAACGCTGATTTCCTCAAGTTCATCCTCGGTAAAGGGAACGTACTCGCCGATGTCAACCATCGCGCTGGAAACTACCTTTGTCGCAATTCCTTCTTTTTCAACTGTCATTGAGCTGATGCCTGACTGCTCAATTTTATAAGCAAGCTCTTTTGTGATAAGGTCGCCCTTGTCGGCAAGAACCTCGCCGGTAAGGGGAGCTACAACGGGCTCGGTAGCCTTACAGCCGGTAATTCTTGCGCTTAAGCAGAGCTTTTTGTTGTACTTGTATCTGCCTACTCTTGAGATATCGTATCTGTGAGGGTCAAAGAGAAGACCGTCAAGATAGCTCTGGGCAGTTTCAAGCGTCGGGGGCTCGCCGGGACGAAGCTTCTTATAAACCTCGATAAGAGCCTGCTCGACATTGATTGTAGTGTCCTTCTCAAGGGTAGCCTTGATTCTTTCGTCGTTGCCGAAGAATTCAAGAATGTCGGCATTTGAAGAAAGACCGAGAGCCCTTACGAAGGTAGTAATCAAAATCTTCTTGTTTTTATCAATACGGACGTAAGCTAAATCGTTAAGGTCTGTTTCGTATTCAAGCCAAGCGCCGCGATTGGGAATAACGGTTGCCGAATACAGTTCTTTACCCGTTTTGTCGTGCGTCATATCGAAATAAACGCCGGGCGAACGCACGAGCTGTGAAATAATAACACGCTCTGCGCCGTTGATTACGAAGGTACCGCTTTCGGTCATGAGCGGGAAGTCGCCCATATAAACTTCGCTTTCTTTGATTTCGCCTGTCTCTTTATTGAGAAGGCGCGCAGTAACTCTTAAGGGAGCGGCGTAAGTAGCGTCGCGCTCCTTACACTCCTTAACAGTGTACTTCGGCTTTTCGTCCATTCTGTAGTCGATGAACTCAAGCACAAGATTACCAGTATAGTCGGTAATCTCCGCAATGTCTCTGAACACCTCGTGAAGACCCTTGTCGATGAAATCCTGATAGGACTTCTTCTGAATCTCAATAAGGTTAGGCATCTTCATTACCTCATTGATTTTCGAGAAGGTCATACGGGTGTTAGAACCAAGCTGAACAGGTTTAACATTTACCATAGTCAGTCACTCTCCGTCCGTAGATTTGTATATTCATAAACCCATACATATATTATATAAGGGTAAAATGACTAAAAAAGCGTTGATATTACGCGGTTTTTTTGCCAAAACAGAGAAATTGAATACCCCCGAAAATGGCAAAAGCGCATATTGCTCCATTATTATAGGTTATACAAGTATATTACTCGTTTTGTCAAATGTCAAGGATTATTTTTAAAGAAATAAAAATTATTTTTCATTGACAAATAACACGCGATTTGATAGAATACATAAGCGGCGCGGAGAGTTGTCCGAGTGGTCGAAGGTGCAGCACTCGAAATGCTGTGTTCCCAAAAGGAACCCAGGGTTCGAATCCCTGACTCTCCGTAAAAAAGATAAAGAGTCACAAAAGTGGCTCTTTTTCTTTTTTGTGTGTAATAAACGGGATTCGAACCCCGAGGGGGTCCGAACGTTAAGAAAACAGTCTGGCGGACTGTTTTTAGCGAGGAATTGTGAGGCGTCAGCCGAGCAATCAAGATTTGCGAAGCAAAGCTTCATCCCTGACTCTCCGTATAAAAAGAATCCCCTCTTTTGAGGGGTTCTTTTTTTATGTGAAAACAAGGGATTCGAACCCCGAACAAAAAATAACACCGCCTCCCCTTTTGGGAAGGCGGTGTGTAATTATTCTGTTTATTTACACAACTCGCGTATGTATTGTCTTTACGCATAGTTTTCTCCGTTGGTTATTTGCGATACGGGAAATGAAGTCCCTAATCACTTGTTAATACATCATCATAAAAATATAAGTCATACGATTCGGGATATGAATACCATTCTTCCATGCTCGGTACATCTTTAAGCATTTCATGAAGCTGAGCCGAAGTAGCTTCATCGACCGGAACCGTTTTACCAAAACTTTCGTATTTTTGTTCGTTTGGTTTTTTCCTTGCAGTAGGCGCAAAGCAGAAATTGCCGTCCTTATCTTCAAGAAGAAACGCTTTATAAAGAAAAACACAATCCTTGTTTTTAAATGTCCAACTTAACTTATATGTTTTTACAGCGTCAACTTCAACAATATTTAAGTTGTCCCAGTATCTTACTGCAGACAATGTATTTCTAAGATAATCGGCATCAAATTCGGATGTGATATCGACACCGTAAACATCAAGACTTTTTATCTCATCAGTGTCTGAATCCGGGAAGTCATAATCCTCCGAAATCAGATATTCCACCATAGCGCCGCCATCAACTTCCAAAGGTCTGCTCCTTATCAGAATTCCATCGCAATCGGAAATCCAGTAAACGTATGAATAGCCATAAGAATCATCATCCGACTGTACGAAGAGCATTTTGATTGGTTTGACTTCATCACAGTTGATGTACCATTTATCAAAATCACCCTTATCCGTTGATATGGTTACCGAGTCACTGTATTTAGAAATATCATACTGCTTTTGTTCTTCCTCTGTTGCCTTTTCTGCAGGCATATTTTCAAAATATTTCCCTACTATCTTCCGATCAATAACAGTTTTAGCAATCGAGCGAATACCCATAGGCATATATGCAAACAAAAGAATTAAAAGAACATCAATAAAAAGCGAGATAAAGACCGATGATACAGCCACAACAAAATGAGTTGATATGCCTTTTGATTCCTTATCGCGCCAGTGGCAACATACAATCACCAAAGCAAGCGTTACCGCATTCAAGGCAATCAAAACGAATTCGTATCCGTTATAGTAATAATAATCCACACCCGGCGCAATAAGAAGCAAAACAATCCGTGATATTTGAATTGCAAGTAAAACCAGATACAAAAAGCTGTCTTTCTTATGCGCTTTTCGCGCCATAAGGAAAACAAGCAGATTCAACCCGAATGCAACAGCAAACATGCATAAATAGAAATATGTGTCTTCGTCATACCATTCCCAGGATATATCAAAATAACCCGTCAGAATAATAATAACAGACGCTATTGCAGTGATAGCAATAGATACAATCAGGGCAATAAAAGCCTTTGAATAATTTTCATCGTGAAGCTTTCCCATTTCCTCGGATACCTTTTCAGGCTCGCCCATATGCTCCATTGCTTTTTCGTTGGCTGTTTCTTCGTCCCAGCCTGCGTCGGTATAGTAAGAAATGCGGTCGTCAATATGGGCGGAAAGCTCTTTTTCCACCTCTTGCTTGGCTTTTTTGTTTTCGATACGGGAGATTATCTCCTGTATGTATTCTTCTTTTCGCATAGTGTTCTCCGTGGGTTTTCAAATCATTATTAAAAACAGAGCGAAGTTGCATTGTAAGCGATAACTGCATCAATTACCCATATTACAATACTTGCAATTGCCAGTTTTAAATCAATATCAGAAAAGTCTCCTATTTTTCTTCTTTTGTCACATATGTAAGTTGAAATTACCATAACAATAAACGGCTTTATAGCAAAATAATTCCATCCTTCTGTAAGTACAAAGAAAGCCACCAGGCTTTCAAGTGTTTTTTCATGATACGAATGTACATACGGACTTACCATTAATCTAAAAGCTATAACCACTATCAGTTTTGCAACACCAATGCAGGTCAAAATCAAAAGAACTTTACTATACTCTTTTGGATGTAGTTTTCTCATTTTATCGGCTACATCTTCCGTTTCGCCCATATTTGACATAGCTTTTTCGTTGGCGGTTTCTTTGTCCCAACCTGCATCGGTGTAGTAGGAAATGCGGTCGTCAATATGGGCGGAAAGCTCTTTTTCAACTTCCCGTCTTGCTTTTTTGTTTTCAATTTTGGAGATTACTTCGTTTATGTATTCGTCTTTGCGCATATTTTTCTCCGTGTGTAGGGGCGACCTGCGGTCGCCCGTTTAATTTTTATCTGACTTTGCGGGCGGATGGTATCCGCCCCTACGGGTTTGATGTTTTTCGGCGGGACGTCGAGGACGCCGTCCCCTACGAGCTGCTTTTTCGGGCGGCTGATAGCCGTCCCTAAAGATTAAACAAAATTAAGAACCTTGTTGACAGCTGTTGAGAATTCCTCAAACTCCTGCTTTTTGCTCTCTAATTCCTTCAAGCCCTTTTTGGTGATGTGATAGTACTTTCTGTTCCTGCCTTCAACATCCTTCCAATAGGATTCAAGAAACTTTTCTTTTTCGAGCGCGTGCAGAATCGGGTAAAGAGTGCCCTCGCTCATTTCAAAAGCATTCTCACTTCTGATTTCAAGCTCACGGATAATTCTGTAGCCGTACAAATCGTTGTTGTTAAGAACGCTTAAGACAAGAATTGACGTACTGCCCTTTAATAATTCCTTGCTGTAACGCATAAAAATATACCTCGCTTTACAATGTATTTTCGTTTACATTGTATCACAAGGTATATTTGTTGTCAATATGGTTTTATTCTAAGTAACTGCAAAATGAATTGATTCTTTCTTCATTCTCTTCTGACGGTTTGTCTTTATGGTCAATGAGAACAAGCTCGTTTTCAAAGCTTTCAATATTAAGCAGGGCCTTTAATTTCGCAATAGCCTTTTCGCCGCCGCTGCCGCTCATACACATAAAAACGGAAATTGATTTGTTTTTGAGGTTGTCTCTGTTTTCTTCAATAAATGTCCTCAAAGGCGGAGCAAAAGTTGACGCCCACACGGGAGAGCCGAAAATAACTGCGTCATATTTTCCGCTGTCAAATTCATAGGGCAAAAGAACGGGCTTTTCGCCCGTAACCGCGCTTTTTCCGCCCCAGAAGAACTTTTTAAATCCCTTGTCGGGATAGGTCTTTTCGGGTTTGATTTCTATAAGGTCGGCTGAAAGATTCTCCGCTATTTTTTCGGCGGTCTGTCTTACGTTACCGCTCATCGAATAAAAAACTACGGCTGTTTTCATATTCTCACCTCTGAAAAAATAATAGCATATTAAACCGGCTATATCAATAATAAAGTGTCGATTAACTATTTAAAACGGGCAAATAATATGTTAGAATAGTTTTGAGGTGAAAAAATGGACGGCAGAACGTACATTGCGATAGATTTAAAATCATTCTACGCTTCGGTCGAATGTGTTGAGCGCGGACTGGACCCGCTTAACACAAATCTTGTTGTGGCGGATTTGACGCGAACCGAAAAAACTATCTGCCTTGCCGTTTCACCCTCTTTAAAAAAATACGGCATCCCCGGGCGCGCAAGGCTTTTTGAAGTCGTTGAAAAGGTTCGCGAGGTCAATTCGCTTCGCCGTTCATCCGCTCCCAAAAACAAACTGACGGGAAAGTCGTTTTACGGTCACGAACTCGACGAAAACAAACTTCTCGAGGTCGACTATATTGTCGCGCCGCCTCAGATGGCGAAATATATGGAGGTAAGCGCAAGGATTTTTGACATATACCTTAAATACGTTTCGAGCGAGGACGTCCACGTCTATTCGGTGGACGAAATCTTTATTGACGCGACAAATTACCTTAAGACTTATAAACTGACCGCTCACGAGCTTGCTATGAAAATGATTCGCGACGTCCTTTCGGAAACGGGAATTACGGCTACGGCGGGAATAGGCTCAAATATGTACCTTTGTAAAATCGCGATGGACATTGTTGCGAAAAAAATGCCCGCGGACAAAGACGGCGTTCGTATAGCAGAGCTTGACGAAATGAAATACAGAAAAGAACTCTGGGAGCATACTCCGCTTACGGATTTCTGGAGAATCGGCAAAGGCATTTCGAAAAAGCTTATAGACAACGGAATGTATACCATGGGCGACGTCGCGCGCTGTTCAATCGAGAATGAAGATAAACTGTATAAGCTGTTCGGCATTAACGCAGAGCTTCTTATAGACCACGCGTGGGGCTGGGAGCCGTGCAGAATATCGGACATCAAAAGCTATGTGCCCGAAAGCAACTCCTTAAGCGTCGGGCAGGTTCTGTCAACTCCGTATACGTTTGACAGGGCGAAACTTATAATCCGCGAAATGACGGACAACCTCGTGCTTGACCTCGTTAAAAAAGGGCTTGTCACCGACCAGATGGTACTGACTGTCGGCTATGACGTCAAGGATTCAAAGGCAGTCGCCGAAACCGAAACCGACCGTTACGGAAGAACCGCGCCCAAATCCGCCCACGGCTCAATTAATCTTAAAATGCCGACGTCGTCGACAAAAATGATTACCGACGCGGTAACAAAGCTTTTTGACAGAATTGTCGACAGGACACTCACCGTAAGGCGTATGTACGTTGTGGCAAACCGCGTCGTAAGGGAAGAAACGCTTAAAGATAAGGAACAGTTTGAGCAGCTTGATATGTTCACGGATTACGAAAAAAAGGAAAAGGACGAAAAGGAACAGACAAAACAGCTCGAAAAGGAAAAGAAGATACAGAACACCGTTATTTCAATAAAGGAAAAGTACGGCAAAAACGCCATACTCAAGGGTATGAATTTCGAAGAGGGCGCGACCGCAAGGGAACGCAACGAACAGGTAGGAGGTCACAAGGCATAATGGGAAAATACGACGATATAATAAATCTTCCCCATCACGTTTCGGAGAAAAGACCTCAGATGTCCATGCGCGACAGAGCCGCCCAGTTCGCCCCGTTCGCGGCGCTTACTGGCTTTGATAAAAAAATAGAAAATGCCGAGCATATCGCGGCAGGCAGAACAGATGACGAAATAAACGAATATCTCAATAAAGAATAAAGGCATTGGATTTTCTCCAATGCCCTTTTTTATAGCATCTGTTTTTCTATTGCGGTTTTACTCGCGAGAGAGCGTGAAAACGCCGTTGCTGTGCCTGCGGCGGTGCCGAGTTTTAATGCGTACGCGTAATCCTTTTTCTTTAAGTACCCCGCAAGAAAACCCGCTATCATTGAGTCACCCGCGCCGACGGGATTTATAACAGTGCCCTTTCTCGTGCCCTGACGGTGGATTTTACCCGTTTCGTCAAGAAGTAACGCGCCGTCCTCGTCAAGTGAAATAAGAACATTTCTTGCGCCTTTTTTTTGAAGGCGGACAGCCGCCTGGATTATCTCGTCGTCGGTGAGCATTTCCTTTTTGAAAATGTCCTCAAGCTCCTCGCGGTTCGGCTTTATGAGGAACGGCTTGTATTTAAGCGTATTAGTCAGCAGTTTGCCCTCAGCGTCAACTACGGCAAGCACTCCCCTGCCGGACAGAAATTCGAGTATTCTTTCGTATGTATTCTGAGGCATTGAGCCGGGAACAGAGCCCGAAAGAACTAAAAAATCGCCCTTTGAAAGAAGTTCGAGCTTACTGTATAAAAGCTGAAGCTCATTTTTTGAAACGCTCGGTCCGCTGCCGTTTAACTGAGTCGCGGAGTCCGTCAGTTTTACATTTATTCTCGAAAAGCCGCTTTTAACCCTTACAAAATCGGTCTGTATACCGTTTTTACGAAGCTCGCCTTCTATGAGCTGACCTGTGTATCCCGCGGTAAAGCCCGAAGCGACGGATTCAAATCCGAGGCGCTTTAATACAAGCGAAACGTTAACTCCCTTGCCGCCGACATAGATGTGTTCGTCAAAGGTTCTGTTAACTTCGCCCTGTTTAACTGTATGCGCCCTGACTACATAGTCAACGGCGGGATTAAAGGTAACGGTATAAATCATCGCAAGCTCCTGAGTTTTTTTATAATTATACTACTGATTTGAAATATTACAACAAAAACTTTAGCGGTCGGATTATTTTTATCCGACCGCTGAGTTTATTCTTTTATTCTTTTTCTTAACAGAATTATTACAGTGCCGAACATAAAGCAACTGACAATTATTATAAACGGACTGATTATTCCGTAATTCTCAACACCGCCCGACGACGGATTGTTTGAACCGGGAATGCCGTTATTCGTCCCCGTTCCGGAGTTGTTGCCTGACGTATTTGCCTGTGACGGTGTTGTATTGGGGCTCGCATTATTCTGCGAACTGCCTTCCTCGGTCGGCTTTTCCTCATCCGCATTTGCGGGTTCGGTCATACGTTTGAATGCGTTTGTTCGCATCTTCATTTTAAGAATATTCTTCGACGCCTCACGAAGAGCCATACCGAATCCGACAGGGTCCGACTTATAGACATTCATCATTGCGCCCTCGCCGGGTAATGTGGTAAGCAGTGACAGCCCCGAAAGGAGAAGGTCGTTTCCCGAATAAACCGCAAGCGCGGGGTCCATATAACCCGAACCGCCGAAATTCGACCAGTAATCCGAAACGACATATCCGTCAAAGCCCCATTCGCCACGGAGTACTTCTTTAAGAAGAGCGGGACACGAGCCGCACCACTGAATGCCGATTCTCGAATATGACGACATAACGCCCCACGGCTCAGCGGTCTTGACGACGATTTCAAACGGCTTAAGATAAATCTCTCTGAGCGCCTGCTCATTAACCCATATAAACAGTCCGTTATCCGAGCGGTGGGTTTCCTGCTCGTTTACCGTAAAATGCTTTATTGTGACGGCAACGCCGTGATTCTGAACGCCCTTTACCGTTTCGGCTCCGAGGATTCCCGAAAGCAGCGGGTCTTCAGAATAGTACTCAAAGTTTCTGCCCTGACGGGGATTTCTGTGAATATTGAATCCCGGAGCGTACCAGACGTCGGTACCTATATTCTCCGCCTCGGTTCCTACTCTTTCGCCGAATTCCCTTGCAAGCTCTTTATTCCAGGTACAGCCGAGTACACTCTCAGCAGGATAGCAAAGTCCCGAAACGGTATATGCGACTCCGCCTATTCCCTTAACCTGAGCAGGTCCGTCATTGTCAACCGTGGCGGGAACGCCCAGTCTTTCAATTTCAACTGTATGATAGCAGCCATCCATGGTCAGATGAATCATTTCGTCAACTGTCATCTGATCAAGGAATTCGTCCCAAAGACTTTCATCCTCATAAACATCCGCAAGCATAATTACGGGGTCGTTTTCAACACCCTGCTTCGGCGCTTCGCCTGAAAGCGGCGCAGGTCTTTTATCTGTTTCATCCGAATTCGCGGGTGCTGAAAAATCAGTCGGCGAGGTAGGATAAGTGCTGTTCGGATTACTTCGGGAAAGGTAAATCTCCCTGCCTGTTGAAAAGTCAAAACGGTTTTTGATTTCATTACCTGTTGCATCGTCGGTAGTATAAACTGCATCGGACGGATTCGAGTAAACAAACTGTCCTGCAAACTCGCGGATGTTTTTACCGACCTTGATTACATAATCGCCCTTCTCAAGCACCCATGCGCCTGAATTCATATCGTATGACGACATTGAACGCGTATCAAAGGTTATTTCAACCGTCTGGCTTTTACCGGGCGCCAGTTCCTTGGTTTTTTCAAAGCCCGCAAGATTAATTACGCTTTTTTCAATTCCGCCTGCCGTATAGGGCGGGCAGTAATACGCCTCGACAACATCCTTGCCTGAAACCTTACCCGTATTCGTAACCTTAACCTTTATTTTTACCGTATCCTTATTCGCGGAATACGAAACAAGCTGCTGTGAGAAATTCGTGTATGAAAGACCGTAGCCAAACGGATACATAACCTTTTCGGGAGCAAAGGTTTCAAAGTATCTGTAACCGACAAATATACCCTCTTCATATTCAACAAAGTAACTGTCGGTATTCGTTCCCTCATACTTATATGAACCGAAATTCTGCTCGGACGGGTGGTCGTCAATGCTGAAAGCAATTGTATCCGCAAGACGCCCCGACGGATTAAGGTCGCCTTTAAGGATTTTTCCGACTGCCTCAAAACCGACCTCGCCGGGAATTCCGACAATAACCGCCGCCTTGATGCTCGGATAGTTATTCAGAAAATCCATCTGCATTATATTCGACGTATTGAAAACAACAATGACCTTTTTATAGTTGTTTGCAACGTAATCGACAGTTCTCTGTTCCTCTTCCGAGAGGCATATCTGCTCACGCGAGTAATCCTCGTGTTCGCTTCCCGCGCGGGAAATAACAATAACAGCGGTATCCGAAAACTTTTTCGCCTTTGAAAGAATATCAGACGGTATATCGGTTACGGGCATTTCTTCAAGAACGTGCTTCTGCAAAATAAACTGGAGAGCATTATTGACGACCGTATTGGAAGTTGTAGGAACCCTTTTCGGAGCGAACCAGTCTTCATACGCCTGTTTAAGGTCGGCATTATAATTAACGCCCGCCATATCCAGTCCCTCATAAAAATCGGTATAATCAAGCGTAGTAACCGCGCCCGAGCCGGTTCCGCCGATATACGGAGCAACGGAGCCCACACCGAAAATATTGACCTTTTTGCTCTTAAGCGGTAACACGGAGCCGTCATTCTTTAACAGAACAGTTCCCTCCGCTTCAATCTTATTTGCAATTTCAGTCGAGTCCGATATTATCTGCTCGGGGATATTACCCGCCCAGGCAAAAGCCGAAACGACAAGACCTACAGCAAGAACCGCAGAAATAAAAACAGCAGTTATGCTCTTAAACCTTTTCATTTTTCCGCCTCCCGATACATACTTTTACAAGTCTATCATACCATTTAAGATATTTAAGTCAATA
The DNA here is from genome assembly GCA_017613735.1 of Clostridia bacterium. Classification (GTDB taxonomy): domain Bacteria; phylum Bacillota; class Clostridia; order Oscillospirales; family Acutalibacteraceae; genus Fimenecus. The sequence continues at coordinate 202,630 of JAGADF010000008.1, forward strand.
ATATAACCGTCAATTAATATTTTTTGTATATATATTCATTTTAACCGTCTGTTTTTTGTGCATTTGTTATATGCAGTTCCGAATATTATTCCCTAATTATTCATAAAACGGAAGGGACGGCACGCTTGCGTGCCGTCCCTTCAATATACACGGAAATTATACAGTTTCCTTTTTCTTTTTGATGTATGTCCAGACATCCATCTTTTCAAGCATATCGTCAAAGACTCTGTTACAGTCCTTTTCGTTCATAAGCTCGTGTCTCATGCCCGGATAAAGGCGGTATGAAATATTCTCATAGCCGACGTTCTGAAGCGAGCCGAGAGCGTCAATGAACCTTCCTCTGGTAACCATACACGGGTCATCCCTGCCCGATATAAAGAATATGGGAAGCTCGGGATTCTTAAGCTTCCAGCCGCGGTGGGAATAAACATCGCTGACAAGGCGCATAAGAGTATCGTAGCCGTTAAGCGTGAAAGTGAAATTGCACAGCGGGTCCTGAGCCTGCTGCTCGCGGGTTTCGGGATTTGCGCAAATCCACTCGTTGCTGCCCGTTACGTTATCATAACGAAGGTTGAAGAAATCGATTCCGAGCCCGGTAATCTTTTCGGGTCTGTGGTGGTCGCCCTTAGCCTTAATCATATACTTGATGCCCTGTTTTACCGCAGGAGTGACAACGGGATTTGCGACGCAGCCGCAGATAATAAGTCCGTCAAGCTCGTAGTCATATCTCTTGATATAACCTCTTACGATAAGAGAGCCCATGCTGTGACCGAAAAGAAAATACGGAACATCCGGGAATTTTTCTTTCATAAATACGGTAATCTGATGAGCGTCGTCAATCATACCGTTGAAGCCGTCCTCATAGAAATAGCCGAGGTCGTCGGGGCTCTTTACGCTTTCGCCGTGACCGCGGTGGTCATGAATAATCGAAGCATAACCCTTTTCGGCAAAATATTCGCACATATGGAAATATCTTTCCTTATGCTCGCACATACCGTGAATAAGCTGAATTACGCCGATTACCTTTTTCTTTTTCGGCGTGCACATTTCAACACCGAGCTGTAAGCCGTCATGCTCGGACGTTAAGAATAAGTGCTCAAAATTTGCTGACATAATTAACCCTCCGTTATATTTTTACTGACAAAATAATAAGCTAATCCTTTGACATATAAACCCCGACGGACGAAAGAGTCGCTTTTCCCCTGAAGGAATTTATCTGTATTTTTATTTTTGAGGATTTCACGGCCTTGAAAAGGCAAATCCTCTTATAACCGATTACCGTTCCTTTAAAAAGGCGTTTCCACTTTCCGCCCTTATCGAAAAAGAGAGTAAACTTTTCAATCTGCTGACCGGTTGCAATATTCTCCGCCAGAACGACCTTGTCGAACACCTTCTGCTCGCCGAGGTCAATTACTATTTCGGGCATTTCGTCATCCGAATCGCACTGCCAGTAATTATCGGCTGAATCGAAAATGTTTTTCACCGCGTCGGAAGAATCGTTCTCGCTCGTTGCAAAAGCGTGGGCGTTCCCGCTCTGACAGTAATAAAAAAGCTTTTCAAGCCTTCTTCTGAACGAATCAAGTTCAAGGCTGTCGATTTTATTAATCTGTCCCGTTTTGTCAGGCGGAATATTAAGAATGAGATTCGCGTTAGCACCTACGGAATTAAGATATATTTCTTCAAGCTTTTTAAGACCTTTAAGCTTGTAATCCTCGCTCTCGTGATAAAACCAGCCCGGTCTTATTGAAACGTCGACCTCGGCGGGATACCAGATAAAATCATCCTTACCCTTAATCGCCTTTCGCGAACCTAAATCGAGCACCATTTCCTTACCAGAGGGCAAAACGGTATCTGATTTCTGAGAATGCTCGGCTGTATAAAGATTGGAACAGAATTCAGACGGAACAACGCTCCATTCGCTCTTTCGGCAGATTCCCGCCTCATTACCGCACCAGCGTACGTCCGGACCGCATATACTTATTACGGCATTCGGCTGAAGGCGGCGTATAAGCGAATAATATCCCTGCCAGTCATATTCCTGCTTTTTACCGTTTTCGCCCTCGCCGCAGGCTCCGTCAAGCCATACGCAGAAAAGCTCGCCGTAATTTGTAAGAAGCTCTTCAAGCTGATTTTTGAAATATGTATTGTAGGGCGCGCCGGTACCGTAGGTTTTTTCGTGTCTGTCCCACGGGGAGACGTAAATTCCGAATTTCAATCCCGCTTCCTTGCAGGCATCGGAAACCTCTTTAACAATGTCGCCCTTTCCGTTTTTAAACGGACTGTTTTTAACTGAATAATCTGTGTATTCGCTTTGCCAGAGGCAAAATCCGTCATGATGCTTACATGTGAGCACAAGCCCCTTCATACCGCCGTTTTTAACTGCCTGAACCCACTGAGAGGCGTCAAAATCGGTGGGATTGAACAATTCGGGCGAGTCGGTTCCGTCGCCCCATTCCCTGTCGGTAAAGGTGTTCATACCGAAATGACAAAAGGCGTAAAATTCGGTTTTCTGCCAGTCGAGCTGTCTTTTTGAGGGAACAACCGACGCCGCCTTTAACCATTCGTCACCCATTATCGGCAGCCTCCCCTCCGAAATCATCCTTGCCCGCGCCATCAACGATTACTATACCGTCCTTGCCGCCGTACTGAGAAAGAAGCTTTTTGGTTTTAAGATTCGCCGCAACAAAGAAATCGCGAAACGGAAACTGGTCCGAATAATAGCCGTTAAACTCCTCCGTGAGCTTTCCGCCGAAAAGCTCCGAAACGGAAAACTTCGGCTTCTGTTTGAGAGCTCTTCTCTCGTCCTGAGAAACGTCCTTGTCCTTATCGGCAAAACTGAACGCGCAGAAAAATACAATCGGGATGACAAGCAACAGACAGATTATTACCGCGCCCGCCTTCGTTTTCGGGAAAAAGGGCTTATATGATTTCTTTTCATTCTTCATATTCGCCCCTCCTTAAAACCTGAAATACAGGAACGGATTATAGCTTGAGCCGACAAGCGCAGCCGTACTTATGAACATATTAAATGCGACGAAAACAGCGGTCGCAATATCGGTAAACACGCCCGCAGCCTTATTCTTTTCGGAGAGCTTGTCAAGCACGTCCTTTACAAGACGCGAAACGGGAAGACAAGCAATAACGCCGATTATGATAAAGGGAAGGAAATTGATAACGATTGTCTTTTCAATCGGGTCGAAAACGCCGTGTTTTACAACGCCGAACATAATGCTCAGCGCGTATTTCAGCTTGACGGCGTCTTCAAAATAGAAGAATACCCAGCCGACAAGAACAACCGCCATCGAGTAAATCCAGCCGATAAACTTAGGAAGCTTTTTAAGTATATCGCCAAGGAATACTCTTTCAATCATAAGGAATACAAAGTAGTAAAGTCCCCAGAGGAGATAGTTCCAGCTTGCGCCGTGCCAGAAGCCCGTAAGAAGCCAGACAATGAGCATATTCCTAACAAAATTGGAGCGGTTGCCACCCATGGGAATATAGACATACTCCCTGAAGAACTGAGTAAGACTGATATGCCATCTGCGCCAGAAATCGCTTATTGAGGTTGAGATATAGGGATAATTGAAGTTTTCCCTGAACCTGAAGCCGAGCATATAGCCGAGGCCTATCGCCATATCGGAATACGCCGAGAAATCAAAGTAAATCTGCAACGCGAATGCGGCTATGCCAATCCACATTCCGAGCGCGCTGACGGACGAAAGGTCGTTGTCGATAAGCTTTTTACAGAGCATGCCCGCAACGTTCGCAAGCACGGCCTTTTTAGTAAGACCGACCGAAAAACGAATAACGCCCGAGGCAAAATCCTCCGCCTTGACTTTACGGTAGTTGAGCTCGTTTTCGATATCGACATATCTGACAATAGGGCCTGCAATAAGCTGCGGGAAAAGCGAAACGTACAAAAGCAGCTTGAAGAAGTTATGCTGAACTCTCGTGTCGCCTCTGTATACGTCGACGACGTATGTAAGCGCCTGGAAGGTATAGAAGGAAATACCTATCGGCAGGCCTATTGACAACAAACCGATTTCGGAATTGAAAATACCGTTTATGCTCGAAATAAAGAGATTCGCATATTTAAACACGGCAAGAAAGCCGAGCGTTATAACAACAGCGGTTATAAGCGCAGCCTTCGCCATAGGTCTTCCGCGGTACTGGTCAATAACCTTTCCGGCAAGATAATCCACAAGTACGGTAGCGAGCATAACGACAATCCATTTAGGTTCGCCGTAAGCGTAAAACGCGAGCGACATAATAAGAAGCACCGCGTTTTTATACGTCAGATTTTTGCTCAGGTTATAAAGAACCAGACATACGGGCAGAAAAATATATAAAAATGTAAGACTTGAAAAAACCAAGTTTACCACTCCGTTAATGTATAATCAATTTATTTTACCACAAATAATTAATATAAACAACAGTATATATTAAAATAAATAAAAAAATAAAAGAGCAGTCAGCGACTGCTCTTTGTTTATTCGGTTTGATTAAAGAACGTAGATTATAACGTCCCTCGCGCCCCATTTGGCGCACTCTTCGTAAGTGTTCATAAACAGGTCGATTGTGAAACCGCTTCCGTTATGAACGAATCCGCCGGTGTCAGCCGCAATTGCGTAGCCGTAAACCGTACCGTCCGTCGCGACGATATAAAGCTCTGTTCCGTAGGGGAACTGCTCGGGGTCAACCGCGATATAACCGGGCTTTACCTTCCTGCCGCTGGCTGTGCCTGCGCCCTTTGAAGCGGTGTACGAAGCCGCCTTTCCGGTAACTACCGATTTATAGTTTTTGGGAACGCCGTTGACAAGCTCAACCTTTGAGGGAAGAGAAAGCTCGGAAATTGCACCCTTGCCCGAAGCCGAAACGGAAATAACCGCAGGTCTTATACCGACCGTTACTACTTCGTCAACGGGTTTTTCGATAATCTCTTCATCCTTGACGGTGCTTTCAACAAGAACGCCGTCAACGTATTTATCGACATAGGTTACTTCCTTGCTGCCGTTTTTGCCCTTGGTGGTAACCTGTCTCGTACCCTGAGCGTACGCGCCGGATTCCTTTGTCGTAGTGGAATAGGAAATAACCTCTGTTTCGGTTCTTTCTTCCGTAACAACACGCTTAACGGTAATCTTCATACCGTCCTTAACGTCAGTATCGGCTGACGGCGAAACCTCGTCGTCCTCGCCCAATGCTACGCCCGCCTTGTCAAGCGCGTCGCTGACGGTGACAAAGCCGACTCTTATTTCTTTTTCCTCGCCGTCCGCAATTACCTTAACAAGGCAAGCCTTCTGCACGACGACATTCATACCGTCGGTAACTACCGTATAAGTCGGATAGTTGATAACGTCGTCATCGGCAATCTTTACTCCGCGGCTCTCAAGAAGGTCGCCTACGGTACCCGCAAAAGCGATTTCACTCTTTGTGCCGTCATTGGTCGTAAGAGCCAATGTCGAATAACGGTATATAACTATTGAGCTGTCTTCCCCTGCCTTAAAGCCCGATAAATCGAGCCTGTCGTTTTCGCCGAGCGCAATTTTCATTCCGCTGAGGATTGATTTTGCGTCCTGCTTTGAGGTTTCAACTCTTGTGACCGTGCCGTTTTCATAAATGTCTACCGTATATGTTCCGGCAACGGTTGCGGCAAATGCTGTAACGGTAAGCGTTATTACAAGCAGTACAAGTATAACCGCAAGTAACTTGAGCTTGAACGCAAGCGTTTTGCCCCTGAATTTTTTAATCATCATTCTGCTCCTTATTCAGTACCCTGACCGATAAACAATAATAAAACACGGATACTGTTATTTCGCTTCTGATACGCGGTAATTATAGTTACGGATTTAATGAATGTCAAATTCCTTTTATATACACTTTTTGTTAAAATTGCATAAATCATAGCGCAGGTCATTGTCAGTTTCCACTATATATTGTGTATTTTCGATTTTTATCGATTTTTTACTTTACAGTGTTAAAGTGAATTTTTGTGAAAAACTAAAGAAACCGCTTTTATGGGATTTCGGGGCCGTTTTCGACATAAAAACCCTGAAATCGGCATAAAAAACGATATTCATTCCCCACCTGAGCTTAAAAACGGCATAAAAAAGGCTGTCAGAGTATTTCTGACAGCCTGCATATTAATATAGTATACTATTTTTTCCTGACGAGCCATGCGTCGGGCAGGTACCTGCCGGTTGAACGAAGGCTCGAAGATGACGGAATAGTGATTATCTCGCCGTTATAACCGAGTACCGCCGATGAGCCGCCGTCATTTGCAGCCGCCGAAACCGCCTTGTACTCGACCATTATTTTAGCGCATTCGCCGAGAGTGATGCCCAGCGAATAGCCGACCTGACGCCCGTCAATAATCATAAGAAGCACTACGCCGTCAGCCCGCTGACCGATAACGCTTCTCGGATGGAGACCGTACCCTGCGGAGTCAAATACCATCTGCTCGCCCTCAATAACAAGAGCGGGGCCGAACTGACAGCAGTCGGTAAGCTTGTAATCATCCCACTCGTTTGCGGGAATGTCGCCTACGACAAGCTTATTGTCCTCATTAAAGCCGATTGTCGCCCTGTCGTATCTGTAAGAACCGCGGTCAACGCCCTCGGAACGGTTGCGCGAATCAGCCGAACCGCCGTCGCCGTGACCGTTCGGGTCGCGGAATCCCGACGCGTTAATACCGGCAATAGCGTCATAATTAGCCATCATTTCGGTCATAACAACGCCCATTGAACCCCATTTCGGAGTTACGCCGAGGAAAATTCTCGACGGGTCGTCAACGAGCATTATCTTACCGACGTAGCCCTCGCCGACGACCTTTGAAACCATAATCCCCTGTTCGATATCGTTTATAAGGATTTCTCTTCCCGTATAATCGAGGTCGCCGACCTTAAGCTTTTTCTGACCTAAAACGTCGTCGGCTTCGTCGTCGATGGTTACGTCCGCTTCATTCACGTCGTCAAAGGTCTTTACCTGACGTTTCATAACCTTTTCGATTACGCTTTTAGGCAGAAACCATTCGGCAAGCCACTGATGCTCGTCAGTCGTCATAGCGGTCTCAACGTAAATTTCCCTGAGCTGTTTGAACGGGTAAAAATCCGCAAACGCAAAAAGCAGATAAAAAGCAATTAAAAGAGCGACAAGAACAGCAACGATTATAAGAATAATCTTTTTTACTTTTTTCTTTTTGCCCGTATTTTTTATCTTTTTCTTTTCAGGCTTTCCGGTCTCAACGATAATGTCGTCCTTACCGTAGGTCACCTTTGAATCTATTATTTTTCTTTTTTCCGACATACTGATACCCCGATACAAGATATTGTGCTTTATATTTTCATATTATCAAAATCGGCTGTTTTTGTCAATAAAATATAAAAGGAAAAAGTCGGTATGAAAGAACATACCGACTTTTGTATTCAAATTTCAAAAAGCTGACCGGGAAGAACAAGTTTTTCTTTTTTGGGAAAGGTTTTGTCAAATTTCTCCGCTTCTTTTTCGTCAACGAAATATCCCTTCGGCGCAGCGTACTCGCCCGTTACCGCCGAAAGATAGCCTTCCTTCAGTTCTTTGCAAAGGAAGAATGATGCGTCTGCGCCCTCGGGCAGACCGTGATAGCGGATACCGAATTCGGACGCATATTTAAACCCGCTTTTGCCGTAAAAATCAATATTGCCCTCAAAACAAATTGCGCCAAATCCCATTTCAGTCGCCTTTCCAAGCGAATAGTCAAGAAGTTTTTTGCCGTAACCTTTTCGCTTTAATTGATTTGCAATACATATAGGTCCCATTGTAACGATGGGGATAGTCCTTCCGTCATCAGCCTTGATAACCGCTTTTACAAACATATTCTGTCCGATAATTCTGCCGTCCTTTTCCATAACAAAATCAAGTTCTTTTATGAAATCGGGATTTGTTCTGAAAGTGTGAAGCACATAGTGTTCAAGACAACCCGGACGGTAAACATTCCAGAAACTTTCACGCACAAGCTCTTCAACCGTACGATAGTCTTTTTCTTCTTCCTTACGGATTATAAAATCATTATTCATTATTACTGTCCCCTTTTTCCGTCGTATTTTTGTACTTTTCTGCCTGAAGATTAAACATATGGGCATAAGTGCCGTTCATCTTCATCAATTCATCATGAGAACCTATTTCAATAATCCTGCCGTCCTCCATAACGCAAATTCTGTCCGCGTTGATTGTCGTTGAAAGTCGGTGAGAGATAAAGATAACCGTCTTATTCTCAGCCGCCTCCATCATAGCCTGGTTGAGATTGTATTCGGCTATCGGATCGAGATTTGCCGACGGCTCGTCGAGAATTGCGTACGGGCAGTCCTTATAGAACGCCCTTGCTATTGCCACCTTCTGACTTTCACCGCCCGAAAGCATAACGCCCTCATCGTCAAACTCACGCAGAAGTTCGGTGTCAATTCCGTTTTTAAGCTGTTTTGAAAAGCCGCTGTGCTTTAACGCTTCCTTAACTCTTGCCTCGTTCGGATCAACGTCAAGCGCGACGTTTTCCTTAAGCGAAAAAGCATAGGTCTGGAAATCCTGGAAAACAGCCGCAAACAGGCTGCGGTGTCCCGAAACGGTATTATCCTTTATGTTTTTACCGTCAATGATTATCTCGCCGTCGGTTACGTCATAAAGGCGCAAAAGCAGATTTGTAAGCGTGCTCTTGCCCGCTCCGTTATAGCCTACAAGCGCAATTTTTTCATACGGCTTTATTGTGAGATTGATATTCTTAAGCGTCGGTTCTTCGTTGCCGGGATAAGTAAACGAAAGATTTTTTATCTTAATTTCTTTAGGCTCACGGTAAGTTCTCTTCTCTGCCCCGTCCCTGATTTTTGAGTCTGACGCAAGAAACTGTCTGTACTTTTCAATCATTTTGGCGCGCTCGGAGAAGTTTGCCAATGCCCAGACGGTAAGGAAATTAACCGACCACGCTATCTGCGTTGCGCCGTTAAAGGTTGCGACAAAATCACCTGCCGAAAGGCTGTGCTTTACAAGTGCGCAATAGCCGAGGTAAAGCGGAAGTATGAACATAAAGCCGAGAATGTGAATTCCCGTTTCCTGAATACAGTAGTAGGTCGAAATCTTTTTCCAGTACTTCTGCTGATTTGTAACGACATCCGTCGCCGCGTCGTTGTAACGCTCAATAAGCAGAGGCTTAATGCCGTTCATACGAACCTCTTTTGCATACTCCTGAAGATAGAATATGCGCTGGAAATAGTCCGAGCGTCTGTGGAATTTTGCGTTGTCCGTTCTTCTGCCCATCTGTAAATCGCCGATTTTACGGCTGATGGGAAGAAAGATAATAACCGACGCTATTATTATAAGCAGACACCACGGATCGATTGTAAAGAGTATCGACGAAATTGTAATAAGCGAAATAATGTCGCCGACATAGTGTTTGACAAGAACCATAAGATTCTGAATATTGTCGGACGAGGATTCAATTGTAAGAATAAAATTGTTGTAAAATTCGGGATTGTCATAGCTTTCAAGGTCAAGCTCCCTCGCCTTTTCGTAAAGGGTTTTGTTGAGAAGGAAATAGAGCCTTTCCCTTGCGGTATTGCGATAAAACTCCCTGAAAAGCCACGCAAGACATCTTGAGCCTACAAGTATTGCGGCTATAATGGCAACCGCCTTGAAAATTCTGTCCGCTCCCGCGCCGCTTGAAACGCTGTCGATTATGTATTTTATGCCGATAACCGAGATAAGCCTTGTGGGCATTATCTGCAGCAAATCCATTATAAAGTCGCCTATGACCAATCCCGGAGAGAGTCTGAACAGAAGCCTGACAAAATAGAAGATATTCGACGGCATGGAATGACCGGACTTATTCTTTTTTATATCATTCGCTTTCGCGCTCATATTCCCCCTCCTTTCTGTTATAGCTCGAAGCCTGAAGGGCAAACATTTCACTGTATTCGCCGCCGCTTTGCATAAGGGACGGGTGCGTTCCGCTTTCGACTATCCTGCCCTTGTCAAGAACAATGATTTTGTCCGAAAGCACCGCGCTCGAAAGACGGTGTGAAATATAAATGACTGTTTTTTCCTTTGTCGCTTCAACAAGGTTTTCATACATTTTGTATTCGGCGACCGGGTCCAGAGCGCTTGACGGCTCGTCGAGAATCGCAACCTGAAAATCACGCGCAAAAAGCCTTGCGGTTGAAACCTTTTGGTTTTCACCGCCAGAAAGTCCCGCGCCGTCCTCTTCGAATTCTCTTGTCAGGACTGTGTCGCCCTCCTTTTTAAAGGTCTTGATTTTTTCCCAAGCGCCGCTCTGAATAAGCGCTTTTTTCGCTTTTTGTTTATCTTCTTCGCTGCATTCGCGGCACATTACGTTTTCATAAACCGAAACCGCAAAGTTTTTATAATCCTGGAACACGGTTGCAAATGCCATTCTCAGAGACTCAACTTTATACTCCTTTATGTTTACGCCGTTATACAAAATTTCGCCCTCGTCGACGTCATAAAAGCGAAGAAGGAGCTTGACGAGCGTGCTCTTGCCCGCGCCGTTTATACCCACAACCGCGACTGTTTCGCCCTTTGTGATTTTAAACGAGATATTGTCTATTGACTTAACCTCGGCAGTCGGGTATTTAAAGGAAATATTCTTAGCCTCAAGGCTTTCGAATTCCCCCGCTTCCTTTGTTCCGTCCACAATCTTCGGCTCATAGTCAAAGAAGGAACGCAGATTCTCAAAGAACAGCGCCATCTGCGAAAGCTCGTCAAAGCATTCAGCAATATCGAGAGTAGCGTTTTTTATGGAATTGATTGAAGAAATGACGACGGAAAAGCCCGAAACGGTAAGGCTGCTTTTGAATACAAATTCATAACCCGCATAAGCGTATGTGCCGATAATCGGAATGAACTCGCTGAAAAGAGAGCTTACCATACTGTAAACAAACAGCTTCAAGCCGTAACGCCTTAGAATAACGATATTCGCTTTTATGGCTGCCTCAAACCTTTTCATAAGAACAAGAAATATGTTTGAGGTGCGTATATCCTTTGAATAGTCCTTCAGGAAAACTGTTCTCTGAATATACGCTTTGATACGGTTGTTTTTTGTCATTTCAAGGTCGCGCCTGTAAACCGCCCTGCTCTTGTAAAGCTCAATTGCAAAAACAAAAAGAACGGGAACAAGAAAGAGAAGATAAACGGGATTTATTGACGTTATGGTTGCAACGACGCAGATAAACGCAAGCGTATCTGCGACAATCAGCGCAACGTCATAGCAGATAATGTCAAAATACCCGCTCGACATTATATTTGTCGCCCTCTGGTACTTATCGTAAAACGCGGGATCCTCATAGCAAGAAATATCAAGGCTTACCGCCTTTTCAAAAACCATATTGTTAAGCTTCTGCAGTACTTTTTTTGTAGCGACGTGGCTCATATAATAGCCCCACCACTCAAGAATATTGAGAATTACCGAGCAGATAAGGAATAAGACAAGATATTTCACATACGCCTTGAAATCGCCATGAGTATCAATGGCTGTAAGGAGCGTTTTAAGAAACAGAATATTCTGAATAAACAGGGCAAAGAACTGTTCGGCTGTAAGCCCGATAATGTAACCGAGCATAAGCCATTTGTCCGCCTTAAGACAAAGCTTTAGAGCGTAGACAACATTTTTTAACACAGGGACCTTGACGTCCTCGTGCAGTTTAATATATCTCGGCATTCTTTCACCTCCGAATAATAATAAAAAGCCGTCGGCTTTACCGACGGCTGGATACTATGATTAACAGACACAATTTAACCAATCAAAAAATCTCCGCACTCGGCAAAGCAATATGTTTTTTTACAGAATGGATTGAAAGCTCGACAAGGTTAGTTCCGAGCCCGTTATTCGAAAATACACGGATTTTCAACATTTTGTTTTGCCTCCTTTACGAAAATTTCAGCGTATTAACACGCTAATGCACATTATAAAACGATATGGAAAAAATTTCAAGATATTTTTTCAGATTTCTAAATTTCTAAAAAGAAAAATGCCCCTGCAAAAAGCAGAGGCATATCGTTTGATAAATAATTATCTCTTTGAGAACTGCGGTGCACGGCGAGCGCCTTTGAGACCGTATTTCTTTCTCTCTTTCATTCTGGGGTCTCTTGTGAGAAGACCTGCCTTCTTGAGTGTAGGACGAAGAGCCTCGTCATACTGAAGAAGAGCGCGTGAAAGACCGTGGCGGATTGCGCCTGCCTGACCGGTTACGCCGCCGCCCGTAACGTTGACAACGATGTCAAACTTGCCGAGCGTGTCAGTCAAAGTGAGAGGCTGACGAACGATGAGCTTTAATGTTTCAAGACCGAAATAATCGTCGATATCTCTGCCGTTGATTGTGATTGCGCCGGTACCCGCATAAACGCGAACGCGCGCAACTGATTTCTTTCTTCTGCCTGTGCCGTAGAAATAAGGATTACCTTCGTACATAATTCAAGCCTCCCTTTCTTAAAATTCTCTTGCTTCAGGCTTCTGAGCAGCGTGCTTGTGCTCGTCGCCTGCGTATACGTGAAGTCTGCCTGCCTGAGTTCTGCCGAGAGAGTTAGAGGGGAGCATACCCTTAACTGCCTTCTCAACAACGAAGCAGGGCTTCTTAGCCATAAGTGTTTTGTAATTAACCTCTTTGAGGTTGCCGATGTAACCTGTGAAATGATAATACATTTTCTGGTCGAGCTTCTTACCCGTAAGAACAACCTTTTCGGCATTGATGATGATTACGTTGTCGCCGCAATCAGCATGAGGCGCGAAAGTAGGCTTATGCTTACCGCGAAGAAGTGTAGCGGCTTCGACAGCGACCTTACCGAGGGGCTTGCCCGCCGCATCAAGTACATACCAGTTACGGGTGATGTCGCCCGCTTTAGGCATATAAGTTGACATAATACTTACCTCCAAAACATAGCGTTAGTAATAATTTTTGCTTGATAATATTATCACAACGGAAAAAAACTGTCAACAAAAATTTTTATAATTTTTAATTGAGATTTGATTTTCTCTCGTTTTCTCCGTTTTTCTCCGTTTTTCTATATGTTTGCTTTATTATTATTTTTAAAAAATATATTCGCTTTTTGTTGAAAACGGGACTTATATATAATATAATTGTATGGATTTATGAGAGGTTAAGTATGAAACAGATTCTTTCGAAAACCCGCGCGGCGACGGAAAAATATAATATGATTGAAGAAAACGACCGGATTGCCGTCGGAGTTTCAGGCGGCAAGGATTCAGTCGCTCTTCTTGTCGCACTCTGTGAAATGAGGCGTTTTTACCCGAAAAAGTTTGACGTTGTCGCCGTTACTCTTGACTATCAGTTCAACAACACGGACGGCGATTTTTCGGAAATTGAAAAACTCTGTGAAAAATACGGCGCGGAATACGTTATAAAAAAGACCAATCTTTATCACGTTATTTTTGAGACAAGAAAAGAAAGCAACCCCTGTTCGCTTTGCGCTAAAATGAGACGCGGACTTCTTCACGACACGGCAAAGGAACTCGGCTGCAACAAAATTGCTCTCGGTCATCATCTTGACGACGCCGCCGAAACGTTTATAATGAATCTGTTTCAGGGCGGTACAATAGGCTCCTTCTCCCCCGTTTCATATCTGTCAAGAAAAGATTTGACGCTGATTCGCCCGTTTGTATTCATAAGGGAAAAGGAAATCGCTTCGGCAGTAAAAAGAAACAATCTTCCCGTAGTCAAGTCTGAATGTCCCGCGGACAAAGTTACCAAAAGAGAAGAAACAAAAAAGCTTTTAAATGAGCTTGAAAAAGAATACCCCGGCATTCACGAAAGAATTGTCGGCGCGCTCGAAAAAGGGCATATAGATAAATGGTAAAAGAGGAAAAGAAAATGAAGTATGTTGTAGTTTTATATGACGGAATGGCGGATTACCCCGTACCCGCTCTCGGCGGAAAAACGCCGATGATGCTTGCGGACAAGCCGATTTTTGATTCGCTTGCAAAAAAGGGCGAGGTCGGACTTGTAAGGACTGTTCCCGAGGGAATGAAACCCGGCAGCGACGTCGCGAATATGAGCGTTATGGGCTTTGACCCGAGAAAATACTATACGGGCAGGTCTCCGCTTGAGGCGGCGAGCATAGGTATCGACTTAAAGGAAACGGACGTAACTCTTCGCTGTAATATTGTTACGCTTTCTGATGAAGAAAACTACGGCGACAAAACAATGGTCGACTATTCGGCTGGCGATATTTCAACTGAAGAAGCCGCCGAAATCATAAAGACGGTTGACGAGCATTTCAGAAACGAGATATTCTCTTTTTATTGCGGAGTCGCTTACCGCCACTGTCTTGTATGGAACAACGGAACAACAGACCTCGGAAAAATGACGCCGCCTCACGATATTTCGGGAAGAGTTATCGGCGAACATCTTTCACAGAGCGAAAACGCGAAGCCGCTTATTAAAATGATGAGAGAAAGCTACGACCTTCTTAAAAACCATCCCGTTAATCTTAAAAGGATTGCAGAGGGTAAACGTCCCGCAAATTCAATATGGCTCTGGGGCGAGGGCAGAAAGCCGATGCTCCCCTCCTTTGAAAGTCTTTACGGAATAAAAGGCTCGGTCACGTCGGCGGTTGACCTTTTAAAAGGCATCGGAAAATGCGCCGAAATGGAAACTCCGTTCGTAGATGGCGCGACGGGTTATATCGACACGAACTTTGAGGGCAAGGCAAAAGCGGCTATGGAAACCCTTGAAAACGGCTGCGATTTCGCTTACATTCACTATGAGGCGCCCGACGAATGCGGTCACAGAAACGAGCCCGAAAACAAAATAAAGTCAATCGAGCTTATAGATAAAAGGGTTCTGCCCATTGTTCTTGACGCGCTTGAAAAATACGACGACTACAAAATCATGATTTTACCCGACCACCCGACGCCGATTGTCACAATGACTCACGCGGGCGACCCGGTGCCTTATATGATTTATCATAAAAAAGGCGAAAAGGACAGCGGAGTTTCTTCAATAAACGAGGAGTCGGCAAAGCAGACGGGAATATTTATTGACGACTGCACAAAGCTGATGCCGCATTTTCTCGGAAAATAAAATCAAGCAATAAAAAACGGACAGTATAAAAACTGTCCGTTTTTTCATTTTAAGCTAAATGTAAAATCTTAGTCGCAATTGAGAAATATGTCAGAAGCGACAGGGCGTCGACTATTGTCGTGACCAGCGGCGACGCCATTACCGCGGGGTCGAGCTTTAATTTCTGGGCAACCATAGGCAAGGTAGAGCCTACGCATTTTGCAATCATAATCGCAAACAGAAGCGTAAGGTTAACTACAAGCGAAATCGCCATACTTACCCTGTCGATTAAAAGAAGCTTGAAGAAATTCGCCGTCGCAAGCACTACGCCGCACATAATCGCAACGCGGAATTCCTTGAACACTACCCTGAAATAATCCTTAAATTCAATGTCGTTAAGGCTCAGCGCGCGGATTATCGAAACCGACGCCTGAGTGCCCGCGTTACCCGACGTGTCCATAAGCATAGGTATAAACGCCGTGAGAACTACCTGAGCGGCGAGCGCGTCCTCAAACGACTGAATAATCTTTGAGGTAAAGGTCGCCGAAATCATAAGGAATAAAAGCCACGGGATTCTCTTTCCCCAGGTCGCGAACACGCCCGTCTTTGTATAGGGCTTGTCCGTAGGCGTAATAGCCGCCATTTTTTCAAAGTCCTCGGTATTCTCTTCCTGCAAAACGTCCATCGCGTCGTCGATGGTGATAATTCCGACAAGGCGTTCTTCCCTGTCGACTACGGGTAATGCAAGAAGGTCGTACTTCTGGAACATATCGGCTACGACTTCCTTGTCCTCAAGCGTATTTACGGAGATAATATTCGTCTCCATAATATCGCCGATAAGGTCCTCATAATCCGAAAGGAGCAAATCCTTTACTGTCGTAACGCCCTGAAGATGTCTGCCGTTATCGGTGACGTAACAGGTGTAAATCGTTTCCTTGTCAACGCCCGTTCTGCGGATTCTCGTGAACGCGTCCTCAACCGTCATATGCGCCTTGAGGTCGACATATTCAATTGTCATAATACTGCCCGCGCTGTCCTCGGGGTAATTAAGCAGCTCGTTGATTGACTTCCTTGTTTCAGGGTCTGTCTGCTGCAGAATTCTCTTGACAACCGTTGCGGGCATTTCCTCGATGATGTCAACCGCGTCGTCGACATAAAGCTCGTCAAGGACTTCCTTAAGTTCGTTATCCGAAAAGCTGTGAATAAGAACCTCCTGCGCGTCCGAGTCCATATTGACAAACACCTCGGCGGCAAGCTCCTTAGGCAAAATTCGGTATATGAGAACAAGCTGTTCCTCGTCGAGTTCAACAAGAATGGCGGCGATATCCGCCTCGTTCATCTCGGAAAGCATTTCTTTTAACTGTTTGTACTTCTTGTTTTCAAGAAGCTCGATTACAGTTTCAAGCATATTCGTTCCCTCCCTATTCTTTTTAAATAGGGCGAAACCAAACTATAAAGTCAGAATGAAATAACGGATATCACGGTAATATCCATATTTCTACTTCGGGGTTTGGGTTTCGCGCCGTTGCCATTACCGGATTCCATTATTTTCACCTCACAATAAAAATTTAACTTGGTAACAAGCCCGTATATTATGAACTTTTTTTCTTCTTTTGTCAACCTGAAAAGCAATCTTTTTAAACAGGCGAACTGGCACAAGTGCCAGTGACTTTTAATTACTATTGGTATAAAATAATATATGTATATTTAAATCCTTATTTAAAACGGAGGAATTTATATGACGAAAAAAATTATAAGCATTATACTGTGTGTTCTTATGCTTGTAACGGTTATTCCGTTTACGGTATTTGCAGACAACGTTAAAATCTCAACCGTAGACCTCTTATATGATGAAGGCGCGGCGACGTTTAACACGGGTTATACGGAAGGTGAATGTGAAGATTCGATTGCAGCCAACTGCTCTGTTGAAACAGTCGGCGTGAGAATTGACGATTTCTCTTTATCCGTACAAAGCTCTGACGGAACAGACTGGTGGGGAATCGGAAACGGGACATCCATGGCGTCATATGATAAAACATACGCAATGCGTGTTATACTCGAATTAAAAAACGGATATGACTGGATTGACGTAATGAAATTGGATGAGTTAAAGCACTCCGTCGCTGATTTTCCCGAATTTACGGTTAATTTCAACGGTGAAAAGAGAACGGACGTTTGGTTCTGTTACAATGCCTCCTGGAACAGTATAGTTTTTTACATTCCCATAGGCCATCCTTCGACAAGTCCGTGTATAAAAAGCGTTACGCTTACCGAAAAAAATCTTTCGGTGGCTGTTAACTCAAGCCATCAGTTCGAAACCGTTGTCGAAGGCACTAGCGATAATAAAAACATCGTCTGGCAGCTTTTCGGAAACAACAGCGACGACACTGTTATCTCGAATTCGGGAATGCTTTTTATAGCCGAAGATGAAACAGCAACTACGCTCACAGTAAGGGCAACAAGCGAATTTGATTTTCACAAGTTTGACGAAGCGACGGTTACGGTTACGTTGACCGCACCGACAATTGACGGAATCGAGTTTGTTAACCCGTCTGAAAATGTTTACAAAGGCGACAATAAGACCTTTACGGTAATCATAACGGGAACCCAGGCAAATAAAAATGTTAATTTTACTCTTCAGGGTGATGAGAGCGCAGACACAACCGTTTCCGAAGCTTTCAATTACAGACAAATTGACGAAACAACCACCAAAGCGGACGTATCGGTTTATATAAGCAACGATGAAACGGCTACTACTATTTATCTCTGGGCGACAAGCGTTGCGGACAATACAAAGAGCGTATATGCAATAATCAACATTATGGAAACCGAAAAGTATTCGCGCGTTGACCTTATGTATGACGAGAATGCAGTTAAATTCAAGCTTTCCGACACCGAGAGTTACGCCCGAAGCAAAGCAGCAGAGGCGGCGGCAGTCACAACAGACGGTATTTCGATGGACAACCTTTATCTGATGTACAAATTGGAAAGCTGGAACGGCATAGGCGATGGAACAAACACGGTAGATAAAAACAAAAACTATGCGCTTGAATATACTCTTGAAATCAAAGGCAACACCCACGATTGGCCCAACGCGCTCAAAGCAGACTCGAATAATCATATTATTACCGAAGTCGAAGGCTTCGAAGTATATGTAAACGGCAAAAAGAGAACCGATGTCGAATTCAAATACAACAGTTATTGGAATTATATTTACATATATGTTCCCGCAGACATTATTCTTAACGGCTTTTTAACCGAGGACGGCAAAACGTATTATTATATTGACGGCGTGCCCGTCACAAGCAAGCTTATGACCATTGAAGGCAAAAAGTATTACTTCGGCAAGGACGGAGCTATGTATACAAGCAAGCTTATTTCAGTCAGCGGCAAGAAATACTATGTCGGCAAGGACGGCGCGGCTTATACGAAAAAGCTTATCTCCGTAAACGGCAAAAAGTATTATATGGGTGCTGACGGCGTTGCATATACGAAAAAGCTTATCTCCGTAAACGGCAAAAAGTATTATATGGGTGCTGACGGCGTTGCATATACGAACAAGCTTATCTCCGTAAACGGCAAGAAGTACTATATGGGCAAAGACGGCGCGGCATATACAAGCAAGCTCATTTCCGTTGACGGTAAGAAGTATTATATGGGCAAGGACGCGGTTGCATACACAAGCAAGCTCGCTTCAATCGATGGTAAGAAATATTACTTCGGCAAAGACGGAGTTGCTTACAAGTCAAAGCTCATTTCAGTAAGCGGTAAGAAGTATTATATCGGCAAGGACTGTATAGCTTATAAATCAAAGTTTGCATCACTTAGCGGGAAGAAATACTATTTCGGCTCCGACTGCGTAATGTATAAGAGCAAGACCTTCTCGGTAAGCGGCGTTAAATGGAGAGCTGATTCCAACGGCGTTTGCAAGAAAGTATAAAAAAGCATATTTTAACGGCTCCCTCATTTGAGGGAGCCGTTTATTATATTAATTAATAGTTATTATTTCTCTATAAGGCAGACCGCCGTCGCGGCTATGCCCTCTTCGGCGCCGGTAAAACCGAGTCCTTCCTCGGTAGTCGCCTTTACGTTGACAAAATCCTTGTCAATGCCTAAAGCCGAGGCAATATTCTCCCTCATTTTTTCAATATGAGGAGCCATTTTCGGCTTCTGGGCAATAATTGTCGCGTCAACATTTACCGCCTTATAGCCCTTGCCGTCAAGCATTCTTACTACGTCCTTCAGAAGCTCAAGGCTGTCCGCGCCGCAGTATTTGCCGTCAGTATCGGGGAAGTATTTGCCGATATCGCCAAGAGCTGCCGCGCCGAGAAGCGCGTCGGAAATCGCGTGGAGAAGAACGTCTGCGTCGGAATGGCCGAGAAGACCGAACTTATAGTCTATCTCAACACCGCCGAGAATAAGTTTTCTGTTTTCAACAAGTCTGTGGACATCATATCCGCTGCCTATGCGAAGCATTATTTTGCCCTGCCTTTCAGTATTGCCTGAGATAACGAAATATCGTCGGGCGTTGTGATTTTAATATTTGTATATTCGCCTTCGACAAGAACTACCCTCTGTCCCGCCGCCTCGACCGTCATACAGTCATCCGTTACGCCGTCTGGCGCGTTTTCCAGCGCTTTTTTATATATTTCAAAAGAAAACGCCTGAGGAGTCTGAACCGCGCGAAGAAATTCGCGTTCGGGAGTTGCCTTTACGGTTTCGTTCTCATCGACAATTTTCACCGTGTCCTTAACTTTAACCGCGCAGGCTGCAGCGCCGAAAGAAGCCGCCGCTTCAACAGTTCTTCTTACGGTATCGGCGGCGACAAAAGGCCTTGCGCCGTCGTGTATGGCTATAATATCGGTTTTACCGCTGCATTTGTCAACCGCATTTTTAACGCTTTCGGCTCTTGTTTTACCGCCCTCGCATACCGCAGTCACTTTTGTAAAGGAATATTGCTTTACAAGAGAATTGACGCGGGTTAAGTTTTCCCCGCTCGTACTGACAATAATCTCGTCAATGCAGTCGCTTTTCTGAAGAGCGTCAATGCTTCTTGCAAGAGTCGGCATACCGTCGAGAAGAAGAAAAAGCTTGTCCTCGCCGAAACGCGAAGAACTGCCCGCCGCGGCAACCACGGCAGAGACAAACAGTTCTTTTTCTTTTCCGTTTACCAATAATCTGCTCATATTATTTACCGAGTAAATGCTCCAAAGTAGCCATCTTTACGCAAAGGCAAAGCACCTCAGCCGCCTTTTCGATTTCGTGAACGGGCGGAAGCGTGGGAGCTATTCTTATATTTCTGTCGTTGGGGTCCTTGCCGTAGGGGAAGGTCGCGCCGACATTCGTAAGGGTGACGCCCGCTTCTTTACAAAGCTCGCCTACCCTTTTCGCACTGCAGGAAGTTGCGTTAAAGCTGATAAAATAGCCACCGTTGGGTCTGGTCCAGTGAGCAACGCCCAGGTCGCCGAGTTCCCTGTCAAGAACCTCGAGCACCTTATTGAATTTCGGAACAATAATCTCGGCGTGCTTTTTCATAAGCTTCATAACGCCCTCTTTATCGCGCAGGAACTTATAGTGCCTTAACTGATTGAGCTTATCGTTGCCTATTGTCTGACGCGAGAAGCGGTATTTAATCATTTTTATATTACTGTCGGACGCGGCTATGCAGGAAACTCCGCCGCCCGAGAATGTGATTTTTGAGGTCGAGGCGAATTCGACGAACAAGTCCTCGCTGCCGTATTCCTTAGCGACCTCAAAGATATTGAGAAGCTTATCGGGAGTGTCGTTGAAATCGTGAACGCAGTAGGCGTTGTCCCAGATAACCCTGAAATCCTTTGCGGCAGGCTTAAGCGCGGCAAAGCGCCTTACGGTTTCGTCGGAATACGTAACGCCCGTCGGGTTGGAATACTTCGGAACGCAGAACATTCCCTTGACCTTTTCGTCCTTAACAAGCTCTTCAACCGCGTCCATATCGGGGCCCGTTTCGGTCATATCGACATTTATCATTTCTATACCGAAATACTCGGCGATTGCAAAATGCCTGTCATAGCCGGGAACGGCGCAGATAAACTTGACGTCGCCCTGAGAAAGCCACGGCTCGCCGCCTATTCCGTGAGTCATGCACTGAGAAATGAAATCGTACATAAGGTTAAGACTCGACACGCCGCCGAGGATTATGTTATCGGTATTGACCTCAAGAATTTCGCTGAAAATACGCTTACACTCGATAACGCCGTCAAGCCCGCCGTAGTTACGGCAGTCCATACCCTGCTCGTTGAAATAGTCGTCGCTTGTAAGGTCCATTTTAAGCATAGGCTCGGAAAGCGAAAGCTGCTGGGGAGAGGGCTTGCCTCTTGACATATCGAGATTAAGACCGAGTCCCTTTATTCTTTCGTAATGAGCGCGAACCTTTTTAAGCTCGGCTTTGAGCTGTTCTACTGACATTTCATTGTATTTCATGCTTCTCAACTCCGCTTTAATACATTAGAATATTACACTGTATTATACTATGGATTTAACGGTAATGCAACAAAAAATTGGGTTGCAAAGCAAAGGATATTTTGATAGAATTAAGTTGTTTAATATCGGAGGTGTCAATATGTTTTTGCTTTCACCCGTTTTTAAGGATTATATCTGGGGCGGCAACCGCCTTAAAACCGACTTCGGCTTCGAGAACGATTTGGAAAAAACCGCCGAGGCGTGGGTGCTTTCGTGCCATAAGGACGGCGAGAACACAATTGCAAGCGGCAAGTACAGCGGTCGGAAATTAAGCGAGGTTTTAACCGACGGTATGCTCGGCTCTGACGGAACGAAATTTGACTTTTTCCCTATTCTTATAAAACTTATTGACGCGAAAAACAATCTTTCCCTTCAGGTTCATCCCGACAACGAATACGCCCTTAAAAATGAAAACGAATACGGCAAGACCGAATGCTGGTATATTCTCGACTGCGAAAAGGACTCCGAGCTTATTTACGGCTTTAAGGAGGACATTTCGCCCGAGGAATTCCGCGCTTCGATTGAAAACGATACGGTGCTCGACAGGGTAAATCACGTTAAGGTTAAAAAGGGCGATTTCTTCTTTATTGATTCGGGCACTCTTCACGCCATAGGTAAGGGAATTCTGCTTGCCGAAATTCAGCAGAATTCGAATACGACCTACCGCGTGTACGATTACAACCGCCTGGGCAACGACGGAAAGCCGAGACCTCTTCACATTGACAAGGCGGTTGACGTAACGGTATGCAAAAAGCCCGTACGTTCTTCTTCGCCCGAGGGCGAACCCGAAAAATATAAAGGCTTTGAAAAAACTCTTTTGACAAGCTGCGATTTATTTAAGGTAAACCTTTATAAATCAAAAAAGAGCGTTTCGCTTTTTGCGGATGAAAAATCTTTTGTTTCGGTGCTTGTCATTGACGGAAAGGGAACAATAAAAAACGGCGATGAAACGCTTGAAATAAAAAAAGGCGACAGCGTATTTATTCCCGCGTCGGCAGGCGAAATTGAGATTAAAGGCAAGATTGAATTCATTGAAACGAGAGTATAACAAAAAGGACGGTCAGCCGACCGCCCTTTTTATTTCATCTGATTCGTGAGTGTTTCTTTTAGATTAAGGATTATTTTCTTTTCAAGACGGGAAATGTAGCTCTGGGAAATGCCCATAATATCGGCGACTTCCTTTTGGGTGCGCTCTTCTCCCCCGCCAAAGCCGAAGCGAAGATACATCAGCTGTTTTTCCCTTTCGTCAAGGGCATTGACCGCCTTAAGAAGCATTTTCTTTTCATCCTCGTATTCGACGCCGTGGCTGACGCAGTTTTCGTCGCTCGCAAGAATATCGGAAAGCAAAAGCTCGTTCCCCTCGGAGTCGGTATTCAGCGGCTCGTCAATGGAAACCTCAACCTTGCGCGAGCCGATTTTTCTTAAATACATTAATATTTCATTCTCAATGCACCTTGACGCATAGGTTGCGAGCTTTATGTTTTTTTCGGGGCGGAACGTATTTACCGCCTTGATTAAACCCATAGTCCCGATAGACGTCAAATCCTCGGTTGAAATTCCCGAACGCTCAAACTTTTTTGCAATATATACAACAAGCCTAAGATTGTGGACAATCAGCTTTTCCTTTGCGCTTTTTTCGCCTTTCATAAGGGCGTCAAAAACCTCTTTTTCCTGCTCGGCGGTCAGCGGCTCGGGGAGCAGGGCGCCGTTGCCTATGTAGTGAAGCGGCGCTTTATTAAGTCTTAATCTGATTCCAAGTATCGCCCTTTCGATAAGGGACTTTATTTTTTTCATTTTTATTACTCCGTATTTTCAAATATATCGGGATTTACAAGCGCAAAATACTCCGCGTCCGCGAGAGCGGTTTCGCTCAAAGCGAGTATAGGCGAATTAACGGCGTATCTTTTGCCGCCATAATCAATTATCATTCTGTCCGCCCTCAGGGTTTCAAGCATCCCCGTTCCCAGAGCAGTTTTAACGGGCACAACTCCCTTTCTTTCGTTGTCCGTTTCCTTTAAAAGCCTTCTGATTGCCGCCTTTTCAACGGTCGTGACGGGCTTTCCCGTGAACACGTCGGAAAGGCTGTTGCCCGTATCAATTAATCCCTTAAGCACGGCGCATTCGCCGTTGATTTCTATTGTCAGAGCGCAAAGGCGGTCGGCGGGAGAATACCTTTTTATAAGCAAAAGGAACAGCTTTATCAGAAGATAACAGCAAAGCGCCGAAATGACAAAAACTCTTACGCTTATTTCAAAATACACCGCGCCGTTATTCAACGCCATATTATCGGGCTTAATAAGAACGTATAACGCAAACATTATTCCCGCAAAGGCGAAGCTTATAAACAGTACGCTTAAAAAAGAACGTAAAAAAGCCCTGAACGACACGACGCGGAAAGCCAGAAGCGAAAGAATCACCGCGCCGCCGGTTTTAAGCAGAACCGAGCCCGCAACTCCCATATCGGGAAGCAGGATTACAAGCGAATACGCCCCGCCGAAAAGGCAGGAGACAATAAGTCTCGGACGCGATATTTTTTCCCTAAGCAGTCCGGACGCGCAAAGCAGTATCAGAAAGCTGATAAAGACATTTATTATAATCAGAATGTCTATGTAAATAACCATAAAAAAACAACCTGCTGTCATTATACTAACAGCAGGTTTAATTTTTTGTAAAAAAAGGTCAGTCGTTTTTATTTTTTTGACTTTTAAGATAATCCTCAAGAATCACCACGGCGGAAAGAGCGTCGACAACCTGTTTTCTCTTTTTGCCTCTTGTGTCGGTTACGTTAAGAGCCTTGTGAGCTATAACCGTTGTCAGCCTTTCGTCAAAAAGGACTGTTTCAAGCCCCGATTCCTCGCCCAGAATACGGGCGAACTCACCGCACGCCTCGGCGCGAAAGCCCAGAGAGCCGTCCATATTTTTAGGAAGCCCGACAACAATTTTATCGGCTTTTCTTTCCTTTGCGATTTGAGCGACCTTTTCAATCACTCTTTTTTCATAGCCGTCGTCGATAACCGTAACGGGGTAGCAGAACATACTGTCGTTATCGCAGCAGGCAACGCCCGTTCTTTTATCGCCGTAGTCAACAGAAATAACCGTCATATTATTCCCCGTCTTCCCACTCGTCAACGATATTGGGATCCTTCGTTGTAGTTTCGGTCGTGGTTTCCGTAGTGGTTGTGGTGGTAGGCTCGGTTGTGGTCGGCTTTTCAGTCGTCTTTTCTTCTTTCTTCTTTGTTGTGGTTTTATCCTTATCTTTATCTTTCTTCTTTTTCTTCGTGGTCTCCTCTTCCTCGTCCTTGCCGTGGTCCTTACCGTCGCAAACCTTGGGAAGATTTCTCGCCGAATACCAGCCCATAGCGGTTTCGGAGCAACCGTCGGAAGCGAGCATACCCGTAGACATACAGTAAGCGCGGCTAACAACGGTATTGCTTGTGACGTACGTCTTGGAGCGGTCAAGATTTTCGTGAATCGGATTAAGAACCTCTCTGAAAATTCTGCCCGCCGGGTTGCCCGAATCGATAACCTCGCGGTTCTTATCGTAGCCGTACCATACAGCCGCGACATAATACGGAGTTCCGCCCGCAAACCAGCGGTCGTAACTGTCGGTGGTCGTACCTGTTTTAGCCATTGTCGGGAATCCGGCTATTGAATACGCGCCGCCCGTACCGCTCGGGTCGGTCGTAACGGTCTGAAGAAGCTTGCACATTATTTCGGCTGTATCGCCGGACATAACCGGCTCGCCCTCATCCTCGTGCTGAAGAATAATCTTCTTGCCGGTGCTGTCGGTAACCTTATAGTAGCAATAGGGTTTGTAATAAACGCCGCCGTTGCCGAAGGTCGCGTATGCAGCCGCCATTTCAAGAGTAGTTATGCCGTAACTCATCGAGCCGGTCGCAAGCTGCGAATAGCCTTCGTCGCTTAAGTCGCCCTCGGTAACCGCAGTGGAAATATGCATATTGTTTACAAGCCATTCAAAGCTCGTGTGAACGCCGACGCGCTTAAGAGTCTGCGCCGAAATCGTATTGAGAGAACGGGCAATACCCTTCTGAACGGGTATAAGCTGGTCGGGCGAGCCTACGACGCCGCCCTGGTTTTTAGGCCAGATAGAGCCGTCAAGAGTCATAATGCCGTAGTTCGGAAGCATAGTCGACCAGGTGACCTCGTTATTTTCAATGGCGACGGAATAAACGCTGAGCGGTTTAATTGAAGAACCGGGCTGCCTTGGGCTGTCAGCCGCGCGGTTAAGGGAACGGTTGCCCTCTTTCTCGCCTGCGCCGCCGATAATTCCGCATACCCTGCCCTCATAATCCATAACCGTCATTGAAGACTGGACCTCGTCGTCCGCAAAGCCTTCGCGGTTATAGTATATTTTCTCCATCTGTTTCTGGAGGGGCATATCAACGGCGGAATAAATACGAAGACCGCCGGAATAAATCATCTTTGTCGCCTGCTGATAGGTATAGTCGTACTTCTCAACAAGGTCGTCGATAACCTGATTTATAACAAAGTCCACATAGTAGCTGTTGACTTCTTCTTTTTCCTGCTTTTCCTTTTCTTCCTCATCAGAGGAAACCTTCTTTTTACCCTCGGTAAAGGTCAGTCCCTCTTCAAGCTCGTCGCGCGCCGCGTCATATTCGGAACGGGTAATACAGCCGTTTTCAAGCATAGCCCAGAGGCATACTTTCGCTCTTGAATAGTTCGCGTCGGGATGAATAGTCGGGTCGTTGGCAGTCGGGTACTGGGTAATCGCCGCTATACACGCGCATTCGGCAAGAGACAAATCCGAAACATTTTTGCCAAAGTAGTATTCGGCGGCGGTAAATACGCCGTAACAGCCGTGAGAGAAATAAATAGTGTTCATATACGCTTCAAGAATCTCGTTCTTGTCGTAGTTCTTTTCAAGATTCATCGCGTATTCAATCTCGCGGTATTTACGGACGAAGGTACGTTTATTCTCCTGAGTCAGGTTTTTGATAAGCTGCTGGGTAATTGTCGAACCGCCCTGCGAGCCGCCCTTTAAGACAACCGAAGAAACCCTGTACCAGTCAACGCCGTGGTGGGAAAGGAAACGCTTGTCCTCAAGGCAGATAAACGCGTCCTGGAAATTCTGAGGAATTTTGTTTATATCAACCCAGATACGGTTTTCCGCGCCGTGAAGGGATTTAAGCTCAACAAGCTTTTCATCCTCGTCATACGCGTAAATGATAGTCGTCTGGTCCTGATTCTCCTTATACACGTTAAGGTCTATAACCTTATCGCCGTTGACGACCTTGACTATATCGTGAAGCACATAGCCCGCAACCGTACAGCCTACAATAGCCGCAACGACAACACAGCACCAGAACGCAGTAACAATAATACTGCGCCTTTTAATCTGCTGGGGCGTTAAAGCCTTTTTAACTTTTCTTTTCTTTCCGGCTTTGGTATGTG
Organism: Clostridia bacterium; assembly: GCA_017613735.1. Taxonomy (GTDB): domain Bacteria; phylum Bacillota; class Clostridia; order Oscillospirales; family Acutalibacteraceae; genus Fimenecus. The sequence continues at coordinate 229,617 of JAGADF010000008.1, forward strand.
CCTTTTTTGATGCCATAAGGAACGCTTTGCCTCCTGTTTCAAAAAGAAAAATACATATTCATCTTATTATAACACAAAAAATAAAAAATGTTTATAGTTTTTTTAAATTTTTTATATATAAAAATATTTAAGTACTAAAACGGTAATTTCCGTCAAAAATAAAGCGAGGTGATTTTGCCGTGAAAAAGAGTTACTCTGTCGCAGTTAAAGCCGTTAAATACGCTGAAATCGCAATAATTCTTCTTGCGCTTTCCGTTTTTGCGTCGGACAAGCCTTCTCAAAGCTATCCAAAAATAAATGAGCCTGAAACCGGATACGTCCTTTCGGTCTATGACGGAAGAATAGCCGTTTTCGAATACCCTGACAGAGAGCCCGCCGAGGTATTCGACGTCTATATTTCCTCACTGCCTTACAACGAACAGCTTGAGCTTGAAAGCGGCATTTTCGTTTCGGACCGCAGAGAGCTTCAAAGACTTATTGAAGACTACACAAGCTGATTATTTAATAAGGATTTCGGCATTTTTCTCGCTGCCGTCAAGAGTGATTTCGACCTCTCCGCCGTATCGTGAAACAAAGTCGGTTTTCTTTTTGCCGTTGACAAAGACCTCATAGTCTTTTTTATCGTCAAGAACGGCTATAACCGAGTATTTATCGTTATTTCCGAAATACTCAAGCGAGGCTGAAAACTCCGTGAAATCAGGCGAAAAGCTCCTGCTTTTTACAAGAGTGTCAAAGCCGCAGTTGAAAACGCCTTTTTTATAATACGCAAACGACCAGAGGTTAATAGGCGAAGACAGTCCGCCGAAATTGTGGAACCAGCCTCCCCTGCCCGTTTTGATATTTACCATTTCAAAGGTGTAGTAGGAATATTCGCATTCCTTTTTCCACGCGTCGAGAGCAGTTTTTGCGATTTGAGCGGCGAAATCGGTTTCGCCGAGGTCAAGCATGGTTTTCCAGATGAACCACTGATGAGAGAACCAGACGTTGCCGTTCCAGTAACCGTTGTCGGTATAATACGACGAGGTCATATCAACCGCGCTGATACCGACCTTACTCATCATCTGCTCCCCGCTCTTTAAATGGGCGAGGACTTTTTCTTTCTGCTCCTGCGTAAGTATTCCCGCGACAAGCGGGTAAATACCGTCTATTGTCCTGTTGAGGTTTTCGTTTTTGTCTGTTGTCATTCTCTCTTTAAACGAACCGTCGGGATTGTGAATAACATACGAAAAATAGCCGCTTTCCTCATCCCAGGAATATTCGTTCAGAGCCTTGCCGAGCCTTGAAATATCACGGTCATATTCTTTTATATCTTCGGTTTTGTTCAATAACGAAGCCATTATTTTAAGAAGCTTCGCAGTTCTTATAAGCTGTGATGAAGAAATAACGGGGGCGGTATAATCCTGAATGCCGCGTTTATACATTTCGACCTGAGGCGGCAGGTCATCCATACCAGAGCAGTTATAGAAATAGTCAAAGGTTGAAGTAAGCCCCGTAAGGAATTTATCGGTAAAGCTTCCCCTCACCTTGCCCGCAAGAAAGTCATAATAGTGCTTCGCCTTTCCGTAATACGAAAGAGCCTTCGCCTTATCGTCCGACATATTAAGCATTTCAAATACCTCGTATATATGCACGGGCACGGGCGAGCCATGGAAAAGAAACGCAAAATCCGGATTGGTTTCGTCACAGAGATATGTGTCGAGAATGAACTCGGCATTCTCTCTGTTAAGAAAGATCATATCAAGGCCAATAAAGCCGCTGTCCCACGAATAGAAGGAATCCCAGCGCTTGCCGGGCGTGTGATGAACAATAAATTCGCCCTGCCTGTAAAGCGGGTAAACCGTATTCGTAAGCATAGCCGCTTTTAAAAGCTCGTTTGAAAATTCGTATTTTTTGCCGTCCGTGTTAAGGCTTATCTTTTCTTCATTTTCTTTTTTTGCAAGATAGATTCTTTCGTATTCTTTCGGCGTTTTGTAATCGGTCTCGCCGAAGGAAACGACGGCGTATTCAACCGCGCTTTCACCCGAACCGATAAAGACGGAATGAACAATGCAGTTATGGTAATAACCGTCGTCGGAAAGCTTTTCGGAAAAAGAGCCCGAAAAGGTTTCAAGCATATTGTCAAAGCTTTCGTCAGCCTGGGAAAGCCTTGACGTCGGGCAGTCCTCAAGACAGCCCGAATTAATCTGACGCAGACGGGTGTTTTTATTAAAAGTCCTTATTACGAAAGGTCTTTCAACGCCCTCATATTTGACGCTGCTTATGTTCCCGTTATCACAGAAAGCGCTTTTGATTTCAGGCTTTCTTTCATAGGGCTTTTCGACAACGGAAACGGTTTCTCCCTTTTCAATAACCGCAATAAAATCAAGCTCAATTCCGCCCGTGCCGAGCGAAACGAATTCAAGGGAATCGGTTTTGTCAATATCGAAATAAGCGATATTAAAGCCGTCGGTTTTTTCAAACGCAACCTGTTTGCCGTTAAGCGAGAATACGGCGTCGCCGTCGGTTACCGAGCGGTAACGCGCCGCAACCGCGGGCGAGGAAAACTTTTCAATCCCGTTTACCGCATAAGAAATGCTGTCGCCCTTTGTCGCGCCGAAGGGCGGATATTTTTTAAGGCGGTACTGTTTTTCGGTATTGTCGCCTATCGCGTTGTGACAGACAAATTCGTCGCCTAAAATTTCCCCTCTTCTGAGACCGTCGCAGGTGTGATTATTCCACGGGGATTTCGTTTCATAGTGATAGTTCTTATAGTCGACCGCATTTATAAAAATGCTCTTATCGGGCAGAATGGCCTCGGTTCTGTAGAAAAACGGGTACTCAATAGCCGAAAAATAGTTTACAAGACAATTCTGCATAAGGGGCGAATTATTAACAATTTCGGTTCTTACAAGCACGCTTTCGTCGTCAAGAAGACAGTAAGAAACGTCGGCGTAGACCGTATCTTTCCATTCAAGGTCAACGCGGTAGGAATAACAGGACAAATCCCCCGCCGCGCTCCACGGATGCCAGCCGACGGGAAGAGTGACGTTAGGCATTCTCGTATCGGAATTTGAAATCGCGGGAGACGCGATAAAATCAAACCTCGCGCCTTTCTGCGCATCGCTTTCGGTGATTCTTGAAACTCCGAAATATTTTTTTGAATAGGGGCCCCATTTAAACATAATAATTCTCCTGTACTTGCAATGGTTTTATTGTTAAAACATATACTCTTAAGGGGTGTTAATATGTTTTCATTTATTCTGTCCGTTGCCGAGAGCATGCTGTTCTGTATGCTCCATCTCGGGAGTGAAATGTCGTTCCCGAAGCCGCTCGGCGCGAAGCAGGAAGCAAATGAACTTGAAAAGATGAGAAACGGCGACAAGAGCGCAAGGGAAACGCTTATTCTACATAATCTTCGCCTTGTCGCCCATATTATCAAGAAATACTATTCCTCGAGCAACGAGCAGGAAGATTTAATCTCGATAGGAACAATCGGACTGATTAAAGGAATTGACTCGTTTAATCCCGAAAAGGGAATTAAGCTTGCAACATACGCGTCAAGGTGCATAGAAAACGAAATACTTATGTATCTTCGCAGCAAGAAGAAAACGAGCCTTGACGTTTCGCTATCCGAGCCGATAGACACGGATTCCGAGGGCAACGAGCTGACTTTGATAGACATTATCTACGCCGAAGATAACATTTCAGACGAGCTTGACCTTAAAATAAAAAGCGAAAAGGTCAGAAAATTCGTGAGCCTTCTGCCCGACAAACGCGAAAAAACGATTATCATTCAACGGTTCGGGCTTGACGGCAGCGAGCCGAAAACCCAGAAAGAAATTGCAAAAAAGCTCGGCATTTCGCGTTCCTACGTTTCAAGAATTGAAAAGAAAGCTCTTGAGAGGCTTCGCGATATGTTTGAAAAGAACGGATAATCAGGCTCCGCCGAAACGGAACAGAATTCCGACAACCGCCGCCACGCCTATCCACGCGACGGGATGAATCTTTTTGAAAATATTGCTCAATGCGAAAAGAACGGCGGCAAGAATTATCGCCTTAATACTGAAAAGGTCGGTAAAGCTGCCCGTCTGTTTAAATAAATCAATATTGAAAAGAGTTATAAGAAGTACGCCGATACCCGCCGTGCAGATAAGTCCCATTGACGCGGGGCGAAGTCCGTAAAAGGCGGATTTGACGTGCTTATTATCTTTGAAATTCTTTAAGAACAAAGCGACAATAAGAATTATGATTACCGACGGAGTTATAAGCCCGAGAGTCGCGATAATACTGCCCGCAACTCCCGCAGTCGTAAAGCCGACATAGGTTGCCATATTTACGCCTATGGGGCCGGGCGTCGATTCGGAAACTGCAAGAATATTGTAAAGCTGTTCGGTCGTAAACCAGCCGGTGCGGTTTCCCATTTCCTGAAGGAAAGGAAGGGTGGCAAGTCCGCCGCCGACGGAGAAAAGACCGACCTTGAAAAATTCATAAAAAAGCTTGAGAAGGAGGATCAGCATTTTTTACGCACCTCCAGATTCTTCGCTATTATTCCGATTACCGCGGCGGAAACGACAAAGATAATCGGCGAAACGTCAAATATAAACGAAAGAACCGTCACCGCGAGAAAGATAATAAAAGTGATAACGTCGACAACAGACTTTTTCCAGAGCTTTATTATCGCATTGACGATGAGAACGGCAACGCATACGCGTATACCCGCGAACGCGTTTTTAACAACGGCGTATTCGGCGAAATTGGTAAGAAACGCCGCGATAACGGTAATGATTATTACCGACGGAAAAACCACTCCGAGGGTTGCGGCGATTCCGCCCGCAATCCCCTTTTTCTTCTGACCGATAAAGGTTGCCGTATTTACCGCTATAACGCCGGGAGTGCACTGACCTATGGCGTAGTAGTCGAGCACCTCTTCCTCGGTCGCCCATTTCTTTTTTTCGACTATTTCGCGCTGAATAATGGGCAGCATTGCATAGCCGCCGCCGAAGGTTACGGCGCCGAGCTTTGCAAATGTTATGAACAGCTCAAAAAGTAATTTCATAATAGCTCCCGATAATATTTCTAACTTAATATATTATTTTAACAAATATTACATTATATTGCAATACAAACGGCATTTTATATTGACAGTAAATTAAAATAAATATATAATAACTTGCAAAAATATGGGAAGTTAATTCGGAGAAGAAAATGGAAAACACGCAAAATCCAATGGGCGCCAAAAGCGTTTCGAAGCTTCTTGTTTCGCTCGCAGTGCCCGCCGTCGTTGCCAATCTTGTAAACGCTCTTTACAATATTGTAGACCAGATTTTTATAGGTCACGTAGTCGGTTATCTCGGCAACGCGGCAACAAATATCGCTTTTCCGCTGACGATTATATGTATGGCTATCGGTCTTATGACGGGCATAGGCACGGCGGCGGGTTATAATTTAAGCCTCGGCAGAAAAAATGAGCAGGACGCAAGAAAATTCGCGGGCACGGCTTTTTCAACCATGCTTATTGCGGGTATTATTATCTGTATACTCGTCCGCATTTTCTTAAAGCCGCTGATAATCGCCTTCGGCGCGACGGACAGCATTTACGAATACGCGCTGGCTTATTCGTCGGTCACGTCTCTTGGCATACCGTTTCTTTTGTTCTCCTGCGGGTCAAACCCGATTGTCAGGGGCGACGGCAGCTCGACCTATTCGATGACGGCCGTTGTCACGGGCGGAGTGCTCAATATAATTCTTGACGCGCTGTTTATGTATAAGTTCAATATGGGCATAAAGGGCGCGGCATGGGCGACGGTTATCAGCCAGATTGTTTCGGCTCTTATTCTCGCGAGGTATTACCTGCATTTTAAAAACGTTAAATTCACGGCTAAAGATTTTATTCCGCATTTCGGCTTTATGCTCAAATTCTGCAAGCTCGGCTTTTCGTCATTCGCGTTTCAGTCGTCGATGCTCATTATTCAGATTACGCTCAACAATCTTCTCAAGAAATACGGCGAAATGTCGGTTTACGGCAGCGACGTAACAATTGCGGTTGCGGGAATACTTCAAAAAGTCAACCTTATTTTTCTTGCATTCGTAATAGGAATTGTTCAGGGTGCGCAGCCAATTTGTTCATTCAATTACGGCGCGAAAATGTATTCAAGGGTTAAGAAAACCGTTAAGATTTCGCTTATCGTCACAACCGTTATTTCGGTCGTTATGTTTATTGTAATGCAGCTTTTCCCCAGACAGATTGTCGGTCTTTTCGGCTCGGGCAGCGAGGAGTATTTCAAATTCGCCTCGTTTTACGCGAGAGGGCTTTTTGCGGTTGTATTCTTAAACGGAGTCCAGATTTTCTGTTCGACGTTCTTCCCCGCCATAGGAAAACCGGGAAAAGGCACTTTGATAGCGCTTGCGAAACAGCTTGTCATCCTTTGGACGCTTCTTATGACTCTTTCATATTTTCTCGGTCTTAAGGGCATTGTTTACGCCGCGCCGATTACGGACGCGCTTACCTTTATACTCGCGGTATCGTTCCTGATTTTTGAAATAAAGAAAATGCCGAAGGCGGACGGAGAATAAAATCTCTCACGCCGCAGGCATATATTACAAAAGAAGAAGTCCCCCGTACGAGGGACTTCTTCTTATATTATTTTTTTTAAGGATTAGTGTTCAACCCAGTCCTTCGCTCTTTCAACGGCTCTCTTCCAGCCCTTATAGAGCTCGTCGCGTTCATTTCTCGGCATCTTCGGAACAAATACCTTATCGACCTCGCGGATTGACTCGATTTCCTCGCGGTTTGACCAGAAACCGACCGCAAGTCCCGCAAGATACGCCGCGCCGAGAGCGGTTGTTTCAACAACCTTCGGGCGGTTAACAAGAGTGCCTATCATATCCGCCTGAATCTGCATCATAATATTCGAAACCGACGCGCCACCGTCAACGCGAAGCTCGGTAAGCTCTATGCCGCTGTCCTCGCGCATGGCTTCAAGAAGGTCTGTCATCTGATAAGCGATTGACTCAAGAACCGCGCGGGCGAAATGCCTTCTGTTAACGCCTCTTGTCAGACCTACGATACAGCCTCTTGCGTACATATCCCAGTACGGAGCGCCAAGTCCCGTGAACGCGGGAACGAGGTAAATGCCGTTCGCGTCGTTAACGCTTTCGGCAAGCTCGTCGCAGCGGGCGGGAGTGTCAATCATATTAAGGTCGTCGCGGAGCCACTTAATAACCGAGCCGGCATTGAACGCCGAGCCCTCGATAGCGTACTGAACCTTATCGCCTATGCCCCAGGCAACGCCCGTGACAAGATTATTTTTGGATTCAACGCGCTTGTCGCCCGTATTCATAAGCAGGAAGCAACCCGTGCCGTATGTATTTTTAGCCTGACCGGGATTAAAGCAGCCCTGACCGAAAAGGGCGGCAGGCTGGTCGCCTATTGCGCCCGAAATCGGAACGCCCGCAATAGCTTCAAGACCTATGATGCCCTGAGCAACCTCACCGTAAACCTGACTTGAGGGAACGGGAGTCGGAAGAATGCTCATAGGTACGCCGAGCTTGTCGCAGAGATATTCGTCCCAGCAAAGTCTGTCGACGTCAAAAAGCATTGTTCTTGACGCATTGGAGTAATCCGTAACATGAACCTTGCCGCCGGAAAGATTCCAGATAAGCCAGGTTTCAACAGTGCCGAAAAGCAGCTTGCCTTCGTCGGCAAGGCGCTGAGCTTCGGGAACATTATCGAGAATCCAGCGGATTTTAGTGCCGGAGAAATAAGCGTCTACGATAAGTCCCGTATGCTCCTTGATATAATCGCAAAGCTCTTTGTCAGCCTTGATTTTTTCGCACATTTCAGCGGTTCTTCTGCACTGCCATACAATTGCGTTATAAACGGGCTTGCCGGTTTCCTTATCCCAGAGAATGGTTGTTTCACGCTGGTTTGTGATGCCTATGCCGGCGATATCCGAGGCGGAAGATATATTCGAAATAACCTCGGTAATCGACTGGAACTGGGAATAGAGAATTTCCATGGGATTGTGCTCAACCCAGCCCGCCTTGGGATAAATCTGGTCAAACTCGTGCTGAGCCTTGTAGCAGATATTACCCTTTTTGTCAAAAAGAATAGCACGTGACGAGGTTGTACCCTGGTCAAGCGCAAGAACATATTTTGCCATAATTATTCCTCCTGAAAAGAAGTTTTGTCATCCTTTTTATTTTATCAAAACAGCGCGCGAATGACAAGTTGCAAAAGGTATAAAGAATATAAGAAATCTTTGAACAAAATACCGAAAAAAAGAAACCCCGAAGGGTTTCTTTCATTCAACCGTAAGTACCGAAAGTATATTCGAATAAAGCTTTACGGGGTCGTTGAGGAAGTTCTGTTTAAGAAGTTCAACCTGCATTGAATCCGCCGCGAATACGGTAAGCTTCATCAGTTCGTCGTCGCCGTCGGCAAGAGTAAAGGTTACGTTATATCCCTTTTCGGTCTTTTCAACGTCTATCTTGTTTTCCTGCTGACGTCTGGCAAGAGTCATAAGCCGGATTGCGGAATTTATAGCCTTTTCACGAACTGTTTTGGGCAGATTCGTTTCAAGCACCTCCGCGGCGTCCTTTCCCTTTTCGGTTATATAAAGAACCTCGTCGTCATCGGTGTATTCAATAGTGATATTGCCGTACTTTACAAGCTCCGATAAAGCGCCGTTGACCTCAAAATAATTCGCAAGTCCGCCCTCCTGCATAGTTTCGTTGAGAATAGTCTTTGTAAGACCGTCAACGCTTTTTACAAGATAACAGATAAGCAGCTTTATATCGTCCCTGCTTCTTAATCCGCCGAGCTCAATACCCGCATCAAATGCATCAAATTCCATAATCCTTAACTCCTCACTTTATATTCGAGCGTTTCAACCTCTTTGCCGTTTTCGATATAGACTCTGGGCACCCTGTCGTTTATGTCGCAGATTAATTCGTAATTGAATTCGCCGCCCAGAGAGGCAATATCGTCAACCGTGATTTCATTTTTACCGTCTGAACCTATGAGAATGACCTCGTCTCCCCTTTTGGCGGGAATGCCGGTGACGTCAATCATAAACTGGTCCATACAGATTCTGCCTATAATTTTCGCCTTAAAGCCGTTCAGAAGAACGTAGCCCTTATTCGAAAGCGAGCGCGGATAGCCGTCGCCGTAGCCGACGGGAACGGTGGCGATAACCGTCTTTTTATCAGTAACGTATGTAGAACCGTAGCTTACCGTGAAGCCGCTGTCAACCGTTTTTACAAAAGAGATATGACTCTTCAGCTGCATAATCGGTTTAATATCGAGCTTCGTTTTATCGACCTCGGACGACGGGAACATACCGTAGGCGATAATTCCGCAGCGGACAAGTCCGGTTTTATATTCGGGAAAGTTCATTATGCCCGCGCTGTTTCTGATATGGCGAAGCTTAATTTCGACGCCGTTTTCGGCAAGTCGGTTGCAGAACGAGTCAAAAAGCTCAATCTGCTTTCTCGCGGGGGTAAGGTCTTTTTCATCCGCGCACGCGAGATGGCTGTAAATACCCTCAAGCGAGATATTTGAAAGAGCATTGATTCTCTTTATCGTTTCAATGCTTTCGTCATTCGGAATAAAGCCGATTCTGCCCATACCGGTATCGACCTTTATATGAGCTCTCGCCTTTTTATTAAGGCTCTTTGCAATCATATTCAGCGTCTGAGCCGTTTCCTCGTCAAAGACGGTAATTATTATATTGTTTTCAATTACCGCGCTGAAGCTGTCGGGGAAAACGTAAGACAGAATAAGAATATCTTCGTGGATGCCGTTTTTTCGAAGCGCGACAGCTTCCTCGACGGTTGCGACGCCGAAATACTTAACGCCTATCGACGAATACGCCTTCGCAAGACGCACCGCGCCGTGACCGTAACCGTCCGCCTTGACGACCGCCATTACGTCGGTACCCTCGCCCGCAAGCGCCATAATGTTTTTCATATTCTGTTTTGCAGTGTCGAGATTAATCTCGGCATAAACTCTTGAAGGTAACATCTTTTCACCTCAATTTACAAACAAAGGAAAGCCAGCCTTCGCTTTCGTTTCTTTCGATAATTTCAAAGCCGTTTTCATCAAACGCCCTTCTGACCTCTTCCTCACGCGGGAGAATGATGCCCGACGTAATAAAAACGGAATTTTTATTCATAAATTTGCCGACGTCCTTTGAAAAAAGAATGATAATATCGGCAACAATATTTGCGACCACTATATCGAATCTGCCCGTAACGTCATCGGCGAGATTGCCCTTTATGTAGGTTAATTCGGGTTCCTTAAAGCCGTTGACAAGCCCGTTGTCCTTAGCGGTTTTTACGGCGAGGGAGTCGATGTCGACGCCTACCGCCCTCGACGCGCCCAGAAGCAGCGACGCGACCGAAAGAATACCGCTTCCGCAACCCGTATCAAGCACCGAGCAGCCCTCAGTGACATAGCGTTCAAGCGTTTCAAGACAAAGGCGGGTCGTAGCGTGATTGCCAGTGCCGAATGCAAGGCCGGGCTCGATATTGAGAACCGCCCTGCCGTCAGGCTCGTATTCGTCAATCCAGAGAGGACGGATTAAAAGCTTTTCGCCTATCTTCATAGGCTTGAAATACTCTTTCCAGTTGTTTTCCCAGTCCTCGTTGCGGCAGACGCTCTTTTCTATATTATGCTCTATGTTTTCGGCGGTGTATCTCTCGTCAAGGAAGGCTATCGCCTCGGTCGGATTTTCCGTAAGAGGCATATAGACGTGAATAAAGCCTACTGACTTATCCTTTTTAAGAAGCTCCTCGTCAATGAGATTAATGTGAGCTATTTCAACCGCGTCGGTTTCAAGATTACGGTAGTCCTCTACATAAATGCCGTAGGGAACGACCATATTCGCAATATCGGACGCCTTTTCAATATCGTCGGATTTTACTTTGATTTTAATTTCTGTCCAGTCCATAATCAGTCCAGCTTGGTTTTTTCCTCAAGATTTTCAAATTCGTGGCGGTAAAAACGCCTGTCGTCAAGCGCCCACTGACGCGTCGAAAAATCGCCCGGCGCAAGAGGTGAAATTGCCGAAACAATTTCAAAAACGGTTGCGTCCATAAGGTCGATTTGCGAAAGCAGTTCCGCCTCAAGCGTTCTCGGTCTTACCGCCGAGCCGTATTCGGGTACGCCGTGGTGAGAGATGAGCATATGCTCAATAAGTACCGTCTTTTCCTTAGGTACGTCAAGGCTTTTTGCCGCATTTTCTATCTTCATCGCGCCCATAACAAGGTGACCTATAAGCTCACCCTCAACGGTATAGCCGCTCGCGATACCCGTTTCGGAAACGTTAAACTCCTCAAGCTTTGAAATGTCGTGAAGAATCGCGCCGCACAAAAGCAAATCGCGGTTGACAAACGGGTAAACCTCGCAGATTCTTTCGGCAATTCTTACGAGTGAAAGCGTATGCATCAATAGTCCGCTCCTGAAAGCGTGATGAAGCTTGAACGCCGCGGGGAAATACAGAAGCTTTTCCTCATTCTCGTCAAGCAGATAATTGCAGAGCTTTTTAAGGTCATCATCCTTAAATGACGAAACCGTTTTTCTTATCTGCGAAAGCATAAACTCGCCCGTATATTCCGCAGACGGAACATAGTCCGAAATATCGACTCCGTCGGCTTCAACAGCCTTACGGATTCTTTCGATACGCAGCTGGTCGTTTCCGTTGAACTGAGTCATCTGTCCCCTGACCTTTACAAGGGTATTCGGCTCGTAAAGCTCGGTATCTTCTTTGAAATCCCAGAGTTTTGCATTGAGCGTACTTTCCTTATCGGAGAGCATTATATCAAGATAAACCGCCCCGCGCTGGGTTGTCTTTTTTTCGCAGCTTTTAACAATAGCAAAGCCTTCAACAAGGTCGTTTGCGCCGATTCTTTTAAGATTCATTTAAGCATTCACCTGCATTTCCATTTCCTGTTTTGTGGGCTTAACTTTAACTGCCCACGCTATATTCTCGGCGTGATCGCCTACACGCTCAAAATCCGTAAGCGTATTAATGAAAAGCATTCCCGCCTGCATTCCGCATTCACCGTTGTTAAGGCGTTCAATATGCGACATCTGATATGCATCCTTGAGAGCGTCGGTTTCATCCTCAAGTTGTTCTATAAACTTTGCCTTCGTGATATCGAGCTCCTGCAACTCGAAAGAGGCTATGGACTCGTCAAGAAGCTTGAGTACGGTTTCGAGCATATGTCTCATTTCCGCCTTTGCGGTATCGGTAAGATTTATTTTTTCTTCGTATTCATTCATTGCTGCCTCAGCGATATTCTGGGCATGGTCGCCTATACGTTCAATATCGTTTACAACGTGGAAAAGCCGTCCGATATATTTTGCGTCCTCACGGCTGATTTCAAGCGCGTTTATCTTTACGAGATAATGAGTTATTTGGTGGTTAAGGAAATTTATTAGCTCCTCGGTTCGCATAACCTCGTCAAAGTTCTTAGGATCATTTTTCAAAAGCATATTCGCCGCTACTGATAGATTATTTCTCGCAAGAAAAGCCATACGCAATGTTTCCCTGCCAGCCTGAAGAACGGCGATAGGCGGTGTTGTAAGGATATGGTCGTCAAGATACTCAAGCGTAAGCTCGGTTTCTTCGCCCTCTTTTTCGGGAATGAGCTTGCAGGAAATCTTTACAAGCCAGTTCGAGAACGGAAGAAGAACAACCGTGTTTACGACCTTGAAAAGAATGTGCATTATCGAAATCTGTACCACCTGACTGTCGGTAATGCTTTTAATCCATTCAAGATAAGGCGTGAACATAGTTATAACAATAAACATTACCGCACCGAAGCAGTTAAAAAGAAGGTGAATTATCGCCGCGCGCTTTGAATTCGTCTTTGTGCCGATAGTTGAAATAAGCGTCGGCACGCACGAGCCGATTTCCTGACCGTAAAGGACGAACGCGGAAAATCCGATGGGTACAATTCCCTGAATAGCCATTGACTGCAATACGCCGATAGAAGCAGACGACGACTGCATAATCGCCGTAATAATAAAGCCGATGACAATGCCGTAAAGCGGGTTTGTCGCCTTTGTTAAAAAGCCCTGAAATGTTGCGCTGTCCTTCAGGGGAGCCATTGAGCTTGACATTGTATGAATGCCGAGGAACAAAAGGCCAAAGCCCGTTATAACCTGACCGACAAACTTTACCGTCTTCTTTTTTGAAAACATTATAAGCACTACGCCTGTAAGCAGAAATATGGGGGCAAAGTCGCTCAAGTTAAGCGAAATAAGCACGCTCGTCATTGTAGTACCGATATTCGCGCCCATTATAACGCCGACTGCCTGTGAAAGCTGCATAAGTCCCGTATTAACGAAACCGACAACCATAACCGTCGTCGCCGCCGAGGACTGAATAAGAGCGGTAATTGTTGCGCCTACAAGGACTGCAACAATCTTATTGCTCGTTATTTTTTCAAGCATTTTTTTAAGCTTGTTTCCTGCCGCAAGCTCAAGTCCTTCACCCATAATCTTTATGCCGTAAAGGAACATTCCTATTCCGCCTGCAAGGGCAATATAGTTAAGATACGTCATTTAATTATCTTCCCTTTTCTTTCTTTTTTTCGTTTCGTTTATAGTCCTTACCGTTTTCGCCCATGGAATATATGTTCCCGAGCCACCAGCCGAACGGCGGATTTTTAGGACGGTAATAATTTATATTTCTGCTCTCAAGCATAAGCTTATAGAACTTAAGCCTGCGTTTGAAATCGGTGTAATTGCGGTTGTCAAGCGAAGTCCAGCCAACCTCGGCAAGAGCCGAAATGCGGGGATAAATGCCGCATTCAAGAGCGGCGTCGGTTGTTATATTCTCGGTCCAGAGGGTGCACTCAATGCCTTTGACATTTATTTTGTCGCCCTGAAGCTTTAATGCCTTTTCGTTAAAGGTATAAACCTTGCCTATGGGAAGAGCGGTATGTCTGTAATCAAAATAGAAATGATTTGTCAGAGATACGATTGTCTGTCTCGGGAACGGCTGACGAATAATCTTAGCCTTGTCCGTAATTCTCCAGAGCTGACAGACGACGTCTTTGTCGACCTCGTCTTCAACGCAGTCGCTCCAGGCGAGCGTCTGTTTGCCTTTTGAGGCAAGAAGTTTATTTACCCTGTTTATAAAATAAATCTGCAGATGCTTTTCGTCGGAAATGCCCTGCTCTTTCATAAACGCCTGAATCTCTTCGTTATTCTTCCACTGACCGTATACCGCTTCGTCGGAACCGATATGGAAACGGTTGTCGGGGAAAAGCGGACAAACCTCATCAAACAGAGCCGAAAGAAACTCGTATGTATTCTCCTTTGCAGGGTTAAGCAGATTCGGTTTGACGCCGTAGGTGCTTGCCGTAGTAACCTTTTCGTCGACGCAGCCGAGCTCGGGATACGACGCTACGAATTCGCTCGAATGACCGGGAATGTCTATTTCGGGAATAACCGCTATATGAAGGCTCTTAGCATATTCGACAACGCTTTTGATTTCGTCAAACGTATAGAAATAAGGGCCGTAGGGCTTTTCCTCATCGGAAGAGTTTATAATTTTAAGGCTGTCACGCTCGCGTACCGAGCCGATTTCGTTAAGCAGCGGAAAAGCCTTGCTCTCGATTCTGTAGCCCTGGTCGTCGCACAGATGCCAGTGAAAGACGTTCATCTTAAGCATTGACATATTGTCAAGCAGTCTTTTAACGGTATCGACGCCGTAAAAATGACGGCTCACGTCAAGAAGAATACCGCGGTGGGAATACTTAGGCTTATCTTCAATAAAAAATCCGCTGACCGTCGCCTTTCCGCCCGATTTCGGCGACTGAAGAAGAATCCATTTAAGAGTGACCGCTGCGTAAAACGCGCCTTTTTCGGTAGACGCTTTTATGTAAACATCGCCGTTTTCGGTATACAGGGCGTAGCCCTCCTCGGCGATGCCGTTGACCTTTTTAATTCGGATGGCGTTTGAGCCTTCCTCCGGATTGGTTTTAAGATAAGACGTAAGAAACTGACCTACCGATACAAACTCCTCCGAGCAGAGCACGGCGGTTTTTGTCGATATTTCAACTGTTGTTTCCTTCGCATCATACCTTACGGGTTTCGGAATAACGGAATACTTAAGCATAGCCATATTTCCCCATATTAAATATAATTATAATTATTATATCAAATATATATCGATTTGTTAAGTGTTATTTTGACTTTGAACAGATTTTTTCAAATAATTCCGCAATTTTAAAACGAAATTCATATTTCGGATTGCTTTTAACAAGGGATTCCTCATTCTCGTCAAGCACGTCGGAAAGCGTTTTTTCACCCTCTGCGGCGGGCAGACACAGGGGCGGAAACATAACGCACCACCAGTTGTGCCCTTTCCCCTCGCCTATTGTGATTTTCAACGCCGTATAATCACCCGCGGGAAGAGTCACCTCATTTTCATAGGTTTTAACGGGAAAAAACGACCTGCCGATTTCTGTTTTTACCGAATAGTCGTAACCGTTTTCGCGTATGACCTTTTCGGCTGTTTTCTGTATTTTTTTCTTTGCGTTTTCGCAGTTTTTTACGGCGTCCTTCAGGTTTTTCACACCTGAAAATATTTCGGGACTTTCCTTTAAGATTTCGTCGCGGACTTTAAGCTTTAAGCTCTGGTCTTCGTCGGAGTCGGAATTAGCCTTGATATGAAGGCGCAGAACGTTGTTCCGTATATTCTCGCCCGAAGCCATAAAGGAAGAAAGGCTCATATACGAAGAAAATATAAACGCGATAAGTAAAGATGAAACAATGATTTGAAAATTCTTATTTTTCATAAAAATAAACCGTCCTTTCACATTCAGTGTTGGACGGTTTTTATTTTTTTATTCGGTTTTAACCTATTACCTCAAGCGATTTTTCCGTAGGCGTTGTTACGAAAACCTCTTTCATAGTTTTTCTTAATTCCTCGGCGCATTCATTCGCCTTCTCCTCAGTATCAAAAATGCCGAAAATCGTAGGTCCGCTGCCGCTCATACAAGCCGCCTTGCAGCCGAATTTTCTCATTATATCTTTGATATACGGGCGTGAATGAACGTCGATTACCTGCTCAAAAACATTTTCGACAAGCGAAAACGCCTTTTGGCTGTCAGCCGACGCGAGCGCCTCAAGCATAGCCGCATTATTCGGATGGCGGATGTTATAAGCCTTGTCAAAATCGGCGTATGCGGACGCGGTTGAAACCGCCTCGTCGGGCTTTGCGAGTACGAAAAAGCAGTCGTCAATTTCTGGAAGGGGCGCGAGAATTTCGCCTATATTAAGCGCAAGCGCAGTTCCGCCCATAAGCGAGAACGGTACGTCCGCGCCGACCTTTACGGCGATTTTTCTTAACTGGTTGTCCGAAAGCTCTGTTTCAAAAAGCGAATTGAGCGCGTATATTACCGCCGCGCCGTCCGCGCTGCCGCCCGCAAGTCCCGCGGCTACGGGTATATTCTTTGTGATTTTTATTTCGACGCCGCAGTTTTTGATTTTTGTAAAATCAAAGAACGCCTTTGCCGCTTTGAAAGCAATATTGGTTTCGTCGTCTTTAATAAGAAGCGAGCCGCTTTCAACCGTGATTTTACCGCTCTTTGTGAGATTAACCTCAACCTCGTCAAAGCAGCTTACGGACTGCATTACCATAAAAAGGCTGTGATAACCGTTATCGAGCTTTTTTAATATATCGAGAAGCAAATTGATTTTTGCCGCAGCTTTTATTTTCATAAAACACCTCCGAAGAGTTTTGTTCACGGGCGGATGATATAACGCCCTCACAGATAAATATAACATATTTATACACATATTGGCAATTATTTGTTGAGAAAAAGAAAAAAATATGATAGAATAAACCGATATTTTTTAGGGAGGACTTTAAAATGAGAGCAGTTATTACCGTTGTCGGCAAGGATATGGTCGGCATTCTCGCAAAGGTCAGCGCTCTTTGTTCGGAGTGCAACGTAAACGTAATTGAGGTTTCACAGTCAATTTTACAGGATATGTTCTGTATGATTATGCTTGTCGATATGAGTAAAATCAACACCGAATTCGCCTCGTTTTCGGACCGTCTTACAGCCGAGGGCGACAGGATGAACCTCGTTATTCACGTTATGCACGAGGATGTTTTTAACACAATGCACCATATCTGATAAAGAGGAAAAATAAATGATTAATACTAAAGATATTCTTGAAACCATTAATATGATTCAGGACGAAAACCTTGATATAAGGACGGTCACAATGGGCATTTCGCTTCTCGACTGCGCTTCGTCCGACATTAAGGTTTCGTGCAATCGGATTTACGATAAGATTTGCAGGAAAGCCGAAAAGCTTGTTGTAACCGCGGAGCAGATTGAAAAGGAATACGGAATCCCGATTATAAATAAGCGTATTTCGGTTACCCCGATTTCGATGATTTGCGCCTCAAGCGGCGGAAATCCCGTTGAATACGCGAAAACTCTTGACAACGCCGCCAAGGCGGTCGGCGTAAACTTTTTAGGCGGCTATTCGGCTCTTGTTCAGAAAGGCTTTGCCGCGGGCGACGAGGAGCTTATCCGCTCAATTCCCGAGGCGTTAAGCATTACGGAAAGAGTCTGTTCGTCGGTCAATATCGGCTCGACAAAGGCGGGTATAAATATGGACGCGGTCGCGCTTATGGGTAAAATCATACGCGAATGCGCCGAAAGAACAAAGGACAACGGTCTGTGGGGCCCTGCGAAGCTGGTTGTATTCTGCAACGCGCCCGACGACAACCCGTTTATGGCGGGTGCATTTCACGGCGCGGGCGAACCCGACTGCGTAATCAATGTCGGCGTTTCGGGCCCCGGCGTAGTCAGAAGCGCGCTTTCAAAGATACCCGACGCAAATATCACAGAGGTTGCCGATATGGTTAAAAAGACAGCCTTCAAGATTACCCGTATGGGACAGCTCGTCGCCACTCAGGCTGCCGAAAGGCTCGGCATTCCGTTCGGCATAGTCGATTTGTCATTGGCTCCGACTCCCGCGGTAGGCGATTCGGTCGCTCACATACTCGAAGAAATGGGGCTTGAACAGTGCGGCGCATGCGGCACTACCGCCTGCCTTGCGCTTCTTAACGACGCGGTTAAAAAAGGCGGCGTAATGGCGTCGTCCCACGTCGGCGGACTTTCGGGCGCATTTATTCCCGTAAGCGAAGACGCGGGCATGATTGACGCAGCAAGAAGCGGCGCGCTGAAGATTGAAAAGCTTGAAGCTATGACGGCGGTATGCTCGGTAGGTCTTGATATGATTGCAGTTCCCGGCGACACGAGCGCAGAAATCATTTCGGGAATAATTGCGGACGAGGCGGCAATAGGAATGGTCAATTCAAAGACCACGGCTGTCAGAATAATCCCCGCCATCGGCGTCAAAGACGGCGAGGAAATCGAATTCGGCGGTCTTTTCGGAAGCTGCCCGATAATGAAGGTCAATACGTATTCGCCCGAAAAATTCATAAACCGCGGCGGACGTATTCCCGCCCCGTTACAGAGTCTGAAAAACTGAAACAGAAAAATAAAGCGCCAACCCTCACTTGCGGTGAGGGTTGGCATATTTTTAGTTAATGTTTTTTATTTCTCTTTAATACTTGTGACCGTCCAGACCTTTTCGCCGACGACCACTGCGCCGCAGTATTCGCAAACGACCTCGCCGACTGCGGTTCTTGTAAGGGTTGCGCCGCAGTTCTGACAGACTAAAGACCGCGGAACCTCGTTGCCGTTTTCGTCAAGCTTTTTGGAATTCAGGTATGAGAGAACCGACTGAATGCAGATGTATTTCTTCTCGCTGTTTTCGCTGTAAAATGCAGATGACTCGCAGGAAATAAGGCGTTTCTGACCCACCTTTTCATAACGGGAAACCACTGTTTCCTCGATTTCAAAATCTTCTTTTTCGGCATATTTATCGCTTATTTCATTTTCAAGCATCGCCTTTATTTCGTCCCAGTCAAAATCGGGAAAATCCTTCATAATCTGGGGCAGATAAATCCTGTTCATATTTGAAATAAGACGCGGATGCTCAGGCTCGGAAACAAAGTCGAGTCCCTTTTCGCTTACGAGGTCGACAAGCTCTTTTACAACCTGAGCCTCGGCGCTTCTTCCGGCGCGTTTTACAAACCTTATTACACCCATTACAACGGCAACGCCGCAAAGGGCAATAAGAAGAATTATGAGATATTTTACAAGTATAATCGGCGTCATTCCTTATTACTTCCCGTTCTGTATTTTAATAATAATTCGTTTTTGATATTCCATAACTTTTCTGACAGGTCGACATAGTAGTTATGAGGATTCTCAAAGCGGGTTACCTCATCCCAGAGGGTATCAACCTGCTCGGCGCAGTATGTCCTTATCTCCTCAAGCGAGGGCTTTTTATAAACGAGCTCACCGCCCTTAAAAATCGGAACGAGAAGCTCGCGCGCGACAAAGCGGCTTATGGTCTTTCTCTTCCAGCTGAAATCGGGGTCGAAAAGCTCAAGCGGTTCATTCTCATCAACCGTTTCATCCTCGGTAGTCAGATAATCGGCAATAGCCTTGCCGTTTGACATATCGAAAAGACGGTAAACCTTTTTCGACGCGGGAGTAGTGATTTTGCTTACATTCTCGGAAAGGCTGATTTTAGGAATCTGTTCGCCGTTTTCTTCAACCGCGGCTAATTTATAAACGCAGCCCAAAATCGGCGAGGACGCGCTTGTAATAAGCCTTTCGCCGACTATAAAACAATCCACCTTACAGCCGTGGAGCATCATATCGCGTATAATATATTCGTCAAGGGAATTAGAAGCGACTATATCGCAGTCGGGATAACCGCCCGCGTTAAGCATACGGCGCACTTTCTGGGAAAGATAGGAAATATCGCCCGAATCAATACGCACGCTTTTCGGTCTTATGCCCATAGGCGCAAGCACGGTATCGAATGCCTTAATTGCATTCGGAACGCCCGAATTAACCGTGTCGTAGGTATCGACAATAAGGCTGCATTCCTCGGGATTTGCCTTCGCGTAGTCGCAGAAAGCCTCATATTCGCTGTCGTACATCTGGACGAAGGAATGAGTCATTGTATTGAGTGTGGGAATTCCGAAATCCATACTGCTTTTGACATTGGCTATTGCGCTGCAGCCGCCTATGTACGCGGCTCTTGCGCCGTAGACCGCTCCGTCAAAGCCCTGAGCGCGTCTTGTACCGAATGCGGCGATTTCACGGCCATGAGCGGCTCTGACAAGCCGGTTCGCCTTTGTGGCGATAAGCGACTGGTGATTAATGCACAGAAGAAGCATACTTTCAATAAGCTGAGCTTCAATCGCCTTGCCCTTTACCTTAACAATAGGCTCGTTCGGGAAAACGGGCGTGCCCTCGGGAACAGCCCATACGTCACAGGTAAACTTAAAACGGGAAAGATAGCTTAAAAACTCCTCGCTTAAATCCTTTGAGCGAAGATAGTTTATATCGTCCGCAGTGAATTTAAGATTCTGTATATATTCTATCGCCTGCTCAAGTCCCGCCATAATAACAAAGCCGCCTTTGTCGGGATTCTGGCGGAAAATCAGGTCGAAGTAACAAACCGTTTCGCCCTTGCCGCTTTTGAAAAGGCTGTCGGCGACAGTGAGTTCATATAAATCTATTAACATAGTCAAGTTTCGCATAGCACGTTCCTCCCTATTAAAATATAATAACATATATTATTATCTTTAGCAATAGAAACAAACGTAAAAAATAAGGGCAGAGATTACTCTGCCCTTAAACTGTTAAATAAAATGTTCAGGTTTTAGTTTCTGTCAAAAATGTGCATTACGTCGATGATATCTTCATCCTTAATGCCCGCCGAAGAAGAGCTGATGTCAGTATCTTCGTCAAATGACGGGAATGAAGAATCGCTGTACCTCTTTCTGTCGTCGGGGCCGCCGAAACCGGTAGCAACGACAGTAACAATCATCTCGTCGTCAAGGTTCTCGTCAAAGGCAACACCGAAGATAACGTTAGCGTCATCGGAAGCGGTTTCCTTAACAAGATTTGAAGCGGCGTAAACATCCTCGAGGTCAATGTCGGGAGCAGCGGTGATATTGATAATAACGCCCTTTGCGCCGTCGATTGTAGTTTCAAGAAGCGGGCTTGTGATAGCAGCCTTTGCAGCCTGCTCAGCCTTGTCCTTACCGGAAGCGCGTCCGACGCCCATATGAGCGCGGCCTGCGTTACGCATAACTGCGGAAACGTCTTCAAAGTCGAGGTTAATCATACCCTTGACCTTAATGAGGTCAGAGATGCTCTTAACGCCCTGATAGAGAACGCCGTCGGCGATTTCGAAAGCGTTTGCAAACGTAATCTTCTGGTCGGAAACGAACTTAAGTCTTTCGTTGGGAATAACGATAAGGCTGTCAACGCACTCGGCAAGCTCTTCAATACCTGCTTCAGCCTGCTGCATACGGCGTTTGCCCTCGAACTCGAAAGGCTTTGTAACGATACCTACGGTAAGAACGCCCTTATCCCTTGCCTGCTTGGCAATAACGGGAGCAGCGCCTGTACCCGTACCGCCGCCCATACCGGCAGTAACGAAAAGCATATCAACGTTATCAAGGTGGGGTTCAATCTGCTCTCTGCTGTCCTCGGCGGCCTTCTGACCTACCTCGGGACGGGCGCCTGCGCCTCTTCCGGTTTTGCCCATGGGGATTTTAACCGTAGCGGCTGAGGAATCGAGAGCCTGCTTGTCCGTATTGGCGACGATAAATTCAACGCCGTCAATACCGGAGTTAGCCATGCGGTTAACAGCGTTTCCGCCGCCGCCGCCGATACCGATAACCTTAATTAATGTTGCTTCTTCCTGAACATTGGTGTCAAATTCAAATGCCATTTTTTTATATCCTCCTAACAAGTTTGCTATGGAACTACACAAATTTACAAACTACATAATACCATACATATTTACAAAATTCAAGTATTATATGTTTATTTTTCTACATTTTTTAATCGCCTGAAGCCTTTGTAGTCTTCTCTTCCTCTTTATTTTTGTCGCTTTCTTTGTTTTCGTCTTTTTCGTCGGTTGCGGGTTCGGTTGTTTCTTCCTGAGTCGTCTCGAAATCGCCCTCGTTATAATAAGCCTTGTTTTCAATACGAAGGTCTACCGTTCCCCTGTAATACGGGTTTTCGCCGTTGAGCCTATCAATTATTGCGCCCGCAAATTTAAGCGTGCCGTCAAGCTTTGAAATCTCGCCGCATTTAAGAAGAATACGGTACTCGTATACCATTTCGAGATTGTTTATATCGCTTACGTCAATTTCCGAAATCTTGCCTCCGAGGTAATCCTCGCTGCCCCTGTACGCGGTGACAAGGTCCTCCAGAAGCTTTTCGCCCGAGCGAAGCACGGTTTCGCCGTCGGAAGCCATCATGTCCGAAAGAACTATGGTTTTGCCCTCCTCGGCCTTTGAATATGAAACGCCTTCGACAACGCAGACGTGTTCGGAAATGATTTTCGAGCGTTCAAGCACCTTGCCGACGGGGCTTATTACAAGGTAATTTTCGCCCTCGACAAACGCCATTGCCGCCTTGGTTTCGGTAACCGTCAAAGTCAGTTTTCCGGTAATGCTCTTTTTTACGCTGACATCCGAAATATAGGGAAGCGCGGTCTCGATTTTCTTAGCCGCTTTGTCGGAGTCGGTCAGGAACATATTTTCATTCAGCTTTATCCCGCTGGCTTTTATTATCTGTTCATCGCCGTAAACGGTTGAAGAAACAATATTTATTTTCGTAATCTTAAAAAATACAGTCAGCGAAAGCGCCGCGCCGACAACGGCAATAAGCAGCACCAGAAGAAAAAGAGTGAGCGCTTTTCTTCTGCGGCGTTGCTTGTGCTTCTGAAGAGACACGACGTGTCTTCTTTCGTCGCGTGACATCGGCTGTCCCGACTGAAAACTGTTTCTTGTACCGTTCATCTTATGTAATCCTTTTTATATTCGCTCCGAGAGAGCTCAATACTCTTTCGGGCGTTTCATATCCCCTGTCTATATGATAAATATTATCAATAACCGTTTTTCCGTCGGCCTTAAGCGCGGCAATTACAAGCGCGAAGCCGCCGCGAAGGTCCGTAGCCCTTACCGACGCGCCGTGAAGATTTTCAACGCCGCCGATAATAGCCGTCGCGCCCTCTGTTCTTATATCCGCGCCGAGCCTTATAAGCTCGCCTATATATTTATGGCGGTTTTCGAATATCGTTTCGGTCACGACCGAGGTGCCGTCGGCTACGCAAAGCAAAGCCGTTACGGGAGACTGCAAATCCGTCGGAAAGCCCGGATAAGGCATAGTCCTTACCGTTCTTACCGGACGAAGTCTTTCGGGCGCGCTTAAAAATACGGTGTTTTTATTTCTTCTTACCGCGCAGCCCGTTTCCTCAAGAAGCGGGAAAACCGCTTCAAGAAGCTGGGGTTTCGTCTTTGTAATTTCAATTTCTCCGCCGGTTATCGCGGCGCAGAACAGGTAAGTCGCCGTAACAATTCTGTCGGGAATTACCCTGTATTCAATCGAATTCAAAGCCGGCGCGCCGACGATAATAACGGCGTTCTCCCCAGCGCCGAAAATCCGCGCGCCGGCTTTGTTTAGGAAATTGGCTAAATCAACTATTTCGGGTTCTCTTGCGGCATTTGTAAGTACTGTCGTTCCCTTTGAAACAGCCGCCGCAAGAAGTACTGTTTCAGTAGCGCCTACGCTCGGAAACGTCAGGTGTATTCTGTTGCCCTTGAAGCCGTTTACGGCTTTACAGCAAAGCATTCCGCTTTTTTCGTCCGTATCCGCTCCGAGGAGCCTTAAAGACGACAGATGCAAATCAATCGGCCTAAGCCCTATTTCGCAGCCGCCGGGAAATGAAAACTGAGCTTTCCCGAATCTTGAAACCGCGGGAGCGAGAAAAAGAATCGAAGAGCGCATACGCCGTGAAAGCAAATCCGAAACGCGGCAGTTACCGGCGTTTGTCGAGTCGACCGTCAGAGTATCGTTTTCACGGGTGACGGCGCAGCCGAAATCGGTTAAAATTCTTATTGCCGCGTCGACGTCGGAAAGACGCGGGCAGTTATGTATAACGCTTTTACCGTCAACAAGCAGCGTAGCCGCAAGTATCGGCAGAACACTGTTTTTACTGCCCTGAACCGCGATTTTTCCGCTGAGCTTATTGCCGCCTTCGATTAAGAACTTCATTTCAAGCACCCCTTTTAAGGGGACCCTCGCCCCCTGCTCATACTATGCAGGGCGCCTGAAAAAAGTTCAGTCGGCAAGTTTTTCGATTATATCGCAGATAAGCTTTTTACTCTCGGGCATCGCCATTTTCAAAGCGTTTTCGCCGAGAGAAACGCGTTTTTCGCTGTTTTCTATAAGGTCTTTGACTTCCTGAGTCAGTTTTTCGGGAGTCAAATCTTTTTCTTCAATTATTTTCGCCGCGCCGTTATTGACGAGCGCCATAGCGTTATGATACTGATGATTTTCCGCAACGTTGGGCGAAGGAATCAGGATTGACGCCTTGCCGAGAGCTTCTATTTCCGAAAGGCTCGACGCGCCCGCCCTTGAAATTACTATGTCCGCCGCGGGAAGAGCGACCTCCATATTGTTTATATACTCAACAATCCTTACGTTGTCGCCTATTTCAACCCCGTTGTCACGCAGCATCTGCGGCATCCATTCCCTGCCGTATTCGCCCGTGGCGTGAAGGAATACGAGGTTTTTATTCTTCCAGAGATTTGTAATCATCCCCGCTATGTTTCTGTTTATAATCTTCGCGCCCTGAGAGCCGCCCATCGAAAGAATGAGAATATCGTCGTCATTAAGGCGAAGCTCGGTTCTTGCGAAAGCTCTGTCGGCGCCTAAAATCTCATTTCTTACGGGAAGTCCCGTTACAACGGGCTCGTTTTTACAGGTGAGATATTTCTTCGCTTCTTCGTTTGTAAGCATTACGGTATCAACGTATCTTGCGAGAGTTTTATTCGTAACGCCGGGAAATGCATTCTGCTCGTGGATGGCGGTTTTAATGCCCATTTTCGCGGCTGTTCTTACGGCAGGTCCGCTCGCATAGCCGCCGAATCCGACAACGACATCGGGTTTAAAATCGTTAAGGATTTTTTTGACCTGCATTGACGAGGTCGCTATATGATAAACCGTCTGAACATTTCTGAACAGGTTTTTGACGCTTATTTTTCTGTAAAAACCGCTTATTTTAACGGTTTTAAGCTCAAAGCCCGCGTTCGGGACAAGAGTGGCTTCCATTCTGTCCTTCGCGCCGATAAAAAGAATCTCCGCGTCCGGATGGCGTTTCTTAAGCTCGCCTGCGGCCGCCAGAGCGGGATTAATATGACCTCCCGTTCCGCCTGCGGTAAAAACTATCTTCATGCGCTTTTCACCGCTTTCCGTTTCGTCAGTTTTTCGATATTCGACTGACGCGAAATGGCAAGCACCACGCCCATTTCAACAAGCAGCATATCAAGGGACGTGCCGCCGTAGCTGAAGAACGGGAGCGAAATACCCGTGTTCGGAATAAAGTCGCTTACAACCGCGACGTTAAGAACAACCTGCAGTCCGACCTGGAATACAATGCCCATCGCGACAAGCGACGAGAAACGGTCTTTCGCTTTGATGCCTATTACAACGCCTCTCCAGATAAGAAGAGCGAAAAGTACAAGTATGATTGTCGCTCCTATAAAGCCGAGCTCTTCAACCACTATTGAGAAAATAAAGTCGTTCTGCGGCTCGGAAACGTACATATGCTTCTGTTTCGAATTGCCGAGTCCTACGCCCCAGAAACCGCCGGAGCCGATAGCGTAAATCGAGTTGTCGGTCTGCCAGCGCGCGCCTAACGGGTCAAAATCCTTATCGAGCCAGGCGACAATTCTTTCACTCATATACGCCTTCATAATCGGGTTTTTAATCGTGCCGTTTTCGTAGGCGCTGATTATCTCCTGCTTATTGGCGAGCATATAAATAACCGCTATGGAAACGGCGAGTATCGCGGCTATGAAATACCAGCGGTTAAAACCGCCGAGATAAAGCATAAACGCGCCGATTCCCATCATAAGAATCGTACCCGACATATGGTTTTCAAGGTATACGAGCAGCGCGATAAAAACTACAACGCCGCCGTAGAAAAGTGTCATGCCGAACGAGCCCGTGAGAAGACGTTTGATATCGCTGTCGGCAAAGCGCTTTGTCCATTCGCTTCTGAGCCTTGTTCTGCCCATTATTATATTGTGGTGTTTTTCCATTCCCCACGCGCAGAAAAGAATAAGCGCAAACTTCGCAATTTCAGACGGCTGGAATGTCGTAAAGCCGAGGTTAATCCATCTGTGGAAGCCCGGCTTGTATTCGGGAAGAACAAGAACGAGCATAAGAAGTCCTATCGTGCCTATCATCGCAAGCGGAGTGAGAACTTTTATAAACCTGATGTTAACCTTTGAAACAAAAGCCATGGCAACAACGCCTATTACTGCAAACATAAACTGATTTTTAATCATTGCGGAGCTGTCGCCGCGGTCGTAATAGGAATAGGTATAGCTTGCCGAATACATCATAATAAGGCCGACCGACAAAAGCACCAGTACGATAATCGCAAACGGCGTGTCAATGCTTCCCTCGCTGAATAAGGCAAGTTTTCCCTTTGAAGTTTTTGCTTGCGCCTGAGGCATAGGTTAACCCTTTCTTTAAATCAAACTATTTTTCCGTAGTAATATATCGCCGCGCCGATAACCGCGCCGATGAGATTAATTATTGTGAAAACGATTACTATCTTTGTTTCTTTCCAGCCGCTCATTTCAAAATGGTGATGAATAGGAGCCATTTTGAAAATGCGCTTGCCGTGAGTGATTTTGAAATAGCCTATCTGAATAACGTCCGACATACCCTCTATTACATAGATTATGCCGATAAAGAGAAGAATAATCGGACAGTCAATCATATATGCGAGCGCGACCACAAGTCCGCCCAAGAACATTGAGCCCGTGTCACCCATCATTACCTTCGCGGGATGCCAGTTCCAGATTAAATAACCGAGACAGCCGCCGAAGAGAGCCGAAGCGACAATTCCCATTCCGAAGAACGAATGAAGAACGGCTATGATTATAAAGCCGACTGACGCCGCCGCGGTAACCGAAGCGCAGAGTCCGTCAACGCCGTCGGTAAAGTTGACCGCATTGATACCGCCGTAGATTACGCAGATACCGAAAATGAAGAAGAACCAGCCCAAATCGACGTTTCCGACAAAAGGAATATACATATAATGCGCGCCGCACTGATAAAGAGTCGCGAGATATGCAAGTGAAATTACAAGCTGGGGAATTGTTTTCTGAATAATCGAAAGTCCCTTGTTGCGCTTTTTTACGACCTTGATATAGTCGTCAAGAAAACCTATTGCGCCGAAACCTACCGCGAGAAGAATGCCCGCATAAACCTTGATTTTATTTATGGCTGCGGCGCCCGTCCACGATACGGCAATCGGTCTCATAATGTCGTTTCCCATTACTCGTGCGACAATTACGGTTACGGCAACGGAAACAATTGTGGAAATGATGAACATAAGTCCGCCCATTACGGGTGTGCCCTGCTTCGACTTGTGCCAGGCGGGACCTATATCGAGAATGGTCTGACCGAATTTAAGCTTGCGAAGCCACGGAATGAGAACAAATCCGAGCAGAAAAGCGACAACGAAGCTTATAAGAGCCGTCAGCGCCATAAAGATATATTCATTCATTATAATTCCACTCCCCGTAGAGATTATTTATTACTTCCTCAAGCTTCATTCCCCTGCTCGCCTTAAAGAGAACTACGTCGCCTTCTTTAAGTACGGCAAGAAGCTTTTCGGTTAATTCATCCTTCGTTTCGAAAGAAAAACATTCGGTTTTTCCGTTCGTTACCGCCGAGGCGGTATTTTTACTCAGCTCGCCGTATGTCAGAAGCATATCTATACCTTTTTCGCTGAGGTATTTTCCGACGTCTGCGTGAAGCTCTGCCGAACGCTCGCCCAGTTCAAGCATATCGCCGAGAACGGCGATTTTTCTTTTGCCGTTAAGAGCGAGAAGCGTATCTACCGCCGCCTTTTGCGAATCGGGACTTGCGTTATAGCAGTCCTCGACAACGGTTATTCCGTTAACGTTTTTAATACGCTGTCTCATACCGGCGGGCGTATATTTCGAAAGTCCCTGCGCGATTTTTTCGGGCGCTATACCGTGACAAACGCCTACCGTAAACGCCGCGAGCGCGTCATAGACGTTATGAAGCCCGACAGTCGGGATTGTGACCTTTTGCGTTTTTCCGTCGAAATGAACGGTAAACGAGGTGCTTTCTCCGTTCTGGACAATATCGGTCGCCAGAACGTCGTTTTCAGGATTATTTATACCGTAAAAGAGGATTTTATAGCCGTCTTTTTTGACTGTAATAAGCTTGTCGTCGTCGCCGTTAAGGGCGGCGTAAGAACCGGTTTTAAGTCCTTCGAATATCTCGCATTTCGCCTTTAAAATTCCGTCGCGCGAGCCAAGAAATTCAATGTGAGACACGCCTATATTCGTTATTACCGCCATAGTCGGCAGGCAGGTATTCGTAAGGCGTGAAATTTCGCCGAAATGGTTCATTCCCATTTCAATAACCGCCGCCTCGGTTTTTTCGTCAAGCGAAAAAAGAGTGGTCGGAAGTCCGATTTCGTTATTGAGATTTCCCTGAGTTTTAAGCGTATTGTACTTTTCGCTCAAAACCGAAAAAATCATTTCCTTTGTAGTAGTTTTTCCTACCGAACCCGTAAGTCCGACAACGGGAATATCGAATTTAAGGCGGTACATCCTTGCTATATCAAGAAGCGCCTTATGAGTGCTTTCAACTCTTAAAACGGGAACGGAACATTCAATGTCCTTTTCGCTGACAATTGCCGCCGCGCCGCCTTCTGCCGCCTGTGCGGCAAAGTCGTGAGCGTCAAAACGCTCGCCCCTTAAGCAGATGAAAAGACAGCCTTTTTCTATTTTTCTCGTATCGGTTGAAACCGACGTTATCAAAGCGTCGCTTTCGATTTCAGTTCCGAGACAGTCTGCTATTTCACGAAGCTTCAGTTTCATTGAGAATTTCCTTTACTATTTCCCTTTCGTCATAGTGAATCTTACCGTCCGAAAGAACCTGATAGGTTTCGTGTCCCTTGCCGCAAAGAAGAACTACGTCGTCCTTTCTCGCTTCCTTAAGAGCGTAACGGATAGCCTCCGTCCTGTCGGTAATTCTTACGACCTTCGCCTTGCTTTCGGTCATTCCCGCGACAATCTGGTCAATAATCGCGTCGGGGTCCTCGGTACGCGGATTATCGCTTGTTACAACCGCGACGTCGGAAAGCTCGCCCGCAATTTTACCCATAACGGGGCGTTTCGTACTGTCTCTGTCGCCGCCGCAGCCGAATACCGTTATAATTCTCGCTTCGGATACCTCGCGCATAGCGCTTATAACGTTTTCAAGTCCGTCGGGCGTGTGCGCGTAATCAATAATAACCGTATATTCCGTTTCCGTAGGAACAATTTCAACTCTGCCGGGTACTCCCATACAGATTCGAAGAGCCGAAAGAACGGACGAAAATTCAAAGCCGAGCTCGGTAAGACAGATTACCGCGCCCATTGAATTGTAAACGGTAAAGCCGCCGGGAATATTGACGTTGGCTCTGCCGATATTATCTTTTCCCACAAGGTCATACTGAACTCTCGAGGGCTTATGAACTATATTTTTAGCCGTATAATCGGCAAAATCGCTCTTTACCGAGAAGGTCGTCACCTCGCACGAGGTGCCCTTGACCATATAATCCGACGCGCTGTCGTCGGCGTTGATAATCGCCTTGTCGCTCATTTCGAAAAGCCTGCGCTTTGAAGCCATATAGTTTTCAACCGAGCCGTGATAGTCGAGGTGGTCCTGCGTGAGATTCGTGAAAATCGCCGCGTCGAAACGGCAACCGTCAACCCTTCCCTGAGCAAGAGCCTGAGAGGAAACCTCCATAACGCAGTATTTGCAGTTATCGTAAACCATTTCGCTGAAAAGCTTCTGCAAATCCTTGCTGTCGGGGGTTGTAAGAGAAGCCTCGTATTCCTTTTCGCCGACGCAGTTTTTAACCGTACCGACAAGTCCTACCTTTTCGCCGAGCGTTTCAAGGATGCTCTTTATGATAAACGTAGTCGTGGTTTTTCCGTTTGTGCCCGTAACGCCGATAAGATGAAGCTTCGACGAGGGGTTTCCGAAATACGCCGCACATATTTTCGAATATGCGGAACGGGTATTTTCAACTATGATTTCGTTTTCGACGCCCACGCTGTGCTCGCAGATTACCGCCGCGGCTCCGAGAGTCTGAGCCTTTGAAGCTACGGTATGGCCGTCAAATCTTCCGCCCTTTATGCATACGAACACGCAGCCCTCAACGATTTCGGAGGATTTATCCGTTACCGAGATAACCTCTCTGTCCTCAAAGGTGCTGTTCGTTTCAATATCCTTTAATAATTCGCTGAGTTTCATTTTCTTACTCCCATTGAATTTTTATCCGTCAACAACATTAACGTTGGATTTAAAGTAAACCGTGATAACAGTTCCGATTTCGGCTTTCGTTCCCGCCTCGACGCTCTGACGGTAGGAAACTACCTCGCCGTTATTGTACGTCGCGCCGATAATCTTGATATTAAAGCCGTTGTCGACCGCGTAACGGTTGACCTGACTTATGGTCATACCCGTAAGATTCGGCACCTCAGCCTTAAGAGCCGAAGAATCCTGCTCAGTATAGACGACTATTACGCCGTCCGCGGGAAGCGAGGAATTGGGCGAAGGCATCTGGGAAATGACCGTCTCGCCGTCACCGACTACCTTTATGCTGAAGCCTGCCGAGGAAACCTCGTTCTTAGCGGCAGAAACAGTTTTACCGACTACCGACGGAGCCGTCTTTGTAATCTTCGCAAGCTCTTCGTCCGTATACTGAGCCTCGACATTGAGGTATACGAGTGTTTTTTCAAATATTGAGCCGACTATCGGAGCGGCAATCGCGCCGCCGCCGTGCTCACCCTCGGGCTCGTCGATGGCGACAAGCACCGCTATTTTCGGATTGTCCGCAGGCGCGAAGCCGGAGAATGAAGCTATGTACTTTTCCTCTGCTTCATTGGTCAGTTTCTCGGAGGTACCGGTCTTACCCGCTACGCGGTAACCCGCAACGTAGGCGTTTTTACCCGTACCGTGAGAAACAACCTCTTCCATAATTGAAGCAACCTGTTTCGAAGTCTTTTCGCTGATAACCTGACGGCGGACAACGGGTTTCGTTTCGGTAATGGTATTGCCGTCGGCGTCAATTGTCTTTGCGACGACATACGGTCTCATAAGCTTACCGCCGTTGGCTATGCAGGAAATGCCCGTTATCATCTGTATCGGGCTTATCTGGAAGGTCTGGCCGAATGAGCTTGAAGAAAGCTCGGGAAGGTTGAGCCCTTCAAGCGTGTGGTAAGTAACCCCGGCTTTCGGCGTTACCTCACCGGGGAGGTCAATGCCGGTTTTTTCGGTAAAGCCGAAAGCCTCAAAGTACTTGTAAAAAAGCTTTGCGCCCATCTTCTGTCCTATGGTGATGAAGAACGGGTTGCACGAATTCATAAGGCCCTGCGCCAATGTTTCGGTGCCGTGGCCTGACGTCTTCCAGCATTTTATGTAATGGTCGGCAACCTGAATACCGCCGACGCAGGTATAGCTTGTATTTTCGTCAACTACGCCCTCTTCAAGAGCTGCGGAAAGGACGTAGGTTTTAAATACCGAGCCGGGCTCGTAAGTATCGCTTATTACCCTGTTGCGCCACTGTGCGAAAAGCGCGTTGAGATAATTCTCGTTTTCCCTGATTTTCTTTTGCTGAGCGGCCGTAAGAGTGCGTGCAGCCTCCTGCTTTTTGTCGGTTTTTTCTTCCGCGTTCTCTTCCGCCTGCTCGGTTTCGGGCTCGGTTGTCTCTTCTTCGGTTTCCTCCGCTTCGTCTTCGGAATCCTCAAGAAGTTCGTCAATGAGCTTTGAATTCTGAATCGTCCTCGGGTCATTGAGGTCATAGCCCGGCATTGTCGACATGGCAAGTATTGCGCCGGTGTCGACCTCCATAACTATTCCGTAGGCGTTCATCGCCTTATGGTCGATTATCGCCTGGGAAAGAGCTTCCTCAAGGTAATACTGAATCGTTTCGTCAATCGTGAGTACAACGCCTACGCCCTGCTGAGCCTCATAAACGGTTTCGTAATCGGTGCCTATAGCTTCGTTTCTGCCGTTCTTTGAGGTGATTCTTCTGCCCTCAACGCCCGTGAGCACGTCGTTATACTCCTGCTCAACGCCGCCGCTGCCTTCGCCGTCGGCATTGACAAAGCCGATTACGGATGAAGCAAAGCTGCTGTACGGATAATAGCGTTTGGAGTCCTCGTCAATACCGATAACTTCCTGAAAATCGTATTTGCTTCGGAATTCAACTACCTTTTCCTTAGGTTCCTTTTCAACCTGACCTTTAATCTTTACGTAACCCGAATCGTGATTCGAGAGGTCCTTTCTCAGTTCTTTCTCGTCAACGCCGAGAATTTCGCCGAGGTTAGCCACAAGGATTTCGATTTTTTCCTCGGCGGTTTTTCCGCCGTTCTTGTCGTCATTAATTTTTGAGGGAACGGCGTAAATAAGCCAGGTTGACGCGCTCTGGGCGAGAACCTTCATATTCGCGTCGTAAATAGCGCCTCTGCCGGCAGAAATAACGCTGTCGCTCAGCTGCCGTCTCTCCGCCTTATAGCGAAGCTCCTCACCCCTATACAGAGAAAGATAGCCGACCCGAACAATGACCGCAAGAACACCGACGGTCATAACCAGGGCAGCTACTATTGCGCGCGCGCTCAGGCGCATTGAATGTTTGTTGGCCATAGAAAAAAACACTCCGTAAGCAGGTGAAAAAACGACTTATTTTCAAGAAAAAATGTTCACCATAATTCCAAAACAACGAGAGTTGATGCGTCAACCCTCGTCGATATAATTGTATTTAAAAATCAGTTCCCGTATTCGCCGATTTGTATTTTTTGTGAAGTTTTATTGCTCTCGGCTTCGTCCGGCTTATTGTCCGGATTTACTCTGAGAGTTTTATTTCCCGAAAGAATAACCTTGTCCTCGCCGGAAAGGTCGATATATTCAACCTGTCCCGATTCGATTTTAACCATTCCGAGCGTATTTACCGCGTAGTCCTCAACTTTGTCGATTGAGATAATGGAATTGAGCTCCATCTGAAGCCTTACGGTTTCGCTTCTGGTCTCTTCAAGGGTTTTTTCGGTTCTCGCTATCTGACGGTTTACGTTGTCGAGCTTTGCCTGCATATAGATAAGCATGCCCAGCACCGCAAGCAGGACGAAGAGAATAACTCCCGCCTTGACAACCGAATTCTTCTGAACATAAGAGGGAACTATATTTATTTTTGACTTTCTCCTGTTATTGACGACAACGCGCATCTGAGGCTTCTTTTCCTCGCGCTTTTTGGGCGCGGTGCTGATATTGGCAGTCGTGCCCGTCTTCATCTCGAACAAAGAGAAATCGTATTGACTTTTAGAAACGGGGTAAGCCATATTATTTCTCCCTTTCTTTCAACTTCCTCACAGCACGAAGCGTCGCGCTGCGACTTCTCGGATTTAAGTCAAGCTCCTCCTGCGAGGGCTTTTTGTTTTTGAATAAAAGTTCGCCTGACGGGGTTTTGCCGCATACGCATACGGGAAAGTCCCTCGGGCAGGTACAGCCCTGACAGTAGGAAGCAAACCTTTGTTTAACCATTCTGTCCTCAAGCGAATGGAAGGTGATGACAGCAAGCACTCCGCCTTCATTAAGGGCGTCGAACATTTCATCAAGCGAAACGGACAGCTTTTCAAGCTCGCCGTTGACTTCGATACGAAGCGCCTGAAACGTGCGCCTTGCGGGGTGCGAGTCCCTCATAGCCTTCATCGGCATTGATTTTTTTATGATATCCACCAGTTCAAAGGTGGTTTCAATTCTTTTTTCGGCTCTTGCCTTTACGATATTCGAGGCAATGCTTCTTGCATATTTCTCCTCGCCGTAGTCGCGGATTATTCTTGCAAGCTCGTTTTCGGGCAGCGTGTTCACCAAATCCGCAGCCGAAGTTCCGCTTTTGCTCATGCGCATATCAAGCGGCGCGTCCTTATGAAAGGAAAATCCCCTTTCGGCAGTGTCGAGCTGAAACGAGCTGACACCGAGGTCGGCGAGAATACCGTCCGCCTTTCTTCCGTTCAATACGGAAGAGATATTATCGAATGTATCGTTTACGATTTCGACATTGTCAAAATCCCTGAATCTTTCTTTAAGAACCTCAATCGCGTCCGGGTCGCGGTCAATGGCTACGAGCCTTCCGCCTTTAAGCCTTTTAAGTATTTCAGCCGAATGTCCGCCGCCGCCCGCGGTGCAGTCGACGTAAAGACCGTTCTCCTTAACCGAGAGGGCGTCAATCGACTCATCCTTAAGTACGCTGAAATGTGAAAACTCCATAGACTATCAGAAATGAATCTTGGGATAGGTTTCTCTCTGTTCCCTCGCCTTCGCCATATGCTCTTCGCGGGTTGCCTTATCCCATATCTCGACACGTTTACCTACGCCGGCCACGACGACCTCTTTAGTCAGGTTCGCGTATTTGCACAGCTCGGTTTTAAGTGTGATTCTTCCCTGCTTGTCCACCTCGACATTGACGACGTCTTCAAAGATAACTCGCTGCATATCAAGGTTGTCGGAAGCGATAATCTCCTCGCAAAGCTCGTCCCACTTTTCGTTCGAATAAGCGAAGAGTACCGGCTCGGGGCCTTTACAGATAACGAAAGTATCGCCTAAACCATCGCGAAGTTTAGACGGTATGAAAAGACGCTTTTTAGCATCAAGTGAATGATTGTGAACACCGCCGAATGCCACGTCCTTCTCTCCTTTCGTTTCAAATTCCGAAAAAGGTGTGGGAATTAATCCCTTTTCATCCCTTTTTCTCCCCTGTGCTACCATTATATATGCAAAAGTCTTTTCCGTCAATACTTTTTTTGAATATTTGTGCCAAAATTTTTTGTCTATTTTTGTAGAAAACTACCAAGGGTATTTGAGCGGATTTCAGAGACTATATATTGTGTTTTTTTATAAAAAATCCCGAAAAAATAAAAAAACAACCCCGCGCGGGATTGTTTTTGCCGTCAAAAAAGTGTAATATATTATAAAAGGTATCGGAGGTGCGCTTATGGATTTTATGGATACGGTAAAAAAGCTTATTGACTCGGCTTCACAAGACGTTATGCACGCTCTGCTTCGTATTATCGGCGCGCTGCTGCTTCTTCTTATCGGCTTCAAGGTTATAAAATGGGTTTGCAAAAAGCTTAAGGAATCGAAGTTTTCGAAAAAGCTCGACTCCTCTCTCGCGTCCTTTTTAAACAGCTTTATTTCAATAACGCTCAATCTTCTGCTTGTCGTTCTTGCGGTTTCGATTTTAGGCGTCCCGATGGCGACTATTGTAACGGTAGTCGGTACGGCGGGGCTTGCAATAGGGCTTGCGCTTCAGGGAAGTCTCAGCAATTTCGCCGGCGGATTTATTATAATTCTGTTCAAACCGTTTTCGGTCGGCGATTACATAGAGGTCGGCGGTTACGCGGGCAATGTCACCGACATAGGCCTTTTCTACACGACTCTCGTATCCCTTGACCATTCGAGGATTTCGCTTCCCAACAGCGTAGTTTCGAGCAAAGAGCTTGTCAACTGTTCGGCAGTCGGCACAAGAGTTGTAAACCTTGAAATCGGCGTTGCATACGGCAGCGATATCAAAAAGGCCGAAGCGGTTCTTACGGATGTTGCAAAGAACTGTGAAATGTCATTGAAAGACCGCGAGCCGATTGCATTTGTAACGAAATACGCGGAAAGCTCGATTATCATTAACCTTCGTTACTGGGTTAAAAGTCAGGACTACCTGACAAGTCAGGCGGACGTAATGGACAAAATAAAAGAGGCGTTTGATATTAATGATATTAAATTCCCCTTCCCGCAGCTCGACGTTCATCTTGACAAATAAAAACGAAAAACAAAAACGCCTCTGTCGGAGGCGTTTTTTATTATACATTATAATATTTCTTCATTTTCCTCTTACGCAGGACGGTTATGACGATTACGAGCACTATCAGAATATCAACTGCAAAAAAGGCTATATAGATTATCTTCGCGTTATTTTCGCCCTTGACCTTCATCCAGAGAGTATTCATATACTGAAGCGTGTCGTTCGGCAGATTGTGGAACTGCTGAACGGTGATGCTATCGGGGTCGGGATAAACCGCTTCGGAGTCCGAAAGCGAGAACTCGCCGCTGTCGATAACCGTTTTATTCGCGGTTGCGTAACAAATATATTCGGCATTTGCAAGCGCAACCTCGGGTTCAAGCATAAAGTTTATAAACGCCTCTGCGCCCTTTTTGTTCTGGGTTGAAGTCGGAATGCACATAGCGTCATAGAAGGTATTAACTCCCTCTTTCGGGAATGCGAAATCAAGGTCGTCGTTGTTTTCCTTCATAAGCTCGTAGTCGCCCGCGTAATAAACGCCGAGATAGTAGTCGCCGCTTTCCATCTTATTGAATATTTCATCCATAACATAAGACGGGTGCACCTTTTCGCGCTGTTCGCGAAGAAGCTCGGCAGCCTTGTCCCAGTCGTCGGTGTCGGTCGTGTTGAAATCCTGACCGAGATAAGCCTGAGCTATGGCGAAGGAATCGCGCGGATTATTGAACATAAGGATTTTGCCGTCGTACTTTTCATCCCACAGAATGCTCCAGCTGTCTGGCTTTTCCTTAATGTACTTTGTGTTATAAATAAGGATTGTCGTGCCGACATTGTATATAACGGCGTAATCCGAAATCTTTTTGCCGTCAATCTCACCGTCGACAAGATAGCCGTAATCCTCCTTGTCAAAGTGCTTTTCGTAATTCGGTATATTGGCAAAATCAAGCTTTTCAAGCATACCCTCGCTCATCAGTCTTTCGATCATATAGTCTGAGGGAATGACTATATCGTAGCTGACTCCCCCGCCCGAAAGCTTTGAATACATATTTTCGTTTGACTCAAAGGTTGTGTAGTTGACGCTGCAGCCAGTGAGATGTTCAAACTGACTTACGACGTCAAGGTCCTCGTCGTCAATATACTCGCCCCAGTTATAAATGTTGAGGGTTGTTCCCTGAAGACCTAAAGACTTGTAATACTCAACTGCTTCGTCGCTGAAGACCTCGTCCTCGCAGAATGCGGGAAGGCAGAGAGAATACATAAGAACAAGCGAAAGAAGAATACAGAATAACTTTTTCATTACAGTTCCCCCTTTGCTTTGCGCTGTTTCTTATCGGACTTCGCCTGAACAATGTTCATTATTATAAGCAGGACTAGAATAGCGACAAACATAAGAGTCGAAAGCGCGTACATATCGGGCTTTACACGTTTTTTCGTCATTGAGAAAATGTGTATGGGAAGCGTCTGGAACGCGGGTCCGTTTGTGAAATACGAAATGATGAAATCGTCAAGAGACAGCGTAAACGCCATAATCGCACCCGAAACAATACCGGGTAAAATCTGCGGAAAAACGACCTTGAAGAAAGCCTGAACGGGCGGGCAGCCGAGGTCCTGAGCCGCTTCGTAAATTCTTCTGTCGGTCTGTCTTAATTTCGGCAATACGGAAAGGATGACATAGGGAAGCTGGAAGCTGATATGAGCGATAAGAATTGTGCCGAATCCCAGCGTGTCCTTCTGACCGAGAAGCCTACCCGCAAATACGAACAGAAGCATCATCGAAATACCGGTTACGATTTCGGGATTCATCATCGGAATATTGGTAACGGCCATAACGGTCGACTTTACGCTTTTCTTTTTAAGCGAATCAATGCCGACTGCCGCCATAGTGCCCATCACGGTTGAAACCGCCGCCGATACGACGGCAAGAATAACCGTATTTTTAAGAGCGTTGACGGTTATGCTGTCGTGGAACAGTCTTTCATACCATTGGGTTGAAAAACCGTTCATTATGTATGTGCTGTCCGTACCGTTAAATGAGAATACCATTGTAACGACCATTGGCGCATACAGGAAGATGAATATGAGCGCAATATAGAATTTTGAAAGCCGGGATGTCTTTGTCATACAAGCACACCTCCGTCTTCTTCACTGTCGGTAAAGTAATTGAGCACGCCAAGGCAAATAAGAATAAGCACCATAAGCACGAGCGACAGCGCCGCGCCGAGGTTATAGTTATAAGCCGTCTGGAACTGACCTTCAATAACGTCGCCGATTAAGTTAATCTGACCGCCGCCGAGCTTCTGGGTAATATAGAAGGTACTGACGGACGGGACAAATACCATTGTTATTCCGCTTGCAATTCCGGGAACAGAAAGCGGAAGAACAACTCTTCTTAAGGTGTCGAACTTATTGCTGCCGAGGTCGTTTGCCGCCTCGATAAGCGAATAGTCCATTCTGTCCATAACCGTATAAAGCGGTAAAATCATATACGGCAGGAAATTGTAAACCATGCCGAGGATGACCGCGCCAGGAGTATTTAGCATGGTGAGCGGCTCCTCAAGACCGAACAGGCCTAAAAAGCCGTTGATAACTCCGGAATCGCCGAGAATTGTCATCCACGAATATGTCCTGATAAGAAAGCTCATCCACATAGGAAGCATAACAAGCATTACGGACATTCTTTTAAAAGAAACGCCGCAGTGCGAAAGAAAATACGCAAACGGATAAGCGAGTAAAAGGCAGATGGCCGTCGCTATCGCGCCGTAGCCCACGGAAAGAATAAACGTGCTCGCGTAGTCGCCGATTTGCCTTATGCTCTCAAGCGAAGCCTTGCCCGACGAATCGGTAAAGGCGTAATAAATGACCATTATAAGCGGAGCTATCGTAAAAAGCACTGCCCAGAGCATATAAGGCGCATTTATTATCTTTTTAAGGAAGGAAGGCTGTTTCATCATTCTTCCTCCGCGTCGTCAATCGTCGGGTCCGAAAGCTCGTCAAACTCCTCGCTGAAGGAGCTGTAATCGCCGTAAAGTCCCGAATACTGACTCTTCTTCATAATATGGATTTCATCAGGCTTGACGACAATTCCTATGTAGTCGTCCACCTCGCTTTTTTCGGTAGTCTGAATCATCCATTTAAAGCCCTTGATATCGACTATTATTTCATAGTGAACGCCCTTAAAGGTAACCGACGTAACGAGTCCCTTGAGCATTCCCTCGTCGGCGGGAACAACGTCAACGTCCTCGGGACGTATAACGACGTCGACGGGTTCGTCCTTTTTAAAGCCCTTGTCGACGCACTGGAAACGGATGCCCGCAAATTCGACCGAGAAATCCTCGTGCATAATGCCGTCAAGAATATTACTCTCGCCGATAAAGTCCGCAACAAACGCGTTTGCGGGTTCGTTATAAACATCAGTCGGAGTGCCTATTTGCTGAATCTTGCCGCCGTCCATTACGACAATGGTGTCGGACATCGAAAGCGCTTCCTCCTGGTCGTGAGTGACATATATAAACGTTATGCCGAGCTTTTGCTGAATGGACTTAAGCTCAACCTGCATATCCTTGCGAAGCTTTAAATCAAGCGCGCCGAGCGGCTCGTCGAGAAGAAGAACCCTCGGCTTTACCGCAAGCGCGCGGGCGATAGCCACACGCTGTTGCTGACCGCCCGAAAGAGAGGCGATATTCCTGTTGCCGAAGCCCTTTAAGTTGACAAGCGAAAGCATTTCGCTTACGGTCTGTCTTATTTCGTCCTCTTTAACCTTTTTAAGCCTCAAACCGAACGCTATATTTTCATATACGTTCAGATGCGGAAAGAGCGCATAACGCTGAAAAATGGTGTTGACCTGCCTTTTATAAGCGGGAACACCGTTGATTTTTTTGCCGTCAAAAATAACATCACCCTTGTCAGGCTCCAAAAATCCCGCAATAATGCGAAGGGTTGTGGTTTTACCGCAACCGGAAGGACCTAAAAGTGTGATGAATTCGTTTTCGTCTATTTTGAGAGATATGTCGTCCAATATCGTCTCACCGTCAAATGCAACGGAAATGTTTTCAAGCTTTATAATCTCCTTTGAATTTTTCAATTATGCAGCCCCTTTCCAACCGATAGATATAGTTGAGCGCCACCCGTGTTTTTTTAAGGGAATTATGCGTTCTAATTGGTATAGATACTAATATACACTTTTTTTCGTAATTGTCAACAAAAAACGAAGTCATAAGCCGTCTTTTTGACAATTGACCTGATTATTTTTCGTGTGATATAATTATTTAAACCAATTTAACGGAGGTTGATAAAAATGAAAAAAACGCTGGCTATTATTCTAATAACCGTAATGCTTCTTTCTGCGATTTCCGTTTCCGCTTATGCGGCAAATAACGGACCGGCAAATGTTGAATATGCATTTATATCCGTTTTCTATGCTGCAGGCAACGAACCGGATTCACAGCCTTACGGTCATATTTATTCAAACTACACCACAATCAACAACGCCGTTCCCGGCGTAACCTATGACAAGGCTTCAAACACCCTGACGCTTAACAATTACAAAAACGCCAAGGCGGCTATCAGCGCCAATATGATGGGCGACAACTTCAAAATCAATGTCATAGGCGATTGCGAGATAGCGGAAATTATGGCTTACGGCGACGGCTGGGGCGGCTCGGTTACCATTACGGGCACCGGCACGCTTACCGTCAACAAATCCGGAATATGCGACAATGCAATTTCCCTCTATGCGGAAAGCACAGCTTCATCCTTGCATATCGACAGCAGCGTTACTGTTATTCTTTACGGTAACGAAGGCGTATTTTACAGCAATTACAATGCTGTTACAAGCACCGGCGCTGTTGTTACGGCAGGAAACGGTCAGAATGTTTTTACAATCAAAAAGGAAGGTTCCTCATACCGTTACCGCACAGCCTTAAGCGCATTTTTGATTAATAATCCCGACGGTACGCGCTACGCATATTACAAAACAACGCGTTCGGGCGATCCCGACGGAATATACGGCACCTGCGTTATGACAACCAGCGCAGGCAAAAAGACCTATAGCGTCACAAAGTATTTCCATTCCGACACTTACGGCGTCGACCTTCCCGACCGTACGTTCAACGAACAATACGGCAACGAATGGGGCGAGGTTGAGTTCACCAGAGAACAGTTCGACGAACTCGGATTCCAGATGACCGTTACCGGTCAGCAGCCGAGCCACGTTTTCTTTGATGACGGCGACTGGTACAGCGGATATCTTCTTACAAATTCCGCCGACCCCGACGGCGTATATATGATTAACTGCAGCAACTATTCCTATACCAACCAGAACGATTTTTCAACCTACACTTTCAAAGGAACTATTTACAGAATTTTATTAAACGCACAGGCAACTCAGTATTATAAGGATACAAGCTTCACACCGATTGAAATCGGTACGGACAATGAATACGGCGCTCTTCCCGCAGGCTATGTTCCCGTTGCGGAGGACGAGTATCAGGAACTCTATATTCAGGGTAACGTTTCCGAGATTCAGGGTACGGTTTTCACCGACAGTTCGGACAAATGGTATCTTGTACATGACGAATACTATAACGGCAACCAGATACAGACCGTATACGACCTTGTTTATGACGAAGATATTGATTTTTACTTCACAAACGGCGAAAGTAACGCGGTAGGCATTGACGACCTTACAATTTATCTCACATATGAACCCTGCGAAGGTCAGTACAACTACTCAACCTCGGTCAAGAACTTCACATTCCAGGGTTCCGAAAAGAACGGCTTTATAACCGTAGACGGCAAAACCTATTACTATTTAAACGGTGTAATGCAGAAGGGCTTGAAGACCATTGACGGTAAGAAATACTATTTCGGCTCTGACGGCGTTATGTATGTAAAGCGTCTGATTTCCGTAAGCGGTAAAAAGTATTATATGGGCGCTGACGGAGCGGCTTATACGAAAAAGCTTATCTCCGTAAACGGCAAAAAGTATTATATGGGTTCTGACGGCGTTGCATATACGAACAAGCTTATTTCCGTAAACGGCAAGAAGTACTATATGGGCAAAGACGGCGCGGCATATACAAGCAAGCTCATTTCAGTTGACGGTAAGAAATACTATATGGGCAAGGACGGCGTCGCATACACAAGCAAGCTCGCTTCAATCGATGGCAAGAAATACTACTTCGGCAAGGACGGAGTTGCTTACAAGTCAAAGCTCATTTCAGTAAGCGGAAAGAAATACTATATCGGTAAGGACTGCGTAGCTTATAAATCAAAGTTTGCATCACTTAGCGGTAAGAAATACTATTTCGGCTCCGACTGCGCAATGTATAAGAGCAAGACCTTCTCGGTAAGCGGCGTTAAATGGAGAGCAGATTCCAACGGCGTTTGCAAGAAAGTATAAAAAAGCATATTTTAACGGCTCCCTCAAATGAGGGAGCCGTTTATTTTTTTATTTTATTATTCTCTGTGCCATTTAACGCCCTGAGGAGTGTCTTCGAGTACGATTCCCTGAGCCTTGAGGTCGTCGCGGATTTTATCGGCGGTCGCCCAGTCCCTGTTTTTTCTCGCCTCATTACGCTCGGCGATAAGCTTTTCGATTTCGTCGTCAAGGCTTTCGCTCTTTCGGTTGTAAACAAGACCGAGAACACCCGTAAGCGTATCGAACAGCTCTGTCGCATATTCAACAGCCGCCTTTGAAGCGTTGTTCTCAATTACGTTGATATTAATATCGCGGACAAGCTCAAATACCGCGGCAATCGCGTCGGCGGTGTTAAGGTCGTCCTCCATCGCCTCGTCAAACTGCTTCTGACGCGGAGAAAGGATTGCCCTGATTTTTTCAAGGTCACCGTCACCATCGGGTGCATTTTTAAGCGCAAAATCAAGGCTGTCGCGGCAGGTGTAAAGACGGGTAAGCGAAGCCTTGCACTGCTCGATAATATCAATGCTGTAATTAATCGGACCTCTGTACTGAGAAGAAATCATAAGATAGCGGATGGGCTCGTAGCC
The DNA here is from genome assembly GCA_017613735.1 of Clostridia bacterium. Lineage (GTDB taxonomy): Bacteria > Bacillota > Clostridia > Oscillospirales > Acutalibacteraceae > Fimenecus. The sequence goes on from JAGADF010000008.1 coordinate 272,644, forward strand.
GTATTTCTCGGCGACGTCGCGGACTGTGAAGAAATTGCCGAGCGACTTCGACATTTTTACGTTATCGACGTTGATATAACCGTTATGCATCCAGTAATGAGCAAACGGCGCGCCGTTGCAGCACTCGCTCTGGGCTATTTCGTTTTCGTGGTGCGGGAAAATCAAATCCTGACCGCCGCAGTGAATGTCGATTGTTGTTCCGAGATATCTTCTTACCATAGCCGAGCATTCGATGTGCCAGCCCGGTCTGCCCTTGCCCCAGGGGCTTTCCCAGTAAGGCTCGCCGGGTTTTGCCGATTTCCAGAGAGCGAAATCCATCGGGTCGTTTTTAACCTCGCCGATATTTATTCTCGCGCCGGCTTCAAGGTCCTCAAGCGGCTGATGGGAGAGCTTTCCGTATTCGTCAAAATTTTTAGGCGAAAAATATACGTCGCCGTTTTCGGCGGGATAAGCATAACCCTTTTCAACAAGAGTGCTTATGATATTTATAATCTCGTCAATGTTTTCCGTAGCCTTGGGATGAACGGTGGCTTCCCTGACGTTAAGTCCCTTCGCGTCCGTCCAGAACTCCTTTATATACTTTTCGGAGACCGTTTTGTAATCGGAGTTTTCCTCAATTGCCCTTTTAATGATTTTATCGTCAATGTCGGTAAAATTCTGAACAAAAATTACCTTATTGCCCTTGTATTCAAGATAGCGGCGCAATACGTCGAAAACGCAGAGCGGGCGCGCGTTGCCTATATGAATAAAGTTATATACGGTCGGCCCGCAGGCGTAAATTCTGTATTCGCCTTCGGTAATCGGGATTAATTCTTCCTTTTTTCTTGTGAGCGTATTATAGATTCTCATACCTGTTCTCCTTATTTATTCAAAAGCTTTTTAAGCTCGTCAATCTGATTCTGCAAATCGTCTATTTCCTGCTGAATCGGGTCGGGAATGTCAATCTGGTCAAGGTCGTTTACCCTTTCGCCGTTCATTCTTACAACCTTAGCGGGAACGCCGACGGCAGTCGTATTGGGCGGGATTTCGTCAAGCACCACCGCGCCCGCGGCTATTTTAACGTTGTCGCCGATTTTCATCGGGCCTAAAACCTTCGCGCCCGCGCCTATCATAACGTTATTGCCAATAGTCGGGTGACGTTTGCCCGTGTCTTTACCCGTACCGCCGAGGGTAACGCCCTGATAAATGGTAACGTCGTCGCCGATTTCGGTTGTTTCGCCTATAACAACTCCCGTTCCGTGGTCAATGAAAAACCGTCTGCCGATTTTAGCGGCGGGGTGAATTTCAATGCCCGTTTTATGAGCCGCGCGTTGAGAAACCCAGCGCGCAAGAAACTTCATATTATGGCGGTAAAACCAGTTCGCCCTGCGGTGCATACGGATTGCTATTGAACCCGGATACAGAAAATACGCCTCAAAATCAGACCTTGAAGCAGGGTCTCGCTCGCGGACTGTTTTTATGTCTTCTCGCATTCTGTCAAACATATCTGTCCTCCAAAAAAAATAAAACGCCTCTGTAAACACAGAGGCGTAAATACGCGGGTCCACTCTTTTTTATAACTTGAGAACCTTTAACGGAGTTACCCGTGCGGTTATTTCCCACCGCCTGCCGCAGGACGCATTTCACGCTTCTTTTCAGCCCGTCGCTTACAGCCGACGACGACGGTTCTCTGTCAGACAGTGTAGCGTTACTTCTCCCTGCCGTTGCTTTAACTTTAATTTCAACCTATTTTATTCTATTTTTTTCGCTTTGTCAACAAAACAATTATAAGAAAAGCTTTTCAATAAGCTTTTGGGCGTCCTCTTTTGAATAGCCGCCGGGGCTGTTATCAAAATTAGCCGCCTTTTCCCAATTCGGAAGATAATTCTCAAGCTCTTTTTCGTTAAGGTCGATTTTAACGTCCGCAAGAGACAAAACCGTTTTTTCAAATGCGTCAATATCTGCGCCCAGCCAATTAAGATATTTTTCCGCCTTTTCGGGCATACAATTCATCGCACGTCTTACAAAATCGGGAAGAAAAACCGCACACGCCCTGCCGTGAGGAACACCGTGTTTTTCGGTCAGATAATAGCCGACGGTATGCGGAAAACAGCAGCCCGTAATATTAATTGCCGCGCCGGCAAAAAGCGAGCCGTCATAAAGGCGTTCCCTTGCGTCGTTATCGGGCAGATTACGGGTATTTTTCAGTTTGGTAAGCTCATCCCATATATACGGCAATGCGACCTTGGAATAATACTCCGACTCCCCATTTGCACGTGCGGAAAAGAAGCTTTCCGTAGCATGACAAAGGGCGTCAAGGGCAGTTGAAACGGTAACGGAAAACGGAAGCGAATAAGTATATTTCGGGTCGGCAAATACAAGTTTGGCGTAATAATCCTTGCCCTTTACGCTTTTCTTTTTGCCCTGACAGTTCGTCAGTACGGAAACGCCCGTAACCTCGCTTCCCGTACCCGCGGTAGTGCCGATAAGAACAACGGGAAGAGGCTTGTTTTCAACGGGCAATGAGTAGATAAGGTCGGGCGAATCAATCTGAGGATTGGAAGCGTAAACGGCAATAGCCTTCGCCGCGTCAAGCGGTGAGCCGCCGCCGATTCCAACAATAAAATTCGCGCCGAATTCCCTCGCCTTTTCGCCTGCCTCAAAGCAGTCCGCAGTTTTCGGATTTTCGGTAATTCTGCCGAATATTTCGTATCTGATATTTCCCTTTTCAAGAGCGGCTTTAACGTCAGAAAGCGCGCCGCTTTTCACGGCAGCCGTGCCTGACGTTACAATAAGACATTTTTCGCCGAATTTCTTTAATTCCGATACGTTGTTTATTACAGCGTTTTCGCCCGAAATAAGCCTGACGGGCTTTTCAAGATTTAAGCACATTTTACCGCCCCGTTCTTATGTAATATGTTAATATTTTAACACAATTTTTTGTAAAAATCCACTAAAATTTTCCGCCATTGTTATATACTTTAATAGTTGAAAAAATATCTTCTTTTATAGTATAATATTTATTAATTCGGTGGGGTGATTTTTCGGTGAAAAAATCGAAAAAAAGCAAAATAATTATCTCGACTGTTGCCGTTATCGCTGTTATCGCTCTGGCAGTGGTCGGATTTTTTGTGTATAAAAACAAAATGCCCTACGAAGAGAAAAGCGCAATCGGCTTTACAATGGGTTCGGTTGTAACGGTAAAATCATTCGGGAACAAAAATGCCGACAGTGTTGAAAAAGATGTCGTTGACGCGCTTGAAAGCTACGGCAATTCGCTTTCGGACAAAGCCTTTGATTCAAGCTGTCTTAGCAGTAAATTCAACGGTGATTCTCAGGCATTTGACGCCGACGAAATTGAAGCGATTTCAAAAGCGAAAGAGATTTATTCAAAAACCGACGGAAAAGCGGCTCTCACAGTCGGTGCTCTTTCAAGTCTGTGGGACTTTAACAGCGGTAAAAATACTGTTCCCGAAAAAGAAAAAATTGAAGCGGCTCTCAAATTGGTTAACGACGAAAACATAATAATCAATTCTGACGGTATTAGTGTTTCGGGCGGTTCAATTCTTGACGTAGGCTCAATAGGAAAGGGCTTCGCGTGCGACAGGGCTGCAAAAATGCTTGACGAAAACGGTATTGAAAATGCAGTTGTAGCCGTAGGCGGAAGTATTTATGCAAAAGGACACACCGCGCCGGGCAGAACGATAAGGGTTGGCATAAGAAATCCATTCGGAAATGAAAATGAGTATCTGGGTTATATTTCCACGGACAACGCCTTTATTTCGACCTCGGGCAATTACGAAAAGGTCTTTGAAAAGGACGGCAAAAAGTACCATCACCTTCTCGACTGCACAACGGGTTATCCCGTCGAGGGCGAGCTTGTTTCGGTCACGGTTGTTTGCGACTGCGGTTATTTAAGCGACGCGCTTTCAACCGCCTGCTTTGTTATGGGTTACGGCGAAAAGGCACTTGCCCTGCTCAAAGAAAACAACGCGGATGCCATCTTTGTTTTTGAAGACAAAAGCGTTAAAATGAGCAAAGCTGTTTCAAAAGTTTTTACGTTGACCGACAGCGGTTTTTCGGTGAGTGAATATGAAGCGTAAACTGTTGGGAAAAGCCGATTTAATAATTATTGTACTGCTTTTTGCAATTGCGGTTGTATTGCTTTTACCGAGATTCTTTTCTGACGATAAGCTGACAGCCGTTATTTCACAGAACGGCGAAACGGTTAAAACGATAGACCTGTCGGCAGTTACCGAGAGTTATGAAATAAAGCTTGACGGTGCTGTCATTCTTGTTGAAAAGAATGCGGTTTCATTCAAAAGCGCCGAATGTCCCGACAGGCTGTGCGTAAAATGCGGACGGCTTACGCACGCAGGCGACACTGCCGTATGCGTACCGACAAGAACGGTTATTACCGTTTCGGGGAGCGAAAAAACCGTTGACGTTATTTCGTATTAGGTGAAATATGAAGAATAATATTTCAAAAAAAGTTGCCGTATTCGGTATAATGGGCGCGCTGGCTCTTTCGCTTTCGTTTCTTGAAAGCCTTCTGCCTGCCCTGCCCTTTCTTCCGCCGGGCGCGAAACCGGGGCTTGCGAATATTGTTACAATGTTTGCCGCCTGCACACTGGGACTTCCCGCCGCGATTTACATAGCGGTTCTTAAAGCGTTTTTCGCGCTTGTTGTGCGCGGAGTCACGGCGTTTTTTATGAGCCTGTGCGGAGGTATTCTCAGCGCGGTTGCAATGTATATTTTATTCAGATTCAATGATAAAATCGGACTTATCGGCATTTCTGTCATAAGCGCGCTTATGCACAATTTCGGTCAGTTAATTGTTTCGTTTTTCCTTGTGGGGAGCGCGGCGGTTTTCGGCTACGCGCCGTTTCTGATTGTTTTCGGAATTATTTCGGGTATTCTTACGGGCATTATATTCAAAATACTTCTGCCCGCTGTAAATAAAATAGAAATCAATACTCAAAAAGGGGGTTAATATATGGCAAACGGCATTCTGCATGCGGTAAAGAAAGTTCGCGGCGGCGTCATGGTTTCTCACAATAAGAACACCAAAGACATGCCCGTAGAACGTATTGCCGCGCCAAAGCAGGTTGTGCTTCCTATGGTTCAGCACATAGGCGCTCCCTGCCAGCCGATTGTTTCAGTCGGCGACACAGTCGAGGTCGGTCAGAAAATCGGCGATACGGACGCTTTTGTCAGCGCTCCGATTCATTCGTCGGTTTCGGGTACGGTCACTGCCATAAAGGAGATTAAAACCGCTACGGGTATGCCCGTAACGGCGGTCTTCATTGATAACGACGGCGAAATGAGGCTTCACGAAAGCGTAAAGCCGCCCGTTATTAATTCGAGAGAGGAGTTCTTAAAGGCCATAAGGGAATCGGGACTTGTAGGTCTCGGCGGAGCGGGCTTCCCGACTCACGTCAAGCTTGCTTTCAAACCCGACGCCGGCATTGACACACTTGTTATCAATGCCGCCGAATGCGAGCCGTACATCACGGTCGACTACAGAGAATGTATTGACAATTCAAGAAACATTCTCGCAGGCGTTTACGAGCTTCAGAAATATCTCGGATTTGAACAGGTTGTAATAGCGGTTGAGGACAACAAGCCCGACGCTATTAAAATCCTTAATGAAATCGCTCACGACGAAAGAGATATCGGCGATAAGGTCAAGGTAATGACCTTAAAATCGAAATATCCTCAGGGCGCGGAGAAAATGATGGTTCAGTCCGCAACGGGAAGAAAAGTCCCGCCCGGAAAGCTGCCCGCAGACGTCGGCTGCGTTGTTATGAACGTCGGCTCGGTCGGTTTTATAGGAAGATATTTAAGAACGGGCAGACCGCTCGTCAGCCGTTCCTTAACTGTTGACGGCTCGGCAATAGCCAATCCGAAAAACGTCCGCGTACCTGTAGGTACCTCGCTTCAGGATATCATTGATTTCTGCGGCGGATTCAAGGAGGAACCCGCAAAGATTATCACCGGCGGTCCCATGATGGGCGTTTCGGTTATCGGTACGGAATACCCCGTGCTCAAACAGAACAACGCCATTCTCGCTTTCACTAAGAAAGAAAATGTTTATAAAAAGGAACGCGACTGCATACGCTGCGGAAGATGCGCAAACGTATGCCCGATGTCGCTTATGCCCACGCTTATTGACCGTTTTGCGATGGCAAGAGACGTAGAAAGCCTTAAGGGCACGGGCGTTATGGTCTGTATGGAATGCGGTTCGTGCGCATACAGCTGCCCCGCGGGCAAACCTCTTGTTCAGTCAATGCGTGAGGCAAAGCACCTTTTGAGAGAGGAGGCCAATAAAAAATGAGTGAAGAAAAAAGGCTCTTAAACGTCAGCGCGTCGCCGCATTTCCGCTCAAACGATACGGTAACGGGCATAATGCTTGACGTTATTATTGCGATGATTCCCTCTCTTCTCGCCTCGACCTACATATTCGGCCTTCGCGTACTGCTTGTTACCGCGGTAAGCGTCGTTTCGTGCGTAGGCTTTGAATTCATTTCCCGCAAGGTTATGAAAAGGCACAATACCCTCGCTGACCTGAGCGCGGTTGTTACGGGTATGCTTCTTGCATTCAATCTTCCCGTCGACATTCCGCTTGCGATGGTAGTTATCGGCGCGGCGGTCGCAATTATTGTTGCAAAGCAGTTCTTCGGCGGAATCGGCCAGAACTTTGTCAATCCCGCATTGGTCGGAAGAATCGTTCTGATGGTTTCGTTCCCCGTTTATATGTCGAATTACGGAATGCCTTTCGCCTGGCAGCACAAGGGCGTTGACATTGTCACAACCGCCACACCCCTTTCGGTTTTAGGCAATGTCGCGGACAAGGCTGACTTAACCGGCGCGGACCTTCCGTCGCTTATGTATATGTTTATGGGCATACGTCAGGGCTCAATCGGCGAGGTTTGCGCGATAGCGCTCATTCTCGGTTTCCTGTATCTTCTCATAAGAAAGGTAATCAAGCCGACAATTCCGCTTTGCTTTGTCGGCACGGTCGCTCTTATAATGCTCATAGCGGGCAAAGGCAATTTCACATTCGTCGGTTACGAGGTGCTTTCGGGCGGACTTCTTCTCGGAGCAATCTTTATGGCGACGGACTACACCACCTCGCCCGTCAATTTCAAGGGACAGGTTATTTTTGCAATCGGATGCGGTCTTATCACCTCGGTCATCAGACTGTTCGGCTCGCTTCCCGAGGGCGTTTCGTTCTCAATTATCATTATGAATATACTTGTTCCCCAGATTGAAAAATTCACTACTCCCAAGCCCTTCGGCACGGTTAAAGAGAAAAAGGCAAAGGAGGAAACGAAATGAAAAAGACAAACATTTTAAAGGACGTCGTTATTCCCGTTTTCTCACTGTTTTTAATCTGTATTGTATTCACCCTGCTTTTAGGACTTACAAACAAGGCTACCGCCGAAAAAATCAAAGCCCTTTCGCTTCAGGCTGAAGCCGAGGCGAGAACGAAGGTGCTTGACACAGCCAAAAGCTTTTCGGAGGAAAAGGAAAAAGACGGCATAGTCTATTACGAAGGCTATGACGACAGCGGCGAAATCGTCGGCTATATTTTCCCCGAAGAATCAAAGGGCTACGGCGGAACGATTTATATGACGGTCGGCATTAACGTCGACGGCACGGTTCACGGCGTTGAGATTACGGAATTAAGCGAGACGGCGGGTCTCGGTATGAACGCGAAAAACCAGCCGTGGTTCCTTGAACAGTTTAAGGATATGGGCGGTAAAATAGGCGTTGCGAAAAACAATCCCGCCGAAGGCGAAATTCAGGCGCTCACGGGCGCAACCATAACATCAAAGGCGGTAACGCTCGGCGTAAACACCGCCATTGAAAGCTTTAATACCGTTACGGGAGGTGAGAATAATGGCTGATAAGAAAAAACCTTTATACAAGGAATTTACAAAGGGATTAATAAAAGAAAATCCCGTTCTCCGTCTGGTGCTGGGCACCTGCCCCACACTTGCGGTTACAACCTCGGTTGAAAGCGCAATCGGCATGGGACTTTCGGCTTCATTTGTTCTCATCTGCTCAAACATTGTTATTTCGGCTCTCAGAAAGCTCATTCCCGATAAGGTCAGAATCCCCTGCTACATAGTCGTTATCGCTTCATTTACGACTATTGTTCAGATGCTTGTCAAGGCTTTCCTTCCCGATATTGACAAGCAGTTAGGCGTTTATCTTCCCCTTATCGTCGTTAACTGCATTATCTTCGGAAGAGCCGAAGCTTACGCAGGCAAGAACAGGGTTATCGCCTCGGCGGTTGACGGCGTTGGCATGGGCGTAGGCTTTACAATCGCTCTGTTCCTTATGGGCGCGGTCCGTGAATTCTTCGGCTCGGGCGCTTTCTACGGCCACAAGATTTTCCCCGAAAGCATGCCCGCCATGACGGTATTCATTCTCGCTCCGGGCGGCTTCTTCGTATTCGGTCTTCTAATGGCGTGCGCCAATAAGCTTGCCGAAAAGAAGGGCGTTCCGAAGGCTGAGCTTAAGGGCTGCGAGGCGTGTCCTATGGCGCAGAGCTGTAAAATAGCACTTATTGACAAGGAAAAATGTGAAGAAAACACTGTAAAGGAGGCGACGGCTGAATGAAAGACTACGGCTTCTTTGCAATAATACTTACGGGTATTTTCACAAATAACTATATACTTTCAAAGTTTCTCGGCATCTGCCCGTTCTTAGGCGTTTCGAAGAAAACGAAAACGGCTGTCGGTATGTCGCTTGCGGTTATCTTCGTTATGGTAATGGCTACGGCGGCTACATATCCGCTCAACACCTTCCTCGACAAGCACGACCTTTCCTATCTTCAGACAATCGTTTTCATTCTTGTAATCGCGACTCTCGTTCAGTTTGTTGAAATCACGTTAAGAAAATTCATCCCCTCGCTTTACAGCGCGCTGGGCATTTATCTTCCGCTGATTACCACAAACTGCGCGATTTTAGGCGTTACAATCCTTAATATCGACGAGCAGTTAAGCTACGGCCAGTCGCTTGTAAACGCGGTTGCGTGCGGTCTCGGTTACCTTGTAGCTATGGTTATGTTCTCAGGCGTAAGAGAAAGACTTGAGTCGGCTGAAATTCCGAAATTCTTAAAGGGACTTCCCTCAACTCTTGTCGCCGCTTCGCTTGTTTCGCTTTCGTTCCTCGGCTTCACGGGGCTTGTCGAAGGCATATTCGGTTAAGGGGGTGCGAAAGAGATGAATCCTATTTTATTAGCTATCATTTTACTTGCCGCCCTCGGACTTGTCGCGGGACTTATTCTCGCCATAGCGTCAATAGTTATGGCTGTTCCCGTTGACGAAAAACAGGTTAAAATCCGCGAGTGCCTTCCCGGCGCAAACTGCGGCGCCTGCGGCTTTTCGGGCTGCGACGGTTACGCTTCTGCGCTTGCCAAAGGCGAGGCTAAAGAGACAAACCTCTGCGCGCCCGGCGGCAACGAGGTTGCAAAGCAGGTTGCGGCGGTACTCGGCGTTGAAGCGGGCGAAGTAAAGCCCATGGCGGCTGTCGTTCTTTGTCAGGGACACCACGAAAACGCTCCGCTCAAACTCGACTATACGGGACTTAAAAGCTGCCGTATGGCCGCACAGCTTTTCGGAGGACCGAAGGACTGCGTTTACGGTTGTCTCGGTTTCGGCGACTGCGTCGAGGTCTGCGAATTCAACGCAATTCACATCTGCAACGGCGTGGCGAGAATTAATCCGAGCTACTGCCGCGCGTGTAAAAAATGCGTCAACGCCTGCCCGAAACACCTTATTGAGCTTATGCCCCTTCACGAAACAAAGGCGGCTGTGCTCTGTAAGAATCACGACAAGGGCGCGCTGACAAGAAAAGAATGCAAGGTCGGTTGTATCGGCTGTATGAAATGTCAGAAAAACTGCGAGCAGGGCGCAATTACGGTTGTAAATAACGTCGCTCACGTTGACTATGACAAGTGCGTTTTCTGCGGCAAGTGCATTGAAAACTGCCCCGTAAAATGCATAAGTATTGTTGAACTGTAATTAAGCTTCAAAAAAAGCACCGCAGGGCACGAAATTCGTGCCCTGCGGTTTTATTTTTTATTCAATTATTTAAAAACATACATTGCCCATACGGCAAATACCTCGCGCGTGAAATATGTAGGTATCGACCAGAAACCCGAATAGGACGGAATTGACGAAGCCTTAAGCGAATATTTTTCCGCCGTCATTGACGCGCGTTTCTGGTTATAAGCGGTAGTAACTATCGCTACGTCCTCGCTTAACCCGTTCTTTTCAATTATCTCCTTTGAAAACTTTATGTTTTCGTCGGTTGTCGTGGATTTTTCTTCAAGATACAGCCGACTTTCGTCGATGCCCTTTTCTTTAATGAGATTCATAAGGCACTGCGCTTCGCTTATGTCCTCATCCTCGCCTTTGCCGCCGGTAAGAATTGCAACGGCTTCGGTATTGTTAAGAAGGTAATCCGCGGCGGCTTCGCTTCTTTTTATAAGCTCGCGGCTCGGCTCTTTTCCGAACACGCGGCAGCCGAGAACTATAACCGTCGTTTCATCCTTTGCCGTATAACCCGACGCCTTTATTACCGAGAAAAGAGTTACCGAAAACAGCGAAACAAATATTATAACCAAAGCGAGGAAAACTCCGATAACGCATTTACCCGTTTTCTTTTCGGAAAGCTTTTTGACAATGTTCTGAATCCTTTTGTAGAAAACAAATATGAGAACAAAAGCAATGCCGACCGCCATTCCCAGAAGGTTTGCAATATTAAGTATACGCCCGATAACGGGTGCAAAATAGATTGTAAAAATAATAATTCCGAATATAAGGAAAAGATATTTTACCTTGCTTTTCTTTTCCATTTTATCCCTCTTTTTCAAGCTTCTTCAGGTCGTACGGTGTTTCCTGATATACATAATAATTAAGCCAGTTTGAGAAGAACAGATTTGCGTGAGAACGCCAGTTGAAAATAATTCTTCCGTCGGGATTGTCGTTTTCAAAATAGTTTTCGGGAATATCGGGATTAATCCCCGCGTCAAGGTCTCTTATGTACTCGTTTTTAAGCGTGTCGCGGTCATACTCCATATGCCCGAAAACAAAAATCTGCCTGCCGCTTTCGGTAGAAAGAATGTGAAGCCCCGCCTTTTCGCTTTCGGCTAAAATACGAAGCGCAGGAACCTTTTCAACGTCGTTTTTATCGACGTATGTAAGGCGTGAATGCGGAGCGTAAAATACCTCGTCAAAGCCTCTTACAAGCGGATTCTGCGGACGTGTGACCGAATGGGCGAATACGCCGCTCATTTTCTTTTCAAGCGGCTTTTTCTCAATGCCGTAATGATAGTAAAGACCAGCCTGCGCGCCCCAGCAGATATGAAGCGTGGAATAGACGTTAGTCTTTGAAAACTCCATAAGAGCACAAAGCTCTTTCCAGTAATCAACCTTTTCGAACGGAAGAGTTTCAACGGGCGCGCCCGTGATAATCATACCGTCGTAGCGGTTGTTCTTAACCTTGTCAAAGGTGGTGTAAAACGCCTTCATATGCTCTTCCGCCGTATTTTTCGCAACGTGCGAATCCATACGGAGCAGAGTCAGCTGAACCTGCAGCGGGCTGTTGGCAAGCACCCTTGCAAGCTGGGTTTCGGTGGCAATTTTCGTCGGCATAAGATTTACGATAAGAATTCTTAAAGGCCTTATCTGCTGGGAAAGAGCCCTCGCCTTATGCATTACGAAAACATTTTCGTTCTGTAACGACGAATACGCCGGTAAATTTTTAGGGATGATTAAAGGCATTTTACTGTTCCTTATTACTTAATTCCGCTTTGCCCTCGGGCGTGTCGCGGTAATACTGAGTGTGTGTTTCCCTGTGCTTTGTCGAATTCCAGAGCGCTTCGGCTTTCGGCGCCCAGTCGGTCGCAAAATCGACGCACTTGTCGCAAAGCGTATCAACATCCTCCTGATTAATAAGGTCGGAGCTTTTTGCATTCGTCTTTTTAATCATTTCGCGGAGAATATCGGGGTTTTCAAGCATCGGACAGGGACGAAGATGGTTATCGTTAAACGGCTGTCCCTTATGATAAGCCATAAACAGAGGGCTCTTAAGCGCCTCAAGAAGAGTCTTTTCACGGATGTTCGAATCCGAGTAATGAACAAATACGCACGGTTCCATATCGCCCGCGGAGTTAATATGGAAATAGTTTCTTCCGCCCGCGATACAGCCGCCTACGTATTCGGCGTCGTTCTGGAAATCCATAACGAAGATAGGCTTGCCCGTCTTGCCGTTACGCATTACCTTGAGCCATTTATACATATGGGTTCTCTGTTCGCTTGTGGGAATAAGCTCGGGCGTGCCGGTATGACCGACGGGCATATAGTTGAAATACAAAGCGAATTTTGCGCCCTTTTCAACAAGCATGTCCATAAACGAATCGCTCGTGACGGATTCGACATTTCTTCTCGTATAACAGACGGAAACGCCGAAGAAGCACTTGTTTTTCTTAAGCAAATCCATAGCTTTGACAGTAGTCTGATAACTGCCCTCGCCTCTTCGCCAGTCGTTTGACTCCTCGTCGCCCTCAATGCTTAAAGCGAGGGAGAGGTTGCCCACCCTGTTCATTTCACGGCAGAGCTTCTCGTCAATAAGAGTCGCGTTTGTATAAGCGAGGAAAATACAGTCGGGATTGTTTTCACAGAGCTTTATAATGTCATCCTTGCGAATAAGCGGCTCGCCGCCGGTCATCATATAAAGATGAGTGCCGAGCGCCTTGCCCTGAGATACAATGCTCTGCATTTCGTCAAACGAAAGCTGAAGCTTGTGGCCGTATTCAGCCGACCAGCAGCCCTTACAGTGAAGGTTGCACGCGCTCGTCGGGTCAAACAAAAGCAAAAACGGAATATTGCATTTATATTTTTCGCGGTTGGCGCGGACAGTTTTCGTGCCGTAAAGTCCGGCGTCAATTCCGAAGGTCATAAGCAGCTTTCTCAACGTGCCGCGGTCAAGGTCGTTAATGATATTAAGACCGAACGCAGCCCATACGTTATCGCTGTCGCTTACCGCCTCGTACATCTTATTAAAGTTCTCGGGAGGGAAAATCTTTGAGAAAAGAGGCTTGACTCGTTTTACAAGCTTCTGCATATTGCGCTGCGGGTCTTTGTCGACATACTTCAGAATTCTGTCGAGCGTGAAACCGAGCACCGCTTTTTTAACGCGATGGCTTTTCTGCATAATATCCCCTCCTTAAAATATAATTCGAAATGAAATTGTAACATAAATACATATTAATGTCAATCAAATATAAATAAAGATAATATTTTCTTTTCTTTCGTCAAGAATAATAACAGTTTTGACGGAAGGCGCGGAAAATAAACATGAAAATCGAAAAAAAGCTTAAAAAAAGCCTTAAAAATCTCTATTCGCAGTACAAAAAGAGCCTTGACGAAAAAAGAAGCGGCTGGCTTACGGACAACTATTATATTTTTGAACGCGAATCTCAGGGAATCCTTAAGTTTTTTTCACAGCCTAAAAGCCGTGAAATGAACGTATTTTTACACTGTCTTTTTGAAAAATGCAGCTTTCTCTTTTCAAACGGAAAAATGAGCGAAAGCGAAATAGGAAAGGCTCTCGGCAAAAGTGAAATGAGCCTTTTGTCCTTTGAGTTCGCGCCGACTGTTTTCAAGGCGGTTTTTATTATCTCGGCAGGCGAAAACGTTTTTGACGAGAAAGAAACGGAAAAATGCGTAAAGGCTCTTCGCGGCATTGACGAAACGGATTTCGAGCTTCTTGCCGAGGAATACTGCGAAAAGGAAAAAATGCTTCTTCGCGACAGCGTTTATAAATCAATGCCGCCCGAATGCAAAAGCGCGTACAGAAAACGGATTTTTTATCTTTCAAACAGAGAAAAAAAGAGCGAAAAAGAAACCGTAACCGAGCTTTTTAAAAGCAAAGAGCACATAGGATTCAGACTTTTTACGAAAAGGAAAAACCGTAATATAGGCTATATTTTTATTGAGGCGTTTATCACTCTTATACTTTCTGTATTTATTTCGCTTATACTCGGGAAACCCTTTTTATCTTTTCTTTTTCTCTTCCCTGTCGGGCAGATTGTCGGCTCGGTTGCTTTAAGAGCCGAAATGAGAAAAAATCCGCCGAAGCCGGTTTTAAGACTCGATAGCGAAAAAATCCCCGACTGCGCCAAAACTCTTGTGACGGTTTCGAGTCTGTTGCCCTGCGCTAAAGATTGCGAAAAGACCGAAAAGCACCTGACCGAGCTTTACGCTTCAAACAGAGACGAAAACGTTTTCTTCTGCCTTCTTGTTGACAAAAAGGAATTTTCCTCTGCCGAAAAGCCTGACGACAGGGCAAATATAGCGGCTTTAAAACGCGTTATTCAACGGCTCAATAATAAATACGGGAACAGATTCTTTCTTTTAATACGTCCCCGCGAATATTCAAAAACCTCTGGTTGTTTTACGGGAAAAAACAGAAAAATGGGAGCCATAGGCTCGCTCGTAAAGCTGATTTGTTCGGGTGAAAACGACTTTGAAACAGTTGTCGGCGATATCTCGCTCATAGGCGATATGAGCTATATTTTTGCGCTTGACAGCGATACAATGCCCGATTTTCTCGCGACAAAAAAGCTTGTTATGACCGCGCTTCACCCGCTGAACAAGGCCGTAATTGACGAAAAGAGCAAAAAAGTAAAACGCGGCTACGGTATTTTTTCCGTTCAGGCGCTCAACTCCCTAATGGACGAAAGCGGAACGCTCTTTTCGCTTCTTATGTCGGGAAGCGGCGGAAGCATAGCTTACGACAATCTCTGCTGCGACAGGTTTTCGGACGTGTTTTCATCGGGTATTTTTGCGGGCAAGGGACTTATTGACGTCGCCGCTTATAACAAAATTTTACTCTCAAGATTCAGGGATGAAAAAATACTCAGCCACGATATTATCGAGGGCGAGCTTTTAAACACTCTTTTCGTTTCGGACATTTCCGTCGCGGACTCGTTTCCGAAAAGCGAAAGCTCTTTTCTTTCAAGGCTTCACAGATGGATAAGAGGCGACTGGCAGAATATTCCGTTTCTTACAAAACATCCGTCGGCATTTTTAAAAAAAGAGGTCAATCCCCTGCCCTTTATTTCAAGATTTAAACTATTCGAAAACTTAAGGCGAAGTCTTAACGAGGTTTTTTCGCTTCTTCTAATTCTTTCCTCGGTTTTCTTTGACGGAAAAACCGCCGCGGTTATGATTTCAGTTTCGCTTTTAAGCCTCACCGCCGATGAAATTCTTTCATTTTTCAGGTCGCTCGTTTCAGGCGGGCTCGCGATGCTTTCACGGCTTTACTATTCCGCCGCGATACCCGATTCACTTAATATATTAACGGTTTCGGTCATAAAAATAATTACGCTTCCGCGCAACGCCTTTAAAAGCCTGAACGCAATTGTTCTTGCGCTCACAAGACAGTTTATCACGAAAAAGAAAATGCTTGAATGGGTAACTGCCGCGGATTCCGAAAAGAGCAGCTCACTTTTTTCGGTCGTTGTAAATAACTTCAGCTGCATTCTCTGCGCGGCGTTTTTAATGATTTTTCACACGCCCTATACGGTTTTGTGCTCTCTTTTGTTCCTTTTAAACATTCCGTTTGAATACTGCTCACAGAAAAGAATAAAGAAAGAGGATTCCTCGCTCGATTCGCTGACTAAGGAGAGGCTCGTTTCCCACGCCGCCGCTCAATGGAAATACTACGAAAAATACGCCGATGAAAAATACAATTTTCTGCCCGCGGACAACGTTCAGTTTTCGCCCGTTTTCAGAGTTGCCGAACGCACCTCGCCGACAAATATCGGGCTTTTTCTCGCCTGCGTTACGGCGGCAAGGCAGTTCGGATTCATAAGCGAGGAAGAAATGCTTTTCAAACTTGAAAAAGCTGTCTCAAGTATTGAAAAACTTGAAAAATGGCACGGAAATCTTCTTAACTGGTACGATATAAAAACTCTAAGACCGCTTGAGCCGAGATTTGTTTCGACTGTCGACAGCGGTAATTTCCTTTGCTCGCTCACAGCGGTTAAGCAGGCTCTTAAGGAAAATAAAAACGCAACCGATTTGTACGGTAGAATCGAAAAAATCATTTCCGAAACCGACCTTGAGCCGCTTTACAATAAAAAAAGACATTTGTTTCACATAGGCTTTGACTTGAGCGAGAACCGCCTTTCGTCATCTTATTACGACCTTCTTATGAGCGAGGCGAGAATGACAAGCTATTTCGCCGTAAGCCGCCGAATTGTAGAAAAGAAGCATTGGGGCGCGCTTTCAAGGTCTTTAAGACGCGCGGGGCGGTATTCGGGACCGGTATCATGGTCGGGAACAATGTTCGAATACTTTATGCCAGATATTTTTCTTCCCGCGAAAAAGAATTCGTTTTCTTATGAAGGACTTCGTTTCTGTCTTTACTGTCAGCAGCTTTACTCAAAGGGAAAGCATATCCCCTGGGGTATAAGCGAAAGCGCGTTTTACGCGTTTGACAACGACTATAACTATCAGTACAAGGCTCACGGTGTAGGCAGGCTGAGCCTTGCAAGAGGCAGCTCTGCAGATACCGTCATAAGCCCTTATTCGACTTATCTTGCCCTGCCCTTTTCGCCTAAAAAGGCCGCAGTCAATATAAAAAAGCTTGAAAAGCTTCATCTTCTCGGCCCTTACGCTCTTTATGAAGCGGCGGACTTTACAAAAAGCCGCGCCGAAAACAGAGAATACCGAATTGTAAAGAGCTATATGGCTCATCATATAGGAATGAGTATGCTTTCAATTCTCAACGCGACGGACAACTTTTATATGCAAAGGCTCTTTATGAGCGATATTGATATGGCGGCGGGCAAAAACCTTCTTGAAGAAAAGATACCGACGTTTACGCCCGTTCTTAAAAAATACAAAAAATCCCCGCCGTCCGAGCAATACGAAAGACGAGAAAGGTTTATAAAAGGCAATTCGTCCTTTTCTGTTTTAAACCCTAAGGCTCAGGCGTATTCAAACGGCGAATGGACCCTTAATGTCTGTGAAAACGGGACGACGAAAAGCACCTTCGGCGACAAGTGCATTTTCATCCATTCCGACGACTTTTTGTTTAATCCCGCAGGAGTTACCGCCCTTGTAAAATCGAATAAAGAGATTAAATATTTTTCACCGTATATGAACACCGAAAGGGCGGAAAATTACAGCTGTGTTTTCAGGGAAAACGAAGCGGTAATCGGTTTTAACGACGGTAAAATAAGGCTTACCCAAAGGCTGTCGGTTCATAAGTTCCTGCCCTGCGAAAGACGTCTGTTTACGGTTCAGAACCTGTCAAAAAGAAAGCTCGAAGGAGAGCTGCTCATATACCTTGAGCCGTGCCTTGCCAGAGCCGAAAGCCACGGCGGTCATCCCGCCTTTTCAAAGCTTTTCGTGACGGAAAATTACGACGAAAAGGAGAAAATTCTGTCTTTCGCAAGACGTGATAAAAACGAGGACGAGCAGGTAAGCTTAAGCCTTGCTTTTCCGAAAAGCGAAAGGTTTATGTATACCTGTAACCGCGAATCGGTTCTCAAAAGGCCCGACGGAATTTTCTCCCTCGGGAAAGACGGCGTTGACTTTTCAAAAAAGACGGGAACTCCCGACTGCTGCGCTCTTTTTTCGGTTAAGATTAATCTTGCGCCGAGAGAAAAGAAAACCGTTCCGCTTATTATCAGCGCATCAAAAACTCAAAAGGGCTCAAGGGAAATTATTCTCGAAGGCAGGCGAAAAAATATTTTCGCTTCATTCGAAAGCGCGCCGTCAATACTCGACAATTCCTCGCAAAGCGGCATACTCTCAAAGGAGATACTTCCGAATCTTATTTACCGCCCCGCCCTGCGCGAGGAACAGAAAAACGCAATTTACAAAAACGAAAGAGCGGTTGACGCGCTTTGGAGTCTCGGCATTTCGGGCGACAAACCGATTATTCTTTTCGTTATTAAAAGCGAGGAGGATATTCCGCTTCTCAAAAGGCTTATAAAAATTCACAGCGCATTTCAGAATGCGTTTATCAAAAACGACCTTGCGGTTGTTTTTAACAGCGTTACAAAGCCGTCAGTCGATAAAGCGCTTAAGGACGGCTCATTTTCAATGAACGGGATTTTCACCGTGGACGCCGATAAAACGGACGCCGAAACCTTAAATTCGCTTACGGCTTTCTGCTCGTATTATGCGAAAAACGACCTTTCGGCAAAACAAAAAGAAGAAAAATTCGAAATGATTAAAATACGCGGCGGCTCAAAGGCGGACGGTGAAAACGCAGTCTCAGGCAACGGCTTTATGATTAACCGTTCGCCCGTTCTGCCCTGGTGCTTCGTCTATTCAAACGACTGTTTCGGAACGCTCGTCAGCGACAAAGCGCTCGGTTTCACCTTTGCGTTCAATTCATATCTTAACAAGCTGACAAAGTGGACAAACGACACGAGAACCGACCTTAATTCCGAAATAATTCTTATTAAGTCAGGTGAAAAATACTTTAATCCCATCGTTAATTCAAACGTCGTTTTTGAAACCGAAAAAGCGGTTTACACAAGCGTTTGCGACGGCATTGAAATCACCGTCACAATAAATGTCGAAAAAAGAAAAATGCAGAAAAAAATCACTCTGAAAATGCGAAACGCTTCGGGCAGAAGGAAAGCCGTTTCCGCAGTTTTTTCCGTCGAACCGGTTTTATATTTCAACGACGGTTCGCAAAGGCTTTTGCACTTTGAAAAGGGAAAGAACGAAATAACGGTTTCGAATCCGTTAAACCGAGATTTCAAAGGCAAAATGAGGCTGTCTGCCGACTTTGACGCGGACGCGGTTGTTTTTGATAAAACCGCCCTTTTTGAAGGCAAGTGGGGAAACTGCTTTCCCCTGCCGTGCAGAAACCCCGTCGCCTCTCTCGGAAAAACCTTTGCCCTTGAAAAAGACGAGGAAAAAACCTTTAACTTTTCGCTCGGCTTTATTTGTGACTTCCCACCTGAATTTCACGAATGCGAAAACAGAATTACGATTAATTCGCCCGACAAAAATCTTAACAGTCTTGTAAACGTTTTTCTGCCCGTACAGATTTTACGCGGCAGGCTTCAGTCAAGGACGGGCTTTTACCAGTGCTCGGGAGCATACGGCTTTCGCGACCAGCTTCAGGACGCGCTTTCACTCGTCTTAACAGAGCCCGAAAGACTTAAAGAGCAGATTATATTATGCGCCAAAGCGCAGTTTGAGGAGGGCGATGTTCTTCACTGGTTCCACGTTCTGCCCGACGGCGTTTTAAAGGGCGTAAGGACAAAATATGCCGATGACAGACTATGGCTGCCGCTGGCTGTAAGCGAATATATATTTGTCACGGGCGACAGGGATTTTTTAAACGCCGAAATACCGTTTTTAAGGTGCCCCAAGCTTAATGAAAACGAAAGCGAAAGATACGTTGAACTGTATCCGTCGGATGAAAGCGGCAGTATTTTTGACCACTGCGTAAGGGCGATTGAAAAAAGCCTTGTATACGGAAAGAACGGGTTGCCGAAGATTTTCGGCGGCGACTGGAACGACGGATTTAACGGCATAGGCAGGAACGGAAACGGCGAAAGCGTATGGCTCGGTCAGTTTCTAATAATTACGCTTGAGCGGTTTTCAGACCTCTGTGACGAAAAAAGAAAATCGAAATATAAACACGAAGCAGAAAAAATCCGTAAATCAATTGACGAAAACGCGTGGAACGGAGATTGGTATATACGCGCCTTTCTCGATGACGGAACGCCTATCGGAGACGGAAAAAACGAGTGCAAAATCGATTCCCTTTCGCAGTCGTTTGCGGTTTTCTGTAAAATGCCCGACAAAGAGAGAATAAAGTCCTCGCTTGAGAACGCGGAAAAATATCTTTTCGACGCGGATAACGGGCTTATAAAGCTTTTTTCCGACGGATTCGTCAGCGACAGACGCGCGGGTTATATTTCCGCCTATCCCGTGGGGCTTCGTGAAAACGCAGGTCAGTACACTCACGCGGCAGTCTGGCTTGCGGCTTCGTTTATTAAAAACGGTCAGGTCGACAGGGGTTACGAAATGCTCGGCGTTCTCAATCCGCTGAATAAGTACGAAAACGCGCGGACAGCCGAAAAATATATGACAGAACCGTATTTTCTCGCGGGCGACGTCTATTCCAGAAAAGGCGTTGAAGGCAGAGGAGGCTGGAGCTTATACACGGGCAGCGCGGGCTGGTACTACAAAACGGTTATTGAAACAGTTTTCGGAATTAAAAAAATTTCAAACACCGTTTTTATCGAGCCGAATTTTCCTTCCGACTGGAAAAACTGCTCGATGACTGTTGAATTAAATAACGTAAAATACGAAATCGAATACGTCAGAAGCGACAAAAACGTCCTCATTATTGACGGTGAAGAAAAGCCGTATCTTACCCTCGACGGAAAAAAGCATAAAATAATTGTAAATTTCTGTGGAAAATAATTCCTTTATATGTTATAATAATTTACTGAATAGGATTATTTAAAGGGGAAAAGCTCTTATGCTTAAGTTTTTTACCGATTACACCGGGGTAAAATTCACCGGCATCAACCATATTTTTGACGTCAGTGAAAACTTCCTTGAGTTCGGCGGAATCACCATAAAATGGTACGGCGTGATTATCGCGTTCGGCTTTCTTCTCGCAGTGCTTTTCGGCGGAAGAATGGCTTACAAATACAGAATTAATCTCAACAATATGGTCGACGTTCTCATTTTCGGAACGATAGGCGGAATTGTCGGTGCGAGGCTTTATTACGTTATTTTTGAATGGGATTATTACAAGGACCATCTCGGCGAAATAATTCAGATATGGAACGGCGGACTCGCGATTTACGGCGGTATTATCGGCGGGCTTGCGATGGCTTATTTCGTATGTAAAAAGCACGAAATGAGCTTTGCCCAGCTTCTCGACCTTGTCGGTATGAGCCTTCTTATCGGTCAGGGAATCGGCCGCTGGGGCAATTTCGCAAATCAGGAAGCGTTCGGCACGAACACAACCGCTCCCTGGGGAATGTTAAGCGAAAAAACAACCGCCTATCTTTCGGAGCATTATTCGGAGATTACGTCAAATGGAATTGAAATCGACCCCTCGTTACCCGTTCATCCGACCTTTCTTTATGAATCGCTCTGGTGCTTAATAGGCTTTATTCTTATCTACACAATGTGCAGAAAGTTTTATAAATTCCACGGACAGCTTTTCCTCAGTTACGCCATATGGTACGGTATCGGAAGAACGATAATCGAGGGATTCCGCACCGACAGCCTTTACCTTGCGACAACCGGCATAAGGGTTTCGCAGGCGCTGTCGCTCGGACTTGTAATCAGCTGTTCGCTGCTTATGGCGGCAAAATTTATCGAATTAAAGAAAAAACCTGAAAAGAAAGAAGATGAGGTGACGGAGAATGGCGCAGATAATTGACGGAAAAGCAGTTGCACAGGCCGTTAAGGAAAACGTTGCGAGAAAGGTTGAACAGCTTCAGGAAAGAGGCATACGCCCCTGCCTTGCCGTTATTATTATCGGCGACGACCCCGCTTCGAGAACATATGTAAACAACAAGAAAAAGGCGTGCGAGGCTACGGGCATTCTTTCAAAGGAAATATCGCTTGACAAGGAAACCACGACTGAGCAGTTGCTCAACGTCATAAACGAGCTTAACGACGATATGTCGGTTCACGGCATTCTTTGTCAGCTTCCTCTTCCCAAACAGATTGACGAAAACAAAATCATCGCCGCTATTTCGCCCGAAAAGGACGTAGACGCGTTTCACGCGCTCAATGTCGGAAGGCTTTTTCAGGGAGTTCAGAATCTTCAGCCCTGCACCCCGTCGGGCGTTATAGTTCTTCTCGACTACTACGGGCTTCCCATTGAGGGCAAAAACTGCGTCATAATCGGAAGAAGCAATATTGTAGGCAAGCCTATGGCAATGCTTCTTTTACAGAGGAACGGAACAGTTACCGTCGCCCATTCAAAAACCGCGGATTTAAAGGCGATTACAGGTATGGCTGACATACTTATTTCCGCTGTCGGCAAGCCCGGATTCGTTACTGCCGATATGGTCAAGGAAGGCGCGATTGTAATCGACGTCGGCATCAACAGAGATGAACAGGGCAAGCTCTGCGGCGACGTCTGCTTTGACGAGGTCGAAAAGAAGGCTTCGTTCATTACCCCCGTTCCCGGCGGAGTAGGTCCCATGACCGTAGCTATGCTTATGGAAAACACCGTAAGAGCGGCAAGACTTCAGTATCAGTAAATTGACTTTTTATTATTAAAATGATAAACTCTCCCTTGAAATAATTCGGGGAGAGTTTTTTAATGAAAAATAAAATCGGCATAAAGGAAATATGTCTTACGGCCATGATGACCGCAGTTATCGCGGTTTGTTCGTGGCTTTCTGTTCCCGTTATGACGATTCCCGTCACTATGCAGACCTTTGCCGTTTTTCTCACCCTTCTTCTCTGCGGCGGACGAAACGGAACAGTTTCAATCCTCATTTACATTTTGCTCGGACTTGTCGGTGCGCCAGTTTTTTCGGGTTTCAGGGCAGGGCCGTCAGCTCTGTTCGGTCTAACGGGCGGGTATATTATAGGCTTTCTGATTATGGGAATTATCTTCCTTATTTCCGAAAAGCTAATAAGCGAAAAACTCGCTTTAAAAGTTGTATCGCTTTTTATAGGGCTTATTCTGTGTTATGCCTTCGGCACGCTCTGGTTTATAATTATTTATAATGCCGGAGAAGAACAAATAGGTGTTAAAGCCGCTCTTTCGCTTTGCGTTCTGCCGTTTATACTGCCCGACCTTCTCAAGCTCACGCTTGCGACTGTTCTTTACAAGGCGATTAAACCCGCGCTCGAAAGAATAAAAAGCTGAGGTCGCTTTTTGTTTTTTTATTGAAAAAAAGGGCAAATTATGATAAAATAATTAGTTGTAGATATAATAGTATAAATAATGCTAACGAGGTATCAAAAAGTGATAGAAAGAGTTAATTCGCAAAATCTTGAAGAATACGAAAACTTTATAAAAAGCCATCCGAAGGGACTTTTCCAGCACTCCTCAAAATGGGGCAAGGTAAAGGACGCGTGGAAATGGGAAGCGATAATGCTTAAGGACGAAAGCGGCAATATCAAAGGCTCCGCCTCGGTTTTAATCCGTTTTATTCCGGTTGTCAAGTATTCTCTTTTCTACGTTTGCCGCGGTTTCGCCGCTGACGAGGACGACTTCGACACCTTCGACAGGCTGTTTGACGGTCTTCTTGATTTAGCTAAGGAATACAAAGCTTACTGCATTAAAATAGACCCCGAAATCACGGTCGAAAACAAGGCGTATAAACAGCACCTTATCGACAAGGGCTTTATTGAGCTTAATCCCGGCTGTATGGATTTTGAAAACGTTCAGCCGCGTTTTGTTTACTGTTTCGACTATAACGGTATGAACGAGGACGAGCTTATGCTCACCTTTAAACCCGATTACCGTACGCGTATAAGAAAAGCTCCGAAAAAAGGCGTTGAGGTTAAAATCATGGGCGTTGAGGCTCTTGACGATTTTGTATCTATTATGAAAGAAACCGGCGAGCGCGACGGCTTTTCGACAAGGCCGAAATGGTATTTTGAAAAAATCCTCAACTGTATGGGCGAGGACGCAAGGCTTTATATGGCTTACTACGAGGGCAAGGCTATCGCGGGAACTCTCGCAATAAAATGGGGACAGAACGTAATGAAATATCAGTACGGCGCGTCCTCAAACGCTCACAGAAACGTCTACCCGAACTACGCTCTTCAGTGGGCGATGATGCAGTGGGGCATGGAGTGCGGCTGTAAGGTATACGATTTCGGAGGCATCAGCGGTGACTGTCAGAATCCCGACAACCCGCACTACGGTCTCTGGCGTTTCAAGCACGGCTTCGGCGGTTATATGAAGGAATTTATAGGCGAATTCGACTACGTAATAAAGCCCGTCGTATACAAGAGCTTTAATATTGCAAACGAAATCAGGAAGAAATTATGAACGAATACGTTATTAAAAAAGAGGATTTAAAGCACAATATCGAACTCATAAAGCAGAAAGCGGGCAACGAGGTTATCGGCGTTCTAAAAGCCGACGGCTACGGTCTCGGCAGAGATTTTCTCGCCGAAATACTTAAGGAGGAAGGCATTAATTCCTTTGCCGTCGCGGATGTTGAAGACATTGAGCCGTTAAGGGAAAACGTTCTTGACGAAAGCGACTCGCTTCTTGTTATGCGCTCGACCTCCCTTGAAAGCGAAGCCGAAATAATAGCCGATAACAACTGTATCGCAACGGTCGGCTCAAAGGAAAGCGCGCAGGTTTTGAACAACGCGGCGAAAAAACTCGGCAAGGTCGTTAAAGCGAATATCAAAATTGACACCGGTCTTTCGCGTTTCGGATTTTTACCCGAAGAGGTTGACGCGATTGAAAAAGTTTACCGCGAATACGAAAATCTTGATTTTATCGGCATATACACTCATTTCAGCTCCGCTTTTACAAACGAAGAGCTTACAAAAAAGCAGTTGAGCCGTTTCCTTTATACTGTTGAACAGCTTCAGATTAAGGGTATTGACGTCGGCAAGGTTTACGCGGCGTCCTCCCCCGCCCTGCTTAACGTAAGCGGAACAGAGCTTGACGCGGTAAGAATCGGCTCCGCATTTACGGGACGGGTTATCACAAAAAGTCATCTTGACTTAAGAAAAATCGGCGTTCTGAGAAGTCAGGTCATTGAAATTAAAAAGATTAAGAAAGGCGCGACCGTCGGCTACAGCGGTGATTTTACCGCAAAGCGCGACACGGTTCTCGCCATTGTTCCCGTAGGTCATACCGACGGTCTCGGCTTTGAAAAGGCGCAGGAAATCAATAGCCTTTCGCAGCTTATACGCCGTATGCTTTCCCCTCTTAAGAGATATCTTAAGAAAGAACGTATTACGGTAAAAATCAACGGAAAAACGGCAAGAGTCGTCGGCGCGGTCGGGCTTACGAACTGTACGGTCGATATAACGGGTATGGACGTTAAGGTCGGCGACAAGGTTGAAATTGACCTTTCGCCCGTTGCCGTCAGCCCTAAGGTAAAAAGAATTTACGAATAATAATTGATTTTTTTAATAAGTTTATATATAATTGAGTCAAAGGGAGGCTATTGATATGAAAAAGATGTTCGCTCTCGTTATTGCGCTTGTTATAGCAGTATGCGCTTTATCAATTTTCAGTATTACTTATGACACCACGCCCGACGTGGTTATTTCGGGCGGCGAAATCGCAAACGCCATCGCCACCTCTTCGGCAGACACCTGCACTCACGACAGACAGGATTACCCCATAGGCGCGAATGCGGAAAATCAGTATGACATTCTTGCCGACAACGACCTTTACGGCCACGCGGATTACGGCGATTACGTTCCCGCCGAGGTAAGATATGTCGACGGTTTCCCGACAGTTGACGGCGAAAAGACATACAGCCGTTATTATGAGGACAGCAGATACGTTCAGCCCGCCGAGGAAGAAAAGCCCCGTGAGGACTGGAACATGCACGATTTCCACGCCAACGGCGAAATGTTTGAAACCGTAGGCAACGGCACGATGAGCTTTTACAGTGAAGAGGACAGAGACGCTTATATCGCTTCTCTCAAAGAGGAGTTCGGCGAAGAAAACGTTCACGAATATCAGTATGATTCAAACGGCAACGCTTCTTCATCAACAGGCAACGGTCTTATAGACCAGGCGCAGAATACGGTTGACGACGTTAACGAAAAACAGGGTAACATTGAAGATATTCTTAATTCAATGGGATAAGATAATTTATAAAATAAAAAAACACCTGCACAAAATGTGCAGGTGTTTTTTAATAGAGACGAAGGGGTTCGAACCCTTGACCTCACGGATGTGAACCGTGCACTCTGACCAACTGAGCTACGTCTCCGAAAACAAATAAAGTATAGCATACAGATTTGTTTTATTCAACAGCGTATTCTTTCATTTCGAGTTCGACTCTCTTAAATCTTATTTTGTAAAAAGCAAAAAAGCACCCTGCGGGTGCTTTTTCTTTTTATGGAGATGGCGAGAGTCGAACTCGCGTCCGAAAACCCATCCGCACAACTTTCTACGAGTGTAGTTAAGAGTTTGCATTCCCCGTCCCGGACGTCTCTTAACGGACTTCCGGAAAAAGTAGCCGCATTGTTCATGACGGGCTATGCGACTCTTACCCGTTCACGTTCACTGCTGCTTGACGCTCTGTCCCGCGCCGCAGTACTCGCGGGGAGAACGGCTGCTTAAATTAAGCAGCTTTTAATTCTAATTTTTCGTCGTTTATTTCTAAACTTGAGGAGTTTATAGCGGATTCCTCGCCGCTACTCGCTTATTATGTTTCAGTGTCCCCGTCGAAATCCTTTCATCCCCTTGTATGGGGCAAATCCCAACAACCCGAACTCCGGTTTTAAGCGGCAAAATTGTTTCTACCTGTTTCTCTCCTTCATTGTGCGCTCAATAGTTCTGTCGGCTTCTTTTTTGGCGGCGACGGCGCGCTTGTCGTAATTCTTTTTACCCTTGCAAAGACCTACCTGCATTTTCGCCTTGCCCTTTTTGAAGTAAATGCTCAAAGGGATTAACGTAAGCCCCTCCTGCTTTATAACGCCGAAAAGGTGATTAATCTCTTTTTTATGCATTAAAAGGCGTTTGACGCGAAGCGGGTCGCGGTTAAAGATATTTCCGTGGTCATAGGGTGAAATGTGAACGCCGTTTGCAAATATTTCCCCCTTGTCGATACTGCACCACGAATCCTTGAGGTTGACCTTGCCCGCGCGGACGGATTTAACTTCCGTTCCGAAAAGCTCAATGCCCGCCTCATAGCTTTCAAGTACAAAATAGTCGTGAAAGGCTTTTTTATTCTGTGCAATTGTAGTGTTTTTGTCAGACATAATTCTGCCTTTCGTAACCGTATTCTTGAAATTCCTGAAGAATAATTAAATCGTAGCGGCGACCTTTGGTCGCCCGTACATATTAAATAACCTGTCTGCCTTCAAGGGCGCGAAGAAGCGTTATTTCATCGGCGTATTCGAGGTCCGCGCCTACGGGCACGCCGTACGCAAGTCGGGTGACCTTAACGCCCATCGGCTTTAAAAGGCGTGAAATATACATAGCCGTCGCCTCGCCCTCAACGGTAGGGTTGGTCGCCATTATAACTTCCTGAACCTCATCGGCGTTCATACGCGAAAGCAGCTCTTTAATCGTTAGCTGCTCGGGTCCGACTCCGTTCATAGGCGAGATTGCGCCGTGAAGTACGTGGTACGTACCCTTATACTCGTGGGTTTTTTCAATGGCAATAACGTCGCGCGGGTCTTCAACAACACAGATAACCGACCTGTCGCGCGCGGGATTGTCGCACACGTTGCACAGTTCCTTTTCCGTAAGATTGCAACATACCGAGCATTTATGGATTTTTTCGTGAGCCTCGATTATAGACTCGGAAAACTCCCTCGCCTCTTCGTCGGTAAGACCGAGAACATAAAACGCCATCCTCTGGGCGCTTTTGGCTCCGACAGAGGGCATTCTCTGGAACTGCTCTATTAACTTCTGAAGTGCCGCTACGTTATATGACATAAGTATTGCCTCAAAAATTCCTTTTTAATCTTATAAGCCCAATCCGCCAAGTCCGGGTATATTAAGTCCGCCGGTGATTTCGCCCATTTTCTGCTCCATTGTGCTGTCAACCTTGTGCATAGCTTCGTTGATAGCCGCAATAAGCAAATCCTCAAGCATTTCGATATCGTCCTTATCGACGACGTCTTCCTGAAGCTTTATGGACTTTATTTCGTGCTTGCCGCTGACGGTAACCTCTACCATTCCGCCGCCTGCGGAAGCGGTGTATTCGGCCTGTTCAACCTCTTCCTGAGTTTTCTGCATATTGTCCTGCATCTGCTGAAGCCGCTGCATCATATTACCCTGAGGCGCGTTTGGAATTCTTGCTTTCATCTTATTCTTTCCTTTCAACGTTTATTCCGAGTCCCTGCGCCCTTTTCATAAAGCCCTCAAGCGGGTCTTTTTTCGGCGCGGAAGAATTACTGTTATAAATACCGAGCTTATATTTTTCGCCCGTGATTTTAAAAATTGCACTTCTTATAATCTTTGTATGATTTTCCTGCTGAAGAAACGAAGCCAATACGGGATTGTCGGATTTAATAAACACAACATTGTCTTTTATTATCGCCGATGTGCCCGTAAGAAATCCTATTAACGGAACATCCTCGCTGCAGGCGAGTTTAACCGCCTCGGGCCATTTGTCAAAGGGCTTTTCGTCCCCGGACTTAACCTCTTTTTTAGGTTCCTCTCTTTTAACGGGCTCGGCGATTTCTTCCGTCTTTTCCTCTGAAACGGGCGGCTCCTCCGGAAGAGGTATTTCCTCCTCCGCCGCAGGTTCCCGCTTAACGGGTTCGGCGGTTTTTTCATCCTTTACGACGGAAGCCTTTACGCCGTTGGATTTTAACATTCTTACCTCGCCCTCAAGCTCGGCGATTCTTGAAAGAAGAGCGTCGTTTGACTTATCAAGCTCGGGCGAACAAAGCGACATAAACGCCGTTTCCATTTCAATCCGGCGGTTGACGGATTTCTTTATTACCGCCAGCGCCTCGTTAAGGCGGTTTATCGTATGAAGCACGGTTTCGAGCTTAATCCGCTCGCCCTGCTTAACTATTTTTTCAAGCTCCTCGTCGGAGCAGATAATCAGTTCCCTGTAGTTTTTGACGGTCTTTGCGACCATAATGTTTCTGAAATGATTTGTAAGCTCGGTTATAAGGCGTTCCATATCGCAGGAATTCTTATGAAGAGTGTCGATTATCTCAAGCCCCTTTACGACGTCCTTTTCGGCGATACAGTCCGCAAGGGCGAAGAGGTAATCCCTGCCCGCAATACCCGCGGCGTCTTCAACCGTCTTTTCGTCAATCGTTCCGCCGAAGGACGCGCAACGGTCAAGTAATGACAGCGCGTCGCGCATCGCACCGTCGGCAAGACGGGCTATAAGCATAGCCGCGCCGTCAGTCAGCTCAAGCTTTTCGTTTTCGCAGACATATTTAAGACGGGAACAGATGTCTTCAGGCGTGATATGCTTGAATTCAAACCTCTGACATCTTGAAAGAATTGTCGAGGGTAACTTATGCACCTCGGTCGTGGCGAGAATGAACTTAACGTGCTCCGGCGGCTCTTCAAGCGTTTTAAGAAGCGCGTTGAACGCCGAAATCGAGAGCATATGCACCTCGTCGATAATATAAACCCTAAATTTCGCCGTCGCGGGAGTGAAATTAGCCTCATCCCTTAAGTCCCTGATATTGTCAACGCCGTTGTTTGACGCGGCGTCGATTTCAATGACGTCAAGGCAGCTTCCGTTATCAATCGCGCGGCACATTTCACATTCGTTGCACGGGTCGCCGTTCTGAGGATTAAGACAGTTGACCGCCTTTGCAAAAATCTTTGCGCAGCTTGTCTTGCCCGTACCTCTTGAGCCGGTAAAAAGGTATGCGTGAGAAAGCCTGTCCTCCCTGAGTTCGTTCAGAAGAGTCGAGGTGACCTGCGGCTGACCGCAGACATCCGAAAAGGTTTTCGGACGCCACTTTCTGTAAAGCACCTGATACATTCACATACCTCCCGTTTTATAAACAAAAACAGCCGCATACCATGCAGACTTGTCTGCGGCGCACAGAACAATCCGCTTAATGCTGCTCGGTTCCCCGCCTGACATGATTCACAGCGTTCTGTCGCACAGGGCCCACACGGCACACGACCAAAAATTATTATACAATATTATTACGTTTTTTTCAATAGTTCTTTTTGCTTTTTCACGCCAAAATATAAAGCAGCGCAAGAAGCAGTAATTCGTCCGCGCCCTCGTTTTTCAGGAGAAGAAGAATCGAAAGAAGCATAGCCCTGTCGGTATCGGGAAACGAGAGCATTTCGCCCTTGTTTTCGTCTCTTTCCTTTTTCGGAATATTAAGCGGAAGGGACGTGTGCTTAGGCTCAGTCGGAACGTAATTCACGGGCGGAGTCTGCCTGAACTGTTTCTCGTTTTTTACCGCCTGCCTCCCCTGATTTGTTATATTCTGCGCGCGTTTCATAGCCTGACGCTGCATTTCAAGCATTTCGGAATACGAATCTGTTGACATTTTTTCACCTCACACGGGTAAATCGTTGATATTCAGTTCCTTTAAAAGCGGAAGTATTTTCATCAGTTTCAGAAGTCTTACCGCCTCGTCGGCGCGCTGCTGCTTTTCGGCGCTTAAAAAGGGCTTTAAGGCTTTTATAAGCTCGGTTTTTTCGTCGCGGGAATTGATATTCTGCATTATTCTTGTAAATCCCGACGGCAGCTGCGCGGCGGGAGCTCCCTGCGACGGCATAAGCGAGGACGCGACGTCCTTTATCTGCTCCATTTCCTCGGGAGAAATTGAGCTTAAGAGTGAAGAGATATCGTCCATTTTACTCGCCCTTTCCCGTCATTTTACGGATGATTTTCTGCGCCTGCTCGGATGAAAGAAAATTTTTGACAGCCTCGTCGTTTGAAATAATGCTCTTAAGTTTTTCACGCTGTTCTTTATTGAGCTTCGCTAAAAGAAGCTCTTCGGCGGACTGGCCCGACGAGTTGTTTTTAATTTCGTCAAGTATCTCGTCAAGCTTTTTATTTTTGTTGTCGGACATTGATTTTCCTCCTAAAAAAGTATATATTATAGTTATGTTTTTTTTAAGGAGATTATGAATGAGACTGCTGGTTGTATCGGATTCACACAGACATTATCAGACGCTGAGGAAAATCCTTCTTCTTCACAGAGAAGCCGACAGGATTATATTTTTAGGCGACGGTATTGACGACTTTGACAAGCTTGATTTGCCCTTCCCGATTTCGCCGATACTAATTTGCGGGAACAACGACTGGGGCTCAATCGCATCGAAAAACGAGCTGCTTAATCTTGACGGAATCAAGGTTTACTGCACTCACGGGCATCTTGAGCACGTCAAATACGGCGAGGACGCGCTGTATATGACCGCCCTTAAAAATGACGCGAAGCTCGTGCTTTTCGGGCATACTCACAATCAGTATTATGAATACTCGGACGGTATTCACCTTTTTAATCCCGGCGCGGTGATGGACGGAAATTACGGCTTGGTCGATATAGTCAACGGGCAGATAATGTGTATTAAAGCTAATATATTTGACAGATAAAAACAACGGCTCCCTCAAACGAGGGAGCCGTTGCTGTTTTTATTTAATTAAAATCTGAAAACAAATACGTTCATAAGTATTGCGAATACCGAAAGGAGCATCAGTATTGCAAGAAAAATTGCGACTGCTTTTACAAACTTCTTATTCATTTTACACCCCTAAAATCTTTTTCATGCTTTCGCCGATTTCGTTCGCCTTATTTTCTGCGGCCTGTTTTGTATTGGCAACCGCGGTTATATAAATCTTAATCTTCGGCTCTGTACCAGAGGGACGGACTATCGCGCCGCTGCCGTCGGGAAGTGAATACGAAAGCACATTCGATTTAGGAAGATTGATAACCGATTTTTCGCCCGTTTCGACATTCGTTTTTTCGCTTGTCTTATAATCGGCGACCGTTACGACCTTCTGGCCCGCAATTTCCTTCGGAGCGTTTTCACGAAGCGAGCTCATCATATCAGCCATCTTCTGCATACCGCTTGCGCCTTCAAAATTAAAGTTGAGAAGAGTGTTGAAATACATACCGTATTTCTCGTAAAGTCCGTTCATAACGTCAACGAGCGTCTTGCCCTTTGACTTATAGTAAGCCGCCATTTCGCAAAGAAGCATTGAGGCGACAACCGCGTCCTTATCTCTTGCGTGAGTGCCCGAAAGGTAGCCGTAGCTTTCTTCCATGCCGACTATAAAGCGTTCTGCCTGATTTTCTTTTTCAAGATTGGTTATAAGTTCGCCTATATACTTAAAGCCCGTAAGCAAATCAACGCATTCCGCGCCGTAGCTTTCGGCAACCTTTTCGACAAGCTTTGTCGTAACTATCGTCTTTACTACTATCGGATTTTCGGGCATTTTCCCCTGCTCTTTAAGAGAAGAGAGAAGATACTCGGTGAACATTACGCCGACCTCGTTGCCCGACATAAGAACGTAGTCATTACCGTCGTAAACGGCGATACCCATTCTGTCACAGTCGGGGTCGGTTGCAAGCAACAAATCCGCCTTGTCCTGCTTTGTCATTTCGATACCGCATTCGAAAACCTGTTTGATTTCGGGATTCGGGAACGGGCAGGTCGGGAAATTGCCGTCGGGGTTTTCCTGCTCTTTGACAACCCTTACGTCCTTAACGCCGATTCTTCTTAAAATTTCACGGACGGGTTTGTTTCCCGTACCGTTAAGAGGCGTGTAGATAACCTTTAAATCCGCCTTTTCGCAGATACCGGGATTAACCTGCTTTTTCGCAACTTCTGTAAAGAATTCCTCATAAACGTCCTGCGAAATGTATTCGATAATTCCGCTTGAAAGTCCCTTTTCGAAGTCCATTCTTTTAACGCCGTCAAACATATCGACCTGCTGAATATAGTTATAGGTCTTTTCGGCGGCTTCGTCGGTCATCTGATAACCGTTAGGGTCATAGCACTTATAGCCGTTATATTTAGCGGGGTTATGGCTGGCGGTGATAATTATACCCGAAGAGCATTTAAGACGCCTTACCGCAAAGGAAAGCATAGGCGTCGGAACAAGCTCGGGGTAAATATATACCTTAATTCCGTTAGCGGCAAGAACTCCCGCGGCTTCGCGCGCAAACAGGTCGGACTTGATTCTCGAATCGTATGCGATAGCAACGCTCGGGTTTTCAAACGCTTCGTTAAGATAATTCGAAAGTCCCTGGGTAGCCTGATTAACGGTGTAAATATTCATTCTGTTCGTGCCCGCGCCGAGGACGCCGCGAAGTCCCGCGGTGCCGAATTCAAGAGAGCGGTAAAATCTGTCAAGAATTTCGTCATCCTTGCCCTTGATTTCTTCAAGCTCTTTTTTCAAATCGGCGTCAAGAACAGCCTTTTCGCTCCAGAGTGAATAAAGGGATTTTATATCGTTCATTGTTTTTCCTCCCTGAAAAATTTACTACATTTTATTATAACAAATTTTTTGAAAAAGTAAATGGATTTTACAATATTGAAATTATGAAAACAATAATGTATAATTCTTTTATCAGGGGTGAGAAAATGTTTTCCAAGGTTTTAAGCATAGGTCTTTTCGGAATGGAGTCGTATGTTGTCGAAGTCGAAGCCGACATCGGCGGCGGTTTGCCGCGTTTCGATATGGTCGGTCTTCCCGACACGGCGGTTTCCGAAAGCAAGGAAAGAGTACGCTCGGCGATGAAAAATTCGGGCTATGATTTTCCGCCTTCAAAAATCGTTATAAACCTCTCGCCCGCCGACGTAAAAAAGGGCGGCTCGGTTTTCGATTTGCCCGTGCTTATCGCCCTTCTTGAAGCGACGAGACAGCTGACAGCCGACATTGAAAACAAGGCTTTTATCGGCGAACTGTCTTTAAACGGCGACGTAAGGCACGTCAACGGCGTTCTGCCGATGGTTATAAAGGCGAGGCAGGCGGGCATTAAAGAAATATTCATTCCCGCTTCGAATTCGGCTGAGGGAGCGGTTGTAAAAGATATTACCGTATATCCCGTTAAAACGGTTAATCAGCTGCTCGCTCATCTTCGCGGGGAAGAAAAAATCGCTCCCGTTTCCTCAGAGGATTACCGAGAGTATGAACAGAAAACCGACCTTCCGGATTTCGCGGACGTGAAGGGACAGTTTGAGGCAAAAAGGGCTCTCGAAATCGCCGCTGCGGGCGGACATAACCTTATAATGATAGGCCCTCCCGGCTCGGGCAAAAGCATGCTCGCCAAAAGGCTGCCGTCAATTCTTCCGGATATGACCTTCGAAGAGTCGCTTGAAACAACAAAGATTTATTCGGTTGCGGGCGCGTTGCCCGAAAAGGTTTCTCTTATCAAAGCAAGACCTTTCCGCTCGCCTCATCACACGGTTTCACCCGCGGGCCTTACGGGCGGCGGCGCAGTGCCTAAACCCGGCGAGATTTCGCTTGCCCATAACGGCGTTCTGTTCCTTGACGAACTGCCCGAATTTTCAAGGCAGTCTATGGAGGCTATGCGCCAGCCCATAGAGGACGGAAAAATCACTATAGCGAGGGTTGCGGCTACTTTTTCGTACCCTTGTTCGATAATGCTTGTATGCGCTATGAATCCGTGTCCGTGCGGATTTTACGGCCACCCGACAAGACAGTGCACCTGCCCTAAAGGCGCGGCGGCGAGATATCTTTCAAAGGTAAGCGGTCCGCTGCTTGACAGACTTGACATTCATATCGAAGTGCCTCCCGTTGAGTTTATGGAGCTTTCAAGCAAACAGAAAGCCGAGCCGAGCAGTGAAATCAAAAAGCGCGTCAACGCCGCAAGACTTGTTCAGCAGAAACGGTTTGAGGGCACGGACATTACCTGCAACGCAAAAATGGATTCGGCGGCGACAAAGAAATACTGCGTTCTGACTCCCGACGCGAGCGAAATGCTTAAAGCCGCCTTCGATAATCTCGGACTTTCGGCGAGGGCGTACGATAAGGTTTTAAGAGTCGCAAGAACAATTGCCGACCTTGATAACAGCGAAACAATCGAGGTTCAGCATATCGCCGAGGCGGTAGGTTACAGAAGCCTTGACAGAAAATTCTGGCAAAGATAAATGACAAAAAGAACAACGGCTCCCTTTTCAGGGAGCCGTTGATTTTTTTAATTAAAGTGCCGCGAGAATTTCGCTTTCGTCGGTTACGCCGACAAAGGTTTTTGTCACTTCGCCGTTTTTGAATACCATAAGCGTAGGAATGCTCATAATTCCGTAATTAATCGCTGTATCTCTGCCCTCGTCAACGTCAAGCTTACAGACCTTAATATCGTCTCTTTTCGCCGCGATTTCTTCCACTACGGGCGCCATAATTTTACAAGGTCCGCACCAGGTTGCAAAGAAATCAACAAGAACAGTTTTTTCAGCCTTTATTACCTCTTCTTCAAAATTTTCATCTGTTAATACTTTAACTGACATATTATCACTCCTTATCAGTAAGATTTTTAATATACTCTACGACTGCGAGTCCTGCCTTTGCGCCGTCGCAAACCGCCTTGGAAACCTGATATAAATCACCCGTCAGGTCGCCGCAGGCAAATACGCCCTTGAGATTTGTCTGCATTTTTTCATCGGTTACAATTCTGTCGCCGTCAGCCTTTACGCCGAGCTTTTTTGCAAAATCCGCTCCGCCGGCAACTCCCTGGGCGATAAATACGCCGTCAATCGGCATTTCTTCGCCGTTTTCGAGAACAATGAAACCGACCTTCATTTCGCCCTTGATTTCACTTATTTTTTCGGTTACAACACTGAATTCCGTTTCAGGTGCGGGAAGACCGTTTGTGAATACGGTTACGGACTTTGCAATGTTTTTAAGCTCGCTCGCCTCGCTCAGAGCATAATCTCCGTTGCCGAGCACGGCGACATTCTTATCCCTGTAAAAAAATCCGTCACAAATCGCGCAGTAGCTTATTCCCCTGCCCTCAAACTCCTTAACGCCCTTGATATTGGGGCGAATTTTTTTGTTTCCGGTCGCAAAAATTACAGCCGTTGCGACAAAACCGTCTTCCTTCGTTGTAACGGTATAGGTTCCGTCGGCGTTCATTTCAACCCCGAGAACCTCTTTTTCTTCGACCTCAACGCCGAGATTAATCATCTGAATTATACCGTTACGGTAAAGCTGAGCGCCCTCGATTCCGTTAGGGAAGCCGTAAAAATTGTCGATTTTATGCGCTTTTTCAAGCTGTGAAACGCCGTGATAAAGCACAAGCACGTCTTTATTAGCACGCTTTGCATAAAGCGAGGCGGAAACACCCGCCGGACCTGCGCCGATAATAATTATATCAAAAACTTTTTTATCCATTTTTCTCATCCTCAGCCGCAGAAAGCACCTTGTGCAGCAGACGGTACAGTTCAAACGCCTCGTCTCTTGTAAGATGAACGCAACCCGCCATTTTTTCGGGTATGCATATGGCTTTTTTCTTTAATTCCCTGCCTTTATCAGTGAGGGTTACAAGAAGATTTCTTTCATCCGTCTTGCTTCTGTTCCTTACAACATAGCCCTTTGTCTCAAGCTTTTTGAGAAGCGGAGTAAGAGTTCCCGAATCGAGATACAGTCTTTCGCCAAGGCTTTTTACATTAATCTCTTCCGTTTCCCACATAACCATCATTGTAATATACTGCGTATAGGTTAAGTCTATGTCGTCAAGGAACGGTTTATACATTCTGACAATTTCCTTTGAACACGCATAAAGCGGGAAACAAATCTGATTGTCAAGCTTCAAAGCGTCATATTTATTCTGCATTATCTTTCGCCCCGGGATTATTTTAAAAGCTTTTCAACACTTGCCTCGATATCTTCGGGTTTAGTTGTCGGCTCAAAGCGGTCAACCACATTACCCTCGGAATCAACAAGGAATTTTGTGAAATTCCACTTGATTCTGCCCTTTTTCTGTTCCTTGAGATACTTGAAGATTTCCGCCGCGTCACCGCCGTTAACCTTGATTTTCTTGAATCGTGGGAACTTAGTATTGTAATTAAGGGTGCAGAACTCATGAATCTGTTCGTCACTGCCCTTTGCCTGGAATGCGAACTGATTGCAGGGGAAGTCGAGAATCTCAAATCCTCTGTCAACAAACTTTTCATACATTTTTTCAAGTCCTTCGTACTGAGGCGTAAAGCCGCAGCCCGTTGCCGTATTGACAATTAAAAGAACCTTTCC
Source organism: Clostridia bacterium (assembly GCA_017613735.1). Taxonomy (GTDB): domain Bacteria; phylum Bacillota; class Clostridia; order Oscillospirales; family Acutalibacteraceae; genus Fimenecus. Next base: position 309,497 of record JAGADF010000008.1, read on the forward strand.
CTTGTAGTCGGACATTGAAACCTCATTGCCCCTGTTGTCAGTAACCTTGATGTCGTATATGCTCATAATAACACTCCTTTTGTAAAATTAAATTGTATGCAATTTGTTTTCGTATTTATAATACACCCTGCATTTACAATTGTCAAGCGTTTTTTTAATTTTATACAATTTATTTTTTCAGAAGAAAAGCGGCTGCGTTTTTATGCGCAGCCGCAAAGCTTTTTTATTTTTTCTTTTTATTAAAGAAATTATGCTTTGTATCCTCGCCGAAACGGCTTGTATTGCCGAGCGTCGAATCGAATTTCTTTAACAGCTCTTTCTGTTCCGCATTCAGATTCTTAGGTACGTCAACAATAATCCTGACTAACTGGTCGCCCTTGCCGCGTCCGTTGATGTTCTGAATGCCTCTGCCGCGAAGTTTGAAGATATCGCCGCCCTGAGTACCCGCGGGAACGGTGTACTTAACCTTGCCGTCAAGCGTGGGGACCTCAAGCTCGCAGCCTATTGCCGCCTCCGCAAACGAGATATGCATATCGCACCAGACATTAAAGCCGTCACGTTCAAAAATCGGATGCGGACGGACGTTGACAACAACTCTCAGGTCGCCTGCGGGACCTCCGTTGATACCCTTGTTGCCCTGACCGCGTATGTTGATAATCTGTCTGTCGTCAATGCCGGCGGGAATACCGACCTCGATTTTAACGCTCTTTCGGATTCTTCCGTTGCCGTGACATTTTTTACAGGGATTGTCGACTATGGTGCCTTTTCCGCCGCAGCGAGAACACGCCTTCTGAGTCTGGAAAACGCCGAAGGGAGTTCTTGAAGCAGTAGTAACCTGACCTTTGCCGTTACATTCGGGACAGGTTTTAGGCGCAGAGCCTGACGCCGCGCCCGAGCCGTGACATTCGTCGCAGACCTCTATACGCATTGTGTCGACCGAACGCTTACAGCCTTTCGCCGCTTCCTCAAACGAAATGGTAACGGTAGCGGTTGTGTCGGAGCCTCTCTGCGGAGCGTTGGGGTTAGCTCTGCCGCCGCCGAAACCGCCGCCGAAAAATGACGAGAATATATCGCCCAAATCGAAATCAAAGCCCTGACCGTTAAACGGGTTACCGCCGCCCGCGCCGTAATTCGGGTCAACGCCCGCGTGGCCGAACTGGTCATAGCGCGCCTTTTTTTCAGGGTCGGACAGCACCTCGTAAGCCTCGTTGGCTTCCTTGAATTTTGCCTCGGCTTCCTTGTTGTCGGGATTGAGGTCGGGATGGTACTTTTTCGCCATCTGACGGTATGCTTTTTTTATTTCGTCCTCGGTCGCGTTTTTATTAACGCCGAGCACCTCGTAATAATCTCGCTTGTCTGCCATAATTTACCTCTCAAGGCAGAGCGGGAAACCGCTCTGCCTTAATTAATCAATAATAATTAATTATTTATCGCCGTCTTCAACGTCGGTATAATCGGCTTCATAATAGTTATTGCCGTCAGCCGAGGAAGCGTCGCCCGCGGGAGCTCCGTCAGCGCCCTGCTGCGCCTGAGCAGCAGCCGCAGCCTGCTTGTAAAGCTCCTCCGATACCTTATAGAACTGCTGTGTGAGTTCTTCTTTCTTAGTCTTTATTGCTTCAATGTCCTCGCCCTTGAGAGCTTCCTTAAGTGCGTCAATCTTTTCCTGAACAGCGGTCTTATCGCCTTCGGGAATCTTGTCGCCGGATTCGGAGAGAATCTTTTCGCACTGGTAAACCATCTGGTCGGCTTCGTTTCTCGTGTCAACCGTTTCCTTGCGTTTCTTGTCCTCTTCGGCAAACTTTTCGGCTTCCTTGACAGCCTTTTCAACGTCCTCTTTCGACATATTTGTCGAGGACGTTATTGAAATCGACTGCTCCTTCTGAGTGCCTAAATCCTTAGCGGAAACGTGTACGATACCGTTAGCGTCGATATCGAAGGTTACCTCAATCTGGGGAATACCTCTGGGAGCGGGCATAATGCCGTCGAGATGGAAAATGCCGAGAGTCTTGTTATCTCTTGCGAATTCTCTTTCGCCCTGAAGAACGTGTACCTCAACCGATGTCTGATTGTCAGCCGCAGTTGAGAAAATCTGGCTCTTCTTTGTGGGGATGGTTGTATTTCTTTCAATAATCTTTGTCGATACGCCGCCCATTGTCTCAATGCCGAGTGAAAGCGGAGTTACGTCGAGAAGAAGAAGTCCTTCAACCTCGCCGCCGAGAACGCCCGCCTGAAGAGCGGCGCCGATAGCTACGCATTCGTCGGGATTGATGCCCTTGAAGGGTTCAATGCCGGTAAAGGATTTAACCGCATCCTGAACTGCGGGAATTCTTGAAGAACCGCCGACCATAAGAATCTTGTTAAGCTCGCTTGTCTTAAGTCCGCTGTCCTTTATTGCCTGACGTACCGGTCCCATTGTAGCTTCGACAAGGTCTGCAGTAAGCTCGTTGAACTTAGCTCTCGTAAGAGTTGTTTCAAGGTGCTTCGGGCCTGTTGCGTCAGCCGTGATATAGGGAAGGCTTATCTGTGAGGTCGTAACGCCCGAAAGCTCAATCTTAGCCTTTTCGGCAGCTTCCTTAAGACGCTGCATAGCCATCTTGTCGCTTCTCAGGTCAACGCCCTGTTCCTTATTGTATTCATCGGCAAGCCAGTCAATAATTCTCTGGTCAAAGTCGTCGCCGCCGAGGTGGTTGTTACCTGCGGTTGCAAGAACTTCCTGAACGCCGTCGCCCATTTCAATAATGGAAACGTCGAATGTGCCGCCGCCGAGGTCGTAGACCATAACCTTCTGGTCCTCTTCCTTATCGATGCCGTATGCAAGAGCGGCAGCCGTAGGCTCGTTGATAATTCTCTTGACGTCAAGACCTGCGATTTTACCCGCGTCCTTTGTCGCCTGACGCTGAGAGTCGGTGCAGTATGCGGGTACGGTGATAACCGCTTCGGTTACCTTGCCGCCGAGATAGCTTTCCGCGTCGCTCTTCAGCTTCTGAAGAATCATTGCCGATATTTCCTGAGGCGTAAAGGACTTGTCGCCGATATTTACCTTATAATCGGAGCCCATATGCCTTTTAATTGATGAAACCGTTCTGTCGGGATTGGTGATTGCCTGTCTCTTGGCAACCTGACCTATCATTCTTTCGCCGTCCTTTGAAAAAGCGACGACTGAGGGTGTTGTTCTTGCGCCCTCGGCGTTAGCGATAACTACGGGCTCGCCGCCCTCGATAACCGCTACGCATGAATTCGTTGTACCTAAGTCGATACCTATTACTTTACTCATTATAATTGCCTCCTTAGAGATTGTTGATTAATTTGAAGTGTAGTATATATTATTTTAATTTGCTACCTGAACCGTTGCGGGACGAAGAACCCTGTCGCCTAATTTATAGCCTTTTTCAAAGACCTCGACTATTTCGTTTTCGCCGTAGTTTTCGTCCTCGATATGCATTACCGCGTTATGAAGAAGCGGGTCGAACGCATCGCCCTTTTCGCCGTATGCAGTAACTCCCGAATCGGAAATTACCTTTAAGAACTGCGCGAAAATCATTTCGGCGCCCTTTTTATAATCCTCATACGAGGCGTTGTCGTTGTTCATCGCCCTTTCGACATTGTCGATTACGGGAAGAAACGACGAAAGAATGTCAGCCTTCGTATCGGAATATGCCTGCTCCTTTTCTTTAATGGAGCGTTTGCGGAAGTTGTCGTACTCGGCAAGAGTTCGCAGAAGTCTGTCCGCCTTTTCCTCAAGCTCTTTTTTTATCTTTTCGATTTCGGTTATTTCTTCGTTTTCTTCCGCGGTCTGTTCGTTTTCAACAGGCGCGGTGTTTTCTTTTTCTTTTTTCATATCTATTCCTCCACAGCGTCGGTGAGTATTTTACCGACGACGCTTGTAAGATACTTAAGACCGGGAATAAGTCTTGCGTAATCTATATTGGTAGGCCCGACGATTCCGAGCGTTCCGGAATCCCTTCCGCCGATATTGTAACGCGAGAAAATCAGACTTGAATTCTCAAGCTCGCGGTACATATTCTCCTTGCCGATAAGCACGTTCATCTCGTCCTTATGGGCGGAAAACAGATTTGAAAGCGGCTCGCCTTTTCTTAAAAACTCCATAAGCTCGTATACGTTTGAAGAAATCTGACTGTGATTAAGCAGATTTGACTGACCTTCGAGGAGCATTTCGCTCTTGCCCGCGGTTGAAGCAAGCTCGGACAGCGCGACGAGAAGCGGAGTCATTATAAGCGCCTTATCGCCTAAGGAAACCGCAAGCGTCTGAAGGAACGCGAGGTTCATTTCGCTTGCCGGATTGCCGATAAAAAGCTTATTAACTATATTGTAGAACGCCTCGACAATATCAAGAGTCAGCTCATAATCGGTTCTGACTATAGTGCTTTTTAGAATGCCGGACGAAGTGAGCATAACAATCATCGCAAGGCGCGCGCCTATTGGAACAAGCTCAACCCTGCGGATTACCGCCTCCGAATCCGACGGAGTAGTCGAAACGGCGGCGCAGTTTGTCATATCGGCAAGAACGCTGCTCGCGGTTTCAAGCACCTTTTCGGGCGAACGAACCGAAGTTCCGAGTTTCATTTCAATAGTGCGTTTTTCACGGTCCGACAGTTCATAGTTATTCATAAGCCTGTCGACGTAGTACCTGTAGCCCATCTGCGAAGGAACCCTGCCCGCCGAGGTGTGCGGCTGTTCAAGATAACCCATCTCGGAAAGCTCCGCCATTTCGTTACGGACCGTAGCAGACGAAACAGAGAACGGCAAAAGCGGAAGAAGCGTTTTCGAACCCACGGGCTCGCCCGTAGCGATATACTGTTCAATTACAGCCGCAAGTATTTTTTGCTTTCTGTCACTGAGTTCTTCCACATTGCTCACCTCTTTTAAAATGATTTTATCACTGTTAGCACTCTTACCTTTTGAGTGCTAACTACACTACCTATTATACCCCGTTGTTCAAAAAAGTCAATATTTTTATTTGTAAATAATTTGTGAATAATCTTCCGAAAAGCAAAAAACAAGAGGCTCGGAAAAGGGCGATACCGATAAGGATGTTTAGGTTTTGGCTTTGTCCTTTTGTCCCTAAAGCAATTAAAACTCTCCTGAATACGAAAGTATGCAGGAGATTTTATAATCACTTTATGAACTAAAATTACTTTGCCAAAACTGCTTTGCACCCTAAAATAAGATAATTTTTCGTCAGAACAATGAATAAAACGGGGTTCAGGCTGACGCCTTA
>JAGADF010000001.1 GCA_017613735.1 Clostridia bacterium
CCTATCCGTGCTCATGCCTACAAGTCACACATCCTTAACAAGAAGTCCACAAAGCGCAAGAGAAATCTTCGCAAGACAAGTGTTGCTGACAAAACAAACCAGAGACAGATTAAACGTCTTGTTCCCTACAAATAATTCGAAATTAAGGACTATTCACTAATAGGAGGTAATGTAACATGGCACGTGTAAAAGGTGCGATGATGACTCGCAAAAGAAGAAATAAAACATTGAAGCTTGCCAAGGGCTACTACGGCTCAAAGAGCAGACTTTTCAAAACAGCTAAGCAGGCCGTTATGAAGAGCGGCAACTACGCTTATATAGGCAGAAAGCAGAAGAAGAGAGATTTCAGAAAGCTCTGGATCACAAGAATCTCCGCTGCATGCAAAATCAACGGCATGAATTATTCAACATTCATCAACGGTCTTAAAAAAGCGGGTATTGACCTTAACCGTAAAATGCTTTCGGAAATCGCTATTTCCGACCCCGAGGGCTTCACTGCTCTCACCGAACAGGCTAAGGCGGCCCTTAAATAAGCTATAATTTTGTTCACGCTTGAGTTTTCTCAGGCGTGAAACTTTTTAATAGGTATTTATGGAAACTATTACAAGCAGAACGAATGATAAAATAAAAAACTACCTTAAGCTGTGTGCATCCGCCAAAGAGAGAAAGGAACAGGGTCTTTACGCCGTCGAGGGCGCGAGGCTTTGTTTCGACGCGCTTATAAGCGGGGAGCAGATAAAGGAATTTTATTATACCGAAAAGGGCAGGGAAAAGTTTTCTTCCCGGGTTGAAGGAATCTGCGAAAAGGCGGAAAGCTGCTTTGTTATCAGCGACGAGGTGGCGCATAAAATGTCCTCGACTCCTTCGCCCCAGGGTTTATTTATAGTTGCCGGCATAAGACAAAATCCGCTTGCAATTGATAATAAACTCTGCTATATTGCTCTTGACGGCATTCAGGACCCCGCTAATCTCGGCGCTCTTGCGAGAACTGCCGAGGCGCTGGGCGTTGCCGGTATCATTCTTTATAACTGCTGCGATATTTATAACCCGAAGTCGCTGCGCGCTTCAATGGGCGCGTTCTTCAGGCTTCCCGTTACAACGACGGATGACCTTTGCCTTTTGCTTCGCAACAAGGCGATTGAGGGTATGCTTACCGTTGCCGCAGTTCCCGACAGGGACAGCGAGAATATCTGTTCCCTTGATTTTTCGGGCGGCGCGATAACCGTTATCGGCAACGAGGGCAACGGAGTATCGCCGCAGGTAACGCAGGCGTGTATGAAAAAGGCGGTTATCCCGATGAACGGCAGGGCGGAAAGCCTTAACGCCGCGGCGGCGGGAGCAATCGTTATGTGGGAAATGATGAGATGACCGAATACTGGATATGGCTTTCGCGCACTCTCGGCGCGGGCGCAAAAATCAACGATTTGCTTTCGTATTTCGGCTCGCCGGATGAAATGTATCAGGCGGGCAGTAACGAGTGGAGACTGTCAGGTCTTCTTACCGCAAAGCAGATTGAAAATCTTAAACAGTTCAGTCCGTCCGAGTCATCCGAGATTTATAGAATCTGTGAAAAGAATTTCTGGCATATTGTAACTCCGTCAAGCTCTTACTTTCCCGTTGAGCTTATGGAGCTTCCCGATATGCCCGCCGCTCTTTACGTCGAGGGCGATTGCGGCGTTCTTAAAAGCAGGCTGAATATCGCATTTGTCGGTACGAGAAAGGCTTCCTCATACAGCCGGAAAATTGCTTCGTCCCTCGCCTATGAAATAAGCAGGGCGGGCGCGGTAATTGTCAGCGGCGGAGCTCTCGGCATTGACAGCGCGGCTCACGAGGGCGCGCTTGCCGCAGGCGGAAAAACGGTCGCGGTGCTCGGCTGCGGGCTCGGTACGGATTATCTTCAGGAAAATTCGGCGCTGAGAAACGAAATCGCAAAAAACGGCGCGCTTATAAGCGAATTTCTGCCGTTCACTCCCGCGTCAAGAACTACGTTTCCCATAAGGAACCGTATTATTTCCGGAATGTCCGCGGGAACCGTCGTTATCGAGGCGGGCGAAAGAAGCGGTTCGCTTATTACGGCAAATCTCGCCCTTTCTCAGGGCAGGGAGGTTTTTGCCGTTCCGGGCGACCTTACAAGCTCGTCCTATACGGGTACGAACAATCTCATACGCGACGGCTGTACTCCCGTCTTTTCGGCTGAGGACATTGTCAGACCGTTTAAGTTTATGTTCCCCGATTTCAAACTTAAAAACGACGGCGAAAAAATGCCCGAACCGGTTAAAAGGGAAAGCGGCAAAGAGAAGATAATTCCGGAGAAAAAACAGATTAAAAATGAACCCAAGGCGGTTAAGAGAACCGACGTTTCCCTTTCGCCTAATGCAAAAAAGGTTTATGATATTTTAGGGGAAACACCCCTGCACATTGATGAAATAACCGAAAAGAGCGCGCTGACGTCCTCTCAGGTTCTCGCCGTAATGACGGAGCTTGAATTAAAGGGACTTGTCGCGCTTGAAAACGGAAGAAAATACAAAATTATTTAAAAGGACGGTGGATTACTTTGTCAAAGTTAGTAATCGTTGAGTCGCCTGCAAAGGCAAGAGTTATCAAAAAATATCTCGGCTCGGGCTTCGAGGTTGTAGCTTCCATGGGCCATGTCAGGGATTTGCCGGCGGCAAAGCTGAGCGTCGATATAAAGAACGACTTTGCGCCGAAATATGCGGTTATCAAAGGAAAGGAAAAGCTCGTCAAGGATTTGAAATCCCTTGCCGACAAAAGCGAAAAAGTCTATCTCGCAGCCGACCCCGACCGCGAGGGAGAAGCTATTTCGTGGCATCTTGCGACTCTTCTTGACCTGAATATGAACGAGGACATAAGAGTTAAGTTCAACGAAATCAACAAGGCATGCGTTGAAAACGGTCTTAAGCATCCCGAAAAGATTGACATTGACCTTGTTAACGCCCAGCAGGCAAGACGTATTCTCGACCGTATTGTCGGCTATAAACTCAGCCCGTTTGTTTCGCAGAAAATCCGCAGAGGACTTTCCGCGGGCAGAGTTCAGTCTGTCGCGGTACGTCTTATCGTTGACAGAGAAAATGAAATAAGGGCTTTCGTTCCCGAGGAATACTGGACTGTCGAGGCTTCGCTTATCGCGCCATCGTCAAAGCGCGCTTTCACGGCTCTTCTTACGGCTGATGAAAACGGCAAGGTCAAGATTACCTCGAAGGAACAGAGCGACAAGTATCTTGCCCGTCTTGACGGCGCAAGCTACGTTGCGGACTCCGTTAAGAGGGGAACGAGAAAGAAAAAGCCCGCTCCGCCCTTTACAACCTCAACTCTTCAGCAGGAAGCGTCACGCAGACTCAATTTCCAGTCCTACCGCACAATGAAGGTTGCGCAGGAGCTGTATGAAGGTATGGACATTGTCGGTTACGGCACAATGGGTCTTATTACCTATATGAGAACCGACTCGTTACGCATTTCCGAGGAAGCGAGAAAAGGCGGCAACGATTATATTCTTTCGGTTTACGGCGATAAGTATCTTCCCGAAAAACCGCGTTATTACAAGTCAAGAGCCAACGCTCAGGACGGTCACGAGGCAATCCGCCCGACCGACCCGTCGCTTTCGCCCGAAAAGGTAAAAGGCTCGCTTACCGCCGAGCAGTATAAGCTTTATAAGTTAATCTGGGAGAGGTTTATTTCCTCGCTTATGGCTGACTGCGTTCAGAATACGGTAAAGGCTGAAATCAAGGCGTCAAAGGGCGACTCAAAAGAGTATTGCATCTTCACCGCAAACGGCTATTCAGTCAAGTTTGACGGATTCACCGCGCTCTATGAAACAATGAGCGATGAGGACGAAGAGGACGGCGGAAAGCTGCCCGTATTTGAGGACGGCGACGCTCTTAAGCTTAAGGAGCTCGGCGGCAACCAGCATTTCACTCAGCCGCCCGCAAGGTATACCGAATCCTCGCTTATCAAAACTCTTGAAGAAACGGGTATCGGCAGACCGAGTACCTATGCTTCGATTATTTCTACAATCACCTCGCGTTCATATATAAAGCGCGAAAAGAAAACCCTTTACCCGACGGAGCTCGGCGAGGCTACGACAAAGCTTTTAAAGGAGCATTTCCCGAAGATTGTAAATACGAAGTTCACCGCTTCAATGGAAAGTCAGCTCGACTCCGTTGAAGAGGGCGACGTTGATTATATTCAGATGCTTCACACTTTCTATGACGATTTTGAATCGACAATGCAGAAGGCAAAGGACGATACACAGGGCGTAAAAATCGCGCTTAAAGAAGATGAAACCGACATTCCCTGCGACAAGTGCGGAAGAATGATGGTTATTAAGACAGGTCGTTTCGGACGTTTCCTTGCCTGCCCGGGTTATCCCGAGTGCAAGAACACAAAGCCGCTTGTTGTCGAGACCAACGCCAAATGTCCCGTCTGCGGCAGTAAGGTTATTGAAAAGAAATCCAAGAAGGGTTACACCTTCTTCGGCTGTTCAAATTATCCCGAGTGCAACTTTATGACCTGGGATAAGCCTACCGACGAAATCTGCCCCGAATGCGGCAAATCGCTCTTTAAGCATACCGGCGGAAAGCTCGTCTGCCTTAACGAGAGCTGCGGCTACGAGAAAAAGGCGGAGAGAAAAAGAAAGTCAAAGGCTTCCGACAAATGAAAACGGCAGCAGTAGTCGGAGCGGGACTTGCAGGCGTTGAAGCGGCAAATCAGCTCGCCAAAAGGGGAATAAAGGTTCTTCTTTACGAGATGAAGCCGAAAAAGTATTCGCCTGCCCATAAGAGCGAAAATTTTGCGGAATTGGTTTGCTCAAATTCGCTTAAGGCGTCAAGGCTTAATTCCTCGGCGGGACTTCTCAAACACGAAATGAGACAGTTCGGCTCAATTATAATGGAATCTGCCGACAGGTGTTCCGTGCCTGCCGGCGGCGCTCTCGCGGTTGACAGAGACCTGTTCTCCGGATACGTTACCGAAAAAATAAAGGGAAATCCCCTTATCGAGGTAATCAATGAAGAGGTAACCTCAATTCCCGAGGCCGACGCGGTTATTATTGCCGCGGGACCGCTTGCGTCCGACGGGCTTATAAATGCGATAAAGCCTTTTACGGGCGAGGGACTTTCGTTTTTTGACGCGGCGGCGCCCATTATTACGAGGGACAGCGTTGATATGAATTACGCTTTCTGCGCTTCAAGGTATGAACGCGGCGGCGACGATTATATAAACTGTCCTATGAATAAAGAGGAATACGAAGCCTTTTATGAGGCCGTAACGACAGCCGAGCGCGCTCCCGTCCATACATTTGACGAGAGAAAGGACGTCTACGAAGGCTGTATGCCCATTGAGGCTCTCGCGTCCCGCGGGAAGGACACTATGCGCTACGGTCCGCTCAAACCCGTCGGTCTTATTGACCCGAGAACGGGACACAGACCGTGGGCAAATCTCCAGCTGAGAAAAGAAAATGCCGAGGGCACGCTCTTAAATCTTGTCGGATTTCAGACGAATCTTAAATTCGGCGAGCAGAAAAGGGTGTTTTCGCTTTTCCCCGCGCTTAAAAATGCGGAGTTTGTCAGATACGGCGTTATGCACAGAAACACCTTTATTGATTCCCCGCGGCTTCTCAACTCCGATTTTTCGTTAAGGGAAAACCCGAACATCTTTTTTGCAGGTCAGATTACGGGCGTCGAGGGCTATACCGAATCCGCCGCAAGCGGAATAATAGCCGGTATAAACGCGTTTCTTCGCATTAACGGCAAAGAGACCGTAACCCTGCCCGAAACCAATATTATCGGCGCTCTTTCGAGGTATATAAGCGACGAAACCGTTAAGGATTTTCAGCCTATGGGCGCTAATTTCGGCATATTGCCGCCCCTCGGAGAAAAAATCCGCGATAAGCAGGAAAGATATATGAAAATCGCCGAGCGCGGCGTGGCTTCGCTCGATAAATTTTTAAAAGAAAACGGTAAAAATCTATTAATCGGTGAATAAAAATGACTGAGCTTGAAAAAATAATCGGTTATAAATTCAATAATCCCGAGCTTCTTACGACGGCTCTTACCCATTCTTCGTATGCCAACGAGCATTCGGATTATTTTCATTGTAACGAGAGGCTTGAGTTTTTAGGCGACTCGGTTCTGGGCTTTATTACGGCGGATTATATCTACCGTGAGTTTTCATCCCTTCCCGAGGGCGAGCTGACAAAAAAACGCGCCTACGCGGTATGTGAGACCACTCTTGCCGAATTCGCCAATGAAATTTCGCTTGGCTCTTTTCTGCTTCTCGGCAACGGTGAAAAGCATACGGGCGGGGACAGAAGACCGTCTATTCTCTCCGATGCGTTTGAGGCAGTAATAGCCGCGATTTACCTTGACGGCGGCATCGAAAACGCAAAGAAATTTGTCCTTTCCTTCGTCGCCAACGCGGTAAAGGAAAAGCCTCAGTTCAAGGATTACAAGACCACTCTTCAGGAGGTAATTCAGCAGAATCCCGAGGAGCAGCTGACCTATGTCGTAACCGACGAATCGGGCCCCGACCACGATAAATGCTTTACGGTCGAGGTGCACCTGAACAGCAACCGTATTGGCGTCGGAAAGGGAAGAAGCAAAAAACAGGCGGAACAGAACGCCGCAAAGGAAGCATTGGAGTTGATGGGGCTTTGAAGCACCGCAATATTGCAATTTTCGTGCCGCACAACGGTTGTCCGTGTCAGTGCAGCTTCTGTAATCAGAAAATAATATCGGGAAAACAAAACCAACCCTCTGCCGAATCCGTTAAGGATGCGGTGAGGGTTGCTCTCGCTTCAAAGGGAGAATATGACAAAACCGAGCTCGCGTTTTTCGGCGGAAGCTTTACCGCGATTGACCGCGATTATATGATTTCGCTGCTCGAAACGGCGTATGAATTCATTAAGGACGGCAGCATAGACGGCATAAGGATTTCAACCCGTCCCGATAAAATTGACGGGGAAATAATCGATATTCTGAAGAAATACTCAGTGACTGCGGTTGAACTCGGCGCGCAGAGTATGGACGACGAAGTGCTGCTGTTAAACCGCAGGGGACATACCGTCAAAGACGTTGAAAACGCCTTTCTTATGCTTAAGGATGCTGGCTTTGAAACGGGACTTCAGATGATGACGGGACTGTACGGCTCGACATACGAAAAAGACGTTGAAACCGCGAAAAGAATAATTGAATTAAAGCCCGACACGGCGCGTATTTACCCGACAGTCGTCCTGAAGGGAACGTACCTCGGCGAGCTTTACGAAAGCGGAGTTTACAAGCCTATGACGCTTGAGGAAACGGTTAAGCTCTGCGCCGAAATTCTTCCCATGTTTTTAAAGGCGGGTATAAACGTAATAAGACTCGGACTTCACTACTCGGACGACGTTAAGGAAAACTTTCTTGCGGGCGGTTTTCACCCCGCTTTAATGGAGCTTGTCGAGGGCGAAATTTACCTTAACGAAGCGTTGAAACAACTTGAAAAACACCCCAAAAACAAGCCGCTTACTCTCTACGTGAACGAAAGGGAGCTTTCAAAAATGAAAGGGCATCAAAAAAGAAACGAAAAAGCATTGATAAATCAGGGATTTTATTGTATAATAAAGGGAAATCTTTATTTAGATAAGTATACAGTATTGGTTGAGGAATAATTTATGTTCTTAAAGGCGTTAAAAATGCAGGGATTCAAGTCCTTTCCCGATAAGACGGTGCTTGAATTCAATAAGGGAATTACAACTGTTGTCGGTCCCAACGGCAGCGGTAAAAGTAATATTTCCGACGCGGTTCGCTGGGTGCTCGGCGAGCAGTCGACAAAGAACCTGCGCGGAAGCCGTATGGAGGACGTTATTTTCAGCGGCACCTCCGTCAGAAAGGCTCAGGGCTTTGCCGAGGTCGCGCTTGTGCTTGACAATTCCGACAGGGCTCTCGATTACGACGACAACGAGGTTACGGTTGCCAGACGTTATTACCGCTCGGGCGAAAGTCTTTACATAATCAACGGTAAGGAAGTCCGTCTTCGCGACGTCAACGAGCTGTTTATGGATACCGGTCTCGGACGCGACGGCTACTCGATTATAAGTCAGGGAAAAATTGCCGATATGATTTCTTCAAAGGCGAACGAGAGAAGAGATATGCTTGAGGAAGCGGCGGGTATTTCGCATTTCCGTTACAGACGCGTCGACGCTATGAGACGTCTTACTCAGGCTGAAGAAAATCTTTTAAGACTGCGCGATATTCTGACTGAACTTGAGGGCAGGGTAGGCCCGCTTAAGGCGCAGAGCGAAAAGGCGCAGAAGTTCCTCGTTCTCGCAGGGGAGAAAAAGGACATTGAAATAGGTCTCTGGCTCGACACTCTTGAAAAGACTGCCGACAGATTAAAGGAGCAGGACACAAAAATCGAAATTGCCGAAGCTCAGCGCGAAAAGGCGATAAAAGAGCTTGAGGAAATCGAAAGCGTTATCGACGGCGCAACCGAGCAGACTCAGAAGATAAACTGCGATATTGAAGAACTCAGGGCTGCCTCGGGCAAGGTTGACGAGCAGATTGCCGCTCTTGAGGCGCAGGTGCTTGTTGAAAACAACTCGATTGAATACAATAATCAGGCGATTGAAAGAATAAAAAAGGATATGCTCTCCGAAAACGAAACCGAGCAGCATATCTTTGAACAGGTCGACGAGGCGAAAAAGGAAATCGAGCGTCTCTCAAAGGACAAGCAGAATAAGAATAAAGAGCTTGAAAAAACGGTTGAGGAGGAGTCAAAGCTCATAAGCGAAAACGAACAGTTCTCCGAACAGAGCCTCTCTCTTTCAAACCGCGCCGCGGCTCTTGCGGTCGAGCTTGCCGATAACCGCGTTACTGCCGAGGGCTCGGACAATGCGGTTGAAGAAATCAAAACAAGAATTTCTTCAATCGACGAAGCCCTTAAAACGAGAAAAGAAGCTCTTGACGGCTTTTCCGCTCAGCAGAAGGAAATCGGGGAAAGGCTTAAAAAGGCGGCTGACGAAATCGACTCCCTTTCGAATGCGATTAACGGCTATTCGTTAAAGCTTGAAAACCGCCAGAAGAAATATGACGCCGCTAAAGCCGAAAAGGAAAAGAACGAAAGCGAAATAAGAAAAACCGAAGAAAGACTCCGTATTCTTGAAGATATGGAAAAAAATATGGAGGGCTTCGCCGGTTCGGTCAAGGCTGTAATGAAAGAGTCGAAGCGGGGAACGCTGCGCGGTATTCACGGCCCGCTTTCGAGCCTTATTACGGTTAAGGATTCGTATACGGTTGCCATTGAAACCGCTCTCGGCTCGGCTATAGGCAACGTCGTAGTCGATACAGAGGACGACGGTAAACGCGCAATCAAATTCTTAAAGGACAACAATGCGGGCAGGGCGACTTTCCTGCCGATTTCCGCGGTTAAGGGTAACGGCCTTTCGGAAAAGGGACTTGACGACTGCTACGGTTTCGTTAATCTTGCGAGCGAGCTTGTTTCCTATAACAAAAAATACGAGGGCGTTATAGGTTCCCTTTTAGGCAGAACGGTTGTCGCCGAAGACCTTGACAGCGCCGTCGCTATTGCGAAGAAATACAACCACAGGTTTAAAATAGTAACTCTTGACGGTCAGGTTATGAACGCGGGCGGTTCAATGACGGGCGGTTCGCGCACTCATAATTCGGGCATTTTAAGCCGTTCAAACGAAGTTGAAAAGCTTAAAAAGAACCTCGCATCCCTTACCGAAAAGCAGAAGGGCTTTGACAGCGAATTCAAGCTTATCACCGAAGAAACTGCGGCGCTGCGAGCCGACATTGACGGCGCTTCCGCGGACAAGGCGAGGGCTCAGGAAGATAAGATACGCCTTGACGGCGAGAAAAAGCTTATAGACGAACAGCTTGCCGCGGCAAAAACAGCTGCGGACGAGCTTGAAGAAGAGAAGAAAACTCTTAACGAAAGAATTGACAATATTGTTTCGTCCGCGAAGGACGCCGTAAAAAAGGTTGAAGAACTGACCAAGGAGATTGAGGAAACCGAAAAGAAGCTCGCGTCTCTTACCGGCGACAGGGAAACCCTTTCCGAAAAGCGCGAAAAGCTTTCCGAATCCGCGGCGGCGATAAAGATGGAAATTCTTTCAATCGATAAGGATATAGAGGCGTTCAACGATACGATTGAAAGGCTTGAAAGAAGAAAATCGAGCCATACCGACCGTATGACCGAGCTCAATTCCGAAATTGAGGAAATTGAAAAGAAAAATGAAGAAATTCTTAAGAATATTGAATCGCTTAAGGATATGTGCGAGTCGTTAAGAGAAAAGACCTCGACCGACAGAGACAAGGTTCAGGCTCTTATCTCGGAACGCGAACAGCTTGAAAAGAAGAGCGGCGAATACAGACTTCTCGAAAGGAACAAGTCAACCGAGCGCGAACAGATTTCTTCGGAGCTTGTACGCCTTGAAGAGCAGAAGGCTTCCATGCACCGCGAATATGAGGAGACGACGAATAAGCTCTTTACCGAATACGAGCTTACGCGCCGCGAGGCTTTGGCTCTTAATATCGTTATCGAGGACATTCCCGAGGCGAGAAAACGCCTTAACGAGTTGAAGGGCAAAATAAAGGCTCTCGGCAGCGTAAACGTTTCGGCAATTGAAGAATACAAAGAGGTTTCCGAGCGTTACGAATTTTTGAGTAATCAGCTCTCCGACGTTGAAAAGTCAAAGGCTGAATTGATTAAGCTTATCAACGAGCTTACCGAAAAGATGGCTACGCAGTTCCGCGAGCAGTTCCACAGGATTAATCAGTGCTTCGGCGAAACCTTTGCGGAGCTTTTCGGCGGCGGCAAGGCGGAATTAAAACTTGAGGACGAGATGAACGTGCTTGAGTCGAACATTGAAATCCGCGTTCAGCCTCCGGGCAAGAACGTAAAGAATATCGACCTGCTTTCGGGCGGTGAAAAGGGTATGAGCGCAATAGCGCTGCTGTTCGCCATTCTCAAGGTAACGCCCGCTCCGTTCTGTATTTTCGACGAGGTCGAGGCGGCGCTTGACGACGTTAACGTAACGCGTTACGCCCACTATGTAAGAAGAATGACGAAGAACACCCAGTTCATTCTTATCACCCACCGCCGCGGCACTATGGAAGAGGCGGACGTTCTCTACGGCGTTACGATGCAGGAAGAGGGCGTTTCAAAGCTTCTTGAGCTTCGCAGCGCGGAAATGGCAAAGAAATTAGGTCTTACGAATTAAAGGATATTAACTATGGGTATTTTCAGAAAAACCAACCGCGGACTTTCAAAAACAAGAAAGCATATCGCCGGCGCAATTGACGATATGCTTGACAATTTCGACGTCCTTGACGAAAACCTGTATTCCGAGCTTGAGGAAATTCTCGTTATGGGCGACGTCGGAGTTACGACGAGCGTGCAGATAGTCGAGCTTCTTAAGGAAAAGGTTGAGAAGGAAAAGCTTCACAGCGGCTCGCAGATAAGAAACGCCATCAAGGAAATTGTTGCCGACCTGCTTGTCGGCGGCGAGGATATGGGGCTTCTTACCGTTCCTTCCGTTATTCTTGTTATCGGCGTTAACGGCGTCGGCAAGACGACTACCATAGGCAAGCTCGCCTCAATGTATAAGGCTCAGGGCAAAAAGGTGCTCCTCGGCGCGGCGGACACGTTCCGCGCGGCGGCTATCGACCAGCTTCAGATATGGGCTGACAGAGCCGGCGTTGAATTAATCAAGCACGGCGAGGGCAGCGACCCGGCGGCGGTTGTATTCGATACAATCGCGGCGGGCAAGGCGAGAAACAGCGATATAATTATTATCGACACCGCGGGCAGACTCCATAACAAGAAAAATCTTATGGACGAGCTTTCAAAGATATACAGGGTTATTGACAGGGAGCTTCCGTATTCGGACAGAGAGGTGCTTCTCGTCCTTGACGCGACCACGGGACAGAATGCCGTAAATCAGGCGAGGGAGTTCAAAGAGGTAGCCGAAATTACGGGCATTGTTCTTACAAAGCTTGACGGCACCGCGAGAGGCGGCGTTGTGCTTGCGATTAAAAACGAGCTCGGTCTTGCGGTAAAGTTCATAGGCGTAGGCGAACAGATAGACGACCTTCAGCCGTTCAATCCGCGGGCGTTTGCGGACGGACTTTTCGACAAGATAGAATATAAGGAGGGCGAGGACATTGAAATCAATTATTCGGACAACGGCGAAGAAGCTGGCGACGATATCAAAGAAAATAATATTGAAGAAGATGGACAGCCGTCCGACGAGGTCAAACGAGAAAACGAATCCTCTTCCGACGAAATCAAAGAGGAAGAAGCTGACATTCAAACAGCAGATGATGAGCCAGTTTCGGGACACGAAGAGGAAGAGAAGATAGAAGAAAAGAGCGAAAGGAAGAAATTCTTTGGACTTTTTAATCGCCACTCATAATAACAAAAAGAAAAACGAGCTGCAGAGAATACTTGAGCCTTTGGGCATAAGCGTATTCACTGCGGACGAAAAGAATATAAATCTCCGCGAGGTTGAGGAAACGGGCGAAACCTTTGAAGAAAACGCGTTTCTTAAAGCCGTTTCGGGCTGTGAGGACAGCGGTATGCCGTGCGTAGCGGATGACAGCGGACTTTGCGTTGACGCGCTTGACGGCGCGCCCGGCATATATTCGGCGCGATTCGGCGGCGAGCATGGTAATGACGCGAAGAACAACGAAAAGCTGCTTGAGCTTTTAAAGGACGTTCCGCCCGAAAAGCGGACTGCGCGCTTTGTTTCGTGCGTTTGCTGCGTTTTCCCGGACGGCAGAAAACTGACCGTCAGAGGCGAGGTCGAGGGAGTTATCGGCTATGAGACGAAAGGACACAACGGCTTCGGCTATGACCCGTTGTTTATTGTCGGCGACAGAACCTTTGCTCAAAGAAGCGACAGCGAAAAGGACGAACTCAGCCACAGGGGAAACGCATTGAGAAAATTAGTTGAAGAATTACCGAGGTATTTATGACAAGCAAAGAGAGAGCAAAATTAAGAGGTCAGGCAAATACTTTAGAACCGCTTTTTCAGGTCGGCAAGGGCGGAATAGGCGAAACTCTTATAAAGCAGACGGATGACGCGCTAACGGCGAGGGAGTTAATCAAACTTCGCGTTCTGCTTGAAACCGCGCCCGAAAAGCCGAAAGAAATCGCGTCCGAGCTTGCGAAAGCGACAGGCAGCGAGGTAATAGGCGTTATAGGCGGCAGTATAATTCTTTACCGCTATAACGAGGAGCTTCATAAAAAAGAGAAAAAGAAAAGATGAAAATCGGAATTTTAGGCGGCACGTTCAATCCGCCTCATAAAGGACACGTCAAATTAGGGCTCGATTTTGCAAAAAAGCTTGAGCTTGACAAGATTATAGTCATTCCCGCGAAGATACCGACTCATAAAAAAGCCGAAGGGCTTGTCGGCGGACGCGACAGACTTAAAATGTGCTCTCTTGAATTTAAAGACAGCATTTTCGAGGTGTCCGACATTGAAATCAAGTCCGAAAGGGAAAGCTACACCGTTTACACTCTCGAAATGTTAAAAGAGAAATATCCCGACGGCGAGTTTTATCTCATTATCGGCTCGGATATGTTCCTGATTTTTGACAAGTGGTACAGATTCGAGGACATTCTTTCAATGTGTACCGTCTGCGTAGAGGTCAGGGAAAACGGCGAAAGCGTGGAAACTCTTGAAAAATACGCGAAAAAGCATCTCGGAATTGATACGCGAAAGAGCGAAAAAATAATTATAAACCCCGTTAAACCCTTTCCCGTTTCATCAACCGAAATCCGTCAGAGAATCAGGGACGGCAGAGGCGTAAAAAGATTAATCGGAAGCGATGTCGCTCAATATATAAAAAGCAGGGGGCTGTATCTTGGCTGATACCGACAGAAACGAAGAGTTTATAAAAGAAATACGAAAACAGCTCGGCGACTACCGCTTTATTCATTCGCTTGAAGTCGCAAAAAGCGCGGTTCAGCTTGCGAAGCGATTCGGTGCGGATGAAGAAAAGGCATATACGGCGGGTATTCTTCACGACGTGTTAAAAGATAAAAGTCCGGAGTTTTTACTTGACTATTTCGGAAAAAACGGCGTAAGGCTCACGGACGTTGAAAAAAGCAACCACAAGCTGTATCACGCAATAGCCGGCTCAATATACGTCGAAAAGGAGCTCGGCGTGAATGATGAGGAAATAATAAACGCAATCCGTTATCATACGACGGGACGAAAAAATATGTCCCTTCTTGAAAAGGTAATCTATATCGCTGATTTCATCTCTGCGGACAGAAAATACGACGGAGTTGAAAGAATGAGGGAAAAGGCGAAGATTTCGCTCGAAACGGCTATGGAGGAAGGACTTCAGTTTTCAATAATCGAGCTTTCCGAAAAGCTATTGCCGATTCACCCCGACAGCATTGACGCATATAACGAAATAATAATGAGCAAGGAGAAAAGCGATGGATAAAAAGAAATTGATGGAAAACATTGTCAAGGTTCTTGACGACAACAAGGGCATGGACATTGAAGCTCTCGAAATAACCGAGCTTACGACGGTTGCGGATTATTTCGTAATCGTTACGGGTACTTCTTCAACTCATGTCAGAGCTCTTACCGAGGACGTTGAGGACGGTCTTTCAAAGCTCGGCGTCGAGCCCGAAAGAATTGAGGGCAAGGCTACGGGCTGGATTCTTATGGATTACGGCACGGTTATAGTTCATATCTTCACCGCCGATATGCGCGAGCATTTTAATCTTGAGCATCTCTGGGCGGACGCGAAGAATATTGATATTTCACATATTATTACTGAATAAGAGGAAATAAAATGAGCATTTACGATTTTAAACAGACAGAGAAAAAATGGCAGGACAGATGGGAGGAAAAGGGCGTTTTCCACGCCAAAGATAACTCCGATAAGAAAAAGTTCTACGGTCTTATCGAGTTTCCGTATCCCAGCGGCGCGGGTATGCACGTCGGTCACATAAAGGCGTATTCAGGTCTTGAGGTCGTTTCGAGAAAAAGACGGCTTGAGGGCTATAACGTGCTGTTCCCGATAGGCTTCGACGCCTACGGTCTGCCGACTGAAAACTATGCGATTAAAACGGGTATGCACCCGAGAAAAGTTACCGATATGAATATCGAGCGTTTTACGTCTCAGCTCAAGAAGGTAGGCTTTTCGTTCGACTGGACAAGAGTAATCGACACTACGGATGAGGACTATTTCAGATGGACTCAGTGGATTTTCCTTAAAATGTTTGAAAACGGACTTGTTTTCAGAGATAAGACTCTTGTAAATTATTGCCCGTCGTGTAAGGTTGTTCTTTCAAACGAGGATTCACAGGGCGGCAAGTGCGATATCTGCCACAGTGAGGTTGTCCAGAAATCAAAGGACGTATGGTATCTTCGCATTACCGAATATGCTGACAAACTTCTCGAGGGACTTGAAAAGGTCGACTATCCCGCCAATATCAAGCAGCAGCAGGTCAACTGGATAGGCAAGTCCACAGGCGCGTTTGTCAATTTCTCGTTAAAGGGCGTTGACGAAACGCTTCGCATTTACACAACCCGTCCCGACACTCTTTTCGGCGTTACGTTTATGGTAATGGCTCCCGAGCACCCGATAATCGACAAGTATTCTTCGCTCATTAAGAATATGGATGAAATCGAGGCTTACCGCGCCGACTGCGCAAAGAAAACCGAATTTGAACGCACCCAGCTTGTAAAGGACAAGACGGGCGTTCGCATTGACGGCATTTGCGCGGTTAACCCGCTTAACGGCAAGGAAATCCCCGTTTATATTTCGGATTACGTTATGATGGGCTACGGCACGGGCGCTATTATGGCGGTTCCCGCTCACGACGAAAGAGACTACGATTTCGCAAAGAAATTCGGCATTGACATTATCGAGGTTATAAAAGGCGGCGACATTTCAAAGGAAGCCTACACGGGCGACGGCGAAATGGTCAATTCCGGTTTCCTCAACGGTCTTGACAACAAAAAGGATTCAATTGCGAAAATGATTGAATACCTTACCGAAAACAAACTCGGCGAGGGCGGCGTTCAGTATAAGATGAAGGATTGGGCGTTTAACCGCCAGCGTTACTGGGGCGAGCCTATTCCGATTGTTCACTGTAAAAACTGCGGAATGGTAGCCGTTCCCTATGACGAACTTCCCCTTAAGCTTCCCGAGGTTGAAAACTTCGAACCCGGCTCGGACGGCGAAAGTCCGCTTGCGAAGATAGATTCGTTTGTAAACTGCGCCTGCCCGAAATGCGGCGCCCCCGCGAAAAGAGAAACCGATACAATGCCTCAGTGGGCGGGCTCGTCGTGGTATTTCTTAAGATATATCGACCCGCATAACAACGAGGCGTTTGCCGATAAGGAAAAACTTAAATACTGGCTTCCCGTCGACTGGTACAACGGCGGTATGGAGCACGTTACAAGGCACCTTATCTATTCGCGCTTCTGGTATAAATTCCTCTATGACCTCGGCGAGGTTCCCTATGAAGAGCCTTATGCCAAGAGGAGCGCGCAGGGACTTATTTTAGGCCCCGACGGCGTTAAGATGAGTAAGTCACGCGGTAACGTAATCGACCCGAACGAGGTTGTCGACGTCTACGGCGCGGACGTTCTTCGCACCTATGTTCTGTTCATGGGCGACTATGAGCAGGCGGCTCCGTGGAGCGAATCGAGCGTCAAGGGCTGTAAGAGATTTATTGACAGAGTATGGAATCTTCAGGACATTCTCACCGACGGCGACGAATATTCGGACGCCCTTTCGTCCTCAATGCACAAGACAATCAAAAAGGTCTCCGAAGACATTGAGCAGATGAAATACAATACCGCAATAGCGGCTCTTATGACGCTTCTGAATAAGATTTACGAGGTCGGTTCGATTAACCGCGCCGAACTTAAAACGGTTCTTATTCTTCTTAATCCCTTCGCTCCCCATATCACCGAGGAAATGTGGGAAAAATGCGGTTACGGCGAAATGCTTGCCGCGGAAGCCGAGTGGTGCGGCTATGACGAGTCGAAATGCGTCGACTCGACGGTAGAAATCGCTATTCAGGTAAACGGCAAGGTCCGTTCGAGAATAAATGTTGCGGTTGATATTTCCGACGCGGACGCTGTTGCCGCCGCAAAGGCTGACGAAAAAGTCGCGGCTGAAATTGACGGCAAGAATGTCATTAAGGAAATCTACGTCAAGGGCAAGCTTGTAAATATTGTTGCTAAATAATTTTGCTTCTCTTTTAAAAGGAGATGGAAGGATATGGCGAATAAGAAGAATGTTGCAAAAATAATTGCGCTTTCCGCAAGCGTTTCGGCTATTGCCGCGGGCGTTATATACGGTAAGTTTCACACCCCGACGCTTACAGCCAAGGACCTTGTCGAGTTTGAAAAGGCCACCGACATCGAAAAATACAGGGACAGACACCTGACCGCTCACCGCGGACTTTCGGCAGTCGCTCCCGAAAACACCCTTCCCGCCTATGAGGCGGCGGGTAAGCAGGGCGGCTTTACCGCTATAGAATGCGACGCCTACTGCACGACCGACGGGGTCTGGGTTATTATGCACGACGACGACGTCAGAAAAATGACCGACCAAACGGGTAAGGTTACCGATTTTTCATACGGCGAGCTTCTTGAAATGAAATTCGACAACGGCGCAAATTATAAGGATTTTGACGATTTGCGCGTCTGCACAATAAAGGAATATCTTGACGTCTGTAAAAAGTACGACTGCCGTCCCCAGATTGAAATTAAGGACGGACGTATCGAAAAGCTTCAGTCCTTCTATGATTTGCTTAAAGAGGAGGACGTGCTCGACAGCGTAATCATTATTTCCTTTAACTTTGAGGCACTTAAATATCTGCGAAGCCTTGACAGCGACGTTGAAATCTGGCATATTGTCAGGCTCATTTCAAAAAAGAATATAAGGAACGCAAAGGAACAGAATTTCGGAATTAATTTCTGCGCTCCGGTTTATTCTAAAACCCAGAAGGACATTCAGCGTATTCACGACGCGGGGCTTACCTCTTCGTGCTGGACTGTCGACACGCCCGAGCTTCTTAACAAAATGCTTGAGGCGGGCGTTGAATACATAACCACAAACTGTATTGTCAGAAAACCCGAGAACAAAAACTGATGAATAAGAAGAAAATTATTATCATTGTTTTAGCGGTTATTCTTGCCGTTGCCGCGGTTGCAACGGTATACGGAATATTCTTTTCAAAGCCGAAAAAGATAATGCCGAAGGAAACCGTAAAGCTTTCGGAATTTACCGATAAGACCGACGGCATAAGACTTATAGGTCACAGGGGACTTTCCGGCACGGCACCCGAAAACACCGTCCCCGCATTCGAAGAAGCGGGAAAGGCGGGCTATTTCGGCGCGGAATGCGACGTGCGTATGACAAAGGACGGCAGATGGGTTATAATGCACGACTTTGACACAAAAAGGATGTGCTTTTCCTTCAGAGCCGTTTCCTTAAGTTCGTACGAAAGCCTTTCAAAGCTTGAAATCAGAAACGGCGCGAATATCGAAAAATATAAAAACACGAAAATCCCGACGGTTGAGGAATACCTGACGGTCTGCGTCAGCTACTCCGTGACGCCCGTTATTGAGATTAAAAACGACGACTGTTCGTATGACGTAATCCGCTCGCTTTATGACGCGGTATACGGCGTCGACGGCGTCGGGGACGTGATTTTCATTTCCTTTTCTCAAGAGGCGATTGAAAACATAAGAAAAATTGACAGCAACAGCGTCTGCTATCTTCTTGTCAATGAAATGAAAAAAGAAAATGTCGATTACTGCGCTGAAAACAAATTCGGCATCGACTTCAACGCCAACAACAAAAAGCTTGAGGACGAAACTCTTGAATATATGGTTGACAGCGGCATAGAAACTGCCTGCTGGACTGTCGACGGGAAAGAAACGCTTGAGCGAATGCTTTCTTTCGGCGTTTACACATTTACAACTAACAGAATTCTTCCGGAGGAATAAAATGGATTTTAACCTGCTTGCGGATTTACTGCTTCCCGACATTAAAAAAACTCCCGACGAGCTTGAAGAGCTTTACCCCGACAGAGCCCTTAAGGAGGGGGCGCGCGTAACCCGTTTTGCGCCGAGCCCGACGGGCTATCTTCATCTCGGCGGCCTTTTCGGCGCGCTTACCGATATCCTTACCGCAAAGGCTACGGGCGGAGTTTCTATGCTTCGTATTGAGGACACCGATAAAAAACGCGAAATAGGCGAGGGCGTTCAGGCTATACTCGACGGTTTTTCGGCGTTCGGTCTTTCGTTTGACGAGGGCGTTACAGCCGACGGCGAAAAGGGAGATTACGGCCCGTATACACAGAGTAAAAGAGTTGAAATATATCAAACGGTCGCCAAACAGCTTATACGCGAGGGCAAGGCTTACCCGTGTTTCTGCACATCCGACGAGCTGACCGCCCTTCGCGAAAGACAGGAGAAAGAGGGAGCTCCCTTCTGCGGCTACTACGGCAAGTGGGCAAAATGCAGAGACCTCTCTTTTGAAGAAATAAAGAAAAACATTGACGAGGGCAAACCTTGGGTACTGAGATTTCGCTCCGACGGCAACGAAGAAAACAAGGTCTTTTTTGACGATATAATCCGCGGCAAAATCGAAATGCCCGAAAACGTCATTGACGAGGTGCTTTTGAAGAGCGACGGCATTCCGACGTATCATTTCGCCCACGTGTGCGACGACCATTTTATGAGAACGACTCACGTAATCCGCGGCGAAGAGTGGATTTCTTCTACGCCTAAGCATATAGCTCTTTTTAAAGCCTGCGGTTACAGACTTCCGAAATACGCCCACACTCCGCAGGTTATGAAAATTGACGATGAAGACGGAACGAAGCGCAAGCTCTCAAAGAGAAAGGACCCCGAGGCGGCTGTAAGCTATTTCGTTGAAGAGGGATTTCCGAAGGAAGCTCTTATCGAATATCTTATGACTCTTCTCAATTCCAATTTTGAGGACTGGCGCAGGGCTAATAAGGACGCAGACGTTTTCTCGTTCCCGTTCAACCTTAAAAAGATGAGTTCAAGCGGCTGCCTTTTCGATATGGCGAAGCTTAACGATATTAGCAAGAACATTATTTCGGTTATGAGCGCCGACACCGTTTACCAAAGAGTTACCGACTGGGCAGGGCAGTTCGACGGCGAACTGTATTCGCTGTTTACGGCAAATCCCGAAAAAGCAAAGGCTATTCTCAATATCGACCGCGAGAATCCGAAACCGAGAAAGGATATAGCCAGATGGTCCGAGGTAAAGGATTTTGTCAGCTTTATGTATAACGAGCTTTATTCCGAAAATTACTCGCTGCCCGAAAACATAAACAGCGACGACGCCGCTTCAATAATCGAAAGCTATAAAAACGTATTTGACGTAAACGACGACAAGCAGGTCTGGTTTGATAAAATAAAGGCATTGTGCGAGCCTCTCGGCTTTACGCCGAATGTTAAGGAATACAAGCAGAATCCCGATATGTTCAAGGGACACGTCGGCGACGTTTCAACCGTTATCAGGGTTGCCCTGACGGGAAGGACAAACACCCCCGACCTGCATTCGATAATCGGTATTCTCGGAACAGACGAGGTTCGGGAAAGGCTTGAAAAAGCCGAAAAGTATTACAGAGGAGAAATGTGAGATGGAAGAAACCGTAAAAAGCTCAAATTTCATACACGATTTTATTGACGAGGACCTGAAAAACGGCGTGTACGACCATGTCCAGACGCGTTTCCCGCCCGAGCCCAACGGCTATCTTCACATAGGTCACGCAAAGGCTATCTGCATTAATTTCGGCACTTCGCAGAAGTATAACGGCGTATGCAATCTTCGCCTTGACGATACAAATCCCTCGAAAGAGGATGTCGAATACGTCGAGTCGATAAAGGAAGATATTGAATGGCTCGGCTTCAAATGGGACAAATGCCTTTACGCTTCAGGTTATTTCGATTTTATTTACGAATGCGCCGTAAAGCTTATTGAAACGGGCAAGGCGTACGTTGACGACCTTGCCGCGGATGAGATAAGGGAATACAGAGGCACGCTTACCGAGGCCGGAAAAAACAGCCCGTACCGCGAAAGAAGCGTTGAAGAAAATCTTGAGCTGTTCAGGAGAATGACCGACGGCGAATTCGAAAACGGCGCAAGAGTTCTCAGAGCCAAAATCGATATGGCTTCGCCCAATATGAATATGCGCGACCCCGTTATTTACAGAATCGCCCATATTCCCCATCATCAGACGGGCGACAAATGGTGCGTATATCCGATGTACGACTTTGCGCATCCGCTGTCCGATTATAAAGAGGGCGTAACGCATTCGCTTTGTTCGCTTGAATTTGAAAACCACCGTCCGCTCTACGACTGGTTTTTAAGAGAGCTTGAGCTGCCGACCCCGCCAAGACAGATTGAGTTCGCAAGACTTAATCTCAACTACTGCCTGACAAGCAAAAGGAAATGCCTCGCGCTTGTAAACGAGGGTATCGTAGACGGCTGGGACGACCCGAGAATGGCTACCTTAAGCGGTATGAGAAGACGCGGTTACCCGCCGGAGGCCATACGCGATTTCTGTGAAAAAATCGGCGTTTCAAAGGCTTATTCGGTAGTTGATTTCGGACTTCTCGAAAGCTGCGTAAGAGATAGTCTTAACGCCGACGCTCCGAGGGCTATGGCTGTTCTCAATCCCTTAAAGGTGATTATCGACAACTACCCCGACGGAAAAACCGAAACGCTTGACGTTGAACTCCATCCCGACCATCCCGAAATGGGAACGAGGAAGGTTACGTTTTCAAAGGAAATCTTTGTTGAACGCGACGACTTTATGATTGAGCCGGTCAAAAAGTATTTCAGACTTTTCCCCGGAAATGAGGTCAGGCTCAAGAGCGCGTACTTTGTAACCTGCACGGGTTATGAAACCGATGAAAACGGCGAGGTCACCTGCCTTCACTGCACCTACGACCCCGAAACGAAGGGCGGCGACGCTCCCGACGGAAGAAAGGTCAGAGGTACTTTGCACTGGGTAAGCGCGGCGGACTGCGTAAAGGCTGAAATCAGACTTTATGACAGACTTTTCAAGGTGCCCAATCCCTCCGACGAAAGCGAGGGCAGCTTTAAGGAAAACCTCAATCCCGACTCGCTTAAAATAATTGACGGCGCGTTGCTTGAGGGCAGCCTTAAAGGAATAAAGCCGGGCGACACGTTCCAGTTTATGCGTCAGGGCTATTTCTGCGTTGACAAATTCAGTTCAGATGATAAAATAGTTATCAACCGCACGGTTGCACTTAATTCAAGTTGGTAAGAGGAGATACGGTATGACAGTAAATGAACAGAAAATAAAAAAGAGTGATAAGGGCTTTAATATTCTTTACCGTGTTGTCACGGCTCTTATAGCCGCGGCGACTTATCCGGTAATGTTCTTTACAAGCCTGTTCTATTTCGCTTATACGATTCCGCTCTGGCCGATTATTTCAAGCGATTCAACAGACACCGGAGCGACTTATTTCAAAATGAGCATTTATGAGGCAGTCAGCGAATCCTCTGTTTTTAAAGACCTTTTTGTCGGTAAGGACGCAAAGGTTGACCTAGCGGGAGTGCTTGAGCTTATTAAACCGCAGCTTATTGCTATTGTCTGCCTTTACGCTGCAGTTGCATTGCTGGCTCTTATTATAATTGTATTTGCTGCATTCACACGGAAAAAGCTTCCGGTTATTGTTTCTTCAATACTCGGTATCGGCGTTCTTTCGTTTATTCCGCTCGCGTTCAGCCGCCTTCAGGCTCCGTTCCTTGACGGCACAATCAATCTTGATTCTTTCCTGCATCTCGGGCTTGAAAACATTCTTGACCTTGTTGCTAAGGTGGATTTCATTCGCGCGGGCGAGGCGTACACTTTCCTCTGGGTAATATTTGTTGCGCTTCTTGCCTGGACAGGCGCGGTTATGCTTGTATCTTTAGGCGATGAGCCGAAAAAGGTTAAGGCTCCGAAAGAGAAAAAACCGAAAAAAGAAAAGAAACCCAAGGAAAAAGTTGCCGAAGAATAATAAAAAACTCAGGCAGGAACTGATTTTTTACAGTTCCTGCCATATTTTTTCAAAAAAATATGATTTTTTTCAAAAAAGTACTTGCATTTTGTTTTAAGGGGTGCTATAATGCAGTCACTTACTTGAGAGAACGTGAATAAAACGTATCTTTCAGTAGTCGGTGTTGATTGTGATGAGGGTCCACCCGTTCCCATTCCGAACACGGTAGTTAAGCTCATTCGCGCTGACAATACTTGGCGGGCAGCCGCCCGGGAAGATAGGTAACGCCGACACCTTTTGAAGGAGAGCAGTTTCCCAATAGGGGGGCTGTTTTTCTTTTGCTTTTTTATAAAAATAACGTCCTGCAGATTGCTCTGCAGGGCGTTATTTTCGTTTTATTATTTGAAGTTGATAGCGTCAAGAACAACGTTAAAATCTGTATTGTTCATGTCTTTTTCATCTAAGGCGCCGCAGATGACAGAGAAAGTATAGCCTTTAACGTTAAATACATAAAAGTTATAACAGGCTGTTCCTTTTGAACCATCTTCAAGAGTATTAGTACCAATAAACGAAAAAAGGGTTACGGGAGAAATCTCGCCGTTTCTGAGAGTTATTTCTTTTTTCTCATTCTTTTTAACTTCTTCAACGTTGTCTACAAAATTGTTATGGATAGATTCCAGTTCATTAACAGCATCTTCATAAGAATTGCGTGAAGTATGAATATCGACTGTTATTTTACTGTCAACAGTTCCGTATTTGAGCTGGACGTAGTCGAGGGCGTCTCTGTTAAGAACCCAACCTTCGGGAACTTTCAGCGTGTAAGAACCGGTTTCGACATTTTTGCCGTTTGCATCTATAACAATGCTGTCATCAGGCACAACTTCGGTTTTGTAATCCCCGAATTTATCTGTTATGAGATCTCCTCTTGAATCGGTCGGAATGATAATAGCTCTGCCTGCGGAATCCGTTACCGTTTCACCATTTTCGTCAGTATAAGCGACATGTTTTTTACCGCTTGGGTCTGTATAGTATTTCTTTCTTGTGCAGCCGACGAAAACAAATGTTAATGCAAGCATAACACAGATTACGGCAATAATTCTTTTATTCATTTATCATTTACCTCCGTTGAGCATTTCAAAGTTTTTCTTGTTTGAGTTATAAAGTTCTTTGAATACTTCAAAGTTTTTGTCGTAAAGAACCTTCTTTGTGAAATCGGGCTGGAAGGTCTTTGCTGCGGGAATAAGAGTTTTCGCGTCCGCAAGGTCTTTGATTATGCCTACGCCTGCGGAAATAACGCAGGCCGCGCCTACTGCGCCGACATTCTGCGGAGAAGCGACGGTTTCTATAATTCTGCCTGTGCAGTCGGCAAGCATCTGACAGGTGATGTCCGAAAGCGCGCCGCCGCCTACGAAGCGGATTGTCGTCGAGGTCTTTATCTTCTTATCCTGAGTCTCAAGCATCCAGCGGAGGTGGAAACATACGCCCTCCATAACCGCACGGATAAGTTCGCTCTTGCCTGTTTCAAGGCTTATGTTAAAGAACATTCCCTTTGCGTTCGGGTCTTCAAACGGGCAACGGTTGCCGTGAAGCCAGGGAGTGAAGATTACTCCGCCCGAACCGGGCTCGATTGTATCGACAACAGCCATCATATAGTCGTAGAGATTGGTGTAAACAACTTCCATATCGGCTTTGCCGTGCTTGAGATTATGCTGTTTATTCATATATACGTCGATTTCGTCAAGGGCAAGGTGGTCCTTAACCCATTCGGCGCATTTGCCGGCGGTTTCCATCTCGGCAAAGTAGTTGTAATAACCCGGTCTTGCGCCGACGATTGCGGCAATCATTGACGAGGTGTCGACAATGCTCTTTTCAACGACGGTTGAAACCCAGCCGGAAGTACCCTGATAGATATGAGTGTCGCCCGGTCTTGTGCTGCCCGCGCCGACGCCTATGAGAGAAGCGTCGCCGCCGCCGCCGAATACCGCCGTGCCCTCTGCGAGACCGAGCTCGTCAGCCGCTTTCTTTGTGAGCGTGCCTACGCGGTCGGTTGATTTGACTATGGTTGCAAGATGGTCCATATTGATACCTATCATCTTGCACATTTCGGGACTCCAGGTATTCTTTTTTATGTCGTAAATCATTGTCGAGAACGCCGAGTCGTGAGTCATAATGAACTCGCCGGTCATTCTTACGATAAGGTATTCCTTGACGTCGAGCCATTTATAAACCTTTTTGAAATTCTGCGGCTCGTGTTTTTCAACCCACTTGTATTTCCATACGGGGTCTTTTACGCTTAAGGGAGCGGCGCCCGTAATCATAAGCGACTTGAGAACCTTCTGGGCGTTGCCGCCGGCAATTCTCGGCGGTTTTCCCATACATTCCTTCATTTCCTCCCTTGCGCGCTGGTCCATATAACTGAACGCGGGACGGACTGCGTTGCCGTCCTTGTCAACAAGAACAACGCCCTGCATCTGTGAGCAGAAGGAGATACCCGAAATATCTTCGGCCTTAACCTTGACCTTTTTCATAATGCTCTTTGTCGTGGAGCACATAGCTTCCCACCATTCGTCGGGATGCTGCTCGGCTCCGCCGCCGTCGATAACATAAAGGTTGTAGCCCTGACTTTCAGCCGCAAGGAGCTCAATTTTGTCGCTGATTTCGAAAAGGCAGGTCTTAACGCCCGTCGTTCCGATATCATAGGCTATTGCATAAATTGATTTAACCATTGTCTGTCCTCCGTCCGGTTATTTGTATTTAAACGCTGATTTAATAAACTTAAGCATCTGTTCGACTACGAAGTCGTCTTTTTCGAATATGTTTTCGTCAGTGAAAATTTTAAAGCGTTCGCAGTAGTATTCGCAGGAATACGAAAACTGAAGCGACATAAAAAGGTTGTCTATCATAAACGCCGCCATGCCCGTATCGAGGTCGGGGCGTATTTCGCCGGTTTTCTTGCCCTGCTCAATGGCCTGTTTATAAACCGAAGCCGAAACGCCTTCCATGGCTTCGGCAAGCTGACGGGCAAGGGAATCGTCGTTTTCACCCGTGATTTCGTTATACAGCTTTATAAGCCTGCTCTGCGTTCTTGAAAAATCCTGAAGCTCGCGGATAATTCTTTCAACCTTGATAAGTACGTCTACGTCTTCAATAAGAAGCGAGCGAAGGGTGTTGTCGATTCTCTCGATTCCGTGATGAACGACGGTCAGGAACAAGTCCTGCTTACCCTCGAAATATTTATAAATTGAGCCGACGCTTATGTCCGCCGCCTTTGCGATAGCGCTTACGTTTGCGTTTTCATACCCGTTGAGCGCGAACTCGTTTGTCGCGCACTGAAGAATGCGGTTGCGTTTTTCAGTGGGGATGTTGTCGAACGTGCGCTTATGGCGGTCCTTGAAGCTTAAATCCTCCATAAAAGGCTACCTCTTAAAACAGTTTTCTCCATTGTAATTCTCATATATTTTAACACATTATACAAATTATACAAGATTTTTTTGCAAAAAAAGAGAATTGACATTGTGATTTTTCGTGATATAATGTTAGGTGAATATAAATTCACCGCGTCGACGGGTGAATTTAACAATTTTTTATAACGGAGGTAAACCAAATGGACACCAGATTCGCGATTTCCGAGTACCATGACGCTGCCGCGATAAACAGACAGCTTGATGAACTCATTAAAAAGCCAATCTACACAGTTACCGACGAGGCCCTTAAGGATTATGTCGATAACTACTTTGAGAAGAAGTGCGCAAAGTCAAAGAAGATGATTGAAGAAGCAAAGGCAATCATCCCCGGCGGCGTTCAGCACAACCTTGCCTTCAACTATCCCTTCCCGCTTGTTATAACCAAGGCGGAAGGCGCCTATATGTATGATATTGACGGCAATAAGTACTATGATTTCCTTCAGGCGGGCGGCCCGACGGTTCTCGGTTCGAATCCTCCCGAGGTCAGAGAGCAGGTTATTGACCTTCTTAACACCTGCGGTCCTTCAACGGGACTTTTCCACGAGTTTGAGTATAAGCTCGCGAAGAAGGTTTCCGATTCAGTTGAATCTGTTCAGATGCTTCGTATGCAGGCTTCGGGTACAGAGGCTTGTATGACGGCTGTACGTGTTGCGCGTCTTGCCACAAAGAAGAAGAACATTCTTAAAATGGGCGGCGCTTATCACGGCTGGTCGGATCAGCTCGGTTACGGTATCCGTGTTCCCGGTTCAAAATTCACCCAGGCTCACGGCGTTCCGCTTTATATCTTCAAGCACACTCAGGAATTCTTCCCCGGCGACCTTGAAGACCTTGAAAGAAAGCTCTTTATGAATCAGTTCCGCGGCGGTACGGCTGCAGTATTCATTGAGCCCGTAGGTCCCGAAAGCGGCTCGACTCCCGTTGATTTCGATTTCAACAAGGGCGTTGAAAGACTTTGCCGTAAGTACGGCGCGCTTCTCGTATTCGACGAGGTTGTTACAGGCTTCCGTATCGGTATGGCGGGCGCTCAGGGCTACTTCGGCGTATCACCCGACCTTACAATCTTCGGTAAGGTTATCGGCGGCGGTTACCCGGCGGCAGGCGCAATCGGCGGCAAGAGAGAATATATGCAGTATCTCGGCGCAGGTCTTGACGCTACCGGCAACAAGAAGATTCACAAGGCGTTTACGGGCGGTACTCTTTCGGCTAACCCGCTTACATGCTGCGCAGGTTACTTCATGCTTGAAGAAATCGACAGACAGAACGCATGCCAGAAGGCAGGCCTTATGGGCGACAGAATGAGAGAAGGTCTCCAGAAGCTTATCGACAAGCACGGTCTTCCCTTCGTAACATGGAACGAAGGCTCTATCTGCCACCTTGAAACAGTCGGTACCCTTCACTTCTCCATTAACTGGAAGAAGCCGTGGACCATCCCCGGAGTTCTTGACGCTACGGGCGAGAGAAAAGAAGTTATGACTCATATGGGCGCCGCTTATACTGCTGAAGGCGTTATCACTCTTGCGGGCAGCCGTCTTTACACTTCCGCAGCTTATGACGAGAAGATGATTGACGATTCGCTTAAGAGATTCGATAAGGTATTCGCGAAGGTTGCTCTTAAAGAGGACTGATAAATAACAATTCTGTATATGGGAGGACTCATATCCTCCCATATCTTTTCCGAAAGATACGGTGATTTTATGGATATAATGGAAGCTAAAGAATTAGTCGTCAGAGCCGGTAAAGAGGTTGTAGCTTCGGGACTTATTGCAAGAACCTGGGGTAACATTTCCTGCCGTATTGACGATAAGCAATTCGTAATCACTCCCAGCGGAAAGCCGTATGAAACGCTCACTCCCGACGAAATAGTTCTCGTCAATATTGAGGACTGTTCCTATGACGGCGACATAAAGCCCTCGAGCGAAAAGGGCATTCACGCCGAGGCTTACAAGCTTCGCCCCGAGGTTAATTTTGTAATCCACACCCATCAGGTAATCGCTTCCGTAGTAAGCACGCTCGGTCTTGATATCA
This sequence comes from Clostridia bacterium, assembly GCA_017613735.1. Taxonomy (GTDB): domain Bacteria; phylum Bacillota; class Clostridia; order Oscillospirales; family Acutalibacteraceae; genus Fimenecus. Next base: position 28,548 of record JAGADF010000001.1, read on the forward strand.
ATAACGTATCGGGCAAGAGCAGGGAGGTTATCGGCGATAACGTTCCCGTAGGTTCGTACGGACTTCCCGGTACGGGCAAGCTTCGCAAGGGCGTAGTCGAGGCTATTATGCGCTCCGACTCAAAGGCGGTTATTATGGCTCATCACGGAGCTCTCTGCATGGGTACCGATTATGACGACGCTTTTGCCGTAGCGCGCGAGCTTGAGGTTGTCTGCGAAGGCTTTATACGCAATAAGTATGAGGCGGTTACGGGCACGGTTGCCGAGGGACTCGACGCGGTCGCGTCCTATGTTGCGGAGAAGTTTGTAAAAAAGGCTTCGTCCGTTCCCGAATTCGCTCCCTGCAAGTCACACCGTGACGGCGAGGCGTTCAACATTTCGGTTATCGGCGGCGACGGCGAGGTAACGAGAGTTGATATTAAGACGGGCAAGTTTATTTCCGACCCCGATAAAGCTCCCGATTCGACAGAGCTTCACAGGGCGGTTTACAAAAAACGTCCCGACGTAAACTATATCGTTCACACAAAGACTCCCGACGTTGTTGCCGTTTCAAAACTAGGAAGAACAATGAAACCGCTTCTTGACGATTTCGCACAGCTTTGCGGCGCGACAGTCAGGCACGCGGCGTTTGACGTAAACAATACGCTCAAAACAAGCAAAAAGGTTGCCAGAAAATTAAAGGGCAGAAATGCGGTTCTTCTTGACAATAACGGCGCGCTTTGCGTTTCGGGCAGCGAATACGACGCTACTGCGGTTGAAATCGTTATGGATAAAGGCTGCCGCACGGAAGTCGGCGCAAGACTTTTCGACATAGTCAAGCCTATAAGCCCGATTGAAACAAGACTTATGAGATTTATCTATCTCAAGAAGTATTCAAAGCAGGCGAAGGACTGATTAAAAACAAATTAAAAGACGGCAGTTTTGCCGTCTTTTTTTGTAGGGGCGACCTCAGGTCGCCCGCAGAGCAAGATGTTTTTTTACGGGCGACCAAAGGTCGCCTCTGCAGCGGGACGTCGAGACGCCGTCCCCTACAATAATGTGTTGCTCTATTGAAAAATATGTGTTAAAATAAAATCTGTATTTATTCATAAACGGTTTGGGGGATGAATATGGCGATTAAACAGAAGGTAGTCAATACCTTATCCAATGTCAAAACCTATTGGCGAAGACCTCCCGAAGGGCGGTATATGACCTTTAAGGAAATCGGCGCTTACGCCTTCGGCGGAATAGGCGCGTATTTCATTATTCAGCTCGGCTCGACTCTTATTGTCAGCACGACGAATATCATTGTCAGCACCGCTATCGGTATCGGCCCGAAGCACTCTTATATCATCTATCTGCTCGCGACGATACTTAATATTCCGCTGACGGGTATAAGGGCGAATATGGTCGACAATACGCGAGGCAAGGGCGGTAAGTACAGACCGTATCTTTTGTCTATGGGTATACCTACGGCTCTTATTGCGCTTGTGTATGTATGGTTCCCATACGGTAAAATGTATGACCTTTTCCCGGGCGAAATTTTCGGCTACGAAAAGGGTTACTGGATTAAATTTGCGGTTGTATTCGTATGTAACCTCGCGCTTCATTTCTTCTTCTTCTTTTTCAAGGACGCATACGAAAACCTTATTCACGTTCTTTCGCCGAATACTCAGGAAAGAACCAACGTGCTTGCGGTTAAGGCGGTTGTCTATTCATTAGCTCCGTCAATAATGAATATCGTAACTCCCATTATTGCCGACGTTGTCGCAAAGGGAAATCAGACCGACATAAGAGTTTATCAGTATACATATCCCGTCTATGCGGTAATCGGTATTGCGCTTACCATTGTCGTATGGGCGAACACAAAGGAAAAAATTGTTCAGGCGAAAACCCACACTGTTCAGGTGCGTTTTATGGATGCGCTCAAAGAGGTTGCCAAGAACAAGTATTTCTGGATTATCGCTCTTGCAGGCTGGCTCGGATTTCTTGAGCTCGCTTACAGCAACATTCTTCTCTATTCCCAGAGCTACGGCAAAACCGCAAGCGGCGCGCTCTACGGCGTTGCGTGGACTCTTATAGGAAACGCTTCTCTCTGGGGTATGCTTTTCGCCCCGTTCTTTATAAAGCGTTTCGGCAAAAAGGCGGTTCTTGTTACCGTAAACCTTATGAACGTTGTCTGCATTCTTATGATGCTTATTAATTTCCGTTCGTTCTGGTGGCTGGTTTTCTGCGTATGGGTTAACTATCTGTTCGGCTCTGTCGAGCAGATTACGACTCCCGCGATTCAGGCGGACATACGCGACTATCAGCAGTATAAATCGGGCGAGAGAATTGACGGTATGTTCGCCGCGGTTGCGACTATCGGCAATACCGTTACTCTTGCAACCTCGTTTGTTCTTCCCGCCATTCAGGAAAAATTCGGCATTTACGAGGGCAACGGCTACGAAAAGCCGTTTGACATTCTCGACGTTAAAACGGGCGACCCGAACCTTCTTTATAAATTTATGCCCGCGCTTATCATTATGGCGGCTGTCGGCGCGTTCTTAAACGTCGTTCCGTATTTCTTCTACGATTTCAATGAGAAAAAGCAGAAGAGCGTTATCCGCGTCCTTAAGGTCAGAGCCTTGTTTGAGGACTATTCAAACGGAGCATTGAGCGATGAAAACCTTGTCGAAGCGATTGAGCTTGTCAACAACGCCCGCGAAATGGCTTTAAAGGAGCATACGGCGGTCGACAAGAGCTTTTATAAAAATGCTTCCGGCAGGGCGGAGAAAAAGGCTCTTAAAAAAGAATATAAGGAAATTCTTAACCGGAATGAGGAAATTGACATTTCCCGCTTTGTCTGCGACGAGCTTGACAAGTTCTCCGACGGCGGCAAAAAAGGCGAGCTTTCGGAGTATTCCGAGATTTATAACGCAGGACTTGAGGGCATTAAAAACCTCAGCATTGACGAAATCAACGCGGAAAGAAAACAGGCTAAGGGAATGCCTAAAACCACTGCGGACGAAAAGGCTAAGCGCAAGGCTATGATTGAAATTGCCAAGGGCAAAAAATCCGCTCTTAAGGCATACAACAAGTACTACAACGGCAAGCAGGAATTTGTTGAGCCCGATATAACCGCCCTTGAAAAATGCTTCGAAAAAGAGGATGCGATTACCGAAAAACTCGACGAGCTTTTTGCGGAGCGCAAGAGGCTTAAAAAAGAGGGCGAAAAGGCTACTGCTTCAAAGATAAACGAAGAAATCAAGGCTCAGCAGGCTGCTCTTAAAGAGGCGACTAAGGAAAGCAAGGAGCAGATGGACCGTCAGGCGTATTTCAACCGCGCCGCGAAGATTTACTGCACCGCAAGACGCGCCCTGGCTCAGGAGGAAAACTACAAGCACTACGACGAGATAGCGGCTATGTATGACGAGGCTACCCAAAGAGTTGAAACGGCAAGAGCCGAACGCGAGGCGGAACAGGCTCGTCTTGAAGAAGCCGACAGACTTTTGAAAGAACAACTCAGGGCTGAAAAAGAGCAGAAAAAGCAGGGAAAGAAAAATAAATAACTTCCCGAAAAACGAATAAAAGAAAGCAGGTGACGGTTGCCTTCCGTCACCTGCTTTTAACGCTTTGCGACGCGTTGTAATACCTTGAAATATTATTGACAAATTCTCTTCCGCTGTGATACAATATAATAACTGTAAAAACTTTATATATGTTTTTGGAGAAGGAAATGCTCGGAATAATTTTAGCCGGCGGAAACGGCACAAGATTTGCCGAAAAAGGTTGCTGTAAACCGCTTCTGCAAATCAACGGAAAATATCTTATAGAATACGCTTTGGACAACCTCGTTTCAATGGGAGTTGACAGGGCTTTGATTGTCGTAGGCAAATACGAAGCAGATATAAAAGCGGCACTGGGGAACTCGTATAAGAGTATTGATATTTGCTATGCGGTTCAGGAAACCCAGATGGGCTGCATCCATGCGTTCTATTGTGCCCTGCCTTACTGGAAGGGCGAAACGGTTGTGCTTCAGCTCGGTGACGAGGTCTTCCGTCGCTTTGACGCCGAAGCCGTAAAAAAAATCGGTAACGCGGATTTTGCCTGCGGTTACATAAACGTTAAGAATAAGGATGACGTTAAGGAAAACTATGCAATCTACTGCGAGGGACCGAATAATAAGCTTGTCCGCTGCGTTGAAAAGGCTACTGTAGTCAAGAATAACAAAAAGGGCACGGGGTTCTGCGTTTTCAATCCCGACTGCATTACGCTTCTTAAAGAGCGTTTTACAACGGCGGGCGACCATTTCGTTTCACTCGGCGACTATATGAACAACCTTATCGCGAACGGCAAAAAGGGAGTTGCGATTCTTATAGCCGAGGAAGAAATCAACATCAACACCTCGGAGAAATTGCAGTACGCTAAAAAGATATTGCAGGAATGGTCTGAAAATGAATAAGATAATGCTTCTTTATCCGCCCGGGCAGCTGCTTCAGAGAAGCGAGGACAGGGCGCAATGCAATATTACCGAATCCGCGGCTAACTCCGTTCACGCGTGTAACGACCTCGGGTATTGCGCGGCTGTTCTTCTTAAAAAAGGGTACGAGGTTTTTCTTCGCGATTATCAGACTCAGAGAGCTTCGTTTGAGGACGTCGTTAAGGATGTTGAAAGCTTTAAGCCCGATATGATTGCCCTGAGCACGACCAACACCTCGGTTAAGGACGACCTCGATTTTCTTTCAAGGGTAAATGAAATTCATAAATGTATAAGCGTTATCAAGGGCGCTGTTTTTTACGATATTGACCTTTCGCTGCTTTCGCTTCTTAACCTTGACTGCATTTCGTGCCTTATAGGCTGTGAAATGGAGTTCGTTATAGGGAAACTTGCTGATTATTATCTCAGAAACGAGGGCGAGCTTTCGGACATAAACGGGATTATTTATAAACAGGGCGGCGAATTCGTTAAAAGCCCGTTTATCTGCGGACAGAACGATTTGAACCTTCTTCCGTTTCCCGCAAGAGAGCTTATGAACAATTCGCTTTATGTCCGTCCCGACACGGGCGAACCAATGGCGACTATTCAGACAGGACTCGGCTGTCCCGCTAACTGCGTTTACTGCCTTACCCCCGTAATTTCGGGAAGAAGCGTTCGAAAAAGAGACGTAGAAAGCATTTATAAAGAGCTTGAGGAATGCTATAACAAATTCGGCATACGCAATTTCTTTTTCAAGGCGGACACGTTCACCGTTGACGAGGAATACGCGTCGGCTGTCTGCGAGCGAATTATCAATTCTCCGCTTTACGGCAAAATCGAGTTTACGGTCAATTCAAGGGTAAAACCGCTGAGCGCAGAGCTTCTTGAAAAGCTGAAAAAAGCGGGTTGCTTTACTATAGCCGTAGGCTTTGAAAGCGGAAATGACGAAACGCTAAAAAAAATAAAAAAGGGCGCGACGGTTGAGGACAACCTTCGCGCGGCTGAAATGATAAAACAGGCGGGTATACCGCTGTTCGGTTTCTTTATGCTCGGTTTCCCGTGGGAAACAAAGGAAATGATTAAGGACACCGAAAGACTTATTCATAAAATCAATCCCGATTTTATTGAGGTTCATATTGCAATGCCGTTTTACGGGACGGGACTTTATGAACTGTGTAAAGAGTACGGCGTGCTCGGTGACAGCGGCTTCGGCCACGACTACTATTCGCCAAATACGACGGGAACGGTTTCCCTTACGGCGAAAGAGATTGAAAAGCTGAAAAAGGGAATACTGCTCAGGTTTTATTTAAGACCGTCGTATGTTTTCAAAAAGATATTCGGCTCGCTTAATAAGCCGAAGGTAATCGGGAATTATGTCCGCTACGGATTGCGGCTTCTGAAAAAGAATATATAAAAAGTCGGATTATTCATCCGACTTTTAAGCTCATTTTTTATTGTTTTTCCGTTCGTCAAAGGCTGTTTTTATAAAGGTCCAGCCCAGGTCGATATACCTTTTCGGATTATAATTTGAAGCGCCCTCGGTTCTTCTTATGTAATCGGTCGGGATTTCAATATACCGAGCGCCCTTTAAAACAGGTCTGAACGCGTACTGATAGTAAGTTCTGTATAAATCGGTGAAGTTCATTTCTCTGAGCAGGTCGGCAGGGTAAATCTGAAAGGTTGAAAGAAGCTCGGTGCCTTTTATGTGAGCTATAACGCCGACCGCAGTATTGACCGCGCGGTTGAAAAGGTAGTGGAAAAAGCCGTAGTTCTCACGGTAGGAGCTCTTCATAAATTTTGACGCGCAGATAACGGCGTCCGGATTTTTCTTTGAAGCTTCTATCATTTCGGGAACGGATTTCGGGTCCATTTCAAGGTCGGAGCCTATAACGAGAAAATGCGAGCAGTTTCTTACTATCGTCGTCGCCTCGTATAAAGCGGGGTAAAGACCGGGCGTTTTCTGAATATGAATACTTATCGGCACGGCGGAAGAATTGCCCTTTACGATTTCCCTCGCAACGGAAGCCGATGGGCATTCGTCCGAAACCATAAGAATAACGATTTCGGAAATGTCCTTTTCGTCGCAGGAACCGAGTAATATTTTAATTGTCTCTTTTAAAGTGTTCTGTTCGGTTGTTGCGAGAACAACAATTTCAAGACGGTCAAAGGTGTTCATTTGTGACAATCTCCATTTTGTACATTAACGATGTTTTAATAAAAACTGACATATGCTATTAATAAAGCTTTAATTAGTTATTGTTTTACTATCTTTTTTGCTCGTTTCCTTTCAGAATAAGCAATTCTAAAAAAGGTTAAACTACCCAGAATATATTTTTTTGGGGTGAAAGTTGATTTTCCCTCATAACGCTTTGAGTAGTTTGTTGAAATTTCAATGTAATCTTTGCCCATTGCCAAAGGTCTCAGAGTATATTCATAGTAAGCTTTTTCTTCATTTGTGAAGTTCATTTCTTGAAAAATATCAACTGGATAAATCTGAAATGTGGATATTATTTCAGTTGCCTTGACATGAAGTATTTTTCCAATAATATAATTTACTGTCCTATTACATAAATAGTGTATTTTACCGTAATCTTCCCTTTGAGAACACTTCATAAATTTTGAAGCACAGACAATCATATTCGGGTTTTTCTTTGACATTTCAATCATTTCGGGGACAGAATGAGGATCCATCTCAAGATCTGAACCGATGATGAGAAAATGCGAACATTTGCTTATTAGATGCGGGGCTTCAAAAACAGCGAAATATAGGCCGGGATTTTTTTGAATATGGCAGCTAATCGGAATGGTCGAGGTGTTGTTTTTAACGATTTCATTTGCTGAACATGCGGATGGACAGTCAGCTGAAGCCAATAAAATAAGTATTTCCGAAATATCATTTTCCGAACAGTTATTTAAAAGTGCTTTTATAGTTTCCTTTAATGTGATTTGTTCAGTTGTAGCAAGAACAATAATACCGAGATTTTCAAATTTTTTCATATATAAAACTCCGTGTGATTTATAGATTAATTATCTCATATACGGAAAACTAAGTCAAGAAAGTTTTTAGTGTTTTACACAGAAAGAAGAGAAGTGTTGTAAAATGAAAAATATATATTTTATTCAAATAGTGGTTCCGTTTGGAAGCACAATTTATATTCCATACGCGGCGGGAACGATTATTGCAAGTTGTAAATCTCACTCTAAAATAGCAAGTGAATATAAGTTCCATGACATTATTTTCAAAAGAGAAAATCTTGCGGATGTTCTTAAGAAAATAGAAGAACCTTATTTGGTTGCCTTTTCGTGTAATATATGGAATATTGAATTTAATAAGGCGTTAGCGAAAAAGATTAAAGAAAAGTATCCGGAATGTATTATTTCTTTTGGTGGCCATAGTGTGGGGCATACCACAAATATTCTTGAGCAAGAGGATGCTGTTGATAATCTCACTTTTGGAGAAGGTGAGACGGTATTTCCGGAACTTCTTTTGGCTCTTTCAAATGGTGAAGATTTAAGAAAGGTAAAGTCAATCGCTTTTCGTGAGAACGGTGAAATTGTTAAAACGGAAATCGGTTGCCCATGTGATTTGTCCGTGCTTCCGTCGCCCTATCTTACGGGAGTTTTTGATAAACTGATTGAAGAAAACCCAGAGTTTGAGTTTAGCGTTATACTTGAAACAAATAGGGGATGCCCGTACTCTTGCGGTTTTTGTGACTGGACTCACGGCGGAAAGAGAATGCGCTTTTTCCCGATGGAAAAGATTAAGGCGGAAATTCTCTGGATGGCAGAGCATAAAGTTGAATTTTGTTATAATGCTGATTCGAACTTCGGTATGTTTGAAAGGGACCTCGAAATAGTTGATTTTCTTGTTGAAACAAAGAAAAAGTATGGTTTCCCAAAGATTTTCAGAACGAATTATGAAAAGAATTGTACAGACCGTGTATTTCAGATTTGCAAAACATTCAATGATGTAGGTATGGATAGAGGAGCTACGGTTTCATATCAATCACTGTCCCCCGAAGCTCTTAAAAATATCGGCAGAAAGAATCTTACGCTTGAGCACTTTGCGGATTTAATGCGTAGATATAACGAAGCGGGTATTAATACATATTCGGAATTGATTTTGGGATTTCCGGGTGAAACATATGAGAGCTTTAGCAAAGGAATTTGTACGCTTCTTGAATTGGGGCAGCACAGTTCGCTATATGTTTATTTATGTGAAATACTTCCAAATGCGCCAATGTCTAAACCCGATTATGTTAAAGAGCATAAAATAAAAACCATTAAAGTTTATTTTAAAAATGCGCATAGTGATGCAAATATAAATGATGAGGTACATGAATACTCGAATCTTGTTTGTTCAACAGATACAATGAGTAAGGATGAATGGGTTGCATCAAACCTTTTTTCCCTTTGTGTTCAATGCTTCCATTCCCTTGGTATTCTTAGAGCTTTTGCACTTTATTTGTATTATGAACATATTACGGATTATTTTACTTTTTATAATGGGTTAAGTGATTATTTGCTCGCTTCAGACGGCAAGCTCGGCGAATTGTGGCGTGATATTAAGAATCGTTATGTTAATTCGTTAAAAGGAAATTGGCATTATTATAATCCGCTTTTCGGTAATATAACATGGCCTCATGAGGAAGGCGCTTTCCTCCAGGCTGCTTATTCATGGAATGAATCGATTAATGAATTGTTGCCATATGTTGAAAAATTTAATATTCCAAAGGATATATTCAATGATTTACTTAAATATCAAAGTATGATTATAAAAAAGCCATTTGATAAAGAACAGCAGACAGTTTTCAATTATAATTTTCCTTATTACTTTGAAAACATTTACGAAAGAACTGCAAAGCCTTTAAAGAAAGAAAAGACCTTATTTAAAATCATTCCCAAGAATCCGTATACAGATTGGGAAAAATATGCGAGGGAAACGGTTTGGTACGGCCGAAGAAAAGAAGCAAATATTTATCATAAAAAAGAGTATACCGTTGAGGTTTTGAAAAACGATTGAGGGATTCAAATGAGTAAAAAATTGATTTCGGTTGTGGTACCCGTATATAATGAGCAGGAGAATTTACCTGATGCATATTCGCGTATAACCAATGTTATGAAAGGGTTAACGGAATATGATTATGAAATTGTATTCTTTGACGATGGTTCTACCGACAGCTCAAGAAGTCTGATAGAGGAATACTGCTCAACAGATGAACATGTTAAGGCTGTATTGTATTCGCGTAATTTCGGATATAGTAAAACTATTTTTTATTCCGCTCAGCAGGCAAAGGGCGACTGTGCCATAATGGTACATGCCGATTTACAGAATCCGCCTGAGCTGATACCTGAATTTGTAGCGGAATGGGAAAAAGGAGCTCAGATTGTTCAGGGCGTAAAAAAGAAGAGCAAAGAGTCTCCTTTTTTATTCTTTTTCCGCACGATATACTATTGGATGATGATTGTGGTTTTCGGTGTAAAACTTACAACCCATGCAACTGAATTTCAGCTATTTGACGCTTCGTTTATAGGAGTTCTGCGATCAATTCGTGACAGCCATCCTTTTCTTAGGGGTATAATTCTTGAATACGGACAGAAGATATCATATATATCTTTTGTTCAGGACAGAAGAAATAAAGGCAAATCAAAGTTCAGCATAGGAAAGTATTATGATTTTGCAATAAACGGAATTGTCAGTTCATCAGACAGATTGCCGAGAAGGATTATTGTTGTTACCGTTGTTTTAATTGCGGCTCTTATTATAGAAGCAATACTGTTTTTTATCTTCTTTGCACGCGGAATGGCCGCTGACAGAATAGTTTTGGCAATTATTATTCATTTTATTGCTATTGCGGCTTTAGTCGGACAGATATTTATTTCATTTTTGCTCGAATACATAATCGGGGTTTCAAAAAATGTTGTGGACAAACCACTTGTAGTTGAAGAAGGACGAATTAATTATTGAGAGGTAGGAAAGTATTAGTGTCTGAATCTAGATTATTAAAGCGAACATCGTTTTTTAATAGACATTGTTTTTCGATTGTTCTCTTTTTGTTTCTCCTTGTTTTTCATATTGTAATTGTTAATCGTTTGAAGTTGTGGAGACTGAGTGATTTAACATACTCTTTATTCTGCGTGGATTTCAGTTTCGGATTTGCATCTAAGCTGCTACCGGGTGCGATCTTTAATACTATTTTTGCATCTCATGCCAATCGGTTTACGGCAAATGTCTATGCTGTTGTATTAATTCTATTGGTCTTTATAGGCGTTTCTGTTCTTTTAGAAAGATTCATTATGAGTATGCCTGAAAAGCACAAAATGCTTGCGTTGGCGTTGGTGGTGTTTTTTTTATCTGGAGCATATTCACTTTCTATTTATACGAAGTGGCTTGGAGTATCTGATACATATTGGATAGTTTTATTATTGTTGTTTTTTTTCTTTATAGACAGAAAATGGTTGCGTTTACTTATTCCAATCATATATATAACTGCTTTGATGATACATTTTTCATCGTTGGTGTTCTTTATTCCGATTTTTTCGATTATTCTTTTATATCGCATTGCTGTTTCAAGTGACAAAAGCGAAAAAAAGACATATGGTATTATTTTTGTCGTTTCTATATGCGTTTCGATTATTTTTTTCTTCTTTTTAATTTTGAGTGAAGCTAAGTATGTTTGTCCGATAGAAGAATTTCACGAAAAAATGAAGAATCACGGAACGACTTTTTTTACGTATTATGATTATGCGTTTTTCCATATTTTATACGGCGAGGAATTATTTCCATCAGTGGATGACATACAGTCTCCTTTGTTGAAGTTCTTTTATATGTTTTATTATCAAGTTCGTCTTTGCTTTAAGCTATTTTTTAATAATGTAGTTGATAGTTTGTCTGTAACTATAGGCGGATTAGTGTTGATAGCACCGATGATTACTGCTTTCTTATGTGCGCAGTGGAAATATTTTAAACAAAAAAGCAACGGATTAAGGCGTTTTGTGGCATTTTTAATGATGTTGCAAGTTCCGTTTTCGCTTATTCTGGGAGTGTTGTTTGCTATATCTGCGGATATAACTCGTTATTATACTTATTTAATGATAAGCGTTTTTACGTATTGTTTAGCCGTCCTTTACTATGAGGAGGATAAAAGAGAAGATTTCTTTGATTCTTTAAAACGCTTTATGAAAACACCTGCAGCATTAATATATTTTTTGTATTATTCGGTATTTACGCTAATGCCGTGCCTTTAATTATTTAAATGAAAGGAAGAGAGCAAATGTCAACCGTTTTAAAAAGTGATAAAAGCCGAATACTAACTATAATTGCTTTAATCGGGTTGTTTTTTACTCGGTGGGTTTTCTGCAGAATAGAACTAGTTGCGCAGGACTCATATGTTATTTTTATAATTGAAAGTATTTTGTTTATTCTCATATATGGATTAAGCATTTTTAATATTCCTTTGGTAATACCGGCGTTTCTTTCTTTGATAGGTTGTGTTTTAATAGGCTTATTATACTTCTTGCTTGATGGATATGAAAGCAAAGAGTTTTTATGCTCGTTTACATATTTCTTTGTGCTTTTTTATTATGTCGAACAACTGTATTATCTTAAAAACAAAGGAGATTCCATGTTCCTTTTTGTTGTTACATTAATAAATCGGTTTTTCCCTTTTATTTTTGCCGTTTTAGCAGTTGTATTTATGATAGATAAGGATATTAGTTTTAATATAAATAATGTGTATATAATTCTTATTTTTATTATTCCTGCCGTTATTTATTATTTTATCAGTCGAGTCGGTGCTGAAACAAACAAAAAAAAGAAAAGAAAGTCAAGAAAGAAAAATGATAATAAAGAATTACAATCTATGAGGGTATCATTTGCTTATTCGATAATACCAATTGTTTTCTCTGGTGTCTTTTTTGCTTTAAATGAGAATAAATATCTGTCGCATACGATTCCTATTGTGTGGATTGTTAATCTAATCCTTCTTTATTCAATGGAACATGCTTTGGTCCGTGGATTTGTTTCTGAAATTCAAATCAAGCTAAAAGATTTTTTGTTGAGAGAAAAGAACGAAAATGAATAACCGGTAATTTTTTGAAAGGAGATGACTGTATGGTAATCGCATTAAGAAAAGCAATCAGAGAACATCGTTTTTCCATATTCTTTTTTTTCTATACGGTCGTCTATAATATATTGATTTCATGCCGACTTTCCAACTACAAAATTGATGATATTACGTTTGCTTATCATTTGGTTGACTATAGTTTTGGATTCCGTTTTGGGCTTTTACCCGGAGCGATATATGGCACATTGTTTCATCATAATTATTCTATAGTTTTAATTACGATTTATTGTACGGTTTTATTAATTTTGTTTTTTGCAGGCGTAGCATATCTTTTGGAAAAATTTGTTATAAGTATTGATAGTAAATATCGAAATACTGCATTTTTATTGGTTGCTTTTTATTTGTCGGGACCATTTTCCTTTTCAATTTTCGCACGGGAATTAGGTATGCTCGATTTTTACTGGATTGCTTCGGTTTTGTTGTTTTGCGTTTTTATTCAAAAGAAGTATTTCAGGATGTTGATACCATTATTATGCGCAGCGTGTCTTCTCGTTCATTTTTCGTCTGTTATTAGTTATTTGTTAATGATGTTAACGCTCATCTTATATAGGATATCTATTGAAGATGAAAAAAAAGAACAAAAAAGGTATATAATGGTTTTTATAATAAGTGCCTTTTTAGTATTATGTTTGTTTATTGCTCTTTTTTATGTTCAGTCTTGTAATGTTGCTTCTATTTCAATGGAGGAGTTCCATAATCGATTAGAAAGCAGAGGGAGCAGCTATTCTGATTACTATGATTATGCTTATTACAATTTGTATCGTGGTCAAGAAGTTATTGATAGTTCAATTTATTCAATAGATTCTCCTATTATAATGATTATTAAAACGATTTTCGGTAAAATTTCATTTACTTTTTATGAGTATTCCCTTAGCCTGAAGGAATTCATTTTACGTTTTATTGTTTCAATTGTCTTATTTTCTCCTGCAGTATTGTTTATTTACAAAAGGTTTATTGTGTTGTTAAAAGATACCAAGAATAATCTGCTGAAAAAGTTTTGCATTTTGGTTATGATGATGCAGTTTCCAATTACAGCAATTATTGGAAGTTTGTTTTCTGCGGATATATTTAGATGGATGACACATGCATTCTTGATTTTTTCAACAGACTTTTTAATACTATTAAAGTACGAAAAGAGCTTGCGCGAACAGACATTTAACAGTTTTAATAAGATAAAATGTGCGCCATTAACTATATACGTACTTTCATATTTTTCTACAGTTTTCTGGCCGTATTGTTAGAACATAATATATGATTTCATTTATTAAATCAATCCGCCGAGTATCTCGGTGGATTGATTTTGCATATTGACGAACTTTCAACATAAACTTTGTGAAATGTGTTCAAAAATATGTCGAAAACACGGCAAGGAATGTTCAAAACTCGGCTTTGTTCACAATTCGTTCACAGTTTCGGCAAAAAGTCTCAATTAAAAAAATGCAAAATGCCCAAATTGTAAATTATTTTTTGTGAGAAACAGAAAAATGTGAAAATTTCGAGAATAAATATTGACTATTTAGTGCATTTATTCTATAATTTGATTAACCATAGGAGTGGTGTAATAGGGCGTAGTGCCCCCATTTCACGGGGGAGTCTGTCCAAAATGGGCAAAAACCCCGTTCGATACACATCCTCTGGTAATACCTCTCGGGTGTGTATCATCTGTCTTATGCTGCTTTTTCAGTTACGCAATTGGGGAAGACAGTGAGACAAATTTCCGAGAAAAACACTGACGGCGTTTGCGGAAGCTTCCCTATACCTATTATATATAGGTGAAAATTCGGGGCGGTCAGAAGTGACAAACAAATCGCAGTCGCAAACAATTCGGTGGCGGTTCACACCGTAAAAAAGAACCGACGACATTATATTTGTATATAATGATTAATTATGGAGGTGTATGTTCTTGAAAAAGACTACAAAACTTTTAAGCGTACTTCTCGCTGTAGTTATGATGTTGTCTTGCTTCACAATGGCTGCACATGCTGCCAAGGCTGTCTATCAGACAGGCGCAAACCTTAATACACTTGGCGCATACAGCCCCGACGGCGCGGCAACACGTTTCTCAACAGAAGAGAGAATGTCAATCCTCTTCGACTGGCTTGACACAGTTCTCTACGGCGTCAACTTCGCAGGTATTCACAATACCAAGGTAGTTAATATCGATATTACTATTAACTCAGTTGACGAAATCTGCGCTTCACTTGACAGCGTTAAGTCAGCTCTTGGCAACTGGCTTGTCGGTCTCGCCGGCGGCATTGGCCTTTTGGGCGACCTTACCGACCTTTCACTTGATAAGTGGACATCAGGCACAAGAAGAAGCGGCGCTCAGCTGACAATCGTTAAGCTGCTTCTTGACGTACTCAAAGACAACGCAAACTTTGTCGATAGCATTCTTTCAAAGGGTAAAATCAACCTCGGCTCTATTGTAGGCGGCATGGTTGACCTTTCAAAGATTAATAAAATCCTCGGCAACCTTCCGAAGTTCATCCTTTCAAAGCTTTATCCGCTTATGTCACGTAAGGATGACACAAAGACAGTTGCTGACAACTATTTCAACGGCGTAGGCGCTCCTTCGACAGTACTTAACACATTTGTTAACGCACTGTTCACGAAGCCCCAGTCGACAACGACCTATAAGGAAAATGCTTCGGGTACCTGCATCAGCGGCCACACTCTTCCGACAGCTTCGCAAAACCTTCGTTACTATTATGTAAAGACAGGTTCGGGCGACGGCGCTTACTTCACCTGCTATGTATGGGATTCACAGAATCAGAAGTATGTTGCAGAGGACGCTAAGTTCTACAGAGAAGAGGAAGGCACAGGCACAGGCATTTATACTTATAAGACACCTGCAGGCGACGGCCTCAAGTATTATAAGACAGGTTCCTATTGGCTTCCTTCTTATAAAACTGCAAACGAGTCGTTTAATGTTAACAGCGACTCTGTTGCTTCTATCTTCTATAAGTTCATCCCCTATGTATTCGGCGATCTTGCTCCCATAGCTCTTAACGGCTTTGTTAAGCAGGCTCTTGCTACATGGATGGGCGCTACGGAAACAAAGATTTATGAAGGTAAAGCAGGCACAGCGGAAGCTTCCGCAATCCTTGCAACCCTTCCCGCAGCTGCACAGACAATGTTCAGCGCAGCAGTTCCTTACTATCAGTTCTCATATTCTGCATATGACGCAGAGAACAACGGCGATACTCAGTATTACCGCTATGTAGATAAGGACACAAACACAGAAGAATGGTTCGAAATCGATATGACAACAGGCAACTATTTCCTTGGCCTGTTCAATATGGATTACACAGTAGCTTCTAACTTCATGGATGAGTTCGTTCCCGGCAAGACAGGCGCTAAGTCAACTCTTCTCCAGAGCCTTAACGACTTCCTCTGCAAGGCAGCTCAGACAATCCTTAAGTCAGACGTTTACGCTTCACTCGGCCTTCAGACCGGTGACAACACCTATCTCGTATCCAACATCCGCAAGGCTGCTCAGAAGCTTCTTCCCGAATCTCCTGACGCTGTTCTCGGCACTGACTATCTCCATCACTATGACGGATATTATCAGACAATGGTCAGCACAACTGCTTCGAACGATGAAGTTTTCTCAGCTCTTGCAGCTATCATTGCTAAGGCTCTTATGCCTCAGCTCATCCTTCCTTCGGCTGAAAAGCTTGCAGGCCAGAAGGTCGGCGCAGTTCTCGCTTGCGTAGTTCGTGAGCTCGTTACTCAGATGGTTCCGACATATAACTATGACGCTCTCATCTTCTCAAACTACAATACAAGAACTCTTGTTTCGGGCAAGGACAACAGCTACTGGCTCGACGTTATCCTTACAATGGGCGTTGACGTTGGTATGTCCTACCTTTCTAACCTTACGGACCTCGGCCGTGACACAACAAACGGCTTCAAGTTCGCAGCAAGCAAGACTTATGATCTTACAACATTCGAAAGCAACCCGCAGGCTTGGGAAGCAACAGTTGACTGGATTATCGACTGGGCTCTTACCTCAGGCGTTGAGTGGGGCTGGAATATGGAGAAGCTCATCAACATAAGCTCCTTCACAGGCAACAACGCAGTTGACCTTGCTAAAGTCGGCGATCCTTGGGTTAAGCTTGACAAGATTCTCACAGATCTTCTTCCTCTCAAGGAAATTATCAACTGCACAGCTGCTTCCGGCAAGACATGGCTTGAGACAGTCCTTCGCGACAAGCTCATCCTCGGTATTGCTGACCTTCACTTTGATTATATCTTCGGTAAGGGTACAGACTATACAGCTTCCGGCAACGCAGGTCTTTTGAGCATCCCGTCGTCATCCGTTCTCAGAAAGAGCGGTTCAAACAACGGCGCTCTCGTTCAGCTCTGGGTTGTTGTCAGAAACCTTCTCAATGTTGTTCTTAACAAGGTACTCGGTACTAACCTCCTTGCTACAGGCACATTCACAACTATTGACACTCTTAATTCTCAGGCTAACATCAGAACACTCATCAAGACTCTTCTTACAAACCTTCCCACAGCTTACACGAACGGACTTCTTGTTGTTGTCCTTCCCATCGTTGAGATGTTCGTAGGCTGGAAGACAGGCTCACAGGAATTCAAGGATCCTGAGGTTAAATGGTCAGGTTATGTTCACACAACCGACGGCGCAACGCTTTCGATTACAAACATGTCGGCAGGCATGCTTCTCAAGAACTACAACGCTTCAGGCGGTTCAAACTATGAGAAGGCTTACAACGTAATCATCGACCAGATCAGCGGTTCAGGTCTTACATTCACAGTTGCCGAAGGTTCAACAACAATCGCTCCTTACGGCAGACTTAAGTACACTGTTAAGACTTCGAACACATCTGAAAGCGCTGTTCAGGTTATCATTAAGTACCACGTAACAGGTAAATCAGGTGCTACACTCGGCGGTGACAGATATCTTTCAACATACGTTGTTATTTCACCGAACAAGTCAGATATCCAAAAAGATAATGGTACCAACGATTATAATAAAAATGGCGGTACATGGGGTACCACAAAGTATATTGTACAGGACGCTGAGTGGACACAATATGCAATCTGTACGAGCCGTGACAATCTTGAAAATATCGTAACCTCTCAGATTTGGGCTAAGACCATAAACAAGAGTGAAGAATATGATTACAAGATAACAAGCTACGGCTTCACATCAGGTTCAAACGGCTACATCAAGGCCGGTCTTGCGGCTTCCAACGTAAACAATACGGTAGTTTCAAAGGGCTCCGAGTATCAGATGAACCCCGCTGCTCTTACATACGCTGCAGACAAGAAGGATTCTAACGACAACTATTACTATGTATCCGGTTCTAAGTACAGCATCGGTACAGTTACATGGAATGCTGTTTCGACATCCGACAGCGGCGTTTCAAACGGCCCCGGAAGCTCACCGCTTAATCTCGGTTACCTCTACTTCGCTGATGCAGGCGAACTTGAAAAGCTCTTCAACGATGAGATGGGCAAGAACCGTATGGCGAGCGAATACAATACGGCAAGCAAATACACTGCCTACACAAATGCAATGAAGGCGGCTGCGGTTCTTCTTAACGCTCCCAAGATGGACAGCACATTCTCAACTGTTTTCGCTCAGTCTAACATTGACGCTAAGTACAATGCTCTTAAGACAGCTGTTGAAAACTTAGACGAGGACATGAAGGAAGCTGAAGATAATTCCGCTATCCTTGAAAACGGTCTTGCAGCAGGTGAGACAGCAGCTCTCATCGGCGCTGACGACCAGATTAACTTCCAGGACTTCAACCTTTACGGCTACTGGCTGTATGAGAAGAACAGAACTGAAGGCCGCAATATTCTTAAAGAGTATCAGCAGCCCACAGCTCCCGAGCAGTACATTAAAGACTGCTGGCTTCCTTACACAGACTCTGAAAAGCACGAAGACCTTTCAACAGTAATTAATGCTGAAGCTAACACAACAAAGAAGAACGCTATCATCGGCTCTCTTGAAGATCCTGACGCTAAGGATGTTGCAGCTTACAACCAGGCTGCTGCCGAATGGCAGATGCCCGGTTACTCAGCTCTCTATGTTGCTGATATAGCTGATAAGCTTGATTACTACAATGATTATCTCATTCCGAGAGCATACTCAAAGAACTCTGCAGGCAGAGCTCAGCTTGCTCAGGAAATCGCTTATGCACAGGCACAGAATTACAACGCAGCTGATTACACAGCTCGTTCATGGGCTCGCTATCAGACAGCTCTTACCGAAGCTCAGGCAATCGGTAACAGCGATATGCAGTCCTATGTATTCCTTGCTAAGTACAACCTTCTTAAGGCTCAGAGAGATTTGAGACTTGTAGCTTATGACTATGAGACTCAGGTCGGCTATGAAGGACTTCAGGCTCTTGTAGACCTTGCTGAAGGTATGTTCGCAAACGCTGCGTACTTCACAGCTGTTGACGGCACACTTGACACTGAGTGGACCGATCTTATTGAGGCACTTGGTTACACAGCAACATTCGGCACGGGTTCGGATGAATGGTCGATGGATCTTTACGCTAAGTCTGCTAAGCAGCTTATGAGCGAAGAACTTGACACACGTTCGGCTCGCAACGAAGAAAGAGTTGAAAAGGTTACTGAAACTCTTCAGGCAGCTATTGACGCTCTTAAGTGCACAATCGAAGTAATCAAGAACGACGCTACAACAAATGTTGACCAGGATATTAAGTACATTACAAACCTTACTCCCGGCACAATATTAGTTGAAAATGATGTTCGTACTCACGTTGCGGTTAGCAACAACGCCGCTACTCTTACAATAACAGGCGTAGGCGCTGGCAACGCATTCTTCGGTACGGGCACAAAGGTTGCTGCTACACTCAGCGGTATCCCGATTGCTAACTACTACATAGTAATCTACGGCGATATCAACGGTGATGACGTAATCGACGGTTTCGACGCAGTTAAAGCTGACAGAAAGCTTTCAGGCGGTCTTACCACCTTAACAGCTCCTCAGATTAAGGCTGCTGACGCGACTAAGGACGGCGTATTTGAAATTGCTGACGTTTCGGCAATCATCAGTGCAGCTGCCGGTAATACAGATATTAACCAGGCATAATTAAATTAGTTTAATTCAGCAGTGTACTTTTGAAGAGTACATTCTAGACACTCTTTCCGGGTTTTATCGGGAGTGGGGCAACTCACTCCCGTGTGGAAAGGGGCTCGGTCAGAGTTACAGAATATTAAGGAGGCAAAATTAATGTCTAAAACAAGAAAAATTTTAAGCATTGTTCTTGCTGTTGTTATGGCATTCAGCGTTTTCTCAATTTGCACATTCGCTGATACAGATACAGCAACTTGGACAGTCGAAGTTACAAACACAGATGGCTCTGCGCTTCCCGCATCCATCCCCACAGGCACAATCGTAAAGGTTACTGTTAAGCTTCAGACAAACTTCTATGTCGGCACAGTAGGTCTTCCCGTTTATTTCTCAGAGGCTTTTGAGTATGTAGATGGTTCAAAGGTTCAGGCAGAGATTTACGGCGCAGGCGCAACCCGTTTCGGATTTAACGACAACTTTGATGCAGGCACAGGCTATAATGCTGTAATGGCAGTATACGTTCCCAATTCGGGCGCTGCAGGCGTAGCCTCACCGATTTATTCAACAGCTACAACAATTCTTACATTCAACCTTGAAGCTGTTTCAGAGGCTTCGGCAGCTGAAGTTAAGCTTGACGCTTCAAAGCAGAAGTCAGCTTCCAACATCGGCGGTCCGTTCTATTGCGGTTCACGCGCTACATCGGATGTTAATACTGACGAAACAACAACCGGCCAGACATTCAATGTTCCCGCAGCTACAACAATCGTAATTGCTAACGCAGCTGCTACTCCTGTTCTTTCAGGTATTGACACAGGCTATGTTGATGATGTTAACGGCTATGTTTATGGTATTCCCGTAGGTGAAGATGCTGCTGATTATTTTGAAGTTGAAAACGGCACATTTGACGTAAGCGGAACAGCAACAGGCGAAACACTTACTGTTTATGATTCAAACGACAACGTATATGCTACTTATACTGTTATCATCTTCGGTGACGTTGATGGTAGTGGTGACGTAACACTTTTGGATGAAGAGATTGTCTACGGTGGCGCAAGTGGTGTTGACATCAGTGATGATGTAGTATTCTTCGCTGCGGATGTTGACGCTAGCGGCGACATTACACTTTTGGATGATGAAATTGTTTATGGTGGAGCTAGTGGCTTGGATGTTACAGTTAACCCCTACGTTTAATTAAGATTTCATCAACTCTGCTCTGAGCTTTTCGGAGCTCGGAGCAGATGTTCACGAAATTTTCACATTTAAATCCTGAAAAGTTATTGACAACGGTACAATAATTTGCTATTATAGTATCGCTAAATAGTCAAATACCGTTTTTTTACGGATATTTCAGGTAATGGAGGAAAGATTACAATGAAAAACACAAAAAAAATACTTAGTGTTGTTCTTGCTGTAGTTATGGCTCTCACCGCTTTTTCGATAGTTTCATTTGCAGCTATAACAGTTACAAGCAACTCTTCTGAGGTTGATGGAGCAATAAACGTTAAGCTTGAAGTTGTTCAGGTTACTGAAACACCGGAAGATAGCGAGTCTGGTGAGGTTTATACAGCAGATAATAATGACATTTATGCTGTTACGTTATATGCTAAAGTAGCTGCTCCTTATGGAATTAAGACATTTAGAACATGTGTTAAGTATGACAATTCAAAGTTTGAGCCTATAATGTCATATGACGGTGTTGATCTTCTTGTTGGTGAAGATTTCTATAACAACACAATGGAATTTGGCACAAGGATTATATCTTATGGTCCCCAGTTTGACGACAAAAACTTCTACGATGCAGACGGTAATATTGTTTCAGGAGCAAGTGCAGCAGTAGTAAGTGGCCTTGGCAAAACTAAAACAGCAGTTCAAAAGAAGTTTGAGTGTGCTATTGATGGTGAAAGCACATATTATAGCGATAGTTACGGTGTTATGCTTTGCGAAATGGTTGGCAAACAGGCAAACAAAGGAGCTTTCCTTAACACAGTTAACGGTAGACTTATTAACAATGATTACGTAGAGCTCTTTACAATCTATTTCCAGAGACAGGTTGCTGAAAGTGCAGTTTACGGTCAGTCACTTGGCTTTATGGTTGATGAAGTTAAGTCATTTGATAACGATGATGTTGTTTGTTCGTCAGGTAACCCCGGTTATACAAAGGGTGAAGCTGTTACATCGATTCCTATGAACTTCGTTTCAAATGCAGTTGAAGCTGCTGTTAAGCCTCTTGTAAGTCTTACAGCTGGTTATGGTGCTAAGTCACAGCAGATCGCTTTCAACAGCGCAACATCTGTTGACTATCGTTTCGTAGCTCAGTTCTCAACGACTGCTTTCCCGATTACTTATGATGAGAGCACAGAGAAGATTACAGCTACGGATATCGACGAAGTCGGTTTCGTTATGACTAAGGTTGGCGAGGGCGACGCAGCAACAATCGCAGCTATGTCTGCAGCTGATGTCGCAGCTCTTTCAAAGACTGAAGGCACATACCGTAAGGTTTGGACCACAAAGATTTCTACAGATATGGCTGGCGGCGCAGCTTTCGCATTCTCATGCAGAATCGCGGGTATCACAGTTACAGGCGGCGTAGTTTCTGCAGAATATATTGCTGTTCCCTATGTAATTTCAAGCGGCGCTATCACCTTCGGTCAGGCAATGCAGAGCGGCGTTCAGGCAAGATATGACGCATACCACGTTCAGGCAGGTTTCTAATTTGATTAATAACAAATCAAATGCCTACTTGCAGGAAAAATTATGAATCTCCAAATTTCCTATTGACAGAATTCGAAATTGGTGATATTATATCATCAATCTCCCAAATTGGTCCGGGTAATCCGGGCGACGGTGAAATACCCGCCTGGTGATTTGGAGAAACGTATGTGTGATTATTGTTTGAAAGGAGCTTGTTCAGCTATGAAACAGTATAAGGCACCTGATTTTGAAGTTGCTCTTTTTGAGGTTGAAGACGTTATCGCTGATAACTTTAATTCAACACCTATCGGTGGCGGCGATCCCGAACCCGGTACATGGTATTAATAAATCAGGGTAGTTAAATAATAATATCGCAGGGGGTTTCTTTTGAGACCCCCTGTTGGTAGTTATGGTGCTTTGCACCGTGCAGAGCAGATTAGTCTGCTCTTTATTTTTTTGAGTTGATTATGGAATATTTCTCTTTCGCAAAACTGAATGTCGCTATGAACTGCCGTTATCCGATGCTCAAGGAACGAAGCAGAAAATATCTTCTGCCCTCCTGTGAAAATATAACGGCGGACATTGAAGTTGACGTAACGTCCGACATTATCGACAAGTATGAAAAAACCGCGTCCAAGGGCGTTACCCGCGATATGATTGAATACGCTCTTGCGGGAGAAATGTTCTACAGACGGCTTTTAAGCTTTGACGGAATGCTTTTGCATTCGTCGGTTGTCGAATACAACAAAAAGGCGTATCTTTTTTCCGCCAACAGCGGAGTGGGCAAGTCTACCCATACCCATCTCTGGCTTAAATATATTGAAGGCACAAATATTATTAATGACGACAAGCCTGCAATAAGACTTGTCGACGGCGTTTATAATGCTTTCGGTACTCCGTTCAGCGGTAAATGCGACGAAAGTATGAATATAGGCGTACCCGTAGGCGCGATTTGTTTTATTGAACGCGCAACCGAAAATAAAATCAGAAAAATATCTCCGACGGAAATTGTTCCGCTTATTTATCAGCAGACGACTCAGCCTATTGCGTCGCCCAAGCACATGGACATTCTGTTCGGATTTCTTGACGGGCTTTTAAGAAACGTACCCGTATATAAACTGTCGTGCGATATTTCGCGCGAAGCCGTAAAGACCTCTTTTGAAGAACTGACCGGCGAAAAATTTCCAAAGGAGAATGACAATGAAGATTAAAGAAGGCTTTATGCTTCAGAGCGTAGCCGGAAGCAACGTTGTTGTACCCATAGGCGCGACCGCGCTGAGCTTTCGCGGAATGCTCACCCTTAACGAAATCGGCGCATTCGTCTGGAAGGCGCTTGAAACGGACAATACTCCGGAAAAAATCGCCGAGGAAATAGTTAAGGAATATGAGGTCGATTTTGAAACTGCGCTTAATGATGTCAACGCCTTTGTTGACAAGCTCAGGGAAAAGGATTTTATCGAGGAATAATGGAAGAAAACAAGAAAAAGGTCCGGCTCTCCCAGATGCTGCCTCTTATTGAGGAAAAGCTTTCATCGGGAGGCGAGATCTCAATTCCGGTTACGGGAGTGAGCATGAATCCCACGCTTAAAGCGGGCAGGGATTACGTTGTTCTCGAAAAGGCGCCGGACAAGCTTAAAAAATACGATATTCCCCTCTGCAGGCGTGACGACGGCAGCTTCGTGCTTCACCGCGTCGTCGGCGAGGATGAAAACGGATATATTCTTCTCGGCGATAATCAAAAGGATAAGGAATACGGAATAAGACACGATATGATTGTCGGTCTTACGGTCGCCGTTGAACGCGACGGCAAACGGATTCCCGTAAAAAGCCTTCGCTATAAGCCCAACGGAGTTTTCCGCGACGAGATTTATTATATGCGAAAGGCAAAATACCGCGTCAAAAAAACAATTTGGAAAATAGTAAATGGCAAAAAAGACTGAAAACAAGTTGAAAATCAAAGATAAGAAAAAGGCCAACAGCTTTGTGCTTTTCGCTGTAAAAAAGCGAATTCCCGCATTGCTGGGTCTTGTTTTGTCTGACGCTGTCAGCTCGGTGTGCGCCGTGTCTACTGCGCTTATTGCGAAATACGTTATTAACGCCGCGATTGAAAAGGACATTGACACCTTCAAGTACCTGATTATTCTTGCGGGAGTATTTATTGCCGAAATAGTTTTGCATATGCTTTCGACTCATCTCAAGGTCGTTCTTAACGGCAGACTTGTGATGGATTATAAGACGAGAGTTTTCTCTTCAATTTTCGATAAAGACTATACTATTATAAATACATATCACAGCGGCGAGCTTTTAAACAGGCTTTCAAGTGATGTCGGAGTTGTCGCAGACGGAATTTCAAATTCCGTCCCTCAGCTTGTTTCGTTTACTACAAGGCTTATCACAGCTATAGTTATAATGTTAAGTATTGACAAGGGCTTTGTCGGCGTGCTTCTTCTTGTCGGTATTATCTGTGTCGCGATTTCCGTTGTTTTCAGAAAACCGTTGAAGACGAGACATAAGGCGGTCCAGGCGGCCCAGGGCAAGCTTCGCTCGTTTATGCAGGAAAGCATTGAGAGCATGCTCGTCGTAAAGGTTTTCGGAATAAAGAACAAAATCAACGACAGGTCAAATGAGCTTCAGAAGGAGCATTATAAAAAGAGGCTGCGTAAAAACTATATTACCATTCTCGCTTCCACGGGACTTGGGGTTTTCTTCGTAGCCGGATATGCTACGGCTCTTGCGTGGTGTTCGGTCAGGCTTTATAAGGGCGAGCTTTCACCCGGCGACCTGACTGCGATACTTCAGTTAGTTAATCAGATTCAGACTCCGCTTGTAATGATAGCGGGTATTATTCCCGCATATTTTAACGTATTTGCATCCGCCGAAAGACTTATCGAAATTGAAGATGTTAAGGACGAAGCGGTTAAGAATACGGATGATATTGATTTCAACAACCTTTCAGATACGTTTAAAGATATAAGATTCGAAAACGTAACCTTCAGGTATGACCGCGACATAGTGCTCGAAAATGCGGACTTCACCGTAAACCGTGGCGATTTTATTGCAATTACGGGTATTTCCGGCATAGGCAAGAGTACGCTGTTCAAAATTATGCTCGGCGTTCTTGAACCTGAAGAGGGCTGCGTTTATATTGACGCCGACAAGGCTTATTATTCCGATATTAAAACGCGTAGACTGTTTTCATATGTTCCGCAGGGCAATATGCTTTTCAGCGGCACGATAAGAGACAATATTGCGTTTGTCAAATCAGACGCGACGGACGAAGAGATTATGAACGCCGCTCATCTCGCCTGCGCGGATGAATTTATTAATGAGCTTCCCGAAGGGCTTGACACGGTTATAGGCGAAAAGGGTCACGGGCTGTCCGAAGGTCAGGTTCAGAGAATCGCCGTTGCGCGCGCTCTTCTCTGCAATTCCGATATTGTTCTTCTGGATGAGGCGACGAGCGCTCTTGACGAACAGACCGAGAAAAGCCTCCTTGAAAACATCCGGGGAATTAAGGGCGTTACCTGCATTATTATTTCTCATAAAGCGGCGGTGCTTGATATATGCAACCGCGAAATAAGGATTGAAGATAAGAAAATTATTGAGAAACAATAAAAAAATCTTGTGAAAATGGAATTAGTCTGCTATAATAAATCAGTAAAGCATTTTTTGGTTCTAAGGAGAGTTGGAAATGGAATATAATCCCAGAGGCCATTCCGATACGGAGGAAAATTCCGTTGATTCAATTTTTAATTATGTAAGCTACGTTCTTAAAAGATGGTGGATAGTCGTTATCGTTGCCGTTGTTTGCGCGGCAATCGGTTTTGCTTATGCAAAACTCAGTTACGTTCCGAAGTATTCTTCGAACATAAAGTTCGTTGCCAACAACAGATCTGAAGGTACGATTATTACCGGTCAGTCTTCGTCCGACCTTATGGCGGGCGGCACGCTTGCAAATAACTATCGCTATCTTCTTACTACCACAAGAGGACTTCTTCAGTTGGTTGCAGACGATGTTTATTCGGCGACGGGTTATCGGATGACTTACCGTCAGATTGCAGAATGTATTAAGGCAAACGTTATAACGGATACGTCATGGGTTGACCTTACCGTTACAACCAACGATCCTGATGTTTCGTATGCTATAGCCGTAGCTTATACAAACCATTATGATGATTTTGC
Source organism: Clostridia bacterium (assembly GCA_017613735.1). GTDB lineage: Bacteria > Bacillota > Clostridia > Oscillospirales > Acutalibacteraceae > Fimenecus. The sequence continues at coordinate 55,062 of JAGADF010000001.1, forward strand.
TCAGGACGCATTCCCGGCTACTACGCTTAAGGTCGTCGACAAGCCTTATAAGGCTGACAGACCTGATTCCGACAGAACGAAGCTTCTGTATACGGCTGCAGGTTTACTGCTTGGCGCGTTTATTACAATTGCTGTTTTCTGTCTCATAGTTGCCGCTAAGGATACGCTCAAGTCTTCCGATGACATCAACAAGAGACTTGACCTTAAACTTCTCGGTTCGGTCGGCAAGGTCAGCAAAAAGAATTCCAAGATGCCTATACTTATTACTGATAAGAATACGGGCTTCTCGTTTGTTGAAACATTTAAGCTTATAAGAACCAAGGTTGAGTCTTTCTCGGCAAAGGAAAATGCGAAGACCTTTGTAGTAACAAGTACGCTTGAGGACGAGGGCAAGACGACAATCTCCTGTAACCTTGCTATTGCTCTTGCCAAGAACGGCAAATCCGTTCTCCTTATTGACGGCGACCTTCGCAAACCTGCCGTAAGCTCAACGCTCGGAATTCCCGCAGGCGGTGAGAACGGTCTTTACGGAATAATCAAGGGTGACAAGAGTGCTGCCGATACAGTAAGATATTCCGAAAAATATAACCTCTTCCTTATGCTTAACGGCGATAATATTCCTGATGCTGCCGAAGTTCTCTCCGACGATAAGCTCGGCGTTACACTCAGCGAGCTCGAAAAGGAATTCGACTATATCATTATCGACTCCGCTCCTGCGGGTGTTATAGCGGATACTGCAATTCTTGCAGCGGAAGCCGACGCGATTATTCTCGTAGTCAGGGAAGATACTGCATCTGTACGCAGAATTCGCAGAACGGTTGAAGACCTCGGTACGTCAAACACCGAAATTGTAGGTTGCGTTTATAATATTGCCGAGGGTAATTTTACAAACCGCATTAAGGCGTATCGCGGCGGGAAAAAATACGGATACGGATACGGTTACGGCTACGGATACGGTTACGGTCAAAGCAAAAAGAATAGCAAAAAGAAATAATTTAGTAAAAAAGTATAAAAAAAAACGGGAAAAAGTTACTGCTTTTTCCCGTTTTTTATACTAAATATTGTATGTTTAAGGGTGGTATTATACAATTCTACAAAAATTTCCAGATTTTTTTATCAAAATTTAGTTGATTTTTTTAAAAACCTGTAGTATTATTTAATGGGTGTCAATACGTGCACCTTATTTGTCATACAAAAAATTACCCGGATCAGGAGGGGTTTTAAGTTGAATATGGATTTAAAAGCGCTTATCGCGAAGATAACCGGTAAGAACAAGGAAGCTTCGGCTGGAACAGCCAAAAAGAAGAATAATTCTGTTTCGGCGTTCTTTGAAAAGAATCCGACAATGAAGTATGTCATTGCGGTTATCGCAGTGGTCATTGCGGTTGCTGTTGCGGCGACAATTATTCTTTCTTCAAAGAAGTCTAAACCGGATCTTGACACCAACGTATCCGTAAATGCAAACGATGCGGTCGAGGTGCTTCCTCAGATTGAAAGAGACCGAGGCGGTGAATATGAGGGAAAGGATCCCTTCGTCGAGAACATACTTGACGGCGCGAAGCTTACGGGTATCTATGAAACCTACGGCTATAAGAGCGCTACTCTTCAGACCACATTAAAGTCATACACTCTTTATGAGGGTGATACTGTCGGGGACTCCGACTGGGTAGTATCTGAAATAACTGATAAATCCATCACTCTTGTTTCAGGTGATAAAACAAAGACGTTCAGCAAATAATTTCATTAATTATATAATGAAGAATTTGGATTTTTAGGGGGAAAACTCAATGAAATCATTTAAGACACTCGGAAAAGCAGGAGTAGCGATATTACTTGTCGCTCTCATGCTTGCAAACGTAATCGTACCGCTTACGGTAGTAGGCAGCGACGGCGCGGGTACGGGACTTGACTTCCAGTATTATGTTGTCAAGACAGGCGATACCTTCTCGTCAATTGCCAGACAGTACGGCATTTCGGTAAGCGAAATCAGAAACGCAAACGATATGACTGCTGTCAGCAAGCTCTATACGGGACAGATTCTCAAGATTCCCGTAAGCACAAGCTATGCCGGAACCGGTTTCGGCGTCAGCAAAATGTCGCTCGATGTTGAAAACGCAAACATCAAGGATGTTATCAGCGCCATTGCTCTTAACGCGGGTTATACCGTAGTTTACAAGGGCTCCGACGCTACAATAACACTTAAACTTGAGGACGTTTCGCCCATCAAGGCTATTGACTATGCGACAAGAATGGCTGACATGTCCTTCCTCAAGGACGGCAACACAATCTTTGTAGGTTCTGTTTCGGACCTTAACTCAAAGTTTGTTGATTCCGTTGTTCTTGCGGAATACAGCCTTAAATACATAACGGCTGATGTTCTTCAGAGCGCTATGGGCTCAATTGGTCTTGAGAATATTACAACTCTCAAAGTAGATACCGAAAAGAGCAAAATCTGGATAAGCGCTTATCCGAAAGAAGTTGCGAAAATCAAGGAGCTTATCGATATCCTTGATACGAGCACAAACACAGTTGCAGGCAGCACTGTAGTTCCTGTTAATTTCTCCCCTATTAATATGAACTATATTCAGGCTGATGAATTCAGTTCATTGCTTGGCACGCTCGGTTTTGACGCAGGCATAGTAATGTCATCAAAGCCCTACACACTCTTTACATACCAGACCGGTTCAGATCTTGAAAACATAATGAAGATTAAGGCTGTTGTTGATAAACCTGCTTATACTCCTGATTCAATGAAATCTACGGACGGAAATAACGAAGGCGTAGTTAACACTGATACTTCGAGCAGTTCTTCGAGCAGTAGCTCTTCAAGCTCATCGAGCAGCAGCTCTTCGAGCACTTCGGAAGCTCCGAAGGAAGAATCAACAATTCTCTATGCAAAAGAGCTTCAGTATGTAACAAGAGATATTGCTACAAAGCTTCTTGCAGAACTCGGCGCTAATGTTCAGATTTTCGGCAGAAGCGAATACACAAAGATGATTTATCTCTATGGCAAGAAGTCAGACGTCAACAGAGCTCTTGATCTTCTCAAGGACGTTATCGACGTTGACGATGCGGCTACGGATTCGTTCTTCGTTTACACACCCGTAAACAGCACTGTAACCGAGATTCTTTCAAGAGCAAGCAATCTTAATCTTGCCGGCGTTAACTTCTATCAGTATTCAAACGACGAGCTTGCAGAGTCTTTCATGGTATTCTGTAAGGAAGGCGACAGAGAATACGTTCAATCACAGCTTGATGAACTCGACGGTCAGACATCCAATGAAGTTAAGTGGAGACCTCTTGAGTCCTGCGGTGACGCTACAATACTTAACACAAGAATTGATACGATTAAGGGACTTTATGCGGATGCTGCGACTCTTAGCTATCAGGTAGTTTCTACTACGGATCTTTCGGGCAGCCCCAAATTTATCCTTTATGTAAACACAACGGCTGACAAGGCTGAATATGTCAAGGGACTTCTTCAGTCAATGGATGAAGCTTAATAAAAACCAATCACCTGAGGCACAGATTCCTGTGCCTCTAAAGGTGATTTTAAGGGTAAATCATTAACATTAGAGTTTATTTGAGAATTAACTCTTAAAAAGGAGAGTTACTGTGTTTTTTGAAGGAAAGCAAAGCGATTATCCGGTAACGCTTGACGAGTTACTGAGACTGACGGTTGAAAAATTAGGTTCGGACCTTCATCTTTGCGTAGGTATGCCGCCCTGTATCAGAATCAACGGCGATCTTGAGAAGACGGAATATCCGATTCTCAAGCCTGTTGACGTTGTTGCAATGATAGCGGGCGTTACAAACGACAATCAGAAAAAAGAGCTTGAAGAGGAATGGGAGCTTGACCTTGCGATTTCCGTTCCCGGATGCGCGCGTTTCAGAGGCAACGTAATTGTTCAGAGAAATACGCTTGCGGCTGTTTTTAGAGCAATTCCGTTTGAAATTCCGAAGCTTGACAAGCTCGGTCTTCCCGCCGATATCAAGCGTCTTTGCTCGCTTCCCAGAGGTCTTGTTCTTGTAACGGGTCCTACCGGTTCGGGTAAGTCGACAACGCTTGCTGCTATGATAGGCTACATAAATGAGAGAATGGAAACAAATATCGTAACGGTCGAAGACCCGATAGAGTTTTTGCATTCACACAATAAATCGAGTATCAGGCAGAGAGAAGTAGGTTCGGATACCCACTCATTCGCCAACGCGCTTAAAACTGTTCTCCGTCATGACCCCGATATCATTATGATAGGCGAGATGCGCGACCCCGAGAGTATTTCAATAGCCGTTACGGCAGCTGAAACAGGACACCTTGTTCTTTCTACGCTCCATACTCAGACGGCTCCTCAGACAATCTCTCGTATTGTCGACTCTTTCCCTGAGGGACAGAAGAACCAGATTCGTCAGCAGCTTTCAAATTCACTCAGAGCAGTAATTTCACAGCAGCTTATTCCAACCGTAAACGGGCGCGGAAGAGTTGCGGCTATTGAATATATGACAGACACTCCTTCGGTAAGAAACCTTATCCGTGAGGAGAAGGAGCACCAGCTCTATTCGGCTATGCAGACCGGTCAGATGTACGGAATGCAGACGATGGACGAAGCACTTCTCAGACTTCTCAGAGAGCAGAAGATTTCAAGAGAATCAGTTCTTGAATACTGCGTTGACACTAAGGAAATCACAAGACGTCTGTCAACCATGGGATATTGATTATCCCCGAAAAATCGTTAATTAGGGGGAATAAACTTGCCAGCATATGTCTATGACGGTCTGAGTAAACAAGGTCAGAACGTCCACGGTGAGGTTATAGCGAACGACTCCAGATCTGCAATGGAAAAACTCCGTGAAGCCGGAGTTACCGTTACCACTATTCAGGAAAAAGAAGTAAAGGGTTCAAGAACAGGCGGACGAGGGAAGAAAGTCAAGCTTGCGGATTTGTCGGTTTTCTGCCGTCAGTTTGCAGCGATGACCTCTGCGGGTGTTCCCGTAACGAGGGCATTGACAACTCTTTCAAAGCAGACAGTTAACAAAACGCTCGCTCAGGCAATCAAGGAAATAGCGGACGACGTTGAAGGCGGTAGTACGCTTGCTGATTCATTTGCAAGATATCCGAAAATATTTAACCCGCTGTTTATAGCTATGATTCGTTCAGGCGAGTTGGGCGGTATTCTTGAGCAGTCTTTGATAAGTCTTTCGGCACAGTTGCAGAAGGAGAAAAAGCTTAAGGATAACATTAAATCGGCTGTTTCGTATCCGAGAAATATCGGTATTTTTGCGGTAATCCTTTTGATAGGAATGTTAATAGGCTTGGTACCAATATTTGAGGGTATGATGTCAGGCGCGGCAATAACCGGCGTTACAAAGGTTATTTTCGGACTTTCACACAGCATTCGAGAAAGATGGTATTTCTGGATTCTCGGTATAGTAATACTTATTGTTGTTATCAGAGCAATTATTAAGAGTAAACCTGCTCATATTTTCTGGGAGAATCATAAACTGACAATGCCTAAGCTCGGCGATTTTATGACAAAGATGGTTGTCGCGCGTTTCTGCCGTACGCTTGCTACTCTTCTTGCAGGCGGTGTTACGGCGGTTCAGGCGCTTGAAAGCGCAGGAGCTACGGCGGGCAGCGATTTGATTGATAAAGCGGTTAAGGATGCAATTGTTGAAATTGAAGACGGTAAATCCATTTCGGATTCACTTGACAAGAGCGGTCTTTTCCCGCCTATGCTTATAGGTATGATTGCAATCGGCGAGGAATCAGGTACGCTTCCCGACCTTCTTGACAAGGTTGCGGAGTTCTTTGAAGAGGACGTCGAGGTCGCTTCCCAGAACCTTAAATCCTTAATTGAGCCGATAGCACTTATCGGTATCGGCGGACTTGTCGGCGGTATGCTTATTTCACTTTATATCCCGATGTTCAGCGCAGCTACAAATATGGAAGGTTATTAATAAGAAAAGCAAACAGATTCTGTTAGGAGATTGATATTATGGCAAAATTAGACTCGGTTATCGGATTTGAGTATAATTCCTACGAAATCCGTGCGGTTGAGATGACAAAATCCGGAGGCGGATACAATCTTACGGCATTCGGAACGCAGGCTCTTGAGAGCGCTGTTGTTGAAGAGGGTTTTATCAGGGATGCGGAAAGGTTTTCTGATGCATTTCATACTCTTCTGAAAGATAAGAATTTCAGTTCGGAGAATATCGTTGTCGGCGTTAACAATGAGAATGTTGTTATGAGATATGCTTCATTCCCGAAGGTTACCGACGACAAACTCAGGAATATGATTTTCCTTCAGGCTCAGGAGTTTATGCCCATAGCAGTTCAGGAAATGGAAATGGATTATCTTGTTGCCGGCGAGTCTGTTAACGCAGACGAGCAGGAAATGGTTGATACTGTTCTTGTCGGTGCCAGGAAGAATATGCTTGAGCAGCTTATAAATGTTTTCGGAGCTGCAAAGCTTACAATTTATGATGTTGAGCCTACGGCTCTGGCTCTCTGCAGAACGGCTTCCACGGCGAACCCCGACAAATGTTATTGCCTTCTCAATGTATCAAACGGAATCATTAACTTTATGTTTATAAAGGGCGATAAGATACAGACAGTCCGTTCTATAGCGATTCCCGAAAAACATTATGACAATGTTCAGAAAATCTATAAAGGCGAAGCTACGGATGAAGATATAGAAACTGTCGGCGATATGCTCGTTTCGGAACTTAACGGTTCGTTAAGTTTCTACAGCGTTCAGTATCCCATGGATCCGGTCGATGTTATTTATTTTGTAGCCGACGTCAACAACGTAAGCAAGGTTGCCGAGGTTCTTAAGTCTTCGGTATCTCTGCCGGTCGAAACACCTTCGTTTTATGCGAATATCGGCGGAGCGGTTGACGTTAAACCTTATACGGCATGCATAAGCATGGCAATACAGGCATTGGAGGGATAAAAAAGTGTTTAAAGTAAGTCTTTTACCCGAAAGTTACAGAAAATACAGACAGGGAAGGGCGACAAAGGATATAGTTTCTAAGGTTGCGCTTCTGATTTTGGTTTGTCTGTTCATTGTTTATGCAAGCTTTGTTATCAAAGACATTATTGTTAAGCGTCAGCTTAAAAAGGTCAATGCCGCTAACAGCGAACTTGTTGCTCAGTTCCCGGCACTTGAACAGTATCAGGCTATCTATGACAATATGAAGAAAAACGAAACTATCTATCAGAATATTAAGCCCAAGGGAATGTCTTCGACAGAATTCCTTTCCAAGCTTATAAATGATATGCCTTCGTATGTTCACGTAAAGAGTATCAGCCTCGGCGACTGGTTTACCGGCGGCGTTTGCGACCTCGATTGCGTTGCATCGAGCTTTGAGGATGTCTTTGATTGCAGGGATGACCTTGAAGCAAAGGATTACATTTCATCTGCAGTTACAAATGAAATAGTCAAGCAGTACAATGCGGACGGTACAGAGACAGTTACATTCAAACTTTCTCTTTCCACACAGGGCACGCTTACATCAGACGGAAGGGCAGAGGTCGTTTCTGAAGAGACAACGCCCGCGCCCACTGAGACGCAGACAGATGCAAACGGCGAGGCCGTAACAACAACAGAGGCTGCGCCGGCCGAAAGCACTACTGCGGCAGCCGAAGATACTACAGCAGCAGCGGAGGGATAAGAAATGAAAAAAGAGATGAAAATTGATTTTAAACAGCTCTCTGCAGATCCGAGAGTGCTTGTAGTTATTATCGCTATTGCCTGCGCGGCTTTGATTGCTCTTTGCGTCTACACTTCAAAGCAGACAAAGGCGACTGAAGCGCAGATAAGCGAACAGGTATCCGTTTTTGAACAGAATAAATCCGCTATTGCCAATTTGCTTACATTAAAAGCGCGCAGTGAACAGTACATAAAGCAGAATGAAAAATACGAAAGCCTGATTACAAGCGACGGACTCAGCCAGCAGGATTTCATGGTTTATTTTGACGGCTTCTGCAAAGCGTATGACTGCAGAATGAACCTTATTGAGTTCGGCGAGCAGAGTACAGAGGGCGATGTTCAGAGCCTTAGTTTTACACTGACTGTCGAGGGCGAATTTGAAAACCTTATGGCTATCTGCGACGGCATTGTTACACAGGACAGATTTTACCGTATTGACGGCGTAACCTTTACACCCGGTTCGGGCGATAAAAAGGTTGCGGTTATAAATGTAGTTGCATTCTCAAAATAATTAAAGGAATTCTTTAATCTTTAAATCGAAAGGCGAGTACTCAAATGGGAAGAAACATAGTTTTTCCGGGCAGTGTCTGCGGAAGATTGTTAAGCGCGGGTATCATCAATGAGGATCAGATTGACGAGGCGCTTGACATACAGAAAACCAACAAGGCTCTTATAGGAACAATCCTTGTAGAACTTGGTTATTGCACTGAAGAAGATATTGCACAGGTTCTTGCTGAAAAGACATTTACAAAGTATGTCTCAATAAACGATATTGGCGTTAACATGGCTGTTGCGAGCCTTGTTTCGCCTGAAATGGCGGTTCGTAACAACGTGCTTCCTCTGTTTGAGGAGGACGGTACGCTTTATGTCGCGATGAAGAACCCCAATGACATTATCACGATAGACGACCTTAAGCGTATTACGGGTTATGAGATTAAACCCCTGGTCGCTACCGACTCGGAGCTTAGCGCCGCTATTGAGAATTATGTCAATTCCAGCTCAAACCTCAACAATTTCTATGATGAAGAGGAATCCGAAGAGGGCGAAGACGACGAAGAACTTTCGCTTGACGATAAGCCTGCGGTTCAGCTTGTAAATCAGGTTATCAACAATTCCGTAAGAGCCGGCGCATCCGACGTTCATATGGAAGCTCTTGAAAAGTATATGAGAGTCCGTTTCAGAATCGACGGCGTTCTTCAGGAGGTTATGACAAATCCCCTGAAGATATACAATTCGGCGGTTTCCCGTGTTAAGGTTATAGGCGGTATGGATATCGCCGAAAAGCGTATCCCTCAGGACGGACGTGCAACGGTACGTTTTGACGACAGAACATTTGATATACGTATTGCTACTCTTCCCACGGTTTACGGTGAGAAGATAGTTATGCGTCTTTTGGAAAGACGTAACGAGTCGTTGAGACTTAAAGACATTCATTTCTCAAAGCGTCAGGAAGCGAGATTTGTCGACGCGATTCATAAGCCCTACGGATTCATCCTTGTTACAGGGCCTACGGGTTCCGGTAAATCGACTACGCTTTATGCGACGCTTGCGGAAATCAGTACAAACGAAAAGAACACAATTACGCTTGAAGACCCTGTTGAGCGTCGTATGGCAGGTATTAACCAGGTTCAGATGAACAACAGAGCAGGTATGACATTCTCCGCAGGTCTTCGTTCTATCCTCCGAAGCGACCCCGATATCGTAATGGTCGGTGAGATTCGTGACTCCGAGACTGCGAAAATCGCTATCGAGGCTGCTCTTACAGGACACTTGGTTCTTTCGACACTGCATACAAACGACGCGCCGACGGCTATTACCCGTCTTGAAGAGATGGGCGTTGAGCCGTTCCTTACGGCTTCGTCGCTTGTAGGCGTTCTTGCCCAGAGACTTTTGAGAAAGCTCTGCAAGAACTGTAAAGAGCCCTATACTCTTTCAAAAGAGGAAGTTGCGAACATTCTTCCCGACTTCCCGTTTGACGAATATCCGGACAAAAACGAGTTCACATTCTATGAGCCCAGCGGCTGCCTGACCTGTAACAATACGGGTTATAAAGGCCGTCAGGCGGTATTTGAATTCCTTACGGTTACGGAAGAAATGCGTCAGCTTATTCTTAAGCGCGCAACAGGCCTTGACATCAAGAAACTTGCTCAGAGTCAGGGTATGCTTACACTTCGCCAGGATGCTATGTATAAAGTAATCGAAGGCGAAACATCAATTGAAGAAATGCTTCGTGTTGTTGTTTAAGATTTTTTAAAATCCTAATTCACGAGGGAGTGAACGTGTATATGAAAACAGGAAAAAGAATAAAGTTCAATCCTAAAAGTGGTATGGCTTTACCGGCAGTAATTGTCATTTTATTGATAGTTTCACTGCTCGGTACGGCTATGTATGCCTACAGCTATGACAGCCTCAAAGCTATTAGATATGCTTCAAATGCAAAGAAGGCGGATTACCTTGCGCGCTCAGGCGTTGAGGCCGCCGCTTTTGCATATCAGATGGTTGAAGATAACGACCTGCATGTTTCTTCCGTGGCACCCTTCCTTACGGCTGCAGGTGTGAACGGTGCAGAGATTACTTCAAATGAGGTTTATCTTGTCTGGGCAGGTCCGAGATCGGGAGAAGACACAACAAGCGGAGGATATAAATTTGTAACCAAAGAACAAAAGAGTTCTTATGAAGAGAGAAACATAATAGGTTTTTATACGGTTACAATGAAAAACGTCAGCAAGACGGAAAGCATTACGTTGAAGAGCTATTTGGAGGATGGCACTTCAACAACCGGTTCAGAACCAAAAAGTATTTCAAGTAATATCAAATTAATTACAGCAAAAGGTGTGGCAGGCGACGCAACAAAAACAATGAAGGGCTGGATTTCCGACGCTACGGTCAGCAGCAGCCTTTACTACGGAGCCAACGGCATTATAGACGGTGCTTACACCGATGAAGTTTCAAATAGTTACAATGCGAAAACACAGGGAACCGAAAAGTTAATAAAAGCAGGCCAATATACACATACAAGCAATATCCAGATGAAGTTTAAATGGTTGAGCGCGCTTGGAATACAGCCAATAACTCTTTCAAGCGGAACAAGGACAATTCCCTTCGGAGTTGCTTACTCTGCCGGCAATATGATTCTTGAAAAGCCTGACGATACGGGTGTAATTCAGTTGGCAGGCGGTCAGACAGTAACAGATGAGAGCGGAAATTCAACTACATACGCTGGCCAGGATAATCTTGTTTCGTTTGTTTCACTTGAAAATATATTTGTCCGCGCCGGAATTAATGCAGAATCGGCATCGGGCTATTTTAACAATTTAACTTTAAAAGGTAAGACTATTGTTATTGACGGCGATGTCGAAATGTCGGCATATGGCGTAGGACTCACAAAGAACAATGCACTTACATGGAGTACGAATTCAACCCTTTACAGCGATTTGAGCAATGCCAAATACAGGTACGGTACAGTTTCCATCTGTTCTCTTGACGGTTATTCGGCGAGAAACGGCTATACGGAGGCACCGTACAACTATGCATCATCCGGAAAGGTCTTCTTCGGAGGTAATGTTTATGTAAATATTACTATGCCGAATGTTGGAACATACCGTTACAGAGCTTTTTCAGCGGGCGATGTGTATTACTTCGATTCAAAATATCAGATTGCGCATCAATATAATGCGAATATGATTGACACCACCGGCGGTAAGACAGTAACGACCGGCAGCATTGATTTGTTTAGATATTTCCTTGAGAAATCAATAGCTACAAACAGGTATTCAAAAAATGTTTTAAACCGATTTGCAAATATAATTGAATTCTATTACGGCAATACAGACACTTCCGGTGATAATTCAACTGATGAAAAGCCGAATCAGCGCATAATAACGGTTACCGAAGGTACAAAAAAATATGCGGTCGGTCTTTACGTCAAGTATGAGATTACTGACGGCACCGATATACTGACAAGCAATGGAAAAATAACTTATGACGCTATGAGAAAAATAAGCGAAAAATCACCGTATAACGATTCGCTTACCGAGATGGTTCCGCCGAGTGCTTCTAATGCATCAGCATTGCACTGGGGCGAACCAAGTAACGATTAACTAAGGTAAAAAGGAGTGAGATTGGTGAGCAGACAGGTAAAAACAATTAAATCAAGACTTTCCTCAAAACGCGGCATGACGCTTGTTGAGGTTCTTGTAGCTCTGTCTATTTTGATGTTGATTATATTCACTTTTACGCCGCTTTTTGCAAGTTATATCGGTAATATACGCAGATCAGGCGAAGAGACAAGAAAGACATACAAAAAAGCAAGTCTTATGGAACGTCTTCTTGCTAACAGCGGTAAAAATGACGGCAGCTATGAATCTATAGTTAATAACGTTCCGCTTACTCTTACCGTCAGCGGCAAATCGGTTTCTTTCGGTACGGCGACGGGTAATGTCGGTGAGCTTAACGGTAAATATATTACAACGGACGCCGATAATGAAGGAAGCACACAGGATTATGTAACTTTCCTGACAGGTGATAAGAGCCTTAAGATGGTTTGTTTCCCGACATCTCTTTCGGACGACTTCCTTGAAAAAACAATTACGGTTGTTCCAATTGGATTTAATTTTAAGCTTACTGACAGCGGTAAAATTGATACGACAAAATTCGTTATCAGACATACAAATTCTTCCGGCGAGGAAGTTGACGTAGCCAGTAATTATTATGTAATTGACGAAAATCCGTTTATTACGGGCGGAACATCAATTGACGATCCGGAAGCTACAATTTGTGTAAAGATTAAGTTCTACGGCGCAAATGAGACAATATGCTTCCAGAATTCACCGCTTCACATCTATTATACAGGTAATAAAGATGGTACCAAGTCGGTAACCGTTGAAATAACTGCGCCGAAAATTATAATGGTCGGCGAAAAAGCTCACGACGGCTCTAACGACGGTAAGGGCAGTTATTATTACTATGCGACATCCGGCGTTGAGCCCGAAACCGGAAAAATGGATATTATCGCAAAGCAGATGGGCACAGGTTCCGACGGCTACGGTACAGGATCCGAAGCATCATCCATCCGTCTTGTATCCGCCATGAACGATGTTGAATGGGTCGAAAAGGGTAAAGGCGATGACGGCGAAGGCGGCGTCAACGAATACGGCTATTACATTATGGGCGGTGACGCCGGTCAGGTACGTCGTTTCTGGCGTCAGGGCACAAGTCAGAGACCCGGAAACTATTACTGGGACGGTGATAATCTCGGTCAATATGACAGATATTATTACATTACCAGCAGCAACAGGGCGGACAGCTCAAGTTATGAAAATATAAATCAGACAAAAACTACTCAAGCGCAGTTTAAGAGTATTTTCCGCTCAGGTCAGGGTTCTTATGATTACAACGGAGTCAGCGGCGCAAACGTCCTTTCGGATTCCGAAATCACAACTCTTTATGAGTATAAGATGATTACATCTAACTACTATACGGCGAATGTTACCAAAGACGATACCTATATAACGTCTATCGGCAGAATACTTTCGCTGAAAAACGGCAGCAATGAATACCGTTATGCCGGCAACGGCACAGATCTTTATGATCAGCCCAAGGGACTTTTTACAAGTTTCGTTGGTTTCCGCCAGACGGCAAACGGCTTTTTGAGGACCTCAATGGCGCCGAACAACCAGTATTCCAAGATTGATGCGGACGGTTATATTGAGGCTACAAACTACGAGTATCAGACATCAAGAGGCGCCGAGATAAACGACAAATCACTTATTACCATTACATCCGTCGGTGCTATTCAGATTAATAAAACAAACAATTCCGAACACAGCTACTATAATTCCACTCAAAGCTCGGTACTTAACAGAGACCAGCTTTATCCTGAACAGTCTTATACGCTTTACTGCGGTTATATTCCCGCTGTTGTTGATACATGGGGCTGGAAGACAAAGAATATCGGATCGCTTCTTTACAATAACTACAGTATGTGGTTTCACACAAGTACACTTGGCATAGCGACAGACGGCGAATACTGGTATCCTGTCGGTAAATTCGGCGACACCCATACCTCTTCCGCTACCTCTTCGGAGGACTATGCTCTTTCAAGCACTGTATTCGGCAACAATCCGACGTGGAGCGCGCTTCTTAACTACGGAACCAATCCGAGTCTTTATCCATTTGGCAATACACAGACAACGATAACAACCACCAATGCTACGCCTACGGGTAAGTATATAGGTAAACATCAGTTCCAGATTGTATTTGAATATAAAAAAATGTTAGGTGGATCCGCGACAACAACAGAGACACCCACCACAAAAAATACCGTATACGAGTCAGAAAGACAAAAATTCTGTACAGGTACCGGAACCTCGCCTCTGGAAATAAAACAGTTTATTGTTGACGGTACTAATACTAACATTAATGATCGCACACTCGCCAACGGCACACAGTATACGGTAAATCTGCCGGGAGGCGGAACATGTGTTGTCAAGCTCGATATTGAAAGTGCATGGACAGGCAAAACGTGGAGGCTTATTTTCCCTGAAGAAATCAGAGAAACAGAATACAAAGAAGAAACCACTACAACAACAGGCTATATAAGATACTACGGTCCGACAAGCGACGGCTCAGGCTTTTCAACCCAGCCGAGCGATGTTACAAATGCCACTCTTACAAAGAGGAGTTTCATTGGTACCGCGCTCCCGCAGGAGGGCAACGACTACTATATGTCTGCAGGTCACGAGGTTGACATTACAATCGGCTATCTTTCACAGCCTTATGCAATAGGTGTTCAGAATCCTGCAACGCCTCAGGTATCCGGTCTTTCGGGACTTGATTCCAATGCTGCTTCGGAAAGATATTTCAAAAAGTATGATGATGTCATTGCGGGCGGTCAGTTTAACCACTCGTTCTTCTCGGGCGGCCTTCGCGACAATGTTACTATGCTTGATGTAAAGAGTTATCACGATGACATTACCGGAAACAACCTGTCGCTGGCTGTAGGCTATTCGTTAAGTTACATGGCTAACGATAACGCTTACTTGACAAGGCTCGGTCATGTAATGAACAACGGCATGGTTTATATAAGGGCAACAGGCAACGGCGTAGCAAGTGATGACGAGGGACTTATGGAATCCGGCAAAGGCTGGTCGCTAAAACAGGAAACCAATGTATTCCATCAGTTCTATGGTATTGATCAGTATAACAGTTCGGCTAATCTTATTGCTGCAAAAGGCTGGAATACACAGTACCACAGAAATTATTTCAATATTACGTCAGATTCCAATAAGGCGCCTCAGAACAATTATTCGCCTAATTTCCTTTCGGATTATAAGGCAGATGGCAGCAGAAAAAATAAGTTCTACGGTAATAACAAAGTCGGTACGAACTGTCATCCTTTGGCTGACACTCAGGTTAATACGGTTAACTGGGGTATGACTTGGGATACCAAGACTCAAGCAATGTGGGGCACCGAAAACGGTACGTTGCTTAGCTGGGCTTATGACTACGAAAAGGTTTCCCAGGGAGATTATGAGGATTCAAAGATTACCGGCGTTCGCAAAGAGTTTGAAAGTTTTTTGTGGGCTGATAGATACGGTTCTGTTGTAGGCACCGATAACGTAATAAATACGGTTACCGGAGCAGGCTACGGTCATTATGACTTCAGCACTCAGGCTGTAAACAGCACTACATTTACAACGAATAAGTTTATCTCAGTTCTTGCGAGTGTCAACAATGTTCTTTACGCTGATGACTATTGGGTAGCAGTAGGTGACCAGAGCGGCAGAGATCCTAAGGACTATTGCGGAAATGCATCTTGCTACAGTGCCGCAGGCGCGGGCAGCTTTATCAATGTTAAGTTTGATAACGGCGGCCTGATAACTTGGAAGGCCATAAAGGTTTCAGACGACTGGATAAACTTTATTTCGGTTGAATACTGCGAAGGCATCTGGTACGCCATGGGATATTTTGATACAAATCATAACGGCGAACAGGATACCGGAGAAGACTGCGTAATGTATTACGCGCTTGATCCTTCTAAAGCATCTGCGAATACCACGACTGGAAGCGACGGATTGTATTCGGGTGAATATGACGGCGGCTGGCGCAGAGCATCAACAAGAAACTCTGCAAGCTCAACTGATTACACCACATCTGATACAAAAGCTTTGCGTGTAATCAGCGGAACCATTACCGCATTTGAGCTTCAGGGTATTAACTCAATGGCAAGTCAAGGTTAATTATTATATTTAAAATGCTTGCTCACGCTTTTTGCGTGAGCAAGTATAAAGTATTTAGGTTATCAGATTTAAGGGGAATGACCTATGTTTTTTAAAGCTGTTGGAAAACTAAAGAGCGATAAAAGAGGTTTTACTCTCATGGAAATGATAGTAACCTTAACCATTATGCTTATTGCAAGCACTCTTGCAATAAACTTAATAATCCTCATTATTAAGAATTATCGCCGTGTAGAATACAGATGGATGATTCAGACGATTACCGAGTATGTCGCAAATTCGTTTTCAACAAATACAAATAGAGAAGCGTTCTGTACGGCTGACAGAGCCGAAATAATGTACGACGAAACCCTTGTGGACAACGTCGGCAGTACTACAGCGTTTTCATTGCCTTCATGTCCCGAGCTTGGTACAATTCAGTTTGACAGCGACCACAACATTTCCGTTAATCCTACGCAAACCGATGAAAATCTGGAGCTTCTTAAGAACGGCTATATTTATCTTTTGACATTTGACAGGCATTTCTATCAGGTGAGCTACAGAGATTTGTTAAAAATAACGGAAAACAAGGATTCTGAAGGTAATGTTACGTCAACAACTATTACATGGAAACCTGAGGATGAAAAAGAGCCTATAAAACCTGTTTCAGACATACCAAGCGTCAAAACGGAACAGGATACTGATGTTGCGCTTGACGTATGGTTTGAAATCGCTTTGAATCCCCGCGCTTATGACAGTACTATCAATCAGGAATCCGAAGGAGACCATGACAGTTATCTTGCAACTGCATTAACTGCATCTGTAAGCGGTCTGATACAGAATAAGGTTGATAATACAATTCAGGCATCAACAGATTATGTTGTTTCCTTTAATCTCGATAATATGGATGGCGAAAACCAAAAGATTAATTTTGATCCTTCCACGAAGAGGTTATCAACTGAATATGCCGCAGGTTGGACTTATGCAAGTATTACTGCAACGGGTGAAAGTACAAATCTACCAACAGATGCTGAAAGAGTGGTCGTTCTTCAATCTGAAGGCGTTAATAAAGTTGAGGCTGAAAACATTTCAGCAAGAGCTAATGTTGTAAGGTATCATTCCGTTAATACAAAGAGGGATTTGTCTGATACAATAGGGGATACATATGTACCTTCTGTCAGCGGCACAGTTCCGTTCTGTTTCTTAACTTCGCTGACAATCGGTTTGGACAGACAGAGTCAGATTCTGGAACCGCTCCGTGATTTCAGAGACACTGTTCTTCGCGGCAATACGGTCGGCGAATGGATGATTGATAAATATTATGACTGGTCACCGGCGTTTATAAGCCTGACTGAAAAAGCCCCCGCGCTTAAGGGCGCGTTCAGGCTTGCAGCCGAAGGACTCGCGGCGTTCGCAACAGTTGCTGTTGAATAATATGAAATTTCAATAAAAAACTATTGACAAATAAAGTTTTTTTGTTTATAATTATAGATACAGAGTTACGTTTTATTCACGGAAGCTTTGCAGTTTATAATTGGGGGCGTCTATATGTTCAGGCTGTTAAATAAAAAGGGCTTCACCCTCGTCGAACTAATGATAGTTGTCGTTATCCTTGGCATTTTGGTTGCTATTGCGATTCCGATTTATTCAATCGCCACGGAAAATGCAGAAAAGAAAACCTGTTTTGCGAATATGCGAATGATTACAAGTGCGTGCGTCCAGTATTATCTGGAGCATCAGAACTATGATGCGCTTATTTCTAATGATTTAGGTAATGCTACGCTTCCGGCTGATTTTATGGATAAGTTTGATTTAAAGGGTGTTCCGACTTGTCCAAAGGGCGGAAAGTATGTGCTTGAACAAGGTAGTGTTGATACTTCAATAAAGATAACCTGTACAGCAAACGGTGATTTTGAAGGTCATGGTGACTACCATCCCTCTGACTAATTGTGAAAAATAGCTAAAAACAGTTGTTTTGATTTGTAAAAAGAGTAAAATGTTAAAAAAGCTCTTTACAAACGGGGATTATTGTGGTATATTTTCAGTACAAAGTTACGGAATATTCCCGTTTCTTTTAAAAAGGTATATTGAGCAACAGGGCTCATTATATAATTAAAAATTTTTAATTTAAAAAAGGAGATGTACATCATGAGAAAAATGATGAACAAAAAGGGTTTCACACTCGTCGAATTGATGATCGTTGTTGTTATCCTCGGTATTCTTGTTGCTATCGCAGTTCCGATTTATTCTGCAGTTACAACAAATGCTAAGAAAAAGGCTTGCTCAGGCGACATGAGAATTATCCGTTCTAACCTTGCTTCCTATGTTATGACAGGCGGCGAAGATGGCGGCTATCTCACAGCTACACCTTCACAGAGTGAACTTTATGCAACAAACGGCAGCTTTGCTAAGATGTTCGATAACGGTACAGTTCCGGTATGCCCGAACAGCAAGACGCAGTACACAATTTCTTTCACAGCAATTGATAAGTTCTCAGTTGTTTGTGCTGCTAATGATACTGAAGCTTGCCCCAACAAGGGTGTTACAGGCTAATAGCAATTAGTGTAAAAAACCTTTAATACAAATAGGGTGGATGAAAATCCACCCTTTTTGTTTTACTCATTTGTTGACGAGAATTATAGTATTATGATAAAATATGGTTACAAAAAGATGAAAAGAGAAGAAATATGAAAGAGTTATTAAAACGCAATTGGGATATTATTGTTTCTGCATTTCTTGCAGGGGCGTTCTTTCTTTTTGTTTGTTTTAATTATGAGATTTTTCCGTTTGGAAAAGAGTACTGCCTTCTTTTCAGCGATCTCGCTCAACAGTACGGTCCTATGTTTACACACCTGTATGATATCATTAAGCAGGGCGGAAGTATTTTATTTTCCTGGTCAGCAGGGCTTGGATATTCTTTTTTAGGCAATTATTTGAATTATCTTGCAAGTCCTTTTACTTACATTATTCTCCTTTTCAGCAGGGAAAATATTCCGCACGCTATAAGTATAATTATTCTCTTAAAATCAATGATGATTGCGGGCTGCTTTTCATATTATCTAAAAAAAAGTTACTCGTTTAAAGGCGCGTTTAACATAATTCCGAGTTTGCTTCTTACTTTTTCGGGCTGGTTTGTAGCGTATAACTGGAATATTATGTGGCTCGATTCTATTTTTTGCCTTCCTCTGGCTGCCTTAGGGCTTCAAAAGATTATTAACGAAAGAAAGCCTTGGTTATACCTTACGGTACTTTCCTATTCGATGTTTGTAAACTATTACACGGCATATATGCTGTGCTTATTCCTGGTAGTTTATTTTATATATTATTATTTGAGCAACAACGAAATAAAAAAAGACTTAAATCAGGGTTTATTGAAAAGCAAATTGTTTAAGAGCGGTATAATGTTTGTGTTTTTTTCGATATTAGCCGCATTATTGTGTGCGGTTTCGCTTGTTTCGGTTTTCTACGCGTTAAAATCAAGCTCTGCAGTAACTGACGCTTTTCCGAATAAGCCGGAGTTTTACTTTAATCCTTTGTATTTTCTGGTTCAGCAGTTTTCCGGCAGCAGCACAATCGTTCAAACAACTACTCTTCCGGATGTCCCTAATTGCTGGTCGGGATTACTAACAGTCGTTTTAATTCCCGTTTACTTTATTTCGAAAGCATTTTCAAAACGTGAAAAGATATGCGATGCATTTTTACTTTTATTTATGTTTTTAAGCATGAATTTAAATTTGCTGTCTTTTATCTGGTGCGGTTTTCATTTTGCAAACGGAATTGCGGATCGGTTTGCATTTTTCTATATATTTGTTTCGGTAACAATTATGGCAAAAGCGCTGAACCGAATAACCGAAATAAAAAAATCGGTTATTATAGGAACTTCATTAGCATGCGTTGTCTTTATCGCCGTTATGAGACTGCTTGCAGAATCTCATACCGAAAAATATGCGGTTATTATCAGTCTTGGTTTTACGGCAGTATGGATAGCAGTATTTTTACTAAACGGGGTTAAAAAAATTGATAGGCAGCTTTTAAAACTTATAGCTGTCTTTGTGCTTTGTCTTGAATTGGTTTTTGCCCAATTAAGTAATTTTGATTTTAATTATTATAAAGGTGATTTCGACAGAGATTCACTTGAGTTCAGGGGAGTTTATTCAACTATTAAAGAAAAAGAAGACGAATTGTTTTTCAGAACAGAGGCAACAGACACACAAAGTTATATGTATCCCATGCTGATGGGATACAATGGAGTTACTAATTTTTCATCAATGTCGAATTCTTCTGTTGCAAGGAGTCAGTATGCGCTTGGGCTGGATGGAAATAAAGAGAATAGTATGATTTATTTTTCTCAGACGCCTGTTTATAATACCGTTTTCGGAATTAAGTATCTTATCGGAGACAGAGCCTCGTTTAAGTATTATGATTACTATACGAAGGCGGCTGATTATGATGAGTTTTCAGCATTTAAGAATAATTACTATTTGCCATTGGGTTATTGCGTTGATTATGCAGCGGAAAAATATAAAACTGAGACAGATGTTAATCCGTTATATCAGCAAAATAAACTGTTTTCATCATTTAGTAAATCAGAAAATGTATTTGCGCTTTATGAACCGGACAATGTTATGGGTAAGGACTTGATTCTTGAAGTTAAAAATGATGATTCATCCAAGGAAACAAAAACATATTCAACAAAACTGAATAAGGGTAAAGAAAAAGGTTTTGTTGAATACAGTTATCATATTCCAAGTGACGGAGAATATTATATTTATGTTTCACAGAACAGGAACAGAAAAGGTACGGAGATAATTGTTAACGGAGAAAAATATGAGTTTTTAAAGTATATTAGTAATCTTTATCATGATCCGAATACCATTCTGCCAATCGGTAATCATAAAGGCGGGGAAAAACTGACAGTCAGGATTCCCGTGACAGAATTAACAAAGGATTCCGTTTTGTCCGTCTACCTTGCTTCATTTAATAAGGATAAGTTTATTGAGGGTTACAACAAACTGAGTCAGCACACGCTGAAACTGACCGAATTTGAGAATACTCATTTCAAAGGCGAGGTTACGGCAGGGGAGGATTGTCTGCTGTTTACGTCTATTCCCTATGACAAGGGCTGGCATATAACTCTCGACGGCGAAACAGTTGACAAAAATGACGTTATTGCTGTTGATGACGCATATATTTCAATCCCCCTGACAAAGGGCGAACATACGGTTGAATTTAACTATTTCCCGCAGGGACTCAAAGCAGGAGCGTGCATTTCCGCAGTAACGGCATTAGGATTAATCGCTTATGTGATTATAAACAGAAAAAAGAAAAAGGAAATATAAATTAAAACGGCAGGAGTTCCTGCCGTTTGTTTTATTGACTTGAAATATGTGATGTGATAAAATTATTGTTGTATGAAACTGATTGGTGGTGAATACCCGTGAATTCAAAAATAAGATTACTTGACTGCACGCTTCGCGACGGAGCTTATATTGTCAATTCGAATTTCGGTTCCGCTGCCGTAAAGGGTATCATTGACCAGCTTGAAAAGGCTAATGTTGATATCATTGAGTGCGGCTGGCTTAAAAATGATGAGCATAAGGAAGGCACGTCATTTTTCCATGTTCCCGATGACCTGCTCAATTATATTAAGCCTGAGAATAAACGCGCCACTTACGTCGCTATGATTGACTGGGACAGGTATAACACTGATTATTTGCCTTCCTGCGACGGGAAATCACTTGACGCGATAAGGGTTGTATTTCCAAGAGGAAAGCACCGCGAGGGAATTAAAATCGGTAATGAGATAAAGAAAAAAGGTTACCGTGTTTTTTATCAGGCGGCTAACACCCTCGGTTATACGGACGACGAGCTTGTTTCACTCGCTGACGATATGAATGAAGCCATGCCCGAAAGCCTATCGGTTGTTGATACCTTCGGAGCAATGTTTGAAGAGGATTTGTTAAGAATTATCAGCATCCTTGACAGTCATCTTGACAGCAGAATCAGCCTTGGTTTTCATTCGCATAATAATCAGCAGCTTTCATTTGCATTGACAATGAGCTTTATTAAGACAATGTCGGAGTCAAAACGTAATATTATTATTGACTCGAGTCTTTGCGGAATGGGCAGGGGAGCCGGGAATGCCACAACCGAACTGACGGTTAGTTATCTTAATCGTAAGTGCGGCTGTCATTATAATCTTGACGCTATAATGGATGCAATCGATATATATATGTCCTATTTCAAAGAGAACTATAAATGGGGTTATTCAACTGAGTATTTTATTGCCGGAATGTACTGTACTCACGTAAATAATATTGCATACCTTATTAACAACCACAGAGTTAATTTTAAGGATATGAGAAATATTATTGAGATGCTTCCGCCTTCTGACAGGTTGAAATATGATTATGACCTTCTTGAACAAAAGTATATAGAAAACCAGAGCCGTTATGTCGATGATACCGAAGCTGTTAAAGAATTAAAAGACGATTTCTCAGGAAGGGAAATTCTGCTTATCGCTCCCGGGAAATCGTCATTGACTCAAAAAGAAAAGATTAAGAAATATATTGATGAAAACAAACCGGTTGTAATTGGCGTAAACGCTATACTGAAAGGGTATGATTACGACTATATGTTTTTCATTAATCAAACCCGATATGAATATGCGCAGAAGGCGTTTCCCGACGTATTCGTGAATTCTAAAAGAATTGTTCTGTCAAATATCAAGCATAACGGTGGGGAAAACGAGCTGGTCGTGAATTTTAACAGCGCAATAAAACGCGGCTGGGAACACTTTGACAATGCGGTAATCTGCGCTTTGAGATTTCTTGACTATCTCGGTCAGCCTTCCGTTACTCTTGCAGGCTTCGACGGTTTTAAGACAAAGTATAACGAAAGTTACGCGGATGAATTTCTTCCGTCTCTTAATGCCGAAGGCAAATGGGATGAACTGAATTCGGAAATTACCGCTATGTTCAGGGATTTTAAGGATAAAGCCATTAATTGTAAAAATGTAAAGTTCCTGACCGATAGTATTTATAATAGTTAATTACGGGGGAAAAGAATTGATTAAACTTTCTGACTATGTTATAAAAAGGCTTGAAGAAACGGGAGTTAAACATATGTTTATGCTTCCGGGCGGCGGAGCGATGCATCTTAACGATTCGCTCGGCAAAAGCGAAAAAATAGAATATGTCTGTTGCCTTCACGAGCAGGCATGTGCTATTGCCGCCGAAGCTTACGCAAGAGTCAACAATACGCTGGGACTGCTTATGGTAACAACAGGTCCCGGCGGAACAAATGCGCTCACGGGAATTGCAGGCGCATATATTGAATCGACTCCCGTATTCTGTGTTTCAGGTCAGGTCAAGCGGGCAGATATGATTAATAATCAGGGTATACGCCAGCAGGGTATGCAGGAGGTTGACATTGTTTCAATAGTCAAACCGATTACAAAGTATGCGGCGCTTGTTGATGACCCGAATACAATTCGCTATCACATTGAGCGTGCGCTTTATGAGGCGACTCACGGCAGAAAGGGACCTGTCTGGCTTGATATTCCGCTTGACGTTCAGGCAACAGTAATTGATGAGAACAATCTTGAGGGGTTTACTCCTGAACCGACAGAGGTTAATAATCAACTTGAAGAGCAGGTTTTAGAGATAATAGAACTTATAAACAATTCTGAAAGACCGGTTCTTCTTGCGGGTAACGGAATAAGAATGTCGGGAGGAATTGATAGCTTTAAAAAGTTGATAGAAATATTGAATATTCCTGTTCTGACAACCTGGAACGGCATTGACATTATACCCGAAGACAATCCGCTGTATTTCGGCAGACCGGGCGGGCTCGGACACAGGTACGCAAACTTTATTCAGCAGAACTCAGATTTATTTTTGTCAATCGGCGCAAGGTTAAATCTTTTGCAAACGGGTTATAATTTTGATTCATTTGCCCGTGAGGCGAAAAAGATTATAGTCGACATTGACAATAATGAACTACACAAGATTAATGTCAGGGCCGATATCCCTGTTTGCGCTGATGCCAAGGACTTTATTGAACTTCTTATTAAGCACGCGGACAAGATAATGTCAAATACGAGAAACGACTGGTTTGACTATGCCCAGAGGATGAAGTCGAAATATCCGATTATTCTTTCCGAATACAGAAAGCAGGAAAAACTTGTAAACACCTATTGCCTTATAGACACAATTTCCGATAAAATGACTGCGGACGATATATATGTTTCGGGCAGCTCCGGAAGTTGTATAGATATATCAATGCAGGCTTTTAAGGTTAAAGAGGGACAACGTGCATTTTGCACAAAAGGACTTGCCGCGATGGGCTATGGGCTTCCGTCGTCAATCGGCGCGTGCCTTGCAGGCGGAAAAAGAAAAACCGTCAGCGTAATCGGAGACGGCGGCTTTGTAATGAATATTCAGGAACTTGAAACTGTCAGACGCCTTAATCTGCCTGTAAAGCTGTTCGTGCTTTGCAATCAGGGTTACGGCGCAATTCAGGCCACACAGACAAATATTTTCAATAAGCATTTTGTCGGATGTAATGCGCAGTCGGGCGTAACAATCCCGCCGATAGCAAGAGTTGCCGAGGCATTCGGAGTAAAATCACTTGTTATTGACAGTAATTGCGAACTTGACGAAAAGATTCAGGCAGCGTTCGATTACGACGGACCGGTTGTTGCAGAAGTTCACACTCCGATTGAATTAACTGCGCAGCCTAAACAGGTTTCATATAAACGGAAAGATGGGCAAATGGAATCGCTTCCTCTCGAGTATATGAAGCCAATGTTAAGCGAAGAAGAAATGCGGGAGAATATGATAATAAGCCCATATAAAATGAACTGAAAAAAGCGGGTAGTGCTTTTCGCACTACCCGTTCTTTTATTCCTCAAAATTAATTCTTTTTTCTTCAACAACAAGCGGGCGTTTGATTACGCGGGAATTTATGTTAAGAACGTATTCGCCCAGAAGCCCAATAAATATCAGCTGAACTGCGCCGAGGAAGAACATGCCGACCACAATCGGCGCCATACCTGCTGAAAAACCGTTCCAGTTTGTTATTTTAAGGATGAAATAAACAAGACCGATAATTGCGCTGATAATGCCGATGAAAAATCCGACGAAGGTAGCAAGACGCAGACCGATTTTTGTGTACGACGTAAAGGAAAGCATAGCGGCGTCATACAACGTAAAGAAATTATTGTGAGTTTTACCCGCGCGGCGTTTCGGCTGGGTGTATTCTATTTCCTTGCGTTTCCCGCCGAGTTCTGCGACAATTCCGCGCATAAACGGCTGGTTATCGTCAAGACCTCTCATAACTTCAATAAACGATTTGTCATAAAGACCGAAGCCCGTGAAATGCTCAATAATTTCGACATCCGACATTCTACGGATAGCCTTGTAGTAGCAAGTGCGGAAAAGCCTCATGAACGGGTTTTCTTTGCTCTTTGACTTGATGCCGCACACTATCTGATAACCGTTGTCCTCCCATTCCCTGACAAAGGTCGGTATAAGCTCGACCGGGTCCTGAAAATCACAGCAAAGAGTGACAACGCAGTCGCCGCTTGTCTGCATCATTCCGTAAAACGGCGAGTTGAACTGACCGAAATTCCTGACGTTGAAGATGGCTTTTATTTTTTTGTCATTTTGGCAAATTTCTTCAAGAAGCTTTCTTGTGCCGTCCGTCGAGCAGTTGTCGATAAATATAATTTCATAGTCATACTGTGACAGCTCCGTTTTAAAAAGCTCCGTTACTGCCTCGCTCATCGGCACGACATTTTCCTGCTCGTTATAGCAGGGGATAAGTACGCTGATTTTTTTCATTTTATCTCTTTCGCCATCCTTTTTATACCTTCTTCAAACGGGATTTCCTGTTTGTATGAGGTGTCGTTTTCAAGCTTTTTAATGTCCGCGCAAAGATACATAACCTGATTTTCACCGTATTTACGCTGACCGAAAACAGGCTTGATATCGGGATTGACTACCCTGTGTATCGTTTCAATATATTCCTTCAGCGGCTTTTCTTCGCCGCTGCCGATAACGTATGTTTCATTCGGCTTGCCCTCTTTTGCGACAAGGTAAATCGCATTTGCGGCGTCCGAACAGTAAAGCAAATCCCAGATTTGCTCTGCGGGCGTATACTCGGGACAGATGCCGCTTTTAAGCTGAGAAATTGCCGAATACACAAGTGATTTTTCATGATCAAACGGGCCGTATACGCTCAGAAGTCTTGTCCATTCGTGATGGATACCCAGCTCATTACAAAGCTCTTTCGTCCTTTGACTTGCAATAAGCTTTGCTTTGCCGTATTCGTTTTCGGGATTTGCAGGCGTAAAATCGGTTAATTTGCAATCAACTCTGCCGTATTCAGCCTGACTGCCGACGCCGACAAAGACTTCGCAGCCGAGAGCCTTTGCAGCCTTTACGGCGTCGAGCGAATATTCAATGTTTTTCTGCTGGAGCGCGACGTCGTTTCTGCCTTCACCAAAAGTGCCTGCCCAGGCAAGATGGAAAAATACCGAGCATTTTTCATTTATCATTTCGGGCAGTTTCTGATATTCGTCAATGCCGCAGAATATCTTTTTTACCTTTTCATTTTCGGGTACGTTGGAGTTCCTTTTTGATTCGGGATTAAGCACGGCAAAGACCGTGTAACCCTCGCAGACAAGTTTATTAATCAGCGAAACTCCGACAGACCCCGTACAGCCGGTAACAATGGCGCAGGGGGAATCGGTTTTTTCATCTTCATTTTCCGTCTTTTTAAGGGACAGAATGATTTTAAGTATGTAAACAGTTTCAGCTATAAACTGTATTCCCGAAGCAATAATCATCGCATACGCCGCACCGTAAATACTGTATTTGGGGATGAGCACAAGCGAAAGAATCAGTACCAGTACACACGCCGAAACCGAAAAGGCAAGCAACTGTTTTAGTTTGCGGACGGAAACGAGAAGCACAGAATAGCAACTATTAACTGCTATTAATGTGCTTGCAATTATGGTGAAATAAAGCAGATTAAAATACGGTATAACAACTTCTCCGTAAATGAGTCTGAAAATAGGCTTTCCGATAAAAAACGAAAGGATAATTGCAAGTATGCCTAAAAAAACAATTACAGTATCGGAGATAAACAGAACTCTGCCAAGTTTTTTTTGCTGATTCTTAGAGTAATAATCTGCCATCTTTGGGGCAATTGGCATTTGAATGCCGGCGGCGAAGGTGGTTATTAAAACTGTCGGAACGGAAATAGAAGAAAAAATACCGAGCAAATCTACGCCGACGAGTCTTTTAAGGATCAGCTTTGGAATACTGTTGAACGCAGTGGCAGAGAACACATAAAGCATTGTCCACAGTCCGACGCAAAGCAAAGAAATAAGTTTTTTTATATCAAATTTCTTAAAGGCATCTGTCTGACGGCAATAATTTTTCGTAATCGGGAAATCGAACAACAGCAGAACAAAAAGCGAGCCTGCAGTCATAACGATAACCGAGAGAGTAAGATTTCCGCTAAATCGATAAGCAATCAGGAATAATAAAAGGTTCAGGATTCCCTTTAACCCCAGCGATATTCCGGAATAAATAATTTTTCCGTTTTTCTGGGATATTGCCGTTAGCACATCGCTGTATGCTTCAATGCATTTGTAAAGCATATAAACGGCAATCAGAATAAGACTTTGTCTGGTATCAGACGATATCAGGGTGTATCCTACGCAAAGAACAAATGCGGTAACAACTGTAATTATTCTTGAAAGCACATAAGTCCCGTCGTCAAAGGAAGATTTAATATCGGAAACTTGATATGAACGAAGGCCGTAATTTGCAATCATGGAAAACATATTGCAAACTGACATGGCCAATGAAAACAGTCCCGCATCGGTTAAACCGCCCATACGTACAAGCACAATGGAAATAATCCACTGTGCGCCTAAATACAGAAAATTACCTATATTGTAATAAGCAACATGATATACGGTTTTGTTAATAGCAAATTTACTGTTCAAAACACTCCTCCCAATCGTCCGGGGATTTGAAGCTGAAGCTGTTGCTTTCATTTATCTGTTTATAGGATATTCCGTTCCATTTCGAATCGTTTGAAATTAAGGTTATATCTTCATCAGAGTTAAAAATCAGCAAGCTGTTATTTCCTGAAAAATAACTGTTAAAGGTGGGAATTTTATCAATTTTTGCTCTCATAAGACGGGCAATAACTAGATCTGTGGCAAAGGAGTTTTCGCCTGCCAAAATCATACCGACCGGTCTGGATTCGGGAGCCATTGGTCCGTTGTGCTCGCCTGAAACAATCATATCGGCAATATTGAAGAAGGCTCTCTGAGGTGTTTCCTTAATAATGCCGTTTTTGTCTGCATACAGAGCAATTCTGTTCAAATCAATTGTTGTCTTGCTTATTGTGTTGTTACCTGACCAGCTGCCGAATGAAGTGCGGTCGCTGTAAAAGTGATTTATAATGAAATCCTGAACTAAAATAACAGCCTGATAAAAACGGGCACGGAAATACTTCTTGTTATATACGCAGATGCAGAATTTGTCGTGATTTTTTGTTCGGAGTTCCTTTATTTTACTTTTTTTATTGTATTCATCACCGCCGTCAGACAGACTGCCGGTGGTATGATGAGGCAGATATTCTTTACGGCAGTTGATGCCCACCAGATTTTTTAAACAAGCAGTTATTCCTGCCTTCTTGTGTGTCTTTGGCTTTGGCATATTAATAATGCAGTCAGCCTTAAGAATATCCTCTGCAATGCAGTATTCGTGCGTTCCGAAATTATGATGCTTGATTAATTCATCGGGATTATAATTTGTTATTCTTATTTTTTTCAGTTTATCTTTACTGCAATCCGAAAACTCACTGAGATTGTCCAACTTCACAATAATATGTTTTGCTGAGGGTTTTTCGCTCTGATGAAGGACTCCGTGATCGGATCTGGATATAACGCCTCGGAAATCCTTAAGAACAATGTCGATTCCGGTTTGTTGATAGTCCTTGACTAGTTGTTCATAACCGCTTTTTTTAATAAGTTCATTAAAATTACATTCCTGTACGGGAGCATCGCCGATTGTTATTTTGCCTTTTCCCTCTAAAGCAATAATTACATAATCAAGAACTGCTCTGACAACAGACGGGTTTGTAAAAACGCAATCTGTGTCATCCTGGAAACCTTTTCTGTAGTTTTTGTGCATAACAAGATTGGGCTTAATAACAACAAGATTTCCGGGCTTAATGAATTTGCCGAGAGGATTCCAACTTTCGGTTCCGTAGTTTTCTTTATCAAGTTCCAGATCGGCAAATGAGTTTTTAACTAACTCTTTAATATAATAGTCTGCCTCGCCATAATCTGGATATTTTGCATTTTCGTTATACTCAACTGCAACCTTGTACATTTTAGTTCCTTTCGGGCAATTTCAACATATTGCCTAATGCTGTTCCTAATTCGGGAGGGGTATACTTTTCAAATCCGCTCCCGTGATATAAAGTAAGCTCGCCGAAATAGATTTGATTTTCAACAATATAAAAATCTACTCTTACCTGGGGAATATCTTTTGAGAGGGTTCTTGACAGGGATAACAATTCGTCAAGAACGGGGGGCTTTTTAAATTGTTTTTCCGGATTTGTCGGGAACTTGGATGTTCCGTGTATATATTTCCAGTTACAGTTGTAAAGATTTCTCAGGTGCCCGCTGAATCTGTTGTAATCAACCTGAATAATCCGTGGTTCGCCGTTAAAGCAAAAAACCTTATAGTCCTTTAACTCATAGCCTGATTCATCAACCATATATTTTTCGGCTATTATTCTCGGAGTTACATTTTTATAAGCCCATTCTCTGCCGCAATAATAATAGTTCTTTTTCAGGCTATCCGAAAGAATTTTCTTTGCCTCTTCAAAATCAAAATCCGATTTATCCCTGCATATAACAACTCCGCCGCTGTCGTGAGTGCATTTGAGCACAAAGCTGTCAGGCAAGGAGACAAAATTAATGTCATTTACACTATCCCATACCCCATATGTCGGAATAATATACTTTTTACCGATCAGTTTTTCAACATAGCTTTTTACTTCATATTTATCGACTAATTTTGTATATAACGGATTGTGGTCATAAAGCTTTATCCACTGTATTTTTTCGTTATAAGTTACAGGGTTTTTCAGATGCAGTATTTTCTTACAACTTATAAGAAAATGCAATTTTAAAAACAGCTTGTCTGGTATTGCTTTTACAAAAGGTAAAAAATATACATCCTGTTTGTTCATTTCAAGCTCTCTTTCATCAGTTTTTTATTCTTTTTCTTAATGGTTTGTTCAGTGTATTTTGAAAAGATAAAAAGGAACAGCCCCCTTGGAAACAGCCTGTAAAGCGCCTTCTCAATTTTAAAGATAAAAGGCATACCGGCCGGTCTTTTAACATAATTTGACCATTCCGATTTATAAAGATAGCTGTCAAAAAGCTCAGTGTCCGGATGATAATTGTTTTTATGCCACGGAAATTCGCCTAAAAAACGATAGGCGTGTATTATTTTCGGATTTTGCCTTGCGTGTTCAAGCTGCCCTGTTGAATAGTAACCTTTCTGCGGATAGCAGAAGAAAAAAGCTTTGTCAGGATACGCTCTGTGAACAGGCATAAAATTATATTCGGGCGGCAGGGCAATGGTATCGTTTTTCAGGACCATGTTGAAAAGATCCTGATCGGGATTTACAAATTTTGCCCTGACATTCTGAATGTAATCAATAAGTTTTTCGGAATAGCCGCGTTCCTTCCAAAGTTCGACGTTGATAAGTGTTACGCCGGCATTGAAATAGATTTCGTCGGAAGAAAACCCAAGCAAGGTTTTATACTTGCCTGCGATTGCGTCCTTAACCACAGCTACGCATTTGCCCTTGAAATCAAAGTTAATAAGGTCGCTGAGATTGCCCGGAACAATTGAATCCGAGTCAATATACAGAAGCGTTTTGACATCGTCGGGTAAAAACAGGTGAAAGAATTTTCTGTAATGCGTTGCGTATGAACCCCTGTACATAGGAACGCCGAGTTCTTTCATTAAATCCGCAAATTGCTGACCGTCAACAATAATGAGTTCCCTTTTGTATTTATCAACTGTCCTTTGTATTTTTTGTTTGTTTTCATCACTGACATTGTCCATTACAACAAAAATGCGTATCCTGTCAATGTCCTGATTGTTTTCAAGCAGCGAAAAAATGGATGTTCCTCCGAATGGAGCGTAATTATTGTCAAAGGCATAAAGCACATTGAGTTCTTTTCCCATCATCCCACCGCCTCAACAATTTTTTCTGCCATTTTTGAAAGCATTTCTTTTGTCATTCCGGGGTAGACGCCTACCCAGAAGGAGTTATTCATAATTGCGTCCGTGTTTTCAAGGCTGCCGATAATTCTGTATGCCTTTTCGTCATCGCGGATACTGTCAAAGCACGGATGCTTTGTGAGGTTGCCTGCGAAAAGCATTCTCGTCTGAATGCCGTTTTCTTCGAGATGGCGGACGACTTTTTCCCTGTCAATGCCGTCTTTGCAGGTCATAAGGAAACCAAACCACGACGGGTCGGAATTTTCAGCCGCCTCGGGCAGAATCAATTTATCTTCGTAATTTTTAAGGAGAGCTTTGAGGTATTCAAAGTTCTCTTTTCTTTTCTGAATAAAACCGGGCAGCTTTTCAAGCTGGGCGCAGCCGATTGCCGATTGCATATCGGTTGGCTTTAAATTGAATCCGAAATGCGAATAAACGTATTTGTGGTCATAGCCTTTGGGCAACTCGCCGTACTGACCGTCAAAACGGTGCCCGCAGAGGTTATCTTTACCTGACGGGCAGATGCAGTCGCGTCCCCAGTCGCGCATTGAACGGATTATTTTATTGAGCAGCGCATTGTCGGTATAAACCGCCCCGCCTTCGCCCATGGTCATATGGTGCGGAGGGTAGAAACTCGACGTGCCGATATCGCCGAAGGCGCCAGTGTAATTTGAAACGCCGTCGAGTGTGTAGCGTGAACCGAGAGCGTCGCAGTTATCTTCGATAAGCCAGAGATTGTATTTTTCGCAGAATGCCTTAACTGCTTTTATGTCAAAAGGATTTCCGAGCGTATGAGCCGCAAAAACGGCTTTTGTTTTATTGCTGAGCGCCTTTTCAAGAAGCGAAATGTCAAGATTGTACTGCGGAATTGTTACGTCAATAAATACGGGAACTGCGCCGAATTGCAAAATCGGAGCGACTGTAGTCGGAAAACCCGCCGCAACCGTAATGACCTCGTCGCTGCGTTTTATCGCCCTTTCGCCGAGCAGGGGAGAGGTCAGCGCAAAAAATGCGAGCATATTTGCCGATGAGCCTGAGCTGACTGCGGCGCAGTATTTTACGCCGAGAAAATCCGCAAGTCCTTTTTCAAACCTTTCGGTGTATTCGCCCGCCGTAAGCCAGAATTTAAGTGCGCTGTCAACAAGATTTGTCATTTCGTTCTTATCGTAAACGCGGCCTGCGTAGTTAATTCTGTCGCCGTCCTTATATTCGCTTTTTTGGTGATATTTTTCGCAGTATTCGGCGGTAAGCTTTAATATTTCCTGCCTTGCCTGCTCCTCGGTTTTATTTTCGAACATTTTATTCTCCCAGAAAAGAATTGATTTGATTTGTCATTATCCCGCTTGCGGGAGCGCCGCCGAGATAAGCCTTTGTGAATTCAACCGTTTTTTCAACTGCGGTTTCAATATTCCAGCGCGCAGACCACCCGAAAGTGTTTTTAAGCTTATCGCAGTTGAGTTTAAGAAAGCCTGCTTCGTGGGGATTCTCAACCTTTTTATGCTCCCACCTTGCGCCGTCGTCCCAGTATCTGCAGAAAAGGGTTGCGAGCTCGCCTGTCGTAATGCAGTCCGTTTCATCGGGACCGACATTGTAGTAACCGCTGAAGGATTTGTCTTCGTATTGTCTTTGGGCAATCATAAGATATACGAAAATCGGTTCGAGCACGTGCTGGAAAGGTCTTACGGAATCGGGATTCCGAAGAATAATCGGCTCGCCCTTTGACGCCGCGCGGATGCAGTCGGGAATAATGCGGTTTGGCGCAAGGTCGCCGCCGCCGATAACATTACCCGCTCTTGCGGTTGAAACGGCAATACCTTTATCAAGAAGAAATGATTTAGCGTAGCTGTGAGTTACGAGCTCCGAGCAGGATTTGCTGTTTGAATATGGGTCAAAGCCGTCGAGCTTGTCCGTTTCGACAAAGGCTTTTGAAAGGTCGTCGTTCTCATAAACTTTGTCGGTTGTGACATTCAAAAACGACCTGACGCAGTCAGATTGCCTGATACATTCAAGCAGGTTAACCGTGCCCATAACGTTTGTTTCGTAAGTGTATTTCGGATTTTTATAGGACTCAAGGACTATCGGTTGCGCTGCAAGATGAAAGACTATTTCGGGCTTGCAAACATCAAAGGCTTTTTTGAGTGAGCCGAAATCCCTTATGTCGCCTATAACCGAAACCATTTCATTTTCAAGACCTGTTTTCCCGAACAGGTCGTTGTCTTTTTCAGGCGCGAGAGCATAGCCCGTGACGAGAGCGCCGGCATTAACCAACGCTTTGCAAAGCCACGAACCTTTGAAGCCCGTATGACCGGTAACGAATACCTTTTTGCCTGAATAAAAGCTCAAACTGTCCATTAATCCTCCCAAAGCTTCCACGGGGCGTTTCCGCTTTCCCAGAGCGTTTCAAGAAGCTGTTTGTCGCGCTGTGTGTCCATGCACTGCCAGAAACCCTCGTGCTTATACGCCATAAGCTGACCTGCAGCCGCAAGTGTTTCAAGCGGCTTCTTTTCGAATATGCAGCCGTCGCCGTCGAGAAGGTCAAAAATCTCGGGATTCATAACCATAAATCCGCCGTTGATAATGCTGCTGTCGTTTTCGCTCTTTTCTTTGAAATCGGCGATAGAGCCGTCATCCTTGACGTCGAGCACGCCGAAACGCTGAGCGACGTTGATTGCGCTGATTGTTCCGGTTTTACCGTGCGACTTATGGAATTCAAGCAGCTTATTGATATCGATATTGCTTACGCCGTCGCCGTATGTAAGCATAAACGGTTCGTCGCCTACATATTCCTGAATTCTCTT
The DNA here is from genome assembly GCA_017613735.1 of Clostridia bacterium. Classification (GTDB taxonomy): domain Bacteria; phylum Bacillota; class Clostridia; order Oscillospirales; family Acutalibacteraceae; genus Fimenecus. Next base: position 89,120 of record JAGADF010000001.1, read on the forward strand.
TATACGGCCGCCCGTCATTGTATGAAGACCCGTGTCGACAAGAGTTACCTTCCACGGCTCGGAATGATTTTTATGTACCGTCATAGAGTTGTTCTCAAGGTCGAACGTCACGTCCGAGGTGTGAAGATAATAGTCCGCAAAAAACTCCTTGACTATATACTGCTTATAGCCAAGACAGATTATGAAATCGTTGAAGCCGTAGTGGGAATAAATTTTCATTATATGCCAGAGAATCGGTCTGTCGCCTATGCCTATCATGGGCTTCGGCTTCAGGTGACTCTCTTCGCTTATTCTTGTGCCGAGACCGCCGGCGAGAATTACAACTTTCATTTTTCATTCCTCCGTTATTTTACGGATTTTAATATATTTAATCAATAATACCATAAAATATATAATATTTCCATAAAAAATTGAAAAAAAGATAATTGTATGATAAAATGTAAAAAAACCATAAGGGAGTAAAGAAATGAACAAAAGAAAAAGCAGGGAAATACTGCTTTATCTTCTGCCGCCTCTTATTACAATAGCGGCGATACTGATTATCTATTCCGTAAAGGGCCAGTACCCGTTCGGCTCGGGAACAATGATGGACAACGACTGGGGTGTTGCCGATTTTCCCGGTTTTGTGCGTTTCTGGGATGTTGCTCACGGAAAAGAATCGGTTTTCTTTGACTGGTCGACAGGATTGGGACTTCCGAAAAGCGCAACAGGCTATTTCCTTTATCCGATAAACTATATACTGCTGTTTTTCAAAAGGGACTTTCTGTATGAAGCGATGAATTTTTATTACATCGCTCAGATGGCTGCAATTTCCGTTACTTCCTACGCGTTTTTCAGAAATGTTTTCAAAAAACTTCCGATTTACTACACATATCTTTTTTCGCTTGCGTTTACTTTCTGCGGATTTAATCTTCAGTACTATACAAATATAAGTTGGCTTTCGTCTATTGCAGTTTTCCCGCTTGTTGCTCTTGCGGCATACAGGCTGCTCAAGGGTAAAAGCTTTGTTTTCTATGTCCTGATTCTTGCATACAGTCTTGTTATCAGCACATATTTATCGTTCTTTATGCTTGAGGGAATTGTGCTTATCGGCACCCTTTATATATTCTGTTTTCTTGCAAAAGAAGAAAGAAAAGGTGCTGCGTTCAGACTCGGAATGGGAACTGTTTCTGCGTTTTTGATTTCATTTTGGAGTGTTTTCGGTTTCCTCTTTTCAACATTAGGTTCAACGCGTGTCCAGAATGACACAAGCGACGGATTGCTTGCGAAAATAATCGATATACTAAAAACTGAGAATGTAGTAAATTCATATAAAGTACTTATGCTTCTCGGCATGGAAATCGGAATCGTATCTCTGGCTCTTATTGTGATTAAGAATAGGAAGGAAATTAAAAAATCGCTATTCTTTTTATTTGGATTTATTCTTTTTGCATTGCCTATAGTATTTGAAAATATTGATTTAATTCTAAATGGCGGTTCATATAATTTTTATGCTATGAGGAACGGCTTCTTGATAGCGTTTTTTCTTCTTTGCTCAGCGGCTTATTATTTTTCAAATTTTGATACGGTTGACGAAAAGGAAAAGAATAAGATTATTACATATTTGAAACCGGTGTTTTTTGTCATAGCGTTTTATGTTGTTGCCCCCATATATATTGTTATGACCCAAACGCTTGCGACGAGCACAGCGCTAAGCAATAACGGAAAAATGATGAGCCTTTCCAAAGCTTATTCAAATGCATGGGGCTTTTTAGTTGTTTTAATTCTGTTGATAATTTCTTTAATTGTTAAAAACAAAAAAATCAGAACAGTGTTTATTTGCCTTACAATGGTCTTTATAATCGGAGTAGATTCGGGACGTCTTGTTGCTGCAAGGGATAATTTCAGCGGCGTTGAAAATTCGGAAAAGAACATAACGGAAGAATATATTCTTGATTGCAATAGTATAATAGATAAAATTGAATGCGGGGATTGTTTTAAAAGAGTATCAAATCCTTCGGTCGAATTGCTTATGAATTATCCGGTAATCATTGACAGAACGGCAATTTCCGACTGGTCTCATATAGTTAACTCGGATTTCAGAGAAATGTTTTATTATCTTGGCTACGGTATGATGTTTACGTCAACAAGCGATGCCGGTTCAACTGCGTTTGGAAATGCTTTGATGCTTGTGAATAATACGTTTTCAACATTAACATTAAATTCGGATTTGTATGAAAAAAAGCAGGAAATGCCAAACGGATTTACGTATTACAACAACAGATATACTCTTCCGTTCGGTGTATCCTTTGACAAGTCGGTTTTTGATGTTACTTTTAACGGAAATTCCTTTGATTATCAGAATGAAATATTTGCTCGGTTAAACGAAGAAGACAACTCCCTGTTTACACCTATTGCATATAGCAGCAAAAGCTATAAAAAGTATACGGGAAAGCAAACATCATATTATGATAAGGATTTTGAGTTCGAAAAGGAAATGTATAAGGCGGAATATAAATATCATGTTAACGAAAAAAGCGTATTATACTTTTGCCTTGACGACGGTTCGGATATAAGCGTCGACAAAATGATTGTAGAGGATTGCACAATTGAGCTAAACGGAAAGAGGCTTATTATTCCCAATTACTGTTCAACAGAGTCGGACATCTACCGCTCAGGCAATAATAACAACCTTATTGAACTCGGGACGTTTGAGAATGAGGACGTTACCATTGAGCTTAATTCAACCCATCCCGAGATAGATAAGCCTATGGTTTATGCTATGTCGCTTGAAAAGCTCGGAGAGCTTTGCGATAATTACAAGTCCTGCGTTACACAGTATTCGACAGGTAAAAAGTCAATGAGCATAAAGGCTGTCGGCGAAGAGGGAAAATATCTTTTCATTCCCGTATACAATAACGGTAACTGGGTATGCACCGTCAACGGCGAAAGGACCGAGGTCAGAAACGTGCTCGGCTCGTTTATGGCTGTTGAGCTTAAGGACGGGGAAAACGATATTTACATAAACTATGTGCCGAAAACATTCTATATTACTGTTTCGTTCAGCGCGTTTGCGGCGGCTTTGTTCGCGCTTGTGATGATTATCATCAGAAAGAAGAATATCAAAGCTCCGGACTCGCTTGAAAAGCTGTTTCTGTGGGCGTTGACGGGACTTTTCTCGGCATTTATTGCGGTTGCATATATTATTCCGATTATCGCGAATATTTACTACGCATTTGTCGGCAGGGAATAGTAAAATCAAATATTAACGGCAGGGTTGAACGGTCAGCCCTGCTGTATTTTTTTAACACTTGTTAAAAAAATATCATTTTACACAAAAAACACTGTCATTATTCTGCCTTTTTCCACATTTTATTTATCAAATAATTGTTTTCAAACGGGCTGATTTGTGTTATTATATTATGTGGTTAATACTGACCTGACAGAAAACATAATTGTTGGTGTTAAATTTTAAAAAAGGTGGATTGTACCAATGCAGAAAAAAATCAGTAAGCTCCCCTTTAAGGGTACTGCCGAACAGGCAGAGCAGCTTAAGGCTGTAATCGAAGAGAATAAGCACGACAAGAGCCGCCTTATGGCTGTTATGCAGAAGGCTCAGGACATTTACGGCTATCTTCCGATGGAAGTTCAGCAGATGATTGCCGACGGCATGGATGTTCCGCTTGAAAAGATTTTCGGCGTAGCTACGTTCTATGCTCAGTTTTCGCTTTCACCCAAGGGCGAATATAACATTTCGGTATGTCTTGGCACTGCCTGCTACGTAAGAGGCGCTCAGTCGGTTCTTGATTCGCTTAAGGAAAAGCTCGGCATCGACGTTGACGAGTGCACGGACGACGGCAAGTTTTCGCTTAACGCCTGCCGTTGCATAGGCGCGTGCGGACTCGGCCCCGTACTTACGGTAAACGACGAGGTTTACGGCAAGCTGACAAGCGACGACATCCCCGGAATTATCGCAAAATATAACGCATAAGGAATTATTTATGAGAATTCGTACTATGCAGGAGCTGCTCGGTGCAAGAGTAGTATGCTGCGAAGAAAATCTTGACCGTCAGGTCTACTCCGCCTGCGGTTGCGACCTTATGAGCGACGTGCTCGCTTATGTCAAGGACCAGGCCGTTCTTCTTACCGGTCTTGTCAACCCGCAGGTTGTCCGTACTGCCGAAATGATGGATATGATTTGTATTGTCTTTGTACGCTCGAAGATGCCTTCTCCCGAGATGATTGAAATGGCTAAGGAGCACGGCATAGTCGTTATGTGTACCGAAAAGCGTCTTTACGAGGCGTGCGGAATTCTTTATTCCAACGGACTCGTAGGCTCGGCAACGAAGGTCTGACCTTGAGCGACGAGTTAGTTTTTCACTTTGACATTGACGGCGAGGATTTTACCTCGGCCGGTCAGGCAAGCGTACAAATCAAAAAGAATCTAAGGCAGTTAGGTCTCCCCTCGGAGATAATACGCCGCGTTTCAATCGCGATGTATGAGGGTGAGATAAATATGGTCGTTCACGCAAGAGGCGGAAAAGCCGACGTTATTGTGCGTGAGGACTGTATTGAAATAAGGCTTGCCGATTCGGGCCCCGGTATAAAGAATATCGAGCAGGCAATGCAGGAGGGCTTTTCAACGGCAAGCGACGAGGTTCGTTCTCTCGGCTTCGGCGCGGGAATGGGACTTCCGAATATGAAACGGTATACCGACGAAATGCATATCGACTCGACAGTCGGCGTCGGAACAACCGTAACAATGAAGGTTTATTTTCCGGTAGAGTGATTATTTATGCATACCTATGAGCATTCCGTATTGCTCGACAGGGCTAAGTGCATGGGCTGCACGACGTGCCTCAAGCACTGCCCGACAGAAGCAATCAGAATAAAAGAGGGGCACGCCGTAATCAATGATACAAGATGTATCGACTGCGGCGAGTGTATCCGCGTGTGCCCGCATAACGCAAAGAAGGCTGTATGCGACAAGCTTGAGGATATGAAGCGTTTTAAGTTTAAAATCGCGCTTCCCGCTCCGACGCTCTACGGTCAGTTCGACAATCTTGAGGATGTTGATTTCGTTCTCGACGGGCTTCTCAGGATAGGCTTTGACGACGTGTTTGAGGTTTCAAAGGCGGCTGAACTCGTTTCGGCGTACACCCGTCTTTATCTTAAAACCTACGGCATTACAAAGCCGGTTATTTCTTCGGCATGCCCCGTGGTAGTAAGGCTTATTGAGCTTCGTTTCCCGTCGCTTAACGACCATATTATGCATATGCTTCCTCCCATGGAGGTTGCCGCGCGCCTCGCAAAGGAACGCGCGAAGAAAAATCACCCCGAATTAAAGGATGAGGAAATAGGCGTCTGCTTTATTTCTCCGTGTCCCGCAAAGGTAAGCTACGTTAAAAACGGCTTTGCGGAATACAAAAGCTTTGTCGACTGCGTCGTTTCAATAAGCGATATCTATTTCAAGCTTATAAACGAAATGAAGCAGGAAAATGAGATTAAGTCTCTTTGCGAATCGGGCATTATCGGTATAGGCTGGGCTTCGTCAGGCGGCGAATCGTCGGCAATATTCAACGAGAATTACCTTGCCGCAGACGGTATAGAGAACGTTATAAGAGTTCTTGACCAGGTCGAAAACGGCAATATTCCCTCGCTTGAGTTTATTGAGCTTAACGCCTGTCCCGGCGGCTGCGTCGGCGGCGTAATGGCTATGCAGAATCCCTTTATCGCGAAGGCGAGACTTCAGTCGCTTAGAAGATATCTTCCCGTTTCACAGAATTTTATAGATAAGGATGAGAGCTATATTCCCGAGGGCTATCTCTTTAACGAGCTGCCCGAATATCATCCGATAACAAGACTTTCGGATAACATTGTTCAGTCTATGCGTATGATGGCGGACATTCAGTCGCTTCGCGATACGCTTCCCGGTATTGATTGCGGAGCCTGCGGCGCACCGAGCTGCCGCGCATTCGCCGAGGATGTTATCAGAGGCAAGACCGAGCCTGACGGTTGCCGTCTTCTCTCAAAGGAAAAGGGGGAGAAAAAATGACGGTTAACGAGCTTGTCAGGGAGTGTTCGTTTGACGTTATCTGCCTTGCCGACGGTGACAGAGAGGTTAAGGGCTGTTACATAGGCGACCTTCTCAGCTGGGTAATGGGAAGAGCGAGAGAGGACAACGCGTGGATTACGATTATGTCCAATATCAACGTGGTTGCGGTTGCTTCGCTTTCGGATGTTTCCTGCGTTATTCTTGCCGAGGGCGTTACTCTTGACGACGAGGTTAAGGCGGTCGCCGAGAGTAAGGGAATAAACGTGCTTTGCTCGCAGAGTCCGATTTTTGAAACGGCTTTGGCTGTTTCGGGTAAGGTCTGATGAATAAGTATTATTACGATTTTCATTTGCATTCGTGTCTTTCGCCCTGCGGGGATGAGGACAACACACCTAACAATATAGCGGGTATGGCTTCGGTTTTAGGGCTTGATATGATTGCCCTTACCGACCATAACACCTGTAAAAACTGTCCCGCTTTTTTTGAAGCGGCTAAAAAATACGGCGTTGTGCCCGTTGCGGGCATGGAGCTTAATACAAGCGAAGATATTCACGTCATCTGTCTTTTTGAAAATCTTTCGGACGCTATGGCTTTCGACGGGGAAATCGATTCAAGGCGGGTTAAGATAAAAAACAGAACCGATATTTTCGGCAATCAGTTTATTCTTGATAAAGACGATAATATAATCGGCGAGGACGAGTTCCTTCTTACAAACGCGACCTCGGTTTCGCTGGACGAAGCGCCGTCAATAGTCAAAAAGTATAACGGCGTGTGCTATCCCGCTCACGCGGACAGGCAGTCGAACGGCGTTATCGCGGTTCTCGGAACTTTTCCCGAAACTCCGCATTTTGACGCTGTCGAGTTTAACAGAAAAGAAAACGTCGAAGAATACGTTAAAAAGTATTCGCTTGAAGATAAAACGGTTATCATAAGCTCGGACGCGCACATTCTTACCAATATGCGCGAAAAGGAAAACTACTTCGAGCTTGAGGACGAGCCGTATTCACCGGAAAAAATACGAAGCAGTCTGTTTAAATTATTGAGAGGTAAAGGATGAAGGAATTATCTCTGAATATTCTTGACGTAGCGGAAAACTCCGTCAAAGCGAAAGCGACGCTTACGGAAATTCTTCTTGAGGAAACGGAAGATACCTTAACTCTTGAAATACGCGATAACGGTACGGGTATGGACGAGAAAACGGTAAAATCCGTTACGGACCCGTTCTATACGACAAGAACGACAAGAAAGGTCGGAATGGGCGTTCCGCTTTTAAAGCTTGCGGCGGAGCAGACGGACGGCAGCTTTTCGGTCGAGTCGAGCGTCGGGGAAGAAAACCACGGGACAACGGTGACAGCGGTGTTCAATAAAAATCACCTTGATTTTACGCCGCTTGGCGATGTCGTTTCGTCGATAACGACGTTAGTTCAGGGGCATCCCGATACGGACTTTTATTTCTCCCACAGAAAGGGCGAAAATGAGGTCACGCTTGACACAAGGGAATTGAGAGAAGTGCTCGGGGACGTTCCCTTAAACAGTTACGAGGTTATTAAATGGATTGAGGAATACTTAAAGGAACAGTATTCTTCAGACTTTTAAATAAGAAAATCTTATGAAAGGATGAGAAGATAGATGAAATCATTGGCTGAGCTTCAGGCTATCAGAGAAAAAATGAGGGACAAGGTTGTTCTTCGCGAGGATTCGGGCGAAATCCGTGTTGTTGTCGGTATGGCGACCTGCGGTATCGCTGCCGGCGCGCGCCCTGTTCTTAACACCTTTGTCGAGGAGGTAAACAGCCACGGCCTTAATAACAAGGTCACTGTTTCGCAGACAGGCTGCATAGGTATCTGCCAGTTTGAACCCGTTGTTGAGGTTTATGAGGCGGGCAAGGAAAAAGTCACCTATGTAAGAATGACTCCCGAAAAGGCGAAGGAAGTTGTTGAAAAGCATCTTAAGAGCGGTAAAATTATCGCTGAGTATACAATAACAAACGACAGGTTAATCGGAGGTTAAATTATGATTCGTTCACATGTACTTATCTGCGGCGGTACGGGTTGTACCTCGTCAGGCAGTAAGGCGATTCAGCAGGCTTTCGTTGACGAGCTTGCAAAAGCCGGCCTTTCCGACGAGATTAAGCTTGTCCAGACGGGCTGCTTCGGTCTTTGCGCGCTCGGACCGGTTGTAATCGTTCATCCCGACGGAACCTTCTACAGTCAGGTTAAACCCGAAGACGTAAAGGATATTGTTGAAGAGCACCTTCTCAAGGGAAGAGTTGTTGAACGTCTTGTTTATGACGAGACTACAAATCCCACTCACGAGATTATGAGCGGCAACGTCTCTCTCAACGATACCGATTTCTACAAAGCGCAGCACCGCGTAGCTCTTCGCAACTGCGGCGTTATTGACCCGGAAAACATTGACGAGTATATCGCAATGGACGGTTATGCGGCTCTCGGTAAGGCTCTTACCGAAATGACTCCCGAAGAAGTAATTCAGTGCATCAAGGATTCGGGCCTTCGCGGACGCGGCGGCGGCGGATTCCCCACGGGCGTTAAGTGGTCGCTTTGCGCACCCAATAAAGCGGACCAGAAATATGTAGTATGTAATGCCGACGAGGGCGACCCCGGCGCATTCATGGACCGTTCCGTTCTTGAGGGCGACCCGCACTGCATTATTGAAGCAATGGCTATCTGCGGTTACGCTATCGGCGCAACAAAGGGCTTCGTATATGTCCGCGCAGAGTATCCTATCGCGGTTGCACGTCTTCAGCTTGCTATCAATCAGGCGCGTGAATACGGCCTTTTAGGTAAAAATATTTTTGATTCGGGCTTTGATTTCGACCTTGAAATCAGACTCGGCGCAGGCGCTTTCGTATGCGGCGAGGAAACCGCTCTTATGACCTCTATCGAGGGTAACCGCGGCGAGCCGAAGCCCCGTCCTCCGTTCCCGGCGGTCAAGGGACTTTTCGGAAAGCCCACGGTTGAAAACAACGTTGAAACATTCGCAAACGTCGCTCAGATTATTCTTCACGGCGCAGAATGGTTTGCTTCAATGGGCACCGAGAGAAGTAAGGGTACTAAGGTATTCGCTCTGGGCGGTAAGATTAAGCATACGGGACTTGTTGAGGTTCCCATGGGCACAACGCTTCGCGAAATCATTTATGATATAGGCGGCGGCATCCCCAACGGCAAGAAGTTCAAGGCGGCTCAGACGGGCGGTCCTTCCGGTGGTTGTATTCCCGCTTCGCTTATTGATACCGAAATCGACTATGATAACCTTACGGCTATCGGTTGTATGATGGGCTCGGGCGGACTTATAGTAATGGACGAAGATACCTGTATGGTTGATATCGCCAAGTTCTTCCTTGAGTTCACCGTTGACGAGAGCTGCGGTAAATGTACTCCCTGCCGCGTAGGCACAAAACGCCTTTACGAAATGCTTGAGAAGATTACCTCGGGCAAGGGCACAATGGAAGACCTCGACAAGCTTGAAGAGCTTTGCTATTACATCAAAGCGAATTCGGCGTGTGGTCTCGGTCAGACGGCTCCGAACCCCGTACTCGCTACTCTCAAGTTCTTCAGAGAAGAGTATGAAGCTCACGTCCGCGATAAGAAATGTCCGGCGGGCGTATGTAAGGAGCTTCTTACATATTCCATTGACAAGGACAAGTGCATAGGCTGCGGACTTTGCGCGCGCAACTGCCCCGTCAGCGCTATTTCAAAGACCGAGTATATTGCAGAAGGCCACAAGCTTCCCTCGTATGAGATTGACGCTTCAAAGTGTATCAAGTGCGGCGTTTGTATGGCTAACTGCTCTAAAGCTAAGGCAATAAGCAAGAAATAAGAAAGGAGCCTGTGAAAATGGAAATGGTTAATTTAAAAATCAACGGCATAGACGTAAGCGTTCCCAAGGGCTCAACTATTCTTGACGCTGCCCGTCAGACGGGAATTGAAATTCCTACTCTGTGCTTTATGAAGAAAAAGAATGAAATCGGCGCCTGCCGTATCTGCATCGTTGAAGCAAACGAAGGCAGAGGGTTCAGACTCGTTACCTCCTGCGTATATCCCGTAAGCGAGGGTATGGAGGTACTCACAAACAGCGATAAAATTCAGAAGGCAAGAAAGACTACACTCGAACTCATCCTTTCAACTCACGATAAAAGCTGTCTTTCCTGCGTTCGTTCGACAAACTGTGAATTACAGAAGCTGTGTAACGAATACGGCGTTGACCAGTCCTCATTTGAGGGCATCAAGCCGCATTACGAAAAGGATTTGAGCACTCCCCATCTTGTAAGGGATAACAATAAGTGCATCCTTTGCCGTCGCTGCGTTGCCGCATGTAAAGAGCAGTTCGTAAGCGTTATCGGCGCAAATGACAGAGGTTTCGACACCTCAATCGGTCAGGCTTTCGGCCGCTCACTCAACGACACTCCGTGTATTTCCTGCGGTCAGTGTACTGTTGTATGCCCGACGGGCGCTCTTACCGAAAGAGACGACACCCCGAAGGTATGGGCAGCTCTTGCAGACCCGACAAAGCACGTCGTAGTTCAGACTGCTCCGTCAGTCCGCGCCCAGATAGGCGAATGCTTCGGACTTCCCATAGGCACGAACGTTGAAGGCAAAATGGTTGCGGGACTTCGCAGACTCGGCTTTGACAAGGTGTTCGACACCGACTTCGGCGCAGACCTTACAATAGTCGAAGAGGCTAACGAGCTTGTTGAAAGAATCAAGAACGGCGGCACTCTTCCCATGATTACGTCCTGTTCACCCGGCTGGGTTAAGTTCTGCGAGCTTTATTATCCCGATTTACTTGCTCATCTTTCGAGCTGTAAATCACCTCAGCAGATGACCGGCGCGGTTATCAAGACCTATTATGCCGAAAAGATGGGACTTGACCCGAAGGATATAGTCGTTGTTTCGATTATGCCCTGTACGGCTAAGAAATTCGAAATCGGCAGAGACGACCAGTCGGCTGCGGGAGTTCCGGATGTCGACATCGCCCTTACAACAAGAGAAGCGGGCAGAATGCTCCAGAGACTCGGCGTCAAGTTCGAATCTCTTCCCGACGAAGAGTTTGACAGTCCTCTCGGCGACGACACGGGCGCGGCGGTTATCTTCGGCGCAACCGGCGGCGTTATGGAAGCGGCTGTAAGAACGGCAAACGCATGGCTTAACGGCGCGACAGAGGCTATCGAGGTCGAAGGACTTCGCGGCACGGCTCCCATTAAGGAAGTTACCGTTAACCTCGCGGGCACCGACCTTAAGATAGTTGTCGGCTCGGGCGCTGCAGCGGCAAAAGAGATTATGGATAAGCTTGCCGCAGGTAATCCCGACGGCTGGGGCTTTATCGAGATTATGGGATGCCCCGGCGGCTGCGTAAACGGCGGCGGCCAGCCCATCCAGCCTCAGTACATCCGCGACACGGTCGACCTTAAGGCAGTAAGAGCCAAGGCTCTTTATGACCAGGATAAGGAAATGCCGCTTCGTATGAGCCACGAAAGTCCGCTCATCAAGAAGATTTATGAAGAATGGTACACCGACGGCTTCGGCGGTCACAGAGCTCACCACGACCTTCATACATCCTATGTCGCAAGAGAAAAGTTTAAGAAATAAAATAATTTTCGGGAGGGTGCGAAAGCACCCTCTTTTTTTATTGAAATAATCCTTGACAAAAAAATAACAATATCGTATAATAAAAACTGTTCCAAACGGAACAGTTTTTATTGATTGGGGTAATAACGTGTTTGATCTGAGCAACTGGTTTTTACTGTATAAAATTCCTCAGGAGGACAAAACTGATATTATCGCTTCTTTTCCCGAAGCGAGAGCCTATAAAAAGGGCGAGACCATTTATTCGGGCGATGAATTTGAAAGGGCACTCGGCGTTATTCTTTCGGGCTTCGCTTCGGCTCACGACGAAAACGTTCTCAAAAAGACCTTTATGCAGGGCGACACATTCGGCGCGGCGGCGCTCTTCGGCAGCGGCAACGAATATATAAGCGAAATAACCGCTAAAACCGACTGCCTTATTCAGTTTGTCGACGAAAACACGCTTAAAAAGCTTTTCCTTAAATATCCCGAAATATCAATTAATTACATTTCTTTTTTGTCCGACAAGGTCAGGTTTTTAAATCGGAAAATTTCGATTTTCACCTGTAAAAGCGCGTCGATGAGGCTTTACCGGTATTTTCTTGACAACGCGGATGAAAACAACTCTGTAAAAGTGCCTAATATGACCTCTCTTGCGAGACTTACCTCAATCGGCAGAACAAGTCTTTACAGGGCTATGGACGAGCTTGCCGAAGAGGGATATATTTCAAGAGACGGCTCTTCAATAATAATCAAATAATTTTAAAGGAGATAAAAAAATGAAAAAAACACTTGCTATTCTTCTCGCAGTATTAATGCTTGTTTCTTTTGCGGCATGCGCGGCTAAAACAAACGAGCCGGCGAGCACCGAGGAACCTTCAACCGCTCCCGCGGCAAAGGTGGATATGAACGTATTTACCATCAGCGGACCTACGGGTATAGGCATGGTCAATATGATGGCTCTTTCCGAGGAAGAGGCTCTTGAAAAGTATCACTTCACGGTAGTCACGACTCCTCAGGAAGTTGTTTCCAAGATTTCAACGGGCGAAGCCGATATTGCAGCTGTTCCCACAAACCTTGCTTCAACCCTTTACAAAAAGACCGAAAAGGGCATTAAAATCCTTGCGGTTAACACTCTCGGCGTTCTCAACGTCCTCAATTTCAAGGGCGACGAAATCAAATCTCTTGCCGATTTAAAGGGCAGAACAATTTATACAACGGGTAAGGGCTCGAATCCCGAATTCATTATCAACTACCTTCTCAAGGCAAACGATATTGACCCCGAAAACGACGTCAAGATTGAATATAAGGAAGAGGGCAGCGAGCTCGTTCCCGTATGGAATACGGATGACACGGCGGTTATTATTGCGCCTCAGCCGGTTGCAACCTCGATTAAGCTCAATTACGAGGGTTCGGTAATCGCCATCGACCTCAACGACGAATGGGAAAAGGTTTCTTCCGATTCAAAAATGATGATGGGCTGCGTAATCGTCCGCGACGAATTCTTAAAGGAAAATCCCGATGCGGTCGCGAGCTTCCTTGAGGATTACAAACGCTCGGTTGAAAAAGCGACGGCTGACATTGAAACAACTGCTGCTCTTTGTGAGGAAAACGGCATTGTTCCGAAGGCTCCGCTTGCCAAGGCGGCTATTCCCGGCTGTAACCTCTGCTTTATTACGGGAGAGGAAATGAAAACAAATCTTACGGGCTATCTCAAGGTTCTTTTTGAAGCTGACCCGACGTCAATAGGCGGCGAAATGCCCGATGACGGTTTCTGGTATGCAGGCTAAAAAATTAAAGCCCGCCCTTGCGGCGGGCTCTGTTGTTTTCTGGATTGCCGTCTGGCACTTCGGCGCGTCGGCAATAAATAGAAGTCTGATACTTAAAATCCCACTGCCTTATGAAACGCTTCTGGAATTTTTGCTTGAATGCAAAACGCTTTCTTTCTGGCATACGGTTCTCGTGTCGGTGCTTCACATTCTGGCGGGCTTCCTTGCGGGGGCTCTTTTGGGCGTGCTTTTCGGCTTTTTGTCCGAAAAGTATTATCTGTTCAGGGTATTTTCTTCGCCTGTGCACCGCCTTGTAAAAACAGTTCCCGTAGCGGCGCTTATCATTCTTGCGTGGCTGTGGATTCCCTCGTCGGTTTTACCGTCGGTCATTTCGTTTTTAATGGTGCTGCCCATAGTCTGGAGTCACACCTCGTCGGGCATAGCGGCAATTGACGAAAAGCTTGTTGAAATGGCGCGCGTCTATTCAAAAACGGACCGTGAAATCTTTTTTGAGGTTAAGCTTGCGCTTGTGAGTCCGTTTCTCAGGACGGGTTGTATTACGGCTTTGTCGATAGCGTGGAAATCGGGCGTCGCGGCAGAGGTAATATCGTCGCCCACGGGTTCTCTCGGCGCGCTTTTAAACGGCGCCAAGACGAGCATTAACTACCCGCAGGTGTTTGCGGTAACGCTGACTGTCGTGCTTTTAAGCGCGGCTCTTGAAGGAATACTTAAATTACTGTGGAAGGAGCAGAAAAGATGATTGAATTTAAAAACGTCTGCTTCTCCTACGGTGAAAAGCAGGTATTAAATGACTTTAACCTTACAGTAAACGACGGCGAAAGGATTTGCCTTTTCGGCGAATCGGGCAAGGGAAAAACCACTGTGCTAAGGCTGATTATGGGGCTCGAAAAACCTCAGAGCGGAACGGTTGACGTAAATGGCAAGGTTTCGGCTGTTTTTCAGGAGGACAGGCTTCTGCCGTTTAAGAGCGTAAAGGATAATATTTCTTTCGTCGGCGGAGAGAATAATACCGACGAAATTCTTTCGGCACTGAATCTGACTGAAGAAAAGGACGAATATCCGTCGGCTTTGAGCGGCGGAATGGCTCGCAGGGTTTCGATTGCAAGAGCTCTGTCGGGGAAAAGCGATATTTATATTTTCGACGAGCCTTTTACGGGGCTTGACGGTAAAAATATTGACTCGGCGGCTGAAATAATCAATAAAATCACAAACGGTAAAACCGTTGTGTGCGTGCTGCACGAAAAAGCGAATGCGGCAAAATTAGGATGTAAAATCATTGAACTGTAAACCTTGAAAAATTCTTCTGTCGGTGTTATACTTGACAGAAGAATTCTTGTTTCGGGAGGCGTCGTGATGGCGACTGCAATTATATACGCTACCGTTCACGGCTCAACCGAAAAAGCGGCGAAGCTTCTTGCGGATGAACTGGAAAACGCAAAGACCTTTGACATTAACCGCGAAAGCTTTGACCTTAACGAATATGACGCCGTTATTATCGGCAGCTACGTGCGTATGGGCTTGTTCGACAAGACGGTAAGGAAATTCGTTCTTCGTTACTATCCCGTTTTAATGAAGAAGAAGACGGCGTTCTTTATGTGCTCGCTGATGAAAGAAAACGAAGAAAAATACTGGCGAAACAATTTTCCGCCTCAGCTTACGGAAAAATCAAAAACTGCCCATTTCGGCTGCGAATTTAAAAGGGAAAATTTCCGCGGATTCGAAAAACGGGTAGCAAAATCAGTTATAAAACGAAATGACGAAAAAGGGATTTACCCCGAATATGAACTGGACAGGGAAGCGATAGTCCGGTTCGGAAAGGAATTAATAAAAGATGGGATATCTTGATAAGGTTCATCTTGTTAATTATTCAAGAAAAGAGGACTGGATGAATTCCATTTCTCATATGGCGGGCGGCGCGGCATGCTTTATCTACTTTGCGCTGTGTATATACAAGGCGTTTTTGCTTCGTTCATTTAAGGTCGGGGTAATCGGTTTTATTTATTGCGCGTGCATGCTGTTTATGTTCTCGTGCTCAGCAGTTTATCACGGGCTTCGTCCGAACAAGGGCAAAAAGGTTATGCGAATGGTTGACCATTCAATGATTTTTGTCGCGGTCGCGGGAACTATTACGCCCATAGCCGTTTTCGTAATGCTGCCCATTAAGGCGTGGGTAGGCTGGACAATGCTCGGCGTTGCCTGGGGCGCGGTCGCTCTCGGCATTTCGCTTACAATGACTCTTTTTGAAAAAACCAAAGCGCTTCAGATGGTGCTTTATATGGTTGTCGGCTGGTCAATGGCTCTTGCGGGCTTTTACATTGTTCCGGTCTTTAAGGCTAACGGCATTATGAACTGCGCTTATCTTATTGTCGCGGGCGGCGTTGTGTATACCCTCGGCGCAATTCTTTACGGCATAGGCAAAAAGAAAAAGTATTTTCATTTTGTGTTCCATCTCTTTATCGTTGCGGCGAGCGTACTCCATTTCCTCGCGATATATATGTACGTTTTCCCGTTCAAAGCGTAAATTACCATAAATTGCCATTTTTAAAACACTCCTTTTCTGCCGATAATCAAAACGAAGGCAAAATTAAAAAGGAGTGTTTTTTATATGAAAAAAATATTTGCATTTATATTGGCGGGAGTTCTCGCCTTAAGCCTTGCGGCGTGCGGCGAAAATACAAACGGTACGAACGAGAGCAATAAAAACGGCGTTGCGGGCTCAGTCGCGAGCGAGGTTTCCTCGGATATTTCTTCAGCGGTCAGCGATATGTCGACAGACATAATTGACAATGAAAGCGAATTGAGCGAGGAAATGAGCGAAAAGGAAAGCAAAAAAGAAGAAAAGAAAGAAGACAAAACAGAAATTACGACGGACTGACAAACCGTAGGGGCGGCTTCGACCGCCCTTTTTCTTTTTCATTAACTCTTGAAAAAAATACATATATTTGGTAAAATGAAAGGGTATTAATAATCGGGTGAAAGAAAACCCGAAAAGGAGATATTGATATGTCTGAAACAAAAAAGAAGGGAAACGGTCTTAACTATAAAAGAACGTTCCTTATCGGCTTCGGATTTATGGGTTGTATGCTTATGTGGAGTGTCTACAATTCATACGTTCCCGTAATATTCAGGGCAAAGCTTACCGAAATTACCAACGGCGGCGCGGCGCTTCCCGGTATTCTTTCGGTTGCGCTTCTTGTAAACGCAATAATGACGATTGATAACATCTTCGGCGTTATCTTCCAGCCGTTCTTCGGCAAACGAAGCGACAGCACCCATACAAAATGGGGAAAGAGAATGCCTTACATAATCATCTGTCTTCCGATTTGCGCGCTGTTCTTCAGCCTTATTCCCGTTGCGGCTACAATCAAGGCGGGCGTGCTTTCGATTGCGCTTATGATGGCGGTCATCATTTTCTTTAACTTCACTATGTCCGTATGGCGTTCGCCCGTTGTATCGTTAATGCCCGACTTTACGCCTTCTCATCTTCAGTCGGACGCAAACGCCGTAATCAATATAATGGGCGGCGTAGGTCAGATGATAGGCTTTATTATCGGCACAATAGCTACGACTCTTGTAGGACTTCTCGGCTTTACGGCTATGCACGACGCGTTAAAGGCTAAGACTAACTCCTTAGGTCAGATTCTTCAGGTTAACGCCGACGGCAGCCCCGTTGTAAAGTATTTCAATAACTTTAATCCCGAGCTTGCCGAGTATAAAGAGCACGTCGAAAACTTTATCGCTTCGGGCAGAGATAAGCTCTATCTCAATAACGGCGCGCTTTCGGGCACGGGCGAGGAGAAAAACCTTGTCGCTCAGAAAGTTGCGGCGGTCGGCGCTGACGGCAATCCGATGTACGTAAACTATGCGCCCATCTTTATTGTTGCGGCTGTTGTTTCAATTCTCTGCCTTGTTGTTCTCGTTATTTTCTATAAGAGAAATAAGCAGTATGACCTTTCAAAGGACATTGTAATTGAAAAGGAAAACGGCGAAAAAGCGAAGAAAATCAAGATTAAGGACCTCCCGATTTCAAAGGAAGAAAGAAGAAGCCTTCTTGTTATGCTCGCGGCGTTGTTCTTAATTAATAACGCAACCGAAGCAATTGTTCCGAACTTTACGAACTTTGCTCTTGACACGCTTAATGTTAAGCCGATTTACTCAACTCTTATGATGGCGGTATTTGCCGTTTCTCTTGCGGCGTTCGGCATCCCCGCCGGCGCGATGGGCAGAAAGCTCGGCAGAAAGAAAACAATTATTATCGGTCTTTCGGTAATAGTAGTAATGTTCATTATCTACCTTGCGGTTTCGCAGTTCGTCACCAACAGACAGTTCACATGGATTGTTCTCTGGATTGCTCTTGTTGTCGGCGGCGCGGCAGTAGGTTGTATTAATATCAACACCCTTCCGCTCGTACTTGCCATAGGCGGCAGAGACTATGTAGGAACATTTACGGGTTATTATTACACGGCTACCTTCTCGGCGGCTATTACCGGCCCGATTCTTTGCGGCGGACTTATCGGTCTTTTCGGCGAGGACTACAACTACATGTTCCTGTTCTGCGCAATAATGTTCGCAATAGGACTTGGCGTTATTACTCAGGTTCGCCACGGCGAATCCTCAAAGGATGAGGACACCTCATGGATTGACGAAGCGGTAGAAAACGCCGACTGATAAAAAACAAAAATTAAAATCCCTTCTCGATTGAATCGAGAAGGGATTTTTTATTTTAATGTATTATTCTTCCGCTTTGAGCTGTCTTATGTCTTCGCCGCAGAATTCAATCGCCGTGAAATCACCGATTATTCTTGAGGCGATTCTCGGGGTGTAGTATTCCTGAAGCTGAGCAAAGCTGAAATTCGAATTAATAATCATCGGCAGTCCGTCGCAAAGGCGGGTGTTGATGATATTATAAATTGCCGCAACCGTGAATGAGGTCGAAAACTCCGCTCCGAGGTCGTCAAGAATAAGCAGGTCACAGCTAAGAAGCATTTCTTCGGTTGTTACGTCGGGCTCGTCGCTTCTGCCGAACTTTTCGCGTTCGATTTTTGAAAGCAGATTCTGCGCCGAACCGTAAACTACGCTGAAGCCCTTTTCGATAACCTCGTTCGCAATCGCAAGCGACAGATGGGTTTTGCCCAGTCCCGTTCTGCCGTAAAAATAAAGATTTGGGGACAGTCTGTCAAAATCCTTCGCGTATTGTTTGCAGGTTTCGAGAATCTGACCTGCGCGCTTTCTGTCGTCGCTGTTTTTATAGTAATCAAGGCTGAATGAATCAAAGGATGAGAGCTTAAGTCTTGAGGATTGGGAAAGTTCTTCGAATGAAAGTTGCTGTAAAAGCTTAAGGTGACATTCGCAGAATCTTCCGTCTTTAAAGCCGGTATCGCCGCATTTTTTACAGGTATAGGGGATTTCGAGGTAATCCTCATCAAAGCCGTTTGCCTTTATAAGCGCGGCCTTTTCCCTTTGCAGTTCAAGGTTCTTTTCCGCAAGTTCTTTTACGTACTCGCCCGCCTTTTCGCCGCTCATCCCGAGCGACTTGATTATATCAAGTCCCGCAGATGAAATCTGAGCTTCCTTTTCGGCTATTTCGGGGCACCTTGCGACTACAATGCCGTGACGGATTTCATATTCGCTTTCGGCGTCTTCGCGCCTTTGTTCAAGAATGGCCTTTGCCTTTTCAAGTATACGTGTGCTGTATGCCATTTTATTACGCCTTTCTCTTTGAAATGTTAATAGGCCCGCGTTTTGCTTTCTGCTCTGCCTTTTCTATATTGAACGAAACCTTTTCTTCCTTATTCTGCTTTCTCTTTTTGCTCTGTTTGTTCTTTTCGGCTTTTTCGACCTCGTCGGCTGTTCTTAAGCCCTGTTCTTTCCAGCCGAGAAGGATTTTATTAACATAAGCTAAGCTCGGCTTGTCGGTGCGGTCGACCATTTCGTCATACGCCCTGAAGATAAGCTCCTGCGAAAATCCCGCTTCGAGCCAGTCCGAAAGATAAGCCGCCTGCTTTGCCGAAGGTCTTTCGTGCTTTATTCCGAAACGCTTTTTCATTTCGTCATAAAGTCCCTGCGCGGCGTTCATTTTGTCTATGTATTCGTTAGCCGCTTCGTGAGTTGTGATTTCATCTTCAGCCCAGCTTTTGGCGAGCTTTGTAATCTCCGCCGAGGAGGTTTTTCCTATGCCTTTAAGATAGGAAAGCATTGTAAGAATCACGTCTACGGGCAGCCCGTAGTAATCGTGAACCATAAGAAGCCTTGACTGACCGTCCCAGCCGATAGTCCTGCCGAGCATTTCCTGAGCCTGAATGAAAAGATAGTGAATTTCGGCGTCCTCATTGTCGCGCGCTATAACCTGTTCCATAGTCGGTTTGACAATGGGAATGGACTCGATTTCCTTTTTCTCTTCCTTCGGTTTTTCGTCGTTTCTGTCGTTTTTAACGGGAAGAATGTACTCTTCATCGGAAATGAAAATGCCCTCGCTTACCCAGAATTCGAGCGCGTCCTTAACGTCGTCCTCATTCTTTTTCAGAAGCAAAGAAAGCCCTTTGGCGCTCTTGTCCTCAATGCCGTTTTTGGCAATAAGAAGAAGCGCCTTGAGCTGTAATTCCGAGGCTAAATGTATGTACTTGTCAACAACTGCGTCCGGCAATACGAAAACCGAGTCGTACGCAGAGGGATTTAACTTATACATTTTCTTCACCGTTTTAAAAAATAAAGGAACACTATTTTAACACACATTGACTGTTTTTTATATAGCCAAAGTGACGAAAATCTACATTATTTTTCTACAAACTTCTCCCAAAGGACAGCCGTCGCATTTCGGACTTCTCGCCGAGCAGGTGTCTCTGCCGAAAAGGACGATTCTGTGACAGAAATTGTTACTTTCCTCCGGCGGAAGTATTTTTTTAAGCGCCGTTTCAACCTTAAACGGGTCTTTAGTGTCGACAAGACCTATGCGGTTTGAAATTCTTATAAGATGGGTGTCGGTTACCACTGCCGGCTTTTTATAAACGTCGCCGATGATAAGGTTGGCGGTCTTTCTGCCGACGCCCTGAAGCGAGGTGAGGTCTTCAATGGTATCGGGCACTCTTCCGCCGAATTCGTCGCGGATTTTAGTCGCTATTGCAATAATGTCCCTCGCCTTGCCGTGATAAAAGCCGCAGGAGTGAATAATCCTTTCAATGTCCTTTACGTCCGCATTGGCGTAATCGTCGGGCGTTCTGTATTTCGAAAACAGCTCGGGCGTGACGAGATTAACCCTCGCGTCGGTGCACTGAGCCGAAAGACGGGTTGCTATAAGAAGCTCAAACGGATTTTCGTAATCGAGCGAGCAAACCGCGTCCGGATAAACGGTTTTAAGTATTTCAACGCATTTTAAAGCGCGTTCTTTTTTTGTCATTTCCTTCACATCCGTAAAAAAGATAGATTTATTATAACGGGCAACGGGAAATATTGCAATAATAACAGAAAAAATTGACAAGCATATTATGAATAATGAGGACAACAAGCGAAAACAAAGGCTTGCGGCGGAGAAATCCCTTACGAATAACCGTTTGCCTTTTCGCATTATATAGCGGAGAAAAGAGCCTCTTTTCTCCGCATTTATATTGCCGCGGTTTTTTCTCTATTGTGAAAACTGTTCAAAATAAAAGAACATAAAATCAATAATTAGTTGAATAGAGAAAAAATTAAAAAATCATTAAAAATCAATGGAAATATTGATTTGTTTCTGTTATAATGTTTAGTGGTTAAGTTTGGCATTAACCCGAATGATGTTAATAATTTTTTGGAGGTTATAAAAATGAGCCACAAGTACGTTTATTTGTTCTCAGAAGGCAACGCAAATATGCGTGAGCTTCTCGGCGGTAAGGGCGCAAACCTTGCAGAGATGACCAATATCGGTCTTCCCGTTCCGCAGGGCTTCACAATCAGCACCGAGGCTTGCACAAGGTACTATGATGACGGCAGAAAAATTGCTGACGACATTATGGAACAGATTGACGAGCATATCGTCAAGATGGAAGCTATCACAGGCAAGAAGTTCGGCGATAGGGAGAATCCGCTTCTCGTATCCGTCCGTTCAGGTGCGCGCGCTTCAATGCCCGGTATGATGGACACAATCCTTAACCTCGGTCTTAACGAGGACGTTGTTGCAGTTATGGCTGAAAGGTCAAACAATCCCCGCTGGGCTTGGGACTGCTACAGAAGATTTATTCAGATGTATTCCGACGTCGTTATGGAAGTCGGCAAGAAGTATTTTGAACAGCTTATCGACGCTATGAAGGAGTCCCGCGGCGTTACTCAGGACGTTGAGCTTACAGCTGACGACCTTAAGGAGCTCGCAGGTCAGTTCAAGGCTGAATACAAGTCAAAGCTCGGCACGGATTTCCCGAGCGATCCCAAGGTTCAACTCAAGGGCGCTATCGAGGCAGTTTTCC
>JAGADF010000009.1 GCA_017613735.1 Clostridia bacterium
CCATCCTTCCCTCGCTTCATCCGCCGCGGGCGGCGCTTCGGGAACGATGCTGCCAATTCCGCCATATCCGCATGATATATTAACTTTACTTTACGCGTGACTCTTGCGGTGCCCGAAATTTGTTTCGGCTTTTCGCCGACAAATTTCGACCGCTGCGCCATCCTTCCCTCGCTTCATCCGCCGCGGGCGGCGCTTCGGGAACGATGCTGCCAATTCCGCCATATCCGCATGTCTGATTTCACCCTGTCTATGATATCACTAATAATCCTGTATTGTCAAGAGTATTAAGGCGTGATTTTCTCTATCAAATATTGTAATCGCATTTTTGATGTGTTAAAATCATTCCGTGCGAACCGAAAGCCGCTTTCTGACCATTCTTGAGAAACGAGTTAAAAGAAAAAAGCAATCCGTTAAAATCTTTATCGACCTTTATGCCGTGATTATTTCTTTTGCCGCAGGTTAAATGCATTGAAAAATACTTTTTAAGTTTGTTTGATTTCTGATTTTCGCCTGACGTCGGGTGGGATTTTTTTGTTGCTATTTTTTCCCGTATCGTTTATTATTAAAGTATAAAAACTGAACGGAATATTAATTATGGAAAAAGTTGGGTTAAGAAAAAAGTTCATAGGCGATAAAGCCTTTTATAAAAGGGTGCTTGCGGTTTCCGTGCCGATAATGATTCAGAGCGGTATTTCAAGCTTTGTTTCGCTGCTTGACAATATAATGGTCGGCAGGGTAGGCACCGAGCAGATGAGCGGCGTCGCAATAGTCAACCAGATAATCTTTGTCTTTTATCTTTGCATTTTCGGCGGACTTGCCGGAGCAGGTATTTTCACCGCCCAGTATTTCGGCAGCGAGGATGAGGAGGGCATAAAAAAGACCTTCCGCTACAAGCTATGGATGGGCGTTATTCTTGTCGGCATTGCCGTTCTCGTTTTTGTCTTTTTCGGCGATAACCTGATTTCCCTTTATCTTAACGGCAGTCAGGACAGCGGCGACCTCGCCGCGGCTCTTGAATACGGCAGCGGTTATCTTAAAATAATGCTTATAGGGCTTCCCGCGTTTGCCGTTGTTCAGATTTATGCCAATACGCTGAGGGAATGCGGCGAAACGGTTGTGCCTATGCGCGCGGGCGTAATTGCGCTTCTTGTGAATCTCGTATTCAATTACATTCTCATTTTTGGAAAGTTCGGCTTTCCCGCTCTCGGAGTTGACGGCGCGGCTATTGCCACGGTTCTTTCGCGGTTTGTCGAGCTTGCGGTTGTAGTGACCTGGGCGCACAGACATACAAACGACAGGTGCAGTTATCTTAAAGGCGTTTACAAAACGGTCAGGGTGCCGCTTTCGCTTGTAAAAAGGATTTTTATAAAGGGTTCGCCGCTTCTTGTGAACGAGGCGCTCTGGTCGGCGGGTATGGCAATGCTTGCCCAGAGCTATTCCTTAAGGGGATTAAACGTAGTTGCGGCATATAACATTTCAAATACGATTTACGGCGTTTTCAGCGTAATTTTCTTTGCGATGGGCGACGCCATAGCGATTATTATCGGTCAGCATTTAGGCGCGAAAAGATTTGAGCAGGCGAGGGATGAGGACAATAAAATTATCGCATTCGCTGTTTTTATTGCCGTCATATCGGGAGTGTTCATTTTCATTTCTTCATTTTTCTTCCCGCTCATTTACAATACAACGCCCGAGTCAAAGCATATAGCGGCGCAGTTTCTTATGGTTGAGGCTTTTGTCGCGCCTATGATTGCGCTTATGCACACAACCTATTTCACGCTGCGTTCAGGCGGAAAAACGATAGTAACCTTTCTTTTTGACAGCGTGTTTATGTGGGTTGTGAGCGTACCGCTTGCTTTTGTTCTGAGCCGGTTTACAAATCTTTATGTAATATGGGTTTTCGTAATTGTCGAAATGGCGAATCTCATTAAATGCGTTATCGGTATCGTCCTCGTCAGAAAAGGCGTGTGGATGAATAATATAGTTGAATAAAGGGGATTTATTATGACTGTAAACGATTATCTCAAGCAAATTGACTCTGTTATCGAAAACGGTAGGTACAAGGATAACTGGCAGTCTCTTTCGCTTCACAAAACGCCCGACTGGTACTATAAGGGCAAATTCGGCATTTTCATTCACTGGGGTATTTACAGCGTGCCCGGTTTCGGCTCGGAGTGGTATTCGCGCGCAATGTACGACAAAAACGTCCGCGAATTCGAATATCACAGAAAAACCTACGGCGACCAGAAAACCTTCGGCTACAAGGACTTTATTCCCATGTTCACGGGAAAGGATTTTGACGCCGAGAGATGGGTTAAGACCTTTAAGGACGCGGGCGCTAAATTTGTTATGCCCGTCTGCGAGCATCACGACGGCTTTGCCATGTACGACACCGAGTTCAACCGCTGGAACGCCGCGAAAATGGGACCCTGCCGTAATGTTGCGGGCGAGATAAAGGCCGCCTGTGAAAAGGAGGGGCTTGAATTCTGCGCCTCGACTCACCGCGCCGAGCATTATTTCTTTATGAATCCCGGCCGCGAATTCGATTCCGACGTAAATGATGAAAGATATGCCGATTTCTACGGCCCCGCAGTTTATAACGACGCATACTGCCCGAAGAATTTCGGTAAATCCACCGAGGACACATATGCCGAAGGCGCTACAAAGGAATGGCTCGATGACTGGATGGTTCGCACATGCGAATTAATCGACCGTTATCAGCCGTCAAGTCTGTACTTTGACTGGTGGATTCATAACCATTCTTTTAAGCCCTATCTTAAAAAAATCGCCGCTTATTATTACAACAGAGCGGATGAATGGGGCAAAGAGGTTACGATTAATTATAAGCATCAGGCTTTTGCGCCTACAGTTGCGACCTTCGACGTCGAAAGGGGAGCGCTTACGGGCATTTCCCCGCTGCCGTGGCAGACCGATACCGCAATAGGCAAATGCTCGTGGGGTTACAGAAAGGACAACGAGTATAAATCCTCGCGTCAGATTATATGCGACCTTATTGATATAGTAAGTAAAAACGGTATGCTGCTTCTCAATATCGGGCCGAAACCCGACGGCACCTTTACCGACGAAGAAACCGCCGTCCTTAAAGATATAGGCGAGTGGATGAAGAAAAACGGCGAGGGAATATACGACACGGTATTCTGGAAGCAGTTCGGCGAGGGCGAAGTCAATAACAAGGAAGGCTTTTTCCAGGACGGCGACGAGAAAAACTATACTGCGCGCGATTTCCGCTTTACCTATAAAAACGGCTTTGTCTACGCTTTCCAGATGCGTCCCGACGGCGGCGACGTAAAAATCAAAGCCTTTAAAAAGCAGGTTCCCCACGATTTTCTTGTTAAAAACATAAGCCTGCTTTCAACGGGCGAAAAGGTTGAATTTGAACGTAACGATGACGAAATGGTTATAAAGAAACTTCCGTCTTTCAAATCCGACAAACCGCTTTGCTTTAAAATTGAAATTGAATAAAAAAAGAGCCGTTGGAGAAAAACTCCAACGGCTTTTTTGTGTTTTACAGCCCGTAAACATCCTTGATTTTATTGTTCAGATACTCTATATAATAGTCCGCGTTGAATTTCTCGCCGAGAACTCTGTCGAGCGTTTCCTGCGGAGTGTAAAGTCCGCCGTGAACCCAGATGTTTTCTCTGTTCCAGTCGTTTATCGGCTTGAAATTGCCATCTCTTACGCATTTTTCAACGTCGACGGTTTTCTTCATTTTACTTAAGAACTGCGCGCCGTAAGCGTTTCCGAGAGCGTATGACGGGAAATAACCTACCATGCCGCCCGACCAGTGGCTGTCCTGAAGAACTCCGTGTCTGTCGTCGGGAACATCGACTCCGAGATATTCCTTATACATTCTGTTCCATTCGGCGGGTAAATCCTTTACCTCGATTTCGCCCGCCATAACGCGCTTTTCAAGCTCGTATCTTATCATTACGTGCAGGCTGTAGGTGACCTCGTCCGCCTCTGTCCTTATAAGCGACGGCTCCGTTTTGTTAACCGCCTTATAAAGCTCTTCGGCTGTTCTTCCGTTCATCTGCTCCGGGAAGAGCTTCTGAAGAAACGGGAAAACGTATTCGCAGAATTGCCTGCTTCTGCCTATAATGTTTTCATAAAACCTCGACTGGCTTTCGTGAATGCTCATATACATTCCGCCGTCGAGAACCGTGTAGGCGTTTTCGTCAGCCGAGCCCGTGTCATAGAGAGCGTGACCGCCCTCGTGAATTACCGAATACATTGACGAAACAAAATCGTCCTCGTGGTAATGGGTTGTGATTCTTTCGTCAAAATGCGAGCCGAGGCTGGTTGTGAACGGATGCTCGGTTGTCGCAAGACCGACGTGGTCAAGGTCGAGCCCGATTAATTTCATAAGATAATACGAAAGCTCTTCCTGCTCTTTTTCGGGGAAGAAGCCGCGTCTTATACTGTCGTCAACCTGGCTGACGGACGAGATTTTTTCGAGCAGGGGAACAATGCCGTTCCTGACCTTTCCGAAAAATTCGTCAAGCGTCTTTTTATTAAGTCCCTCTTCAAATTTTGAAAGACAGTAGTCGTAAGGGTCCTTGTCGGGTTCAACGTACCCGGCGAACTTTTTATTCGTCGCGAAAATCTTTTCAAGATAAGGGCGGAACAATTCGAAATTGCTTTCCTCTTTAGCCTTGTGCCATACGTCGTCCGCCATAACGAGAAGCTGCTGATATTCGACGAATTCGTTAAGCGGTATCTTCTTCATTTCCCTTATGTCCTTGAGAAGAAGATATACCATCCGGCGTTCCCTTTCGTTAAGCTCGGCTCTGTTCTCGTCAAGGAATTCAAGCGTTTCAATGCTCTTTTCATCCGTGGCGATTTTATACATTTCCTCCGAAAGGACGGAAAGACTCTGCGCCCTGTTTTCGGCTGTGCCTTTCGGAGCGGCGGTTGAACCGTCGTAGTAAATCGAGCCCATTGCGTGTTCGTACGCGGCAAGCTTTTTCTGATAATTCATAAGAAATTCCCTTGCCTGCGAAACAGTCATATCCATAAGAATTCTCCTTGTCTGTAATGATAATTAATTTTATCACACAAAATATCTTTTTGCAAATACAAATAATATATGTTATAATTCATTTTAACTATTCTGCGGAGGTTGTTCGATGAAGAAAAACAGGATTTCAATGAATGTTATTATGGTTATCGTTATCTTCGTTTCCGTAGTAACATTTTTATAACGATTAAAATGACGCATACCGCTTCAATGCTCTTCGGCGTCAATACCTATAATCCGATTGAGGACAGCGAGTATTTTATAAAGTATTCGAACATTGAACCCAACGGGGTTTACAAGGGCACCGAAACGGTCAACGAACTTGTTCTTGAGGGCGATTACGGCTATGGGGACGGCGCGGCTGTTGACAACGGCGCGATTTACGCAAACGAGTACGAACTGACTTCCATGGGCGTAAAGCTGTGCAAGGTTGTTAAAATTGACCTTGAAACGCGTGAAAAGACGACTGTCATAAATGACGCGGAGTTAAGGGGAAGGTGCGCTTCGGGCGAGCTTGTAATAAGCGAGGGCGCAGCCGCGAAATCAAATAACGCCGATACGAACCTGCTTTGCAAGCTTTATGCGATTTCGGGCAAGGTAAACTTTGATAAAAAACCCGTAATTTCGTTCTATGACACCGAAAAATCACAGGTTGTTTTTACAACCGAGGACAAGACGGTTAACGAAAAGCTTTTCAAAAGAGTTTACCTTGACAGGACTCTTTCGGAGGTGCAGAAATGAAATTCGGCATTGATTTAAGAAATAAGAGAACCGGCGCGGATATTGCGGTAATCATTTTTCAGCTCGTTTCCGTTCTTCCGACTTTTTATGTTTTTGTCGCGTCGGGGTATATCGCCATTCTCAATAAAAGGAACGCCCTGACCGCTCTTTTCGATTTCGGCATTTGCGCTCTTCCGAGATGGGAAACGCTTTTGCTTTCGTTCCTTTACAGACTCTTTTCAAGCGAGATGGCTCCCTACTTCGTTATGCTTTTAATCGCGCTCGCTTTAGGCGTTGCTTCAAAGCGGGTTTTAATGGGGAGCGTTAAAAAGTCAATGGCTTTTCATATCGTCTTTTCTGTATTTATTGTCGCCGATTTAATAATAAGAATTCTGCCCTTCGGGTTTAATTCTCAGTTCACTTTAGCCTTTAATCTCGGCGCGGCTGCAGTCAGGGCGGTTTGTCTTGCTTTGCTTATTGCCGATATGGTAGCTTATAAAAGGTCGGCGAATACCGACTCCGCAAGCTGATTTTTTATAAAAAATATTGAAATTTACTTTTTTTTATGGTAAAATGCTTTTTATATAGTATTGATTTAGAGTGGTAAAGTGCAATGAAATTTTCCGATATGAAATATAACCGCCCCGATATCGAATCGGTAAAAGCTGAGTATAAAAAGCTTACCGAACGGTTTTCGGGTGCTAAGGACTATAACGAGGCAAGAAACGTTTTTATTGAAGTTGACCGCCTTAACAGGCATGTTATGACTCAGTCAACTCTCGCTTCGGTCCGCCATTCAATTGACACGAGAGACGAGTTTTACGATAAAGAGGTTCAGTTCTGGAATGAAAAGGAACCTGAGATTCAGGAATACTATCAGGCGTTTACTCAGGCGATTCTTGACAGCGCTTTCCGTAAAGAGCTGTCCGACGAGTTCGGCGAGATTATTTTCATAAATGCCGAAATAGCGCTCAAAACCTTTTCACCCGAAATCATCCCCGAATTACAAAGGGAAAACGAACTTGTTCAGCAGTACCACAAGCTTCTCGCAAGCGCGAAAATACCGTTCGAAGGCGGCGTATACACGGTTTCGCAGATGACTCCGTTCAAGTCCGACGCCGACGACGCAAGACGCCTTGCCGCGTGGAAGGCTGAGGGACAGTGGTACAAAGACAATCAGGCAGAGTACGACGCGATTTACGACGAGCTTACCCATCTTCGCGATACAATGGGCAAAAAGCTCGGCTACGGCGGTTACACTCAGCTCGGTTATTACCGTATGGGCAGAAACTGCTATACCAAAGAAGATGTCGAAAAATTCCGCGAGGCGGTAAGGAAATACCTTGTTCCCGTTGCGGATTCAATATATCGCGAACAGGCGAAACGCCTCGGCAAGACTTATCCCTTAAGCTTTGCCGACGCCGCTCTTTCTTTCCGTTCGGGCAACCCGAAACCTCAGGGTACCGCCGACGATATCCTTGCGGCGGGCAAAAAGTTCTATGACGAGCTTTCGCCCGAGACGAGCGAATTCTTCAGGATGATGCTTGATAACGAGCTTATGGACGTTCTCTCAACCGAGGGTAAGGACGGCGGCGGCTACTGCACGAGCCTTTACGATTATGATGTTCCGTTTATTTTTGCTAATTTCAACGGTACTCAGGGTGACGTTGAAGTAGTTACTCACGAAGCAGGTCATGCTTTTGCCGACTGGTATAACCGTGACCGAATTCCGATAGAAACCATCTGGCCGAGTATGGAAGGCTGTGAGGTTCACTCAATGTCGATGGAGTTTTTCTCATGGAAAAACGTTGAGGACTTTTTTGGCAGCGATTCGAGAAAATTCCTTTACAGTCACCTTGCAAGCGCTCTTACGTTCATTCCTTACGGAACGATGGTCGACCATTTCCAGCATATCGTCTACGAAAAGCCGGAAATGACCCCCGCCGAACGCCACAAAACGTGGAAAGAGCTTCTGGGCGTATATATGCCGTGGATGAAGCTTGACGGCGAAATTCCGTTTTACAGTGAGGGCGAGGGCTGGCAGAGACAGTCTCATATATATTCAAGTCCGTTCTATTACATTGATTATTGCCTTGCGCAGACTGTTGCGCTCGAATTCTGGGCTATGATTCAGGATGACGTCGACAACGCGTGGAAGCATTATATTGCATATACACGGCAGGGCGGAAGCAGAGTATTTACCGAGCTTCTTAAAAACGCAGGTCTTGAAAGTCCGTTTGACGAAAACACGCTTCGCGGCGTCTGCCTGAAAGCAAAAGACTGGCTTGAAAGCTTTGACCTTACGGGTATTGAATAATGCTGTCACCGAGAAAATATAAGTTTCTTGATAATTTCAAGCTCGGCGCGGACGGTAAATACGTCTACACCGGCGACACATATTCCCTTAAGGGCGATTATAAAAAGACGTACCTTAAACTTTCGCTGTTGAGCGTTCTTACGGCTCTGTGCGTTATCGGCTCGGGACTTGTGAATGCGGCGGGTATGAATAATACCTTTTACGTTATCATTCCCTATGTCGGCGAGGTTATATGTCTTTTCGTAATTCTCTGGAACAGCGTCCGCATTATTTACGCGGGACAGAACGTCAGGGCGTATATTAAAGAGCCCGGCATTCCGAGAATAACCTCGGGCGCCGTTGCGCTTTCGGTATTCGCGTTCTGCGCGCTTGCGGGCTCGGTTGTTTTCACCGCGATTCACGGGTTTGAAAATAAAATGCTTCACTGCATTGTTTATTGGGTTTTAAAGCTTGTTACCGTTCCCCTCGGCATTGTGCTAAACCGCTTTGTCAAAGGAAACGAATGGGAAAAGCTTTGAAATAGAAAAAGTCATTTCTTGGCGAAAGCCGCAAAAAATTCTATAAAGGAGAGAAAAAAGAAATGAAAAAAGTTCTTGCTATTTTGCTTGCACTTGTAATGGTACTTTCAGTATTCGCAGCGTGCGGCAAAAAACCCGCAAAGAAAGAAGAGAACCAGAAACCTCTCGTAGTTGGTTATTCTAACTTCTCGCAGAAGTTCTCACCCTTCTTTGCAGAATCAGCTTATGACCAGGACGTTGCTAAAATGACATCCGTATACCTTCTCGGTCTGGATCGTCAGGGCGCTATCGTTGAGCTTGGTAAGACAGGCGAAACCCGTCCCTACAACGGCAAAGATTATAAGTATGAAGGTCCTGCTGATCTTAAGATCACAGAGAATAAGGACGGCACGGTTGACTACGATTTTGAGCTTCGTGACAACATTAAGTTCTCAGACGGCGAAAAGCTGACTGTTGACGATGTTATCTTCTCAATGTATGTTCTTTCGGATCCTACATATGACGGCTCGGATACATTCTTTGCTCTTCCCATCAAGGGTATGGAAGAATACCGCGCAGGTATGGCTTCACTTCTTAGCCTTATGTATGCTGCAGGCAGAGACAACACTGAGTTCAAAGATTGGACTGAAGAAGAGCAGACCAAGTTCTGGGAAGACCTCGACAAGGCCGGCGAAGCATTCGTTCAGGAAATCGTTGATTACTGTGTTGCTAACGGTTATGCAGAAGAAGGCGCATCAGTTGCTGACTGTCTTGCTCTCTGGGGCTTTGAGGTTGACGCTGACGCTACAGCTAAAGACGCTTTCTATGTAATGGCTGAACAGTATAAGGGCGACCTTGCTTCTCTTTCATCAACAGAGTCCGCAGGTTCATCACTTGCTGACCTCGGTTTTGATCCCGCTGATTATGCAAAGGGCATCAAGACAGGTGATTCGGCTGAAAACATCGAAGGTATCAAGAAGACCGGCGAAAACAGCCTTAAAGTTACACTTACAAAGGTTGACGCAGCTGCTATCTATCAGCTCGGCATCGTTATCGCTCCTCTTCATTACTATGGCGACGCTTCCAAGTACGATTACGATAAGAATCAGTTCGGCTTCGAAAAGGGCGACCTTTCTTCCGTACGTGCTAAGACAACTGAGCCTCTCGGCGCAGGTCCCTACAAGTTCGACAAGTATGAGAACGGCGTAGTTTATTTCACAGCTAACGAAGACTACTATCTTGGCGCTCCCAAGACCACAAGCCTTCAGTTCAAAGAGATGAGCGATCAGGATAAGCTCAACGGCGTTGTAACAGGCTCTGTTGATATTACCGATCCTTCATATTCAAAGGACGCTGCTAAGGAAATCGCTGAAGCTAACTCCAACGGCGAGGTTACAGGCGACAAGATCACAACCAACGCTGTTAATAACCTTGGTTACGGTTATCTTGGTATTTCCGCTAAGGCAGTTAACGTTAAGGGCGAACTCGGTTCGGACGCTTCCAAGAATCTCCGTAAGGCTTTCGCTACAGTTTATTCTCTTTATCGTGACGTAACAGTTGACTCCTACTATGGTGAAGCTGCTTCCGTCATTAACTATCCTATCTCCGATACATCCTGGGCTGCTCCTCAGAAGACAGACGCTGACTATGCTATCGCATTCTCAAAGGATGTTGACGGTAATGACATCTACACATCAGACATGGATGACGACGCTAAGAAAGAGGCAGCTCTTAAGGCAGCTCTTGGCTTCTTTGAGGCAGCAGGCTACACCGTTAAAGACGGTAAGGTTACTGCAGCTCCCGAAGGCGCTAAGATGGAATACGAAGTTTGGATTCCTGCTGACGGCAGCGGCGACCATCCCTCATTCATGATGCTTAACCTTGCTTCCGACGCTCTTAAGGAGATCGGTATCACACTCACAGTTAAGGACCTTGCTAACTCTTCAGACCTCTGGTCAGGTATTGAAGCAGATCAGGTTCCCATGTGGTGCGCAGCTTGGGGTGCTACACCTGATCCGGATATGTATCAGGTTTACTACTCAGGCGTAGAATCAGGCAATGATCCCGGCGGATCAAACTATATGTATGACATCGCTGACGCTAAGCTTGATAAGCTTATTATGGACGGCCGTTCAAGCCTTGACCAGGCTTACAGAAAGACCATCTATAAGCAGTGCCTTGATATCATTGTTGACTGGGCAGTAGAGGTTCCCGTATATCAGCGCCAGAACGTTATCATCTTCTCAACAGAGAGAGTTAACATTGATACCGTTACACCTGATATCACAACCTACTACAACTGGTATGCTGAGATTCAGAACATTGAACTCAACTAATCATTTCTGATACTTAATAATTAAATCTTATTTGTTAAGTAACTTCTCCGGGAGGGCAGATAAGGCAGACTTATCTGCCCTCTTAGGGACGCTTTTTACTTTAGCAGTTTAAAGTAAATTATTATGAATCATGTATCACTAAGCCGTTAAAGGTGTTTGACGGTTTAGTGATATACGGTTTTTATGACGTATATCAAAAAAACGCAAAAAATCAAATTGGAGTGGTGAAAAAAGGTGCAAAAGTTCATCATCAAACGATTGATTCAGTCAATCGTCATTCTGTTCTTTGTTGCATTTATAATCTATGCGATTATACGCTGCCTTCCGACTTCATTCGTTGAGGCTATGGCAAGGCAGAAATCAATGCAACCGGGTTCCAAGAGCTATCAGGAATGGCTCGATCAGTTAAATCAGATGTACGGTCTTGACGGCGGTATAATCCCCGGCTTCTTCCATTGGCTCGGAAGAGCTGTCCGTCTTGATTTCGGCGACAGCTGGAAATGGACTGTTCCCGTTGTTGACAAATTCAAGGATGTTATCTGGATTTCGTTCATTATGGGTGCGGTATCGTTCTTCTTTGAGACTATTATCGCAATACCTCTGGGAATCATTTCCGCTACAAAGCAGTACAGTAAGACCGACTACGCGGTCTCGGTCATAGCGCTGGCGGGTATTTCGCTGCCGACGTTCTTCTTTGCGTCGCTGCTGAAGCTCGTCTTTGCAGTAAAGCTCGGCTGGTTTGAGCTGGGCGGTCTTGTCGGCAGAAGCTATCAGCAGTTGAGTCCCGTAGGTCAGTTCTTTGATAAGGCGCACCATCTTGTGCTTCCTATTGTAACTCTTGTTGTTCTCAACATGGGTTCTCTTATGCGTTATACGAGAACGAATATGCTTGAGGTTCTCAATGCCGACTATATCAGAACGGCAAGGGCAAAGGGACTTTCCGAGCACAAGGTTATTTATTACCACGCTTTCAGAAATACCCTTATTCCTCTCGTTACGATTATCGGCGGTTCTCTTCCGGGACTGTTTTCAGGCGCACTTATTACCGAAACACTTTATTCGATAAGCGGTATCGGTTTTGTTTCTTATACATCAATGGTTTCGGGCGATATTCCGTTCTTTATGTTCTATACGGTATTTCTTGCGGTACTCACACTTCTGGGCAACCTGATTGCAGATATTCTTTATGCAGTCGTTGACCCGAGAGTGCGTGTATCTTAAGGGAGGAGGGTTATTATGGCAAAGAAAGAAAACACTGCTCCCGTGAATAATAACGATACAGAGTATTCCCTTAACGACGACAGACGAGTCAGAGTTCTCTCGCCCGGTATGCTCGTTGCAAAGCGTTTTTTAAGAAACCGCCTTGCAGTTACGGGTATGATTATTCTTATCGCTATGTTCATATTCTCGTTTATCGGCGGTCTTATTTCACCTTATAAACAGGACCAGAAATTCTATCGCACCGACGTTCAGATTAAGGATTACGCAGGCGTAATTTTCAATCAGGAATTCCGTTATACAGTCGCGGATAAAGAGGTCTATGACGGTCTTGCTCAGGCAAACACCGTTCTCGCGTTACAGAGAAATGAAACCTCGTTTGAAAGCGACGGCACCAACTTCACCATTGAAAAAATAGATGATATCACCTATACGATTTCGGCAGACGGCAAGGTAGTCGCTATTACAAGTAAAGATGTCGTTTCATCCTCAACTTCAAACGACTATTTTGACTTTGATTTCACCTATGCCGCATTGATGGCTACCGCTAACGGCGAAAAGTCTTTTGAATGCGAAGGTAAAACCTACACGGTTGACAAGGACAATTCAATCTTCGACGAAAGCGGCGAGGAATACGCTTATGTCAGCCAGTACATTGTACGCGCGGTTATGGGCGACGTTTTCCTTTCCCGTGACTTCAAAAACAAGCTCATTGACGCTGTTGAAGCGAAGGAAAAATCCTTTGTCTACACTGATGAAGAGGGCAACGAGGCTGAGTATATTCTCTCCTTTGACGCCTCGAAGAATCAGTGGGATATAAAGCAGGAAACCGATACCACGATTTTCGACACCTATTCAAGACCTTCAAAGAAGCATTGGCTCGGTACCGACAGAAACGGTATGGATATGCTTACCCGTCTTATGTACGGCGGTCGCGTTTCGCTTATTATCGGCTTCATTGTCGTATTCATTGAAAGCTTTATCGGCGTTATCTTCGGCGGTATCTCGGGTTACTTCGGCGGCAAGGTCGATAACCTTATGATGAGAATAGTCGATGTTTTCTACTGCATACCGTCAATGCCTATCATCATTATCATAGGCGCGGCGATGGACGCGGCAAACCTTGACGCGAGCAAGCGTATGCTTATGCTTATGATTGTCCTCGGTCTTACGGGCTGGCCCGGAATTGCAAGACTTGTAAGAGGTCAGATTCTCTCCCTTCGTGAGCAGGAATTTATGACTGCAACCGAGGCTTGCGGCATTTCCATTCCCAGACGTATTTTCAAGCACCTCGTTCCCAACGTTATGCCTCAGCTTATCGTTTCGATGACAATGGGACTGGGCACCACGATTATCATTGAGGCGACTCTTTCGTTCCTGGGACTGGGCGTTCGTTTCCCGTTCGCTTCCTGGGGTAACATTATCAACGACGTAAACAACGTATTCGTTCTTACACATTACTGGAATATCTGGATTCCCGCGGGCGTTCTGCTTCTTCTTACCGTTCTTGCCTTCAATATTGTCGGCGACGGCTTAAGAGATGCGTTTGACCCGAAGATGAAGAGATAAGGAGGCGACAGAAAAATGGCAAGAAAAAAAGCTGAAGGATATCTGTCTGCCAAGGAATCTCGAAGGATTTCCAAGGAAAACAGAAAGATAACCAACGAATTCGAAAAGAAATATAAGCGTAAGAATGTTCCCGAGGAGGAATATCTTACCACGATGCATAATCCCGCAAACTCAATTGAAATTGACGACCTGCACACGTTCTTCTTCACGGATGTCGGTACAGTAAAGGCGGTTGACGGCGTTTCATTCGACGTACCGCTTGGCAAGACTGTCGGCGTAGTCGGCGAGTCGGGCTGCGGAAAGAGCGTTACAAGTCTTTCAATTATGCAGCTTCTTCAGCGTCCTCAGGGACAGGTTGTTTCGGGTGAAATCCGACTTAACCTCGGCGATAAGGCGTATGACATTACAAAAACTCCCATCGAGGCTATGCAGAAGCTTCGCGGAAACTATATGTCAATGATTTTCCAGGAGCCGATGACAAGTCTTAATCCCGTTTTCCGTATCGGCGCCCAGCTTGATGAGGTTATCGCTCTTCACGACGGCAAGGGTATGAGCGAAAGCGAGGTCAAGGCGCGCTCAATTGAGCTTCTTGAAATGGTTGGCATAGCTAACTCGGAGGGCGTTTATAAAATGTATCCTCACGAGCTTTCGGGCGGTATGCGTCAGCGTGTTATGATTGCTATGGCTCTTGCCTGCAATCCCAAGCTTATTATCGCCGACGAACCCACGACTGCTCTCGACGTTACTATTCAGGCTCAGATACTTGACCTGCTTCGCAACCTTAAGGATAAGATTAATTCCTCAATTATGATTATCACCCACGACCTCGGCGTTATAGCCGAAATGGCTGATTACGTCGTAGTTATGTACGCGGGCAAGATTGTTGAAAAGGGTACTGCGGAAGAGATTTTTGCTTCTCCCGCTCATCCTTACACAATCGGTCTTATGGCTTCAAAGCCCGTAGTCGGCAAGAGAGTTGAAAAGCTCTATTCAATTCCGGGTAAGGTTCCCAATCCCGTAAATATGCCCGACTACTGCTATTTCAAGGACAGATGCGAAATGTGCGTCGACGGCTGCGAAGGCGAATATCCGTGCGAAATTTCACTTTCGCCCACGCATAAGGTATCCTGCTACCGCTATTACGATAAGAAGGAGGGTTAAAAGTGAAAAAGCTTGAAACAATAACTAATGATTTTACTCCTATTGAATATGACCCTCAGTACATTCTTCAGGTTAACGCGCTTAAAAAGTATTTCCCGATTAAGGGCGGACTTTTCAATAAAACCGTCGGTTACGTCAAGGCGGTTGACGGCGTAACGTTTAACCTTAAACGCGGTACTACAATGGGACTTGTCGGCGAGTCCGGCTGCGGTAAAACCACTACGGGACGCGCAATTCTCCGCCTTTCGGGCGAGAAAACGGGCGGTCAGGTTCTCTTTGACGGCAAAGAGGTTTACGACCTTACCAATAAAGAAATGCACGATATGAGAACGAAGATGCAGATTATCTTCCAGGACCCGTTCTCATCGCTTTCACCCCGTCTTCCCGTCGGTGAAATTATCGGCGAGGCGGTCAGAGAGCACGATATAGTTCCGAAGGAAGAATTCAACGACTATATTGATAAGGTAATGGACAACTGCGGCTTGCAGCCCTTCCATAAGGACCGCTATCCGCACGAATTCTCGGGCGGTCAGCGTCAGAGAATCTGTATCGCAAGAGCTCTCGCTCTCAATCCCGAATTTATTGTCTGCGACGAGCCCGTTTCGGCTCTTGACGTTTCAATTCAGGCTCAGATTATCAACCTTCTTAACGAGCTTCAGGATGAACACCATTTCACATATCTGTTCATCTCTCACGACCTTTCGGTTGTTGAGCATATTTCCGACACTGTCGGCGTTATGTATCTCGGCGACCTCGTTGAGTACGGCGAAAAGGAAGACATCTTCCAGAATCCGCTTCATCCTTATACGAAGGCTCTGTTCTCGGCTATTCCGATTCCCGACCCGACAATCAAGATGAAGAGAATCGTTCTTGAAGGCTCAATTCCTTCGCCCGCTAACCCGCCCAAGGGCTGTAAGTTCCATACAAGATGCGCAAACTGTATGGAAATCTGTAAGCAGGAGGCTCCCGTTCAGAAGGAAATTGAAAAAGACCACTTTGTTGTATGTCATCTTTACGACGACGTTAAGGACATCAACGAAAAATAAAAGGTGTTATTATGGCTAAAAGAAAGCAGTATGACGATGACGACGGCAGAACCGTAGTCGATATGTCGGGCGTCGAAAATCCGCATTCGCTGTTTATGCCGCGGTTTCCCAAAAAAGAAAAGCCAAAAGGCGAAGAAATTACGCCTGAGGACAGACCGTGGGAAAACTTTGAAATGTCAAAGGGCGAAAGGCGTTCCTTCGTTCTCGGCGCTATGAGCGCGTCCGCTCTTATTGCGTTTATCTTTATAGCAGTATTCGGTATTGCAATAGCCATCCTGTTCTTTCTGGCAGGCAGATAAAATTAAAAGGTCTGCGGATTTTATCCGCAGACCTTTTCTTTTTTGTTATTATTTTTTTGTGTAAAGAATATGCGAAAAATGAATGCCGTCGCATTCAAAATCAGTCAGCTTTTTCCTTTTATAAAGCTTTCTGTCAAATTCGGGAAAATAAACCTCGGCGTCCTCACATTCGGCGTCAATTTCGGTTAAATAAAGCTTGTCCGCGAGCGGAAGAAACTCTCTGTAAATTGCGCCGCCGCCTATAATAAAGACGTTTTCGCCTTCGGCTGTTTCAAGAGCCTTTTTAACGCCCGAAACAACTTCGGCGCCCTCGGGTTTGAAATCCTTACTCCGTGAAATAACTATATTCCGTCTGTTCGGCAAGGCTTTCGGCAGCGATTCAAAGGTCTTCCTGCCCATAATTACGGTCGAGCCCGTTGTGGTTTCCTTAAAGAATTTCATATCTTCCTTAAAGTGCCAGATAAGGTCGTTGTCTTTGCCGAGCTCATTGTTCCTGCCTATTGCCGCAATAATTGAAACTGACATATTCTTTCCTCACTGGGCGAGCGGGAAAAGAATCTTTCCCATATGCTCGTAGCCGATAAGCTTTATATCGTTGCATTCCTTTGAATTGTCAAATTTAAAGAAATCGTCAACCTCGGGATTAATCCAAAGCGTGGGCGAGGGGAGGTCGCCCTTTTCGTCGAAACGGGCAATCTGTTCCTTAATGCCGTCAACCTGATTAACATAGATATGGGCGTCCTTTATGCTCCAGTCAATAGTTCCGGGCTCTCTTCCGCAGACTTTAGCGAGAAGGCAGAGTAGAGTAGCGTACTGGGTGACGTTAAAGGGGAGTCCGAGCGGCACGTCGCACGAGCGCTGATGAACCCAGCAGTTAAGCTTGTTGTCCGTAACGTCCCATTCGCTCGACCATACGCACGACGGAAGAACAGCCGTGTCAAGATAGTCGTTCTGCCAGAGCGTCATAACCATCCGCCTGTCCTCGGGATGATTTTTAATCTTATCAATGAGATTCTGAGTCATTTTGAACTTGTTGACTATGTAGCCGTAAGCCGTGCCTATTGTATGAGCGTATTCCTTCGGGAACTGCTTGTGAATAGTCTGCTTTGTAAGAACGCCGTTCTCGTCGGGAAGAAGCTGGGTTGCGGTCCAGATGCCGTTTTCGTCAATTTCCCATTCGTCCCAGATATGAACGTTCCTCTCCTGAAGCCAGCGGACGTCGTTTGACTGCGCCTGATAAATCCAGAGCATTTCAAGAACTGCCTGACGTATGAAAAGCTGCTTGGTGGTCAGTATCGGATATTCCTTCGATAAATCGAAATGGAAATGGTGCGAGGGTACTTTAATCGTGTTGATTCCCGTGCGGTTTTCAACCTCGACGCCTTCGCTTAAGATTCTTTTGCAGAGCGCAATATAATCCTTATCCCACTGTGACATGGTATTTCCTCCCTTGATAGTATAGTCGTCCTTATCATTGTACCACATAATGACAAAAAACACTACACAATTTTAAAAATATATGATAAAATAACATCGCGGGACTGATATGCTTTCCGCCCGTAAAAATATATCGAGGTGATAAAATGGCAAAGGTAACGTCCTTTAAAAAGCTCTCAAAGAAAAAACAGAAAGAGCTTAACGCAAAAAAGCGTAAAGGCTGGGGCGAATTAAAGCCCACGGTAAGAGTGGTTGAAAACAAAAAACACTACAACAGAAAAAGAAAGACCCGTATTGAAACCGATGATTTCATATACGGGGCTTTTTCTTTTAAAAATCAAATCTGTTAATGTTCAGCTTTTCGTCGCGCTTTCTTGTAACCTCGCCGTCAACCGCGTCAATAAATATTTCGCAGGTCAGCGAGATTTTCGCCTCGAGCAGATGACCGCCGACTACGTTTGCGTTTTCGCCCGCGCAGGTAATATGGGCGTGAATATACGGCTTGCCGTCAACGGACGTGATATTTCCCGAAAGGCAGGTAATCTCGTGATTTCCCGTGAAACTGAATCCGTCGTAGGTCTGTTTTTCAAGGCTGAAAATTCCGACCGTAAAGTTGTCAGTCGCGCCTATTCCGCTGAATGAAGCGGTTTTTATTCGTTCTTTCTCGGCGACGTGAGCAAGCGACGAAATTATCTCGTCGCCCTTGTCGAGACGGAGGACGAGAGTGTCGTTATATCTTTTATATTCCATTTTAACACCTCCTGATTATGTTCTTATTGTAACAGTTTTATTCGCTTTGTCAAACCAAAATACAAATCGTTAAAAAATTATCAAAAACTCCGTTGACTAAAATATAAAAAAGTGGTAACATATCTTTACTGACTGTTTTCAGTTAATAAATGCTTAAAGGAGATATTATTATGAAACCTTATTTTGATTTTAACGGACAGGTTGCTCTCGTTACGGGTTGTTCAGGCGGACTCGGCGTTCAGATGGCAAAAGCTCTCGCTTCTCAGGGCTGCAACATCGTAGCTATCGCCCGCAGACAGGACAAGCTTGAAGAGGTTTGCAATTCAATTAAAGAGGAATTTGGTGTTGACGCTCTTCCCCTTAAATGCGATATAACCGATACCGAAAATATCGAAGCTGTTGTTGCAAAGGCAATGGAGCACTTCGGCAGAATTGATATTCTTATCAACAACGCAGGCACAGGCGCAGTTGCCGCCGCTCAGGACATTACCGACAAGCAGTTCCACGATGAATTTGCCATTGATCTTTTCGGTACATTCAAGGTTGCGCGCGCTGTCGCCAATCAGGCAATGATTCCCGCAAAATACGGCAGAATCATCAATATCGCTTCAATGTACGGCCTTGTAGGCAATAAGATTTGCGGTTCCGCTCCTTACCATGCAGCAAAGGGCGGCGTTGTAAACCTTACAAGGGCTCTCGCGGCTGAATGGGGTATTTATAATATCACTGTCAACTCAATCTGCCCCGGTTATTTCTATACCGACCTTACAAGAGACACTCTCAACAGTGATTTCTTCCAGCAGAACGCCAAGACAATGATTCCTATGGAGCGTTACGGTGAAGAGGGCGAGCTTGATACGGCTACTCTGTTCTTCGCTTCAAAATCCTCAAGCTACGTTACGGGCACAAACCTTGCCGTTGACGGCGGTTACACCTGTATGTAATCTGTTATTAAACATAAATTTACCCGATACCAAACGGTATCGGGTATTTTTTAATATATTATGCAGTATGCGTAATCGCCGAAGAAGCCGCGCTCCATCTGTCTGTTACAGTTAAAAAAGTCAAGCGACTGAAAATCGTCTATGCCCGTTCCCTTGTATTTAAAGCACGCCTCCTTAAATGTCCATATTTCAAAGAATCTTTTAAGGGTTTCGCGCTTTGAAATGCCGTTTTCGTAAACGTATTCAAGCTCGTCTTCGTTGCAGGTGTGCTTGATAACCATCGGATTTATGTCCCTTACCTTTTCTATATCGACGCCTACGGGCGTATCGTTTAAGGCGCAGAGAACAAGCTCGTCCGAATGGCTTATGTTAAAGCATATATCCGCGTTTTTTGTATACGGTTTTCCCGTGCCCGAGGTTTTGAAAACTATTTTTTCTTCCCCTATATTACAGTTCCTGCAAATCATTTTACGGGCGAGCATTTCGCCGAAAACGGTTCGTTTCTTACCGTCCTCAAAGCGAAAACGCTCAACTCTTTTCTGCTTGCTGTCAGTCATAAGAAGAAAATATTTTTCGTATTCCCCGACGGGAATATCGCGTATGTTTATAAATTCCTTAACCATTACTTAACGTCCTTGAGTATTTTTTCTTTTTTCCATGTGCCGTCGGCGGGCGAGCACCTGAAATTTTCGGTTTTAAGGTTTTCGGCGTGCCTTGCCCAGAGCGCGTATGCGGGCAGGTTGCGAAACCGCCAGCATTCGGGGTACGTCTTTGAATATTCGGGAATAAACAGACGTCTGTCGATTATCTCCCTTTTGTTCGCGTATGTTAAATCAAAGTTTTTAAGAGTGATATTCTTCACTCTTTTTATTTTGCCCTTTTGTCTGAAACCCGCGATAATAACGGGCAGTTCAATGCTTTCGGCTTTTACGTTTTCAATAAGAATATTTTTAACCTCGCCCTTCATATCAAAGGTCTTTTTGCTTAATCCCTTACCCTTTGCCTTTACGCCGAATTCAATAGCCGACGCGCTTTGCTCGTTTACCTTTGAAGCGCGGTTGCGGTTGCACAGCCTTATAAAAACAGGGCAGGTGCAGCGGTTCATTTCGATATTTCTTATTGTAATATTTTCTACCTTTGCGCCGTCCGCTGACTCAAGACTTATGCCCGAAACCGAGCCGGGGTAAATGTCGGTCATAAAGAATCTGCAGTTTTCAACGGTTACGTTTTTAATCGCATTCGTCGTTTCCGTACCGATTTTAAAAGCGTTTGTACGGCTTATTATCTCGCAGCCGGAAACGCTGACGTTTTTCATTTCGTCAAAGCATCCGTCCCATACGGCGTTCTTTAAAACAATGCCGTCGTCGGCGGTTGAAATGAAGCAGTCTTTTATTATAACGTCCGAACTCTGCATAAGGTCGATGCCGTCGGTGTTCGCGACGTGACGGTTGTTGTTTATCGCAAGGTTGTTTATTACCGCATTTTTACATCGCGTGAGTTTAAGCGTCCAGTATGCGCTGTCCTTAAGGATTACGTTGTTGATTTTTATGTCCTCGCAGTCCTCAAAACAGACGAGTTTTCCGTACTTCGACGGGTGGGCGAAGCGAAGCTGGGCGCGGTTGTCGCGGCGCATTTTTATTACGTCAATTATATCATCCGGCTCGGTGAGATTTTTGTCAAAAAGCGGCTTTCTTCCGAAAAGATGTCCGTTGCCGTTTATGACACCGCCGCCCGTAAGGGAAACGTTTTTCGCGCCCGACGCGTAAATAAGAGCCGGTTTTTCAAAGCCTTCGCCGCTTTCCTCGGCTATAAGAACGCTGTCGGGGCAGACAAACAGAGTGACGTTGCTTTTAAGAATAACTGTTTTTGCCGTGTATTCGCCGCCGCGGACGATAACCGTTCCGCCGCCATTTTTACTGCACTCGTCAACACAGCGGTTAATAAAGACCGAATTATCAACCGTTTTGTCGTTTGCCCTTGCGCCGAAATCCGTAATATAATACGCGTTTTCATCGGGCAGGGGAACGGACGAAACATATTTTTCGACAGGGCAATAAGAGGAATAGTCGAATTCTCTTTCCTCGGTGTATCTGTCGCCCTCGGTAATTCTCAAATCCTTTCCGAAAAGCAGGGTGTTGAGTTTGTCAAAAGCATTTCGTCTGTACTTCATATCTCAATTATACATTACAAAAAAAGCGTAATCAAGACCTACTTTTCTTCGACGTACCACTTGTTGAGATACCTGTCCTCAAAAATCGAGGTTTCGTGTCCGCCTATTACGACATCGTATTTAAGTACCTGCATACCGCTTTTTGAAACGGCGCGGGAAACCTTTCTGAGACGATCGATGACGTAAAGGGTGCCGTTATTCCAGCGAATGAACATAGGCACCTTGTTGCCGTATTTGTCGTGTTTTAAAAACACATCAATAAAGGTGTTCATAATAAAATCCTTTCGATATTTACTAATACCGAACAAATGTTCTATAAGAATAATATATCACATTTTTCGTATTGTCAATAGGAAAATAAAAGGAAAAATAATGCGGTACGGAAAATAGGACAAATACTTTTAGCTCAAATCCTACGGTTCAAGTCCTCATATTCTAATAAAATTGCATCAGGGCTACCCGAATGAGTAGCCCTGATGCAATATCGGAGTGAGAGGACTTGAACCTCCGGCCTCTTGGTCCCGAACCAAGCGCGATACCAAACTTCGCCACACCCCGAAATATATTCACTTTTGAGCGCCGTTAAATTATATAGTAAAAAACAAATAAAATCAAGTGCTTTTTTTATTTTTATCGGTATTTTCTTTTATTGCCAAAAACTACTGCATATGTTAAGATAAATAAAAAAGTCTGTGAGGTGTAGTTATGAAAATTCGCAAGGGCTTTGTTGTAATTCTTATTCTTGTTTTACTTGTTTTCGCGTTTGTTCTTGAAATCGGTCACAATACACTTTTCGGCTGGGGGGCATTGATTTTGCTTTCGGTCGGATTTTTT
Organism: Clostridia bacterium; assembly: GCA_017613735.1. Lineage (GTDB taxonomy): Bacteria > Bacillota > Clostridia > Oscillospirales > Acutalibacteraceae > Fimenecus. The sequence continues at coordinate 22,337 of JAGADF010000009.1, forward strand.
GTTCTTCACGGCAAGGGGCTTTCCGAGCGCAAATGGTACTTCCGCCTTTTTGCCTGGTTTTGCTTTATAGTTGTTCTGGCGGGAGTTGTCAGACTTTCCGCGCCTCCTGAAAAAAGAGTTCCCGCTGTAAATGTCAGAAATCCCGTTGTTACCGAAGAAATATCGGTTAATCAGGGAAAACTCACGGGCGTATATAATGAAGATAAAACAGTTGAGGTCTATGCGGGCATTCCCTATGCCAAACCGCCTGTAGGCGAACTTCGCTGGAAAGAACCGCAGGAACCCGATAAGTGGGAGGGCGTTCTCAGGTGCGATACCTTTGCGCCTATGTCAATGCAACAGAAGAATATCTATATAGATTCTCTGAGTTCAATTTTCGGTTATCATAATTATGAAATAAGCTTAAAGGATAATTTCAAAGAGGCGATGAGTGAGGACTCGCTTTATCTCAACGTCTGGAAACCCGCGGGCGAGGTAAAGGATTTGCCCGTACTCGTTTTCATTCACGGCGGCTCTCTTACGGGCGGTCACACCTCGTTTGACGCGTATAACGGCGAAACGCTTGCTTCTAAGGGAATTATCGTTGTTAATTTCGCTTACCGTCTTAATGTTTTCGGATATTACGCGAATGAAGAGCTGGCGAAGGAAAGTCCTAACGGAACAACCGGTAATTACGGACTTTTAGACCAGATTCAGGCGCTTAAATGGGTTAATGAAAATATCGCCGCATTCGGCGGAAATCCCGACGAAATCACTGTCGCAGGTGAGTCGGCGGGTGCGTCAAGCGTCAATGCAGTCTGTGTTTCTCCGCTTGCAAAGGGACTGTTCAAAAGGGCGGTTGCGGAAAGCAGCGGCATTACGGCAAAGACGCCGTATCACACATTCCGTCCCATTGAAAAAGCTCTTGAAATGGGTAATGACATTATGGCTGAATTCGGCGCAAAGAGTATTGACGATTTAAGAAATGTTCCTGCTGAAAAAATAGTAAATACGTCTCATACAAATTCCGCAATGACAGTTGACGGGTACGCCATAGCCGAGCAACCGTATCTGACATATGAAAAGGGCGAAAATAACGAGCAGGCGCTTCTGAGCGGATTTAATGCTCACGAGGCGGACCTTTTCTCGATGTTCAATAAGGTTACGAAGGAAAACTATGAAGAGTCGCTCAAGGGTATTCTCGGCGACAATGCAAAAAAAGCGACCGAGCTTTTCCCCGCCGAACCTCAGGATGAAAAATATGTAATCGTAATTGACAAAAAGGGTGACGCCAAGGGCTCATACGATAAGGTCCTTTCGGCGGCGTGGTTTACTTACAGCCATTATAACTGGTCGCGTTTCGTTGCCGCGCAGGACAAGGACGTTTACGAGTACTATTTCACAATGGACAACAAGTCACTCGGTTCCTACCATGCGGGCGAAATGCCGTATCTTTACGGCAACCTTTTCCGCCATGAAAAGATGTATTCCGAAGATGATAACAAACTGTCCGAAACAATGCAGAGTTATCTTATCAATTTCGTAAAAACAGGAAATCCGAACGGCGACGGACTTCCCGAGTGGAAAAAGTTCAATGACGACGACAAAAAGGTGCTTGAATTCAATAAGGATGTCAGAATGATTAATGACCCGTATTATGAGCTGTACGCCCTCATTGACGAATACCAGAATACGCTTAAATAAAAAATAATAAACGAAATACCGCTGACAGATTTTTCTGTCGGCGGTTTTCTTTATCAATTTCAACAAAACTATTGAAATATAACATAAAAAAATGTATAATTTATATATTAATGTTAAGGAATGGTATTATGCCGTATTTGTTCGCTCATTTTAAGGAAAAACTGACGCCCGACGGCGAGCAGGTCTATTTCGCCGTAAGCCGCGACGGCTTTAAATGGGAACAGTTAAACGGCGGTAATCCCGTGCTTGAAAGCTCGATGGGCGAATGCGGCTGCCGTGATATTGAGGTTGTCCGTCTTGTCACGGGCGGCTTTGTTATTTTGACAACCGATTTGTGCGTCGTTCACCGTATGGATGAAAATCATAATATCGACTGGATTGACATTAACCGCCACGGCAGTAAAAAGCTCAACCTCTGGCGTACTGACGACCTGATTCATTTTTCACCTCAGGAGCAGATTTATTTCGGCAGGGACGACTTCGGCTGCCTCTGGGCGCCCGAGGTTATTTATGACGATAAGAACGAAGAATACCTTATTCACTGGGGTTCGATGGTTAAAGAGACCGACTATAAGCATATGTCGATTTACTGCTCGGTTACAAAGGATTTCAAATCATTCTCTTATCCGAAAATCTTTTTTGATAAGAAAAACGAAATCCTTGATTCCCATATAGTAAAGCACGGCGGTAAATATCATCTTTTCTATAAAAATGCAAATGAAATCTCTATGAATATGCACGCCGTATCAGAAAATCTCTACGGCCCGTATGCGCACGACAAACAGCTTGAAGAATATATGTCTACGGTTGACAAAGCATGGGCTTACGAGGGCCCGACTTCGTATGTTCTTCCCGACGGAAGATGGTGCCTGATGCTTGACTTTTTCGGCTGTGAAAAAGAGAAGATGGGCTACGTCCCGTTTGTCGCGTCAAAAGTCGGCGAAAGCGATTTTAAAATGGATAAAGAGGAATTTTCGTTCCCCTACGGATTCAAGCACGGCAAGGCGCTTGAAATAAGTGAAAACGAATATAATTCACTTATTGAATTTTATAAAAATTAGTCTCTTAAAAGAGAGGAATGGTGCGAATGTCTAATTTAAAGGGCAAGGTCAAATGGCTCTTCGGGGAAATCAAAGAGCATTGGAACACGCCCGCAGAGGGTAAGTATGTGCCTTACAAGGAATATAAGGACATCTGGCTTGCCGTCGGCAGTAACTATTCAGGCTCAAAAACGCTTGAATACGTATTCTTCGGCGCGGGCTGCTTCCTTATTATGTATCACTACAAGCTGCCCTATGTTGTGTTCTCTGCGATAGCGCTTATTAATATGCCGCTGCAGAAGCTGTGGGATATTTTAGGCTGGATTATCAACGATAACCTCGGCTTCATGCCGAAAAAGACGGAAAGAAAGCTTTACAGCGTTTATTTCCTGTCGATTCTTATCGGCGTATTCCTTATTCTGTTCCCGTTTGAGCCGTATCTCAATCCGTCAAATGCCGTTGTGGCGGCGCTTAACTCAATAAGAGGTATTTCCGCCGCGTCCGCAATAAAAATTCTCGGAACTCATATTCTGTGGAACGGCTGGGCGGGTGCAAGAGGTATTTTCTGGCGCAAGAAGTTAATCCCGAAATTCGGCAGATATAAATACTTCCTTTACAGCGACGTTATTCCGAAGTGCATAATGGTTATTCTTATCGGCTGGCTTCCGGTTTACAATATTGCCGACGAGGTTACGAGGGTATGGGTTGCAAACCTTCTGTTCGCAATTTACTGCCTTTACAATTTCGGCAACTGTCTTGAAAACTGCGCCCAGAATATCAGCCCGAATATGCAGGAAAGAATTCTTATCAGAACCTATCCCATAAAGCTTTCGCATATTCTCAATTCCATTATGGTCGTTGTAATTCCTATTGCTATCGGCTTTACAAGAGACGAGTGGGCTGACATAAACGTATTCAGATATGTTATTCCGATTATCTTCATAACCTTTGCGGCTATGACAATGATTTTCTCGCGGCGTATCAAGGAGAGAATTCCTCAGCCGCCTCTTGAGGAAAAGGTTCAGATTAAGTTCTGGGACGGTATTTTCGGCGTACTGAGAAACAAGTATAAATGGGTGCTTACCATCGTTTATCTTCTTGACTCGCTCGGTAACGGCATGCTCGCGTTCACGACGGTTCTGTATCTTTACACATTCCGCCTGAGCGGTCTTGCCTACGGACTTATAGTTTCGCTTGTTTCCTTTGCGGGTACGCCTCCGGATTTGTGTACGCCGTACTTTATAAAGAGGTTTACATACAAGCAGATTATGATTTTCTATCAGCTCACGCGTGCAATCGGCTGGTCAATCGTTGTTGCGACAATTCTTCTTTGCGGCGACAACGTTACGCTCTGCGGTATTATCTGTCTTGTTGTTCTTATCTTACTTGAAGCGACTCACACCATTCCCACGTCAGTCGGTCATGATATGGACATTCGTATCAACGACTATCAGATGTATCTTTCGGGCGAGCGTCTTGAAGCGTTCTCGGGAATTTTCGGCTGGATTACAGGCCCGATTTCCGCTGTTGTCGGTCTTATCATTCCGATTCTTCTTCTCAAGTTCGGTTTCAACTCGAACTGGGACGTTTTGTTCGTCGATATGTCAAGAGTAAAAATAATCGTTATACCGATTTTGTTTGATATCTGCGGTTTCCTGCTTATGACAATTCCGTATTTCTTCTGGGATTACGATTCTTCAAAGCAGAATCAGGTTATTCAGGTACTCAAACGGCGCGCCGAGGTAACCGAAAAGAAAGCCGAAGCAGAAGGCGAATCGGTTGCCGGCTCATTTACGGGTTAAGGAGGTGTCGGGAATGAAAAAAGAAAAAACCAAACAGGCTAAAACCAAAGCAGAGGTTGAAGAAGTAGTTCTTGACATACCCGAGGACGAAATCTGGACATATCAGATTGAGGGACTTGCCCCGCCGAAAATCGGCGTGTCCTATGCGGACGCAAAGGGCAAAAAAGCGGCTTTTATAATCTTTATTTCCGTTGCGGTCTGTCTTTCTTTGTTCTTCTCGGTACGCGCTCTGCTCAACACAGGCGACCTTGAATATAAAGAGATAAAAAGCGGAGAATATGAACTTGTTCAGTTCTCAAACAACGGCCTTATAAAGTCGTTTGACGTTGAATATGCCGCTGAAATTGACAATTCAAAAATTGACGCAGGCGCTATGATTGCGGGCGGAGCCGAAAACGAAGAAGAAATCAATATGGATTTCCTCTCCTATGATAAGGCGAGGCCGATTACTACAATCCACGAATACGCCTTCAACTGCGACAGCACGCTTCAGGTCATCAATATCGGCGCAGGTGTAACTGACATTGACTGCAAGGCGTTCTATTCGTGCTGGGCGCTTCAGTGCATTTATGTCGACGAGGGCAACCCGAATTACTGCGACGTTGACGGAGTCCTTTATAATAAGGACAAGACAGAGATTATCTGTTACCCCATTGACCACGACAAGTACCTGAGAAAAGAGCTCGGCTATACAGACCTTGTCGACGACAACGGCAACCCGATGGAAGAACTCTGGGGACCTACAGAAAAGTATGACGAAGGATTTTTCCAACAGTACAACGAGGACGTAAGAACCTACGTTATTCCCTCAACCGTTAAAAAGATAGGTCCGCTTTGCTTTAACTATGCGAATATCGATACGTATTACCTTCCCGACGGCTTAAAGGAAATCGGCACTCTCGCATTCTTCGACTGCGGTAATATGCATAATATCTATTCGTATATTCCTGCGGCAGACGGCGTAAGCGAAACCCGTTTCAAGGGCAGAGAGGGACTCGGAGGTATCTATCTTTCGCTTCCCGAAAGTCTTGAAATAATCGGTTCCGACGCGTTTACAAAGGACAGGGGACTGAGCTATATGTATATCCCTGCAAACGTAAAACAAATCGGTCACCACGCTTTCTGGGATTCGGTTTATAAGGACAAGAACGATGAAAACGGCAATAATCTTCGCGGCATTACCCAAATGAATATTGCGGCAAGCGAGGAAGATTTCAAGACCTATGAAATCGGCTCATCCTGGAGACCTAAGTACGACTATCTTCTCTTTAAAAAGACAATCGACACGGTCTACAATGCCGAAAGAGAAGCGATTCCCGATTAAAAAACTAAAAATGAAACGGCTTCCGTTCTTCCGAACGGAAGCCGTTTTAAATTGACTTTTGCCGATAATGAATATATAATAACTAAAAGATTTTTTTACGGGAGATAATTATGGACAACTTTAAAATCATAGAAATCAAAAAAAGCGTGTTCGAAAACAATGACCGCGAGGCGGACAAATTAAGGAGTGAATTAAAGGCTGACAAGACCTTTCTTCTTAATCTTATGTCCTCGCCCGGAGCGGGTAAAACAACTACTCTTAAAGCCACTCTTTCACGCCTGAAAGACGAATATAAAATCGGCGTTATGGAGGCCGATATTGATTCCGATGTCGATGCAAGAAGCATTGAGCAGGCGGGGATTGAATCAATCCAGCTTCACACGGGCGGTATGTGCCATCTTGACGCAGGTATGACAAGACAGGGCATCGATGAGTTTGACGCAAACCGTTTTGACCTTGTTGTGCTTGAAAATGTCGGCAATCTCGTCTGCCCCGCCGAATTTGATACGGGCTCTTCAAAAAATGCAATGATTCTCTCCGTCCCCGAGGGTGATGACAAGCCTCTCAAATACCCGCTTATGTTTACGATTTCCGACGTTGTTCTCATAAATAAAATCGATACAAAGAGCGTTTTTGAATTCGATGACAAAGCGGTTGTCGAGCGTATTCATAAACTCAACCCCGACGCCGAAATCTTTTTCATTTCCGCAAGAACGGGCGAGGGCGTCGACGAATGGTGCGACTGGCTCAGAGCGCAGATAAACGAATGGAATAAATAAGAAAACAAGCGGATGATACAAAATCATCCGCTCTTTTTTGGCTAAAAAGCGGTTTGATAAAAAGCGTATTATATTGTATAATTAAAAAGATAACATTTTCTGTAAAAAGGAACGGTGAAAATGAGCAAAGTTAAGTTTGACTGGGAAAATCCCGCGGTCATTAAACGCAATAAGGAAGACGGTCACATTCTTGAGCTGCACTATGACAACGAAAAGGACGCGGCGGAAAGAAATGAATCGCCTTATAAAAAGACTCTCAACGGCGAGTGGAAATTCTACTGGCAGATGGGGCTTGATAACTGTCCCGCAGATTTTTACAAGGCGGATTTTGACGACTCCAAATGGCGTGTGATTAACGTGCCGTCTGTATGGCAGACCGAGAAAACGGGCAGTTACCCGTATTATTATGCGTCAACCTATTGCCGCGCGATAAGCCGCCAGAAGGGTAAAATCCCGTCAATTGACCATAATATGCAGGAAATCGGCATTTACCGCCGCACTTTCACTCTGCCCGAAGAATATGAAGATAAGGAGCTTTTCCTACATTTCGGAGCGGCGAAAAGCGCTATTGAGGTCTATGTCAACGGCAAGTATGTCGGCTATTCACAGGGCTCTATGACGCCTCACGAGTTTGACATTACTCCCTTTGTAACAAAAGGTAAAAATCAGGTTTCCGTAAAGTGCTACCGATATTCCGACGCCCAGTATCTTGAGGACCAGGATATGTGGCTTCTTTGCGGACTTTACCGCGAGGTTTATATTTATGCCGAGCCTAAAACCTGTATACGCGATTTCTTTATCACGACCGACCTTGACGCCGGCTATGTCGATTCCGATACCGACCTTGAGGTTACCGTAAAGAATTATGACGGCGAAAGCCATAGCGCCGAGGTCAACGCCTATATTCTACGCAACGGCGAAAAGACCGAACTGGGTTCCGCTCACGCCGAAATCACGGGCGACAAAGCGGTAGTTAATATTAACAGAATTATTGAGAATCCCGACAAGTGGACGGCTGAAACGCCTAACCTCTATACGCTTGTAATCGAGCTTAAGGTTGACGGCAAAACCGTTTCATACAAGTCGACCAGATTCGGCTTTAAAAAGGTCGAAATAATCGGCGAAAAACTGCTCTTCAACGGTCAGCCGCTTATGATTCGCGGTATCAACCGTCACGATTTTGACCCCGACCACGGCTGGGCAGTTCCGAGAGAGCGCTATTTCCAGGATTTCAATATTATGAAGCGCTGTAATATCAACGCAATCCGTACCTCTCACTATCCTGACGACCCGTTCTTCTATGAGCTTTGCGACGAATACGGATTTTATGTTATGGACGAATGCGATATGGAAACCCACGGTGTCCGCCGCAAGGGCGTTCCCGGAAGCAATCCCGTCTGGACTGAGCCTGTTGTCGACAGGATGGAAAGAATGGTTCTGCGCGACAGAAATCACGCCTGTATTTTTATGTGGTCTCTTGGTAACGAGGCGGGTGACGGCGACAACTTTGTCAAAATGAAAGAAGCCGCGTTGAAGCTCGATTCCACACGTCAGTTCCATTATGAGGGCGATTTTGATTTCACAAAGTCCGACGTCATTTCAAGAATGTATCCCATGGCGGACCTTATGAAAAAGCTCGGCAACCGTGAGGAAGTTACAATTACCTTTTACGATAATATTGCAAATGCTCTTGCCGCTGACTCGAAGCCCATTTCAAAGGACGCTTACACAAAGCCGATTATACTTTGCGAATACGCTCACGCTATGGAAAACAGCCTCGGCAATTTCCAGGAGTATATGGACGACTTTGAAAAATACGACAATATGTGCGGTGGCTTTATCTGGGACTTTGTCGACCAGTCAATCCGGTATAAGGCTCCCGACGGCGACCACTGGCTCTACGGAACCGACTTTGAAAAGAGCGAGCCGAGACGTCCTATGCAGCTGCCGAATACAACTGCGATTACGGGCAGTAACACATATTTCTGCGCAAACGGCATAGTTTCCGCCGACAGAAAGCTTCACCCGTCGGCTTATGAGGTCAAAAAGGTCTATGCCGAAATGAAGGTTAAGCAGATAGACAAGGCGAAAAAGCTTTATTCGATTGAGAATAAGCATCTGTTCACCGACCTTTCGGATTTTGATATCGTCTGGACTCTTAATGCCGAGGGCGAAACGATTCAGTCGGGAAGAATAGACGTTGACGTTCCCGCTCAGTCGATAGCCGAGTTTACAATCGACTATGATGATACTCTCCTTCCCGAAAAGGAATGCGTGCTCATCGTTTCCTTTATTCAGAAAGAAGAAAAGCGTTTCTGCGAAAAAGGTTATGAGCAGGCGTTTGACCAGTTTATAATTAAAGAAATGCCCGCCGTTTCCGAAAAGTCGGAAGGCAGACTTGATTATTCGTTTGAGGGCAATAAGGTCACCGTTACGGGCGAGGATTTTGCAGTCCGCCTTATTGACGGCAAAATAACGTCAATTGAATATGACGGCAGGGAGTATATAAAAACCCCGTTAAAGCCGAATTATTTCAGAGCCGTTACCGACAACGACCTGTCCACAACCAACTTTATTCCGTTCCTTATTCCTCATCATCCGTATTACAAGTGGAAAAAGGCTACCGAAACGTTAAAGGGCTCGATTTCGGGCGTTGAGCAGGGTGTGAGCGGTGAAATCATAGTTCACGTCAACTGGACCGTGCTTCAGTTTGCCGACGTAAAGAGCGATATAACGGTATTCCCCGACGGTAAAATCAAGGTTTATCACGAGGGTACGCCCAAAGCGGTTCTTCTGCGCTTCGGTACCCAGATGGGACTTATTCCCGAGCTTGATTTTGTAAAGTGGTACGGCAGAGGACCTCAGGAAACCTATCCCGACCGTAAAACAGGCGGTAAAATTGCCATTTACGAAATGAGCGTAAACGAGCTTGAGCATCACTATATGCGTCCGCAGGAGAACGGCAACAGAACCGACGTCCGCTATGTCGAGATTACCGATAAGGACGGTAAGGGACTTAAGTTCACTTCTCCCAATAACCAGCCGCTTATGTTCAGCTCGTGGCATTATACTCAGGACGCGCTTGAAAAAGCGACTCATATTCACGAGCTTAAGCACACCGACATTACCACGTTCAATTTCGATTTGGTACAGATGGGTGTCGGCGGCGATATGCCCGGTGATGCAAAGGTCCGTGAACCGTATATTGTTCATCCGAATAAAAAATATTCCTACTCCTTCACAATTGAAAGGAAAGAGTAAGAAAACGCAAAATCCCAAAGGAGAAGTGACAATAATGAAAAAAATATTTACAGCTATTTTTTCGCTTGCGACAGTTTTATCGGTCGTGTTGCTTATTTCGATTTCGGCTCACGCGGCTGAATTCGGCGGCGAGGTCAAGGCGTCCGAACTTACGGATAAGGCATACAGCTGCATAGACCTTACCGAGGATACGGTTCTTACTTTAGACCGGGACATAACCTTTGTACAGATTGACTGTAACGGACATAAATTTACGGTTAAAGGCGACCACACTCTGACTCTCAGGGGCGAGCAGTATTACTATCACGGAATATATGAGGCGTCTGTATTTACTCTTGAGAGCGGTACAGTCAACTGTAACGGCGCAAAATATTCGGGGTGCTCGGGAATCTGCAACCGTGACCGTAGCTACAAAATTGTAATTAACGGCGGCAGCTTTATTTTTGACAACTGTCAGTACGGAATTGACGCAAGAGGCGATATTATAATTAACGGGGGTTATATTGATATTAATATGCCCTCCAGCCACGGTATCAACACCTACGGAAAGATTGATATAAACGGCGGCACAATTGAGATTGACACCGAATTCTGGCAGAGTTCGGGATATGGTTCTTGTATCGACGGCTACGGTCTTGAAATTTACGACGCAACTGTTGCCTGCGTCGGTACAATCCGCAGCGACGGCGATTTGATTATAGGCGCTACGGCTAACGTCAGCGCTAACTCGGGACTTGAAAATCAACCTGCAATATATGTTTTTTGCAGCTCGGGCACGATGAAGGTTTCCGGTCATATATCAACTCCTTCGGGCGGAAGAGTTAAGGTATTGCCTTCGGGCGGCGGCTCAACCTGGTACACAATAACGGCTGACGGCGAAACAAACGCGTCGGAGGTTGTTATCAACCGCATAAATGACGGCTGGTTAACCGAAGACGGCAAAACATATTATTATGAAAACGGTATCAGAGCTAAAGGTTTAAAGACCATTGAAGACAAGATTTACTACTTCGGCTCAGACGGAGCAATGTATGTAAAACGCCTTATCTCAGTCAGCGGTAAAAAGTATTATATGGGTGCTGACGGTGCGGCTTACACGAAGAAGCTTATCTCCGTAAAAGGTAAGAAGTATTATATGGGCGCCGACGGTGTTGCCTATACAAGCAGGCTCATTTCCGTAAACGGCAAGAAATACTATATGGGCAAAGACGGTGTGGCTTATGTCAGCAAGCTCATTTCTGTTGACGGCAAGAAGTATTATATGGGCAAGGATGCGGTTGCATACACATCAAAGCTCGCTTCAATTGACGGCAAAAAGTATTACTTTGGCAAAGACGGCGTTGCCTACAAGTCAAAGCTCATTTCAGTAAGCGGCAAGAAATACTATATCGGCAAGGATTGTGTAGCTTATAAATCAAAGTTCGCGTCAATCAGCGGTAAGAAATACTACTTCGGCTCTGACTGTGTAATGTATAAGTCAAAGACATTCTCAGTCAGCGGAGTTAAATGGAAAGCCGATAAAAACGGCGTTTGCAAAAAGGTATAAATTAAGAAGCCTCGTTTGAGGCTTCTTTTTTTCGGGACGGGAAACCCGTCCCCTACGAAATCGTTTGTCTATTTTATCTCAATCTTATCGTTTATCGGCTCAATTCCGAGCGAATGCAGGTAGTCAAGCGCTTGGTGGTATGTTTTCATATCGCTTAAAACCCACGGGTCGTGAGCGTCAAAGCCGATTACAACGTCGTTACCTTCCTTTGCGACCATTTCCCAGAAACGTTTGTCAGGGTAGTTTCGCTTATCGTAAAAGCCGAGCAGATTAAATTCAACGGGATAGCCTAACTTCTTAAGTTCCTTGACGTAATACTCGTTCTTTTTAAGAAAAGCGTCCTCGTCACGCCCGACATAGTAATACAAATCGGGATGAGCAACATAAAGATATTTGCCCGTCTGCAGTCCCGTGAGCACCTGCTCAATAAAAACGTCAAAGCTGTCAAGGTCTTTGTTTTTTGAGCCCGTGTGTATTGACTTCTTTTCGTATTCGTTATATGTGAAATGCTGACCTAAAATTAAGTAATCATAACCGAACTGCTCGTGAAAAGCCAGGGTTTGGTCAAAAAATTTCGGGTAGTATTCCATTTCATAGCCGAGATAGATTTTTATATCGTCCTTGTATTTCTCTTTAAGAGAATTAACGGAGCGGACATAATCCTCAGCCTTTTCAAGCGGAACACGAAATGACGAGTGATGATTTTCCGGCGCAAAGACCATAGGGGAGTGGTCCGAAAAACCGAGAACCGAAATCCCCGTTTCAATGGCTTCGATTACATAATCCTCGTCGTTGCCTCTTGCGTGACCGCATCTTTTTGTATGTGTGTGAAAGTTTCTCATTTTCTCGCCTACTTTAATTTATGTATGAATAATCCGCTTAATAGTTTCGGTTCAAACCAGGTTGATTTCGGTGGCATCAGCTCGTTTTCGTCGGCTATTCTCATTAACTCCGCAAGTGAGGTCGGGTACATTGAAAAAGCTATCGCCCAGCCGTTTTTAACCCGTCTTTCGAGTTCGCCTAAGCCTCTTATTCCGCCTACGAAATCAATTCTTTTGTCCGTTTTCGGATTTTCGATTCCGAGAACGGGCGCTATAAGATTATTCTGTAAAATCGAAACGTCAAGGCTTTCGACCGCGTCGTTTTCGTCAAAGGTGTTTTCCTTAGCCGTCAGCGAATACCACTTACCGCCGAGATACATTCCGAAATTGTGCTGGCGGACGGGATGATACTCCTTCCTGCCGACTTTTTCAACGTCAAATCTGTCGCTGATTTTTTCGATTAACTCTTCTTCGCTTAAGCCGTTAAGGTCTTTAATAACGCGGTTATAGTCCATTATTTTAAGCTCGTCGCTCGGGAAGAGGACGGAAAGGAAAAAGTTGAATTCCTCGTCGCCCGAGTAATCGGGATTTTCCTTTCTGCGAAGCTCGGCAACTTTTACCGCCGAGGCGCAGCGGTGATGACCGTCGGCAATATATAAATCGGGGATTTTAGTGAAAAGCTCCGCGATTCTTTCAACCGTCTTTTCGTCGTCTACAACCCAGACTGTCTGCTTAACCTCGTCGGACGTGAAATCACACGCCGTATCGTGCGAAGAAATCCAGTCCGAAATAATCGCCCTTACATTCTGATTAGGTCTGTACGTAAGAAAAATCGGGCCCGTATTCGCGTCAAGAATATTTACGTGGTTGATTCTGTCCTGCTCCTTATCGGCGCGGGTTTTTTCGTGCTTTTTAATTACGTTGTTTTTGTAGTCGTCAACCGACGCGCACGCGACGAGACCTGTTTGCGCTCTGCCTTTCCATATCTGGCGGTAGATGTAGAAACAGGGCTTGTCGTCCTGAACGCAGATTTTTTTATTTATAAGCTTTTCAAGGTTTTCCTTAGCCTTTTGGTATACCGCGTCCGAGTAAATGTCGGTGCCGACGGGCAGGTCTATTTCACCCCTGTCGATATGAAGAAACGAGTATTCGTTTCCCTTTACCATTTCCCTTGCTTCTTCGCTTGACATAACGTCGTAGGGGAGGGCGGCGACCTTTTTGGCGTATTCCTTTGTCGGTCTTATGGCTTTAAACGGACGTATTACGGACATTTTTCTTTCTCCTGACTGAATGAATTATTTTGATTATTAAAAAGTAAATTGCTATGCCTGAAGCTGCGCCGAGCGCGTCGATAAAAACATCGATAACCATTCCCGCTCTTCCCGGAATAAAAAGCTGATGAATCTCATCCGTTACGGCGTATAAGACGGCCAGCGAAAACGCAGGGACATACCATTTCTTTGCTTTTATCAGATAAAATATGTTTGAATATAAAAACGCAAGTAAAAGAAATTCGCAGAAATGAGCGAGCTTTCTGACAACAACCTCGGGCAGAAATACGCCGAGCAGACGGTATATTTTTGCAATCAGGGTGTTTGACATTTCCGCGCTCTCTTCCGCAGGCTGATTTGACAGCCAGAATATAACGCCCATAAGAACAAGCGCGAGAACGCAGGTTATTATTAAAAGGAGAATTCTCTTTTTTGACATATCATTTCTCCCTTTCGGCGTTTATAAAGAATACGTTGTGAGAGTTCGAGTAAAAGTAAATACCTCTCGTATCGGCGGCGGTGACGAAATAGCTGTTCTGGTTGAAAACGGGGTAAACGACCGCCTTTTCGAGTAGATAGTTTTCGCACGCGAGAAGTTCGGTAACGCTCTGGCTTTCGGCGGCTTCGGAGATAAGCTTGTCATATTTTTTGTCGCTGAAGTTGAGTATGTTGTCACCCGATTTTGACGAAAACGAATTGAGAAAGTTTTCGGCTTCCTGTTCCGAAGCTTCAAGCGGACAGAACGCAACCGAAAAATCCCCGCTTTTTACAAGCGAAAGCAGCTCTTCGTTTTCCCTTACGTCGACCGACGCGACAAGCTTTATGCCGAGCGTTTTCTGCCACGACTGAATTAACGTCCTTACGGTTTCCTCATATTCGGCGGCGCACAGTACGTTGAACCTGACCGTGTCCGCGCCGAGCTTTTTAAGTCCCTTTTCAAAATTCTTTGCCGCATTTTTTTCCGAGAAAGACGTAAGCTTTGCCTTTCCCGCGAGCACGCGGTAACTTTCGCCGTTGTATGCGCAGAACGGCGGGACAAGCCCGCTCGCAAGCGAGGAAACATTAACCGGCAAAGTCGACGTGTCAACCTGCGACGACATACAGACGGCTTTGCGAAGCTCGGGAAGTTTAAAGCATTCATCCGAGCAGTTGAAAATAAGTGAGCAAACCGTGTTTTCAAACGGGGAGGAGGTGATAAGCGATTTATCCTCGCCGAAAAGCTCGTTCTCCGTGAAAAATCCGACGTCATAGGTTCCCGAAAGGGTCTTTTCCTTTATATCTTCAAAGTCGTTATTGACTATAAGTCTGACCGAATACGGTTTGACCTCATTTTCGCCCGAATAATCGCTGTTTCTGGTCATCCGCACGTTCTGGTCGTCGTTCCATTCCGCAAGATAAAACGGGCCGTTGCAAAGCGTATAGGTGACGCTCAGACCGTATTTTCCCGCGGTAGCGGTCCAGAAAGCCTCGTTGCACGGCATCGCGGCCGCCGAGGTAAGATTGTAAAGAAAATCATCATCCTTATAATCGAGGCTTATTTCAAGCGTGTAATCGTCAACCGCCGTGACTCCGAGCAAATCGGGCGAAACAGCGCCTTTGTTGATTTTTCTTGCATTTTTAATCGCAAAAAGCCGCGAAGCCTCTTTACAGCCGGTCTGGGGATTCAAAGCGCGCCTTAACGCGAATACGAAATCCCTTGCCTTAACCGAAAAATCAAAGGTTTTTTCAAAATCTTCGCCGAGAACCTTGTCGTAACCCGAAAGCGAATGCCATTTCGTGTTATCGCGCAGTTTAAAAGTGTATTTAAGTCCGTCCGACGAAACCGAATAAGACGAAGCCACGCCGTTTTCGATTGAGCCGTCCGAAGCGATTCTGACAAGTCCTTCGTAGCAGTTAGCGATTATAAGCTTTTCAACCTCGCCCGTAGCTATCTGCGGGTCAAGGCTTTCGGGCGTATCGGAAACGGGCATAATAAATGTTTCGCCGTCGCTCTTTTTAAGGGAACAACCCGAGAAAACGCATATGAGCAGCGCCGCCGCCGTAAGAACCGAAATTATCTTTCTCATTTTATGTCATCCTTAAAGGTGAAAATCATTTTTTAACACATTAAAGTATACCAAAAAACGACTGTTTTTGCCACAAATTAAAAAATTTTTTAAAAAATTCTCCGTTTGTACTTAAAATCGTTCACACTTTATGATAAAATTGTGTTAAAATATATATTAATAAAAAATACGGAGGGATTTTTGTGCCCGAATATATCATTCTCGGCGTTTCCGTTCTCAATCTTATTATTGCAATAATAATTCTTTTAAAGGTCAACAGAAAGGGCGAAAATGAGGAACTTTCAAAAAAGCTCAGCGACCTTCAGAAGAATATTGCCGACGAGTTTTCGAGAAGCCGTCTTGACACGAATCAGTTTCAGCAAGGCTTAAAGGAAGAAACCGCCCGCACTCTTCAGCAGACGGGCGAGCGCATTAACGAAATGACAAAGTCAAATTATGAGAATTCTCTTAAGATGACCGAGGCTATGAATCAGTCGCTTAACGCCATTAAAAACAGTAATATTGAGCTCAATGACAAACAGACCAAGAAAATAGAAGAAGCAGTAGAGAAGATGCAGGAAAGCAACGAAAAGAAGCTTGACCAGATGCGTGAAACAGTTGACGAGAAGCTCAACAAAACTCTTGCCACAAGGCTCGACAGCTCTTTTAAAACGGTTTCCGAACAGCTTGAGAATCTTTATAAATCGCTTGGCGAAATGAAACAGCTTTCCTCGGGAGTTACCGAAAACGTTTCCTCGCTTAACAGAATGCTTTCAAACGTCAAATCAAGAGGCACCTGGGCTGAGGTTCAGCTCGAGGGCATACTCGACCAGACAATTCCCGGTATGTACGATAAAAACGTTGCAACCTCCGGCACTGCCGACAGGGTTGAATTTGCCGTAAGGATTCCCTCAAGCGATAATAAGGACGAATTCGTCTATCTTCCCATTGACTCGAAGTTCCCCACAGAGGACTACATACGTCTCTGCGAGGCGGCCGACAGGGCTGACGCGGAGGCTACCGAAGCCGCGAGAAAAGCTCTTGAGGCGAGAGTTTTAGGCGAGGCGAAAACAATTACAAAATATATCAATATTCCGAAAACAACTCCGTTCGCCATTATGTATCTTGCGACAGAGGGGCTTTATGCCGAAATCGTTTCCTCAAAGACGGGACTTCCCGAAAAGCTTCACAACGAGCTTAACGTTATGATAGCCGGTCCTACTACGATTACTGCTCTTCTCAATTCTCTTTCGCTCGGCTTCAGGACAGTTGCCATTAACGAAAAAGCCAATGAAATACGCGAGCTTTTAGGCATAACGAAGTCTCAGTATGAAAAGTTCGGCGTTCTTCTCGACAAGGCTAAAAAGAAGATTGACGAGGCGGGCAGAACCATTGACGAGGCGAGCCACCGCAGCGGCATCATTCAGAAGAAGCTGCGTTCGGTCGAGGCTATAGAAAGCACGGATTTTCAGGCTCTTTCCGAACCCGACTCTGTTGATGATATTGAACAATAAAAGCTTATATAATATAGTCATTTCGACGAAAAAGAATAATGCCCGTTTTATTCTCTTGCAGAATAGCGGGTTTTATTTTATTATATAATTTAGAAATAATTTAACCTTAATATATATTGAGGAGGATAAAAAGATGAAGCATGCCGATTTAATAAGTCAGATGACGCTCGAAGAAAAGGCGAGCATGTGCGACGGTCTTGATTACTGGCACTCACAGCCGATTGAAAGGCTCGGCATTAAGTCCGTAAGCCTTAACGACGGCCCTCACGGTATCCGTAAAAAGGGCGACCCGGAAGCGGCTAAAAAGGGTGAATCCACTCTTCTCAAGGGCGTTCCCGCCATCTGCTTCCCGACGGCTTCCGCGACGGCTTGTTCGTGGGACGTTGACCTTATAAGAACAATGGGCGAGGCTCTCGGCGACGAATGCCGTAAGGAAAAGGTCTCCGTTCTTTTGGGACCGGGAACAAATATCAAGCGTTCGCCGCTTTGCGGAAGAAACTTCGAGTATTTCTCGGAAGACCCGCTTCTTGCGGGCGAAATGGCGGCGGCTTTTATTAACGGCGTTCAGTCAAAGGGCATAGGCACCTCGCTTAAGCATTACGCGGCTAATAATCAGGAAACGCGCCGTATGACGGTTAATACGGTCGTTGATGAGAGAACGCTTCGCGAGATATATCTGCGTCCGTTTGAAATAGCGGTCAAAAAGGCTCAGCCCTGGACTATAATGTGCGCTTACAACCGACTTAACGGTTATTATTGCGCTGAAAACAAATGGCTCCTTACGGACGTCCTTCGCGGCGACTGGGGCTATGAAAACCTTATAGTCACTGACTGGGGCGCGGAAAATGAGCGCGTTCCCGGGCTTATCGCAGGTCAGGAGCTTGAAATGCCCACTTCCTCGGGCGATGGAACGAGGCTTATTGTCGAAGCCGTTCAGAACGGAACTCTTGACGAAGCCGTTCTTGACCACGCTGTCGACCTGCTTCTGGATATGGTTGACAAATCGGTTGCGACTCTCGGCGACTATACATACGACCCCGCCGAGCATCACGCGCTTTCAAGAAAGATTGCTTCTCAGTGTATGGTGCTTATGAAGAACGAAGACGGCATACTTCCTCTTAAAAAGGATATGAAGCTTGCCGTTATCGGCGAGATGGCTAAAAATCCGCGTTATCAGGGCGCGGGCTCGTCGCTTATAAATCCCATTCAGCTTGACTGCGCTTACGATACGCTTAAAGATAGAGGCGTTGACTTTAAATACGCGACAGGTTATGTGACAGACAAGAAAAAGAAGAAAAAGGCGAAAGAGGATTTGCTTGTCGCCGAGGCTGTCGAAGCGGCAAAGGACGTCGAAGCGGTGCTTATGTTCATCGGTCTTACCGACGAATATGAAACCGAGGGCAGCGACAGAAGACATATCAGCATTCCTCCGCTTCACAACAGACTTGTGGAAGAGGTTCTCAAGGTCAACAAGAACGTTATCGTCGTTCTTTCGGGCGGCGCGGCTGTCGATATGCCGTGGGCTGATGACGTAAAGGCGATTCTCAACGGCTTCCTTACCGGTCAGGCTTCGGGCAGCGCGGCTTGCGACGTGCTTTTCGGCGACGTAAACCCGTCGGGCAAGCTTTCCGAAACATACCCCTATGCGCTTGAGGACAATTCAAGCTATAATTACTTCCCCGGAACGAGCGTTTCGGTCGAATACAGGGAGGGCGTCTATGTCGGCTACCGTTATTACGATTCGGCTAAAAAGGATGTCCGCTTCCCGTTCGGCTTCGGTCTTTCGTATACGACCTTTGAGTACAGCGATATTAAGCTTTCCGCTGAGTCAATAAAAGATACCGACACCTTAACCGTATCGTTTAATATTAAGAACACGGGTGCGGTTGACGGCGCGGAGGTTGCCGAGCTTTATGTCAAGGACGTTGATTCAACCATTTTCCGTCCCGAAAAGGAACTTCGCGGCTTTAAAAAGGTATTCTTAAAAGCGGGCGAGGAGAAAGAGGTTTCAATCGAGCTTGATAAGAGAGCTTTCGCGTTCTACAATGTAAACGCCGGCGACTGGCAGGTCGAAACGGGCGAATTCAGAATTCTTGTCGGCGCGTCGAGCCGTGACATTAAGCTTGAGGCGGGCGTTAACGTAGAGTCGACCTCGGATTATGAAATTCCCGATTACAGCGCTTTTGCTCCCGCTTACTACACCGCGGATGTAAACAGTATTACAGACGAGCAGTTTGAGGCGGTTCTCGGCCACGAAATCCCGCCGAGTGAAAGAGATAAAACCCAGCCTCTTACAATCCTGAGCACTATTGAGGACGCGGCTGACGGCAAGTGGGGCGGACGGCTTAACAGACTTCTCAAAAAGTTCCTCGGCGAAGACAATCTCGCGAGTGCGGTTGCTCTTCAGCTTCCCATAAAGAACTTTGTTTCAATGAGCTTCGGCATTTTCTCACCGCGTATGGCGGAGGGCTTGCTTGTAATTCTCAATGACGACAAGTTCTGCAAGGGAATGCGTATGATAATCGGCGGCTTCTTCAAGGGCGGCGGATTCAAGCAGCTCGGCAAGTTAAAGCAGATTTAACGATTAATCAATAAATAAAAAGGACACGGAAAACTCCGTGTCCTTTTTGTCGTTTCAAGCTTTGAAATAATTTAACCGATTAATTCATTTTATTCTTAATCAAAAATCCCAGCACGTTTTTCGCGCTTCTCTGTAATTCCGCCCTTGTCAGACCGCCTTTTTTATATGATTTCTTCGCGGTTTCGTCTGCTTTGAGTCGGTTGATAAAATGACTGCCGGGCATAAGCACGTCCGCCTGCGCGCGAACTCTGTAGCCGCTTATGAAATTGTTTTCAAAATCAGGGTCTTTCTTTTCCTGCATCCACCAGTCGGTAATAACTACCGAATCGTAGCCCCAGTCCTTACGGAGAATTGTTGTGCAAAGGTCGTAGTTATAATGGCTGTGAATCGAATTTATCATATTGTACGAGGTCATTATAACGTTTGCTTTCGCGTCCTTTACACACATTTCAAAGGGCTTGAGATAGATTTCCCTTAACGCCCTTTCGGTAAGGCGTGAATCGCTCTTCGTCCTTGATTTTTCCTGATTATTGCAGGCAAAGTGCTTCGGACACGCCGAAACGCCCTGTGACTGAATACCCTCAATAAACGCGCAGCCCATTTTACCCGAAATTACGGGGTCTTCCGAAAAATATTCGAAGTTTCTTCCGCAAAGGGGATTGCGGTGAATGTTGACGCCGGGGCCTAAAAGAATATCCGAGCCCTTCATCTTCATTTCACCCGCAACGTCTTTGAAAACGTCCTTTGTCAGCGGGCAGTTCCAGCTTGCCGCGATAGACACTCCCGAGGGCATAAGCGTAGCGTTTGCCGCAAGTCTTATTCCGCTCGGCCCGTCCGTTGTGATTGCGGCGGGAACGCCCTTTTTACGAAGACTTTCGGTTGTTCCGCCGAATGCGCCCGCGTTGCCCTTCGCGCCGAACGGCGAATCCATTTTTACGTCGCCTCTGCAAAGCACGTCAAGCTCGTCGACGGTTAACTGCGCGACGAATTCATCAAGAGAGTTTTTCCCGCTTTTAACGTCCTCAAGCTTGATTCCGATATCGTCCGTAAACGGGATTTCTTCAGGCATTCTTTCAAGTATTCTCTCTTTAAGATTTACGCCTGACATACCCGATTTTGCGGGAATGTAATTCATATTTCCGTTTATTACAACGGGCTTGATAATATTGAATTCATCAACTACGGCGCAGGCGTTTTCACATTGCTTTACAATTTCGGTTTTTGAAAGCCTGAACGAGAAAAAGTATTCCGCGTTTCTTACGCTGTCGCCGCCGAAAATGCGGTATTCGCCGCTTTCAAGTACGAAGCACGCCTTGTTGCCCGTAAGTCCGACGTCGTCAAACGAAGCCATTTCGTCGGTTGAAAAGCCGATTTTCAACTCTGTTTCTTCGCCGGGCTCAATAAGCTTTGTCTTTTCAAATGCAATCAGCTGCCTCGACGGCTTGCCGAGTTCACCCTGAGGCGCTTCAAAATAAATCTGCGCGACATACTTACCCGCAATTTCACCCTTGTTTTTAACCTTAACCTTGACAGTTATATCTTTTCCTGTTTTATTGGCTGAATAAACGGCTTCAAACTCGGTGTATGAAAGTCCGTGACCGAACGGGTAAAGGACCTCGTTTTTTCTGAACGTTTCGAAATACCTGTAACCGACGTAAATGTCCTCCGTATAGCAGTTTGCCTTATCGTCGCCGAAATCGTTCGCGCTCGGCAGAAATTCGTACTTAAGCGGAACCGTATCGGTAAGATGACCGCTCGGATTAAATCTGCCCCATAGCGCGTCGCGAAGCACTCTTCCGCCGTCCATGCCTGCGTGCGGAGCAAAAACCGCCGCCTTAATGTTTTCGTTATAATCTGCCGCCGAAAAGTCCATGGGATTTCCGTAATTGAAAACAACAACCGTTTTTTTAAAGTATTTGCTTACGTTTTTAAGAAGCTTTTCTTCCCTGTCGCTTAAGAGATAGCTGCCTTTTTTTAGCTCGTTATCTCTGTCCTCGCCGGCAGCCCTGCCGAAAAGGACTATTGCGATTTCGTTGCTCTTTGAGGCGGTTTCGATAATGTTTTCGGGTATGTCGAATTCCTCATAGCTTAACGGCCAGGTTCCCCAGGCGAAAGCGGCGGGAATCGGTTTGGATTCGCATTCGTTTTTGTAATAGTAAAAAAGCTTTTTATCGAAATTGAGGTTGTCTTCGTCAATCGCTTGCGCAAACGAGACCTTATAAGGCATATTTACGTCGCCGCCCGAGCCGTAGCCGACGCAGAAATAATCGAACTGGACTCTGCCGAAAACGGCAACCCTTGTTTTTTCGTTGAAAGGCAAAATGCCGTCCTCGTTTTTAAGAATGACAACGCCTTCTTCCGCAAGGCTTCTTGCCTTTTCCTTAAGTCCTTCGAAAAGCTCTCTGTCGCCGTCGGACATAAGCCCCGTTTCCTGCGCAACCGAGCCCGAAAGCTTACTTTTGATTCTGTTGATTATATTCATATATAAAACCTCGCTTACGTTCTGTCTTCTTTTTTTAATTATCTTAAAAAATCAATAACTTGTCAATACCAATCGAAAATGAAAAAAATACGAAAGTTTTTGAATAAAAAGCCGATTTTACTTGTATTTTAAATAAAAATAGTGTAAAATACATTGATGAATAGAATTACGGCAAGGGAAGGTGCTGAAAATGGCAACAGATAAAACCATACAGTTTAAAATCCCCGATAATCACGAAGAGCAGATGAAGATTATTCTTCAGACTGTTTATAACGCTTTGACCGAAAAGGGCTATAATCCTTACAGTCAGATAGTCGGCTATATTCTTTCCGAAGACCCGACTTATATCACGACTCACAATAACGCCCGCAGCCTCATCCGCCGTATTGACAGGGACGAATTACTTTCCGTGCTTGTTAAAAACTATCTTAATGAAGGCAGGGAAGACTAATGGCAGAAAAGTTTCTTGAATATAAGGGTAAGCCGCTTGTCCGTCAGGGCAACACGATTTATTACGGCAGTATGGCTGACGACTATATCATAATGCTTCAGATTAAATCGCAGAAGCCGCTCGGCGATATCGAGCTTGCCGATAAGGTTGCGGTTCAGCTGATTTCGACTAACCCAAATCTTACTCCCAAGGAAAGCATAATAAAGACCACCGAAAAGAAAGGTCTTTACGCCGCTATGGATATTGCGGACGTCTGGCTTTCGAGGGCGCTTGCTCAGAACGAGTAATTTTAAAAGAAAAAGACCGAAAGGTCTTTTTTTATTTCCTTAAATATGTTAAGATATATTTATTAATATACGGAGAAGAAATATGTCAAACAAATTTGATTTTGCGTTTTTTGATTTTGACGGAACAATTGCCGATACGAAAGAGGGCATTTTCAACTGTCTTAAATATGCTTTTAATAAGGTCGGCCTTCCCGTTCCGCCCGACAGCGAGCTTTATAAAATGATTGGCCCGCCTCTGAGCGAGGGATTTCACGACGTTTTCGGATTTGAGGGCGAGGACGTCGACCTTATGATTGAAAAATACCGCGAGCGTTACCGCGCGGGCGGTATGTTTGAATGCACGCCCTACGAGGGTATTGAAGACACGTTAAGACAGTTAAAGTCAAACGGCGTTTCGCTTTCGGTCGCTTCGTCGAAGCCTCTTCCTTTTACCACGAAGCTTCTTGAAAAATTCGGTCTGAAAGGTTATTTCGATTACCTTTCCTGTCCGCCCGTTGACGCTGTCCATATGTCAAAAACCGATATTGTCAATCAGGCTCTTGAAATGAACGGCATTACCGATAAAAGCAGGGCGGTAATGGTCGGCGACAGATTTTACGATATTGTCGGCGCAAAGGAAGCGGGCATTCCCGTAATAGCCGTTCTTTACGGTTTCGGCGACGAGGATGAGTTTAAAAGGTACGGCGCCGATTTTATTGCCGAAACGCCTGAAAGCATTGTAAGAATTATATCAGGAGAAAAATAGTATGTCTTCACCTTTAGCGGACAGAATTCGCCCCGAAAAAATTGAAGATATAGTCGGTCAGACTCATCTGTTAGGCGAGGGGAAACCCCTTCGCAATATTATCGAGTCCGGAATACTGCCGAATATGATTTTCTACGGTCCTTCGGGCACGGGCAAAACCACGCTCGCAAGAATAATTGCGAATACGACCAACCGTAAGCTCCATAAACTCAACGGCACCTCGGCTTCCATTTCCGATATACGCGACGTAGTAAGCGAAATCAATACGCTCGAAGCGCCAAACGGTATTCTTTTATATCTTGACGAAATTCAGTATTTCAATAAAAAGCAGCAGCAGTCGCTTCTCGAATACATTGAAAACGGCGATATTACGCTTATCGCTTCGACCACGGAAAACCCGTATTTCTATGTCTATTCTGCGGTGCTGAGCCGTTCAACTGTATTTGAATTCAAGGCGATTACCGCGAAAGAAATCGAGCCTGCGGTTGAACGCGGCTATAAGATGCTTGAAAAAGAGCTTGACGAGAAATTCAAACTTGACGACGGCGTTATTGAAGATATTTCCGTCGCGTCGGGCGGCGACGTCAGAAAAGCCCTTAACTTTGTCGAGCTTTCCGTTCTCGGCGCGAAAACTCCCGAAAAGGGCAAAAAAAGACATATAACCCTTGACTCGGTCGCCGAAATTACGCAGAAAAACTCTTTCCGCTATGACAGGGTAGGCGACGAGCATTACGACATTCTTTCCGCTTTCCAGAAATCAATGCGCGGCTCCGACGCGAACGCGGCTCTTCACTACCTTGCGCGGCTTCTTGAGGCGGGCGATTTGCCCTCTGCGACAAGGCGGCTTATGGTCTGCGCGTGTGAGGACGTAGGTCTTGCCTATCCCCAGATAATCCCGATAGTCAAGGCGGCGGTTGACGCGGCGTTTATGGTTGGGCTCCCAGAAGCGAGAATACCTCTTGCCGACGCGGTCGTGCTTGTGTGCAATTCCCCGAAGTCGAATTCGGCTTATATGGCGTATGAGGCGGCGGCTTCCGACATTCAGAAAGGCAATTACGGGCGTATTCCCCGTCAGCTGCAGAACAAGCATTTTGACGGTGAGGACAACCCGAATAAAGGGCAGTTTTATCTGTATCCCCACGATTTTGAAAATCACTGGACTTATCAGCAGTATCTGCCCGATAATTTAAAGGACAAAAAATATTATACCTACGGCGACAATAAAAATGAAAAAGCCGCCGAGGAGTATTGGAAGAAGATAAAAGGAGAAAAGTGATGAAAAGAGATAACTACATAAGCTGGGACGAATACTTTATGGGTATCGCAATGCTTTCCGCAAACCGCAGCAAGGACCCGAACACTCAGGTCGGAGCCTGTATTGTGGATGGCAACAATAAGATTATGTCGGTCGGATACAACGGTCTTCCCATCGGCTGCGATGACGACGATTTTCCGTGGGAAAGGTCTGCCGACAGCGATTACGATACCAAGTACCCTTATGTCTGTCACGCGGAGCTTAACGCTATACTCAATCACTCGGGCCCGAGTCTTCAGGGCTGTAAGATTTACGTCGCTCTTTTCCCGTGCAACGAATGCGCGAAGGCTATAATCCAGTCGGGCATTAAGGAGGTTATTTATCTTTCCGATAAATACGCCGATACCGTCGGCACAAGGGCTTCCAAAAGGATGTTCGACGCGTCGGGCGTCAAGTATACAAAGCTCAGGGGCACGCATGATACGCTGACTTTATCGTTTAAGGAAGAGGACGTATAATGAATAAGTTTCAAATTGCCAAAACTCCGCCTATGGGCTGGAACAGCTGGGACTGCTACGGTGCGGCTGTAACCGAGGAACAGCTTCTCGCGAACGCCGATTACGTAGCGAAAAACCTTAAATCTCACGGCTTTGAATACATTGTCTGCGATATTCAGTGGTACGAGCCCGAGGCTAAATCAAATGTCTATAACCCGTTTGCGCCGCTTTCGATGGATAAGTACTCGCGCCTTATTCCCGCCGTGAACCGTTTCCCGTCAAGCAAGGGCGGAAAGGGTTTTAAACCTATTGCCGATAAAATTCACGCTATGGGGCTTAAATTCGGCATTCACATTATGCGCGGAATTCCCCGTCAGGCGGTTCATAAGGACACGCCGATACTCGGCACCGAGGTTACCGCAAGACAGATTGCAAAGGAGTATTCGCTCTGCCCGTGGAATACCGATATGTACGGCGTAAATCCAAAGGCCGACGGCGCGAGGGAGTACTATCAGTCGCTTGTCGATTTATATGCGTCGTGGGGCGTTGATTTCATAAAGTGCGACGATATCTGCAATACCGAATTCAATAAGGAAAATCCTTACAGTGCGAAGGATGAAATTGAGCTTCTGCGTTCCTGCCTTGACAGGTGCGAGCGTGAAATAGTATTAAGTCTTTCGCCCGGTCCCGCGCCGCTTGATTTTGCCGTTCATCTCAGTCAGAATGCGAATATGTGGCGGCTTACGGGCGACTTCTGGGATAGCTGGGATAAGCTTAAGGCGATGTTCGAGCGCACTTCCAAATGGTACGAATACGTTAAGGAAAGCTGCTGGCCCGACTGCGATATGCTGCCTCTGGGCAGGCTAGCAAAGAACGCTTCGTATGAGGGCGAAAAGGACAGATATACAAAGTTTACAACCGACGAGCAGGTTACGTTGATGAACCTGTGGTGCATTTTCCGTTCGCCGTTGATGCTCGGCGGCGAGCTCAACGAAAACACCGACTGGGATTTGTGGCTTATAACAAACGACGAGGTGCTTTCGGCGAATATTAAGGGAAGCAATCCGCGCCCGCTTTCGTATGATGAGCATGAAGCAGTCTGGGTAAGCGACGGCGACGGCTGTAAATACCTTGCTCTTTTCAATCTCTCCGACGAAGAGAAAACCGTTTCGGTCGAAACAAAGCAGACGGGGATTGAAAGCCCCGACGTCCGCGACCTCTGGCTTCATAAGGATTTGGGAACCGTGAAAAAGAAAATCAAGGTTCCGCTTAAACCTCACGCGAGCGTAATGTATAAACTCAAATAAGTAAAATAATTCCTCTCCTTGAATATAATAAAAGGGGAGGAGTTTTTTATGAATTGCTGTATCAACGATTTAACGAGAAAGGAAGTAGTCAATATCAGAAACGGCAACAGCCTTGGCAATATCGGCGACGTCGAGGTCAATACCCGCACGGGCCAGCTTGTTGCCATAGTTCTTTATCCGAGAAGGCTTATGCCGTTTTTTCAGAAATGCGAAGAATTCAGAATCTGCTGGGAGGACATTAAAGTAATAGGCGACGATACTGTGCTTGTCGACGTTGACGACTGCCGCTTTTTCCCGCAGGAAACCGGCAGGCAGGGCTTCGACTTATTCCGCCGTTAAATGACAAAATACCGCTTTATTTTTATATAAAAATATGCTAAAATAATAAATGAAAATACCTTTTTAAAAAGGGGAAGAAAAGATGAAGATTTTTTCAAAGAATCAGATAAGACAGATTGAAGAAAACGGCTTTAACGAGGGCATACCGTCTCTTCGTATGATGGAGAATGCGGGAGCCGCAACGGCAAAGTGCATAAGGGAGAATTTTCCCGAAAGCGAGTATAAATATGTTGCGGTAGTCTGCGGCAAGGGTAAAAACGGCGGCGACGGTTTCGTAATAGCGAGAAAATTAAGCGAGACCGGTTATAAAACCGCGGTTGTTCTCACTCACGGCAAGCCCGTAAACGACGAAAGCGCCGAAATGCTTGCGCGACTTCGCGATTTGCCCGTTACCGTTCTCGATATGGATTCCGATACCGAAAAATGCGCTAAAGTTATAAGCGGTGTTGACCTTATTGTCGACGCCGTTTTCGGCATAGGATTTTCCGGACAGGCGGATAAAAACACTGCTCTTATCTTTAAACTTATGAATTCCGCAAAGGCTAAAAGATTTTCCGTCGATATTCCAAGCGGAATTGACGCCGACAGTCAGTTTGTCGATTCGGTCTGCGTCAGGGCGGATATGACCGCTACGCCCATAGGCCTTAAAAGGGCTCAGGTGCTTTATCCCGCGGCTGAATACTGCGGCGAAATAAAGCTCATAAATATCGGGCTTCCTCCCGTTTGTTATTCGAATATCAGGGAAGAAATGTATACTCTCGAAAAGGATGAAATAGCGTCTTTGTTCAGACCGAGAAATCCCGTTTCGAATAAGGGCGACTACGGCAGGGTTCTTATCTTCGCGGGCAGTTTTGAAATGCCCGGCGCTGCCGTAATGGCGGCAAAGGCCGCCGTAAACTCTGGCGCGGGGCTTGTGACTCTCGCTTTTCCCGACAAGGCTTACGGCGCGATTTCACCGAATGTTACCGAATGTGTTCTTCTCCCGCTTAATTCCAACGAAAGCGGACGGTTTTCAATGTCGGGCTTTGAAAAGGCGAGGGAGAAAATTGAAAAAGCCGACGTTATTCTCATAGGCTGCGGCATAGGTCAGGATTTTGACACTAAAGAATTTGTAAAATCGGTTCTTAAAGAGGCGAAATGCCCCGTAATAGTTGACGCCGACGGAATAAACATACTCTCGTCCGACATAGATATTTTAAAGGAAGTAACGGCTCAGCTTGTAATCACTCCGCATCCGGGCGAGGCGGCAAGGCTTCTCGATACGGACACTCTGCTCATTCAGTCCTCAAGGCTTGAAAGTGTAAGACGCCTCTGCGAAAAAACGAACGCATGCGTTGTCCTTAAAGGTTCGGGCACGCTTGTCCTCGGTCTTAACGAGGACACGGCATATCTTAACACTCCCGGCAACGCGGGTATGGCTGTGGGCGGCAGCGGCGACGTCCTTTCGGGCATTATCGCTTCGTTTATCGGTCAGAAGATACCTCTTGCCGACGCGGCAAGAGCCGCGGTTTACGTTCATTCGCTCGCGGGCGACGAGGTAAGCGAAAAGTATTCGCAAATGGGAACAACTCCGCTTAAAATTATTGAACAGCTCCCCGTTACTCTTAAACAGTTTGAGTAAAAGGGTGATTTAATTGAAGAAACGTCTGCTTATTATACCGTTGGTATTATTGCTTTTGTTTTCGGGATGCTCCCCGAAGATAACGAAGGAGAAAAAGGCTGATGTTTCTTCTTTTTTTGAAGATATCAGCGCTTCGTTTTCCGCTCGTTTCGGCGAGATTGAAGCAGGCGGAAAACTAACTTATACGCCTGAAAATCTCACTCTTGAATTTACTTTTCCTAAAACCGTCAAAGGCTTTGTAATCAGTGTTGATTCTCAGGGGATAGCCCTTTCTTATAAAAACCTAACGGTTAAAAAACAGAATTCTTCTCTTACCGAAAGCTTTAACGCCTTCGCCGTGTTTTCCGCCCTGAATTCCGCAAGAAATACGGGAATTCTTAAAAAGCTTGACGGCAAAACCCTTGTCACGGGCGACGGCTTTGAAATCACGCTTGACGGCGAAAACAGAATAAGCGAAATCGAAATACCCGAAAAAAGAATATATATAAAAATGGAATGGTAATATGAAAAAATACGAAAACATACTTTTTGACCTTGATATGACATTACTTGATTTTAACACCTGCGAATATAATGCTCTTAAAAAGACATTCTTCTCTTACGGAGTTGAAATTGACGGTGAAAAACATAAAACCTATGCAGTAATCAACGACGGATTATGGAAACGTCTTGAAAGGGGAGAGATAGTCAAAAAAGACCTCGGCCCGATGCGATTTAAAATGTTTCTTGATTATCTTGATATTAGTGAAGACCCGTCAGTGATTGATAAGCAATACAAGGACAACCTTTCGCTTGAGGCGGTTTTAATGGATAATGTCAAAGAAACCTGCGAAAAGCTGAGTAAGGATTATAATCTTTATGTCATTACAAACGGTACTGATTACATTCAGAAAAGCCGCATGAAACTAAGCGGGCTTAACCCGTTTTTTAAAGGGATGATAACCTCTGACGAGGCAGGTTTCCCCAAACCGCAAAAAGAATTTTTTGATTTCTTTTTCAATAAAACCAAAGCGGACAAGTCCTCCTGCCTGATAGTCGGCGACTCGCTTACAAGCGATATTCTCGGCGGGGTAAATTACGGAATTGATACCTGTCTTATATCCGATAATAAGCCGTCTGGTGAAATTCAGCCCGATTATTACGTGAAAAGCATTGATTTTCTCATAAACTTATTGCAACAGTAACTTCAGTATGGTAAAATATAAAAGTAAAAGAAAAAAATAATAAAGGAGTTTTGAAAATGTTTTGTAGTAAATGCGGCACTCAGATTCCCGACGGCGCAAAATTCTGCCCTTCGTGCGGAAATCCCGTTGAGTTACCCGTTCAGGCTGCTCCCGCAGAGCCTGTTGCTCCAGTTGAGCCTGTTGCTCCCGCAGAGCCTGTTGCTCCCGTTGAGCCCGTTGCTCCCGTTGAGCCTGAAATCCCTGCTGCAGAGCCCGTAGCGCCCGCTGAACCCGTTCAGTCGGTGCCCTATACCGCTCCTGCGCAGTCGGTTCCTTACGCTGCTCCCGCTCAGAATGTAAATGCGCCTGCGTATTCGCAGCCCGCAAACGCAATTCCCGTTTATGCTCCCGTTCAGAACGGTAAAAAAGCAAAGGGCGGCAAAAAGAAGAAAACAGGTCTTGTTGTTGTCTGCGTAATTCTTGCCGTTATTATTGCGGCAGGCGTTGCCGCAGCCTGCACATGGCAGAATATTGCAAGAAGCTTCCTCGGCGAGGCAGGCTTCTATGCGTGGAGAGAAGCTAAAACTCTTGATAAAATTCTTTCTGTTGACGGCTTTGACAGTCTTGACGATAACAAGGTTATAAATGCGAGGTCAAAGGTCAACGTTAAGGCTGAGGACGGTGTCTACGATAAGGCTTTCGACGCGGTTTCGGCGGACGTTGATATGTCATTCGATTCCGAAGAGGACAAGGCGGTCGCGGTCATCGGTCTTGTTGCCGAGGATGAAACAAAGGTCACCGCTAACTTAAGCTTCGACGACGGCAAACTCGGCGTTACCGTTCCCGAGCTTACTGACGAGAAATTCTATATGGACCTCGATTTCCTTGATGTTGACGATGTCGACCTCGATTATGAGACAATAGGCAAAGAGCTTCTTAATATCTATAAGCAGATTGATAACGAGCATCTCAAAACAAAAACCGTTGTCTCAAAGACGAATATCAACGGCGTTAAATGCAGATATGTAACTCTTTCCGTTGACGGCGATGAGGCGGCTGAAATGCTTGCCGATCTTCTTACGGCTATTAAGAATGACGATACTCTTATAAATTCTCTTGACCCCGCTTTCAAGGCTGCTTATGACACCACGGTCAAGATGAATGCGGTTCAGAACAAAGCCGTTGATGAAGAAAAGACCTATGAGGATTATAAAGAAGAATTCCTTAAGGGGCTTGACAGCGCAATTAAGGAAATCAAGGAGTCGGTAGGCGAAGAAGACATCGTTCTCACCTTAAGCTACGCTTCCGATTCAAAGGGTTATATTACAAGCAGAAATATTAAGTATACCGTTGACGGTGAAGATGCTTTCAAAGCAGATATTACTTCATCCGTAAAGGGCGGCGCAAAAATCCTTAACGCCGAAATAACCTCTGAGGAGAACTCAACCGTATTTACTGTTGCGAGAACTGACGGTAAGAAAAACGCTTCCTTCCACATTTTCGGCAAGAGCGTCGAGGTTTATAAGGGCGAAGAGGACGACGGAAGCTCATTCGAGATTTTCCTTAACAATATCAGGGTTGAAAAAGTAGGAACCGTCAATGTTGTTCTCGGTAATATTTCAGCCACTGTAACGCCGATATATAACGGCGAGGAGAATGAAGATTCAACCGTTAAGGTTAAAATTGACCTTGAAAATAACGGCACTTACGATATCAACGCCGGATATGAAGTCGGGGAAATCAGCTATAATCTCAATATTGTCAGCACGCTTTCCTCGGGCTCGGATTTCAGCAAGTTTATAAAGCCCGACAAGGACGGACTTACCGACTTTGACGAGTTCATTGATAGTATGAGCGACAAATACGAAGAGGTTGCCGAGGATATTCTCGGTGACGTAGACCCCGACCTTCTTCTTCAGATTTCAAAGAAAGCCCAGATTAAGGACTGCGAAGCAAGAGAAAAGCTCATTGAAGAGAATCTTGTCAAGTATATGAAGAAGGGTAACGGCGGCAAGGCTTTCAAAAACGTCAACGACGTTCTTGCAAAGCAGAAGGCGTTCGACAAGATGTTTGACGAAGGTCATCCGCCTTACTGCACCTGCGGCGGCTCAAGCGGAACAAAGTATGAAATATATGTATACAGCGACCGTACATATTCAATCAGGTGTCGCAATCCCAAGTGCCCGAACTACGGCGAAGGCCCCGCAACAAAGAAATAATCAAACATAAAAATAGAATCTCCGAAAGGAGGCACTTCGTAAGAAAGTGCCTCCTTTTCGGTTAAATATGAGACAATTGACCACGCAATTAAGACCCGGAATAATGACAAAACAAATCGGATTCTGGACCTGAAAATCCAGAGAATGCAATAATAAAACCGGGCGTGACCATTTCGGTCACGCCCGGTTTATATTCTTTTCGTTCGTGACAACTGCCTCAAAGCAATATCCTTATGAAGCGTGTCCGAAGAGGTTTTTTATTCGTTTTATTTACTGAACGTCCTTTGTCGCCACAAAGTCGATTCCGGTGTCAAAAAGATTTTCAATTACCTTTTCGCCGCAGTAAATCGGTACCGCAAGAACAATGTCGTCAAGCAGCTTCATAGCGTCGAACATCTTTTCCTTCGGAATCGCGCCGTTTGTCTTGACGGGGCAGCGGGGATATTCTCTGCTGTTCGTTCTTACGGTGGAGGTTACAACTCTTTTGGGATTGGTTACCTCGTTGTAGCCGTATTCCTTGCCTCTCGGGCAGGAGTTGCCCGTAACCTCATATCCGTTTTCCTCGTCAACCTTAAGATGACATCCTCTTGGACAGGTTATGCAAATGAGCTCTTTCATTCCTCAACCTCCTCGGCGTAAACAGTGATTTCATCGCCTTCAATCGCGTCAAGAAGCGACCTTGACAGCTTTACTCTTTCCATCTCGCCGGGCGCCATATGAGCCCTCTTGAGATGCGCAAGAACCTTGTCGCCGTCCTTGACTACAATTGCACTTGTTTCGAAAATTCTTCTTACTCTGAAAAAGATTTCGGCGTCCATTGCCTCGCGGTGAATTTTAAGCGGTACAATAAAGCCTACGTCTTTTCCTTCGTTTACCGAAATAGCGTGCTCGCGTGAACGCATACCCTGTTTTACGTATTCCGCGGCGGCTCTGCCGGCTTTCTGGCTTTCGCCCGTAACGTAGTCTACAAGGTCGTGAACGTGGACGACGTTTCCGCTTGCAAAAATTCCGGGAACGGATGTTTCCATATTCTCCCATACGACAACGCCGTTTGTTCTTATGTCAATATCAATTCCCGCGTTCCTCGTAAGCTCGTTTTCGGGGATGAGACCGACCGAAAGAAGAACCGTGTCGCAGTCGAAGTCAATTTCGGTTCCTTCAATCGGCTTTCTGTCGGGACCGACCTTTGCTATGGTAACGCCTTCAACTCTGTTTTTACCGCGTATTTCGGTAATTGTATGCGAAAGATAAAGCGGTATGTCAAAATCGTTAAGACACTGAACAATGTTTCTCTGAAGTCCGCCTGAATACGGCATAAGCTCAACGCAGGCAAGCACCTTCGCGCCTTCAAGCGTCATTCTGCGCGCCATAATGAGACCTATGTCGCCCGAGCCGAGAATAACGACTCTTTTGCCGACCATATGACCTTCAATATTAACGAATCTCTGAGCCGCGCCCGCCGTAAGAACGCCTGCGGGACGTGTTCCGGGAATTGAAATCGCGCCTCTTGTTCTTTCGCGGCAGCCCATGGCGAGAACTATTGATTTCGCCTCAAGCACCTGATAACCGTCCGTCGGGTTTATACAGTGGATTTTCTTGTCCTGAGTGACGGCGAGCACCATTGTATCGCACATAGCCTTTATGCCCGTGCCCTCAAGCATTTTTATAAATCTTCCCGCGTATTCGGGGCCTGTAAGCTCTTCCTTGAAATAGTGAAGACCGAAGCCGTTGTGAATACACTGGTTAAGAATACCGCCCAGCTGGCTGTCTCTTTCAATAATAAGAATACTGTCGAGCCCTTTTTCCTTGGCTGCAAGAGCGGCTGCGAGACCAGCGGGGCCGCCGCCGACGACTATTAAATCATACATCATTTTGCGCCTCCGTTCTTGGTTTCGCCCGTGAGAATGTAACTGCCCGTATCGTCCTGCAGAACGTCCTCAAACGTTATATTATTCGACCTTGCTATAATTTCAAGCACCTTCGGGCCGCAGAAACCGCCCTGACATCTTCCCATTCCCGTACCTGCGCGGCGTTTTACGCCGTCAAGTGAAACGGGCTTGATAGGCGAGGCGAGCGCGTCGACTATTTCGCCCTCGGTAATTGTTTCGCAGCGGCAGACGACTCTGCCGTAAAGCGGGTTTCTCGCAATTACCTCGTTCTTTTTCTCGTCGGAAAGCTCGTTGAAACGAAGGTGCCTTCTCGTATCTATAAAGTTTTCTTTTTCTCTTAACTCAAGACCTTTTTCCTTAAGCATCCTTACCGCGTCCTCGGCTATTGCGGGAGCCGCCGAAAGACCGGGGGATTTAATGCCCGCAAGGTCAAGGAAGTTCTCAGCGGCAAAGCCGATAACGAAATCGCCCGTGTCGGCGTTTGCTCTTACGCCCGTAAAATTCCTTATGTTCTCGCGGAAATTAATCGACGGAACGGATTTTACCGCAGACGTCCTGACAAAATCGAGAGAAGCGGTTCTTGTGGCGGTGTCGTCTCTGTCGCTGTCGACAGCGTTAGGGCCTACGATGAGGTTGCCGTGAACCGTCGGCGCAACGAGTACGCCCTTGCCGTTTTTGTCGGGACACTGGAAGATGACGTGACTGACTCTTTCGCCCTCGCATTTGTCAAGCAGGTAGTATTCGCCCGCGTTCGGTATAATCTCAAAGGACTTGTCCGCAACCATATTATGAATAATATCGGTGTAAACTCCCGCCGCGTTGATAACGTATTTCGCTTCAACGCTGCCTGAGCCGGTTTCGATTTTCCAGCCGCCGTCAGCTTTGCTTATGGATTTTACTTCGCTGTTAAGCATAAGCTCTGCGCCGTTTCTGACTGCGGTTTCAGCCATCGCAAGACCGTATTCCCACGGGTTTACAATAGCCGCGGTCGGCGCGTATAAAGCCGCAACCGCGTTTTCGGAAACGTTAGGCTCTTCCCTGCGGATTCTGTCGCCGTCCCATATTTCCATATCGGGAACGCCGTTCTTGATTCCGCGTTCGTAAAGCTCCTTAAGAGTTTCTTTTTCCTCATCGGAAAACGCGAGTACGAGCGAGCCGATTTCCTTACAGAGAACGTCAAGCTTTTTACAGATTTCCTTTGTAAGAAGATTGCCCCTTACGTTATACTTCGCGCAAAGAGTTCCGGGAATCGGGTCGTAACCTGCGTGAATAATTGCGCTGTTCGCTCTTGTCGTGCCGCAGCAAACGTCGTTTTTCTTTTCAATAATCGCGATTTTCAGCGAATATTTACTTAGAAAATACGCGCAGGCACTGCCCGTAATTCCGCAACCGATTATTGCAACATCATACATAAACAAACCTCCAAAGGTGTCAGAATGTGCATTGGCTAGTCATTATTAATACAAATAACACTTGATTCTACCATATTTTATACATTATTACAATAGATTGAACAAAAAATAGTTGATAACTTTTTAACGAAAATAAAAAAACACAATACAGAATGATTAGTAAAATGTCATTCTGAGCAAAGTGAAGAATCTATACCGAATCCGTGGGGTGAAATGCCTTCAATGTACCATTTGCTATGTGCCCCGAGATAATATTTATTTAGTGTTTGTTGAGAGAATTGAAATAGGAAAACAATAATGGTATAATTGATTTAATAAAAGGTGGTGTAATGGTGAGAAAGCTTATTTATACTGGCAGAGAACTGTCAAAACATAATCCCGAGCTTGTAGATGAATGGGATTATGATAAGAATTTCCCAATAACACCTGACGATGTTAGTTATGGGTCAGCAAAGAAATACTGGTGGAAATGTCCCAGATGTGGCAAATCATATGAAGCAAGTCCAAATAAGAGAACTTGCAGAAAAACGGCATGTCCATATTGTGCAGTTGTTGACAGAGGAATACACCAAAAAGAAACCTATGCAAAAATAAATAACTTTGCTGAAAAATATCCTGAAATAGCCAGAGAATGGAATTATGATAAAAATGCTAAAAATCCGTCTGATTATTCTTGCAGCTCCAATGAAATAGTATGGTGGAAATGTCAAAAGTGCGGTAATGAGTGGCAAACAAGCGTTAATAAACGAACAGGTAAAAAAGGTACAAGTTGCCCTATATGTTCATTGAAAAAAGGTGCAAAGAGAAACTCGCTTAATGCAGCTGAGACAAACAGTTTTGTTGAGAACTATCCCGATATAGCAAAAGAGTGGGATTATGAAAAGAATGTGGATTTGAATATTAAAGAGTATTCCGCTAAAAGCAATATAAAGGTTTGGTGGAAATGCTCATTTTGCGGAAATAATTGGCAGGCAACGATTAATAAACGAACCACCGGTCGCGGATGTCCAAACTGTTCTATGGCAGGAACCTCGTTTTCTGAACAAGCAGTTTTATTTTATGTAAAAAAGCTCTATTCGGATGCGATATCAAGATATAATGATTTTGGAATGGAGCTTGATATTTACATTCCAAGCATAAAAACTGCAATAGAATATGACGGTATATATTATCACAATAGTAAACAAGCAATTGAAAAGGAAAACAAAAAAGACGAGCTTTGCAAAGAAAAAGGCATTCGGTTAATAAGAATAAGAGATCCAAAACTACCTGATACGAAAGATGCGCTTAGAATCGATTGTAAGGATATCCAAGGAAAGCACCTCAACAGTGCAATAGAAGAATTGTTGAAATATCTTGATCCAAAAAGCAATATTGTAGTGGATATTGAAAAAGACGGAATCAAAATAAAATCAAGGTTCAGGCAGACACTGAAAAAGAACAGCATTGCAAAAGTAAAGCCCGAATTACTTGAAGAGTGGGATTATGAGAAGAATATGAATATTAATCCAGAAAGTGTTTCATATGGATCAAAAATAAAATACTGGTGGAAATGTAAAACTTGCGGATATAGTTGGCAAACGGACCCCTCGCATAGAGTGCACGGGCGAGGATGCCCAAAATGTGCACACAAGGTTAAGAAATGATTATTAACCGTGACCGGACTTGACAAAGAATTGCTTCACAATTCTTTGCGTGCTCGGCGACTATAATCCTGACGGATTACAGTAACCGCTCTCGCACATTTTTTCTGAAAACGGTTCACCGAACCGTTTTCTTAACGAAAAAATCCCAAAGGGTTCAAGACCGTTCCCTTAATCCATAATAAAAAGAACACCCAAAATATCGGGTGTTCTTTTTATGCTGGTGACCGGACTTGAACCGGTACGGTGTTGCCACCGAGGGATTTTAAGTCCCTTGCGTCTGCCGATTTCGCCACACCAGCGCGAATGTGCTTTCATATTATATTAAAACGCCCGAAAAAAGTCAACCTTAAAAGTTCATTATTTATGATTTTTAGCGTTAAATATTGAAATTTCAGGCGAAAGGGAGTAATATGAAATTCGGAAAAGGATTCTGATTATTTGACGGAAGGTGAAATAATGTATAACCCTAACGAATACAGATATGAAGGCAACGAATACCGTCCCTGCGGTAAAAGCGGATTGAAGATTTTTCCCGTTTCGCTCGGACTCTGGCATAATTTCGGCTCTTTTGATAATTTCGAAAATATGCGCGAAATGGTCTTTGCCGCGTTTGACAGCGGTATAACCCATTTCGACCTTGCCAATAACTACGGTCCCGTTCCCGGCTCCGCGGAAGAGAATTTCGGTAAAATTCTCAATCAGGATTTGTCCGCATACAGAAATGAGATTGTTGTCAGCACCAAAGCGGGCTACAGAATGTGGGACGGCCCCTACGGCGACGGCGGAAGCCGTAAGTATCTTCTTTCCTCGCTTGACGACAGCCTCAAAAGGCTTAACCTTGATTATGTTGATATTTTCTATCATCACAGGATGGACAAGTCCGTTCCTGTCGAAGAAAGTATGATGGCTCTTGCCGACGCGGTAAAAAGCGGCAAGGCTCTTTACGCGGGAATCTCAAATTATGACGCGCCGACAACCGCCCGCGCGGCAGAAATTCTTGACGAGCTTAAATGCCCCTACGTTCTCAATCAGGTTCGCCTTTCGATTTTTGACCGTAAAATGGAGGACAACGGCGCTCTCGCTTCTTCTTATGAACACGGTTTCGGAGTAATTTGCTTCAGTCCTCTCGCTCAGGGAATGCTTACCGACAAGTATCTTCACGGTATCCCCGCGAACAGCCGTGCCGCAGGCAGAAGCGCGTTCCTTAATCCCGAGGATCTGACGCCCGAAAGACTCGACAAAATCAGGCGTCTTAACGAAATCGCGCTCGAAAGGGGACAGATGCTTTCCCAGATGGCTCTTGCGTGGCTGCTTAATAAAAAAGAGGTTACGAGCGTTCTTGTCGGCGCGTCCGACCCCGAACAGATTAAGGAAAATATCGGCGCGGTCAACAATACGAGTTTTACCGAGGATGAGCTTAAGCAGATAGACGAGGTTTCCCGTGTTTAGTACTCTTTGGTAACATTTATTTCATATTGATTAATAAATTGATGTGTGATAAAATACTCTTGTGAATATTTCTTTTTTAGGAGATGTACCATGAACGCAAATAAAAAAAGAGTAATTGCGGTTATTTGTCTTCTTGTCTTTATTGTAGGTATCTTTGTCGCCTGCAAGAAAAACGAGGACGAAACCCTTGTTTCGGTTTCGACTGACGAAAACGGCTCGCTTTATTATACAGACCCCACCCGTGAGGCAGACGGTATTACATACGGCGGAGAAACCCATTTTGTAAAGCCCGACGAAACAAATAAGAACGGCGAATATAAAATCGGCGACGTCACCTCCGCTCCTTACACCACCGACAGAGACGGTAATTTGGCTCCCGTAACTACGGAGCCGAGCACAACCGCTCCCGCGGACAATACCACAACAACCTCCGGCGGTAACAACGGCGGTAACAACGGCGGAAATAACGGCGGAAATAATGGCGGTAACGGCGGTTCTTCGGGTACCTCTACAACCGCAGGCGGTAACAACGATACGTCAACAACCTCCGGCGGCTCTTCCGACCAGCCGACTCAGACTACCGAGGAGCCCTCATACGCGGGCATTGACGACGTTGTTGACGATAACAACCTCAACAATGACGGCGTTATCGAAGCGTGGTAAGTAAAAATACTTTACAAAATAGAAATTTTCTATTGACAAAGTAATAATTATTTAGTATAATATCGCCCTGTAAAGTGATTTGCTTTACAGGGTATTTTTTTGAAAGGAGGAGGATTTGTTATGGCAAAAAACCTTGAGGTTGTTCTTTTGCTCGATTTTTACGGCGATATGCTCACCGTTAAGCAGAAGGATTTTTTAGGTTATTACTATAACGACGATCTTTCCCTTTCCGAAATTGCCGAAAACGAAGGCATTACCCGTCAGGGCGTCCGCGACGCCATTAAAAGGGCGGAGGGGCAGCTTTTCGAAATGGAAGAGCGGCTCGGTCTTGCCAAAAGATTTGAACAGGTCCGTCAGGGACTTGAGGAAATCGAAAACGCGGCTGAGGTTATCAATAAGGTTAATCTCAACGGCGCTCAGTCAAGAGATATAAACGACAGCATTGTTAAAATAAAGTCCACCGTTTCGTCTTTAATGGAGTAAGTTATGGCATTTGAAGGTCTTTCAGACAGACTTGAAGCGACGTTTAAACGGCTTCGCTCAAAGGGTTCGCTCAATGAGGCGGACGTCAAGGAAGCGATGCGCGATGTACGCCTTGCTTTGCTTGAGGCGGACGTCAACTATAAGGTCGCCAAGGATTTCACCCAGAGAGTGACCGAAAGGGCGATAGGCGCCAAGGTTATGGAAAGCCTGACACCCGCCCAGATGGTCGTTAAAATAGTAAATGAAGAGTTAACCGAGCTTATGGGCGGCACTCAGTCAAGGCTTACGAGCGCCCCTCATCCGCCGACAGTCGTTATGATGTGCGGCCTTCAGGGTTCCGGTAAAACGACTCATTGCGCTAAAATCGCCAAAAAGTTAAAATCCGAAAATCACCGTCCTCTTCTCGTTGCGTGCGACATTTACCGTCCCGCCGCAATTAAACAGTTACAGGTTGTCGGCGAACAGGTCGGAGTTCCCGTTTTTGAAATGGGCACCGAAAACCCCGTCACAATAGCGAAAGAGGCCGTAAAGCTCGCTAAGGACCACGGCTACGATTACGTATTTCTTGATACGGCAGGCCGTCTTCACATTGACGAAGAGCTGATGAACGAGCTTAAGAATATTAAATCCGAAGTCAAGCCGCACGAGATTTTGCTCGTTGTCGACGCCATGCTCGGTCAGGACGCGGTTACAGTCGCTTCCGCATTTAACGAGGCGCTGGGAATAGACGGTCTTGTTCTTACAAAGCTCGACGGCGATACAAGAGGCGGCGCGGCGCTTTCCGCAAGGGCGGTCACGGGCAAGCCCATCAAATTCGTCGG
Organism: Clostridia bacterium; assembly: GCA_017613735.1. Taxonomy (GTDB): domain Bacteria; phylum Bacillota; class Clostridia; order Oscillospirales; family Acutalibacteraceae; genus Fimenecus. Next base: position 62,733 of record JAGADF010000009.1, read on the forward strand.
TACGGGCGAAAAGCTTGATGAACTTGACTATTTCTATCCCGACCGGATGGCTTCAAGAATACTCGGCATGGGCGACGTGCTTTCGCTTATCGAAAAAGCGGAGCAGACTCTTGACGAGAAAAAGGCTCTTGAGCTTGAAGAAAAGCTTCGCAAAAACAAGTTCGATTTAAACGACTGGCTTGAACAGATTCAGCAGGTTCGTAAAATGGGCTCGATGAAGGATATTCTCGGTATGCTTCCCGGAATGGGCAAAATGAAGGACGTCGACATCGACGAAAAGCAGTTTGACCGTATTCAGGCTATAATTCTTTCGATGACGCCCAAGGAGAGGTCGAATCCCGATATAATCAATCCTTCCCGTAAAAGAAGAATTGCCGCAGGCTGCGGTATGCAGGTTGAGGACGTCAACCGCCTTCTTTCACAGTTCCGTCAGATGCAGAAGGTCTTTAAACAGCTTAACGGAAAGGGCGGCAAACGCCTTATGAAGCGTATGAAGGGCTTCGGCGGAATGAACGGATTCCCGATGTAAAAAGTTTATTCTACACATCGTTTCTTGTGTTTAATAATAAAATCTATATAAATTTTTGGAGGAACAAAAAATGGCAGTTAAAATTCGTCTTCGCCGTATGGGCGCAAAGAAGGCACCTTTCTATCGCGTAGTCGTTGCCGACTCACGCTATCCCAGAGACGGCCGCTTCATTGAGGAAATCGGTTATTACGATCCTATGAAGAAGCCTGCTGAGATTAAGATTGATATGGAAAAGGCTGAAAAGTGGATTAAGAACGGCGCTCAGCCGACTGACACTGTTAAGGCTCTTCTTGCCAAGAACAAATAATCGGAGGCAGAATACATGAAAGAGCTTCTTGTCGAGATTGCAAAGGGACTTGTTGAAAATCCCGATGCGGTCAATGTAACTGTTGACGAAATTGACGAAAGAGGCATTATTGTTTATCATCTTCACGTCGCTGAGGACGATATGAGCAGGGTTATCGGTAAACACGGCAGAATTGCAAAGGCAATCCGCAGCGTTATCAAAGCCCGTGCGGTCAAGGATAATGTCCGCGTTCAGGTCGACATTGATTAACTTTAAGGTTTAAGGGTGCTCAACGGCACCCTTAAATGCTTTACGGAGTAATTATGAAAAAGCAGTTTCTCGAAGTAGGTCAGATAGTTTCCACCCACGGTATCAAGGGCGAAATAAGATTAAATCCCTGGTGCGACAGTCCCGCATTCTTAAAGCAGTTCAGAACGCTTTATTTTGACAACGCGGGCGAAAAGGCGATAGGGGTAGTTTCCGCGCGCCCTCATTCAAATATTGTTATAATGAAGCTTGAAGGCGTCGACACTATCGAGCAGGCGCAGGCGCTCAGAAATAAAATCCTGTATATCAACCGAGACGACGTTTCAAAGGACACTGTATTTGTTCAGGACTTGATTGACTGCGAGGTACGCGACGCCGAAACAGACGAAGTATACGGGAAAATCAAGCGTGTAAGCGAAAATCCCGCGAATAATATCTGGCATATCGTAAACGAAAAAGGCGAGGAGTTTCTTTTCCCCGCGGTTAAACCGTTTATCGAAAAAGCAGATACCGACAACTGCTTTGTGCTTATAAAGCCGATTAAAGGTATGTTCGGCGCGGCGGAGGAGATAAGGGATGAAGATTGATATAATGACTCTTTTCCCCGATATGTGTAATGCGTTCCTGAACGAAAGCATTATCGGCAGAGCGAGAGAAAGCGGCAAGGTGGAAATAAACTGCATTAACATCCGCGATTTCACCGACGACAAACATAACAGAGTCGACGACTCAACCTACGGCGGCGGAACGGGAATGCTTATGCAGGCTCAGCCTATATACGACTGTTATAAATCGCTTTGCGGCGAAAATGAAAAGCCTTATGTGATATATATGTCTCCGCAGGGCAGAGTGCTTACCCAGCAGCGGGCGAAGGAATTAAGCGAAAAAGAGCATATAATTATTCTCTGCGGTCACTATGAAGGCGTCGACGAAAGAGTTCTTGAAGAGATAGTTGACGAAGAAATCTCCATAGGCGACTACGTCGTAACGGGCGGCGAACTGCCTGCGCTGATTCTCACCGACTGTATTTCCCGTATGCTCGACGGCGTTCTCAGGAACGAAGAGGCGTATTCGCTCGAGAGTCATTATGAGGGACTTCTCGAATATCCGCAGTATACAAAGCCTTATGAGTGGCGCGGCAAAACCGTTCCCGAGGTTCTTATTTCCGGTCACCACGCCAATATTGAAAAGTGGAGGCGTGAGCAGTCCGTGGAAAGAACAAAGCAAAAACGCCCCGATTTGTATGAAAAATTCGTCAAAAAAGACACAAAATAGGTGCATTTTGCCAATTTCCAAATTCTATTTTTTTGTATATAATATACATACTGATTGATTTGTTATTGTCAAATTGCACAAACACAGCCCCCAATTAGGTCTGTACTTTGTTTCAGGTACTGATTTTTAGCCAAATACACAATATATCGTGTATGAAGTGTTGACGAGGACAAGATTTGTGCTATAATATGATAGTAACGAGTATTGAAATTTGACTTTAAACTATATTTATATTGATTGGGGTAGAAAAATATGTGTACAAAAGAGGTCACTGTTAAAAATCAGGTCGGTTTACACGCACGTCCGGCAACATTCTTCATTCAGCTTGCTAACGGCTTTAAGTCCACAATCTGGGTTGAAAAGGATGAACGCCGTGTAAATGCCAAGAGCCTTCTCGGTGTGCTTTCACTCGGCATTATGGGCGGCGCTGAAATCCGTGTTATCGCCGAAGGCCCCGATGAGCAGCAGGCAGTTGACGAGCTCGTCAAGCTTGTTGATTCGGCTTTCGCTGAATAAGAAAAGTAAAAAAATGAGGCGCACCGAAAAGGTGTGCCTTTTTATTTTTTCCGAAACGAGGTGATTTAAAGTGAATCCGAAAATGAAAATCCTTCGCAAAAAGGCTATGGCTCTTCCGAAAACGCCCGGAGTGTATATTATGAAAAACTCAAAGGGTGAGATTATTTATATCGGAAAGGCGAAGGCGCTTAAAAACCGCGTAAGTCAGTATTTCGGTTCGCAGAACAATCATCCCGTAAAGGTTCGCAAAATGGTTGAGAATGTCGACGATTTTGACGTCATTCTTACCGACAGCGAGTTCGAATGTCTTGTGCTTGAATGCTCTTTAATCAAGCAGCATTCGCCAAAGTACAATATTCTTTTGAAAGACGACAAGGGTTACAGCTATATAAAAATCACAAAGGGCGAGTATCCGTCGGTTTCATTTACCTACCGTCAGGACGACGACAACGCCGAATATTTAGGCCCGTATTTAAGCTCATTTTCGGCAAAACAGAGCATTGACGCGGCGAAAAAGATATTCTTCCTTCCGCAGTGCAGTAAGGTCTTTCCGCGCGATATTTCGCGTAAAAACCGTCCGTGCCTGAATTACCATATAAATCAGTGTATGGGCGTATGCTCCGGCAGGGTTTCAAAGGAGGAATACCTTGAAGCCTTTAACGGCGCGGTCGACTTTTTAAAGGGCGGCGGCAAGGACGTTATTGAAAAACTGACTGAACAGATGGAAGAAGCGTCGGCAAATCTTGAATTTGAAAAGGCGGCTAAAATCCGCGACCGTATAAATGCTGTAAAACGCCTTAAACAGAAACAGAAGGTTTATTCTAACGTCATTGAACAGCAGGACGTTTTTGCTTTCGCAAAAGATAATAAAAACGTCTGTCTTATGGTTTTAAGGTTCAAGGACAGCAGGCTTTACGACTCCTCGGATTACATTCTCGAAAATGACGGAACCGAGCCCGAAACGCTCAGAAGAGAAGCCGTGCTTCGTTATTATCAGTCGGGCAGGGTGGACGTGCCGAAACGAATAACGCTTGACGGCGAGGTTGAGGACAGGGAACTGCTTGAACAGTATCTGACTTCCCTTCGCGGTAAAAAATGCGAAATCACCGTTCCGCAGAGGAGCGAACAGCTTGCTATCGTAAAGCTCTGTCACGAAAACGCCGCGGAAAGGCTTGCCCAGTACAGCGGCAAGGTCGGCAGGGACATTCAGGCTCTTGAGGAATTAGGCAGTATTTTAGGGCTGAATAAAACTCCCGAATATATCGAAAGCTACGATATTTCCCATACCGCGGGAAGCGATACCGTAGGCGGCATGGTGGTTTTTAAGGACGGCAGACCTTATAAGAAAGGCTATCGGAAGTTCATTGTAAAGGGCTTTACGAATGATGACTGCGCCTCTATGAGCGAGGTGCTCACGCGCCGTTTCAATGAATATGAAAAAGCGAAGGACGCCCCGGAGGGCTTCGGCATTCTTCCCGACCTTATTTTGCTTGACGGCGGCGAAGGTCAGGTTAATGCGGTAAAATCCGTCCTCGGAGATTTCGGGCTTGATATTCCGCTTTTCGGTATGGTCAAGGACTCGAAACACCGCACGAGGGCTATCGCTTTTGACGGCGGCGAGATTGAAATAAACAGCAATAAGCGCGTCTTTTCACTTGTAACCTCGATTCAGGATGAGGTTCACCGTTACGCGATATCGTTCCACCATAAAAAGCATTCAAAAAGGTCGCTTTCTTCAAGGTTTACCGAAATTGACGGTATCGGCGAGCAAAAGGCGAAAGCGCTTATAAAGCATTTCAAAACCGTAGCAGCGGTTAAAAATGCGAGCGTTGAACAGCTTAAAGAGGTTAAGGGCATAAGCGAAAAGAACGCGCAGAAAATATATGAATATTTCAATTCGGAGAACTGAATGAAGAACACTGTAATTTTTGATTTGGACGGAACGCTGCTGAATACCCTCGAGGATTTGCGCGACGCAGTGAATTTTGCGATGCGAAGCTGTTCCTTTCCCGAAAGGACTTTTGAGGAAGTCCGCCGCTTTGTCGGAAACGGAGTGCGAATGCTTGTAAAACGCGCCGTACCCGAAAACACGTCGGAAGAGGACTTTGAAAAGGCGTATTCGTTTTTCAGGGAATACTATAAAGAGAATATGGAAAACCACACCCGCCCGTACGACGGCGTTTGCGAAATGCTCGAAAGCCTTAAGAATAACGGGATTAAGACCGCTATTGTCACTAACAAGGCTGACTTTGCGGCTATTCCGCTTTGCAAAAGAATGTTTCCCCAGGTTGACGTTGTTATCGGCGTGAGCAGTGAAATCGTACCGAAACCCGACCCGTGCGGAGTATATAAGGCTCTTGAAATGTTAGGCTCAAAAGGGGAGGACGCCTATTATGTCGGCGACAGCGAGGTTGACGCCGAAACCGCGCGCAATTCCGGGCTTGAGCTGATATGCGTTTTATGGGGATTTCGCAGTAAAAACGAGCTTGAACAGCTCGGACTTGACAGGTTTATTTCGACTCCGGACGAGCTTTTGAAACTGCTGAAAGCTTAAATTTCAACAAAAAATTTGACAAAAGTGCAAAAAAGTGAGATAATACACTGAGGTATAGTTATGAGAGTTATAACAGGCTCGGCAAGAGGGATGAAGCTTTTTACCCTTGAGGGCGACAGCGTAAGACCTACTACCGACAAGGTTAAGGAGGCTATGTTCTCCATAATCCAGTTTGAAATCGAGGGCAGGCGCGTGCTTGATTTATTCGCGGGCTCGGGTCAGCTCGGTATCGAGGCTTTGTCAAGAGGCGCTAAAAGCGCTCATTTCACGGACGAAAGCCGCGAAGCGATTTCGGTTATAAACAAAAACCTTGAAAAGACTAAGCTTAAGGATTATTCAACGGTGTCGCATACCGATTCAATCACGTTTATTTCTTCAACGGACAGAACCTTTGACTTGTTCTTCCTTGACCCGCCTTACGGCAAAGGTCTTGCGCTGAAAGCTCTTCCGCTTTGCGCGAAAAAGGCTTCTGCGGGCGCGCTGATTGTATGCGAAACCTCGGCGGACGAAGTCTTGCCCGAAGAAATTGACTCGCTTGTTTTTTCAAAGAGATATAAATACGGAAAAACGGCTCTGACCGTTTACAGAAAAGCAGAGGATTAATATGAGAATTGCTATTTGTCCGGGCAGTTTTGACCCCGCAACAATGGGACACCTTGATATTATTCATCGTTCTGCCAAGCTTTTTGACAAGGTAATTGTGGTCGTAATGTCCAATTACAATAAAACAAATTACAGCTTCACGGCTGAAGAAAGAGTACGGCTTCTTGAACGCTGCACCGCCGATATTGAAAATGTCGAAATCGACGCCTACGACGGGCTTCTTGTCGATTATGCGAAAAAGGTCGGCGCAATAGCGGTTGTTAAAGGGCTGAGGGCTGTATCGGATTTCGAATACGAATTCCAGCAGGCTCTTACCAATAAGAATCTGTACCCTGAGCTTGAAACAGTTTTCGTAACCACTCAGGCTGAAAATATGTTCTTAAGCTCAAGTGTCGTCAAACAGGTATGCAGCCTCGGCGGTGATATAACGCCTTTCGTTCCTGCGCAAATCCGTGACGACATAATAAAAAGGATAAGGAGATAAATTCCTATGAGCACACCAATTGAAGTAGCTATCGAATCAATCGAACTCGCACTCGACGAAGCTAAAACCGTTCCGTTTTCAAAGAACAAGAGTGTCGATGTTGACGTAATCAAAGCGGCTATCGAGGATATCCGTCTTTCAATGCCCGATGTCATTATGCAGGCTAACAAGATTGTTTCCGAACGCGGAGAGCTTCTTGAGCAGGCGAGAAAAGACGCTAACCAGATTATCCTCAGCGCTCAGGAGCAGGCTAAGGAAATCGTTTCCGAAAACGAGATTACTAAGGGTGCTCAGGCGGCGGCTGCCGACATTATGCAGCAGGCTAAGAATCAGGCTAACGATATTGTTGAGCAGGCGAGACAGACTGCGGCGGAGCTTACCGACCAGGCTCAGAAATGGGCTACTGATATGCGTACTTCCGCAAACGAGTTTGTTGAATCGATTATTGCCGAGGCGGATGACGCGCTTACAGACAGCGTAAACGAAATCCGCAGAGCGAGAAAGCAGATTAAGCTTGCCGCTTCTCAGGGAGTTAACAGAGCGGAATAATTTAATCACCTCATTGCATATCTTTTTACAGATAGGCTTTACTTGCTGTGTCCCGAAAACGGGCGCGGCGGGCTTTGCCGAAGATGAAACGCAATGAGGTGTTTTTATGTTCGTTTACTCCGTAAAACGAAATCAGTTGAAGCTCTTTCTTATAGTTGTATTTGTTATTGTCAGCGTTCTTGTAATAGCTTTTCTTGCAAAAAACGGTAAAACCGAAGAGGTCTCCGCGGACAAAAAGATTTCCGTCGCCGCTTCAGATGAGGAACAAAGGCTCGGCTTTCTTTCCCAGTTCGGCTGGGAGGTCGACAAGGACAGCGCACAGGTTACCGAGGTTATTATTCCCGAAGAATTTGACGAAAGCTATTCTTCATATAACGAGCTTCAGCTTCGTCAGGGCTTTGACCTGACTCAGTTTGCGGGTAAACGCGTCAAAAAATGGAGCTACACGGTAACGAATTATCCCGGATATGAAAATAAAATATGTATTAGAGCCAATCTTTTTGTATCTGACGGGAAGGTAATAGGCGGCGACATCTGTTCTGTCGAGCTTGACGGCTTTATGCATACGTTTGACATGAATAACGCCAATGAAAAACAAAAGACTTGACAATTTAATAGCGAATGAGACCTCGCTTTCACGAAAACAGGCGACTGAGCTTATAAAAAAGGGCGAACTGCTTGTAAACGGAAAGGTTGTTCTTTCCGCATCCGAAAAGGTCGACGCCGAAAACGATGAAATAGTCTTTTGCGGCCGAAGGCTGAACTGCGCCGAACACGTCTATATAATGATGAATAAGCCTAAGGGTGTTCTGAGCGCGTCTTCCGATAAAAAAGCAAAAACCGTTATCGACCTTGTTCCCGATGAATTAAGACGGAAAGGTCTTTTTCCCGCCGGCAGACTGGACAAGGATACGACGGGTTTTATTCTTCTGACCGATGACGGCGAATTCGCCCATAAAATCCTTTCGCCTAAAAACCATATTTATAAAACCTATGTCGCGAGAATCAGAAATCCGATAACAGATGACGAAATAAAAACCCTTGAAAGGGGAATTACGCTCTCCGACGGCACGGTTTTTAAGAAATGTAAAATAAAAATATTAAATGACGAAAAAAATCTGATTGAGATAAAAATCTGCGAGGGAAAATTCCATCAGATTAAACGAATGTTACAATTTGTAAATAACGAGGTTCTTGTGCTTGAAAGGGTAAAAATGGGCAATTTGACCATAGATAATGTGTTAAAACCCGGTGAATGCAGGTTGCTGACAGACGAAGAATTGAAAATCATTCGTGATTTTGACGAATAAAAATACCACTCATTGAGTGGTTTTTTTATGCCCGTTTTTTCCTTTTTTATGCAAAAACCGCCTCTGTTTTTGGTTAAAATGATTAATAAAATGTGAATTTTGTGATTTTTTACTTGAAATTTTCAAAAAAATTGTGTAAAATGATAACTATTGAATGGTGAAAATGTATAAAAAGTTTTTCTTCGGCGGTTTTTACCGTTGAAAAATGGGAGGAATATTAATGTCCAACAGGCTTTTTCAGGGTATTGTTCATCAGATGCGTGATGAGATTGACCGTACCATCGGCATTATTGACGAAACGGGTACTATAATCTCGTGCAGCGAGTTGAGCCGTATAGGCGAGGTGCTCGGCAACGCCGTGCCCGAGGTATTCTCTGCGGGCAAGGATGTTGAAATGGGCGGCTATCTTTTCCGCTCGTTCGGTTCTAAAATGCATCCCGAGTACGCGGCTTTCATTGAAAATACGGACGAGCTTTCTCAGAAGTGCCTCGGTCTGCTTACCGTTTCGCTTTCAAGCATCAAGCAGTATTATGATGAAAAGTACGACAGAAGCAATTTTATCAAGAATGTCATTCTCGATAATATTCTTCCGGGCGATATTTACTTAAAGGCTAAGGAGCTTCGCTTCGCAAGCGACGTCACGAGAGCCGTTCTTCTTATCAGAATTGAAGAAAAGAACGACCTTTCCGTTTTCAGCATTATTCAGAATCTTTTCCCCGACAAGACGAAGGATTTTGTAATCAATATCAATGAAACGGACATAGCTCTTGTCAAAGAGGTTAAGAATAATATTGACTCCAAGGACCTTGAAAAGCTTGCGAGAAGTATTGCCGACTCTCTCGGTCAGGAGTATTACACTCACGTCCTCGTCGGTATCGGCACAACCGTTGTCGGTATTAAGGACCTTGCGCGTTCGTTCAAGGAGGCGCAGGTTTCTCTTGAGGTCGGTAAAGTATTTGATACCGAAAAATCCATTGTCAGGTATGACAATCTCGGCGTAGCGCGTCTGATTTACCAGCTTCCCACGACTCTCTGTGAGATGTTCCTGCATGAGATTTTCAAGCGCAGCTCGATTGACAGCCTCGACAGCGAAACTCTTTTTACCATTCAGAAGTTCTTTGAAAACAACCTTAACGTCAGCGAAACCTCAAGAAAACTGTTTGTTCACAGGAACACTCTTGTTTACCGTCTTGAGAAAATCAAGAAGCTCACGGGTCTTGATTTAAGAGAATTCGACGACGCTATTGTTTTCAAGGTTGCTCTTATGGTTAAAAAGTATCTTGATGCCAATCCTGTCAAATACTGATAAAGGTATAAAAAGGTTGTGTAAAAGTGATTGAATTTAAAAACGTTTCAAAGACCTATGACAACGGTACAAAGGCTTTGAAAGACGTCAGTCTCCGTATTGAAGACGGCGAGTTCGTATTCATTGTCGGCGCTTCGGGCGCGGGCAAGAGTACGCTTCTTAAAATCCTTATGAGGGAAGAGGTTCCTTCATCGGGAACGGTAATGATTAACAATTACAATTTAAATAAGCTTAAAAAGAAGCAGATTCCTTATTTCAGGCGTACTCTCGGCATTGTATTTCAGGATTTCAGGCTTATTCCCAATATGTCAGTATTTGACAATGTTGCGTTCGCTATGCGCGTTATAGGCGCTAAGGAAAAGGAAATAAGAAAAAGGGTTCCCTATCTTCTTTCTCTTGTAGGTCTTGCCTCAAAGGCGAGGAATATGCCCAATGAGCTTTCGGGCGGCGAGCAGCAGCGAGTCGCTCTTGCACGCGCGCTTGTAAATAATGCGAAAATTATTATTGCCGACGAGCCGACGGGTAATATTGACCCCGAAATGAGCTATGAAATAGTCGATTTGCTTGACCATATCAACGCGACGGGCACTACCGTCGTAATGGTTACTCACGAGCATTCGCTTGTCAAGCAGTTTAACCACCGCGTTATAAAAATCGATTCGGGCGCGGTTGTAGCCGATATGGAGGACGCTGAATCCATAACCGTTACTGCCGAAACTCATCAGCTCGGCGTAGAAAACGCTTCAAAAGAAGAGGAAAAGCCGAGCATGTTCTTCTATGAGCCCGGAACAAATAAAGAAAGCGACGATTTCTTCGCTTCCTACGGCGTTGACAAGGAGTTCAACACTTCGGTCGAAGCCGAGGAGGAAACGAAGCCCGACGCCACGGAGGACGACGATTACTCAATTCTCAGGGAATTTGATTTAAGCTCGTTCGATTTACCGCAGGACGGAGGTGAGAGCAATGAAGGGTAACAGCTTAGGCTATCTCACCAAGGAAGGCTTCCGAAGCGTATGGGTTAACCGTCTTATGTCTCTCGCTTCGATTACCGTTCTGCTCGCGTGTCTTGTAATTATCGGCACGGGCGCGATGCTTTTCTTCAATATCAATAATCTTCTTGATGTCGTTGAAAGTCAGAACGTCGTTATGGTCTATATCAAGGACGAGGCAAGCGAAATCGAAACCTCAACGGTAGGTCTTAATATCAAGGCTATAGATAATGTTGAGGAATGCGAATATATCTCTAAAGAGGACGCTTACCGCGAACAGCTCGCTTCGATGGGCGAGGACGCGGCGCTGCTTGAAGGGCTTGATAACCCGCTTCCCAACGCATATAAGGTAACGGTCAAGGATTTGAATCTGTTTGATCAGACCGTAGCCGAAATCAATAAGCTTGATTTCATTGAAAGCATAAGGGAAAACAGCGACCTGTCCGAAAAGCTTATCGCCATAAGAAGAGCGGTTACTTATATCGGCGCGTCTCTTGTCGCATTACTGTTTATAGTATCGGTATTCATTATTGCGAATACCGTAAGAATAACAATGTATAACAGACGGCTTGAAATCAGCATTATGAAGGCTGTCGGCGCCACCAACGGCTTTATTCGCTGGCCGTTTGTAGTTGAGGGCGTAACTCTCGGCATTATTTCGGGACTTATTTCATTCGCTCTCGTATTTGCCGTTTATCAGGCTATCGTTTACTTCTTCAGGGATGTCATTTCCATTATCGGCACAAAGCCTGTTGAATTCTTTGACTACGGCTGGTATATCCTTATTATCTTTATCGGTGTAGGCATTTTCACGGGCGGCTTCGGAAGCGCCGTATCAATGGGCAGATATCTTAAGGAGCAGGGGAGTGTTGTTACAAATGACTAAGGTTTATCTTAAAAAATTCCTAGCGCTTCTGCTTGTATGCGCCTTCCTTTTCTCGCTGGCTTCTCAGGGCGTCAGCGCGGAGGACGCGGCGGACGCATTGCGCAGAAAAATTGAAGAAAACCAGAAGAAAATTGAACAGCTTCACGACCAGCAGGCCGCTCAGTCGGAAATAGTTGACGCTCTTAAGGAGCAGGACAACGATTATCAGCGTCAGCTTGACGCACTCAACGCCGAGGTAGATGGCTATAGCGCGAAAATTGACGCGAAATCCGCTGAAATAGACAAGCTTGAAAAAGATATTCTCTCTCTTGAAAAAGAGGTTGATAAAATCAATAAAGACATTGAAAATATGAATGTCGAAATTGAAAAGACCTATGATTTGCTCGGCGAAAGACTCCGCGCTATGTATATGGCGGGTAACACAAGCGAAATCGAGGTTCTTCTCACGGCGGGCGATTTTTCGGAATTTCTTACCCGCTCGGAGCTCCTCAGAAGAGTTTCCAAGCACGACACCGATTTGGTATCGGGACTTAAGGATGAAATCAAGGAGCTTGATAAAAAAGCCGAAGAGCTTGAAGAGAAAAAGGTAAAGATTCAGGAAGAAAAACAAAAGCTTGACGACGAAAAGTACGAGCTCACTATCGCGAGAGCCGAAATTCAGGAAAAGCTTGACGAGGTTCAGAAAACGGCTGACGCTATCGAGGCTCAGCGCAAGGCTAACGCCAAAAAGCTTCAGGACCTTGTGGATATGGAAGAATACTACGAGAAGCAGAACGAGGAATACGCCAATACAATCGACGCATTGGCGCGTCAGGCTTCTCAGGGCTCGGGAACTGCGAGCGGCGAAAACTTCACGAACGATTCGGGATTCCCCGTTTCGGGAAGCGGTTTTATCTGTCCTCTTCAGTACCCCGGCACTTATGTTTCCGCAGGTTACGGCACCTATCCGTCGGGCAGAACCGGTCATACGGGTACGGACTACTGCGTTTCGGGCGGTACAATGGGCAAGAACGTCCGCGCTATAGCAGGCGGCACCGTTATTCTCGCCAAGTATCAGTCCAATTCATACGGCAACCATATTATGATTGACCACGGCAACGGTATTACAAGTCTTTACGCTCACGCGAGCAGCCTTCTTGTTTCCGTCGGTCAGCACGTTAATCAGGGCGATATAATTATGCTTGCCGGTTCGACAGGTAACTCAACGGGCGCTCACGTTCACCTTGAAATAAGAATCAACGGTAACAGAGTCAACCCCGCGAATTATATAGTTTTACCCTGATGGGAGAAGAAAATGAATAAAAAGATTTCAGTCGGACTGATGTTGACAATCGTTTTTATCGCGGTTGCGACCGCCATAGCGATTACAATGTCGGTTTCAATGAGGACCTACAATTCATTAATAAAGGATTTGCCTCAGCGCGCTCAGATGTATTCGGGTATTGCCGAAATTGACGATATTGTCCGCGCCGAGTATTACGGCGACGTTAACCAGTCGCTGCTTGCTTCAAGTCTGTCAAAGGGCTATGCCGACGGACTCGGCGACAAGTACAGCTATTATATGAACGCCGACGAATACGGCGAGTATACCGAAAGAATCGGCGGTAAGAATTCGACTATCGGCATTGTTCCTTTCCCTGACCCCGATACGGGTTATATCTACGTTTCAAAGGTGTTTGACAACTCTGCCGCCCAGACCGCAAAAATCGAAAAGGGCGATGAGATAACCGCTATAAACGGCGATAATATTACCGCTTCAAACTATAACGATATGGTCAAGCTCCTTTACGGCGATAAGTATACTAACCTTGTTCTCACCGTTCTTCACGAGAAAAAGAGCTCGGATGTCAAGGTCGTTCTTGGCTATAATATGCAGTCCGTTTCCTATGATAAGGTCGGTAAAATCGGCGTAATAAGGATTACGGCGTTTTATGAGAACACCGCTTTACAGCTTTCCGAGGCGATAAAAGCTCTTCAGAAGGATGATGTTACGGGTATTATCATTGACCTGAGAAACTGCTCCGAGGGTACGGTAAAATACGCCGCGAATGCAGTTGACGTTATTGTTCCCGTTGCAGCTGAAGGAAGAAAGGCGATAGCTCTTATTCAGAATTCCAAGGGCGAAACGGTTGATACCTACACCGCGGACGCTAAAAGCGTAACGCTCCCGCTTGCTGTTCTTGTAAACGGCGGCACTAACGGACCGGCAGAACTTTTTGCCTGTACTCTTATGGATTACGGCAGGGCGGACCTCGTCGGTACAAAAACCGCAGGTAACGCCACTATTCAGGATGTGTTCAAGCTTTCCGACGGCGGCGCGTTAAGGCTTACCGTTGCCACGGTGCTTCCCTATAAGAGCGACAGCTATAACGATACGGGCATCACGCCGAATTACGAGGTTGAAATGTCCGCCGACGAGCTGAAACACCTTTATATGCTCACTACCGATAAGGACCCGCAATTCCAGAAAGCCTTCTCGCTTCTGAGCGAATAAATAATAAATAATATCAAATCCCTTCGCATATTTTAAAGCGGAGGGATTTTTTTGTTTTGTATTCTTGATATTAAAGACAGAAAGCGAAGGTTTTTTCATAAAAATCCGCCGTATTTCGCCGAAAAGATTGTGATACCGAAAAAAGCTGTTTTTGAAAAGCTGACAGTTTTTTCGTATTCGGGGAAATGCGATTTTTATGCGGTTAAGGAGCATCTCAAAGCCTTTTCAAAATCGGTTATACTTGCCGAAAACTGTGTTCTTCCGGATTCGTCCGGACTTTTTGAATTTTCCTCGAATGAGCTTAAAGCGAGAATGATTTTTAATTCCGCAGTAAAGCTTATGGAAAACGTCGGTAACAGACGAAATATCACGTTTACCCTTGCCGATAAAACGGGCGACTTTTCCTCACTTGCGGAAGAAGTTATTCCCTATGCGGGCAGGGTGAATGTCATTACGGACAATCCCGTCCGCTATCGGTATACGGCGGATGAGATTTTTGATAATTACGGCGCGGTTGTGTCGGTCGGTGAATGGAGTAACGCCGTACCCGATACCGACGTTTTTGTTTCGCTTTCTTCTATGGGCTTTTCGCCGCTTGCCGTTTCCGTAAAAAACAGAAAAAACAATGGCTTTATAACTCTTGAGGGCGACAGCTTTACGCTGCCCGACGGCATTCTGAAATACAAGCCTTCGAATGTTAAAAACTACCCGTTTGCGTCCGCTCTGTATTCGCTTAGCTCTGTTAAAACGCTCGGCAAAATGAATTACCGCTCATTTACCGTAAATTCAAGGCAGATAACGCTTAATTCAGCCGCTAAAATGCTTGACACTTTGCTTAATATTTAATATAATATCATTTAATGTAATAATAACGGAAAGGACGATTATTATGGCTAAACAGGAAATAGTAATGACCGCTGAAGGTCTTGCCGAACTTCAGGCAGAGCTTGACCAGTTAAAAACCGTCGGCAGAAAGGAAGCTGCCGAAAAAATTAAGACTGCAAGAGGCTACGGCGACCTTTCGGAGAATGCCGAATATGACGAGGCTATGAGCGACCAGGGTAAGCTTGAAGCGCGAATCAGCGAGCTCGAGCATATGATTTCCCACGCTAAGGTTCTTGACGAGAGCGAGCTTAGCAACGAGGTTGTTCATCTCGGTTCAAAGGTTAAAATCAGAGATTCGAAGAAAAAGGTCTATGAGTATCAGATAGTCGGTTATGCTCAGGCGAATCCCGCCGAAGGTCTTATTTCCGACGAATCACCCGTGGGCAAGGCTCTTATCGGTCATAAGGTAAACGATAAGATTGTTGTCGAAGCACCCATAGGCGAGCTTTCCTTTAAAATAGTTGAGATTGTCTGAGGAATTAATATGGCAGATGAGAATGTAATAAACAACGCTCCCGCTGAGGAAGAGGTTGACGTTAACGAGCAAAGGCAGATTCGTCTTGAAAAGCTTCGCGCTTTGCAGGAAGAGGGTAACGACCCGTTTGTAATCACCGTTGCCGAGCAGTCGGCTGAAAGCGTTGAAATTAAAGAAAACTTTGATAAATATGAGAACGAGAACGTATCCGTCTGCGGAAGAATTATCGCCCGCAGAATAATGGGTAAGGCGAGCTTTATGACCATTCAGGACAAGCTCGGAAGAATCCAGTGCTACGTCAGCATTAACGACGTCGGCGAGGACACGTACAAGGCGTTTAAAAAGAGCTGGGACATCGGCGATATCGTTGAAGTCAAGGGCTTTGTTTTCAAGACAAGGACTGAGGAAATCTCGGTTCACGCTCAGTCTATGAGGCTTCTTTCAAAGTCGCTTATCCCGCTTCCCGAAAAGTTTCACGGCTTAAAGGATACGGACGTCCGCTACCGCCAGAGGTATCTTGACTTAATAGTCAATCCCGAGGTTAAGGACACGTTCATCAAGCGTTCAATGATTTTATCTGAAATAAGAAAGTTCCTTGACGAGCGCGGCTTTATGGAGGTTGAAACCCCGATGCTTGTCGATAACGCGGGCGGCGCGGCGGCAAGACCTTTCAACACCCATTACAACGCTCTTGACGAGGACGTAAAGCTTCGTATTTCGCTTGAACTCTATCTTAAAAGGCTTATCATTGGCGGGCTCGAAAAGGTTTATGAAATCGGACGCGTTTTCCGTAATGAAGGCGTCGATACGAGACATAATCCCGAGTTTACCCTTATGGAGCTTTATCAGGCTTATACCGACTATAACGGCATGATGGAATTGACCGAAACAATGTTCCGTCACCTTGCCGAAAAGGTCTGCGGCAGCGCGGTTATCAGCTATAACGGTACTGTTATCGACCTTTCAAAGCCCTTTAAGCGTATTACTATGATAGACGCCATTAAGGAAGAAACGGGAATTGATTTTTCGGCTGTTAAAACCGATGAAGAGGCTAAGAAGCTTGCCGACGAAAAGCATATTGAATATGAAAAGCATCATAAGAGGGGAGATATAATCAACCTTTTCTTTGAAGAATTCTGCGAAGAAAAGATGATTCAGCCTACCTTCGTTATGGACCATCCCGTTGAGATTTCCCCGCTTACCAAGAAAAAGCCTTCAAATCCCGATTTGGTTGAACGCTTTGAGCTTTATATCTACGGCAGGGAAATGTGCAACGCGTATTCCGAGCTGAACGACCCGATTGACCAGCGCGAGCGCTTTAAGGCTCAGGACGCGCTTGCCGACGCGGGCGACGAAGAAGCGAACCACACCGACGAAGATTTCCTTCACGCTATGGAACTCGGTATGCCTCCCACGGGCGGTATCGGTTACGGCATTGACCGTCTTGTTATGCTTCTCACCGATTCTTATTCAATCCGCGACGTGCTTCTCTTCCCGACGATGAAGAGTATTGATAAGGAATGATAAATGTGTTCGGTAAAAAGAAAGAGAAAAAACAAAATAAAAATCCCGACCAAAAACCGTCGAAGAAGAATAAAAACTTAATTGACGGTATGGACGAGGATGAAATCGAGGACCTTATGGAGGACCTCGACGAATACAACTGATTATTATTTAAACGGAGGGACGAAAAATGAAAAGAATTCTCACAATTCAGGATGTATCCTGCCTTGGCAAATGTTCTTTGACTGTTGCGCTGCCTTTGCTTTCCGCGATGGGTGTTGAGACGGTAATTCTTCCCACTGCAGTTTTAAGCACACACACAATGTTTGAGGGCTTTACCGTTAAGGATTTGTCAGACCAGCTTGAGCCTATTACCGCTCACTGGAAAAAGCAGGGCTTCAGGTTCGACGCCATCTACACGGGCTATCTCGGAACCGAAGAGGAAATCGAAGCCGTTAAAGGCATTATAAAGGATTTTGCCGACGAAAACACTCTTGTTTTTATTGACCCCGCTATGGGCGACAACGGCAAGCTCTATCCCGCCTTTGATTTGGCTTATGCAAAAAGAAACGCTACGCTCTGCGGTATTGCGGACGTAATTGTTCCGAATATCACCGAGGCATGCTTTATGACGGACGCCGAATATAAGGAACAGTATGACGAAGCGTATGTCAGGGATTTGCTTAATAAGCTTGTTTCTCTCGGCTCAAAAACCGCCATTCTTACGGGTGTTTCGCTTTCCGAGGGCAAGACCGGCGCTATGGGACTTGACAGCGAGACGGGCGAGTATTTCGTTTACCAGAACGACAGAATCCCCGCCGCATATCACGGAACGGGCGATATTTTCTCAAGCGTTGTCGTAGGCGCGCTTATGAGAGGTCTTTCACGCGTTGACGCGATTAAAATTGCTGCCGATTATACCGCGGACACAATCGCATTAACGATGAACAATCCCGACAAGCCCTGGTACGGCGTTGACTTTGAGGCAACCATTCCCGAACTTGTTGAAGAGCTTTATAAGAAGATTAAATAATAATTTTCAAAACAAAAACACCGCAAAGCTTTCGCTTTGCGGTGTTGCTTTTATTTTATCAGAAAAGTCCGCTGATATTGCCGTCGGAGTCAATATCAATCTTGTAAGCGGCGGGAACCTTCGGAAGTCCGGGCATTGTCATAATATCGCCCGTGTAAACTACAACGAAGCCTGCGCCCGATGAAAGCCTTACGTCGCGTACTGTCAGCTTATAGCCTGTCGGCGCGCCGAGCTTTTTCGGGTCGTCCGAAAGCGAATACTGGGTTTTCGCAACGCATACGGGAAGCTTGTCCTTGCCGATTTTTTCAATGTCGGCAATACTCTTTTCGGCTGCGGCTGTAAATACTACGCCGTCAGCGTGGTATATTTCTTTTGCAAGAATTTCAACCTTTTCCTTGATTGACTTATCCGTTTCATAAAGCGGATGATAATTTGAAGGAACATTGTCGATTGTCTCGCAAACCGTTTTTGCAAGCTCTGTTGCTCCTTCGCCGCCCTTTAAGAAAGCGTCGCTGAGAACAGCTGTTGCGCCTACGCCCTGACAGATTTCCTTAATAGCCGCGATTTCGGCGTCGGTATCGAGATAAAAATGGTTGATACATACAACAACCGGAACGCCGTATTTCTGAAGATTTGAAATATGAGCCTTGAGGTTTTCCGCGCCGATTTTAAGAGCCTCGACGTTTTCGTTTGAAACCTCTTTGACATTTACGCCGCCGTTATATTTAAGGGCTCTCGCTGTAACGACAAGAACGATGCAGTCGGGCTTAAGACCTGCCATACGGCATTTGATGTCAAGGAATTTTTCCGCGCCAAGGTCAGCGCCGAAGCCTGCCTCTGTAATGCAGTAATCCGCAAGCTTTAAAGCGAGCTTTGTAGCCGTAACCGAGTTACAGCCGTGAGCGATATTTGCGAACGGACCGCCGTGAACGAGGGCGGGCGTATTTTCAAGAGTCTGAACAAGGTTGGGTTTAATTGCGTCCTTAAGAATAGCCGCCATAGCGCCTACGCACTGAAGCTCGTTAGCGTAAACGGGCTCGCCGTCAAGGTTATATGCGACAAGTATGTTTCCGAGTCTCTTTTTAAGGTCGTCAATGTCGGTTGCAAGGCAGAGAATAGCCATAATCTCGCTGGCAACCGTAATCATAAAGCCGTCTTCTCTCGGCACGCCGTTCATTTTGCCGCCGAGACCGACGTTTGTATAACGAAGCGCGCGGTCATTCATATCAAGGCAACGCTTGATAAGAACTCTGCGCTGGTCGATTCTGAGCTCGTTGCCCTGCTGAAGATGGTTGTCAAGAACCGCGCAAAGCAGGTTGTTAGCCGCTGTAATCGCGTGCATATCGCCCGTGAAATGCAGGTTGATGTCCTCCATAGGAATAACCTGTGAGTATCCGCCGCCTGCGGCTCCGCCCTTGATGCCGAAAACGGGGCCCATTGAAGGCTCTCGAAGGGCGATAATAGCGTTCTTTCCGATTTTTTCCATAGCCTGACCGAGACCGATGGTCATGGTCGTCTTGCCCTCGCCTGCGGGGGTGGGGCTGACGGCTGTTACAAGAATTAATTTGCCGTCCTTTTTGTCTGCAAGGCGCTTTCTTAAAGAAAGGGGGAGCTTCGCCTTGTAGTTGCCGTAAAGCTCAAGCTCGTCCTCGGAAATATTGAGCTTTTTGGCAATTTCCTTTACGGGGAGCATTGTAGCTTCCTGCGCAATCTGAATGTCGGTTTTCATCAGTTGTTGGCCTCCTTGACAATAGCATTTAATCTTTTTCTGGTCTCTCCGGACCAGGAGTATTCGCTCATATACTGACCGTAGTAATCCTTGATGGCTTTTTTATCGCCCTCAAGAAGTGCATAGCTGTCGCAGCTGAAAAGCGAGGTGTCGACGCTACGCTGATTTCTTGCGTCAATAAGAATTTCGGTAATATCCGCGTCTGCAAGCGCGACGCGAAGACTCTTTAAAACCTTTCTGAAAAGCGACTGAACGGAGTCGTCGTATTCTCTGTCCGCCCAGAGTATGCCTATAGCCTGCTCCGTGCTTACCGTACCGCCCTTGCGGTCAATAAGAAGGGCGAGAAGCTCCTTGCTTTTTGCGGAAGCGAAATGGACTATTTTACCGTTTACAAATACGTCGAAATGACCGAAGGTCTTGACTGTGATTTTCTTTTCGGAATCAACGTTCATAATGTGCGAAGCCTTTATGATGTTCTGTTCAATCATTTCAGCCGAATAGGGCTTAAGCACATAACCTATTGCGTCAACGCCGAAAGCGTCGAGCGCATATTCGGTAAATCCGGTTACAAATACTATTTTGATATTTTTATCAATCTGGTGAAGTTTTTTAGCCAGGTCGATACCGCTCATTACGGGCATTTCTATATCAAGAAACGCAACGTCAATGGGCTCAATCTGCGCATAGCGTAAAGCGTCTGCGGGATTATCGAATGTACGGATATCCGTAATTCCGCTGATTTTCGAACAGGTGTACTGAAAATCGTCAAGAGCAAAGGGCTCGTCGTCAACTGCGATAATTCTCATATTAAAAGTCCTTTCTTAATAATCTATCTTGTTTTCGTTTTCGCCGAAATTAGATTTCTTAGGTAAAGTTATAAGCGTGTCCGTTCCCTCGTTTATAACGCTTTTAACCTCAATTGTAGCATTAAGCATTGTTTCAAGACGGTTCTTGATGTTCGAGAAACCGACGTGGCTTCTGTTGGGAGCGGACGGCTTGGCGGGGTCAAAGCCTACGCCGTCGTCTGTAATACGGACGTAATAGTTATTGTCGTCCTCATAGGTATGAATTGTTACCGTGCCGCCCTCGGGTTTTTTGGTAACGCCGTGCTTGATGGAGTTTTCAACAAGCGGCTGAATGCTTAATGTCGGTACAAAGAAATTGTCCGTCTCGATATCGTATTCAATTTCAAGCTTCTGACCGAAACGCATTCTTTCGATTTCGCAATAGTGTCTGATATGACTGAGCTCGGTTCGGAAGGGGATTGGCTTTTTCTGAGTAAGCGAATCCATATTGCCCCTTAAATAGAGCGAGAATTCAACGATGGCTTTTTCCGCCATTTCCGTATCTCTTCTTACAAGATACTTAATCGTATTAAGCGCGTTGTAAAGGAAATGCGGCTGAATCTGGCTGAGCATTATTGACATATTCGCGTCCGCAAGCTCGGTTTCAAGCTTGGCGGCGTTAAGCGCTTCCTTCTGTAATACCGCGTTTTCCATAGCGTGAATAATAACAATAATAATTGCAAACGCCAGAAGAATAAGCGGCATAAACATTGAAACGGGAGTCTGAATAAGACCGTTGGTATAAAGGAAGTCTACCGAAAGACCGACCGCAACGAGCGAATACGCCGTCAGGAATGCTATAGCGTTTCTTATCTTTTTAACAACGCAGCGGCAGATTTTTTCTATAAGATAAAGGTCGAGCGGTACCGTGATAATCTGAAGAATCGTCGCATAGTACGGGTCATAAATCGGGTTTTCAAAGAACAGCGCGATTATAATTGACGAAATAAATATCAATGCGAACGAGATAATAGCCTTTGGCGAGACCTTAATAGGCAGTACCCTCGTCATATAAATAAGCGAAACGAGCTTTATTATAAACACCGCCGCAAGTATCAGCAGCGCGACAAACTCATAACTTAAATTGAACAGCACGCTCTGGGTTACTATATAGCCCTCGTTGCTTATCATCATTCTGTACGCGAGAAGAATGCAAAGGAAAATACCCCAGAACGAATAGGTTTCGCGGTTTACAAACAGCTTCATAATAAGCAGGAATATGCCGCAGAAAAGGACGATGCCGACAAACGCGTAACGAAGACCGATTATAAAGTACATATCGCTTTCGGCGGCTTCGTAGTTTCTCATGGCGGGCGACATTGTAAGTCCCGAGGATTTTTCGCTCGCAACCTCGATTACGATTTCGTGAAAACCGCTTCCGACAGCTACGGGAAGTGACATACGCCTCTGGCTCGCAACGGTTTCAACGCCGTCGTCCTTCATATTACCCGAGGTCGTGACGAGAATTCGGTCAATGAATATTTTATACGCGCCCGCAAAGTTCGGCATATAAAAGCTTATCGGCTCCTGCGCGTGAACGTCCTTTATCATAAGGCGATAGCTTGCAAAGCCGACCGTCGAAAGGTTGGGACCGCTGTCAATAGGGTAATAAATAGAGTGGGGAACGGAAACGACGTCTGTAATAGTCGGATTTTCGACATTTCCTGAGACTATGAACTGCTTTTCATAGAATTCCCAGTCGCCCTTCATAAAATATTCTCTGCCCGAGTCGAAATTAACACCCTCAAAAGATGTGTAATCGCCTTTGAATTCGGGGGTAACGCCGCGGTTTACATAAATGTTCGCGGCAAACGGGAAAGCTACTATAACGGCAATGCACAAAGCAAGCACGCATACGAAAAGTATGTTCGACTTACTATTTGACGTTAACTTGCTTTTCAACATTATCCCCCCGTATTCTCCATTAATATTTTTATTATATATTAAAATACAAAATAATACAATACCGAAAATGGCGTTATTGCAAAGAAAAAGGATTTGTGATAATATAAAAGCCGTAATTTCGGAAAAGCAGGTATAAAGATGAAAATTGCAGTTATCGGCGCGGGCGCTTCGGGGCTTGTCGCCGCAATCGAAGCAAAGAGAACAAACAGCCGTCACAACGTAATGCTTTTTGAAAAAAATCAGCGCGTAGGCAAAAAAATCCTTGTTACGGGCAACGGAAAGTGTAATCTTTCAAATATAAACGTAACAAGCGAAAGCTATTACCCTTCGGGCGATTTTACTTCATTCGCTATTGAAAATTACGGCGTTGAAACCACTCTCGGTTTTTTTGAAAAAATCGGGCTTTATACCTATTCCGATGAAGAGGGCAGGGTATATCCGCTTTCAAATCAGGCTTCGAGCGTTCTTGACGCGCTTCGCTTTGAGTGTAAAAGGCTCGGTATTGAAACGGTTTGCGACTATAAGGTTAAGTCGGTTGAAAAAAACGGCAAAGGCTTTGTGATTAACGGAAGCTTCTTTTTCGACCGCGTTATAGTTGCCTGCGGCGGTAAGAGCAATCCCGTTCACGGAAGCGACGGCAGCGGCTTCGACATACTCTCTTTTTTAGGCCATACGGTAAATAATCCGAGACCTGCACTTGTTCCTCTTATCTGTTACGATTTCCCGAAAAACCTCAAGGGAGTCCGCTCGCAGTGCAACTGTATTCTCAGTGAAAACGGCGAAAAAAGGGTTGAGTGCTCCGGCGAGGTGCAGTTTACCGATTACGGTCTTTCGGGCATTCCGATTATGAATCTTTCGGGCTTTTGCGATACCGAAAGCGGCGGCGAATACACGGTTTCGCTTGACCTTGTTCCGTCTCTTTCCGGGGACGAGGTTTCCGCGTTCATTATAGACAGACTTGAAAACGATGAAAACGGACTCGTCGAGAATCTTCTGTCGGGTATTGTCAACAAGCAGCTTGGACTTGCCGTCATAAAGCTCCTCGGCATTAATCAGAATGAGCGTAACAGCTCTATTAACAAGGAATATGCAGACAGAATTTCCGGTGTTTTAAAAAGCTGGACCGTTAAAGTTAAAAGTACAAAGGGCTTTGATTTTTCACAGGTAACCGCGGGCGGAGTTTCAACGGATGAGTTTAACCCTCAGACGCTTGAATCAAAGCTCGTAAGCGGTCTTTTCGCCTGCGGAGAGATATTCGACGTATTCGCCGAATGCGGCGGTTATAATCTTCAGTGGGCGTGGTCGTCCGGAATGCTTGCGGGTAAAAGCGCTGCGGAGGTAACCGAATGATAAGAGTAAACGATTTGAAGCTTCCGCTTGAGCATAACAGTCCCGACATAAAAAAAGCCGCCGCAAAGGCGCTTAAAATAAGTGAAAAACGCATAACCGACTGGTCAATTTATAAAATGTCGGTCGATTCGAGAAAGAAACCCGATATTTATATTTCCTACAGCGTTGATTTAACCGTTGAGGGCGATGAGGAACAGATTCTGCTTAAAATCCCGTCGAATAAGGCTTCGTCGGTTACCGTCTATGCCTATGAAATGCCCGAAAACAAAAGGCGTTCGGAATTTCGTCCCGTAGTTGTCGGATTCGGTCCGAGCGGTATGTTTTCCTCGCTTTTGCTCGCGAAGGCTGGCTTGAAACCTATTGTTCTTGAACGCGGTCAGGATTTTGATTCGCGTAAAAAGAGCGTTGACGAATTCTGGAAAAACCGTGTGCTAAACACCGAATCCAATGTTCAGTTCGGCGAGGGCGGCGCAGGCTCGTTTTCTGACGGAAAGCTCAATACGGGCATTAAGGACGCAAGGTGCAGGCAGGTTTACCTTGACCTTGCCGAGAACGGCGCGCCGAAGGAAATTCTTGTTTCTGCAAAGCCGCATATAGGCACCGACAAGCTCGGAACGGTAGTAAAAAATATAAGAAAAAAGGTTATTGAACTCGGCGGCGAGGTTATCTTTAACGCAAAGCTCACAGACCTTATTATAGCCAACGGCTTCGTTCAGGGCGTTTCCTATGAAAAAAACGGCGAAAAAATTGACCTTGAAACCGACGCCGTAATTCTCTGTATAGGTCATTCCGCGCGCGATACGGTTGAAATGCTCTATAAAAAGGGCGTTAAAATGATTCAGAAACCGTTTTCCGTAGGCGCGAGAATCGAGCATCCGCAGGAGCTTATAAACAAGGCTCAGTACGGCTGCGCGTATAAAAACCCGAAACTGCCCACAGCCGATTATAAAATGGCTTGCCATCCGCCTCACGGCAGGGGTGCGTATACCTTCTGTATGTGTCCGGGCGGCACTGTCGTATGCGCTTCAAGCGAGGAGGGCGGAGTTGTCACAAACGGTATGAGCGAGTATCTTCGCGACGGCGAAAACGCAAACTCCGCTGTACTTGTCGGCATTGAGCCTGAGAATTTTCCGTCCGAACACGTTCTTTCGGGAATGTATCTTCAACGCGAAATCGAGCAGACTGCATTCAGGCTCGGCGGCGAAAGCTATTCCGCTCCCGCCCAGCTTGTCGGCGATTTTCTTAAAAACATGCCCTCATCAAGGCTCGGCACTGTCAAACCGACAATCCCTACGGGCGTTGTAATGGGTGATATAAGAAAGGTTTTACCCGAAAAGGTAACTGATACAATGGCTGCCGCGATAGTTAAAATGGACGGTATGCTCAAAGGTTTTGCGCTTGACGACGCCGTTCTTACCGCCCCCGAAACAAGAAGCTCGTCGCCCGTCAGAATAGTGCGCGACGAATTTTTCCAGACTAATATAAGGGGACTGTTTCCTTGCGGTGAGGGCGCGGGATATGCCGGCGGAATTGTTTCCGCAGGCGTTGACGGAATGCGCGCCGCGGAGGCGGTACTTAAAGACGAAAAACTATTCTATTAATAAAAAACCTCGGAATGTTTCCGAGGTTTTTCTTTATTCAATATTACAGTGTTCGCAGCTGTTTTCCTTAAACAGTTCTTTGTCATATTCAATTGAGTTTTTATCGTAGTAATCCTTGACCGCCGCCTTAACCGCTTCCTCGGCAAGCACCGAACAGTGTATCTTGATTGCGGGCAGACCGTCAAGAGCTTCGACAACCGCCTTATTGGTCAGTTCAAGAGCCTTGCTTACGGGCTGACCTTTAATCATTTCGGTTGCCATTGAGCTTGACGCGATAGCCGACGCGCAGCCGAAGGTGTTGAATTTTACGTCCTCGATAATTCCGTCTTTGTTTATCTTAAGAAAAATCTTCATAATATCGCCGCAGCGTGCGTTGCCGACCTCGCCGACGCCGTCCGCGTTTTCAATCTGACCTACGTTTCTCGGGTTTATAAAATGGTCCATAACCTTTTCCGAATAAAGAGCCATTATTTTTCCTCCTTTTTTATTTCATCCCAGACAGGGGAGAATGAACGAAGATAGCTTACAACCTCGGGAACACATCTGACAATGTATTCCATTTCCTCGGGCGTATTGTACTCGTTAATCGAGAGCCGCAGCGAACCGTGAGCGATTTCAACGGGTACGCCCATGGAGAGCAAAACGTGAGACGGTTCAAGGCTTCCGCTTGTGCACGCCGAACCGCTTGACGCGCAGATGCCCTTTGAGTCGAGAAGAAGCAGCAGGCTTTCGCCCTCAATTCCTTCAAAGCACATATTAAGAGTGCCGGGCAGAGATTTTTCCGTATCGCCGTTTATTCTGCTCTTTTCAATTCCGCTGAGCCCGTCAATAAGTATCTTTTTCATTGAAGAAACCTTTTTTTCGTTTTCTTCAAGATTATTAACGGCTTCTTCGAGCGCAGCCGCCATTCCGACTATTGCGGGAAGGTTTTCCGTACCCGCTCGTTTTCCGCGTTCCTGAGCGCCGCCTTCAATAAGATTTTTCAGAATAATGCCCTTTCTGACATATAAAAATCCTGCGCCCTTTGGCCCATGGAACTTATGCGCGGAAGAGGAAAGCATATCGCAGCCTATTTTTTCAACGTCAACGGGTATATGTCCTACTGCCTGAACGGCGTCCGTATGAAAAAGCACGCCCTTTTCCCTGCATATTTTTCCTATTTCCTCAACGGGCTGGATTGTGCCCACCTCGTTATTCGCTGTCATAATTGTTACAAGACAGGTTTTGTCGGTAATAGCGAATCTTATATCATCGGGATTTATCACCCCGTTTTCGTTTACTTTTACAAGCGTGATTTCAAAACCCTCTTTTTTTAGCGCGTTGAGCGTGTGAAGAACAGCGTGATGCTCAAAAGCCGAGGATATAATATGGTTTTTCCCTTTTCTTGAACCTTGATATGCGGCTGTCCTTATAGCCTGATTGTCGGCCTCGCTGCCGCCTGAGGTGAAATAAATCTCCTTAAAAGAAGCGTTTATTGCCTTTGCAACTTTTTCTCTCGCTTTTTCAAGCTCGGTTTTGGCCGCCTGACCGACCGAGTGCAGGGAAGACGGATTTCCGTAACCCTCGGTAAAAAGCGGCAGCATTGTTTCAAGAGCTTTTTCGCTCAGCTTTGTTGTTGCCGCGTTATCTGCATAAACTCTCATAATACCTCCGAATTTTCTTAATTGCCTACCATTTAGATAGGTAAATAATAGCACTTATTTTTTCGCTTGTCAATAGGGGAAATGTCTATAGGAAAACAAAAGGTTAGCGTTTGCTAACTTTTTTCGCTTTTTCTATTGACTTTTAATGAAAAATGTGTTATATATTTATCGATTAGCAAAGACTAACTCGTTTCAAAACTGACAATTCCGCATATTCTGAAAGGGGAATTACAATGACATTAAGAGATGTCAGAATCGGTAAAACCTGTAAGGTGACAAAGGTTCACGGCGAAGGCGCTCTTCGGCGCAGAATTATGGATATGGGCATAACCAAGGGCGTTGAGATTTATGTAAGAAAATATGCTCCTTTGGGCGATCCCATTGAAATAAATGTCAGAAATTATGAGCTTTCAATCCGTAAGGCGGATGCCGAGCTTATTGAAGTTGAATAATAATTTTTACATATCGGTTAGCAAAGACTAACTGAAGAAAGGAAAAAGAAAAATGGGCATTCGTATCGCGCTTGCGGGTAATCCCAACAGCGGAAAAACAACTCTTTTCAATCTTCTTACGGGTTCAAATCAGTATGTAGGCAATTGGCCCGGCGTTACGGTTGAAAAAAAGGAAGGTAAAATCAAGAATAATCAGGATGTTACACTTACGGACCTTCCCGGTATTTATTCGCTTTCCCCGTATACTACCGAGGAGATTGTAGCCCGTGACTATCTTATTGACGAGAAACCCGACGCCATAATCAATATCGTTGACGGCACAAACCTTGAAAGAAATCTCTACCTTACAACCCAGATTATTGAACTGGGAATTCCTGTTGTTATTGCCATCAATATGATGGATATTGTCAATAAAAACGGTGATATAATTGATATAGAAGCACTTTCCGGTCAGCTTCTTTGTCCCGTAGTTGAAATCTCTGCCCTTAAGGGTACGGGCATTGACGAAGTTGTTGAGATGGCAATTGAAATTGCAAAAGGTGACCCTGCTCCGATTAAGCATAATTTTTCAGGCGAGGTTGAGCATGCGCTTGCCCATATTGAGGAAGCAGTCGTACACGATATGCCGCCCGAAAAACAAAGGTGGTATTCCGTTAAAATATTCGAGGGCGACAAACGTGTAATCGAACAGCTTAAAATCCCGCCCGATGTTCTTTCTCATATAAGAGAGGATATTGAGCTCGCCGAAAAAGAGCTTGACGATGATGCCGAGTCAATTATTATCAATGAAAGGTATGTCTATATAACAAAGATTACCGAAAAGTGCTATAAAAAGGCGCATAAGGGCAAGCTTTCAACAAGCGATAAAATTGACAGAGTTGTTACAAGCCGTATATTCGGTTTGCCGATTTTTGCGGCTATAATGTTTTTCGTTTATTATATCGCAATGCAGACAATAGGCAAGGGAGCAACGGACTGGGTTAACGATGTTCTGTTCGGTGACTGGATTCCTTCGCTGCTTGAAAGATTCCTCGAACCGAGCCTCCCTGCATGGCTTTACGGACTTATCAATGACGGTATCGTAGCCGGCGTCGGCTCCGTTCTCGGCTTTGTACCTCAGCTTCTTGTTCTGTTCGTTATGCTCGCCATTCTTGAGGATTGCGGTTATATGTCGCGCGTAGCCTTTGTTATGGACAGGATTTTCCGTCATTTCGGTCTTTCGGGTAAATCCTTTATTCCCATGCTTATAGGCACGGGTTGCGGTGTTCCAGGAATAATGGCTTCAAGAACAATTGAAAATGAAAAAGACCGACGTATGACAGTCATTACAACAACATTTATTCCCTGCTCTGCAAAGCTTCCCATTATCGGATTTATCGCAGGCGCACTTTTCGGCGGCAGCGGACTTGTTGCGGCTTCTGCATACTTTATCGGTGTTGCGGCAATAATTGTTTCGGGTATTATGCTTAAAAAGACAAAGCGTTTTGCGGGCAAGCCTTCACCCTTTGTTATGGAGCTTCCCGCATACCATTTGCCGACAGTCGGCACTGTTTTTCATTCAACATGGGAACGCGGCTGGTCGTTTATCAGGAAGGCGCTTACGATAATTCTTTTGTCAACCATTGTTCTGTGGTTCCTTCTCAATTTCGGCTTTGAAAACGGCTTCGGTATGGTTGAGGACGTTGACAATTCCCTTATCGCAAAGGTCGGCAATGCTTTCTCGTGGATATTTATTCCGCTTGGGTGGGGTAACTGGAAGACGGCAGTTGCTGCAGTTACGGGACTTATTGCAAAAGAGAACGTCGTAAGTACATTCGGTCAGCTTTACCACTTCGGCGGTGAGCTTGCGGAAAACGGAGACGAACTCTGGACAGCTCTTTCAAACGATTTCAATTCCTTCAGCGGCGGGCATGCTGCTCTTGCGGGCTATTCATATCTTCTGTTTAATCTTCTTTGCGCACCGTGCTTTGCGGCAATCGGCGCAATCAGAAGGGAAATGAACAGCGCAAAATGGACCTGGTTTGCCATCGGTTATCAGTGCGGTTTTGCATACCTGATTTCACTTATGGTTTATCAGTTCGGCTGTTTGTTCACGGGCGATTATAAGAGCCATATTATCGGATTGGTTGCCGCTGTTGTTGCTTTGGCAGGTATGTGCTATTTCCTTTTTAGAAAGAATAAGTACAACGAAAACCATCTTCTTACAAAATAAAAAGGAGGGGAGACTATGCTTGAATTTATAAGAGCGAATTATGTTACGATAATAACGCTTGTTATCCTTGTTGCTGTCATTACGGCTGTCATTGTCAAGTTGATAAAAGATAAAAAGAAAGGCATAGGTTCCTGCGGCCATAAATGCTGTGACTGTCCTATGTCGGGGCAGTGCCACCTCAATAGTTAATCCATAAAAAGAAAAGGTCGGTATCGTTTTGATACCGACTTTTTTCTTTTTTTATTATGTTATTTAATCAAATCCTTGATTACTTCGCCCGCAATTATCAGACCCGCAACCGACGGAACAAACGAAACCGAGCCGGGAACGGGCTTGCCGTTTTCGAATTTAGCCGTTTCTACGGGCTCTTCCTTTGAATAAACGACCTTGAGCCTTTTAATGCCCCTTTGCTTTAATTCCCGCCTCATAACACGCGCGAGCGGACATACGGAGGTTTTATAAATATCGCTTACCTCAAACATTTCAGGGTTAAGCTTGTTGCCCGCGCCCATTGAACTTATTATCGGCACGCCCGCCTTGTCCGCATTGACGGCGAGGGCGATTTTTCCCGTAACCGTATCAATCGCGTCGACAACGTAGTCATATTCCGAAAAGTCGAAATCCTTTTCCGTTTCGGGCGAATAAAAGACTGAAAACGCGTTTATCTTTATATCGGGATTAATGTCTTTGAATCTCTCTTCGGCAACGTCAACCTTATTTCTTCCGACGGTTGAATGAAGGGCAATAATCTGCCTGTTGATGTTCGACTCGCTTACCTTGTCCGCGTCAATTAAATCAAGCGTTCCCACTCCCGCGCGCGCAAGAGCCTCGGCGCAGAAGCCGCCTACGCCGCCTACGCCGAAAACCGCAACGCGGCAGGAGGCGAGCTTTTTAACCGCCTCTTTGCCTAAAAGTAATTCGGTTCTTGAAAAAATATCTTCCATTAATCTCTTGACCTCATAAGAGTAAGCGCAAGTTCAGCCGCCTTTTCAAGATGCCCTACGGTTGTGTATTCGTCGCAGGAATGACAGTTGTTCATACCGCACGAGACGACAAGTCCGTTAATGCCCATCGGGAAGAACTGATTATTATCGCTTCCGCCGTAGGTTTCAACGATTTCGGGCTTTAATCCCATTTTTTCGCAGGCGGCTCTAAAACGAGCTGCGACAGGGTGATTTTCGTCGACGTCATAAGCGCGTACGCAGGTTTCGCTTTCGATTTTAACCTCGGCGCCGTATTCGTCGGCGACAGCGTGAACAATGTCAAAAATCTCATTTAACTTGTTCTGCGCAAGATTGTCGTCGAAGCTTCTTACCTCGCCCGTGAATACCGTGTGCTCGGCAACTACGTTTGTAGCCGTGCCGCCGTTTATAGTTCCGATATTAACCGTTACGCCGTCATATTTGCCGCAACGGATTTTCGAAATAATATCCGCCGCGCATTTAAGGGCGTGGATTCCGCTTTCGGGCTTGAACGCCGCGTGGGCGGCTCTGCCGTGAAGAGTTACTGTGTATGAAATAATTGTCGGAGCTTTGTTTGAGGCTACGCCTATATCGCCCGAAAGGTCGAATACATAACATTCCTTTGACTTTATTTTGTCAAACGGAGCGAGTGACGCGCCTGCGCAGTGTGTTTCCTCGCTGACCGTGAAAAGCACCTCGACGGGACGGAATTTTTCGCCGTTTTCTTTGAGAACGCGGAGCGCTTCGATTATAGCGCAAACTCCCGCAAGGTCATCCGAGCCGAGAACCGTTGTTCCGTCGGACGTGATTTTACCGTCCTCGTGAACAATCGCTTTTTTGCCGTGAGCGGGCATAACCGTGTCCATATGAGCCGAGAAAAGAATCGGCTTTTCGTCAAGTCCGCCGTCAATATAAGCGAAAAGGTTGCCCGAATTTCCGCCGATTTTTGCGCCTGTGTCATCCTCTGAAGCTTCAATGCCTAAACCTTTAAGCTTACTTTTGAGCGCGTCGCACATCTGTCTTTCGTGTAATGACGGGCTGTCGATTGAAACAAGCTCCTTGAATAAATCAATTAATCTTTCAGTGTTGACCATTTTTATTACCTCGTTTAAAAATGATTTTGTTTTATTAATTATAGCAGATAATAATGAGATATTCAATGTATTATCGAATGAGAGCGGTTAACTTTACTGCGTCCCTCTTGCGGTATTCAATATTTGCTCGGTTTTAAGTTGCGGGGGAAGGATTTGACGGCAATCGCTGCGCTCAGCCGTCAGGCTGTGCAACAATTATGTTCGCCTTCGGCGAGAAGTTGGTTCAAATCCCTCCCTACTACCGATTAAATAGAATTAAAGACCTGCAAG
Source organism: Clostridia bacterium (assembly GCA_017613735.1). GTDB lineage: Bacteria > Bacillota > Clostridia > Oscillospirales > Acutalibacteraceae > Fimenecus. Next base: position 94,740 of record JAGADF010000009.1, read on the forward strand.
CGCAGGTCTTTAATAATTAGTTGCGGGGGAAGGATTTGAACCAACGACCTCCGGGTTATGAGCCCGACGAGCTACCAGCTGCTCTACCCCGCGATATTTAGTTTTCACTCGCAAGTGCTATGTTATTATAGCATTTTTTTCTTATTTGTCAAGCAAAATACACACTTTTTTCACATTGAAAAGAATAAATGAACTTTTTTACAATTTAAGAGCAAAAATCTTGTTAATTATATTATATTGATACGGACGTATAAAAATGATAAAATAATTACGAAAGGGGAAGAGGCGAGCTCTTTCCGAATAATAATGAGAAAGGATTTTGATTATGGGTAAATTTACGGTTAAAGAAACAAAAACAGGCTTTACATTTAATCTTAAGGCGGGTAACGGCGAGGTTATAGCTACATCTGAGGTTTATTCAACCGAGTCCGCCTGCATGAACGGTATCGCATCCGTTAAAACAAACTGCGTTGCGGAAATCGAGGACCAGACAGTTGAGGGTTACGCAGAACTCAAGCATCCGAAATATGAGGTCTATACCGACAAGGCAGGGGAGTTCCGTTTCCGCCTGAAGGCAAGGAACGGCGAGATTATCGCTGTTTCCGAGGGTTATAAAGCGAAGGCGAGCTGCCTTAACGGAATTGAGAGCGTTAAAAAGAACGCTCCCGACGCTGAAATCGTTAAAGAATAACTTTTAAATGAAACGCCCTGACATTCTTTGTCAGGGCATTTTTTATATTTGCATTTATTATTATGTTATGGTAAAATTATTATATATTCCGAAAGAGGTGTTAAGATGCAAAAATATGATTATCTTTTAGTCGGCGCGGGGCTTTTTAACGCTGTGTTTGCCTTTCAGGCGAAAAAACACGGCAAGAGCGTTCTTGTGCTCGAAAAGAGAAATCATATCGGCGGAAATGTATATACCGAAAAACGCGACGGCATTGACGTTCACGTCTACGGCGCTCACATTTTCCATACCGACAACGAGCGCGTATGGAAATTCGTAAACGATATTGCCGAGTTTAACGGTTTCATAAATACTCCGATAGCTAATTTCAAGGGCGAGCTTTATAATCTTCCGTTTAATATGAACACCTTTTCAAAGATGTTCGGCGTGACGACTCCCGAAGAGGCGAGGGCGGTTATAGAAAATGAAAAGAAAGAGATTACGTCCGAGCCCGAAAACCTTGAACAGCAGGCGATTTCCCTTGTCGGCAGAACCGTTTACGAAAAGCTGATAAAAGGCTATACCGAAAAGCAGTGGGGACGCGACTGCGCGGATTTGCCCGCGTTTATTATTAAAAGAATTCCCGTAAGGTACGAGTATAACAATAACTATTTCAACGATAAGTATCAGGGCATTCCCGTCGAAGGCTATACCGCTTTGATTGAAAAGCTCTTTGACGGCTGCGATATAAGGCTTAATACCGACTTTAACGCCGAGCGCGACTATTATCTTTCGCTTGCGGACAAATGCGTTTATTCGGGCGCTCTTGACGAGCTTTACGGCTTTTCGCTCGGCAAGCTCGAATACAGAAGTCTTCGCTTCGAAAACGAAACGCTTGAAAAAGAATGGTTTCAGGACGTGGCGGTTGTTAACTACACCGAGCGTGAAATCCCTTATACTAGAATTATCGAGCATAAGCATTTCAATCCGGTTAAAACCGATAAAACCGTCATTACCAGGGAATACCCCGTCGATTATAAAGATGGGATGGAGAAATACTACCCCGTAAATGACGAAAAAAACAACAGCCTTTATGAACGATACAAGTCCCTTGAAAGAGATGAAAAAATTATTCTCGGCGGTCGTCTTGCCGAGTATAAATATTACGATATGGATGATACTGTTCTCGCGGCTCTTGAGCTTTCGGACAGTCAGTTAGGTGAATAATATGAACGAACCGCTTGTAAGCGTAATAATGCCCGTATACGGCGTTGAAACTATGTCGCAAGGGCGATTGAAAGCATCCTTAACCAGACATACACTAATTTCGAGTTCTTCTGTGTGGACGACGGCACGCCCGACAGAAGCGGCGAAATATGTGACGAATACGCCCTTAAGGACAGCCGTATAAAGGTTATTCATAAGGAAAACGGCGGCGCCCCGTCGGCGAGAAATACTGCAATCGACAAGGCTTCGGGCAAGTATTTTTATTTTATGGATTCCGATGACTGGGCTGAAAAGGAAATGCTTTTCGATATGGTCGATATTGCCGAAAAAAACAACTCTCAGCTTGTTGTCGCGGGTTATTATATCGACACGTTTTACTCCGATACCGAAAAGTTCACTCAGGAACAGAAATGGGTTGACAAGGTATTTTCCGGTCAGGAGGAATTTCGAAAAAACGCGCATAAGCTTTTTGACCTTAACCTTCTTTACACGCCTTGGAATAAGCTCTTTTCGGGCGACTATATAAGGGAAAACAAACTCTATTTCCCGAATACGTTCTGGGATGACTTCCCGTTTAATCTCAGCGTTGTTCGCGACGTCGAAAGGGTAGCGGTCACGAGCAAAAAGTACTATCATTTCATCCGCCAGAGAAGCGAAAGCGAAACCGCGAAATACAGAAGCGATATGTATTCAAAGCGCGAGGAAGAAAACGGGTGGATGAAAGAGCTTTATTCCCACTGGGGAATAGATAATGAAGAGGTCAGGGAGTTTCTGGCAAGAAGATATGTCGAAAGGCTTATCGGATGCGTCGAAAATGTTACAAATAAAAACTGCTCTCTTTCAAAAAAAGAAAAGAGAAAAGAAATAAAAAATATGATTTCGACCGACACGGCGAAAAATTATCTTAAACTTGCTAAGCCTAAATCTTCGTATATGAAGATTATGCTTATTCCCGTCAAGATGAACAGCGCTTCTCTTACATACCTTGAGGGCAGCGTTATTTCAAAGGTCAAGGGAGGCAATACAAAGCTCTTTGCCCGTCTGAAAGCAGGCAGGTAATAATAAAAAACTCTCGGGTGAGGACGGCTGTTCTCGCCCGATTTTTTATATTTTTGTTTTATAAAACAAATAATATGCAAAAAAGTGTTTATTTTTTTAATGAACTGTGATACAATACTATGAGTTTTAAAAAGGAGGTCGGAGCGTGAAAACTTTTGAATTAATCGTTCCCTGCTTTAACGAGCAGGAATCGCTTCCCGTTTTCTATGAAAAAGTTAATAGCGTTCTCGATTCTCTTGACGGGTACGAAAGCAGCTTTATTTTTGTTGATGACGGCAGCAGCGACAAAACGCTTGAAGTTATTAAAAATCTTGCTTTGACCGATGAGAAAGTGAAGTACATTTCCTTTTCGCGCAATTTCGGAAAGGAATCCGCAATGCTTGCTGGACTTTCGTTTTCAACGGCGGAATTGGTCGGTATTATCGACGCCGACCTTCAGCACAATCCCGACTTGATTCCCGAAATGCTTTCTTCTCTTGAGAGCGACGAATACGATATTGCCGCCGCAAGGCGTATCGACCGCGGCGGGGAGGCAAAGGTCAAAAGCGCTTTTTCAAAGCTGTTTTATAAAATCGTCAACCGTATGTCCGACGTGAAGATTGCCGACGGCGCTCAGGATTTCAGAATAATGACGCGCAAGGTTGTTGACTCCATTCTTTCAATGCGCGAATACAACCGTTTCTCAAAGGGCATTTTCAGCTGGGTCGGCTTTAATACCAAGTGGTTTGAGCATGAAAACAGCGAAAGGGTAGCGGGCAAGTCAAAATGGTCTTTCTGGAAACTTACGACCTATGCTATTGACGGGATTATCAATTTCTCAACCGTACCGCTTAAAATTTCATTTCTTTTCGGCGGATTCGTCAGTTTTGCGGGACTTGTCTATGCGCTTTATATCATAATCCGCACTATCGTAAAAGGTCCCGACGTTCCCGGTTACGCGTCGCTGTTCTCGGCTTTACTCATAATCGGCGGTCTTATTCTTCTTTCGCTTGGCATTATAGGCGAGTATCTTGCCCGAATTTATACCGAGGTTAAAAACAGACCTGACTTTCTTGTTGACGAAACAAACATTGTTAAAAAGTAATTTCACATATTGGAGGAAATATTGTGGCAGAGGAAAAAAATAACTTTATCAAAATCGAACACGAGGTAATGGATTTCTGGGAACAGAACAAGTGTTTTGACCTTCTTATGAAAAAGAACGAGGGCAAACCGCGTTTCCGCTTCCTTGACGGCCCTATTACCGCGAACAACTCAATGGGTATCCATCACGCCTGGGGCAGAAGCTTAAAGGACATCTTCATCCGCTATAAGGGGATGAGGGGTTATTCCTGCCGTTGTCAGAACGGCTTCGACTCTCAGGGACTCTGGGTTGAGGTTGAGGTTGAAAAGGCTCTCGGCTTTAAAACAAAAAAGGATATCGAAGAATACGGTATGGACAAATTCACCCGTCAGTGTGTTGACAGGGTTAAGCATTACTCGGGCATAATTACCGAACAGAGTAAGCGCCTCGGTCAGTGGATGGACTGGGACAATTCGTACTATACAAATACCGACCTTAATATTTCGGGTATCTGGCATTTCCTCAAAAAGTGCGATGAAAACGGCTGGATTGCCCGTGAATACAAGCCTATGCCGTGGTGTCCGCGCTGCGGAACCTCTCTTTCGGAGCACGAAATGACAGGCTCGTATAAGCTTATGACTCATAATTCGGTATTTTTCAAGCTTCCCGTCAAGGGAAAGGATTTCAAAATGCTTGCGTGGACCACGACTCCGTGGACTCTTTCCTCCAATGCCGCGCTCGCAGTTAATCCCGAAATCGATTATGTAGAGGTTAAAATCAAGAGCGACGAAAAAACTCTTGTTCTTGCAAAGAACGCCATTAAATATCTTGAGGACGATAAACTCGAGGTCCTTCGCGCGTTCAAGGGCGAAGAACTCGTAGGTCTTGAATATGAGACCTGTTTCCCCGAAATTGAAGCTCAGCAGGGCTTTGCGCATAAAATCGTTCCGTGGGACGAGGTTGCCGCCGACGAAGGAACGGGCATAGTTCATATCGCTCCCGGCTGCGGCGCCGAGGACTTTGCTTTAGGTCAGCAGTTAGGCATTCCGCAGATTATGCCCATTGACGATATGGGTATCTTTATTGACGGCTTCGGCTGGTTTACCGGTAAGGACAGCCATACAATTGCCGACGAGGTATTTGAGCGCCTTGACGCTCAGAATAAGCTGTATAAGGTTATGCCCTTCGAGCATAGCTATCCCGTATGCTGGCGTTGTAAGAGCGAGGTTGTTTTCCGCCTTGTTCCCGCGTGGTACATAAGGACGGATGAAATCAAGCCCCGTCTTATAGCCGCTTCAAATAAGGTTAAGTGGGAGCCCGCTTCAAACGGCAAGCGTATGACGGACTGGCTTAACAATATGGGCGACTGGAATATTTCAAGAAAGCGTTACTACGGTATGCCGCTGCCGTTCTATCCGTGTGAAAAATGCGGCAAGACAACCGTTGTAGGCTCCGTTGACGAACTTAGAAGTCTTGCGGTCGACCCCGCAAAGGTTGACGCTCTTCCCGAGCTTCACAGACCTTGGATTGATGAAATAAAAATCAAGTGCCCTCACTGCGGCGAGGAGGTTTCAAGAGTAAGTGAAATCGGCGACGTATGGCTTGACGCGGGTATCGTTCCCTATTCAACCTTCGGCTATTTTACCGATATGGAAGAATGGAAAAAGAACTTCCCCGCCGAATGGGTAACCGAAATGCGCGAGCAGGTTCGTCTCTGGTTCTATTCAATGCTGTTTATGTCTGTCGTCCTTGAGGACAGACCGCCTTACGAAAGAGTTCTTTCATATAACAGCGTTGTCGCCGAGGACGGTTCAAAGTTCTCAAAGACGGGCTTTATGATTAAATTCGACGAAGCCGCCGAAAAAATCGGCGCGGATACAATCCGTTATATGTATGCCGGCGCTCCCGTAGCCAATGACGTTCGCTTCGGCTTCAATCTCGGCGACGAGGCAAGAAGAAAACTCCTTTCATTCTGGAATATCTATACTTTCTTCAATACCTACGCCGAAATTGACAAGCCCGATTTTGAAGGCTATGAGCCCGATATTTCAAAGATGACCGCTACCGATAAGTGGCTTAACATCCGCACGAATCAGTTTATTGAAAAAGCGACGGAGTGTATGGACGCCTATACGACTCCCGCTCTTATAAAGGAATTTGAAATCTTTGTCGACGATATCTCTAACTGGTATATCAGGTCGAATCGCCGCCGTTTCTGGAAAACGGGCGATAATGAGGATAAGATGATTGCGTACTGGACTCTGTTCAACGCTCTTAATAATCTCATTAAGGTAATGGCACCGATTATTCCGTTTATGACAGAGCATATCTGGCAGAATCTTACGAGAAAGGTTCTTCCCGACAGCGAGATTTCAATTCACCTTGCGGACTGGCCCGTACCAGACGAAAGATTCGTTGACGACGGAATCATTGAGCAGACCGCTCTTTCGCGTGAGGTAATCGCTTCTGCTCTTCGCCTTCGTAACGAAAAGCAGCTCAAGGTACGTCAGCCTCTTTCGACGCTCTTTATCTGCCTTCCCGAAGAAAAGGCGGAAAAAATCAAGGTGTTTGAAAAGAACATTCTCGACGAACTGAATATCCGCGAGATTAAGTATCTTGACGATAAATCCGTTCTTGAGGACACGTTCCTTCAGGTTAATTTCAGGGCTGCGGGCGCAGTATTCAAGCAGGACGTCAATAAGTTCAAGTCCGCTCTTGAGAATATGGATTGCGCAACAATGTCCGCTCTCGCTGAAAAGGTGAAGAACGGCGAAAGCACAAGGGTTGAGGGCTTTGACTTTGATATAGCTCCCGAACTTTACGTTCTCAACAGCAGAACCAAGGAAGGTATTGCCTCCGTTGAGTTCGACGAGGACGGCGTACTCGCTCTCGATACCGTTCTTACCGACGAGCTTCTTAAGGACGGCGCGGTACGCGACGTTGTACGCCAGTGCCAGCTCATCCGTAAGGAAGCGGGCTACGTTGTCGACCAGCACGTAAGAATGGCTATTTCAACCGACGACGGCTTCATTCTTGACGCTTTAAAGGAAAAGAAAGAATTCCTTCTTAACGAGCTTCTCTGCGAAGAGCTTGTTTTCAACGGCTCAATCGACGCAGACCTTGAAAAGGAAATCGAAGTAAACGATAAGACAATTAAACTTGCAGTTGCAAAAGCATAAAGGAGTAAGAATTATGAAACTTGAAAAGAATATGACAATCGGCGATGTTGTTGACAAGATGCCCGAGGTTGCCCCGTTTCTTCTTGAAATGGGTATGCACTGTCTGGGTTGCCCTGCGTCGAGGATGGAAACCTTTGAGCAGGCTTGCATGGTTCACGGCGTAAATCCCGACGAAATGCTTGAGCGTATCAACACTCAGCTCGGACTCGAATAATTAAAGCGAAAACGGGCTGATAATCCTTTCAGCCCGTTTGAATTTATCTATGATTAAATTATCACCGAGACTTTTAATGACCGCTTCCCTTGTCCGTGAGGGGAGAAGAATTGCCGATATAGGAACGGACCACGCGTTTTTACCCGCTTACCTTGTTTTAAGCGGTAAAATAACGTCTGCCATTGCGTCCGACGTTAAAAAAGGTCCTCTCGAAAATGCCGGTCAAACGGTTGCCGAATATGGTTTAGCCGATAAAATCAAGCTCCGTCTTTCGGACGGGTTCGATATGCTTTATTATACCGAGGCGGACGATTACGTGCTTGCGGGTATGGGCGGAACTCTTATGGCGGAGCTTATTTCCCGTACTCCGTGGCTTAAGGATGAAAACCTGCACCTTGTTCTTCAGCCTCAGTCTCACGCTCAGGACATAAGAAAATACCTTTGTGAAAACGGTTTTAAAATATGCAACGAGCTTATTACGGACGAAGGCGGACGGCTGTATATAGCCTTTGACGCGTATTTTACGGGCGAAGCCGAAAAAAAGGACGAAACCTACTATTATTTCGGTTCGTTTCCCGAAAAAGACGACGGGCTTTCGGCTTTGTATGTCGAAAAGCTTAAAAACAGACTCATAAAAGAAAAAACCGCTTTAAAAAACAGCGGTTACGACTATAAACATATTGACGAATTATTAAGGGGTGTTGAAAATGATTAAGGTAAGTGATATTTACTCATTTATCGATTCTGTCGCGCCGTATGACACTCAGGCGGATTTTGATAACAGCGGCTATATGATCGGCGACAAAAACGCCGAGGTAAAAAAGATACTGGTCGCGCTTGATTTGACTGTAAAAGTACTTGAAGAAGCGAAGCAAAACGGCGCGGACCTTATCGTAACCCATCATCCCGTTATTTTTCAGCCTCTTCACAGCGTTATGTGCAATACCGTTGTTTTTGACGCGATACAAAGCGGCGTTTCGGTTATCAGCGCTCATACGAATCTCGATATTGCCGAAAACGGCGTGAACGCAACTCTTATCAGGACTCTCGGTTTTAATAATTACGTAAACTGCGAAAGCGAACCGTTCCTTAAAATTGTCGAAACCGAGCCGATTTCCTCAGACGAGCTTGTTAAGCTTGTATCGGAAAAGATTAATAAGCATTTACAGTTCAACAGCGTTAAAAAGACGGTTAAAAAAATCGGCTTCTGCTCAGGCGCGGGCTCGCCCTGTCTTTATGCCTCAATAAAAGAGGGTGCGGACGCATTTATAACGGGCGAGGCGAAATATAATATGTTCGGTGACGCCGACGAAAGCGGTATTCTTCTTATTGCCGCGGGGCATTATGAAACCGAAAACATAATTGTTCCCGTCCTTGCCGATATGTTAAGAAAGCAGTTCCCCGAAACCGAAATAACCGAATCAAAAGAGAAAAACCCCGTAAATTATTTTTTAGGATAATCAGAAATGGCTCTTGACGGAATTTATCTTCACTTTTTAAAAACAGAGCTCAAAGAAACTCTCACAGGCGCGAAAGCGGAAAAGATTTACCAACCCACCAAAAATGAGCTGGTAATTCTTTTGCGTACCCGTCAGGGCGCTTATAAGCTGTTTTTCAGCTGCTCGGGAAGTTCGTCAAGAGTTAATATCACCGATTATTCGCCCGACAATCCCCAGAAGCCGCCTATGCTTTGTATGCTGCTTCGTAAATATCTTTCGGGCGCGGTGCTTTGCGACATCCGTCAGCAGGATTTTGACAGAATACTGTTTTTCGACTTTGACGCGGTGAACGAAATCGGCGACAGGGTAAAGCTTTGCCTTGCGGTTGAGATAATGGCGCAGCACAGCAATATTATTCTCATAAACGGCGAGGGCAGGATTATAGACGCATTCCGCCGACTTGACGATGAACAGAGCGTGCGCGAGGTGCTTCCCGGCGGGACTTACGTTTTACCGCCGATGCAGAAAAAAGAGAATATACTGACCTGTGATATGAAAGCCGTGTGCGAAAAAATCGGCAAAAGCGAAAAACTGCTTTCAAGGGCGCTTGTAGACGCGTTTCAGGGCTTTTCTCCGCTTGTTGCGCGCGAAATATCATCAAAGATTACCGACAGCGAAATAACGGGCGTCAGCCTTAATTTTTCTCAGCTTGACAGGCTTGAAAACGAGCTGAATGAGCTAAAGAATAATATTGAGGAAAACCGTTTCGTTCCATATCTTCTTTCCGATAACGACGGCAAGCCCTTTGATTTTTCGTATATGCCCATTCGTCAGTATTCCTCGGCGTTAAAGGGCGAAACTGCCGAAAGTCTTTCAAAGCTTCTTGACACGTTTTTCTTTGAGCGTGACAGAGTTGAGCGCACCAAAAGAAGGGCGGGGGACTTATATAAAACCCTTACTTCGGCGGTAGAACGCGTCGCAAGGCGAATTAATAACCAGACCGCCGAGCTTAAGGAATGTGAAAACAAGGAACAGCTTCGTATTTTTGCGGAGCTTATAACGGCTAATCAGTATTCGCTTGAAAAGGGCGTTTCCTTTTATGAATTGCCCAATTATTACGACGAAAACAAACCTGTAAAAATACCCGTAAATCCTGCGTTTTCACCCCAGAAGAACGCGCAGAAATACTATAAGGATTACAAAAAAGCCCATACCGCCGAAAAAATGCTTGCCTCTCTTATTGAGGACGGTAAAACCGAGCTGAAATATCTTGAAAGCGTGCTTGATTCGCTGTCAAGAGCCGAAACCGAGGCGGAGCTTACGGAAATACGCAACGAGCTTGTTTCGGGCGGCTATGTCAAATTCAGAAAAAATCAGAAACAGCAAAAACAAAAGGAGCTTCCCTTTATTGAATATACAACTTCAGACGGTTTCCGCGTGGCAGTTGGCAGAAATAACGTCCAGAACGACAAACTGACGTTTAAAACGGCTAACAATCACGATATGTGGCTTCACGTTCAGGGCTTTGCGGGCTCACATACGGTTATTTTCAGCGATAAAAAGGAGATAACCGACACCGCAATTCTTGAGGCGGCGTCCATAGCGGCATATCACAGTAAGGCGCGCGACCTTAAAAATGTTCCTGTCGATTACACTTTGATAAAGAATATTAAAAAACCGAACGGCTCGCCGTACGGCTTCGTGGTTTACTACACTTACAATACGGTAATAGTTGACCCGAAAAAATAAAAAAGAAGTTCGAAAAATCGAACTTCTTTTTTGTTTCCCCGCCGAGCCGGGATTAGTGGATTATAACCTGCCTAAAAAGCAGGTGGGTGCCGCCGGAGTAATTTCGTGCTCCCTTCGTCCGCAAAAGCGGGAGGTCTGCTCCCCGTTACTCTAAAATTCGGCTCCCTTAAAAAAGTGTGTTGGGTTATATGCACTAAAGTTGTCGAACCCGGCAGGAATTAAAAATCAGTTTCCTTCCTCGTTGTCGTAAGGACCTGCCATATAGTCCTCAAGACGCTGCTGGAATATTGCGCCGATTTCGTCAAACTCCTCGTCATCCTCAATCGGGCAAAGATAGGTTTCGCCGTCTTCCTCTTCAACGCGAAGAATTATAAGCTCGCCGTCGTCGTCGAGCATGTCTTCGGGGTTGTCGTAAACCGGAACAACCGCCGCGTACTTTGCTACGTCGTTTTCTATTCTGTCGAGGATTTCGAAGGTATGTTCCTCGCCGTCCTCATCCGTAACCGTTATTAAATCGGGATTGTAATCGTATCCGTCAGCCATTTTATTCTCCTTTATAATACGTAGATTCCGCTTTCAAGAAGCACTACTTCTTTTCCGTTTGTCTGTATGTACCTGTAAACGGGCTCGTCAAACAGTCTGAAATCCCTTACGGAATAGTCCTTAAGACTGACTATTCTGACCTTGCACGAATCCTTGTTCGTGACAAAAAGCTCGTCGCCGTATTTCTGAATAGCGACGGGGTTCGAAAATGCAGTCGAATTGTCGCCGCCGATTCTCATATTGACCTTTTTATTTATAATTGAATATTCGATTATTGAGTTCTGGTTAGGTACGCAGCACCAGATGTTATTGCCGTCAACCGCGACGGACTGAACAAGGTCTTCCTTATACTGTAAATCGCCCGTCCACACGAGCGTGGCGTTGTCGTCAAAAAGTCCCATTTCGCCGGTCGGGTAAACAACAACGACGTATTTATTCTGTAAAACGCCCGCGTCGCAGGTAGCGTAATCGCCGAGTTTTTCGCTTATAATCTCAAAAGAAGGGCCGAATTTGCTTAAAAGATAAACGCCTTTGGTAACGGGGGCGTTTTCCATTCTCTTAGTGTCATAGCCGAGAAATTTAACTCTGAAAACGCCGTCCTCCTGAGGTATTTTTTTAACATAGATAAAGCCGCTTTTGAACGGAACAATATCTATAACGTTAGTTTCCGATATTTTTTTCATTTATATTCACCAATCCGAGAATTGTTTTTTTCATTATTGTATTTTTATTATATTTCATTTTTGACTTTAGGTCAATATGCTTTGTCGAATATTAATAATTATTTAAAATTTTGACAGCATACGGAATAATGAAATTCTCGCATTTGCTGCAGTCGTGGCTTGAATGGCAGACAAACTCTCTTTTTCCGTTTTTTAAAAGCGTTTCCTCAATTCTGACATTCTTCTGCTTAAAAATGCAGAATTGCTCGAAGCATTTGTTTGAAACTACCATAAGGCACCTCTTTTTTAAGGTATTATATTTTGTCCCGAAGCATATTCATTTATAAGGGCAGGTGGAAAAATGAAATCTTTAGGAACAGTATTATTTTATTCTTTTTTGGTTGTCTCAGTTACGGCAATTCTTATTACGGTTTTTAAAACAAAAAGGTTTTTTGCGGCGACGGTTTTATCCGTTTTACAGGGCGTAGGCGCACTTTTTGCAGTTAATTTCATAGGCTCGTTTATAGGCGTTCATTTAGCGGTAAACGCCTTTTCGCTTATTGTTTCTTCTGTTGCAGGCGCGTCGGGAGTCGCACTTTTGCTTATTACTCAGGTCCTGTTCAGATAATATCGCGGTTGATAATAATCATTAACGGTGATATAATTAACAAAAGGACGTTAAAAGGAGTAATAACAAATGTCGGATTTACACGCGGGCAAAAAAATAACTGCCGATGAATACTTTACACGTCAGAAAGAGGCGGAGGATTCCTGCAGAGAAAGAATCAAACGGCTTAAATGGCAGTCATTCTTTTTCCTTGCGGCGGCTGTATTCTTTTATCTTATGTTTGTTTGGATTCCTAATTTCTTCATAGTCTGGTTTTTATTTTTAGGTATCAGCGTCTGTATGTCTGTCGGCAGCCTGTTTATGATACGAAAGGAAATCAAGTATTATAAATATTCGCTTGAAAGAATTGAAGAATATATGCTTACGGGCGGAATAGTCATTGAAATTCCAAAAGAGGATTATGAGAAATTCGATATTATCAAATCCCGAAAAGAAAAGTTTAAGGCAAAAAGCATTTACGGGATGCAGATTGACGAGAAGAAAAAAGAGATTGAAAAACAAAAAGAGCTTGAACAAAAGGAATACGAAAAACGCGTTGAAGAGGAGTTTAAAAAGCAGTATTATCCCGACGCGAAGGAAGATAACAATAATTAACAAATAATAAATACGCCGCATAAACTGTATTGAGTTTAAGCACAGTGAGGCGGTGTTAAGGTGAGACATAAGAATTATTCGGGCTTCGGGTTCGCCCTTGTCGCTTTAGGGCTCGGACTGGTCTTTTCGATGATTTTGCCCGTCAAATTTCTTGTTGTGATATTGGCTTTTGCGCTTGCCTTCAGCGGCGCTGCTCTGTTGCGAAATTAGAGAGGTGCGATTTATGAAGGTGGTCGTAGTCAAAAGCCCTAAAATCTTAAGCGGCGTTTTAAGACTGATGTTCGGTATAAAAAAGGATAAATAATCTTAAAAGACGAAGGTTAAGTTTACTTGCCTTCGTTTTTGTTTTGTGCTAAAATATAAAGAGAGGTGAGAAAAATGGAAAAAGACCTTGTTTGTCAGTGCGACACCGTTCACAGCGACGCCGTTGAAAAATCGCGTCTTAATATGCCGAGCGAAAATGAAATAGCGGCAATGTCCGAGTTTTTTAAAATCCTCGGCGATCCGACAAGAATGAAAATCCTCTGGGCGCTTGACGGAGCCGAGCTTTGCGTATGCGACCTTGCGGTTGAGCTTAATATGACAAAATCCGCAATTTCTCACCAGCTTAATTCACTTCGCGCCGCAAAGCTTGTAAAGTTCCGCCGCGAGGGTAAAAACGTGTTTTACAGCCTTGACGACGAGCATGTAAACGAAATTATAGAGGTTGCTCTCGACCATATCGGTCATAATTAAGAGGAATAATAAGATGAAACACGGGCGAAATTCTTTCGCCCGTATTTAATTTGAAAAATATTAAAAATTCCCTTGACATAAATCGTCTTTTTTGGTATTATATTCGAGCGCCAAGAAATGCTGGTGTAGCTCAGTTGGTAGAGCAGCTGATTTGTAATCAGCAGGTCGGGGGTTCGAGTCCGTCCACCAGCTTCTTTTTTAAGGCGTAAAATAGAATAGGGGAGAGTTCCCGAGCGGCCAAAGGGGGCAGACTGTAAATCTGTTGTCACTGACTTCGGTGGTTCGAATCCACCCTCTCCCATATAAAACAAGCGAAGGTGTTTACCTTCGCTTGTTTTATGTTGAAATCATTGATAATACTGGGTGGATTCGAACACAGTCCATGTTTTGCGTGAGCAAAACGGACATAAAATCGAACTGTTTGCGAAGCAAACACTCGGCGAAGCGCAGCGAAGCCGAGTCCACCCTCTCCCATAGAAAAAAGACTTGCAGAAATGCAAGTCTTTTTTCAGTTAAATAAATCCCTTCGGGATTTGTGAAATGCCTTTAACAGAGTGAAAAAGGGATTTAATCATTGTTTGTATCTGTCAGCTTTTTAAACTCCTTTTGCTTTTTAAGGTAAATAATCGCCAGCGGTATGTCCGCCATAAGCGACGCTGTAGGCGCGGCATAGATTACTATATCAAAACCGAAGAACCTTACAAGAATAATTGATACTAAAATTCTGCCTATAAGCTCGCCCGCGCCCGCGACTGCGTTTGCATATGTAAAGCCGAGTCCCTGAAGCGTATTCCGGAGTATAAAAAGAATTGATACAAGCGAATAGCACTCTGCGATTGCGAGAAGATACCTTTTTGACGCGAAAAGCATTTCTTCGTTCGGAATGGTAATGAAAACCGATACGATATGCGGCCCGACGGTAATAAGAATAATACTCATCACAACCGATATTGCAAGTTCAAGGAAAAACATTTTTTTAACCGAATCGGTTATTCTTTTATAATTCTTTGCGCCGTAATTCTGACCGACAAAGGTTTGGGTTGAAACGCCTATGGCACTCATTGAAATATTCGTTACGTTTTCAACTCTGCTTGCGGCGGTAAGCCCTGCCATAACGTTTGCGCCGAAGCTGTTTATTGCGCTCTGCAGGCACATTGTGCCTATTGAGGTTATCGTAAATTGAAGTGAAACGGGAATGCCGAGCTTTAACTGTTCAATAACGGTTTTCTTTTTAAGCTTCAGAGACGACGGGCGCAGCTCGACGTCCTCGTTTATCTTAAAGATATAAAATCCCGTAAGAATGCAGGCTGTAAGGTGCGAAATAAGCGTTGCTATCGCCGCGCCCTCAACGCCCCAGCCGAAGTTCTTTACGAAAAGAATGTCAAGAATAAAGTTTACGCAAACGCTCGCAGTAAAGAAATAAAGCGGCTTTTTGCTTTCGCCGACAGCTCTTGAAATGGCGGTAAAATTGTTCGAAAGCATCTGTAACGGTACGCCGAAATAAAGAATGTTAACGTACGAAGCCGAAAGACCGATTATTTCATCGGGAGTTCCTATGAGTTTTAATAGGGGAGTCGAAATAATATGAGCAATAATAACGATTATTGAGCCGATAAGAAAAGCAAGACTTATGCTTGAGCCGGAATATCGGCTGACCTTTTCCTTGTCGCCGGCGCCGAAAGCGTGAGCTACGGGAATAGTAAAGCCGCTTGTCAGACCGAGCGCGGCTCCGATTATGAATGAGTTAATCGAGCCGACGTTACCGACAGCGGCAAGAGCATCCTTGCCGACATATCTGCCGACAATGATGTTATCAACAAGAGTGTAGTTGAATTGTAAAAGAGACGCGAAGAGGATCGGCAGGGCAAACAACAGAATACTTTTAACAGCGCTGCCCTGTAACATTGATGCTTTGCTGTGCTTCATAAGAAGTTGCGCTCCTTATATCCATTTTTTACCTTTATATCATTTATGCCGTCAAAAATCAATATGTAATATGTATTATAAAATATTGTAAATATATTATAAATGTGTTAAAATAAACGGAAAAGGAGGGGAGAAAATGAAAAAGATTTCAGCTGTTCTTTTATCGTTGCTTTTTGCCGTTATGTCGGTCGTTCCCGCATTCGCAAAAAGTGATTACACGATAAAGATTTCTCCCGACAACGAAAAGTATAAAATATCGGATATGCTTTACGGCGCGTTTATTGAAGATATTTCCTATGCCTGCGACGGCGGACTGGTTTCAAATCTCGTTAACAATAATTCGTTTGAATACTTCTTTAACCGCGAGGCAAACTGGACTTTTGAGAATTGCGAATACGAAATCACGCGGGATTACCCGCTTAATAAAAATAATAAGTATTCCTGCCTTGTTACGGTCGACGGCGAAGCGACGGTTAAAAATATCGGCTTTCCCGAGTATTATGAGTACAAGACCTATGACAGAAACAGGGAAAAGGCGAGCACGCCCGATATGGGCTTTAAGGCGGGGGAGAAATATGAGCTTTCCTGTTATATAAAGAACATTGATTTTTCGGGTGAGGCGAGCGTTATGCTCGATAACGTCAGCGAACCGCAGAGCCTTGACATAACCGGCTGCAGGGACTGGACAAAGCTGACTGTTACTCTTGAATCAAAAAAAACCGAGGACGGGGCGTTGAAATTTGTTTTCAGCGGTAAGGGCAATATTCTTATTGATTTTGTTTCCCTTATTCCCGAATGCAGTCACGGCTACGGTGACGAAAAATGGAAATATGTAACGCTTCGTTCCGATTTGTATCAGGCTCTTGAAGATATGCATCCCGCTTTTATACGTTTCCCCGGCGGCTGTCTTTGCGAGGGGACTGACATAAATAAGCTCTATGACTGGAAGGCTACAATCGGCCCCACGGAAGAACGCGAACAGTCCGAAAACCTTTGGCGCGACGACTGGAACGGCAGGCAGTATATAAATACCTCTTCAATGGGCTACCACGAGTATTTCCAGCTTTGCACCGACGTAGGAGCCGAGCCTGTTCCGATTCTCAATGTCGCTCTTACCTGCCAGGGCAGGAACGACTACGGCGGAAGAAAATGGGCGTATGTTAACGGCGAAATAACCGAAGAGGAGTTCAATAAATACCTTGAAACAATCGCTCTTACTCCGGGTACAAAGGAATTTGACAAATACATTCAGGACATTTTCGATTTGATTGAATACGCCAACGGCGACGAAACTACCGTCTGGGGCAAAAAGAGAATTGAAAACGGAAGCAGGGAGCCGTTTAATCTTAAATACATAGGTCTCGGCAACGAAAACGTCGGCGAGGTTTATTTCAGGAATTTTGACGCCATATACAAGGCGGTAAAGGAAAAATACCCCGAAATAACCGTTGTTTCGTCCGCGGGCGGATGGCTCGAGGGCGACGACTATAACGACGCGTGGAACATAATAAATGAAAAATACCCCGACACAATCGTTGATGAGCATTACTACACAAAGGAAAGCTATCTTTTCCATAACAACGAGAGATACGATAATTTCAGAAGAGACGGCGCAAGGGTGTTTGTCGGCGAATATGCCGCTACGAGCGACGGCTTCGGCACTCTTCAGACTAAGTCGAATATCTGGGAAGCTATTGAAGAAGCGGGCTTTTTGACGGGCTTTGAAAGAAACGGCGACGTGGTGGCGATGTCTTCGTACGCTCCGACATTCGCCAAGGTCAATTCCCAGTGCTGGGACATTAACCTTATATGGTTTGATTCCCAACAGGCCGCTCTTTCACCGAGCTATTTTGTCCAGCTTCTGTTTGCCAACAATACGGGCGACGAATATATCAAAACCGATATCGGCAACGGCAAGACCTTTATTGAAAAGGATTTGTACGAAAGCGTAACCGTTGACGAAAAGTCGCAGACAATTTACGTAAAGCTTGTAAATGCGAGCGGTAAAAACAAAACCGTAAACCTTGACCTGACGGGCTATAATGTCAATAAGGCTTCAAATATTTATCTGAGCGAGGATTACAGAGCCGCCTGCAACGAAATCGGAAAAACTTATGTTGTTCCCCATGAAAAGGAGCTTGCTGCGGGTGATAACGTAGAGGTCAGGATGGGAAAATACAGTGTAAACGTTATCAGAATCGCTTACGGCGACAACGACGGCGGCTCGTTTTACACGCTTCCCGATACCGTGCCCGAGGCTATGGGAAAGTACATTCCGCTGGCTGTTAAAGCAGGCATTCTCGGCGGTATAGGCGCGTTAATTCTTCTTGTTATAATTATTGTTTTTATAATTAAACTGATTAAAAAGATAAAAAACAAAAAAGCGGAGGAAATTGAAAATGTCAAAGAGTAAAGCAAAAGAGAAAAAAGGCTTTGATATAAGCAGAAAAACCGTTGCCGCAATCTTTATTTTTATATTGGTTTTCGGCGGGCTGCTGCTTATCGCTACCTTCAAGGATTTACAGGTAAGTCAGTTTTTAACAAAGTTCTCGCTTCCTAAAGGCGAATACTACGCCGACGATGTCTTCGGAAGAATGTTCGAAACAATAGGCTGCGCTCCGATTTATCTTATGCTCGGCTTTGCATTCCATATTATTTTCTGGAATGTGTTTATCCGTGTAAAGGACATGTTAGTCAAATACTTTCTTCTTGCTGTCAGTACCGGTTGCGGTGTTGCAGCATACTGTGTTATGTACAAGGATGTTCTCCGTTACATAGTCGACCAGGTAGGTCTTGACCATAACTCTGTAAAAACCCAGTTCGTTACTTTTTCAATGATATTTATGGGTTGTATTACCTGCTTTTTAGGTACGCTTGCAGTCCGTAATTTCAAGGATGAGACTTTAAAAAAGCTTCTGTCATTTGCTGTTGCAGTAATTCTTATTGCTGCAGTTGCAAACGGTCTTGTAAACCTTATTAAAATACCTATGGGCAGACCGAGATACAGAGGAATGAATTATGAGGGCGCTCAGAGTATAGGCGGTTTTAAAAACTTTAAGCGCTGGTATGAAGCAACCGCTCAGCCTGATAAAAACTCGTTGATATGGTATTACGGTTCGACGGATGCGTGCAAATCCTTCCCGAGCGGTCATACGTGTTCGGCGGGTATGAGCTATTGCCTCATAATGCTTATTGATGCGCTTAAGATTACAGACAAAAAGAAGAAAATTGCGCTCTGGGTTTGCCCGATAGTTTATACGGGAATAGTTGCCGTAAGCCGCATTATGGTAGGCGCTCATTTCTTCAGCGACGTACTTGTAGGCGGAACAATAGCGTTCCTTACAATGCTTCTTTTCCGTGAAATATTTATCTGCAAGGGCTCGCATTTCAAAGGTGAATAAAATAAAATGCAGATTGGGAAATTGAATCCCTGATTTGCACGACCGAAAAAAAGAGGGGATTGTCATAAAAGACAAATCCCTCTTTTTTTAAAAAATTTTTAATTACCTATTGACAAGGTAGGAAAACGGTGCTATAATACCACCAACATACTTGATTGGTAGGTAATTAAAAATGAATGCTAAATTCACACTGTTATTGAGAAATAATTTCCGCTTCGGGCGAATGTGTTTCCGATGTATGCTCTTATACTGACTAAACATATTTTAACGAAAGGAAATTATTATGAGTAATTTAAAATTTGAAACAAGACAAATCCACGTCGGTCAGGAAAAGCCTGACAGCGCAACTGACGCAAGGGCAGTTCCGATTTACGCTACTACTTCTTATGTATTTAAAGATTCCGCTCAGGCGGCGGGAAGATTCGGTTTAACCGAGGGCGGCAATATTTATACGCGCCTTATGAACCCGACTTCCGACGTTTTTGAACAGAGAATAGCTTCTCTCGAAAGCGGCGCGGCGGCCCTCGCAACCGCTTCGGGTTCAGCGGCTATTACCTATGCGGTTCAGAATATCGCAAGAGCGGGCGACCACATTGTTTCTTCCCGCGATCTTTACGGCGGCACATACAATTTATTTGCGCACACCCTTAAGGACCAGGGTATTGACGTTACATTTGTCGACCCGTCGGAGCCCGAAAACTTCAGAGAAGCGATTAAAGAGAATACCAAGGCTCTTTACGCCGAAACTCTCGGCAATCCTAATTCCGACGTAATTGATATTGAGGCTGTTTCGTCAATAGCTCACGAGAACGGTATTCCGCTTATCGTTGATAACACCTTCGCAACGCCTTATTATTTAAGACCTATTGAAAGGGGAGCGGACATTGTCGTTCACTCCGCAACGAAGTTCATAGGCGGTCACGGTACCGTAATGGGCGGCGTCGTAGTTGACGGCGGAAAATTCGACTGGGCTCAGAACGATAAATTTCCCGGACTTTCACAGCCGAATCCCTCATACCACGGCGTAGTATTCACCGAGGCGGTCGGCAATCTCGCATATATAATAAAACTTCGCACGACTCTTATGAGGGACCAGGGAGCGACGATTTCGCCGTTTAATTCATTCCTTCTTCTTCAGGGACTCGAAACGCTTTCCTTAAGGCTTGAAAGGCACGTTGAAAACGCGCTTAAGGTTGTTGAATATCTCAATAATCACCCTCAGGTCAAAAAGGTTAATCACCCGTCAAACGCAACGGGCAGACAGAAAGAACTCTATGACAGATATTTCCCGTCGGGCGCGGCGTCAATTTTTACATTTGAAATTGACGGCGACGCCGAAAAGGCGAAAAAGTTCACCGAAAGTCTTGAACTGTTTTCACTTCTCGCAAACGTTGCCGACGTAAAATCGCTTGTCATCCATCCCGCTTCGACTACTCATTCGCAGTTAAGCGAGAGCGAGCTTCTTTCGGCGGGCATTACTCCGTCGACTGTTCGCCTTTCAATAGGCACCGAGCATATTGACGATATTATCGCCGACCTTGAACACGGCTTTGAAGCAATCAAATAATTATATCATTAATTTATATAAGGAGAATTATTATGGCTAACATTTACACTTCCGCAGATCAGTTAATAGGTAAAACCCCGCTTCTTGAATTGACTCATATTGAAAAAGAGTTCGGTTTGAAGGCAAAAATATATGCTAAGCTCGAATACTTTAATCCCGCAGGCTCCGTTAAGGACAGAATTGCAAAGGCAATGCTTGACGACGCTGAAGAAAAGGGCGTCCTTAAACCCGATTCGGTTATTATTGAGCCGACGTCAGGCAATACCGGCATAGGACTTTCGTCCGTTGCCGCCGCAAGAGGTTACAGAATTATAATCGTAATGCCCGAAACAATGTCTGTTGAGAGAAGAACGCTTATGAAGGCTTACGGCGCAGAGCTTGTTCTTACGGACGGCTCAAAGGGCATGAAAGGAGCTATCGCAAAGGCGCAGGAGCTTGCAGATGAGATTCCGAACAGCTTTATTCCCGGTCAGTTTGTCAATCCCGCCAATCCCAAGGCTCATTACGAGACTACCGGTCCCGAAATATATTCCGATACGGACGGTAAGGTTGATTATTTCGTAGCAGGCGTCGGTACGGGCGGTACGCTTTCGGGCGTCGGTAAATTCCTTAAAGAGAAGATAGACGGCGTAAAGGTTGTCGCCGTTGAGCCCGAAACCTCGGCAGTCCTTTCTACGGGCGTTGCGGGTCCCCATAAAATCCAGGGCATAGGCGCAGGTTTTGTTCCCGACACGCTCGACACGGGCATTTATGACGAAATTATTCCCGTATCGAATGAAGCGGCGTTTGAAACAGGCAAGCTCATAGGTAAAAAAGAGGGCGTGCTCGTAGGTATTTCATCCGGCGCGGCGCTTTCGGCGGCGATTGAGATTGCAAAAAGAGAAGAAAACAGCGGTAAAACAATCGTCGTTCTTCTTCCCGATACGGGCGACAGATATCTTTCCACTCCGCTTTTCGCAGAATAACGCATAATTATTTTCCCGGCAGGTGATACTATGAAAATTTCAACCAGAGGCAGATACGCTTTAAGAGTAATGGCGGATATCGCCGAACACAGCGGCGGAAGATTTATAGCATTAAAGGAAATCGCCGCAAGACAGGACATTTCCCTTAAATATCTTGAGGGTATTATGACGGCGCTTTCAAAAGCGGGTTTGATTGAGGGCGCTCACGGAAAAGGCGGCGGCTACCGTCTTAACCGTTCTCCCGACGAATATACGCTCGGCGAAATATTAAGGGTTACCGAAAGCGACCTTGCGCCCGTAAAATGTCTTGAAAAGGGAGCTGAAAACTGCCCGCTTGTTGAGAATTGCAGAACTATCGCAGTCTGGCGCGAGTTCAATAAGCTCATAAACGATTTCTTCGACTCAAAAACCATAGCGGACCTTATGAGCGAGGAAACGGTTGTCGATTACGTTATCTGACGGAATATAAAAGAAAAACGGCACATCGTAAGATGTGCCGTTAGTTGGTTTATTAAGATTATTTAACAAGTTCCTTAACTTTTGCTGCCTTACCAACTCTGTCACGAAGATAATAGAGCTTACTTCTGCGAACCTTACCTTCACGAACTGTTTCAACCTTAGCAACGTTGGGTGAGTTAACGGGGAAAACCCTTTCAACGCCAACGCCGTAAGAAACGCGGCGAACCGTGAATGTTTCTGAAACACCGCTGCCTTTCTTGGCGATTACCGTGCCTTCAAAAACCTGAATTCTTTCTCTTTCGCCTTCACGAATCTTAACCGAAACGCGAACTGTGTTACCGATTTTGATTTCGGGCTTATCTT
The DNA here is from genome assembly GCA_017613735.1 of Clostridia bacterium. Taxonomy (GTDB): domain Bacteria; phylum Bacillota; class Clostridia; order Oscillospirales; family Acutalibacteraceae; genus Fimenecus. Next base: position 117,183 of record JAGADF010000009.1, read on the forward strand.
CTTTAATCATGCCCTCGGTCATAAGCTTTAAAGCGTCCATTTTAGAACCTCCAATTTTTTTCAAGCGTTCATGAAAATCATTAAGATACAGAGGACCGCCCGCTTTAATGTTGCCATTAACTGCCGTTTGCGGAAGAGCAAACGCACAAAATGCTTGAATATATTATCACAAAACATTTGAAAAATCAAGCATTTTTTTATTTTATTTGAATTCTTCTCCGTCGTCCTTTAAAAGACGGAGCTTTTTTATTCTTGTCAGGTCGGGCTTTTGCTTTAAATCCCTTAAAAGACGGTCAAAAAGCACGGTCGGATTAAGGTTTCTGCTGTTGCCCGCGCAAAGGGTAATAATAAGCGTTATGCTGTTTTTATCGCGCGTGAGCGAATAATCCTTTATAAAATCCTTGAGATTAACCTCGACGTCGATTTTTCTTCCCTTTTGCTTTGCTTTCTTCGTTGTGATTAATTCATCAGAGTCGAGCAGTTTTTTAATCTCATCCGAAAAACCGTCGGAAATGCCTTCCCCGTCAAATTCAAATACCGTTTCGTATTCGGCGAACGCTATGTCGCTGCATTTTGAGAATTTGTTCGAAACGCCTGTAATGACAATGCCTTCGGGCAGGGTGGAGTTAAGCCTATCCTTTATTTCTTCATTTGTAATATCGCCGACAATGCGTATGTCAAAGCTTTCACAATAGCTTTCGATTCCGAGCGAAAGCGGAAGGGCGAACGTAAGAAACGGGTGCGGATTAAAGCCTTCGGTATACCACAGCGGTATTTCGGCGCGCGTCAACGCTCTTGACACGGTTCTCATCAGGTCAAGGTGAGAAATGTATTTTGCCGTGCCTGTTTTTGAGAAGTAAACTCTAATTTCTTCCATCGCATTTACCTCCCGATAAACTGTCCGCGCCGCAGCCTGCGCATTTTTCACGGCAGTTCGGAGTCGTTTCGCTCCTTTTTGCCTTTTCGTTTTCCTTCTGTAAAAAGCTCTTTCTTATGCCGAAGTCAAATATGTCCCACGGAAGTATTTCGTCATATTCCCGACGTCTGTTTGCGTAAAAAGCGGGGTCTAAACCGCATTCCTTAAAGGTTTCGAGCCAGGTGTCAAGATTAAAGAATTCGTCCCAGCTGTCGAAACGGCAGCCCTTTTTATGAAGAGCCTCAAAAAGAGCGCAGAGCTTTCTGTCGCCTCGCGCGAGCACCGCCTCCATGAAGCTCATATTCGCCTCGTGGCAGGATGCGGTGATTTTTTTTGATTTTATAGACGCCTTAAGATGTTCCTGCTTTTCTTTAAGCATTTCCATAGTGTCCTGCGGTTCCCATTGGAACGGAGTAAACGGCTTCGGAACAAATGATGCGACGCTTATATTAACCGATACGCTTTTGCCTTTTTGTCTGTTAGGATTATTGTAGAACGCGTCGACAACCTTCTGTGAAAGCTCTGCAATACCCTCGACGTCTTCCATCGTTTCGGTCGGAAGACCGAGCATAAAGTAAAGCTTAACCGCAGTCCAGCCGCCGTCAAAAGCCTTGACAGAGGTGCTGAGAACCGATTCCTCGGTGACGTTTTTGTTAATCGCGTCGCGAAGTCTCTGCGTTCCCGCCTCCGCGGCAAAGGTAAGACCGCTTCGTCTTACCTGCTGTATCTGTTCCATAAGCTCGTCCGAGAAATTATCTACTCTAAGACTCGGCAGGGCGACGTTAATCTTTTTAGGTATTGCCCATTCAAAAATCTTCGGCAGTAATTCCTCAAGATGGGTATAGTCGCTTGTGCTTAATGACGCGAGCGATATTTCGTCGTAGCCGGTTGAACGGCAAAGAGCTTTGCACTGTTCATTTACGGTATCGGCGCTCTTTTCCCTTATCGGTCTGTAAACGAAGCCCGCCTGACAGAAACGGCAGCCCCTTATGCAGCCTCTGAAAAGCTCGCCCGTAACTCTGTCAAATACGACCTCGATTGACGGTACGACAAACTTATCGGGATAATAAAGGCTGTCCATATCCGTTATAACGCGCTTCTTTATTCTTTCCTTCGCTTCGCTGACGAGGGGAGTGACCTTTTCTATTGTTCCGTCGTCTTTATAATCAACATTATAAAAAGCGGGAACATAAATGCCCTCAAGCTTTGCCGCGTCGCGTAAAAACTCCTCTTTTGAAGAGCCTTTCTGTTTGTGGTATATCATTAAATCCGCAAGCTCGAGGGTGGACTCTTCGCCGTCTCCGAGTGAAAAAATATCAATAAAATCCGCAATCGGCTCGGGATTGCACGCGCACGGACCGCCCGCTACAACTATGGGCGTAAGCGAAGTCCTGTCCTTCGATTTCAAGGGCAGCCCCGCAAGGTCGAGCATATTAAGAATGTTCGTGTAGCACATTTCGTATTGGAGCGTAAAGCCAATCATATCGAAGTCTTTAACACTGTCGCCGCTTTCAAGAGCGAAGAGGGGAACGTTATTCTTCCTCATCTGTTCTTCCATATCGACCCAAGGCGCAAAAACGCGTTCACACCAGATATCGTCGCGGTTGTTCATAACGCCGTAAAGAATCTTGATTCCCAGGTGCGACATGCCTATTTCATATACGTCCGGGAAACAGAAAGCGTAGCGAAGAGAGACGTTATTCTTGTCTTTAATAACGCTGTTTAACTCTCCGCCCGAATATCTTCCCGGTTTCTGGACATATTGCAGTATTTTTTCGACTTCTCTGTTCATTTTTTTACTCCGTTAATAGACTGATAATATAATACAACAAATCCTTGTTTAATTCAAGACAACAAAAAAAGAGAGTGCCGAAAGGCACTCTCTTTTTCTATTGAATTAATTATTCAACGGGAGGCTGATAGTCTGTCGGGGGCTGCTGTACAGGGGGTGCCTGATAAGCAACGGGCTGAACAGCTGCTTCGCCGTTAGGTCCGATATACTGAGCCGAACCGAAAGCAAGCATCGGAAGGAATATGATGGGAAGGAAAATAAGACCTACCGCAAATCCGCCGCTCTTGCCGAACGCTTTTGCAAGCTTAACATATGTGATAAGCATAATGATAGCGTTTACGAACGGAATAAGAGTCAAAAGGAAAAGAATTCCGTTGCCCCATGTGATCTCGAAAAGAATGTAGAGATTATAGAAGGGAACAATAGCCGCCCAACCGGGTTTACCTGCTTTTGCAAAGATTTTCCACATACAAACAATTGCGAAAATCGAAACAGCGAGGCAAATAATTACATATATTGCCGTGCCGCCTGCGACTGCCGCCGTTGTTGCAGCATCGTAAGAGTCAAAAGAATAATCCATAAAAATCCTCCTAAAACTTTCTTGTGTTATAAAACACTGTCTCATTTTACCATAAATATAGCGGTATGTCAAGAAAAATAACATATATTTAGTATTTTTTTAATGATTTAATCCGATAAAGGAAATGAGGACAGAATAATATATAAACAACAGATGAGAAGCGAAAAGTTTCCGCTTGTTTTTAGAATATATAATCCGAGCAATAAAATGGGGAAAATAACAAGCGCGCAAGCGCTTTTAAGAATCAATCCGCTCTTTGTTAAATCGAATCTTCTTTTTGTAATGCAGGCAAGAGCTCTTGCCCCGTCAAGCTTTCCCGCGGGAAGCAGATTGAAAACTCCGAGAATAAGATTTACCGCAGATACAGTAAGAAATAATTGATTTTCATAAATTGCATTTATAATCAGAAATACGGCGGACAAAAGAAAATTAACCGCCACGCCTGAAAGGCTGACGGCAATTTCTTTTTTGTAATTGAGCGTCATTTCGTTTTCGCGGAGTATTTTCATTCCGTAAAATGAAAGAGTAACGCTTTTTATGCCTGCTTTGTATTTAATAAGCGCGATAAGGTGTCCGCATTCGTGAAGCGCTCCGGAAATCAGCGTGATTATTACCGTGGAATTAACCGAAAAAGTCAGAAGCAGCGTAATAACCGCAAAAAAGAGCGGATTTATAATCAGCAGAAAACGTTTCGTTTTAATCTTCATTGATAAGGTATTCGGGATTACAGTTTACCCCGTCGATTTTCACCTCAAAGTGAAGATGCGGACCCGTTGACCAGCCTGTCGAGCCGACAAGGGCGACCGCCTGACCTTTTCTGACGTTCTGGTCAATGTCGCAGAGAATTTCTTTACAGTGATAGTAACCCGTCGATACGGTTTCGGAATGTTCGATTATTATGTAGTTCCCGCGGATATCGGTATAGCCGGTTTCGACTACGATTCCGTCATAAGCCGCTTTTATTTCGGTTCCCTCGTCGGCTGCCATATCAAGACCGGTATGAAACCCGTATTCGCCCGAAATCGGATTTGTTCTGTAACCGAACTTGCTTGTTATCTCGTATTTTTCAAGAGGACAGATAAGATTTTCGCTTATAATTACGGGTGAGAACGTGGTTTTGTCCTGCGCCTTCAATAAATCCTCGCCGCCGGACGCTTCCTTTTCGGTCTTAACCTGTTTGACGGTTTCCTTTTCTTCGGTTTTTTCGGTTTCTTTTTCGGTTTCAGCCTTGTTCTGCGAGGTGAAATTCCTGAAAGCCGAAACCATTTCGCTTACGGTAATATCCCGTTTCATAAGGGACTTGAATTTGCCTTTGAAATAATTAAAACTTTCGGGCGAAGAGCTTCTCATAATAAAAAGAACGGCAAGTACAAGAATACTTGCAATAAACTGCGCCGTAACCGTTCTGAAAAGAAATTCGTTTCTGCCTTTATTCGTATTATTTGATTTTGAGCTGTTCCGTCTGTTTTCGCGTTCTTCAAATGAAAGTGAGCGATTAACGGCGTATTCGTTTTCATTCATTTTTATCACCGTTATATACTATGGCAAAAACTGGACAAATATGAAAAACCCACCTCAAAAGAGGTGGGTTAAACTCGTTATTTGCTTACTGTCTGAGTAATGCGCCGAGCTTTTCGAGCGATTTAATCGCTCTCTTCATAGCCGAATCGGCGTCCTCATCCGTAAGCGTTTTTTCCTTTGAGCGAAGCTTGAGACTGAACGCAACGCTCTTCTTGCCCTTTTCAATCTGAGCGCCTTCATAGACGTCGAAGAGTGAAATGTCCTCAAGAATCTTTCCGACTGCCGCGGCAATCTCGTTTTCGAGCTTGAGAACGGGCAGGCTCTTGTCGCATACAATCGCGAGGTCGCGCGTAACTGCAGGGAATTTCGGAAGAGGCGAATAAACCTTATCCTTCATTCCGTATTCAAGAAGCGCTTCCATTGAAATCTGCGCGATATAGCAGCGCGTGCCTATCTCATAGTTCTCAAGAACTGCGGGATGAACCTCGCCCATAATGCCGAGAGTTCTTCCGTCAACGCTGAGCTCAGCGGCTCTGCCGGGGTGCAGGAACGGGCAGGTGACGAGTCTTTCAATATCGTATTTCTCAACGCCTGCGGCGAAAAGAAGCTCCTCAATAACGCCCTTTAACGTAAAGTATGTGCAGTCGGGACCGTACATTCCTATAACAACGTCCTGCTTTTCGTCGGGAAGTTCTTCGGTGCCGTTTGACTTGAAGCGAACCGCGATTTCAAACAGCGAGGCGGATTCGTTGCGGTTGTTGTAGTTGCGTGAAAGAATATCAAGCATGGACGGAACAGCGGTAGTTCTCATAATGCTTGTGTCCTCGCCGAGAGGGTTGGAAATAACAACGCTGTCGCGAAGCGGACTTTTTTCTTCAAGACGGATTTTGTCATAAGCCTTGGGGCTGATGAATGTGTAAGTGCAGATTTCCGAAACGCCCTGAGCGGTAAGAACTGCGCTTACCTTGTTTTCAAGCTGTTGAACGGGAGTGTATCTTCCGTCGGCAACGCCCGAAAGAGCTCTGTCCGGAATCTTGTCGTAGCCGTAAAAACGTGCGATTTCTTCCGAAATATCGGCCTGATGTTCAATATCGTTTCTGAAGGACGGCGAAATTATCATACCGTCTTTTACCTCGAAACCGATTTTTTCAAGAATTGCCTTCTGCTCATCTGCGGAAAGGTCAATGCCTATGAAATTATTTACCCATTCAGGCTTAAAGGGAAGAGTAACAGGCTCTTTGTTGCTGTGGTCGCAGTCGATAACTCCGTCTACAATGTCGCCCGCGTCAAGCTCTTCAACGAGCTGTAACGCTCTTGTAAGCGAACGAAGACAACCCGTGGCGTCAAGCTCTTTTTCATATCTTGACGAGGATTCCGTTCTCATTCCGAGCGCCTTTGCGGTACGTCTTACCGAAACGCCGTTAAACATAGCCGACTCAAAAACAATAGTAGTTGTGTCGTCCATAATTCCCGAATATTCGCCGCCCATAACGCCTGCTACGGCGACGGGTTTGTTCGCGTCGGCGATTACGAGCATATTTTCCGTTAAATCTCTTTCGATTCCGTCAAGAGTTGTGATTTTTTCGCCTGCTTTTGCCTTGCGTACGTTTACCTGATTGCCGTCAAGGTATCTTAAATCAAACGCGTGCATCGGCTGACCGAATTCGAGCATAACGTAGTTGGTAATGTCGACAATATTGTTAATCGGTCTTACTCCCGAAGCGCGAAGTCTCTCTCTCATCCAGCGGGGAGAGGGCTTGATTCTTACGTTTTCGACAACCGCGCCCGCATATCTGTAACAAAGAGTAGGTTCCTTTATGTCAACCGAAAGGAAATCCTTTACGTTGCCGTGAGTTTTTGTAACCTTCGGAACGGGAATTTTAAGCTCCTTGTTGAATGTAGCCGCCGCTTCTCTTGCAAGTCCTGTAACCGAAAGGCAGTCAGCTCTGTTTGAGGTTATTTCAAATTCGGTTACGAGGTCGTCAAGACCTATTGCCTTATGAATGTCAAGACCGAGCGTTCTGTCGCAGTCGTCGCCGAGAACGAAAATGCCGTCCTCAATGGCATAGGGGAAATCGTGAACGGTAAGGCCGAGCTCGCCTAAAGAACACAGCATTCCGTTTGATTCGACGCCGCGAAGCTTGCCCCTTGTTATTTTATGACCGCCGTAAACGGTCGAATTGTGCATGGCAACGGGTACGACGTCTCCCTCTTTAAGGTTCTGCGCGCCGGTAACTATCTGAATGTTTTCGTTTTCGCCTACGTCGACCTGACAAATCCACAGGTGGTCTGAATCGGGGTGCTTTTCGAGAGAAATAATCTTTCCGACGATAACATTTTCAATGCCCGCGCCCTCGTATTCGAAGGACTCGACTTTGGAACCCGTCATTGTAATCGCTTCGGCAAATTCCTTAGGCGAAATATCGCCCAAATCGACATAATCCGAAAGCCATCTGTTAGATAAATCCATTTAAAGCACCTCCTTAAAACTGACCTAAGAAACGCATATCGTTTTCGTAAAGCAAACGCATATCGTCAATATTGAAACGGAACATTGTAAGTCTTTCAAGACCGACGCCGAAAGCGTAACCCGAATACTTTTCGGGGTCTATGCCGCCGTTTTTGAGAACCTTCGGGTGAACCATGCCGCCGCCGAGTATCTCAACCCAGCCTTCGCCCTTGCACATAGGACAGCCTTTGCCGCCGCATTTGAAGCAGGTAACGTCCATTTCGCAGCTCGGCTCCGTAAACGGGAAGTGATGGGGGCGAAGTCTTATCTGAGTCTGCTCGCCGTAAAGACGTTTTGCAAACTGCATAAGATTACCCTTAAGGTCGCCCATTGTTATACCCTCGTCAACAACAAGTCCCTCAATCTGATGGAAGAACGGGGAGTGAGTCGCGTCAACCGCGTCCGAACGGTAAACTCTGCCGGGAGCGATAATGCGAATAGGCGGCTGCTGCTTTTCCATAACCCTTATCTGTACTGGTGACGTCTGCGTGCGCAGCAGCATCTTTTCCGTTATATAAAATGTGTCCTGAGTATCTCTTGCGGGATGGTCGGGCGGAAGATTAAGCGCCTCGAAATTATAGTAATCCCATTCGACCTCGGGACCGGTGGCAATCTGAAAGCCCATTCCGATAAAAATGTCCTTAACCTCGTCAAGAACAATTGAGAGCGGATGCTTATGACCAAGCGGATGCTTTTCGCCCGGAAGAGTGACGTCAATTGTCTCGTTCGCGAGTCTGAGCTCGCTTTCCTTGGCTTTTAATTCAGCCTGTCTTTCGGCTATTCTGCCTTCAATAAATGCTCTGACCTCATTGGCTTTCTGGCCCATAATCGGTCTTTCCTCGGGTGAAAGAGAGCCCATCTGTTTTAAAATGGCAGTCAGTTCACCTTTTTTGCCGAGAATCTGAACTCTCAGGTCCTCAAGTTCCTGTCTTGAAGTTGTTTCAAGCAATTGTTTTTCCGCAAGCGCGCGAATTGCTTCAAGCTTTTCCTTCAAAAAAATCAATCCTTTCAAAGAATAGTATTCAAGGACGAAAAAAGACTCCGTCCCGAAAGGGACGAAGCCGTAAACTCCGCGGTACCACCCTGATTTTTGCATTTGAGCAAACACTCTTATTCCTTTAACGGGGAAGTCCGTCGCCGCCTACTCGTTACCTTTAAGCGCCGCCGCTCGGAAGTGAACTTCGTTTTTTCATTATGCTGACCGTTCTTTCAGCCGATGAAACGGTCTCTCTGAAGCAACCGAAAAAATTACTCTCTTCGTCAAAGCGTTTATTTTTACTCGGTTATTCTATCACAACCGGTTATAAAAATCAAGCAATATTTAAGTATTAATTACAAACAACTGCATAATTGTTATTCGCAATATAAATCGCAAGTCCGAAAAGCATCTGCGCTATAAAATAAGTGCCGAGATTTACTATTCTCATAGGGTAGGTTTCGAACTTTTCCTTGTCGAAAAATCTGAATACAATTGTCGTGTCCGAAATTACAAAGAAGAGGGGAGCGACGACCATAACGATTTTAAAAAGAAGCCCGCCCGTTGTATTTGTTACGGCTATATTGACCGAAAGCGCGAACATTGAAGTAATCGCAATAGCGTAAATGAGAATCGGAATAGCAAATTTCCCCATACTGAGTTTCGAGAGAGTGAAAGCAATAAAGGCAATAACGACTATTCCGCCTACAATTCCGAAATAAAGCGCGGGAATAAATGAATCCGTAATCGAAAGCTCTTTAACAAACGCGACTATGTAAAGCAGGTGACCTATGAAGAAAAGCACTCCGCCGCAGACAACGGCAATTGTGTTGTTCTTTTTCTTGTTTTCGCCTTCCTTTATAAACGGCTCAAGAGCTATGACTATATCGCCCAGACAGCCGAATACAAGACCTAAAAGCACCCATTTCGCGAAAATGCCGTTGTTGTAAACAAAATAGCCTATAAGTCCGTTGACGACAAACAAGCCCGAAGCAAACATCTTAAAGCAGTAGCTTTTTTTAGTTACCTTAGGCAATCCGTATTTGATATAAAGAGTCGCAAAAACCATATCCAGCGCGAAAAGAACGCCGAAGACAGCCCACACCATAAAACCCCTCCAAAGCTTTAACTTTTCTCCTTTGATAATTTTAGCACAAAAATCATTATTTCTTCAATTAGTAATTCGCATAAAAATACAGGGTAAAATATAAATAACTTTACCATAAAAATGGTGACAATTATGTTAAATTATGTTATAATCATATTAATTATAAGGATTTGGGGGCACTTAATGTGTTTGAACAAATAATAAATGTTGACCGTATGGAACAGGCGGTTTCGCTTTTCGGCTCCTTTGACGAGAATATACGTCTTATCGAAAAGGAGTTTTCCGTAAACGTCATTTCACGCGGCTCCGAAATAAAAATCACGGGCGAAGCGGAAAATGTCGCAAAGGCGTCGAGAGCCATAAACGGTCTTCTGACTCTTGTAAACAAAGGCGAAATCCTTTCGGACCAGAACGTTAGATACGTTCTCTCGCTCGTAAATGACGGTAATGACGATAAGCTTACCACAATGGTCGGCGACTGTATCTGCATTACCTCAAAGGGACGTCCCGTCAAGGCAAAAACCCTCGGTCAGAAAAAATATATCGAGGCTATGAAAGAAAATACCATAACCCTTGCCGCCGGTCCCGCGGGTACGGGTAAAACCTACCTTGCGGTCGCTATGGCCGTTACGGCTTTCAGAGCCAAGGAGGTCAACCGAATCGTCCTGACAAGACCTGCCGTTGAAGCGGGCGAAAAGCTGGGCTTTCTTCCGGGTGATTTACAGCAGAAGGTTGACCCGTACTTAAGACCCCTCTATGACGCGCTCTTTGATATGCTCGGAGCGGAGAGCTTTCAGAAATATCAGGAGAGAGGCAGCATTGAGGTCGCGCCTCTTGCCTATATGCGAGGCAGAACGCTTGACGACAGCTTTATAATCCTTGACGAGGCGCAGAATACCACGGGCGAACAGATGAAAATGTTCCTTACAAGGCTCGGTTTTAACTCAAAAATGGTTGTTACCGGCGACGTTACCCAGATTGACTTGCCCACGGGAAAGAAAAGCGGACTTGTAGAGGCTATGAAGGTGCTAAAAAACATTGAAGGCATAGGCATAGCGACGTTTAACGAAAAAGACGTTGTAAGACATAAAATAGTTCAGGATATTGTAAAGGCTTATGAAAAGAAGGAGAGTGGAAAAAGATGACCGAAAACAGAGTAAAGGTTAATATTCTCAATCAGCAGAATAAGGTCAAGGTGCCGACGGGGGTCAGAATGCTCATCCGCCGTTGCTGTCACGCAGTGCTTGAGCTTGAAAAATTTGAAGGCTCTGCCGAGGTCAGCGTCTCTTTTGTCGATAATGAGCAGATTCATGAGTTGAATAAAGAGTACCGCGATATCGACAAGCCGACGGACGTTCTTTCTTTTCCTCTCGGAGAAAACGGAAAATACGATAAAAACCCCGACACCGACGCCTATATGCTCGGCGATATAGTTATTTCCGTTGAAAAAGCCATTGAGCAGGCGGAGGAGTACGGACACACGCTCCAGCGTGAAATCGGCTATCTTACCGTTCACTCAATGCTTCATTTAATGGGCTATGACCACGTTGACGGCGGCGTTGAAGCCGTAAGAATGCGTGAAAAAGAGGAAAACGTACTTACAAATCTCGGTTTGAAGAGAAACGGGAGCTACTATTTTGACGAAGAATAAAAACGGTTACAAAAAGCTCTTTATGAGCTTTGTATATGCTTTTAAAGGCATAGGAAGAACAATTAAAAATGAACAGAATATGAGGGTGCATCTTGTCTGTATGGCTTATATGTACTCTTACCTTTTCCTGTTTGATTTCTTTAAAATAACGAAAGTTGAACTTGCAATAGTCCTTATCGCAAACGCTCTTGTAATTGCGGCTGAAATAATTAATACCGCGATTGAAACCGCGGTTGACGTCGCCATAGACGAGAGAAACGAAAAAGCAATGGTCGCAAAAGACGCGGCTGCGGGCGCGGTGCTTGTATTTGCAATTTTTGCCGTGCTTGTCGGCATTGTTATCTTCTGGCAGCCCGATGCGTTTAAGCAGCTATTCAATTATTACATTGAAAAGCCGATAAGAATAGGCGAGTTCATTTTGAGCGTTGTGGTATTTTCATTATTTATTTTTAAAGGCCTACCGCCTTATAAAAAGGATAAATCATGAAAAAGATACTGAAAATAATCGGAAAGATTATCCTTGTAATTCTGATTCTTACAGTTGTTTTCACAGCAGTAACATTTATTACTCACAAGGTCAAAACAAAAAAAGAGATTGCGTTACTTAAAGAACAGGGTTATTACAATCCCGTTTCTGTCGGCGATTATTCAATAAATGTTTCCGCTTTCGGCAACAGTGACGGCAAGCATACAATTGTAGGTATTGCAGGTCTTGGCATGGCTGATTTTCCCGTTGCCGCAAGACAGATGACAAAGGAAATTGAAAAGGATAATCTCGTTGTTTTTGTCGACCGTGCAGGCTACGGCTTCAGCGGTGACACAAATGACGATATGACAAATGAACATATAGTCAGCGACTACCGCACCGCTCTTAAAAATGCGGGCTACAATCCGCCTTATTTTTTGATGGTCCATTCAATAGGCGGAGCTTATGCAAATTATTGGTGCTCAAACTACCCTGAAGAAATTGAGGGTGTTGTATTCGTTGACGGCAGCCAGCTCTCCGAAGATGCTTTTGAAGACGAACCTGAATCAGACGGCAAAGTCGGTATAATTGACAGAATCGAAGTGTTCCTCGCAAAGCTCGGTTTCGGCAGGTATGTTATAAGGCAGTTCTTTTATCTTTATCCCGACAATTATTCTGATGAAGAGCAGTATCTCGGCGACGCTCTGACGCTTATGGAGTATGAAAAAATCGCCGGTTTTTCCGAATCAAATTTACTTTCGCAAAACGCACAGGAAGCGTTCAATACGCTTGTTACGACAGATATCCCGAAACTCTATATCTGCGCTTCCTGGGGTGAGCAGACAATTGAAGATGTGCTTGAAAATGATAAATGGATTAACCGCCAGATTGAGAAAAATAAGATGAATATGAAACCTCGACCGGAGGTTTACGAGGGCAACGAGGAAACTGTTGATAAAATGCTTGCACAGACGAAAGAGTTAAGAGAAACCGTTATTGTGCCCTATGCCGAAAAGATGGGTAACTGTGAAGTTGTCTGTCTTGCAGGCGACCATATGATTTATGAACAAAGGCCCGAAGAATGCGGCAAAATTATTATTAATTTTATAGAAAAACTAGATAAAGCAGAATAAAGGAAGAAATATGTCAACTCAAACAAAAAGCTCATTCATTTCAATAGTCGGTCGGCCTAATGTCGGCAAAAGCACCATACTCAATTATTTGCTGGGCGTAAAAATAGCTGCTGTTTCCTCTAAGCCGCAGACTACGAGAACAAGAATAATGGGCGTCCTGACCGAAGGCGAAACGCAGCTTGTTTTTACCGATACGCCCGGCTTTCATAAGCCTAAAAACAAGCTCGGTGAAAAAATGATAACCGCAGTCGGCGAGTCGCTTACGGGTATGGACGCGATACTTTTCGTAATTGAGCCTACAGTTGAATTAAGGGAAAACGAGCTTGAACTCATAAAACGGTTTAAATTCGCGAAAACGCCCATAATACTTGCGATTAACAAGATTGATACGGTTAAGGAAAAAAGTGAAATCGCGCTTGTTATTGCAAAAATGATTTCTCTTTATGATTTTACTGCAGTTGTTCCAGTTTGCGCCGCAGACGGCAGAGGAATGGACGAGCTTCTTGACGAGCTTAAAAAGACTGCCGCGCCGAGTATTCACTTTTTCCCCGACGATACTCTTACCGACCAGCCTGAAAAGGTGCTTGCGGCTGAAATGATAAGGGAAAAATCGCTTCGGCTTCTTGATAAGGAAATACCTCACGGCATAGCGGTCGGCATTGAAAGAATGCGTATGCGTGACGACGGCAGCGAAATTATGGATGTCGACGCGACAATTTACTGCGAACGCGAAAGCCATAAGGGCATTATTATCGGTAAAAAAGGCTCAATGCTTAAAAAAATATCAACCTTCGCCAGGCAGGATATGGAAGCCTTCTTTGACTGCAAGGTTAATCTTCAGTGCTGGGTTAAGGTTAAAGAGGATTGGCGTAACCGCGAGGGATTAATTCACAATTTTGGATTAGATTGACAGGTTTAAATAATTAAAAAATATAAACACTCTTTTTAAAGGAGTGTTTTTATGAATACAAACGAATTATGGGAAATATTTGCAAGAACAGGCAGCGTCAGCGACTACCTGAACTACAGGGACGCCGTCAATAAAAGAGTGGAAGAAAATGCGCGTAAATACGGACGGAATTATTTTAAGGGAACAGAATATCGGCGAGAAGGACAGGCTCGTTACGGTGCTCACACGCCGCCTCGGGCTTATTAAAGCCTTTGTCCGCGGCGCTAAATCACTTAAAGATAAAAAACAGTCCGCCACGGGACTTTTATGCTATTCCGATTTTTCCGTTTACGAGGGCAAGGACAGTTACATAATTGATTCTGCTGAGCCCAAGGAAGTCTTTTTTAATCTCAGGAGCGATATTATAAAGCTCTCGCTCGCCCAGTATTTTTGCGAAATAAGCTGTGAGCTTTCCCCTGACGGCGAAGATGCGGAAGATATGCTTCGCCTGCTTCTCAACTGTCTTTATATGCTCGCGAACGATAAGAAAAATCCCGAACAGCTAAAGGCGATTTTTGAACTGCGTTCTGTCTGCCTTGCGGGTTATATGCCTAATCTTGTCGCCTGCGATTTCTGCGGCGAGTTTGAGACAAAGAAAATGTATTTCGACATTGAAAAAGGGCTTCTTTACTGTGAAAACTGCGTTGAATATGCAACTCCGTTTGAGCTTGACCTTGCTATTGTAAGGGCGTTAAGGCATATTGTTTTCGCTCCGCTTGAACAGCTTTTCAATTTTACTCTCTCGGATGAAAATTACGAAGAGTTGTCCTTTGTAACCGAACGCTATCTCATTTCACATACCGAAAGAAATTACAAGACGCTTGAGTTTTATAAGGGCGTCAAATAGGTGAATACATATGGAAAATAAACATTTTAATACGCTTGAACTTCCGAAGGTGCTTGAGATGCTGGCCTCTTTTACCGCGTGTCCCGACGCGGCGCAAAAGGCCTTGTCTCTTACGCCCAATTCGGATTTATATATGGCGAAGCTGCTTATGAGCGAGACTGAAGCGGCTTATATTCTTCTTGCAAAATTCGGCGGACCTCCCTTCGGAGGGCTTAAAAATGTAAACAACCCGCTTTTCAGGGCGGCTTCCGGCGGAGTGCTTTCAATGCGCGATTTGCTCGATATTGCTTCCACTCTTTCGGCTGTAAGAGCCATCCTTTCCTGGCACGAAAAATGCGAAGGCGTAAAGACCGCAATTGACGGTCTGTTTTCTTCGCTTACCGCCAATAAATATCTTGAAGAAAAGATTACAAATGCGATTATTTCAGACGATGAAATGAGCGATAACGCCTCGCCCGAGCTTAATCAGATAAGGCGTAAAATACGAAATCAGACTGCGGGAATCCGCGAAAAGCTCGATAAAATGCTTTCAAGTCAGTATTACCGCAATTTCCTTCAGGAAAATATTGTCACTCAGCGTAACGGACGCTTTGTCGTGCCCGTTAAGCTTGAACACCGTGCCGACGTTCCCGGTATGGTTCACGATACCTCGTCCTCGGGCGCGACTGTTTTCATTGAGCCTTCGTCGGTTGTCGAGGCTAATAATGAAATCAAGCTCCTCGAAAAGAAAGAGCGCGACGAAATCGAACGTATATTATATGAATTGTCGGCAGAGGCGGGCTCTTTTGCCGAAACTATAAAGCAAAGCTATGAAAACGCGGTTGAACTCAATCTCATTTTCTCAAAGGCTTCGCTTGCATATAAGATGAAAGCTAATGTTCCCGTTATTAACGACGAGGGCATAATTGATCTGAAAAAAGCCCGTCATCCGCTCATTGACGAAAAAAAGGTCGTGCCCATTGACATCCGTCTCGGCGAGGAATTTGACACGCTTGTTATTACCGGACCGAATACGGGCGGTAAAACCGTTTCGATAAAGACTCTCGGCCTTTTTACTATTATGGCTGAATGCGGTCTTATGATTCCCTGCGCCGAAAACAGCAGGATTTCGGTTTTTAAAAACGTTCTTGCCGATATAGGCGACGAACAGAGCATTGAACAGTCGCTTTCGACCTTTTCGGCTCATATGACAAATATTGTTGACATTATGAAAACGGTTGACGAAAGCTCGCTCGTTCTTATTGACGAATTAGGCGCGGGCACCGACCCCGTAGAGGGCGCGGCTCTTGCAACAAGCATACTTGAAAATATTCGCCTTAAAGGCGCTAAAACAGCGGCTACAACGCATTATTCGGAGTTAAAGGAATATGCTTTGAGAACTCCTATGGTTGAAAACGCGTCATGCGAATTTGACGTCAAAACGCTTAAACCGACTTATAAACTGCTTATCGGCATACCCGGAAGAAGTAACGCCTTTGCCATTTCGCTCAGATTAGGCATTGACGAAAGCGTTATTGACAGGGCAAAGGAGCTTGTTTCGAGCGAAAACTCCCGCTTTGAAGACGTTGTAGAAAACCTCACCCGTACAAAGCAGGAAATGGAAAAGGAAAAGGAATCCGCCGAACAGCTTAAGCAGGAGCTTTCAAAGACCAAGGAAAGAACCGACGCAGTTATGGAGGAAACCAAGAAAAAGGCGAATGAGGAAATTGAAAAGGCGAGGGGCGAGGCGTTAAGAATAGTCGAAAACGCCAAACGCGCGGCAAACAGCCTTCTTCTTGAGGTCGAACAGCTTAAAAAGGAAGAAAAGAAAACAAAGGACGCTGCCGAACTTGCGAGAAAAGCGAAGGCAGCTATGAAAAAACAGCTCGGTGAGCTTGAGGATTCTACCGACAGCGATTTCGAGGCGTTTGACGAGGACGACGAAAATTACGTCCTTCCCCGTGAACTCAGAATCGGCGATACCGTCTTTGTACGTTCGATTTCGGGCAACGCAGAGGTTGTTGCGCTTCCCGATAAAAAAGATATGCTTGAGGTTCAGGTCGGCGTTATGAAAATGAAAACGCCCGTCTCTGGCGTCCGTCTTGTCAGCGAAAAGAAAAAACCACAGCCTCATAAGGCGAGAACCGTTCCCGAAAGGCGAAACGAAACCCCCGTAAAAACCGAAATTGATTTAAGAGGCAAAACCGTTGACGAGGCACTTTTAGACCTTGATTATTTCATTGACGGCGTTCTTCGCATGGGACTTAACGAATTCCGTATAATCCACGGCAAGGGTACGGGCGCGTTAAGAGCCGCCGTACACGATTATCTTCGTAAGCATTCCCATATCAAATCATTCCGTCTGGGAGTTTACGGCGAGGGCGAAAACGGAGTTACAATCGCCGAGGTCAAATAAATTATTAAAAAGCGCAGCCGGCTTCATTTTGAAGTCGGCTTTTTTGATTATTTGAGAACAATTTACCAATACTAAAATAATAAAAATTTTATGAGGTGAATTATTTTGAAAGCAGTTATTCTTGCAGGCGGAAGGGGAACAAGACTTTCTCCGTTGACGTTGACGGTGCCCAAACCTCTTGTCGTTTTAGGCGACAGACCGATTCTGTTTCATTTGCTTGAAAGGCTTGAAAGTCAGGGTATTGACGAGGTTATTATTACCCTCGGGTATCTCGGTGAAAAAATAGAAGAAGCGGTAAGAGATTATAAAACGGATATAAAAATATCTTTTTCCTATGAGAAAGAGCCTCTCGGTACGGCGGGGGCAGTCAAAAACGCGGTAAAAAATATAAACGAGGATTTTCTTGTACTGAGCGCAGACGCTTATTGCGAATTTGATTTTAAAAGCATTTATTCCTTTCATAAACTGAAAAAATCCCCTGCGACTATTGTTACGACAAAGGTTAACGACCCGCGCGAATACGGGCTTGTTTTAAGTAACGAAAACTCTCTTATAACAAGATTTCTTGAAAAACCGGGCTGGTCGCAGGCGATAACCGATATGGCGAATACGGGCGTGTACGTTCTCTCTGAAAAGGCTCTCGAATACGTTCCCGAGCAAACGGAATTTGACTTTTCAAAAAATCTTTTTCCGCTTCTTATAAAAAACGGTGTTCCCGTTTACAGCTATGAGGAAAAAGGCTACTGGTGCGACGTCGGAGATATAAAATCCTATCTTGACTGTAATTCGTATGTGCTTTCAAAAATAAAGAAAACCGATTCTGTTCCGAGAGGGGATTTCAAGGTTTCAAACTTCGTTTATACGGGAAATAATGTTACAGTCGGTAACAATTCGGAAATAGGTAAAAATACGGTTATCTGCGACAATGCGGTTATAGGAAAAAACACGCTTATTAAAGGCTCGATTATATACGGGAACTGCGAAATCGGCGACAACTGCATAATTGAAAATTCGGTTGTCAGCGCCGATGCAAAAATCGGCGACAGAACGAGAATTTACCCTCTCTGCTGTATTGGCGAAAAGGTAAAAATCGGTAACGGTTCATCCGTTTTTTCGTCCGTTAGAATTAAAAACGGAGTTGAGGTGTGCGAATGCTCGTCGATTTCAAGAAGCGTTGAAAAGAGTGTTAAAACCGATTATGTTTCCTCTGTTTCAAATTCGTTTATACCGGACGTCGATTGTTTCTTTTCGCTCGAACTCGGCTGTGCGACGGGCTCGGCTTTCGCCAACTCAAAAATAGCCGTTGCGACCGACGGAAGTCCCAAGGCGAAATCAATGCTTTATTCCTTTGTTTCAGGCGTCGGACAGAGCACGGCGCAGAGCTGGCTTTTCGGTGATTCATTCTGGTCGCAGATGTTTTTTTACACTTATTTCTGTTCTTTGCCTTTAGGAGTTTTCTTCTACGGTGACGGCGATACGGTCAATGTAAAGCTCTGCTCGACAGGCGGTCTGCCGCTGACAAGAGAAGCCGAAAGAAATATAACGAGGTTTCTTAAATCAAAGGACTATATCTTTTCCGAAGGCGATAAAATCAAGCATCCGGTTGAAATGAATTCCGTCGTTTCAATGTACAGCTCGGTTTTATTCAGGCAGAGTGAAAGCTCGCTTTCAAAAATGAAGGTAAAAACCGACACCGAAAACGAAAGAATACTGTTTTTGCTCGAGGACTGTATAAGACGTCTTGAGGGTGAAACGGGCGACGGAATAATCCTTCATATCAGCAACGACGGAACAAACATTTCCGTTACGGAAAATAACATTGACTATTCGCCTGAGGACATTCTTTCCGTCCTTCTGTATTATGAGACGAAAAGCGGCAGGGATGTTTCGCTTGAATTCTTTTCCCCTCAGGTTTATTCTTCCGTAGCGTCGCTTCATAACAGACAGGTATACAGATACCTCTCTTCATCTGCCGACTCAAGCGATTCCGAGGCGAGGGAAAGAGCCGTCAGTCAGCTCTGGACAAGGGACGCGCTCTTTACCGCAATACGCCTTCTATCCTTGATGCACGAAGAAAACAAGTCTTTTTCGCAGCTCAAACGCGACGTTCCCGACTTTTATCTTTCAAAGGGCGAGACGGGCATTGATTATTCGCCGACAAAGCTTTTTGATATTTTTTCCGACTCCGATAATCTTCACGTCGAAAAAGAGGGGATTTCCTTTATTAAACATGGCGCAAAAGCGATTGTCGTGCCCGATACGGACGGCAGAAAAATTAAGGTTCTGACCGAAAGTTTCGACACCGAAACCGCAAAGGAGCTTTGCGACGAGCTTATAGACAAAATAAGGTCATTTTCGGACGGCTCTTCCACTTGACAATTTTAGGTATTTTATAGTAATATATCAAAATAGCGATTTATAATTAATTGCGAAAAAATATACGGCTCTTTTTCGGGCCGTTTACATAAAACGATTCGTATTTTTGAGGAGAAAACAAATGCAGAATAATAGAAGAACTTCTTCCCGTCAGCCGGCCAAGAAAGCCGCAAAGGCGGAAAGAAAACCAAAGAGCGTCGCTTCGCCCGCTTTACCCGTCAGGATTGCGTTCCTCGGCGGTCTTAACGAGGTCGGTAAGAATATGACGCTTTACGAGTACGGCGACGATATGTTCATTGTCGATTGCGGACTCGCTTTTCCCGATACCGAAATGCTCGGAGTTGACCTTGTAATTCCCGATTTCACCTATGTCGAGAGAAACAGGGAAAAAATTCGCGGTATCGTTATAACCCACGGTCACGAGGACCATATAGGCGGCCTTGTGTATCTGCTTAAAACAGTCAATATTCCCGTTTACGCTACAAGGCTTACCGCAGGACTTATTGAGGGTAAGCTTGCCGAGCACGGCATTCTCAATGATGTAAGAATAAACTGCATTGAAGCCGGCGATACAATTAAGCTCGGTCAGTTTGAGGTTGAGGCTATTCACGTCAATCATTCAATTCCCGATTCCGTCGGTCTTGCGATAAAATCCCCCGCGGGAGTTATTATTCAGACGGGCGATTTTAAAATCGATTCTACTCCCATTGACGGCGAGATTATCGACCTTGCCCGTTTTTCGGAGCTCGGCAAGCAGGGCGTTTTATGCCTGCTGTCCGATTCGACCAATGCGGTAAGACCCGGTTATACCGAAAGCGAAAAGAAAGTCGGCGAAACGTTCTCCGACCTTTTTGCAAAGGCGAGGGGAAGAAGAATCATTATCGCGACCTTTGCCTCGAATATTCACCGCGTTCAGCAGATAATGAATATCGCAAAGGATATGGGAAGAAAGGTCGCGCTTTCGGGGCGGAGCCTTGAATACGTTGTCGAAAAGGCGGCGGACCTCGGCTATCTTAACGTACCCGACAACCTTCTTGTGAGCATTGACAGCGTCAATAATTACCCCGCCGATAAAATGGTTATTATCACTACGGGCAGTCAGGGCGAGCCAATGTCCGCTCTTCACAGAATGGCGTTCAGCGAGCACAGACGCGTTTCTATTATTCCAAACGATTACGTCATTATTTCCGCTACGCCGATTCCGGGCAACGAAAAGACAGTCGGCAGAGTTGTCGACGAGCTTCTAAAACTCGGCGCAGAGGTCATTTATGAAAAAATGTATGACGTTCACGTTTCGGGACACGCGTGTCAGGAAGAGCTTAAACTGATGCTCGGTATTACAAAGCCGAAATACTTTATTCCCGTTCACGGCGAGCAGAAGCACCTCAGAAGGCATTCCGCGCTTGCCCAGTCCATGGGAATCCCCAGAAGCAATATAATAATTGCCGACAACGGCAAGCAGGTTGAAATAACCGATAATAAAATCAGCGTCGTAAACGAGGTGCCCGCGGGCAAGGTCTTTGTCGACGGCTACGGCGTAGGCGACGTCGGTTCAATAGTAATAAGGGACAGAAAACGCCTTTCGGCAGACGGAATTATAGTTGTTGCGGTCACTCTTTCCCAGGGACTTATTGTCAACGGCCCCGAGGTTATTACAAGAGGATTTGTCTATGTGCGTGAGAATGAAGAACTGATTGAAACTATTTCTTCATCCTGCGAAAAGGTTATAAACGACTGCCTTTATGACGGCATTACTGACCATAACAGCATTAAAAACAGAATCCGCGACGAGGCTTCAAGGCTTGTCTATGAACGAACAAAACGCAATCCGATGATTCTTCCTATAATTATGGAGGTCTGAGTTTTGAATTTCAGATACATTATCAAAAAGCACTACACAATTATTCTGCTTATAGCCCTTGCGCTGGCTCTGAGCGCTCTTACCATGCTCAGGTATCCCACCACGGGACTTGCTTTTCTTATTGCGACGGGCTTGCTTGCGATTTTAACGGTCATAAAGACAAGACGCGGTTTTCATAAAACCATGTCCGATATCGCGGCGGTCAACGCCTCGCTTGACCCGAGCGGACGCGATTTGCTTGATAGCTTTCCGCTTCCCGTTCTTGTCAGCGACGAAAACGGCGTCATAGTCTGGTATAACTCCCGCTTTTCCGATGAGGTTATGGGAAAGGACATAGTAATCGAGGACACTACCATTGACCAGTTTACCTCGGGCATAGGCATTGAAACGATAAAAAAGAACACCCGCCTGAACGTTGAATACAACGGCAAAAAATATACGCTTTTCCAGAATCCCGTCGAAAGGCGTGACGGCGACCTTTACGTGCTCTATTTTGACGAGGACACCGAGCTTAAGAATATTAAAATCGAATATGACCTCGCTCATCCCGCCGTAATGCTTATCAGTGTCGACAGTATCGACGACCTTTATAATTCATATTCCGACAGTGAGCTTGCCGAAATCACAAGCGGCGTTGAAAAGCTCATTGAAGCCTGGTTTAAACAGTTTTCGGGCTTCCTTCGCAGAATCGGCAACGGAAGATTTATAGCCGTTATCGAAGAAAGGAATATGAAAAAGATTATTGAAGGGCGTTTTGACATTCTTGAACAGGTCAGAAACTATTCGTATAACGACCGTATTGTAGGCGTTACTCTTTCAATAGGCGTCGGCAGGACGGGAAATATAGAAGAATGCGAAAATGACGCGCGTCAGGCTATAGATATGGCTCTCGGACGCGGCGGTGACCAGGCTGTTATAAGAACGGACACAGGCTTCGACTTCTTCGGCGGCGTTTCAAACGGACTCGAAAAACGAACTAAGGTTCGAACAAGGGTAGTCTCAAAGGCGATTGTCGAGCTTGTCAACAACTATAAAAAGGTTTACATTATGGGACACCGTTTCTCCGACCTTGACGCAATAGGCGCGGCAATCGGTCTTCATAAGATACTTACGTCCCTTGGCGTTGACACTAAAATAGTTGTCAATAAAAAGACCTCGCTTGCTTCGTCGCTTATCGAAATGGCTTCGCGCAAGGGCTACGAGGACGCCTTTATTGAGCCTTCAAAGGCGGAAAACGATATCGACGAACGGTCGGTACTTTTCGTGGTCGATACTCACAGACCGGATTATGTTGAAAGCCCTGAGCTTTATAAGAAAGCGAAAAACGTCGTTGTAATTGACCACCACCGTAAAACAGTCGATTACATACAGAACGCCGTTATTTTCTATCACGAGCCTCACGCTTCTTCGGCGTGCGAAATGGTTGCCGAGCTCGCACAGTACATTTCAAAAAAGCCTGTTATAGGTCAGTTTGAAGCCAACGCGATGCTCAGCGGAATAACGCTCGACACAAAGAATTTTGTTCTCAGAACCGGCGTAAGAACCTTTGAAGCTGCGGCCTATCTTCGCGGCAGGGGAGCGGACACGGTCGAGGTAAAGCAGTTCTTCTCAAGCTCGATAGAAACGAATAAACAGAAAAACGAAATAGTCTCCCGCGCTACGACCTATAAATCCTCGGCGATTTCTTACGTTGAGGACAATTCGATTAAAGAGCTTCGTATTGTCGCTTCCCAGGCGGCGGACGAAATGCTTTATATAAGCGATATAAACGCTTCCTACGTACTTTTCCGTCAGGACGGCCGCATTAATATTTCCGCCCGTTCCATGGGTAAGGTGAACGTTCAGCTTGTTATGGAAAAACTCGGCGGCGGCGGTCATCAGACAATGGCGGCGTGCCAGCTTGAATGTGATGATTACGAGCAGGCGGTCGCTCTGCTTAAGGAAGCTATTGACTACTACGATAATAATTCTAACGGAGGTAATAACTAATGGAACTCATTCTCACTCAGGATGTAAAGGGACTCGGTAAAAAAGGCGAAAAGGTTAAGGCGAGCGACGGCTATGCAAGAAATTTCCTTTTACCAAAAGGACTTGCGGTTGAGGTTAACGCCCAGACTCTTACAGAGCTTAAAAACCGTGAGGCCTCCAATCAGCATAAAATTGACGTCGATATTGCTAATGCCAATGATATAAAGGCAACCCTTGAAGGAAAGACCGTTAAAGTCAAGGCAAAGGCCGGCTCTGCTGGAAGACTTTTCGGCTCGGTAACCTCAAAGGACGTTGCGGCGGCGATTAAAGAGCAGTTTTCCATCGACATTGACCGCAGAAAGCTTACCGTTGAAGATATAAAGCAGTTCGGCTCATATCCCGCGGAAATTAAGCTTTACAGCGGAATTAACTGTAAAATTACCGTAATGGTAGGTGAAGAATAATGGCAGATAATTTTATTATTGACGCTATGGAGCTTCCGTTCAATCTTGATGCGGAGCAGGCTGTTCTCGGCGCTATTCTTATTGACCCGAACTGTCTTAATAACGTTATGATTACAATAAAACCCGATTCGTTCTATCTCCCTCAGCACAGGGCGATTTATTCGGCGATTCTGTCTCTTGACGCTTCGGGTAGTGCGGTTGACCCGTTGCTCGTGCTTGAAAAGCTCAAGCAGGACGCTGAATATGACGACGCTTCGGGTAAGGAATATCTTCTTCAGCTTGCGCGCAATTTGCCCTCGGCTTCAAACGTTGAGAGCTATTGCCGAATCGTTAATGAGAATTACCGTAAGCGCGCTTTGATTCTCGCCGCGAGAGATATTATTGAATCCGCTTCGGGCGAGGGCGACGAATCCGATAAAATACTCGATAAAGCCGAACAGTCGATTTATGATATCCGTCAGGGCAAGCTTTCAAGCGGACCTGTCAGAATCGGCGAAATAATCACAGGCGAGGTTTACGATTCCCTTCAGAAGCTCGCTTCACCCGATAAGGAACAGTATATGGGCATTCCCACGGGCTTTACCGACCTTGACAGAATGATTGTCGGTCTTAATAAGAGCGACCTTGTTCTTGTCGGCGCGCGCCCTGCGATGGGTAAAACGAGCTTTATTCTCAATATTGCGAGAAATGTTGCCGTGAAGAGTCGTAAAAAGGTTGTTTTCTTCTCGCTGGAAATGTCGAACGAGCAGATTGCAAAGCGTGTTTTCTCCACCGAAGCGCGTGTAAACAGCAAGAAAATGCGTAACGGCGAAATCACCTCGACCGAATGGCAGAGACTTGCTCAGGCCGCTACCGACCTTAATGACTGCGAGCTTTATTTTGACGACAGCGCGGTTACGTCCGTAAGCGAAATGAAGGCGAAAATCCGCCGTCTTAAAAATGTCGACTGCGTATTTATTGACTATTTACAGCTTATGACGGGCGACAGAAGACGCTCCGATTCAAGAACAAACGAGGTCAGCGATATCACCCGTGCGCTTAAGATTATGGCTAAGGAATTACATATTCCCGTTGTCGTATGCTCACAGCTTTCGCGTAATACCGAGGTCAGAGGTCAGAAGCATAAGCCTCAGCTTGCCGACCTTCGTGAATCGGGTTCAATCGAGCAGGACGCCGATATCGTTCTTATGCTTTACAGAGAGGATTATTACGATAAGGACGAACCCGTTGACGCCGAAAATGTTGAGGTTAACGAGGCTGAAGTGCTTGTTCGTAAAAACCGTCACGGCGACGTCGGCGAGGTCAAGCTTAACTGGGACCCCGATTACACTCTTTTCAGCAATAAGGAGAAGGTAAGAAATGACAGCTAAGGTCACTTCTGCTATTGAAAAATACAATATGCTTGAAAACGGGCAGACTGTTATTGTCGGTCTGTCGGGCGGCGCGGATTCAATTGCGCTGACGCATATTCTTCTTTCGTTAAGGGAAAAAATGTCGCTTAACCTTATTGCCGCGCACGTCAATCACTGTATCAGGGGCGAAGAAGCCGACAGGGACGAACGCTTTGTCAGGGACTTTTGCGAAAAGAACTCTGTTACGTTAAAAACGCTTCGCTTTGACGTGCCCGCCGAAGCCGAAAAAACAGGTGAAAGCGAGGAAGAATGCGGAAGAAGAATCCGATATGAATTTTTCGATTCGCTTTCAGACGGTAATTCGGTTATCGCAACCGCTCACAATTTCAACGACGCGGTTGAAACTTTTTTCATTAATCTTACAAGAGGCACGGGTTTAAAGGGGCTTTGTTCAATTCCCGCCAAAAGGGGAAATATTATCCGTCCGCTTATTGAATGCACAAGAGACGAAATCGAAGAGTACTGCGAAAAAAACGGACTTTCCTTTGTAACCGACAGCACGAACGAATCGACCGATTACACAAGAAATAAAATAAGACACGGCGTCATTGAAGAAATGAAGAGCATTAACCCGTCGTTCTTTTCGCTTATGCAAAGGACGTTTGAAAATCTTCAGTGTGACGAAAAATACCTTTCGTCGCTCGCTTCGGGATTTATGACTCTTTATCTTGAGGACGGAAAAATCCCTGCCGATTTGCTTTTCGCCGAGCCCGAAAGCGTTCGCAACAGGGTTATCGTAAAAATGTGCTCCGACGCTTTTTCGCCCTTGCCCGATAAAAAGCATATCGATTTGATAACCGAAATGCTTGATAATAAAAAAGGCGGCGCGGTTCAGCTCAGCGGCGAGTATTTCGCGGTATCAAAGAACGGCGAGTTCTTTATTGAAAAGAAAACCGAAACCGCTTCTCCGTGGGAAACGGAAATAACTGATTTCACGAAAGAAATAAAAACTCCCGCGGGCGTTTACGGATTTGAAATTCTTTCCGAAAAAGATTTACATACTGTTCAAAAAAACGTATTGGAAAATGCGTTTGATTGTGATAAAATTAACGGTAAAGTTTTCATACGTTCAAGAAAGGACGGCGACAGCATACGTCCCGAAAACAGGGGAGTTACAAAAACTCTCAAGAAGCTTTTCCTTGAGGAAAGGATTCCCGTTGAGGACCGTAATAATATCGCCGTATTAAGTGATGAAAACGGAGTTTTTCTTGTTGAAAATATCTGTGTCGACGAAAGAGTAAAAATTACCGACGGCACAAAAAATATAATTAAGCTTTCAAAAGGGGAATGATTATGAAAGAGGACATTCAGGAAATTTTACTTTCCGAGGAACAGATTAAAGAAACCGTTGAAAAATTAGGCAGACAGATTTCCGAGGATTACAGGGACAAAAATCTTGTGCTTGTTAGCGTTCTCAAAGGCTCGGTCGTTTTTATGGCGGACCTTATGAGAAATGTAACCATTCCCTGCGAAATAGATTTTATGGCCGTTTCAAGCTACGGCAAGGGCACTAAAACGAGCGGCAACGTCAAGATTATCAAAGACCTTGACAGAAGCGTCGAAGGTATGGATTTGCTTATTGTCGAGGACATTCTCGACAGCGGAAGAACGTTGAGCTATTTAAGAGAAATGCTTAAACAGAGAAACGCCAACAGCATTAAAATCTGTACTCTTCTCGATAAGCCCGAAAGGCGCGAGGCAGATATCAAAGCCGACTATTTCGGCGCCGTTATTCCCGACGCATTCGCCGTCGGCTACGGTCTTGACTACGCCGAAAAATACAGAAATCTTCCCTACATCGGCATTTTAAAGCCGAGTGTGTACGAATAAACGAGACAGGAGTGAGAAAGAATCTTGAATAATAAAAAGTTCAATTATAAGGCAATAATTCCTTATATTGTAATACCCGTTCTTTTTATCTGCTGCATTATGTTCTTCACGAACCAGCAGTTTAAGGCTAAGACCGAGTATTACGAAATAGTCAAGCTGTTTGACCAGAACAAGGTTACCGAATATGACCTTGACCTTTCGAGCGGCAGACTCCGTTATAAGCTCAAGGGTGAAGACGATAAGATATACGAATACACCGTACCGAACGTCAGCCTGTTTATTGACGACGTTCATACGTCCGTAATGAAGTATAACCGTCAGAATCCGAATAATCAGATTAAGGCGAATTATATCTCCGGCTCGTCAAATTCGTGGTGGGTTTCAATGATTCCCTACGCAATTCTTATACTGATGAGCGTTGTAATAGTCTATTTTATGTTCAGGCGTATGAATCAGACCATTTCGTCCGAAAACAACCGCGCACTGAGCTTTTCAAAGGCGAAAGCGAAACTCAATTCCGAAGATAATAAAACGACCTTTGACGACGTTGCGGGCGCGGATGAAGAAAAGGAAGAGCTTGCCGAGCTTGTTGATTTCCTTAAAAATCCGCTTGCATTTAACGACCTTGGTGCAAGAATTCCCAAGGGCGTGCTTCTTGTAGGCCCTCCCGGTACGGGTAAAACCTTGCTTGCGAGAGCCGTTGCGGGCGAAGCTGGCGTTCCGTTCTTCTCGATTTCGGGTTCCGATTTCGTTGAAATGTATGTCGGCGTAGGCGCGTCAAGAGTTCGCGACCTTTTTGAACAGGCGAAGAAGAATTCTCCCGCTATCGTATTTATAGATGAAATTGACGCAGTAGGCCGCCACAGAGGCGCCGGTATGGGCGGCGGACACGATGAACGCGAGCAGACTCTTAATCAGCTGCTTGTTGAAATGGACGGCTTCGGAAAGAATCAGGGTGTTATTATTATCGCCGCGACTAACCGTCCCGACATCCTTGACCCCGCGCTTCTTCGTCCCGGACGTTTTGACCGTCAGGTAACCGTCGGCATTCCCGACGTAAAGGGCAGAGAAGATATTCTTAAGGTTCACGCCAAGGGCAAACCCTTTGCTCCCGACGTTGACCTCAATAAGGTCGCTCATTCAACAGTCGGATTTACCGGCGCGGACCTTGAAAACCTGCTTAACGAAAGCGCTCTTCTCGCCGCGAGACGTAAGAAGAAAGCGATTACAATGAATGAAATCGACGAGGCAACCATCAAGGTAATGGTCGGTACCGAAAAGAAGAGCCATAAGATGACTCCCGAAGACAAGCGCATAACCGCTTATCACGAGGCGGGCCACGCGATTGTTACCTATTATCTCGAAGGTCAGGACCCCGTTCAGCAGATTTCGATTATACCGCGCGGTATGGCGGCGGGCTTTACGCTTTCCCGACCCGAAAACGACAATACCCATATTTCAAGAACTCATATGCTTGACGAAATCGTTGTTCTTCTCGGCGGTCGTGTCGCAGAGGCAGTCGCTATCGGCGATATTTGCACCGGCGCGTCAAATGACATTGAAAGAGCGACAAATATCGCAAGAAATATGATTACAAGATACGGTATGAGCGAAAAGCTCGGTCCGATTAACTACGGTAAGGACAATGACGAAATCTTCCTCGGCAGGGATTATACCCATATGCGCGATTACTCCGAGGCTGTTTCGGCGGCTATCGACGCCGAGGTTAACGAGATTATCACTAACGCCTATAAGCGCGCCGAAGATATAATCCGCGGCCATTTCGACAAGCTTGATATTGTTGCAAAAGAGCTTATTGAGGTCGAAAAGATTGAGGGAGACAGATTTAAAGTTCTTATGTCCGAGGATTATGTTCCCGAAACAAAGGAAGAAAAGCCTGAGGATGAAGAGTCGGTCGAGAATACCGAAATCGTTTCTTCTTCAGATAACGGGTCGGACGTTATTGACGCTCCCGACACAAACGGGCAGGACGCTCCGCCTTCGGAATAATCCGAATTAATAAAAATGCAGTTGACTGTTACGGTCAACTGCATTTCTTTTTTTGAATAAAAACGGTCAGTATGTAAAAACTATTCCTGAATAACATTTTAAAAGGGAAGTGCTTTATGAAAGCGACAGGAATTGTCCGAAGGATTGACGACCTCGGGCGTGTGGTAATACCGAAAGAAATAAGAAGAACATTAAGAATACGCGAAGGCGACCCGCTTGAAATTTTCACAGCAAGCGACGGCGAGGTTATTTTTAAAAAGTATTCGCCCATAGGTGAAATGAACGAATTTGCGGTTCAGTATGCCGAAGTGCTCGCAAGGGCGACTAATCAGCCGATTATTATCTGCGACCGTGACCACGTAATATCGGCTTCGGGTTTGCCGAAACGCGAGGTGCTCGAAAAAAGAATAAGCGAATCGGTTGAAATTCTTATGGAAAGCCGTTCAAGCTTTATCGCGTCGCCGAGCGCAAATGAAATATATCCAATTGACGGAGTTGACAGACAGGCGAGCGTCGTTTTCCCGATTATCGGCAGCGGCGATTTGTCGGGCGCGGTAATAATGCTTTTCAGCGAAAAAGAGAATTACCCGACTCAGACTGATATAAAGCTCGTTCAGGTCGCCGCGACATTTTTAGGAAAACAGACGGAGGAATAATATCAAACGGTTTACTGAACCGTTTTCTTAACGAAAAAATCCTAAAGGTTCAAGTCGTCCTCAACAACCGTCATATAATCTTCGGCACGGACTTGACAAAGAATTTTTAAAAAAATTCTTTGCGTGCTCGGCGACTATAACCCTGCGGGTTACAGTAACCGCTCTCGCACATTTTTTTCTAAAAATGCTTCACTGAAGCATTTTCTTAACGAAAAAATCCTAAAGGTTCAAGTCCGTAATATAAAATAATAAAAGCAAAGAGCAGGTCAACGACCTGCTCTTTGCTTTTATGGACGTTAACGGACTTGAACCGCTGACCCTTCGCACGTCAAGCGAATGCTCTACCAACTGAGCTAAACGTCCGAGCAAAAGTCATTATACAGTAATCCTTTTGAAAAATCAAGAAAAATTTTTTCTTTTGACAATACGAAATAAAATGTAATATTCAGCCAATAATATAAACGGTCCTTTTTTCGTCACATATTCTATAAAAAGGATTGATTTTTTTGCAGTTCAACAAGGTCGAAATATGCGGCGTAAACACCAATAATCTTTCTGTTCTTAAGGAGAGCGAGAAGATATCGCTTCTCAGAAAATACCGCGAGAATAATGACTCGGACGCGCGTGAAAAGCTTATCTGCGGCAATCTGCGCCTCGTATTGAGCGTAATTCAGCGTTTCTCAAACCGAGGCGAGGAAATGGACGATTTGTTTCAGGTCGGGTGTATCGGACTTATGAAAGCTATTGACAATTTTGACCTTAACCAGAACGTCCGTTTTTCAACCTACGCCGTTCCTATGATTATAGGCGAGGTCAGGCGTTACCTTCGTGATAATAATTCTCTGCGTGTGAGCCGTTCACTTCGAGATACTGCGTACAAGGCAATGCAGGTTAAAGAACAGCTCCAGAACGAATTGAACCGCGAGCCGTCAATTGATGAAATTGCAAAAAAGCTCGGCGTAAGCGTTAGTCAGGCGGTTATGGCGCTTGAAGCCATTGTTGAGCCGGTTTCGTTGTACGAGCCCGTCTATTCCGAGGGCGGGGATACAATTTATGTTCTTGACCAGGTCGCTTCAAACGAATCCGACTCGGACTGGCTTGACGAAATTACAATAAAACAGGGGATTGAAAACCTTTCAAAGCGCGAAAGACAAATACTCACGCTTCGTTTTATGCAGGGCAAAACACAGACCGAGGTTGCCGATGAAATCGGAATAAGTCAGGCGCAGGTTTCACGTCTTGAAAAAAATGCAATAAAATCAATCAGGAACGGGTAAAAATTACCCGTTTTTTCTTGACTTGAAATTTATAATTATGTAAAATATAAACCAATATATTTTATGAGGGGGATAATATGTTCAGCCTGTTCAGATATGCCAAAAACTACAAATGGCAGGCTATCGCGTGCCCTTTTCTTATGATAGGCGAGGTATGGCTTGAGCTTTTAATCCCCAGGCTTATGGGCGACCTTGTCGATAAGGGAATCGCAAACAGCGATATGAGATATATTTACATAACCGGCGCGAAAATGCTTGTTATGGCTTTCGGCTCGCTTATATGCGGCGCGCTCGCCGCCCGTCTTGCCGCAGTTGCCGGTATGGGCTTCGGTACGGAGCTTCGCCGCGTAATGTATCAGAATATTCAGAATTTTTCGTTCTCGAATATCGACAAGTTCAGCACCGCATCCCTTGTTACAAGGCTTACGACCGATATAACGATGGTACAGAACACTTTTCAGATGTGTCTGCGTATGCTGTTCAGGGCTCCCGTTCAGTTCGTATTTGCTCTGGTTATGTGCTTCCGCATCAATACGAAGGTTTCGTCCGTATTTCTTATAGTAATTCCGCTTATAGTTGTCGGAATTGCGGTTCTCGGTCCTATTGCGCTTAAGAGATTCAAAAGAATGTTTAAAATGTTTGACGGCTTTAACGGCTCGATACAGGAAAATCTTATCGCCATAAGAGTCGTTAAATCCTTTGTACGCGAGGATTATGAGAAAAAGAAATTCAAGACTGCGAACGACAACCTCAAGGACGCCGCGATTTTTGCAGAAAAGATTATGATTTCCGCGACTCCGCTTATGAGCCTTGTTATGTTCTCGACGTTTATTACGGTTTACTGGCTTGGCTCAAAGCTTATAATAGGCGAACAGCTTGAGGTCGGCGCATTTTCTTCTATCGTAACGTACGTTTCGACAATTCTTATTTCAATGATTTTCATTACCGTTTTTATTATTCAGTTTGTTATGGCGCAGGCTTCCGTAATAAGAATTAAAGAAATCATTAACGAAAAGAGCGATATCAACGATAACGAAGCCGACGAAAGCCTTAAGGTCGAAAGCGGTGACATCGAATTTGTAAATGTTTCTTTCAAGTATGACAAGGACGGCGAGAAAAACGTCGTAGACAACGCCAATCTTAAAATCAGCTCCGGTGAAACCGTAGGTATTATCGGCGGTACGGGCAGCGCGAAAACAACTCTCGTTTCGCTTATTCCGCGCCTTTATGACGTAACCGAGGGCGAGGTTAAGGTCGGCGGCAGAAACGTCAGGGACTATACAATTTTTGAACTGCGCGAAGCCGTCAGTATGGTTTTACAGAAAAACGTGCTTTTCTCAGGCTCGATTATCGATAATCTTCGCTGGGGTGATAAAAACGCGTCCGAAGAAGAGATAATCGAGGTATGTAAGGCTTGTCAGGCTCACGACTTTATTATGAGCTTTCCCGACGGCTACAATGCCGACCTCGGTCAGGGCGGCGTCAATGTTTCGGGCGGTCAGAAGCAGAGGCTCTGTATCGCAAGAGCGCTTTTAAAAAAGCCTAAAATCCTTATTCTTGACGACAGCACGAGCGCGGTCGATACATATACCGACTCAAAAATCCGCGAGGCATTCGCAAACAGCATTCCGAATACAACAAAGATAATTATTGCCCAGCGTATTTCAAGCGTTGAGAACGCCGATAAAATTGTCGTTCTTGACGACGGAAGGATTAACGCTATAGGCACTCATGAGGAATTGCTCGAAAATAACGAAATATACAGAGAGGTTTATATTTCTCAGCAGCAGGGCGCTGTCAGCGAAGGGGGTGCTCTTTAATGCCGGGACCTAATAAGAATAAATTCCAGAAACCCAAAAACGTAAAGGGCACTTTGACAAGACTTCTTTCCTATCTCGCGAAAAGAAAGGCTACTCTTGCGCTTGTCGTGCTGCTTATTTTCCTTTCGTCTATCGGAACGGTTGCCTCTTCGTTTTTTGTCAAGCCTCTGATAGATAACTATGTTGTTCCGCTCATAGGTCAAAGTCCTACAACCGAAAATATGATGCCGATTATCAAGGCGCTTTTGTTTATGGGCGGGCTGTTCCTTGTAAGCATTATTTCCTCTTATACGTATCAGAGGATTATGCTTTATATTTCGCAGGGTACAGTAAACGCCATAAGACGCGATTTGTTTGACGCGCTTCAGGATTTGCCGATAAGCTTTTTCGACTCTCATACTCACGGCGAACTGATGAGCCGTTTTACAAACGACGTTGAAACAGTCAGAAACTTTTTGAGCCAGACGATAGTTCAGACGATTCAGTCAATGTTTACGGTTGTGGCAACCTTTATCGCGATGCTTATACTCAGCCGGTGGATGACGTTGTGGATTGTTGTTTTCGTCGTATTTATGATAATAATCATCAAAAAGCTCGGCGGTAAAAGCTCGACCTATTTCAGAAAACAGCAAAAGGATTTAGGTATAGCGAACGGCTATATTGAAGAAACGATTGAAGGGCAGAAGGTTATAAAGGTCTTTAATCATGAGGGCGAAACCGTTGACAGATTCAACGAGCTTAACGGTAATCTCCGTCGCTCGGCTACAAGCGCGAATACGTTTGCGAGTATTCTTATGCCGATTATGGGCAATCTGTCTTATATCAATTACGCCGTTTTGTGCGTATTCGGCGGCTTCCTTGTAATTATAGGCAATATAACGGTTGGTACAATCAGCTCGTTCCTGCTTTATTCAAGACAGTTTACACGTCCTATAACCGACCTTTCACAGCAGTTCAATAATATTCTTTCGGCTCTTGCGGGCGCGGAAAGAATCTTTGACATAATCGACGCCGAAAAGGAAGAGGATAACGGTTATGTAGTTCTCGTCAATGCAGTAATTGACGAAAACGGCGAGATTAAAGAAACCGAAAAACGCACCAATATCTGGGCGTGGAAGCACACTCACGGCGACGGTATGGTAACTTACAGACGTCTTGAGGGCAAGGTCGAGTTTGAAAACGTAGTATTCAGCTATGACGGCAAGAAGACCGTTCTTAACGACATTAGTCTTTACGCAAAGCCCGGTCAGAAAATCGCTTTTGTCGGTTCAACGGGCGCGGGTAAAACTACGATAACAAACCTTATAAACCGCTTTTATGAAATTCAGCAGGGTAAAATCCGCTATGACGGAATAAATATTCAGAAGATTAAAAAAGCCGATTTGCGCCGTTCTCTGGGCATGGTTCTTCAGGACACGCATTTGTTCACGGGCACGGTTAAAGACAATATACGTTACGGTAAGCTTGACGCGACGGATGAAGAGGTCATCAGGGCGGCAAAGATAGCCAACGCGCATTCGTTTATTACGAGGCTTCCTCACGGTTACGACACTCTGCTCACCGGCGACGGCTCGAATTTAAGTCAGGGCCAGCGGCAGTTGCTTTCGATTGCCCGCGCCGCGGTTGCCGACCCGCCCGTGCTTATTCTCGATGAAGCTACAAGCTCCATTGACACAAGAACCGAGCGTTTAATCGAAAAGGGAATGGACGCCCTGATGGAGGGCAGAACCGTTTTCGTTATCGCTCACAGGCTTTCTACGGTGCGTAATTCAAACGCGATTATGGTGCTTGAAAACGGCGAAATTATCGAACGCGGCGACCACGACGACCTGCTTAAACAAAAGGGTAAGTATTACCAGTTATACACCGGTCAGTTTGAATTAAGTTAATTTTAAAAAAATACTTGCATTTTTAAATTCTTTATGTTAATATATACGGCGTTGTACAACGAAAGAGGTGACAGTTATGAAAGATGGAATTCATCCGAATTACCAGCCTACGGTAATCAGATGCGCTTGCGGCGCAACATATGAAACGGGTTCTACTAAGCAGGACTTACGTGTTGACGTCTGCGCAAATTGCCATCCGTTCTTTACCGGTAAGCAGAAGCTCGTTGATACAGGCGGACGCGTCGACAGATTCAACAAGCGCTTCAATTTGGGTAAATAAGCAAAAGCATTTAAGACGATACGTTTTTTGTATCGTCTTTTTTGTTCTTTATGAGGATGTAATATGAACTCATATTTTACGGTTGAAAAGGAAACAAATGCAGAATACGAAATTAAACGCTCCCGCTTCATCGGGTATATAAAGCCCGTTAAAACAAAGGAAGAGGCGGAGAGCTTTGTCGTGTCAATAAAGCAGAAGCATTATGACGCAAGGCATAACGTATTTGCATATAAAATACGCGAGGACAATTTCAAACGGTATTCCGATGACGGCGAGCCTCAGGGTACGGCGGGAGTGCCGGTTCTTGACGTTATCGAGAAAAATGACCTTACGGATGTCTGTATTGTTGTCACGCGTTATTTCGGCGGCATTCTTCTCGGCGGCGGCGGTCTTGTCAGGGCTTATTCGCATACCGCGTCTCTTGCGGTCGAGGCGGGCGTTAAAATCGAAATGTCGCTTTGCATAAGGTTTTCGCTCGAGTGCGATTATTCATTTTTCGGCAAGGTCAATTCTCTCGTCGAAGAAAACGGCGGCGTAATTGAAAACACCGAATATCTTGATAACGTAATCGTATCGGGCTATATTCCCGAAGAGCTGTTTATGAAGCTTGACTCAAAAGTCGTCGAAGCCTCCGCGGGAGCTTATAAACTAACCGAAAAAGACAAATTGTTCGCTGAAATATAAATTTTTTTGATTTAATAAAGGAATTTTATTACTTTTTTGGTATATATAATCGAAATCGTTTTTCAGGGGTGAAAAAATGTCAGACGAAATCCGTCAGAGAACGCTCTTAATTGAAAAAAACACGCTTTCACAGTATGCGCAGTTATGCGAGAATACCAAAGGGCGCAAAAGGTATGAAGACGAAGACCCGGTCAGAACCGCTTATCAGCGCGACAGGGACAGAATCATTCATTCTTCGTCATTCAGAAGGTTAAAGCATAAAACTCAGGTTTTCCTCTCTCCCGAGGGAGATCATTACAGAACACGTCTGACTCATACTCTTGAGGTTTCTCAGATTGCAAGAACGATTGCGCGCGCTCTTGCTTTAAATGAAGATTTAATCGAAGCCGTTTCACTCGGTCACGATTTGGGACATACTCCCTTCGGTCACGCGGGCGAAAGGGCTCTTGATTCCGTATATGAAGGCGGATTCCGTCATTTTGAACAGAGCCTGAGAGTCGTCGACAGGCTTGAAAAAAACGGCGAAGGGCTTAACCTCACTTATGAGGTTCGCGACGGCATCCTCTGCCATACGACGGGCAAGGAAGCCGATACGCTGGAGGGCAGGCTCGTTAAAACAGCTGATAAGATTGCGTATATCAACCACGATATCGATGACGCCATAAGAGCAAGGGTAATCTGTAACGAAGATATCCCGCTTGAAATCAGAAAGGTTCTCGGCCAGACAAAGTCGAACAGAATCAATTCTCTTGTAACGTCCGTTATAAACAATACGGTTTCCGACGTCGGTATGGACAGCGAGGTCAAAGCGGCGTTTAAAGAGCTGACCGACTTTATGTTTAAAAACGTATATACAAATCCCGTCTGTAAGGGTGAGGAGAAAAAAGCCGAAAGCCTTATAATCGAGCTGTATAATTATTTCTGCTCGCATCCCGACGAGCTTCCCGATTTATATAAACCTATCGCCGAAAACGAGGGCGCTCACAGGGCTTCGTGCGATTTCGTCGCAAGTATGTCCGATATTTACGTTTTAAGAGTTTATAATAAACTTTTCATTCCCAGCGGATGGAATGAGTCTCTTGATTTTTAATGGTGCGAATATGACGCATTGAATATTATATGATTCTGTCGAAAGGAGGGGTAATATGGCAATAAGCGACGCTTATCTTGAAGAATTGAGAAGCAAAAACGATATTGAAACAGTCGTTTCGTCATACGTTACCCTCAGAAGAAGAGGCAGAATTTTAACGGGACTTTGTCCGTTTCACAATGAAAAAACGCCGTCATTCACCGTTTATCCCGAAACGCAGTCTTATTACTGTTTCGGTTGCGGTCAGGGCGGAGACGTAATCACTTTTATGAAAAATATCAATAATCTTGATTATGTCGAGGCTGTAAAGCAGCTTGCCGATATGGTGGGCATGGCTCCGCCGGAAACGAATTTTGACGATTCATTTACAAAGCAGCGGCTTCGTATGTTCGAAATAAACCGCGAGTCTGCAAAATTCTTTTATAATTCGCTTTATTCTCCGCTCGGCAGGCATTGTCTTGATTATTACCATAAACGAGGGCTTACCGACGCCACAATCAAGCATTTCGGCTTGGGCTTTGCTCCCGAAAATTATAACGACGGGCTTTATAAGCACCTTAAATCGCTCGGCTATAACGACCTTGAACTTTTTCAGGCGAACGTCATAAGAAAAGGCGAAAAGAGTTATTACGACGCTTTTAAAAACCGCGCGATGTTCCCGATTATTGATATACGCGGTAATGTCATAGCTTTCAGCGGTAGGCGTCTTAACGAGGATGACCCGAGAAAGTATGTCAATACAAGCGATACTCTTGTATTTAAAAAGGGCAGTAATCTTTTCGCGCTGAATTTCGCCAAGAGCTCAAAATGCGAGGGACTTATTCTCTGCGAGGGAAATATGGACGTAATTTCCCTTCACCAGGCTGGCTTTGACAATGCAATAGCAGGTCTTGGCACCGCCCTTACCGAAGAGCAGGCTTCGATAATAACACGGTACGCCGATACGGTTTATCTTTGTTACGATAACGACGAGGCGGGGCAGAAGGCAGTTGATAAGGCGCTTCGTATTTTTTCAAAAACAGGCATCAAAATCAAAGTGCTTCATCTTCAGGGCGGCAAAGACCCCGATGAAATCATTAAAAACTGCGGCGCGGATTACTTCCGCTCGATTATTGAGGGCGCGGCGAACGATATTGAGTTTAAGTTGCTTAACGCTCAGCACAATTTCGATATAACAACCTCGGACGGCAAGCTCAATTATCTTAACGCCGCCGTTGATATTCTTGCGTCGCTTGACAATTCGCTCGAAAGAGATATTTATGCCACAAGACTGAGTGAATTAGGCGTAAGTAAAATCGCGATTGACGAACAGATTGCAAGAAAACGCGCTTCAAACGCGCGTAAGCAGAAAAAGCTTGATTTTCAGAATATAGTCCGTTCGACTGTCGCTCCGAAAGATGTAATTAATCCCGAAAGGACAAGGCATCCCGCAGTTGTCAAGGCTGAAGAGCATCTGCTTGCAAACTATATTTTCAGCCCGGACTGTTATAAGGCGTTGAAGGGTAAAATAACGCCCGATGATTTTATTTCGGTAGTCAATTCACATATTTTCAAGGTTGTTTCCGAAAGAATTGAAAATGAACAGTCGCTTGATTTAACGGTTCTTTCGCAATTTCTTACCGATGAAGAAACCGCCGTGTATTCAAGACTGCTTACTATGTCGGATACTGTCGGTAAAACGGTAAAAGAGTGCGAGGACTGCATAAAAACAATACTTTCAGAGAAACATAAAAGCGAACAGAAAGCCGTTAAGGATATGTCAAACGACGAATTTATGGACGCATTTAAAAAATTAGGCAATAAATAAATTTACATAAAGGGGTAGGGAAGTTAAATGGAACAGACAGGAAAAAATATGCTTGACGCATTACTTAAAAAAGGTAAGGCAACGGGCAAGCTGACCACGCACGAAATCGACGATGTTATAGTCGAAATGGACCTTGACATTGAAGAGTGGGACAAGATTTACGATACAATTGAGGCGCAGAATATTCAGATTATTGACGACCTCGGCGACGCTGCTCTTGCGGACATCTCGTTTGAGGTTGAAAGCGAAAAAGCGTCTGATTCAGGGTCTCCCGATTCAAAGAACGAGGGCATTGAAGACCCCGTAAAGGCTTATCTTAAGGAAATCGGACGCG
The DNA here is from genome assembly GCA_017613735.1 of Clostridia bacterium. Lineage (GTDB taxonomy): Bacteria > Bacillota > Clostridia > Oscillospirales > Acutalibacteraceae > Fimenecus. The sequence goes on from JAGADF010000009.1 coordinate 155,784, forward strand.
TTCCTCTTCTTACGAGTGAAGAGGAAATCGAACTTGCTACAAGAATTGCAGACGACGACGAGCAGGCTAAAAAACGCCTTGCCGAAGCTAACCTTCGTCTTGTTGTCAGTATCGCCAAAAGATATGTCGGCAGGGGAATGCAGTTCCTTGATCTGATTCAGGAGGGCAACCTCGGACTTCTTAAAGCGGTTGACAAGTTCGATTATACAAAGGGCTTTAAATTCTCAACCTATGCAACCTGGTGGATAAGACAGGCTATTACAAGAGCTATTGCCGACCAGGCGAGAACAATCCGTATTCCCGTTCACATGGTTGAAACGATAAACAAGGTTAAAAAGACAATAACTCTTCTTCTCCACGAAAACGGCAGAGACCCGACCGCCGAAGAGGTTTCGGAATATCTCAATATGCCCGTTGATAAGGTACGCGAGATTATGCGCGTAGCTCAGGAGCCTGTTTCGCTTGAAACGCCTATCGGTGAGGAGGAGGACAGCCACCTCGGCGATTTCATTCCCGACGACGACGCGCTTGCTCCCGAAGAAGCCGCTTCAATGATGCTTCTTAAGGAACAGCTTGACGACGTTCTCAGTACGCTTACGCCCCGTGAAAAGAAGGTTATTCAGCTTCGTTTCGGGCTTGAGGACGGCAGACAGCGCACTCTTGAAGAGGTCGGCGAGGAATTCGGCGTTACGAGAGAGCGTATTCGTCAGATTGAAGCCAAGGCTCTTCGTAAGCTTCGCCATCCGAGCAGAAGTAAAAAGCTTAAGGACTTTTTAGGTTAATAAGATAAAGGGAGATGAGAAATCATCTCCCTTTTTATTGACATTTTTTTTACACGTTGCTATAATGAATTTGCAAATTAAATATTCGCACTGCGGTCTTTTTACTTAATCGTAAAATGTAATAGGGAATCTCGGTGAAAATCCGTCGCAACAGCCATTACCGTAATTTGAGTTTAAGCTCATTAAGTCGGAATACTTCCCGCAGGCGCGGTTTTTAGCATTTGCTATGCCTTGGGCACTTGAAGGCGTAACCGGTTAAAGCCATTTGTCAATGGCTTTTTGGTGTTGCGTTTTTGTGTTAACAAAAACGCTTATTTTATTTATGAAAGGTTGGTATTAACAATGAAAAACAAAAAAGTGCTTAGATTATTATCGCTGGTTACTTTAATCTTTATTCTGGCGAACACGTTTGCCGTTGTCGGATTTGCTTCAGGCGATAACGCTGATGTTTACGTAACAATTGCCAACAACGGCGCTCCCGTTGTTTACAATGCACCTGTCAGCGTTTCTGACGTAGACGGCGACGACGCAGTGACAATCAATGACGCATTGATTATCGCTCACGCTCAGTATTATTCTGGGGGAGAAAGCGGCTATGAAACTGCCGTTTCTCAATATGGGCTTGGCATTACCAAGCTCTGGGGTAATACAAATAACGGAAGCTTTGGTTACTATGTAAACGACGCATCTGCCTGGAGTCTTACCGACCTGCTTAATGACGGTGACAATCTTTATGCTTTCTGCTATAAGGATGCTGAAGGCTATTCGGACAAATATGCCTATTTCAATATCAAGTCATTATCCGACGTCGTTGAGGGTGAATCGTTTGATGTTACTCTTAAAATGCAGGGCTATGACGAAAGCTGGAATCCTGTCGAAATTCCCGTTGCAAATGCAATTATTACAATCGACGGCGTTGATACCGATTTCGTAACTGACGAAAACGGTGTTGCTTCGGTTACAATTGAGGATTCCTTGAAGCATATTATCAGCGCAAGACCTTCAGAAGATTCAATGATTATTACTCCTGCCGTAATTGAAGTTAAGGGCAATGAAACAGACCTTGTTTGTGATTTCGGCGGAAACACTTATTATTACTGCAATAATTCTGCTCAGAGCGGTTGGGTAGTATTTGACGGTATCAACTATTGCTTTGGCTCTGACGGCGCATTGACAAAAAAAACAGTTGATACATTTGTTACAATTGCAAATAACGGAGCTCCCGTTGTATACAATGCGCCCGTATCGGTAACCGACGTTGACAACGACGGCATGTTTACGATTAACGACGCTCTTATTGTAACTCACACTTTGTACTATTCAGACGGTGCGAGCGGATATGAAACGGCAACTACTCAGTACGGACTTGGCATTACAAAGCTCTGGGGCAATACAAATAAGGGCTCATTCGGATATTATGTAAATAATGTATCTGCCTGGAGCCTTTCTGATTCACTTGTAAACGGAGATTATCTTTATGCTTTCTGCTATAAGGATGCTGAAGGCTATTCGGATAAATATTCCTATTTTAATGTAACCGAGCTTAATGAAGTTAATGTCGGTGAATCATTCAACGTAACTCTGAAGATGCAGGGCTATGACGAAAGCTGGAATCCTGTTGAACTTCCCGTTGTAAATGCAATTATTACAATCGACGGCGTTGATACCGATTTCGCAACTGATGAAAACGGCGTAGCTGCAATCAGAATTGATGATTATGACAAACATATAATCAGTGCAAGAACAACAACTGAGGGCCTTATTATAACCCCCGCTGTTATTGACGTTATCGGTGAGAATAGGGAAATCGTATGCGATTTTGGCGGCAATACTTATTACTATATTGACAATGCTGTTCAGTCAGGCTTTGCTGCTGTTGACGGAAAGACATGCTACTTCGGCGCAGATGGCTCCATGGTTAAAAAGCAGCTTGTTATAATTGATGGCAAAAAGTATTATTTCGGTGCTGACGGCGCTATGTACACAAAGAGATTAATCTCTGTCAGCGGCAAAAAGTATTACATGGGCGCTGACGGTGCGGCATATACAAAGAGACTTATTTCCGTAAACGGCAAAAAGTATTATATGGGCGCTGACGGCGTCGCTTATACAAAGAGACTTATCTCCGTAAACGGTAAGAAGTATTACATGGGCAAGGACGGCGTCGCTTATACAAAGAAACTTATTTCCGTAGACGGCAAGAAGTATTATATGGGCTCCGACGGAGTTGCATATACAAAGAGACTTATTTCCATTGACGGCAAGAAATACTATATGGGCTCCGACGGAGTTGCATATAAGTCAAGACTCATCTCCTTAAGCGGTAAGAAATATTATCTCGGTAAGGACTGCATTGCCTATAAGTCGAAGTTCGCTTCACTTGACGGCAAAAAGTATTACTTCGGTTCCGACTGCGTAATGTATAAGAGCAAGACGTTCAGCGTAAACGGCGTTAAATACATAGCCGATTCAAACGGCGTCTGCAAAAAGAAATAAATATTTTACGGGGTTTTATTAATTAAATGAAATCTAAAATTTGCAAAAGCATAATATGTACTCTGCTGATTATTTCTTCATTAATCGGCTCTGTGCATTGCTTTGCAAAAAGCTATGCCGCCGATGAGGTCAATACCCTTGTCGGCGGTATTGTCGCTTATCGCGCCGCGTCATATAATACTAAAAACGAGCAGGGCATTATTGATTATTACGCTTCTCACGAAATGACTCTCGGCGGCGAATGGTATGTTCTTGCTTTTATTCAGAACGGGCTTGAACTGGATTATTCCTCGTATGAAAAGAACCTTATAAAATATCTTAAAAACAATGAGGTCTATTCCGCGACCTCAAGAGAAAAGTTTGCCCTGACTCTTCTCGCTTTAAAATCCGCGGATTCATTTTCAAGGCAGTATATTAAAGACGTAACGAACGAAGCAATTGGCAAGCAGGGCATAATGAGCCTGATTTTCGGACTGCATCTTCTGAATAACGGATGTAAAAGCAGTGAATATACGCCCTTAAAGCTTGCCGATAAAATTATATCTCTTCAGAATCCCGACGGCGGATGGGCAAATTCAGGCGATAAAAGCGACGTAGACGTAACCGCTATGACGCTTGAATCGCTTTACCCTTACCGCAATTCATATTCTTCCCAGATTAATAAGGCCGTTGATTTGCTTTCTTCAAAACAGAGCGAAAACGGCGATTACCAGAGCTACGGCGCATATAATGCCGAAAGCACGGCTCAGGTTATTATTGCTTTGTCCTCGCTGGGCATTAACTGCTCGACGGACAACAGATTTATTAAAAACGGAAATACGGTCCTTGACGGACTTAACAGATACAGAAACAATGACGGCAGTTTTTCGCATAAATACGGCGAGGACGCCAATAACAGCGCGGTTTTTCAGGCGTTGAACGCCCTTGTCGCGTATTCAAGATTTTTAAAAGGGAACGGGGCGTTTTACAGTTTTGACGTCACTGACGAAAAAACAACCCGCGCAAGCGTTCCCGATACTGCTTCCTCTTCAAGCGAAAAAGAAAAAACAACAAAGCACGATTCTTCCGCTGACGAAATAACCTCGGCGGGCGCTGTTTACAATGAAGAAACCGCTTCACAGGATAACGGTTTGACAAATCCTTCTTCCGACGGTAATACCGATTCGCTTATTCAGAATAATGACGGCGAGACTTTGGGTATTGATGAAACAGTATCGGAAAACGGGAACACGAATACTGTTTCTCCGCTTAACGGAATCCCCGGCGGAACCAATATTTCATTTGCAGACGGTATATCTTTATCAAAGGAATTAAAGATAAAAATTGCCGTCTCGATAATCATCCTTTCCGCTGCGGTTTTATGTTCGATTATTCTTTATATTCTTAAAAAGCGTAATAAGAAAAACTTTATTGTTATAGCCGCGGCGGCGATTATTCTTATTGCCGGCGTATTTTTCATAAGGATTCAGCGCGCGGACGATTACTATAATTCTACCGTCGTTAAGGACAAAACGGCAGGCGTTGTAACGCTGAGCGTAAGGTGCGACACTATTATCGGAAAGGAAGGCGCGCCCGATAATCCGGTTATTCTTGAAAAGAGCGAATACCCCATAAAAGACGGCGATACGGTTTATAATATTCTTGCCGAGGCCCTTCAGGAAAACGGAATTTTATTCGAACACAATTCCTCTTACTATATTAGCGGCATAAACAATCTTTATGAGTTTCAGTTTGGTGATTTATCGGGCTGGATGTATCGCGTAAACGGCGAAACTCCGTCAGTCGGGTGCGGTGAATACTTCCTTAAGGACGGCGACGAAATAGAGTGGCTTTACACCTGCGAAATAGGGAACGATTTGAACTGATATGAGAAAAATTGAAAGACAAAATCCAATATCGGTTTTTCTGTACTTTTTGCTGTCGGCATTTCTGACGGCATTCGGTACGGATATTGTAATTTCGTTCATTTCGCTTCTCGGCTTCGGTCTTTTGTATATATTAAAGGACGAAAACAGAGGGAAGAAAAGGCATATTTTTATTCTTATACTTTTTCTCGTTTCAGCATTCATCAATCCCGTTACCAATCATCGCGGAGTGACGGCTCTCTTTGTTGTCAACGATAATCCCATAACGCTTGAAGCCTTTCTTTACGGCGTGTGTATGGCAGGCACGATTTGTTCCGTTATATACTTATTTTCGTCATTCAGCCTTATAATGACAAGCGACAAGCTCATTTATGTTTTCGGCATTATTTCGCCTAAAATCGCTTTGCTGCTGTCAATGGCATTAAGATATATACCGTTGTTTATAAGGCAGTATAAAAGAGTTAAAATGTCGCAGAAGGCTATGGGGCTTTTTAAGGACGGCAACATCGTCGACCGTTTCAGAGGTAACGTCCGCGTGTTTTCGATTATGGTTACCTGGGCGCTTGAAAACGGAATTATAACTGCTGACAGTATGGCGGCGCGCGGTTACAGTGAAAAAAGGCGGACTCCGTTTTCATTTTACCGATTTACGAAAAGCGATTTTGTCTTTCTTTCGGTATCGCTTGTTTTGTTCGGTATCGTTTCCGCAGGAAAAATCGCGGGGATTATAGGAACGGCATTTTACCCCGAATTCGTACCTGCCGGGTTAAATATTAAATCAATAATGGTTTATATATGTTTTTCGGTTATGGCGTTTATGCCGAGCATTATTGAAGCAAAGGAGGAATTGAAATGGAAATACTTAACGTCGAAAATCTGACTTTCAGTTACCCGTTAAATGAACATAATACGCTTTCTTCCGTTTCTTTTTCTCTTGAAAAAGGCGATTTTGCCGTGCTTTGCGGTCAGACGGGAAGCGGTAAAACAACCCTTTTAAGAATGCTGAAGCCGTCTCTTTGTCCGAGGGGAGAGAGAAGCGGAAAAGTAAGCTTTTACGGAACCGACTTATACGAAAATAAAACAAATGAAAAGAAAATAGGTTTCGTAATGCAGAATCCCGAGCAGCAGATTGTTACCGATAAGGTCTATCATGAGCTTGCGTTTGCGCTTGAAAACCAGAACCTGCCCAATAACGAAATAAGCAGGCGTATTGCGGAAGCGGCGCAGTTTTTCGGTATTTGTGATATTTTTGAAGAGAATACCGATATTCTTTCCGGCGGTCAGAAGCAGCTTCTTAATCTAGCGTCGGTATCGGTTATGCAGCCCGATTTACTTATACTTGACGAGCCCACGGCTCAGCTTGACCCCGTGGCTGCGGCGGAATTTATGACCGTTCTTAAAAAGCTGAATACCGAAATGGGAATAACAGTTCTTATCTCCGAGCACAGACTGGATGATTTGCTCAGCCTCTGTAATAAGCTTATTGTCATTGATTCGGGCGAGATTACAGTTTGTGACGAAACGTCAAACGCCATAAGAAACATTAATAAGGACGATAAAATAATCGAATATATGCCCGCTACCGTAAGGCTCTATAAATCGGTTAAAACCGATTCGGACTGTCCGCTTACGGTTAATGACGGAAGGCGTTTTCTTGAAAGAAATTTCAGTAACGGTATAAGGGAATACAAAACGGATGAAACAGTTCCCGTCGGCAATAAAGCAGTTGAGATAAACGATTTGTATTTCAGGTATTCTAAGGATGAAAGCGACGTTCTTTCGGGACTTAATCTTACGGTGTATGAAAACGAGATTTTTTCAATTCTCGGCGCGAACGGAAGCGGTAAAACCACCGCGCTTTCCTGTATTGCGGGTTTGATAAAACCTTACAGCGGCAAGGTTAAGGTGTTCGGCAAAAAGGTAAGCGAATACAAAAATAATTCGCTTTACATTAACTGCGTAACGTTGCTTCCTCAGGATATAGGTACGGTCTTTCTTAAAAATACGGTTAAGGAAGAGCTTGAAGAGGTTAAAGCGAATCTTGACGGCTTTCCGTTTGATTTGTCGGGTTTACTGGACAGACATCCGTATGACCTGAGCGGCGGTGAGCAGCAGCTTGTCGCGCTTGCAAAGGTGCTTGCCTCAAAACCGAAAATTCTTATTCTTGACGAGCCTACAAAGGGACTTGACAATTGCTTTAAAAAGATATACGCGTCGGTTTTAAAACAACTGAAAAATGACGGCGTTACAATTATCGCCGTAACTCACGACGTTGAATTTGCCGCGATGATTTCCGACAGATGCGCTTTTCTTTTCAGGGGAAGAGCCGTATCGGTCGATAATACGCATTCGTTCTTTACGAAAAACAGCTTTTACACAACCTGCGCCGACAGAATGGCCCGCGGTTTTTACGACGGCGTTGTCAGCGTTGAGGAAATAGTTGAAATGATAGGACTTAACGGCGGTGAAATACTTTGAGCCTGACTAAAAACGAAAAACTTAAAAGAGTATTCAGCTTCCTTCTTCCCTGCGTATTTATGCCCGTAGTTATTATTATCGGCTCTCTTTACGCGGGCGGGCAGGGGTATGCTTTGCTGAGCCTTATTGTGGCTCTTTTATCGCTCGTTCTTTTTATCTGCGGATTTGAGAGCAAAAGCACCGGCACAAGGCGGCTTGTAATAGTTTCGATTATGGTTGCGCTCAGCGCGGTAGGCCGTCTTATACCCGTATTTAAGCCCGTAACCTTTATTGTTGTTATTACGGGCGTTACCTTAGGCCCTCAGGCGGGATTTCTTACAGGCGCGTTTTCAGCGGTTATTTCAAACATTACCTTCGGTCAGGGGCCGTGGACTCCGTTTCAGATGTTCGCCTGGGGTATGATAGGCTTTGTGGCGGGACTGCTTTCAAAGCCTCTGACAAAAAGCAGAATATCGCTTATTGTCTATCTCGTTATTTCCGGTGTGCTTTATTCGCTTATTATGGACGTATGGACGGTTCTGTGGTATGAGCAGGGCTTTGTTGCCGAGCTTTATAAAGCCGCTGTTATATCGGCAATTCCCGTTACCGCGGTATATTCAGTTTCAAACGTCATATTTGCATTGCTGCTTGCGAAACCTATGTGCGACAAGCTTAACCGGGTAAAAATAAAATACGGTGTTTAACGGCTTAAAAATAAGCCGTTTTTTTATTGAAAAAACTTGCATTAGTCCTTATATAGTTGTATAATGTCTTGAATTTTAAAATGATACTTATCGGGTGAGAAAATGAAAAGAAGAGAAGATGTAAGAAATATCGCTATCATTGCCCACGTTGACCACGGCAAGACAACGCTTGTTGACCAGATGCTTCGCCAGAGCGGTACCTTCCGTGAGAACGAGCAGGTTCAGGAAAGGGTAATGGATTCAAATGACCTTGAAAGGGAAAGAGGCATTACAATCCTTTCCAAGAATACGTCCGTTCATTACAAGGGCGTTAAAATCAATATTGTCGACACTCCCGGTCACGCTGATTTCGGCGGCGAGGTCGAAAGAATAATGCAGATGGTAGACGGCGTTCTTCTGCTTGTTGACGCGTTTGAGGGCTGTATGCCGCAAACACGTTTCGTGCTTAAAAAAGCTCTTAATTTAAGAAAGACGGTTCTTGTTGTCATTAATAAAATCGACCGCCCCGGCGCGCGTCCTGCCGAGGTTATTGACGAAGTGCTCGATTTATTCATTGAGCTCGGCGCGGATGAGGACCAGCTTGAATTTCCCGTCGTTTACGCGTCGGCAAAGGACGGCTATTCTTCACTTGACCCTGAGGACAGAGACGGAGATATGAGACCTCTTCTCGACTCGATTCTTGAGAATATTAATCCTCCCGAAGGCGTAGTTGAAGCTCCCGTACAGATTCTTATTTCATCTCTCGGTTATGACGATTATGTCGGAAGAATCGGAATCGGCAGAGTTGAACGCGGCGTCATTAAAAGAAATGAGCAGGTCGTTTTATGTAAAACAGACGGCTCTCAGGAAAATGTCAAGATTTCAAAACTCTATCAGTTTGAAGGACTTAAAAGGCAGGAGGTTGAAGAGGCTGCGGCAGGCGATTTAATCGCAATTTCGGGCATTTCCGACCTTAATATAGGCGAAACAATATGCGACAGCGAATGTGTTGAACCTCTTCCGTTCGTTAAAATTGACGAGCCGACTCTTTCGATGAATTTTATAGTAAACGACAGTCCGTTTGCCGGAAGAGAGGGTAAATTCGTAACCTCGCGAAATTTACGCGACAGACTTTTCAAAGAGGTTGAAACGAACGTCAGTATGAGAGTCGAGGAGACCGAAAGCACAGATACCTTTAAGGTCTCGGGCAGGGGAGAGCTTCATCTTTCAATACTTATTGAAACAATGCGCCGTCAGGGTTATGAATTTCAGGTTTCAAGACCTAAGGTTATTATGAAGCAGGAAAACGGCAAAACCCTCGAACCGATGGAATTGCTCATAGTTGAGGTTCTTGAGCAGTATGTCGGCGCGGTAATGGAAAAAATCGGTTCCCGAAAGGGCGAGCTTGAGAATATGGGCGCCCGTCAGGGCGGAGCTACGCACCTTGAGTTTAAAATCCCCGCGAGAGGGCTTATAGGCTACCGTTCCGAGTTTATGACCGATACCAACGGCAACGGAATTATGAATAACCTTTTTGCAGGTTATGAGGAATATAAGGGCGATATACAGACCCGTGAAAGAGGCTCAATTGTTGTTCACGAAACGGGTACTACAACGGGTTACGGACTTTTCAATACTCAGGACAGAGGACGCCTTTTCGTAGGCCCCGGCGTTGACGTTTATGAGGGGATGATTGTCGGCGAATGCGCTAAAAATGAGGATATTACCTGTAACGTTTGTAAGTCAAAGCATCTTACGAATACGCGAGCTTCGGGCTCTGACGATGCGTTGAGACTTGTTCCTCCGAGCAACCTGAGTCTTGAACAGTGTATGGAGTTTATTAAGGACGACGAGCTTCTTGAGGTTACGCCGAAGTCGTTGAGATTAAGGAAAAAGATACTCGCAAAGGACTTAAGATTAAAAGAACAGTTCAGAAATAAGTGAGGTATAATATGGATTACACTCAGTGGGCGAGAGATACTTTTAAAAACGATATTTACGCTACCGAAGTTACGGGAATTGTAATTGAAAAGGCCGCCGACGGTCAGGCTGTGTGCAGCTTCGAGATTACCGACAAACATCTTAACGCCGACGGACACGTTATGGGCGGAGCTATTTTTACGCTTGCCGATCTTGCGAGCGCGATTGCCGCAAACGAAGGCGAGCTTACGACTGTTTCGATTAACAGCTCCATAAGTTATCTCGGCGTCGCAAAGGGTAAAAAGCTCATAGCTGAGGGAAAAACGATTAAAAAAGGCAAGAGTATCACAACCGTTTCGGTTGATATAAGCGACGAACTCGGTACAATGGTCGCTCATGCCGTTTTTACCGGAATGAAGATAAGATAATCAGACGGTTAATTAAAGCCTCGCTTCTTACGAAGCGGGGCTTTCACTTTAATTAATAATTAAACATATTATTAATTGAGGTGATTAAAATGTATTCACTTGCCGTAGGCAGCGTTACGAATGCTTTAAGAGGTAAGGAAATTCTTGAAAAGAACGGTATGAACGCGAAAATCAACCGATATTCGGGCAATAAAAAGCTCGGCTGCGGCTACGTTATTATTGTGTCGGGCGAAGCCGAAAGGTGTAAATCGCTTTTGAATTCCGCGGGAATCAAGGTTCTGGATGTGATTAAAAAGTGATTTATCTTGACAATGCGGCTACAACTTATCCTAAACCGAAATGCGTTATCGATTCGGTTAAAAAATCAATGATAAATTACGGCGCGAATCCCGGCAGGTCGGGCTATAAAATGGCTCTTGAAACCGCCGAAAAAGTATATGAATCAAGGGAAGCTTTATGCAGTTTATTTAACATTGAAAATCCTGAAAACATCGTGTTTACGCTTAACTGCACAGCCGCTCTTAATATGTGTATAAAGTCGCTTGCAAAAAGGGGAAAACGCTTTGTGTGTTCGTCGCTTGAACACAATGCCGTTGCAAGACCTCTTGAAAAGCTTAAAAAAGACGGCGTATGCGATTATAAAACGGCTGAGGTTGACCTGAAAAATGATGATATTACTGTTAAAAATTTTGACAGTCTTATTGACAAAGATACAGCCGCGGTTATAGTCAGCGCGGCTTCAAACGTTACCGGAACGGTTTTGCCCGTTAAAAGAATCTCGGCTCTTTGTAAAAAGAAAAACGTTCCTCTCATTGTTGACGCAGCGCAGGCGGCGGGCATAATACCGCTTGACTGCCGGAAACTCGGAATAGATTATCTTTGCGTCGCCGCTCACAAAGGCTTATACGCGCCTGACGGAACGGGCGTTCTTGTAATTAATACCGACTCTGTTCCCGATACGATAATCGAAGGCGGCACAGGCAGTAATTCTCTTTCTTTAATTCAGCCCGATTTTCTTCCCGACAGACTTGAAAGCGGTACGATTAATACGTCGGGAGTAATCTCAATAAAACCCGCAGTCGATTTCATACTGAAAAACGGAATCGGGAATATTTATTCTCACGAATATTCGCTTATGAAATATCTTGAAAGCGAATTGAAAAATATGAAAAATGTCAAGGTTTATTCGGCGTTTACCGAAAACAGGGCTCTTGCACCCGTTCTGTCCTTTAATATCAAGGGATTGCGTTCTGAAGAGGTATCGTCTTTTCTTGCAGAAAAAAACGTATGCGTCAGGGCGGGTTATCACTGCTCTTTTTTAGCTCACAGAACGCTCGGAACACTTGAAACAGGTACAGTCAGAATATCTCCGTCTTTATTTACGAAAAAAAGAGATATTAATTTTACTATAAATTGCATTTATAAATTGCAAAATTAATAATTATATGTTATAATAATCCGTAATGTGCGGCAGTGTTGTCATTTTTGCCGTACAAAGCGGTTTTATTTTTTCGTAAGGTTGGTGAAAAAATGCTTATTAATCTGACGATTAACGATCTTCTTACGGAGATGTGGGGAGTCCTTAAAGGCATTAACTGGATTACGGATATCCTTGATATAGCTCTTGTTGCCGTTATTCTTTACGGCGCTATTAAGCTCATCCGCGACAGCAAGGCGATGCAGCTTGTCAAGGGCATACTCTTCCTCGCTGTTCTGTTTGCATTGGTCACTGTTCTTAAAATGCAGGCAAGCTCTTATCTGTTCAGTATGCTTTTCGGCAATCTTCTTTTAATCCTCGTTATCGTATTTACTCCCGAAATCAGAAACGCTCTCGAAAGCGTGGGAAGAACCTCAGTTTTCAATATAGGCAATCTTTTACAGATAGGCAAGGACGACTCCAGAATTCAGGAGCAGATGACCTTTACAATCAACGCCGTCTGCAAAGAGGTGTCGGAGCTTTCCGACTCAAAGACCGGCGCGCTTATAGTTTTTGAAAAAGATACCAACCTCGGTGAAATAATTAAAACCGGCACTCTTATCGACGCTTCGGTAACCCCCGAACTTCTCGGCAATATCTTTTATCCCAAGGCTCCTCTTCATGACGGAGCGGTTATAATCAGAAATTCAAGAGTTGCCGCTGCGGGCTGTATTTTACCGCTGACCTTTAATTCGAATATAAGCCGTGAACTCGGCACGAGACACCGCGCCGCAATCGGCATGAGCGAGGAAAGCGATGCAATTATAGTCGTCGTTTCCGAAGAAACGGGCGCTATTTCATTTGCCTATAAGGGCAGATTGAAGCACGGGATTTCCGAAAGCGAACTTCGTGAAATTCTTACAAATCAGTTCCTTTCCGCCGAAAAAGTTGAAAAGGATTCAAGACGTTCAAGAAAAAAGAATAAGGAGGAGAAATAATGTTTGCAAAAAATGGTAAGCTCTCCGCTCTTATTATGAACAATAAATTTATTGCCGTTATTTCGGTTATTCTTGCCATTGTTATCTGGATGTGGATTGCCATTGACAAGAGCCCCATTGAATCAACCGTTATAAAGGATGTTCCCGTAACAATTGACCTTGAGAAATCAGTTCCCTCAAAGCTTGGACTTGAGATTTTCGGTAACAAGGATTACAAGGTTGACATTACCGTTTCGGGTAAAAAATTCGTTATTCAGACGCTTGACGCGAGCAAGTTCACCGTTACGGCGCAGATGAACTATGTCGATTCCGCCGGTAAGAAATCGCTTCTGCTGAAGGCGTCGACAAGCGCGGACTGCGATATAATAAATCTTTCGACCGATTATATCGAGGTTTACTTTGACACTCTTTCGACAAAAGAGTTCACCATCGAGCCGATTGTTAATACCGAGCTCGAAAACCTTGTCTCCGACGACCTTATGCTCGGTTCCTACGTTCTTTCTCAGAACAGCGTTACCGTATCGGGTCCCGCGTCCGAGGTCAACAGTATTTCGGGCGTTCAGGCTGTCGTTGACATAAACGAGATTTTAACTACGACCTCGACATTTGACCCCGAAATAATATTCAAGGGCGCAAAGAGCACGGATTATCTTACGACCGATATCGACGAAAAAGATATAACCCTTACGGTTCCCGTACTGAAGGTTGTCACGCTTGATACGACGGTTACTTTCAAGAATACGCCGTCCGCTTTCATTAACGAACCGCTTGATTATTCGGTTTCCCCGTCGACGCTTACTGTTGCGCTGCCGGTTGAAACTGCCGACGAAATCAAAAATGTCAGCGTTGCCACAATTGATTTTTCAACAATCAGTTCAGGTCACAATACCTATACGTTCAGCACTACCGAAATATCCGACTACAGCGTCTTAAGCGATGTTCAGGAGGTAAGGGTAGTGGTTGACGCATACGGCTTTACCGTAACAAATTATTCCGTTCCCGCAAAGAATATCACTTTGAAGAATATTCCCGACGGTTTTGAATGCTCGACTGACGGCAAGCAGATTGATTCCGTAAAAATAATCGGTACTCAGGAAGAACTCTCGAAGCTTACCAGTGCCGACATTTACGCTGAGGTTAACCTTTCGGGCGTTAAGCTCAAGGAAGGCGAGAACACAGTTGAGGCTACCGTCCGTGTAAAGGGCAGTGATTCGTGCTGGGGCTACGGCAATTACGAAATTGTTATTAATGCAAAAGCAGATTAATTATCCGGAGAAATAAATGTCAAAAAAAGAATGTAAGTATTCCTCGGTCGGCGGTCAGGCGCTGATTGAGGGGATTGTGATGAAAGGCCCTAAGGGCAAGGCTCTTTGCGTAAGGCTTCCCGACGGCTCGATTCACAGGGAATTAAACAGTAAAAAATACCTGAAAGACAAATACGCGATTGCAAGGATTCCGCTTATAAGGGGGGTAATTACCTTTGTCGAAACCCTTATCGACAGTTATTCCGACCTTATGCGCTCGGCTGAACTGTCGGGCTTTTCCGAGGTCGAGAACGGAGAAAATGAGTCCAAACTTGACAAATGGATTTCAGACCATTTCGGCAAAGCGATGATGGCGGTCATATCTTTTATTTCCGTTATTTTAAGCGTTTGTCTTTCCGTAGGCATTTTCATTTACCTTCCGGCGCTTCTTGTTGATTTATTTGATAAATACGTTACCCATGATACTCTTTCCAGGCTTCATCCGTTATTTGAGGGCATACTGAGAATTATCATTTTCGTCCTTTATATGTGGATTGTTTCGCTTCAGAAAGACATCAAAAGGGTATTTATGTATCACGGCGCGGAGCACAAGTCTATATTCTGTTTTGAAAACGGTCTTGAGCTCACCATCGAAAACGTCAGAAAACAGATCAGATTTCACCCGAGATGCGGTACAAGCTTTATATTCGTAATGCTCATTTTAAGTATTGCCGTTTCATCCTGTCTTGTGCTTATATTCCCGACTCTTGCAACCGTCAGCAGACCGTTGTGGATTCTCGTAAAGCTGCTTGTTCTTCCGTTTGTAATGGGACTCGGCTACGAGTTTATTAAATACGCCGCCAAGCACGATAATATCTTTGTTTCGATTCTTGCCGCGCCGGGACTGTGGATGCAGAGAATCACGACGAAGGAACCGACCGACGATATTATCGAGGTAGGTATTGCTTCGCTTAAGGTTGCTCTTTACGGCTTGCCCGAAGAAAATGAAGAAAATGAAAATATCTGACGCGTATAAAAAGGCTGTTGATATTCTTTCTTCAAACGGGTTTGAAGATTCCGTATTTGAGGCGGACTGCATTTTTGAACACATTTATTCTTTTGACAGAATAAAAAGAATTAACCGCCCGTATTCCGAAATTGACTTTTCACCCGTAAAAGTCGTTCTTGAAAAAAGGGTTAAAGGCGTACCGCTTCAGTATATTCTCGGCAAATGGGATTTCTACGGATTCACTTATTCGGTAGGCGAAGGGGTGTTGATACCCCGTCCCGAAACCGAACTGCTTGTTGAAAAGGCGAATGAGCTTTTAAAAGGGGAAAACAATCCCGTTATATACGACTTGTGCGCGGGTACGGGCTGTATCGGTTTAACTCTTGCCCGCCTTATGCCCGAAAGCGAGGTTTACCTTTTCGAAAAAAGCGAAAAGGCATTCGGTTACCTTAAAAAGAATTCGAAGGAAATAAAAAACGCCTTTATCGTCAATGCGGATATTTTTACCATTGATTGCGAAGAATATAAAAGGCCGGATTTCATTGTTTCAAATCCTCCGTATATTAAAACGGATGAAATTCCGTCGCTGCAGAAAGAGGTTCTTTTTGAACCCTCAATGGCTCTTGACGGCGGGAAGGACGGACTTGATTTTTATTATCTTATTGCCGAAAAATGGCTGCCCGTTCTTAACAAAGGCGGTTTCGTTGCCGTTGAATGCGGCGAGGAACAGGCAGATAAAATAATCGGTTTGTTTTCCTCACAGTGTAAAATGACACGTGCCGTAAAAGATTATTCGGGCACGGAAAGAATAGTTATCGGAGAGAAATAGTTATGCTTTTTCAGTTAATAAGAGGCGCTGACGCGGCTGATATAATTGCATATATCTTTGCTATGGCGTTTGTTGTTTTTTGTACGCTGCCGATTCACGAGTACGCCCACGCTCTTGTCGCATACAAGCTCGGCGACCCGACTGCAAAGAATATGGGCAGGCTTACAATAAGCCCCATGGCTCATATTGACTGGATAGGCGCGCTTATGATTTTTCTTGTCGGTTTCGGCTACGCAAAGCCCGTTCCCGTAAATGCAAGGAATTTTAAAAAGCCTAAGCTCGGCATGGCTCTTTCGGCTATTGCGGGACCGTTGTCAAATATCATAATGGCATTTATTTTTCTTGTCGGTACTCAGATGGTACTGCATTTTGTAAAGAATTATACCGTTTTATGGAGCGCTGTTTACAGCTTTCTGTATTTTGCCGCGCTTGTAAATATCAGTCTTGCGGTGTTTAACCTCATTCCCATACCGCCGCTTGACGGCTCGAGAGTGCTCAGCGCAGTACTTCCCGACAAATATTACTTTAAGCTTATGCAGTATGAAAGATATATCGTTATCGTTGTTTTCATTCTGCTTATCACCGGCGTTTTGTCTACGCCTCTTTCGTGGCTTTCGGGCTACGTTTTCAAAGCGTTGAATTATATTGCGGCTCTGCCGTTTGGAGGATTGCTCAAATAATGGAGCAGATAAACTACAAGCTTGAGGTTTTTGAAGGCCCTCTGGACCTGCTGTTAAGCCTCATCTCAAAACACAAACTGAATATTAACGATATTCCGATTGTTGAGCTTGTTGATCAGTATGTTGCTTACGTCAACTCAATGCAGGAAGCGGATATGTACGTTGCCAGCGAATTTATTGAGATGGCGGCGCGTCTTATTTACATAAAAACCGTTTCGCTTCTTCCAAAGTACGAAGAAGGCGAACAGCTTAAGGAAGAGCTTCAGGGCGAATTAATCGCATATAAGACCTGTAAAGAGGTAGCTAAAAAATTAAGCGAAAATACAGACGGCTTCAATCATTTTGTCAGGGATATGGAAAAGGTTGAGCCGGACAGGACATACACGAGGTTCCACGAGGCTAACGAGCTTATTTCGGCTTATATTTCGGCTGCGGGAAGAAGACTTCGTATGCTCCCGCCGAGCATTGACGCTTTTTCGGGTATTGTCGCAAAGAAGATTGTTTCGGTCAGTTCAAAATTCCGTTCAATTTATTCTAAGTTGCGCAAAGGCAAAAAGACGAAGTTCAATTCTCTTTTTGAGGACGCCGAAACGCGTTCCGATTTGGTCGCTACGTTTTTGGCGGTTCTTGAAATGACAAAATTAAAAAAGATTATGATTCTCGGCGACGGCAGTTCGGCTGAAATTGAGCTGCTTGACGAGGATATGGAATTAACAGACAGTGAGGAATGGACGTGAACGCAAATAAACTTACAGCCGCTTGTGAGGCAATACTTTTTGCATACGGCGAGCCGATGGAGCTTTCAAGGCTTTCCGAAGCGCTCGGCATAGAGGACGAGCTTACCGAGCAGCTTCTTTTAAATCTTGAAGCGGGACTTCAGGAAAGGGGAAGCGGACTCAGGCTTTTAAAGCTTGATGATAAATACCAGCTCTCTACCGATACCGAATATGCGGACTTAATTCGCTCCGTGCTTGAAATAAAACGTAATACCCCGCTGTCGCAGGCAGCGTTTGAGGTTCTCGCTATTGTCGCGTACAATCAGCCGATTACCAAATCGTACATAGAGCAGGTCAGAGGCGTCGACTGTTCGGGAGTTATTGCCTCGCTTTGTCAGAAAAAGCTTATTGAGGAAAAGGGCAGACTCGATTTGCCCGGCCGTCCGCTTGTTTACGGAACTACTCCCGAGTTTTTAAGATGCTTTTCGCTTTCTTCGCTTGAAGAGCTGCCCGAGCTTCCCGAAAATGAAGCGAATAAGGGCATCGAAAACGAAGCGAAGGATGCCGGACTGATTGAGGAAACAAAAGAAACAGAAGATGAAGAATAAACTGGAGGTGAGGATTTGCCGGTACTTTATACCATTCTCGGAATTATCGCTTTCTTTGTACTGATTTTCAGTATTAAAATTCAGGTTAATGCGGAATATCTTGATGAGTTCACCGCGGAAGTCAAGTGGCTTTTTGTCAGAGTGCCGCTCTATCCTACGCCTGAAAAGAAAAAGAAACCGAAGAAAGAAAAAGCGAAAAAAGAGAAAAAGCCCAAAGAAGAAAAGCCTAAGGAAGAAACCGAAAAAGGCGAAAATAAAATTCTCACAATGTTTAAGAACTTTTATGAGAATCAGGGATTTGACGGCGTTATGAAGCTTCTTGAAGATACCGTCAATTCAGCCGAAAAGATGGGACATTCGTTTAAAAAGCATTTCGTTTTCCAGCGGCTGTATCTCTGGATGAGCGTTTCCAAGAATCAGGACGCCGCTCAGACCGCTCTTGCATACGGCAAGCTTTGTCAGAAGGTCTTTCCGCTTTTCGGGTACATATGCTCAAATTTCCCCGTAAGGAAATATGACTGCGTAATCGAGCCGGATTTTCTCGGCAATTCAAATATGGCGCGCTTTGCGGTTTCGTTTTCCGTGCGCCCGATATTTTTCACGAATGCGTTAGTTGCGTTTGCATTCAGAATGTTGTTCAAAGTAGCTTTAAAGTTTTATTTCAAATCAAAACCGAAAGCTATTGAAAATAAAAATCAAAACAATATTAAACAAGGTGGTGCTTCAATATGAAGGAACAATCAGCAGCAGGAATTCTCGAAACAACAATCGAGAAGGTAAGAGATTTAGTTAATGTCAGCACGATTATCGGCGAGCCGATGAACATTGACGGCGATATCACTATTATCCCCGTATCAAAGGTTACTTACGGCTTTGCTTCGGGCGGCAGTGATTTCCCCTCAAAGGCTTCCAAGGAGATTTTCGGCGGCGGCGGAGGCGCAGGCGTCACAATTACCCCCGTTGCATTTCTCGTTGTAAGCGACGGCGAGGTTACAATCAAGAATATCACCGCGTTTGACAATGCGGCTGAAAGAGTTGTAAATCTCGTTCCCGAAATGTTTGACAAGGTAAACAGCGTTGTCAACAAGGCTAAAAAAGAAATGGAAGCCAAGCAGAATGCGGATATGGTTTCCGTTACAGACGAAGCAGCTGCCGAATAATTAATACAGAATTAACCGTTTTGCCGCCTCATATTATTTACGGGGCGGCTGAACGGAGATGTAGTTGATTATTTGACGGTTTTTCCTCAGTGATTTCAGGAGTTATTATGGCGCAGGAATTAGTCAGACTTCAAAAGTTCATGGCGGATAACGGGGTGGCTTCACGGCGAAAGAGCGAGGAGCTTATCGCCGCGGGTAAGGTGAAGGTTAACGGCGCTGTTGCGTCCATAGGCGACAAGGTTAATCCGAAAAAGGATAAAATTACCGTTTCCGGTAAAAGGATTACGGTTGACAATGAGCTTGTCTATATTATGCTTCATAAGCCGCGCGGCTTCATTACCACAATGAACGACGAGCGCGACAGGAACTGCGTCGCTCAGCTTGTCAGCGACGTCGGCAAGCGCGTTTATCCTATAGGACGGCTTGACAGGGAAAGCGAAGGTCTTTTGCTTCTTACAAATGACGGTGAGCTTGCGAATGCAATTACTCATCCGAAAAAGCACGTTGCCAAAACCTACCGCGTCACAGTACGCCCGTCGGTCACCGAGGACCAGATTACCGCTCTGTCAACGGGAATTGAAATCGACGGCAGAATGACTGCGCCAAGCGAGGTTCACATTCTCGAAAAACAGGAGGGCAGGGTGGTTTTAAGCATAACCATCTATGAGGGCAGAAACAGACAGATACGAAAAATGTGCGAGTCCCTCGGCCTTGAGGTAGCGCGTCTTAAAAGGCTTCAGATTGGTCCCGTAAAGCTTGGTATGCTCCCGCAGGGCAAATACCGTTTCCTTACGGAAGATGAAATCAGAAAGCTTAGAATAGCCGCAGGAATTGACAATAAATCTAAACGGAGTTAAATATGGTCAGAAGTATGACCGGTTACGGCAGAAGTCAGCAGATTGTTGACAATATGAACGTAACCGTAGAAATAAAAAGTGTAAATCATAAGTATTTCGAGTTCAACGCAAGGGTTCCGAGAACCTTCGGCTTTCTTGAAGAAAAGCTCAAATCCTTCACTCAGTCATATATTTCAAGAGGCAAGACGGAGTGCTATGTCTCGATTGAAATGCCCGAGGATGAAAACGTTGAGGTTTCGGTTAACTATTCGCTTGCACAGGGCTATATAAATGCCCTCAAAGAGCTTTCGGAAAAGTATTCCTTAAAGGATGACGTTTCCGTTACGTCCGTTTCGCGTTATCCCGACGTGCTTACCGTTCATAAGCTTCCCGAGGATGAAGATAAAATCTGGAACGCTGTCAAAACCGTTGCGGCGGACGCCGTTTCAAGCTTTATTTCAATGCGTGAAAAAGAGGGCGAGAAGCTTTCCGAGGACATACTTTCAAGAACCGAAACTATAATCGACTGTGTTTCGTTCATTGAAGAAAGAAGTCCGAAAACCGTTTCCGAGTACAACGAAAAGCTTAAAGCGAGAATACGCGAGCTTATCGGCGACGTCTCCGTCGACGAGCAGAGGCTTTTGCAGGAAGCGGCTGTTTATGCGGATAAGATTGCAGTCGCGGAGGAGACCGTTAGGCTCAGAAGTCATATTTCCCAGTTAAGAGAAATGTTTTCTTCTGATGAAGCCATCGGAAGAAAGATGGATTTTCTCGTTCAGGAAATCAACCGTGAAGCCAATACAATAGGTTCGAAGGCTCAGGATGTTGAAATTACCAGAAGAGTTCTTACCATTAAGGGCGAGGTTGAAAAAATCCGCGAGCAGGTACAGAACATAGAATAGGCAAGCGTTTGCCTGACCAAGAGGTGAAAACAATGAAACTTGTTAATATAGGTTTCGGAAATGCGGTTAACGCTTCAAGGCTTATTTCCGTTATGTCGCCCGATTCTGCGCCCGTAAAAAGGCTCATCAGCGAGGCGAAGGCGAATAATATGCTCATTGACGCGACTCAGGGCAGAAGAACAAGGGCTGTTCTTGTTATGGACAGCGACCACATTGTCCTTTCGTATTTACAGAGTGAAACAATTACCGCAAGATTTAATATGGAACAGGCGGAGGATGAAACAGATGAGTAAAGGTATTTTAATTGTTTTTTCAGGTCCGTCGGGCGCCGGCAAGGACACGATTCTCTATGATGTTCTTGAGAGGGACAAAACTCTTCAGAAGTCCGTTTCCCTTACCACCAGGGAAAAACGCGAGGACGAAACCGAAGGCGTCGATTACTATTTCACCTCTCTGAAGGAATTTAAGGACAAGCTCGATAACGGCGAGATACTTGAATACGCCCAGTATGGTCAGAATTTTTACGGAACACCCAAGGCGCCGGTTGATAAATGGCTCAACGAGGGTAAAACCGTAATTCTTAAAATTGAGGTTCAGGGCGCGGCGAATATTAAGGAGCTTTACCCCGAAAGCGTAAGCATATTCCTTCTTCCGCCGTCAATTGAGGAGCTTGAAAACCGTCTTCGCGCAAGAGAGACCGACAGTCAGGAAGATATTTTGCGTCGGATGACAATAGCCGAGGACGAATTCAGAAGAAGCGTAAATTATGACTACATTGTCATTAATAATAAGGTCGATGAGGCCGTCAACGACGTTCTGTCCATAATCAGGGCGGAACAGCTTAAATCATCAAGAATGAAAAACTATATAAGTGAGGTAACTAAAAATGTTTAATCCCGATTTATCACCCGTACTTAAAGACCATCTTAGCCGTTATTCGCTTGTAACTGCAACTGCGAAGAGGGCAAGAGAAATCTCAAAAGAGGCTGAAGACAGAGGTGAAATTCTTATAGAAAAGCCCGTTAGCCTTGCTCTTGACGATTTCCTTGAGGGCAGATATGAAATCGTAGAGCCCGAGGAAATCAGAAATCTCTAATTAATTAAAAAACTGTTCCGGAGGTGAAAAAATGTCTGTTTCTGTTGCAAAGGTCGCTGTCGAAGCGGCTTCTTACAGCTTTGACAAGGCGTTTGATTACCTT
Organism: Clostridia bacterium; assembly: GCA_017613735.1. Classification (GTDB taxonomy): domain Bacteria; phylum Bacillota; class Clostridia; order Oscillospirales; family Acutalibacteraceae; genus Fimenecus. Next base: position 178,013 of record JAGADF010000009.1, read on the forward strand.
ATTCCGGATGAGCTTTTAAGTGACGTTAAAGTCGGTTGCAGGGTTATTGTACCCTTCGGCAACGGCAACAGAAAAACTCAGGGCTTTGTTTTTGCAATTACGCCCCTGACCGAAGAAAAGAAGCTTAAAAGAATAGCGGCGGTGCCCGACAAGGCGCCGCTTCTAAATTGTGAAATGCTTCAGCTTGCCGTTTTTCTCAAGCAACGCACCTTCTGCACGCTTTACGAAGCCGCTAAAGCCTGCCTGCCTTCGGGCATAGGTCTTAATCTCGTATCGTTATATACGGCAAACGGCGAATTAAATGAAGATATTCTGAACGGATTAAATGAAACCCAGTTGTCCGTATTCAATTATCTTAAAAATGCCGGCAAATTCGTTAAGAGCGATAAGATTCTCAAAGACCTTGACATTGACAGGGACAGTAAAATCCTTGAAGATATGGCTAAAAAAGGCGTTATTATACGAAATGTCGACGCCGTCAGAAAGGTCGGCGACCTGACTGTTAAAATGGCGCGGCTTACAAGGGAGTGCGAGGAGGGCGAAATACCGTTTAAGCTCACTGTCAAGCAGCAGTCTGTTGTCAGTCTTCTTCGTGATATCGGCTCGGGCGACGTTAAGGAAATCTGCTATTTCACAGGCGTTACGCCGGCGGTTGTTTCCACTCTTGTTAAACGAAATGTTGTTGAGCTTTTTGACAACGAGGCTTACAGAAGTCCGAAGAGAGACTGCATAGAACAGAAAAATGAAAAAATCGTTCTTTCCGATGAACAGGAAAAGGCGTATAAAAACCTTTTTAAAGAGTATAAGGACGGCGAAAGACACGTTTCGCTTCTTTACGGAGTTACCGGAAGCGGTAAAACAAAGGTTTTTCTTAAGCTTATCGACGATGTCGTAAATGACGGCAGGGGAGTTATTATGATGGTCCCCGAAATATCGCTTACGCCCCAGATGCTTGAGCTTTTTTATACGCGTTACGGTGATAAGGTTGCGGTATTTCATTCGGCTTTGTCAATGGGCGAACGCCTTGACGAATGGAAAAGAGTTAAAAACGGCGAAGCTAAAATAGCTCTCGGCACAAGAAGCGCCGTTTTTGCTCCGTTTGAGGATGTCGGACTGATTATTATGGATGAGGAGCAGGAACACACCTATAAGTCCGAAATGTCGCCGCGTTTTCACGCGCGTGATGTAGCAAAATTCAGAATCGGATTTCATAAATCCCTTTTGCTTCTCGCTTCCGCAACTCCGTCGGTCGAAACCTATACCTACGCTATGCAGGGCAGGTATTCGTTTAATGAATTGACCGAGCGTTACGGCAACGCGGTCTTGCCCGAGGTCGAAACTATTGATACGGCAATCGGCGAGAATGCGCTTGCCGAGGGTAATCTGACGGTTCAGCTTGCAAACGCACTTATTGAGAATTATAAGAATAAAAAGCAGTCTATTCTGCTTCTTAACAGACGCGGTTATAATACGTTTGCGTCCTGCACGGACTGTAAAACGGTTATGACTTGCCCGAATTGCAGTATTTCGCTTAATTATCATACAAGAAACGGACGCCTTATGTGCCATTACTGCGGCTACAGTACGCCTTTTACGGATGTCTGTCCTTCCTGCGGGGAAAAAAGCGTTAGATTTTCGGGCACGGGCACGCAGAAAATTGAAGAGGAACTGCACGACATTCTTCCGGACGCGAAAATACTCAGGCTTGATACCGATACCTCATCAAGCCGTTACGCATTTGAAAACAGCCTTAAAGCCTTTGCTGACGGTGAATACGATATTATAATCGGTACTCAGATGGTTGCGAAAGGACTTGACTTTCCGTCGGTAACTCTTGTAGGCGTTATAAGCGTTGACCAGATGCTTTTTAACGACGACTATAAAAGCGCGGAGAGAACCTTTTCTCTTCTTACTCAGGTTGTCGGAAGAAGCGGACGCGGCGACGAAAAGGGGAAAGCGATTATTCAGACGTCATTTCCCGATAATGAGATTATAAGATTCAGCGTTAAACAGGACTATGACGCCTTTTACAATACGGAGATAAAAATACGAAAGGCTATGGTTTACCCGCCGTACTGCGATATATGCACAATCGGATTTATCGGCGCGGACGAAGTTAAAACCTCCGCGGCCTCAAAGTATTTTTTTAATAAAATAAGGGAGCTTAATAAGGGACTGTTCAGCGACGTCGAAATCCTTGTTTTAGGACCTATTGCTCCTCACGTCGCGCGTATAGGCGGCAAATACAGATTCAGAATAATAATTAAGTGCCGTAATAACAAAAGGACGAGAGAAATGATTTCGGTTTTACTTAAGGATTTTGCTTCGAATTCTTCTTTTAACGGTATTACGGCAGTTGCGGATATGAATCCGGATGTAATTTTTTAACGGAGGACGGATATGGGAATCAGAAATATCAGAAAAGACGACGACCCGATACTCAGAAAGAAAAGCCGCGTTGTCGATAAATTTGACGAAAGGCTTTTCACGTTACTTGACGATATGGCGGAAACTATGTATCTCGCCGACGGCGTCGGGCTTGCGGCTGTTCAGGTCGGGGCTTTGAGACGTGTCGTCGTTATTGACGTCGGCGACGGCATTATGGAGCTTATTAATCCCGAAATAGTCGAATCCGACGGCGCCCAGTGCGAGGAGGAGGGATGCCTTTCTCTTCCGGGCAGGAATAATATAACGTACAGACCGATGAATGTTACCGTCAGAGCGCAGAACCGTGAGGGCAAATGGTGTCTTTATAAGGGCGACGGACTTAAGGCAAGGGCTTTTTGCCATGAACTTGACCACCTTGACGGAGTTCTTTTTATTGACAGACTTGCGACTGAGGAACAGATTAAGGAAAACCCTTCAAAAGAAGAGGAAAGAGAATGAGAATTGTCTTTATGGGTACGCCTGATTTTGCCGTGCCCTGTCTTGAAAAACTGATTGATACCGGCGAGGATGTTGTCGGCGTTTTTACTCAGACGGACAAACCCGTCGGCAGAAAACAGATTTTAACCCCGTCTGAGGTTAAGGTCTGCGCCGTTGAGAATAGCATTCCCGTTTTTCAGCCTAAAACCTTGCGAAACGGCGAGGCGCTTGAAATTCTTAAGGATTTAAAGCCCGAACTTATTGTTGTTACCGCTTACGGGAAGATTCTTCCCGAGGAAATTATTAATTTCCCGAAATACGGCTGTATTAATATTCACGCGTCTCTTTTGCCGAAATACAGGGGAGCCGCGCCGATTCAGTGGAGCGTTATTAACGGCGATAAAATCACGGGAGTAACGTCTATGTATATGGACGTTGGCCTTGATACGGGCGATATAATTCTTCAGAGTCAGACCAAAATCGGTGAAAACGAGACTGCGGGCGAGCTTTTTGACAGACTTAAGCTCATAGGCGCGGACGTCCTTGAAAAAACTGTTGAATTAATTAAAAACGACGGTTTAAAGAGGATTAAACAGGATGAAACAAAGGCGTCATACGTCACCCAGCTTGACAAGTCCTTTTCTCCCGTCGATTTTAATAAAACTGCAACCGAAATTCATAACAAGGTAAGGGGACTTAATCCCTGGCCTGTCGCTTCGTTTAAAATCGGCGACACCCGTTTTAAGCTCTGGGAAACAAGAATTACGGGTAAAACCGATAAAAAAGCGGGCGCGGTTGTTGAAAGCTCGGATAAGCTCGTAATTGCCTGCGGCGATAATACGTCAATCGAACTTGTTGTTATTCAGCCGGAGGGTAAAAATAAAATGTCGGCTTCCGATTATCTCAGAGGCCATAAAATACCCGTAGATACGGTATTGGAGTGAGAAAATGAACTGGAGTACATTCGGCAATATGCTATATCTCGATTGGTACTATATTGTACTGGTCGTTCCGATGATTATAATTTCCTTTATCGCTCAGGCATCGGTTAAATCGAATTACCGTAAGTTTTCTAGAATAGCCAATTCAAGGGGACTTACCGGCGCTATGGCCGCCGAAAAGCTTTTAAGCCATTACGGCGTAAATAATGTTAGAATCGAGCCCGTTGCCGGCGTGCTTTCGGACCATTATGACCCGAGAAGTAACGTCATAAGGCTTTCGGAGGGCGTATATAACGCGCAGTCTGTTTCGGCTGTCTGCATAGCCTGCCACGAAGCAGGACACGCTACGCAGCACGCGGAGGGCTACACGCCGATTAAAATACGGGATTCGATAATTCCCGTATGCAATATCGGCTCAAGATTCGGTATTCCGCTTGCTCTGCTCGGTTACGTATTCGGAATTGAACCGCTTATTACTATAGGTATTGTCCTTTATTCGCTTGTCTTTTTCTTTCAGCTTATCACTCTGCCCGTTGAGTTTAACGCCTCTTCAAGAGCTCTGAGCTTTATTTCCGAAACGGGACTGCTTTCTGAGGATGAGCATAAAGGCGCGAAAAAGGTTTTAAAAGCCGCCGCTATGACCTATGTTGCCGCCGCGGCTACAACGCTTGCAAATATCTTAAGACTTATTTTAAGGATGAGAAGACGGAGTTAAAAAATGAACGAAAGAGCGTCCGCCTACAAGGTTTTGCTTAAAATTATAAAGAATAATTCCTATTCGAACATTGCCCTTGACAGCGAGCTTGGTGACTTTTCGGCTTCAAAGGACGGTGCTCTTGTCACTAACCTTGTTTACGGAACACTCGAAAGGCAAGTCACAATTGACTACGTTTTGTCCTTATATTTAAAACAACCTGTTGAAAAAACAAAGCCTGAAATACTTGTTGTGCTTAGGCTCGGCGTTTATCAGTTGCTTTTTACCGATAAGATTCCGCCTTTTGCTGCGGTCAACGAAAGCGTTAATATTATAAAAAAATCAAAGTTTTCCTATGCTTCGGGACTTGTAAATTCTGTTCTCAGGCGAATAGCCGAAAACGGATTTGAATATCCCGAAACCGACGATAGGATTTTTGATTTAAGCATACGCTATTCCTGCCCGGAAACTCTTGTAAAGCATTTTTCGGACAATTACGGACTTGAAAAAACAGTCGGTATTCTTTCGTCATCAATCGGCGCCGCACCGATTACCTTAAGGGTAAACTCGCTTAAAACAGATGCGGATTCTTTGATTGAATTACTTAAAAATGAGGGAATTGAAGCGCAGAAAAAGGATGAGAATACCGTTTCAATTTCAGGCGTCTCGGTTGAGAGCTTAAAGGAATTTAACGACGGCTTGTTTCACGTTCAGGATTATTCAAGTCAGCTTTGCTGCGAAAAGCTCGGCGCAAGGGAGGGCGAGACCGTTATTGACGTCTGCGCTTCTCCGGGCGGAAAGAGCTTTACCTTAGCCGAAATGATGAATAATAACGGCAGGGTTATCGCCTGTGACCTTTACGAGCAAAGAGTAGGTCTTATCAAGGACGGCGCGAAAAGGCTCGGCTTAGATATAATTGAAGCTTTTAAAAATGACGCTTCTGTTTTAAACGGCGATTTACCGTCGGCTGACAGGGTGCTTTGCGACGTTCCGTGTTCGGGTCTCGGTGTCATCCGCCGCAAGAAAGAAATACGTTTTAAGAACCCTGCTGAATTTGACAATCTATGCGATATGCAGTACAATATACTGACCGTTTCTTCATCGTATGTAAGAAGCGGCGGAACGCTTGTTTATTCAACCTGTACGCTCAATCCGAAAGAAAATGAGAATAACTGCGACAGGTTTCTGAAGGACCATCCCGATTTTTCCGCCGACGGCGAATACATAAACATTTTTCCCGATATGTATAATTCCGACGGCTTTTTTATAGCGAGGTTTATTCGTGAGTAAGATTGACATAAGGTCTCTTTCGCTTGAACAAATTGAGAATGAATTTAATAAAATCGGTCTGCCGCGTTTTCGCGCTTCTCAGGTTTTTGACTGGCTTCAGAACAAGGGCGTTATGTCCTTTGACGAAATGACAAATCTTTCAAAGCAGTTGAGAAGTCAGCTTGACGAGAGCTTTGAAATCAAAACCTGCATTATTAAAAGAAAACTTGTTTCTTCCATCGACGGAACGGTTAAATATCTTTTTGAGTTTAAAGATAAAAGCACGGTTGAAAGCGTGGTTATGAAATACAAGTACGGCTATTCCATCTGTATTTCAACTCAGGTCGGCTGTAAAATGGGCTGTTCCTTCTGCGCTTCGGCAATAGGCGGTTTTTGCAGAAATCTCACTCCTTCCGAAATGCTTTGCGAGGTGCTTGCCGCGCAGAGAGATTTGAATATAAAGGTTTCGCATATAGTTTTAATGGGAACCGGCGAGCCGCTCGACAATTATGATAATGTTTTATCTTTTTTAAGACTTGTTACCGACGAAAAAGGTCAGAATCTTTCAATGAGGCATATTTCGCTTTCCACCTGCGGACTTGTTGAAAGGATTTATGAACTGGCGGATGAGAATTTGCAGCTGACTTTATCTGTTTCTCTTCACGCGCCGAATGACGAAATAAGACAAAGGACAATGCCCGTAGCTAAAAAATACGGTATTGACGAGGTGTTAAAGGCGTGTAAGTATTACGCCGATAAAACCAAGAGGCGTATTTCGTTTGAATACGCTATGATTAAAGGAATTAATGACAGTGAAGAAAATGCAAACGAGCTTTGCAGAAGGCTTAAGGGCATTTTGTGTCACATTAATTTAATCCCTGTTAACGAAATTAAAGAGAGGGATTATAAAAAAAGCGATGCCGACTCACTTAAGAGGTTTGTGTCTGTCTGCGAGAAAAACGGTTTTGCGGTAACCGTAAGACGTACTCTCGGAAGCGATATCAACGCCTCCTGCGGTCAGTTAAGGCAGAGCGCATCCGAAAATGGGGTGAAAAATCGTGAAAATTGTTGCTAAAACCGATACGGGTAAGGTCCGTGCTTCCAACCAGGACGCTTATGCGGCAGGCGAATTGCCTAACGGAGTCGCGTGGGCAGTCGTCTGCGACGGAATGGGCGGAGCTGCAGGCGGTAACGTCGCATCGACTACCGCTGTTAAAATCATATCCGAACAGATTTCTTCAAAGTATCGCGAGAATATGAGCAGCAGGTCGATTAAGAATATGCTTTTTTCCGCTATTATCGCGGCGAACGTAAGCGTCTATGAAATAAGCTGTTCCAATGAAGAGCTTCGCGGTATGGGCACTACGGTAGTCGCCTGTATTCTTGCGGGGAATGAGGCTTATATCGCTCACGCGGGCGACAGCAGAGCTTATATTCTTCACGAGAACGACCTGACTCAGCTTACCCGCGACCATTCAATGGTTCAGGACCTCGTTGAAATCGGTAAAATCACTCAGGATGAAGCCAAACACCATCCGAGAAAGAATATAATTACCCGCGCTGTAGGCGTTGACCAGAATATAGATATTGACTTCTGCGTCGAGGAGTTAAAGGACGAGGACACTCTTCTTATCTGCACCGACGGACTTACTAATTATGTCGATATCGACGAAATCAGAGAAATTACAGCCGAGAACAGCTTTTACGGTTATGCCGAAAGTCTTGTAAGACGCGCCAATGAAAACGGCGGCGGCGATAATATTACCGTAGTTGCTTTAGCTTATTGATAAAGGAGTTTTTATTGTGGATAATTATTGCGGAAAAAGACTTGACGGTCGTTACGAAATAAAAGAGATTATCGGCGTCGGCGGTATGGCAGTCGTCTATAAGGCTTATGATAATATTGATGACAGAATTGTTGCGATTAAGATTTTAAAGCAGGAGCTTCTTGAAAATGAGGAGTTCCGCCGCAGATTCAAGAACGAAAGCAAGGCTATTGCGGTTCTTTCTCATCCGAATATCGTAAAGGTCTATGACGTAAGCTTCGGCGACAGACTTCAGTATATCGTAATGGAATATATTGAGGGCATTACTCTTAAGGAGTATATTGAACAGCAGGGCTATATTAACTGGAAAGACGCCGTTCATTTTCTTACCCAGATACTTCGCGCGCTTCAGCACGCTCACGATAAGGGCATAATTCACCGCGACATCAAACCGCAAAATATTATGCTTTTACAGGACGGTACCATTAAAGTTACCGATTTCGGTATTGCCCGTTTTTCAAGAGGAGACACGAAAACGCTTACCGAAAGCGCAATCGGTTCTGTACATTATATCAGTCCCGAGCAGGCGAGGGGCGAGGTAACCGATGATAAGGCTGATATCTATTCTGTAGGCGTTGTTCTCTATGAAATGCTCACGGGTCAGCTTCCGTTCCAGTCGGACAGCGCGGTTTCCGTTGCGATAATGCAGCTTCAGCAGGAGGCAAAGCGTCCGCGTGAAATTAATCCTGAAATACCGATAGGGCTTGAACAGATTACACTTCGCGCTATGCAGAAAAATACGCGCGACAGATATCATTCAGCGGCGGAAATGCTTATGGATATCGACCAGTTCAAGAAAAACCCCGCAATTAAGTTCGATTATTCATATTTTGTTGATAAAGAGCCTACGAAGTATGTCGGCGCGCAGCGCGGCAATAACGTTCCGATTTCAAAGCCCGTTGCAGAAGAAACCGAAGAGGATGAGTATGACGGCAGGAAGAAGGCTATCGCCATTGTCGGCGGAATAGCGGCAGGTCTTGCTGTGCTTGCTCTTATCATTGTTCTTTTCGTTTCGCTCGGTCAGAAGGTTGAACTTCCGAAATTTGTCGGTATGAACTATAACGACGAGATATTTGAAAATGAAAAATATAAGGATTTCGTTTTCGTTACCCAGAATGTAAACGACGAAACAAAGGAACTCGGCACGGTTATTGAGCAGAGTCCAAATGAAGGCACTAAAGTCAGAAAGAAATCAAAGGTTATTCTCAAAATTGCCTTTAACGACGAAAATGTTCTCGTAGATAACGTTGTCGGCAAGACAGCGGATGAAGCCAAGAAGATTCTTGAAGAAAAAGGCTTTGTAGTAAGTATTGTCGAGGTTTATGACAAGCTTTCTACTGCAGGTCTTGTATTCAAGACTTTCCCGTCTGAAAATACCTATGCCGAAAGAGGCTCGACCGTTACTGTTTACGTTGCTACCGATGAAAGCGAAAATGCCGTAAAGGTACCCGCGGTAGTCGGCGACAGCGCGGATATAGCAAAAGAGCTTATCGAAAAGGTAGGACTTGTATGTAAGGTTGAGGAAGTTAATAACGCCGAAAATAAGGGTATGGTCATTTTCCAGAGCCCCGACGGAGATACGTCCGTTGAAGTCGGCTCAACCGTTACAATCAAGGTTTCAAACGGTATTCCCGAATCCTCGAATGCTACTGTAAGCTTCACTCTTCCCAAGGGCGTCGGAGATTCAGGCACTATCAAATATTACCTCAATGATAACCTTTATAAGACCGAAAAGGACATTCTTTTCAGCGGTAAGTCAAAGAGCATTGAGGTTAAGGGCTCGGGCGACGACAATACGTTTGTCGTTACCGCAAACGATAAGAAGATTTATGAATGCAAAATTGACTTTACTAAGGTACCTGGCGTAGTTTCGGACGGTAAGGACTTTGCATACACCGACGATATTACTCTTCCCAACGACCTTGTTGAAAAGCTTAAGGCCGAAGCCGAAAGCGAGCTTAAAGCTGCGGGCTTTACGAATATCGTATTCAAGACTGTTGCCGACGATACGATTGAAGAAGGCAGAGTAATTAAGACCGACCCCGCGGGCGGCTCAAAATACCCTGCGGACAAGAAAATAACCGTTTATATAAGCTCAGGTCCCGAAGCTGAAGAACCCGATACCGACGAGGGCTCCGGCGATTAATATGAGCGAAAAGTATAACGGATTAATTTTAAAAGGAATAGGCGGTTTCTACTATGTGGAAACCGCCATTGGCATTTTTGAATGTAAAGCGAGAGGCATATTCAGAAAACATAGAATAACCCCTCTTGCGGGCGATAAAGTAGTCATTTCGGTAAACGAGAAAACCGAAAACACAATAGATGAAATCGGCGAAAGAAAGAACTTTCTTTTAAGACCGCCCGTTGCTAACATTGACGTTCTTGCCATTGTTGTCGCAACGGTTAATCCTAAGCCGTCGACTCTTATTATAGATAAGCTTACCGCGATTGCTTTTCATAAAGATATTGAGCCCGTGCTCATTATTACCAAAACCGACCTCGGCTCGTCTGATGAATTGACCGAAATTTATAATTCCGTGGGAATTAAGACGGTCTGCGTTTCGTCGGTAAACGGCGAGGGGATTGACGACGTAAAGAGTCTTGTCAGCGGTAAAATCTGTGTATTTACGGGTAATTCAGCCGTCGGGAAATCAACGCTTCTTAACGCGCTTGACGGTTCTCTTTCGCTTAAAACCGGCGAGTACAGTCAGAAACTCGGAAGGGGACGTCATACCACGAGAGAGGTTGAGCTGTTTCCGTTCTGCGGCGGTTATCTTGCGGACACTCCGGGCTTTTCGTCGCTTGACTTTGAAAAAAGCGATTTGATTCTTAAGGACGAACTTCCTTTCTGTTTCCCAGAATTTGAAAAGCACCTCGGTAACTGTAAGTTTACAAGCTGTACTCACACCTGCGAAAAGGGTTGTAAAATAGTTGAAGCCGTATCAAACGGCGAGATACCCGTTTCGAGGCACAACAGCTATGTATCGTTCTATAATGACGCAAAAAACATTAAAGAGTGGGAATTATAAGTAATGCCGTGAGAATGATTTCTCACGGCATTTTTTACAAAAAAAATAAAAATGTTTGGTCAGTGTTACAGTTTAATTTTTTACGCATATATATTATAATATTATCGGTATATTTTGTCTTGATATACTTATAATTCTGTAATCAAATTTTTTATAACGAAAGGGGTTATAATTATGGGATTAATCAGAGCAGCTCAAGGCGCAGTTGCAGGCAACCTTGCCGATCAGTGGAAGGAATTCTTCTATTGCGAAGCAATTGATAAGGACGTTATGGTTGTCAAAGGTCAGAAGAGAATCGGTAACCGTTCCTCTAACACAAAAGCAAGCGACAACATTATTTCAAACGGTTCGGGTATTGCCGTTGCAGACGGTCAGTGCATGATTATCGTTGAGCAGGGTAAGGTTGTTGAGGTTTGCGCAGAGCCCGGTGAATTCACTTATGATTCTTCGACCGAGCCGAGCATTTTTGCAGGTAAACTCGGCGATTCAATTCTTCAGACCTTCAAGAATATCGGCAGAAGGTTTACATACGGCGGCGACACGGGTAAAGACCAGAGAGTTTATTATTTCAATACCAAGGAATTGGTTGATAATAAATTCGGTACTCCGAGCCCCATTCCCTTCAGAGTAGTTGATTCAAGAATCGGTCTTGACATTGACGTATCGGTAAGATGCAGCGGTATTTATTCATATAGAATTGCCGACCCGATTCTTTTCTACACGAATGTCTGCGGCAATGTTGAGAGCGAGTACAGAAGAGAAGAGCTTGACCAGCAGCTTAAAACCGAATTTGTCAGCGCTTTACAGCCTGCTTTCGGTAAGATGTCAGAGCTTGAAATCAGACCTAACCAGATTGCTTCTCACGCTACGGAGCTGAGCAACGCAATGAACGAAGAGCTTTCCGCAAAATGGAGCGAGCTTCGCGGTCTTGAGGTCGTATCGGTTGCTATGAACCCGATTACTCTTCCCGAAGAGGATCAGGAAAGAATCAAGCAGCTTCAGAGCGCAGCAGCTCTTCGCGACCCGAATATGGCAGGCGCAACAATTGCTATGGCTCAGGCGGACGCTATGAGAACGGCTGCAGGCAACGAAGGCGGCGCTATGAACGGCTTTATCGGTATGGGTATGGCTATGAACGCAGGCGGCTCTGCGGCTAATCTCTTTGCTATGGGCAATCAGGAAGGTCAGCAGCCTCCTCAGGCTCCGACACCCGCTCCCGCTCCCGCAGCTGACGCATGGATTTGTCCGAAATGCAATCAGCAGGTAACAGGAAAGTTCTGCTCTAATTGCGGAACAGCTAAACCCGCAGGCGTTGCTAAGTGCGCTAACTGCGGCTATACTCCTGCCGACCAGAATAATCTTCCTAACTTCTGCCCCGAATGCGGAAAACCTTTTAATGGCTGATTTTTATAATCATAATTGAAAGGGTTAGGATTGTATGGCTGAATTATTAAACTACAAATGTCCTCACTGCGACGCTCCGATTCAGTTTGAACCGGGAATACAGAATATGAAATGTCCTTATTGCGACAGCGAATTTGACGTTGCCGCCCTTAAAAGTAAGGACGAGGTTCTTAATTCTCAACCCGCGGACAGCTTTGAATGGGATGAAAAGGCGTCGGAACAGTGGGATGAAACAAATGACGAGGGGCTTCGTATCTTCGTCTGTAAGAGTTGCGGCGGTGAGATAGTCGGCGACGAAAACACCGCTGCGACAAAATGCCCTTACTGCGATAACCCTGTTGTGCTCTCGGGAAGGCTTTCGGGCGTTCTCAAGCCGAATTACGTCATTCCGTTCAAGCTTGACAAAAATCAGGCTAAACAGAGCCTTAAGGACTATGTGAACAAAAAGAAATTCGTTCCTAATTTATTCAGGAGCGAAAATCACCTTGACGAAATCAGGGGCATCTATGTTCCGTTCTGGCTTTTCGATTCGGATGTTGACGCTCAGGTTTCTTTTGACGCGACAAAGGTCAGTTCCTGGAGTGACTCAAAATACAATTACACCAAAACCGACCATTTCGACGTTTTCAGAAAAGGCAGTATGAGCTTTGAAAACATTCCCGTCGACGGCGCAAGCAAAATGCCCGACGACCTTATGGAGTCGATTGAGCCGTTTGATTTTTCCGAGGCGGTTGATTTTCAGACGGCTTATCTTGCGGGTTTTCTTGCGGATAAGTATGACGTCGATAAGGAAGCGAGTATTCCCAGAGCCAACGAGAGAATCAAAGTCAGCGCCGAGGATACCCTGAGGTCAACGGTTTCGGGTTATTCAAGCGTTACCGCGAAAAGCAGTTCGGTTCAGCTTATAAAGGGCTCTTCGAAATATGCTCTTTATCCCGTCTGGATTCTTAACACAACCTATAAGGGCAATAAGTATTTGTTTGCCATGAACGGCCAGACAGGTAAGTTTATCGGCAATCTTCCCGTCAGTAATGCAAAGCTCGGCGCTTTATTCGCAGGCTTGTTTACGGGCATATCAGTTCTTGCCATTCTTGTTTCCAAGATGGCGGGCTTACTGTAAGGGGGTGCGTGATATGAAAAAGGTTTTATCTCTGATTATTGTATTCGCACTTCTTATAACGCTTCCCGTTCTGGTATTCGCCGAGGGTGAGCATCCGCCGATTCTTGTTGACGAAGCCGGGTTGCTTACTCAAAGTGAGTTTGATTCGTTAAACGAAAAGCTTAATACATTAAGTACAACGCTTAGCTTTGATATAGTGGTTGTAACGGTTAACGATATCGACGGTAAAACTCCTATGGAGTATTCCGACGACTACTATGATTATAACGGCTATGGGTACGGAGAAGACCACGACGGTTGCCTTTTGCTTATAAGCATGGCTGAGCGCGACTGGTGGATTACTACGACCGGTTACGGTATCACCGCGATTACGGACTACGGAATAAGATATATTGAAGACACTATTGTTTCGTATCTTTCATCGGGTGATTATTACGGCGCGTTCTCCGCTTATGCGGACACGGTGGAAAGCTTTGTTAAAGAAGCGAGAAACGGTAAGCCGTATGATATCGACAATACAATTGACGATTATTATGACAGTTATGATTATAACTATGATGATTCTCCTCGGGAGTTAACCGCAAAGGACAAAGCGCAGGCCGTAATAGGTTCGATTGTTCTTGCCCTTGTGATTTCTCTTGTTGTATCATTCGGTATCAAACGCTCTTATACAAAGGCTGTTCATTTCAACCGCGACGCGAGAAATTATCTTGTTCCGGGCAGTCTTAATATGTCCGCTTCATACGATAACTTCCTTTATTCCAACGTTACAAAGGTCAGAATCCAGTCCGAGAGCAGCAGCTCAGGCGGAGGAGGAAGCTCGACGCATGTTTCATCTTCCGGTACGTCGCACGGCGGCGGAGGAGGAAAATTCTGATTTATTAATCGGAAAACAAATAAGTAAGCCGCAGTCTCTTCTGAGATTGCGGCTTATATTTTAGTATTGATTTTCGCTTGCAATTCTGAATGCAATTTCTTCTAACTGAGCTATTGATTCAATGGCGCATATTTCTCGTTTATATCTTGCGGTGCCTCTTATGCCTTTCGTGTACCAGGCGGCGTGTTTTCGCGCTTCTCTTATACCGATTCTTTCGCCTTTGTATTCGCATATTCTGTTAATATGCTTTATCATTACTCTCATTCTTTCCGAAACTGGAGGCTCGGGTATAATTGTTCCGTTGTTTAAATATGCGTTAACCTGTGAAAATACCCAAGGTCTGCCTAACGAACCTCTGCCGACCATTACCGCGTCGCAGTTGGTATATTCGAGCATTTTTGCGGCGGTAACGCCGTCGGTTACGTCGCCGTTTACTATAACGGGTATTGAAACCGAGTTTTTAACCTCTTTTATTATATCGAGGTTTACGGGCGGAGCATACATCTGGTCGCGCGTTCTGCCGTGAATTGTAATGGCTGATGCGCCTGCATTTTCGATTCTTTTTGCAATTTCCGTGGCATTGACGTTGTCTTTGTCAAAGCCCGCCCTCATTTTGACCGTAACGGGAACAGGTGACGCCTTGACAACGGCTCTTACAATTTTTTCGGCTAATTCGGGATTTTTAAGAAGGCTTGAGCCGCTTTTGTTATTGACTATTTTCGGAGCGGGACACCCCATATTAATATCAATAATATCGGGCTTAAATTCCATAACGGATTCGACGCTCTGAGCCATTATTTCGGGGTCGTAACCGAAAATCTGGGCCGCGGAAGGTCTTTCCTTTTCGGACAGAACAAGTAATTCCCTTGACTTTCTGTCGGTCATCGTGATTCCCTTGCTGCTGACCATTTCGCTTTCGGTAAGCGACGCGCCATATTCCCTGCAAAGCTCACGGAACGCCATATCCGCAACTCCCGCCATAGGCGCCAGTAAAGCTTTTCCTTCTATTTCTACATTACCGATTTTCAACAAATCATTCCTTAAATATTACTTTTTTGGTATTTTATCATAATTTTTTATCTTTTTCACCCCAAAACAGAAAATTTGTGGTAAAATAATAAAAATAATTTCTGGCGGTGCATTATGAAACTTTTGGTTTTAGACGGCAACAGCATACTTAACCGTGCTTTTTACGGTATTAAATTACTTACGACAAAGGACGGCAGATTCACAAACGGCATTTACGGTTTTCTCAATATCTTCCTTCGCCTTAAGGAAGAGGTCTCTCCCGATGCCGTTGCGATAGCGTTTGACCTTAAAGCGCCTACTTTCAGACATAAAATGTATGACGGTTATAAGGCGCAGAGAAAGGGTATGCCGCCCGAGCTTGCCGAGCAAATGCCCGTACTTAAGGAGCTTCTTGTCGCCCTCGGGTATAAGATTGTTGAAAAAGAAGGCTATGAAGCCGACGATATTTTAGGAACTCTTTCCTGCAAATGCGGGGAGGGAAACCACTGTTATATCGCTACCGGCGACAGGGATTCCCTTCAGCTTGTAAATGACAGAGTAACCGTTCTTCTTGCCGCTACAAAAATGGGCAGACCTCAGACGACCTTTTATAATAAAGAAAAGGTTAAGGAGGATTATCTCGTCGAGCCCGAACAGTTAATTGATATCAAGGCTCTTATGGGCGACAGCTCGGACAATATTCCCGGAGTCGCCGGCATAGGACAGAAAACTGCTACGGACTTGATTGTAAAGTATAAAAACATCGATTATATTTACGAAAACCTTTCCTCGCTCGAAATTAAAGACGGCGTAAGGGCAAAACTTGAAAACGATAAAGATATGGCTTATTTAAGCCGAAAGCTCGGCACGATTTATCTTGACACGCCGATTGACACGGATATCAATTCTTACATTCCGTCTTCACCCGACAATGCAAAGGCAGTTAAGATTCTTTCCGACCTTGAAATGTATTCGATGGTTGAAAAGTTTAATCTTAAAACCGACGGCTCCGTTCATACTGCCGTAAAAGACAGCAAATCCGTTAAGGCAGTTTTTGATGAAAACGAGGATTTTTCTACAAGCGAAAAAGTTTACATCAATTACTCTTTTGATAACGGAAAACTGTCTGTTATCGGCTTTTCCGACGGTAAGGTGAATCGCGTAAATAATTACAAGGCGCTTTTCGAAAATGAAAAAACCGAAAAATATGTTTTCGACGTTAAACCGCTTTATAATTATCTCTCGGCTGAGGGGACAAAGCTGAATAACGTAAAAGCCGATTTGATTCTGGCGGCTTATGTTCTTAATCCGTCGTCTGCAAGTTATGAGCTTTCAAGACTTTTTCAGGAGTATTCGGTCAATACCGTTGAGGTCGGAAACTGCCCTGAGGAATTGAGCGAAAGGTGTTCAAATGCCGTTGCATTAATGACACTGAGCGAAAAAATGCTTGCCGAAATATCTTCAAATAATCAGGAGGATTTGTTCTTCAATATTGAAATGCCTCTCGCAAAGGTTCTTTCGTCAATGGAAACTCTCGGCTTTGCCGTCGACAGAAAAGGCATTGAAGATTTCGGCGAAATGCTTAACGGAAGAATCAGGGAAATTCAGAACCGAATATACGAACAGGCGGGCGAGGAGTTTAATATTAATTCCCCGAAACAGCTTGGAGTAATTCTTTTTGAAAAGCTTAATATTCCGGCAAAGAAAAAGACAAAAAGCGGTTATTCGACTAATGCGGACGTACTTGAAAGTCTTGAAAACGATTACCCGATTGTCCGCGATATACTTGAATACAGAACTCTTTCCAAGCTTTCGTCCACTTACTGCGAAGGTCTTCTGAAAGAAATCGAAGCGGACGGCAGAATCCATTCTGTTTTTAAACAGACTGAGACGAGAACCGGAAGAATATCTTCAACCGAACCTAATCTTCAGAATATTCCCGTCAGGCAGGAGCTTGGCAGGGAAATGAGAAAATTCTTCAGGGCGGGGGACGGCAAGGTGCTTATTGACGCCGACTATTCCCAGATTGAATTACGCGTTCTTGCCGACGTAGCCGACGATAAGGTTATGCTTGACGCCTTCAATAATGACGTCGACATTCACTCTATAACCGCTTCCCAGGTCTTTAATATGCCTCTTATGATGGTTACGCCTACAATGCGTTCAAGGGCGAAGGCGGTTAATTTCGGCATTGTTTACGGTATCGGCGCGTTCTCGCTTGCTAAAGACATTGGTGTTACAAGAGCCGAGGCGGACAAGTATATCAAGGATTATCTTTATCATTATTCGGGCGTTAATACCTATATGCAGAATGTGGTTAAAGCCGCAAAGGAAAACGGCTACGCCACAACTTTATTCAATCGCAGACGTTATCTTCCCGAGCTTTCGTCCTCAAACGGGATGCTGCGTGCATTCGGCGAAAGAGTAGCGAGAAATATGCCTATTCAGGGAACTGCGGCAGACATTATTAAAATCGCTATGATTAAGACCTTTGACAGACTTGAGAAAGAGAATATGCAGTCAAAACTGATTCTGCAGATTCACGATGAACTCATTGTCGAAGCGCCTGAAAACGAAGCTGAAAAAGCGGCGGAAATACTTAAGGAAGAAATGGAAAACGCCTGCAAATTAAAGGTAAAACTTATTGCCGACGTGGGCACGGGCAAAACCTGGTATGAGGCTAAAAAATGACTGTTTCCATAATGACAAAAGAAGATGTCGGTTCCGTAGCCGCACTTGAAAAAGAGTGCTTTGCTTCCCCGTGGACGCAGGAAACTCTTTCAGAAGAAACCGATAACCCTACCGCTGTTTTTCTTGCAGCAAAGCAAGACGGGAAGGTAATCGGCTATATCGGTTCGAATAATATTCTCGGCGAGGTTTTTATTACAAATATTGCCGTGAAAAACGAATACAGAAGAACGGGCGTTGCGTCTTTGCTTCTTGATACGCTTATAAAAAAATGTAAAAGCGAAAAAGCCGTTTACATTACTCTTGAGGTAAGAAAAAGCAATTTTGCGGCGATAAAACTGTATGAAAAATACGGTTTTTCATTGGTCGGTGAAAGAATGAACTTTTATTCTAACCCTGATGAAAACGCGTTGCTTTACACCTTAACCTTTGATTATGATTAAATCTTTATATAAAAAATACAAACAAATAATTCTTTACGTATTTTTCGGCTTTCTGACAACGATTGTAAATTTCGTTACCTATTTTCTTTGTAAAGCCGTCGGAATACGTTATGAAATCGCTACCGTAATCGCCTGGATTTGTTCGGTTTTGTTTGCTTTTGTCACAAATAAGATAATCGTATTTGAAAGCAAAACTTCTAAAAAACAGACGGTTGCAAAAGAAATTACCCTGTTTTTCGGCGGAAGAGTTTTCTCTCTTTTGCTTGAATTAATGATTATGAAAATCGGAATGGACTTTATTCATGCCGACAGACTTGTCGTTTTTATGTTTGAAAGGAGTCTGCCGCTCGGCGAGTTCCTTACAAAGCTGGCGGCGGGAATCGTGGTTCTTATTACTAATTTTTTAATAAGTAAATTCATTATTTTCAGAAAGAAAAAAGGCGGTGAAACAGATGAAAATATTAGCGATTGAGTCCTCCTGCGACGAAACTGCAGCCGCCGTAGTAGAGGACGGAAGAAAAATACTTTCGTCAGTTGTCGCAACGCAGATTGAAAGCCATAAGATATTCGGCGGAGTCGTTCCCGAAATCGCGTCGAGAATGCATATTGAGGCAATAAGCGCGGTCGTTGACGAAGCTATGAAAAAGGCTTCGCTTTCATTTGACGATTTGGACGCCGTTGCGGTTACATACGCTCCCGGTCTTATAGGCGCTCTTCTTGTCGGTGTGAATTTTGCAAAAGGGCTTTCGTATTCTACGGGGCTTGAGCTTATTCCTGTCCATCATTTAAGAGGTCATATCGCATCGAATTATCTTACTTTTCCAGAGCTTGAGCCGCCTTTTATGTGCCTTGTCGTTTCGGGAGGTCACAGCCATATAGTAACGGTTGACGACTACACTTCATTTAAGATTATCGGTAAAACGCGTGACGACGCGGCAGGTGAGTGCCTTGACAAAGCCGCAAGGGCGATGGGACTTGCGTATCCCGGCGGCGTAAATCTTGACCGTGAAGCCGTTAACGGGGACGAAAACGCCTATAAACTGCCTCATCCGAGAGTTGACGGCAGCGAATATGATTTCAGCTTTTCCGGTCTTAAAACAGCCGCGATAAATATCATACATAACGCGCAGCAGAAGGGCGAAACGATTAACAGAGCCGACTTGTGCGCTTCATATCTTAAAGCCGTTACGGATTGCCTTTGTGATAATACCGTCAGGGCGATGAATGAATACGGATTTAAAAAGCTCGCGCTTGCCGGCGGAGTCAGCGCAAATTCGGTTCTGAGAAGAAAAATGAGTGATTACGCCGAAAAAAACGGCTGGTCGCTGTATTTGCCTGATTTGTCTCTTTGCGGCGATAACGCGGCGATGATAGGTTCGCAGGCTTATTATGAGTTTTTAAAGGGCAATATCGCGTCCGAAAATCTTAACGCATATGCGACAATGCCGATTGATAAGCCTATATTCTGACTCAGGTATAAAAATGCACAAAAAAACATATAAAATTGTTTATTATTTAACAAAATAATGATTGAACAATTTTATAAAATATAATATAATTATTAACGTAATCAAATGTTTTTGAAATCTAAATAAGGAGTTATAGTTATGGAAAATGCACTCACAACCAATAAGAGCATTTTGGCTTGGATTGAAAAGCAGGTTGAGCTTGTAAAGCCCGACAAAATTGTCTGGATTGACGGCTCCAGGGAGCAGACCGAAGCTCTGCGCGCAGAAGGCTGTTCAACCGGTGAAATGATTAAGCTTAATCAGGAGCTTCTTCCCGATTGCTATTATCACAGAACCAATCCCAACGACGTTGCCCGCGTTGAAGACAGAACTCTTATCTGCTCAAGAAAAGAAGAGGACGCAGGCCCTACAAACCACTGGATGGATCCCGAAAAAGCATATAAAATGCTTTATGATATTGCCCGCGATTCATATAAAGGCAGAACAATGTACGTAATTCCCTATTCTATGGGCCCCGTAGGTTCTCCTTTCTCAAAGGCAGGAATCGAGCTTACTGACTCAATCTACGTTGTTCTTAATATGCTTATTATGACGCGCGTAGGCAAGTCGGTTATGGACGCTCTTGGCGACAGTGACGACTGGGTTCGCGGACTTCACTGCAAATGCAATATCGACGCCGAAAACAGATGGATTTGCCAGTTTCCCGAAGATAACACTATTATCTCCGTTAACTCGGGCTACGGCGGAAACGTTCTTCTCGGTAAAAAGTGCTTCGCTCTTCGTATAGCTTCCTATCAGGGTAAGAATGAGGGCTGGCAGGCTGAGCATATGCTCATTCTCGGTATTGAGAATCCTCAGGGCGAGGTTAAATACATCTGCGCCGCTTTCCCGTCTGCATGCGGAAAGACGAATCTTGCAATGCTTATTCCTCCCGAGGGATACAGAAACAAGGGCTATAAGGTATGGTGCGTAGGTGACGATATCTCATGGATTCGCAAGGGCGCTGACGGCAGACTTTACGCTATTAACCCCGAAAACGGTTTCTTCGGTGTTGCTCCCGGAACAAACGATAAATCAAATCCCAACGCTCTTAAGTCGACTATGAAGGGCGCAATCTTTACAAACGTAGCAAGAAATCTTGATACAAATACGGTTTGGTGGGAAGGTCTTGACAAGAATCCTCCCGTTAATGCTGAGGAGTGGACCGGAATTAAGTGCAACGGCGTTGAATGGAAAGCCGAGGGCAAAAACCTCGCTAACCCGAACAGCCGCTTTACTGCTCCCGCCGTTAACTGCCCGTGTCTTTCAAGCGAGTTTGAAAATCCGCAGGGCGTTCCGATTTCGGCATTCGTATTCGGCGGCAGACGCGCAAAGTTAGCTCCGCTCGTTTATCAGTCAAGGGACTGGAATCACGGCGTATTCGTAGGCGCTACAATGGCTTCCGAGACTACCGCCGCGGCTGCGGGCGCAGTCGGCGTTGTACGCCGCGACCCGATGGCTATGCTTCCGTTCTGCGGTTATCATATGGCTGATTATTGGCAGCACTGGATTGATATCGGTAAGACTCTTGATCCCGCAAAGGCTCCCAAGATTTTCAACGTCAACTGGTTCAGAAAGGATGACGAAGGTAACTTTATGTGGCCCGGATTCGGCGATAATCTTCGTGTTCTTGAATGGATTATCAAGCGTTGCGAGGGCGAGGTTGACGCTAAGGAAACCGCTATCGGCTATGTTCCTTACGCTAAGGACATTAACCTTGAAGGCCTTGAAGGCGAGGTAACCGTTGAATCTCTCGAAAGCATTCTTGACGTTGATAAGGCTCTCTGGAAAGATGAGGCGGCTGGCGTTGAAGAATTCTTCAAGAAGTTCGGCGAAAAGCTTCCCAAGGAGCTTGTTGATTCTCTCAATACTCTTAAGGCGAATCTTGAATAATTAATTAAAATTTAAACCCTTTAACCTTTGGTTGAAGGGTTTACTTTTTTTTATATATATGTTAATATTTATCTATATATATGGTAAAAGGGGGTAATGCGTTTGATAGGCACGAGAATTGCCATTGACCTTGGTACGACAAAGGTTATCGCTTTTGTCGAGCACAAGGGTATTGTTCTTTCGGAGCCGTCTGCAATTGCGTTTGACAGCGAGACAAGCGAACCTGTCGCGGTCGGTAAAAAAGCCTATGAAATGCTCGGTAAAACCCCCGATTCGATTTATGTTATTAAACCGCTTGCAAACGGCACTGTTTCTTCTTTTTCCGCCTGCGAGCAAATGCTGACTTCATTTATTAATAAAATCTGTCAGAATAAAATATTCAAGCCGAATGTTATTGTCTGTATGCCAAGCTCGGTAACGAATCTCGAAAAGAGAACTATTCTTGACGTTGTTACTGCTTCCGGCGCAGCGTCCGCCTGCCTTTTTGAAGAGCCTCTTGCCGCCGCTGTCGGCGCGGGACTTTCAACCGCCGAGGCTATCGGCAGAATGGTTATAGATATCGGCGGAGGTACAACCGATATTGCAGTAATTTCAATGGGAAATATTGCTAAATCAAGCTCTGTCAAGGGCGCGGGAAACGCGCTTACGGAAGCGATAATCCGCCACCTTAAAAAAGACAGGGACATTGTCGTAGGCTTTCCCACCGCTGAAAAGATTAAAACAACTTTAGCCTGCGCTATCGACAGAGAAGCCGAGCTCGCCCTGATTGCAAAGGGCAAAAGTAATCTTGACGGAATGCCGATTACGTTTGAGGTTACGTCGACTGAGATTAAAGAGGCGATTTTGGAGCAGCTTTACGCTCTTTGTGAAGAGATACACTCAATTCTTGAGGGTACGCCGCCCGAGCTTGTAGGCGATATTCAGGAAACCGGCATTACTCTTACCGGCGGCGGAGCTTTGCTTTACGGAATTGATAAATTTTTTGAAGAGGAAATCGGCATCAAAACAGTGGTTGCCGACGACCCGGTTAACTGTGTTATTAGAGGAACGGGCGCGGCTCTTGAAAAAATGGAAATACTTCTGAGTAACGGTTATCAGTTTATTTCAAGAGAAGATATTCTCGGTACGTCAAGGGATTAATCTATGGAACTTCATGAAAACATATTAAAACCTGAAAGAACTTTGCTTGTTTCGGTTGATACGGGCGAGTTTGACGCCGAGGCTTCGCTTGACGAGCTTGAAGAACTTGCCTATACCGCGGGCGCGGACGTTGTTGCGAAGATTTCTCAGAAAAGGGATACCTCCTCCGACGCCAATTACGTGGGAAAGGGCAAGCTTGAAGAAATAAAAGAGCTTTGTGAAAACGAAGAAATCGACCTTGTTATCTGCGACAGTGAACTTACCCCGTCACAGATTAACAATCTAGAAAATGCGCTTGACGTCAGAGTCGTCGACAGAACTACGCTTATTCTTGATATTTTTGCTGCGAGAGCGAGAACGAGCGAGGGTAAACTTCAGGTTCAGCTTGCGCAGCTAAAGTATTCGTTGCCCCGTCTTACGGGCAGGGGGAAACAGCTTTCACGTCTCGGCGCGGGCATCGGCACAAGAGGTCCAGGCGAAACGAAGCTTGAGGTTGACAGACGTCATATAAGAGAAAAAATTCATTCCCTTGAGGTTCAGCTTGATGAGCTTGAAAAGAGAAGAAACTCTTTGAGAAAACGCCGTAAGAAAGACGGGATTGAAACGGTCGCTCTTGTCGGTTATACGAATGCGGGCAAGTCGACTTTAATGAATTATCTGACTAATGCGGGCGTTCTTGCCGAAGATAAGCTTTTCGCAACTCTTGACCCGACCGCAAGAAAACTCGTCCTGTATGACGGCAGGGAAGTTATGCTTATTGATACCGTCGGTCTTGTAAGACGTCTTCCTCATCATCTTGTCGAAGCGTTTAAATCAACGCTTGAAGAAGCCGCGAATGCGGATTTGATTTTAAATGTCTGTGATGTTTCGAGCGACGAATTCGGCGAGCACCTGAACGTCACTATGAATTTGCTTAATTCTCTCGGCTGTGAGAATAAGCCGATAATATCCGTCCTTAATAAATGCGATTTACTTGACGGACATACGGAATTGCTTTCTTTTAACAATTCGGTATGTATCAGCGCGAAAACGGGTTCGGGAATTCCCGATTTGCTTTTGCGTATTCAACAGCTTTTACCCAATAAACGCCGAAAAGTAAGCCTGCTTATTCCGTTTTCGCAGGGCGCGATAGCGGGCAGAATCCGCAAGGACGGAGTCGTACTGAGCGAAGATTATACCGAAAACGGTATTAAAATAACCGCGATTCTTGATGTCGGTTTCATTGATGAAATAAAAGATTATGTAATATAACGGGGTGAAATTATGCTTGACGCTTTAAAAACTGCCGAAAAGATAAAAAACGGCGAAACATTTATCGGAATTGAATTCGGCTCTACAAGAATCAAGGCCGTATTGACCGATGAAAAATGTACCCCTCTCGCTTCGGGCAGCTTTACGTGGGAAAATGAGCTTGTCGACGGAATATGGACATATTCTCTTGACAGTATTATAAAAGGGCTTCAGGTCTGTTTTTCTTCTCTTAAATCAAACGTAAGGGAAGAATATAATATGCCGCTTGTAACCGCGGGCGCTATCGGCATTTCCGCGATGATGCACGGTTATATGGCTTTTGACAAAAACGACGAACTGCTTGTACCGTTCCGTACCTGGAGAAATACAATTACAGCCAAAGCGAGCGAAAAACTGAGCGGGGAGTTCGGGTTTAACATTCCCGAAAGGTGGAGCATAGCCCATCTTTATCAGGAAATCCTCAATGACGAATACTATGTCAAACAGATTCGCCATCTCAACACTCTTGCAGGTTATATTCATTTCATTCTGACGGGCGAAAGAGTTCTCGGCATAGGCGACGCGAGCGGTATGTTCCCGGTTGACAGTGAAAAGCTCTGCTATAATGAGGTTATGCTCGACAAGTTTGAAGAGATTATTCATTATCACTATTATAAATGGAAAATCCGCGATATTCTTCCGAGAATTCTTCTTGCGGGCGATGAAGCGGGCGTTCTTACAAAAGAGGGCGCGCTGATTCTCGACCCGACCGGCGAGTTTATGCCGGGCGTTAGATTTTGCCCGCCCGAAGGCGACGCAGGGACCGGAATGGTTGCTACAAACAGCGTCAAACCTCTTACGGGTAACGTCAGCGCAGGTACAAGCGTATTCGCAATGGCGGTTCTCGATAAGGCTATGAAAGGCTGGTATCCCGAAATTGACGTTGTCGCTACGCCTGCGGGTAAGGATGTAGCTATGGTTCACTGTAATAACTGCTGTTCCGATATTGACGCATGGGCGGAAATTTTCAGTCAGTTTTCCGCGGCGTCGGGGAACAAGCTTCCCATGAGCAAGGTTTATGACGTTCTTTATGACGAGGCGGCTAAAGGCAAAAAAAACTGCGGCGGCGTTACGGCTTTTAACTATGTTTCGGGTGAAAGCATTACAAAGCTCAATAACGGTGCGCCGATGATTGTCAGAAGAAACAACAGTGAGTTTTCTCTTGCGGATTTCTTCAGAGCTAATCTGTATTCCGCGCTTGCCACGCTGCGTATAGGAATGAACATTCTTTACACGAGCGAAAACTTAAGTCTTTCAAAGCTTGCTGTTCACGGCGGCTTTGTAAAATCCTCAGTCGGTCAGAGCGTTATGGCTGACGCGATGAACACCCCCGTAACCGTTTATTCAACGGCGGGCGAGGGCGGACCGTGGGGTATGGCAATACTTGCATCCTATACCCGTCATAAAAACGAGATGAGCCTTGAGGATTACCTTGACAACTGCATTTTCTCTTCGGCAAAAAGCGAAATTACAAATCCCGATAAGGACGGCGTAACAGGCTTTAACGAATACCTTGAAAGCTACGAAAAGCTTCTTGAAGCCGAAAGGAAAGCAACCGAAATTCTTTATAAAAAGGTGAAGAAATGAGCTATCTTAACGAACTAAAGGAACGCGTTTTCAGACAGAATCTCGAGCTCGTAAAACAAAAACTTGTTGTACTGACCTGGGGTAATGTGAGCGCGATTGACCGTGAAAGCGGGCTTCTCGTCATAAAACCGAGCGGTGTTGATTATTCGGCTATGGCTGCGGACGATATGGTTGTCGTTGACCTTGACGGCAACAGAGTCGAGGGCAGGCTTAATCCATCAAGCGACACGCCGACTCATATTGAGCTTTATAAAGCCTTTCCTGACATTGGCGGCGTTGTTCATACTCATTCGCTGAACGCGACTTCATTCGCTCAGGCGGGTAAAAGCATTACCGCTTACGGCACTACACACGCCGACTGCTTTTACGGCGACGTTCCCTGCGCGAGAGCACTGACTAAAGATGAAATTGAAAACGAATATGAAAAGAACACGGGCAAGGTTATCATAGAAACCTTTATGGACCTTGACTATATGGCAATTCCCGCTGTTCTTGTAAAGAATCACGGCCCGTTCACCTGGGGAAAAACTCCCGAAAAAGCGGTTGAAAACGCTGTGACGCTTGAAGCGGTAGCCGAAATGGCAATTAAAACGGCTGTAATCAATCAGACGGTACAGCGTGTTGACCAGTATCTTCTGGATAAGCATTATTTTCGTAAACACGGCAAAAACGCCTATTACGGACAAGGAGAGAATAAATGATGAAAAAGGTATATTTTCTTACCGGAAGCCAGTTTCTTTACGGTGAAGAAACATTAAAGCAGGTTGAAAAGGACAGCGTTGAGATGGTATCATTTCTCAATGAAAAAACGCCCGGAGCCGAAATTGTTTTTTCGGGCGTAATGAAGACATCCGACGAAATAACCTCGACAATAAAAAAGGTAAACTTTGATGACGAGTGCATAGGAATTATAGTCTGGTGCCATACTTTCAGCCCTGCTAAAATGTGGATTAACGGGCTTAAAATCCTTAATAAGCCCATGCTTCATCTTCATACTCAGGCTAACGAAAAGCTTCCGTATGACGAAATTGATATGGATTTTATGAATCTGAATCAGTCTGCTCACGGGGACAGGGAGTTCGCTCATATTCTCACCCGTCTCGGCATACCGAGATATACCGTTGTAGGTTATTATAAAAAGCAGAGAGTCATTGATAAAATAAATAAGTGGATTTCTGTTGCCAATGCTCTTGATTTCAGCAAGCAGGTTAAAATCTGCCGTTTCGGCGATAATATGCGCGAGGTTGCCGTAACCGACGGCGATAAGGTCGCCGCCAACATTCAGTTCGGCTGGCAGACGGATTACTATGCGGTCGGCGATATTGTAAGCGAGATTGCAAAGGTTACCGACGCGGAAACTGACGAGCTTTATAATGAGATTATAAAGAAATATGACCTTAATACCGATAATATTCAGGCGGTTAAGGAACAGGTAAAATATGAAATCGCTTTAAAACGTTTTCTTGACAGAGGAAACTATACGGCGGTTACTACCAATTTCCAGGATTTGTACGGTCTCAGACAACTTTTCGGTATGTCGATTCAGCGCCTTATGGAGTCGGGCTACGGCTTCGGCGCCGAGGGTGACTGGAAAATTGCCGCCCTTACGGCTATTCTTAAAAAAATGGCTGAGGGCAAAGACGGCGGAACCGCTTTTATGGAGGATTATACATACGATTATACCGACGGCGAAGAGCTTGTGCTCGGCGCTCATATGCTTGAGGTTTGCCCGTCCGTTGCTGCAAATAATCCTAAAATCGAGGTTCATCCTTTGGGCATAGGCGATAAGGAAGACCCTGCAAGACTTGTTTTTGACGGTATTACGGGCGACGCGGTTGCGGTATGTATGACCGATATGGGCGACCGTTTCCGCATTATCTGCGCCGATATTGAACTTGTCAAACAGCCTAAGGAGATGCCTAATCTTCCCGTGGCGAGAATTATGTGGAAAATCAAGCCCGATTTTGAAACTGGCGTTAAAGCCTGGCTTGAGGCGGGCGGAGCTCACCACACGGTAGTTTCAACCGCTCTTGACAGAGAAGACATCGAACTTTTTGCCCGTCTTACGGGTGCCGAATTTGTTGCCATAGGCTGAAAATCAAGGGGGGTTGGATATGGATAACAATGAAAACACAAATGTCGAACAGACAGTGAAAAAAGAACATCCGAATAAAATCGGTATAAAAGAGGGAATGGGTTATATGCTCGGCGACGCGGGCAACCTTTTCGTACTTACAACCGTTTCTTCCTACCTTAAGGTATTTTTCACGGACGTTCTTAAAATCCTGCCCGAAAAGGTAGCAACTCTTTTCCTGCTTACAAGGCTCTGGGACGCTATCAATGACCCTATATGGGGTGGACTTGTCGCAAAGCGCAGACCCGGTAAGAGCGGTAAATACAGACCTTACCTTATCTGGGTTTCGATTCCGCTTGCGATTTCGGAGCTTATGTGCTTTTACAACATAGGCGATTATAACGAGCATCCGACGAGAGTGCTTTTATACGCGTATATAGCTTATATCGCTTTCGGTATGCTCTATACGGGAATCAACGTGCCTTTCGGTTCGCTTGCGTCGGTTATTACCGATGACCCCGACGGCAGAACTCTTTTGTCAACATTCCGTTCAATAGGCGGCGGAATAGGCGGCGCCGCTCCGCTTCTTGTTGCGCCTCTTGTAATTTATACAAAGGTCGCTACTTCCGACGGCAAGGTCGTTGAGGTTGCCGATGCGGGCGGTATGTTTAAATTCGCGCTTATTATGGCTGTTCTTTCGGCTGTATTTTACTTTGCCTGCTTCAAGACGACAAAAGAACGCGTCAAATCGGAAGCTGAGCCTCATGTCGATATGAAGGCGGCTTATAAGGGTATGTTTAAATCCCGTCCCTTCGTCGTACTTGCGGTTACGGGCGTTCTTATTTCCGGTCAGCTTCAGTTCGCGTCATTGAATCAATATTTATACAAGAATTACTTTGTAAATACAAAGCTCGGTATATTCGGCTCTATTGCTCAGTATCTTCCGATGGCAATTATGATTCTCTTTACGCCGAAGCTTGTTAAAAAGTTCGGTAAAAAAGAGCTTGCGGGCTTTGGCTCAATGTTCGCAGCTGCCGCCGCGATAATATGCTTTATTGTAAAACCCGGCAGAGACCAGGCGTGGATTTTTATGCTTGTTCTGTTTATAATCGGCTTCGGTTATTCGTTTGTTTCGATTACTAACTGGGCTGTAGTTGCCGACGTTATTGACTATCAGTTCGTCAAGACGGGCATTAGAAGCGAAAGCGCAATTTACGCCGTTTACACCTTCTCAAGAAAACTCGGTCAGACAATTGCCGACTACGGCGGACTTATGCTTTTAAGCAAATACGCAGGCTATACCGATAAAATAGCGGACGCAGGCTACGTTCCGGGCGTAGGCGACAAGATTCTTACAATATGCACGCTTATTCCGGCAATTACGTATACGCTTATCTGGCTTCTTTACAGATTCGCTTATCCGCTTACGAAAGAAAAGCTTGAGCCAATTTACGAGGAAGTACGTTCGTCAAACGAAACGATGGAAGAGGCTTCTCAGGCGTAAATCGAATATAATAATAAAAGGCAGGATTTGTTCCTGCCTTTTTCTATTTTTATCTTGACAAATTAATATATGATGGCTATAATAATTAAGCGCTTAAAAGGAGCGTATGTACGCGCTTGTAGCTCAGTAGGATAGAGCATCTGCCTTCTAAGCAGAGGGTCGGGGGTTCGAATCCCTCCAAGCGCGCTTTGTGGTGGCTATAGCGTAGTTGGTTAACGCGCCAGTTTGTGGCACTGGAGACCATCGGTTCGAATCCGATTAGCCACCCTTTATTTTTTTGTTCATATTGGAGTGTAGTCTAGCGGTAGGACACGTGACTTTGACTCACGCCGTGGTGGTTCAACTCCACCCACTCCAGTAAAAAAGCGCTTGCTTATTCAGCAAGCGCTTTGATTTTTTATTGTTTACTGATTGCTTTCGGATAATCTTGTGTTCAT
Organism: Clostridia bacterium; assembly: GCA_017613735.1. Classification (GTDB taxonomy): domain Bacteria; phylum Bacillota; class Clostridia; order Oscillospirales; family Acutalibacteraceae; genus Fimenecus. The sequence goes on from JAGADF010000009.1 coordinate 207,613, forward strand.
AAGATTGTCTAAATCAATTTCAGGCTCGGCAGCCGGAGCAGGCGCAGGAGCGGGTGCCGGTGCAGGCGCAGTTTCAGGAGCAGCTGCGGGAGCGGGAGCTGCTTCATCGTTTGCGAATAAATCCTGAACAACTTCCTTTGTAACCATGTCGGATGCAGGCTCATTTGAAATTGCTTTTGATCCCATAGCTTCTTTAATGGAAGACTTTCTGCTGATATTAATTCCCTTGCTCTTCCAGTAATTGATAATAACGTCAAAACCGGCGTCCTTTGAAATAATTGCATAGCCCTGTCTGCTGTCAATGGCGATAAGTCGGCCTATGATAGTAGAAAGCAGGAAATTGAGTGCGTTCTGGGTTTCACCGGAAATCTTCTGATAATCCTTTTTGCATTCAAGCATTTCAATCTGCTTATGCAAATCAAATGAAATTCTTGAATTATCGTTATAGAATACAAGAAGCTCGTCATTCTTAGTCAAAGAGCTTACGCCCTGAAGACCGGGAGAATTAACGTTTTCAAAATCAATAAGAACTTTCATTTTTAAACCCCTTTTCAAAAGAAACCGTTTTCGGTGTTCTTAAAAGTACATAATTTATTGTGTTTGATATTGTATCGTGTTTGATATTGTATCACCTTTTTTTGAATCAGTCAATATTATTAATTACCGTTTTTATTGTAAATGTTAAATTGATATGATAAAATAACTGACGGAGGAGAGAATATGAGCGTTAAAATGATTTTAATTGACCTTGACGGTACCTTGATGCTGCCTGACCATATCACAGTAAGCGAGGCTAATAAAAGAACTCTTAAAGCCGCTCACGATAACGGCGTAAAGATAGTAATTTCAACGGGCAGAACTCTGTCCGTCGTAAGGCGCGTCATTGACCAGATACCTTTTATCGACTGCGTTATGTATTCGGACGGCGCGGCAGTTTATGACGTTAAGGAAAATAAGGTTATATATGAAAAACTGATTGATTTTTCTTTAACCGAAAAGGTGATTGAGTATCTTAACGGCGTTGAGGTTTATTATAACCTTTATATCGACGGTAAAATAGTTACACAGAAAGGGCGTCAGCGTTTCTTTAAAAACAGCGGTCTTTCCGAGGAGTTTATTAAGGATTATTTAAAAAATACAACAATGTACGATGATTTGCTTTCGGGTATTGAAGGCAAGGGCGCAGAGCTGATTGTAGGATTCTTTAACTGCGAAGAGGATTTGAACAACGCTTTCGGATTCATTAATTCGTTTAAAGATAAACTGTATGTAACATCTGCTTTTACAAATGAGTTTGAAATGACCAATAATGAGGCGACAAAGGGCAGAACAATGAAGTATCTTTGCTCGCTTGAAGGGATTACCAATGAAAACGTAATGGCAATAGGGGATTCGCACAACGACCTGCCGATGCTTGAAGAAGCGGGCATAGCTGTTGCTATGGGTAATGCTGAGCAGTTAGTTAAGGAAAAAGCGGATTATATAACCGAAACAAATGCAAATGACGGTGTTGCATTGGCTATAGAAAAATTTGTATTGAATGTTTAAGTCTGTTTTGATATAATTCTTAATATCTAAGCACCTGTGGTGGAATTGGCAGACACGCAAGATTTAGGATCTTGTGTCGAGAGGCGTGCAGGTTCAAGTCCTGTCAGGTGCATAATGACCGAGGTTTGTCCTCGGTTTTTTTTGTAAAATTTTAAAAAGAATATAAAAAACGAATTTTCAAAAAATAAAATGAACGCATGAAAGGAGGATATTATGAATAAATCAACATCCGATACGATGAAAGCAATCGGCGTTGGTATGGCTGTAGGCGGCGCGGCCGCAGCTATTACGAATGCGGTTGCGGGTTCATCTATGAAAAGGACACTTAAAAAGACATTTAAAAAGGCGGGAAGTACTTTGACCGACCTTATGAGTAACGCTTCGAGTATGATTAAATAATATGAAAAAATCAATTATTATTCTATGTTTATTATTGCTTGTTTTAATTGCTGGATGTACGGTGAAAGAAGAAAATCCTACAATTGACGAAAGCGATTTGTCAACTACTATTGACGCGCAGCCCGAGCCTGTCAACTCCCCAAAGGGAAAAAAGGTAAATGAAACTGTCGAATACAGCGTAATTGACCCCGAAAATAATAGGGGATTGAGCACAGAAAAAATCTCACACAGTTACGGCGTGGCAAAGGACGGCAAACCTAATCAAATCTCGGTTAATTTCCAGAATATGTTTGACGAAAAAGGCTGGAACGCGGTCTGCTACGATAATAAATCAAACGATAAAAGGCTTTATCTGACTTTTGACTGCGGCTACGAAAACGGAAACACCGAAAAAATACTTGACGTTTTAAAAGATAAAAAAGTCCCTGCGGCATTTTTCTGTACGCTTTATGAGGTTAAAGAGAATAAAGAATTAATTAAAAGAATGATTGACGAAGGTCATATTGTCGGCAATCATTCAAACACTCATCCTTCTTTCGCTGAGATTTCGAGAACACAGATGATGGAAGAAATTAAAGCGATGGACGATTACCTGAGAACGGAGTTCAATTATTCTTCCGCGTTCTTCAGGTTTCCTAAGGGAGAATACAGCGAAAATGCAATAGACCTTGTTAATTCACTCGGTTTTAAGTGCGTTTTCTGGTCGTGTTCGTATGCCGACTGGGACGTCAACAAACAAAAAGGGAGTAAATACGCTTTTGACACGGTGACGTCAAGGCTTCATCCGGGAGCCGTAATTCTTCTTCATTCGGTATCGTCGGACAATGCGGCGGCATTGGGCGAGATAATAGACACAGCGCGCGAAAAAGGCTACGAGTTCAAATCATTAAATGATTTACCGTAAAGAAAAAGCCGTATGTAAAACATACGGCTTCATGTTTTGTTGTTAATTAAAGAGCGTTTACAATAGCAAGCGTATCTCTTGCGATAACGAGTTCTTCGTTTGTAGGAATTACAAAGAGCTTAACCTTTGAGCCTTCAACGGAGAATTCGACTTCTTTACCCCTGCAGTTGTTCTTTTCTTCGTCAACCTTTGTGCCGAGGAATTCGAGCTGCTTGCCGACTCTTGTTCTGTACTGAGGATTGTTTTCGCCGATACCGCCGGTAAATACTACGGCGTCAACTCCGCCCATGGCCGCGGCGAAACCTCCGATATACTTGGTGAGCTGATGGCAGAGCATTGATTCAACAAGCTTTGCTCTCTCGTCGCCCTCTTTTGCTCTCTGCTCGATAGTGCGGTTGTCGCTCGTTCCCGCGAGACCGAGCATACCGCTCTTTTTATTCATAAGGTTGTCCATTTCCTTGGGAGTGAGGTTATGCTCTTCCATAATGGTCGTAACAATAGCGGGGTCAATCGAGCCGCAACGCGTTCCCATAAGAATACCTTCAAGAGGAGTTAAGCCCATTGTTGTATCAAAGCACTTGCCGTCTTTTACAGCCGAAATTGAAGAGCCGTTACCGAGGTGGCAGGTGACAATTTTAGTTCCCTCTGCCTTACCGCCGAGAAGCTCAATGCAACGTCCCGAAACGAATCTGTGGCTGGTGCCGTGGAAACCGTATCTGCGTATACCGTCTTTTTCGTAATATTCATAGGGGAGAGCGTACATATAAGCGTAATCGGGCATTGTCTGATGGAAACCCGTATCAAATACTGCGACCTGAGGAACGCTCATAATGCCTTCGCAGGCTTCAATGCCCTTAAGGTTTGCGGGGTTATGAAGCGGACCGAATTTAAAGCATTCTTTGATAGTTTCCTTAACCTTTTCCGTAACAAGAACCGAAGCCGAGAACTTTTCGCCGCCGTGAAGAACTCTGTGACCTACTGCGCCGATTTCATCCATTGAAGCTATAACTCCGTGCGTTTTGTCGACAAGAGTGTCAAGAACAAGCTGAATTGCAGCGCTGTGGTCGGGCATGGCGTAAGGCATCTTTTTGATGTTCTTTGATTCGTCATCATCGACCTTGTGCGTAAACGTAGCGTTATCGTCGCCTATCTGTTCGCAGATTCCTTTTGCAAGCAGGTGTTCGTTTTCCATATCAATAAGCTGATATTTAAGAGATGAGCTGCCTGCGTTGATTACGAGAATTTTCATTGTTACTCTCCTTTTGAAAAAAATACTTGTTTACTTTTATTAACTGTTATATTATATACTTATAAAGTATATTTTTCAAGATGTTTCGGGAGATTTTATTTATGCGCATTTGTGGAATTGTCGCCGAATACAATCCGTTCCATAACGGACATAAATATCTTATTGAAAAAATCCGTGAAAGCGGGTTTGATTGCATTGTTGCCGTAATGAGCGGAAACTTTGTTCAGCGCGGCGAATCGGCCGTAATTGAAAAGCATCTTCGGGCAAATCAGGCGTTGTTAAACGGCGTCGACCTCGTTATTGAACTGCCTACGCCTTTTGCCGTTTCGTCAGCCGAAAAATTCGCGCTCGGCTCGGTTGGCATACTTGATTCGCTCGGAGTTGTCGATTCGCTTTGTTTCGGCAGTGAATGCGGGAATATCGACGTTTTGGAAAAAATCGCGGATTTGAATACTAAGGGAATAATTAATAAATATCTTAATGACGGAATTACCTATGCTCAGGCGTTTGAAAAATTAGTTGAAAATGACCTTGGAAGCGAGTATTCGTCCGTTTTGTCAAATCCTAACAACATTCTCGGAATTGAGTATATAAAGGCTCTTAACGCCCTTAAAAGCGATATAAAGCCATTTACGGTTCAAAGATACGGCGTTTCACATGATTCGGACGAACCGGAAGGGGAGTATTGCTCGGCTTCGTATATACGAAACAACATAAACAATAACTGTATTTGCGATTATATGCCGGATTCTGCTTATGAGATAATCAAAAAAGCTGTTTCGGACAGAATCTGTCCCGTTTCTCTTTCAAACAATGAAAGACAGATTCTTTCATATCTCAGGCGTTTCGACAGGGATTACTTTTCGTCGCTTCCCGATATAAGCGAGGGAATTGAAAACCGTCTTTGTTCTTCTGTCAGGGAGGCTTGCTCGCTTGAAGAGCTTTATACTCTTGTGAAAACCAAAAGATATACAATGGCGCGCGTCAAGAGGCTTGTTTTAAGCGCGTATCTCGGCATAACTTCCGACTTTAGCGATTCTTTGCCGCCGTATATTAAAGTTCTCGGCTTTAATGACAGAGGACGTGAAGTATTGAAAATATCAAAGGAAAAAGTAAAAAAGCCCGTTCTTACGCTTGCGTCTGAGTTTTATTCAGCTGATGAAATGTGTAAAAAGTTTTATGAACTTGAATGCCGTGCTACTGATTTATATTTTACGCTTACGCCCGAAATCCTTCCGTGTGGAAGGGAGCAAACGGAGAACGCGGTTATTATCAAATAGTCTTATTCGCTTGATTATTTCCTCAAAAAATTGTATAATAAAATTCAATGATTTTTTGAAAGGAGTAGTCGTATGTCAAAGAGCGTAATTGTTATCGGCGCGGGCGCGTCGGGGCTTATGGCGGCAGGTTTTGCGGCGAAAAACGGCAATACGGTTACTCTTATTGAAAGAAACGACAAGGTCGGCAGAAAGCTTATGATTACGGGCAAGGGCAGGTGTAATGTTACAAACGCCTGTACAATGCTCAACGAGCTTATTGAAAACGTACCTGTTAACGGCAGGTTTTTATATACCGCTTTTTCCCGTTTTATGCCAAGTGATACAATGGATTTTTTCGAGTCTCTCGGTGTACCGCTTAAAATCGAAAGGGGCAACAGGGTTTTTCCCGTTTCGGACAAGTCGGTTGATATCGTCGATGCTCTTAACGGTTTTGTAAAATCAAACGGCGTTAAAAGAATAACCGAGCGCGTAACCTCGCTTATTATAGAAAACGGTGAAATAAAAGGCGTTAAATGCGAAAACGGCAATGAGTATTTTGCGGACGCCGTTATAGTTGCAACCGGCGGTAAATCTTATCCTCAGACCGGCTCGACCGGCGACGGCTATAATTTCGCGCGTCAGGCAGGTCATACGGTTATAAATCCAAAGCCTTCTCTTGTTCCTCTTGAATGTCACAAGGGATTCTGTTCAAGGCTTATGGGCCTTACGCTGAAGAATATCGCAATTACGGTTTACGATAATGAGAAATTCCGTGAGATATATTCGGATTTCGGCGAACTGCTTTTTACTCATTTCGGAGTTTCGGGCCCCGTTGTTTTAAGCGCGTCAAGTCATATCCGCGATATGAAAAGCGGAAGATATGAATTACATATTGATTTAAAGCCCGCTCTTTCGTCTGAACAGCTTGACAAAAGACTTTTAAGAGAGTTTAAAGAGAATCCGTCAAAGGCGTATATTAATATAATGAATTCGCTTCTTCCGAAATCGCTTGTACCCGTATTTGTCGGCTTGACGGGAATTCATCCCGCAACAAAGGCAAATCAGGTTACAAAGGAAATGCGGTATGAAATTATTAATCTTTTAAAGGATTTCAAGCTTACAATTACCGATTTCCGTCCAATTGACGAGGCAGTCGTAACCTCGGGCGGAGTTGAGGTTAAGGAAATTAATCCCAAAACAATGGAATCCAAACTTTGCAAAGGGTTGTATTTCTGCGGCGAGGTAATTGACGTTGATGCTTATACCGGCGGGTTTAATTTACAGATTGCTTTTTCGACGGGCTTTCTTGCGGGTAACAGCGTATGAAAGAGATAATCGATAAAGGTAAAAGCTTTGACTGGGGTTTTTCCTCCGACAGTTATGCTAAATACCGTGATATTTATCCCGAAAAAATGTTTGACGAGTTTTACCGTCTCGGTTTCGGCGGTAAAGATAAAACAAACCTTGATATCGGTACGGGTACGGGCGTAATTCCGCGCTTTATGTCCCGTTTCGGCGGAAAGTATTGCGGCATTGATATATCTGATAATCAGCTGTCAAAGGCCGAGGAATTATCAAAAGGACTTAATATTGAATATAGAGTCGGCGTTGCCGAAAGTATACCTTTTGACAACTGCAAGTTTGATTCTGTAAGCGCAGTTCAGTGCTGGCGGTATTTTGACAAAGAAAAAGCCGTTCCCGAAATCCGGAGAGTGCTTAAAGACAAAGGCGTTCTGGTTATTGCCTATATGCAGTGGCTTCCGAAGCAGTCGGCTATAATTGATAAATCACTTAATCTTGTTAAAAAGTATAATCCGAGCTGGGATTGCTTCGGCGACAGGATTAAGGTCAAGGATTCGTCCTTTAAACTTGACGGTTTTATTAAAAAAGAATTTCTTGAGTTCGATTGCGATATTCCTTTTACTTACGAAAGCTGGAACGGCCGTATGTTGGCTTGCAGAGGCGTTGAACCGTCGCTTTCGGCTGAAGAGGTAAAAAGATTTTCGGATGAACATCTTAAAATGCTTAAAAATCTGACGGATGACAAATTTACCTTGAAGCATCAGGTTGCAATCTTTTGCTTTGAGAAAAGATAAAGGAGAATTATTATGATAAATATTGCTATTGACGGCCCCGGCGGCGCAGGTAAAAGCACTATAGCAAAGGCTGCCGCAAAGGAGCTCGGTTACATTTATGTCGATACCGGCGCGCTTTACCGTTCGGTAGGTCTTTACGCCTTGAGAAAAGATGTCAAAACCGATTCTGCGGATGAGGTCGTTCCGCTTCTTAAGGAGATTACGGTTGAGCTTAAGTTTATTGACGGTTCACAGAGGGTTTTCCTCAACGGCGAGGACGTTTCCGAAGAAATAAGAACTCCCGAGGCTTCCATGGCCGCGTCCAACGTTTCCGCAATTCAGGCTGTAAGGGATTTCCTCTTTGATTTGCAAAGAGATATCGCGAAAGCAAATAACTGCATTATGGACGGCAGAGATATCGGCACGGTAGTTCTTCCCGACGCGCAGGTAAAGATTTTCCTTACCGCCTCCGCGGAAGAAAGAGCGAAAAGACGTTATATTCAGCTTACCGAAAAAGGGCAGGAAGTTAATTATGAGGATGTACTCAAAGAGCTTCAGGAACGCGATTATCAGGATTCTCACCGCGAAATTGCGCCTTTAAAACCCGCTGACGATTCGGTAATAGTCGATACTACGGAAATAAATCTTGAACAGTCAATTGACACTGTTGTCAATGTCATCAGGGAGAGAATTTAATGGCTAATAAATTTGATTATTCCTCATTTCGGAATTACAAATTTCAGGATGCAATAAGACCGCTCGGACACTTTATCTGCAAGGTTATTCTTCATACAAGCTATAAGGGGCAGGAAAATATACCGGCTGATAAAAGTCCCGTCATCTTTTGTCCTAATCATATTTCCGCAAAGGACCCCATTGTTGTTGCTATGGGGACTAAAAAGCGCGTTCATTTTATGGCTAAGGAAGAGCTGTTCAAGAACCCTATTGTTGCTTTGCTTTTAAAGCATAACAACTCTTTCCCTGTAAGCCGCGGCAAAATGGACGTTGACGCCGTTAAGTATTCGGTTGAACTTGTTAATCACGGAAGAGATTTCGGAATCTTTCCCGAGGGTACGCGTTCAAAGGACGGCAAACCGAAAAACGGTAAAAACGGCGCGGCATACATTGCTAAAAAAACGGGCGCGGATATTATTCCCGTCGCCATCTGCAAACATAATGACGGTAAGAAGATTACAGTTGTTTACGGCAAGCCGATTAAAAACAGCGAGCTTGGCTTTACCGAGTCCAAAAGCAAATCCGAGCTTAATGCCGCTACCGAAAGAATTATGAACGAAATTACTTCATTGTGGGAGGAAGAGCTTTGCAAATAACTCTTGCAAAAACCGCAGGCTTCTGCTTCGGCGTTGACAGAGCCGTGAATATGCTTTATTCTCTTGTGGACGAGGGTAAAAAGGTTTGTACTTTAGGACCGATTATTCATAATCCGTCCGTTATTTCCGACCTTGAAAACAGGGGAGTTAAGATTATAGAAAATCCTTCACAGGCAACAAAGGATTCGCTTATTGTTATAAGAACTCACGGCGTCACGAAGGAAACGCTTGAAAGCATTAATTCAAGCGGCATTGATTATTGCAACGCAACCTGCCCGTTTGTAACAAAAATCCATAAAATTGTTTCCGAAAACTCGAGTGAGGAAACGGTTGTTCTTATTGCGGGCGACGGTTCGCATCCCGAGGTTGTCGGCATAAGAAGCTATTGTAACGGCGACTCTTTTGTTTTTAAAAACGAAGAAGAGCTTGACGAAATACTTAAAAATAACGATTTTTCCGAAAAAAAAGACGTAATTTTGGTCTCACAGACCACTTTTAGTGTCAATGAATGGAAAAAATGTGAAAAAAAATTAAAATTATTGTATACAAATGCAATTATTTTTGATACAATATGTAATGCTACCGAAGAAAGGCAGAAGGAAGCCAATGAACTGTCACTGACAAATGACGCTATGATTATTGTCGGCGGCAGGACAAGCTCCAACACCGCTAAGTTAAAAGCAGTGTGTGAAAAAAACTGTCCAACTTTTTTAATAGAAACGGCGAAAGAGCTTAAAAACATTGACTTTTCTTCGTTCAATTCGGTTGGCGTGACCGCGGGCGCTTCGACGCCCGACGGCGTAATCAAGGAGGTATTATCAATCATGTCCGAAATCAAAAACGAACAAACAACTGAAGTAAAGGAGGAGCCTATTTCTGCAGTCGACGGAGATACGAGCTTTGAGGCAATGCTTGAAGAAAATCTTGAAGCAATGAACTCTGATCAAAAAGTAGTTGGCGTTGTCGTTGGCATTTCGGCTACAGAGATACAGCTCGACATCGGTAGAAAGCAGACCGGCTATCTGCCCTTCAACGAGTACAGCAACGACCCCACAGTTGATCCCAGAGACGAGGTTAAGGTCGGCGATGAGATTAATCTTATCATTATGAAGACCAATGATGCCGAAGGCACGATTACTCTTTCAAAGAAGAGATATGACGCCGCTAAGGTTTGGGAAGACCTCGCAGCAGACGAAGACAAAATCTATGAAGGCAAGGTCACCGATATTGTCGGCGACGGCAAGGGACTCTTTGTTGCCGCTAACGGCTTCAGGGCATTCATTCCCGCTTCGCTTGCAAAGGCTAACAGAAACGATTCTCTTGAGGATATGCTCAAGACCGAAGTCAAGTTCAGAATTATTGAAGTTGACAAGAGACGCAGAAGAGTTGTCGGTTCAATCCGCGCTCTGCTTTCAGACGCACGCAGAGAAGCCCGTGAAAAGTTCTGGGCTGAGGCTGAGGTTAACCAGGTTTATACCGGTACAGTCAGAAGCCTTACCAATTACGGCGCATTTGTTGACCTGGGCGGCGTTGACGGTATGATACATATTTCCGAGCTTTCATGGCAGAGAATTAAGCATCCGTCAGAGGTTGTTAACGTAGGCGATACTGTTGAGGTTTATATCAAAGCTCTTGATAAGGAAAACAAGAAAGTTTCTCTCGGCTACAAGAAGGTCGAAGATAATCCCTGGGAGATTATGAAGAGAGATTATCCTGTCGGCAGTGAGGTTGAGGCTACTATTGTCGGTCTTACCACTTTCGGCGCATTCGCTCAGATTATTCCCGGCGTTGACGGTCTTATCCATATTTCACAGATTTCTTATTCGCGTATAGGCAAACCCGCCGACGTTCTTAAGATGGGTGAAAAGGTTAAGGTTAAGGTTCTTGAAATAGACGATGAGAAGAAGAGAATTTCTCTTTCTATCAAAGCTCTTCTTGATCCTCCGGCAGTAGAAGAAACTCCCGCTGAAGAAGCTCCTGCTGAAGAAGCTCCCGCTGAAGAGGCTCCTGCTGAAGAAGCTTCCGCTGAAGAGGCTCCTGCTGAAGAAGCTCCCGCTGAGGAAGCTCCCGCTGAGGAAGCTCCTGCTGAAGAAGCTCCTGCTGAAGAAGCACCCGCTGAGGAAGCTCCTGCTGAGGAAGAAAAAGCCGAAGAAGCTGCCGAATAATCTTCAGGTAAAACTTAAAAGGTCAGTAATTTATTTACTGACCTTTTATTATTAAACAAAGAGGTTGTAATTTATGAAAAAATCAGGTGTTGTTTCGCTGGTTGCCGCAGGTTCCGTTGCTCTTATAGGCGGAAGCGTCGCCATACTCAAGAAAAAGAATATTTGCCCGATTTGCGAGGTAAAGAGGGCTATTTCAAATACTAAAGTCCATGTCAAAGCGACTGATGAGTTTTCAAACGGAATTGCTTTGACTCCTCCGATGGGCTGGTCAAGCTGGAATACTTTCGGAGCTAATATAAACGAAAATCTTATTTATGAGACCGCAAAGGCGATGAAAGAAAGCGGTTTGCTTGACGCCGGTTATCAGTACGTCAATATTGACGATTGCTGGGAGTCGTCTTCACGTGATTCCAACGGCAGACTTCAGGCTGATTTTTCAACTTTCCCGTCCGGAATCAAGGACCTTTGCAAAAGGGTAAACGACCTCGGTCTTAAACTCGGTATATACTCTTCGAACGGTACTAAAACCTGCGAGGGAAGATTAGGTACTTTATATCACGAAAAAGTTGACGCCGAAACCTTTGCGGACTGGGGCATTGAGTATTTCAAATACGATTTTTGTCACCACGAGCCTATTCCGACAGTGGCTCCTTTCATTGATAAAATACTGATTGAGAATTATGAAAAAGGTTTTTCACTTACCGTTCAGGCGGAGGACGGAAAGCTTTCGGGCAAGGCTAAAATAGTAAAAGATAAAAAGACCGAAAGCGGTAAAATGGTTATCGGTCTTTCCGATAACGAGGGCTCTCTTACCTTCGATAATATAAGCTTGCCTTCGGACGGCGAATACATAGTTTCGGTGCATACAAGAAAATCAACTAAATCCGGAAAATATCTTGAAATGACGGTGGATAATTGTCAGATAATACCTATGAGCTTTGATTCTGCAGGTCCGCTCAGCGTTTCGGATATGTTCCAGGTTAAGCTTGATTTAAAAGCCGGGGAGCATTCGTTCGTATTGCAAAATCCCTTTAAATCAGAAAAAGACTCTTATGCCCGTCAGTATATTAATATGGGTAATGAGTTAAAAATTGCAACAAAGGAATATGCCGAAAAGAATAATTGTGCTGAAAAGCCAATCGTGTATTCAATATGCGAATGGGGCTTTAATAAGCCATGGCTCTGGGGCAAACAGGCGGGCAATCTCTGGAGAACAACTCCCGATATAAAACCTTTCTGGGCTTCGGTTTTAGGTATATACGAATTCAATGTAAGGCTTGCTAAATATGCAGGTGTCGGAAATTATAACGACCCTGATATGCTTGAAGTAGGTAACGGCAAGCTGACCTATGACGAGAATATTTCTCATTTTTCACTCTGGTGTATGATGAACGCACCGTTGATTTTAGGTAACGATATCAGAAAGTTTATTCTTCCCGACGGCACTGTTGACAAGGATAATAACATTTTAAAGATTGTTACAAATAAAAACTTAATTTCTGTTAATCAGGATAAGCGCTGTATTCAGTGCATAAGAGAAAAAAGAGACTTGCTTCACGACGTTCTTATCAAGCCTCTTGAGAATAACGAGCTTGCCGTATGTCTTTTCAATAAAGGACCGAAGGCTTCAAAGATGTCCGCAAGTGTTTCGGAGCTTAAGAATAACGTAATTGTTGACTTGCCCGACAGCGATAAGTACGAATTCCTTGATTTATGGGATGAAACCTCTGTCATAACCGACGATAAGGTTACTGCCGACGTTCCTTCCCACGGTGTAAAGGTTTATAAAATCAGGGCTCTTTAAAGCGTTCCCTGAGCCTTTTGCAGATTATTACGCACGGTATTGACAAAAGCAGCCATAAAAGCGAGTTGAAAAGATTAATCTGTCCGAAAAGATTCAACGGTCTGTTTGAATAATCCCAGACGTTAAGCTTTAGAATTTTGTTCAGTAAAATACCGAGAATCAGTTCGACTCCCGTAATAAAAACTGTAAAAATCAGAATTTGTGTGGTATAATAACTTTCAGAAGTCAGTTTGCCGATTGAATAAAGAAAAAGGAATACAATCCCGCCTGAAATCACCATTGTCCAGTGCGTATGGCCCCTGAAAACTATTTCAATCAGGCTGTATACAAATGAGCCTACGGTATAAATATAAAGCGTGTTGCGTATTCTTTTCAAATCAATCACCTAAATTATTCTCTATAAATTCGGCATTTCTATTCGGAGGAAAAATATGTCTGATTTTGAGCAAAAAAAGAACAGGGCTCAATGGTTAAGAGACGAGCTTAACCGTCATATCTATTTGTACTATGTGAAGAACGAAAATGAGATTTCGGATTACGAATATGATATGCTTATGCGTGAACTCAAGGGTATTGAAGACGAATACCCCGAGCTTCTTACGCCCGACAGCCCGACACACAGAGTCGGAGGTCAGGCGGATTCAACCTTTGAGAGCGTTGTTCATAATGTCAGAATGGAAAGCCTTCAGGACGCATTTTCCAAAGATGAAATAAGGGATTTTGACAAAAGGGTAAAGTCTGTTTTCCCGTTCGCTCATTATGTTGCCGAGCCTAAAATAGACGGACTTTCGGTTTCTCTTGAATACACAAACGGTGTTTTTACAAGAGGTTCAACGAGAGGCGACGGCAATGTCGGCGAGGACATCACGGCAAATCTTCGCACAATAAAGAGTATACCGTTAAAGCTTCAAAAATCCCTGCCTTTTATAGAGGTTCGCGGCGAGGTCTATATGCCGCGTGAGAGCTTTGAAAGGTTAGTTGAGAAGCAGGAACTTAATGACGAAAAGCCTTTTAAGAATCCCCGTAACGCGGCTTCGGGTTCGTTGAGACAGAAGAATCCAAAGGTAACCGCCGAAAGAGGACTTGATATTTTTGTTTTCAATATTCAGCAGGTTGAGGGAGTTAAGCTGAAAACCCATAAACAGTCGCTCGATTTTCTCAATGAACTCGGTTTTAAAACTGTTCCGTTTTACAACGAATATGACAATATTGAAGACGCGCTTAATGAAATAGACAGAATCGGCGAAATCCGTTATTCTTTGCCATTTGATATTGACGGCGCAGTTCTTAAGGTCAACGATTTTTCTCAGCGCACCGAGCTTGGCAGTACGTCAAAGTTCCCCAAATGGGCAATCGCTTTCAAGTATCCGCCCGAGGAAAAGGAGACGAAGCTTGTTGATATTGAGGTCAATGTCGGAAGAACCGGCGTCCTGACTCCGATTGCCGTGCTCGAGCCTGTTCTACTTGCAGGTTCGACTGTCAGCCGCGCTACTCTTCATAATGAAGACTTTATTGCCGAAAAAGGTATTTCTATTGGCGATACCGTCATTGTCCGTAAGGCGGGCGATATCATTCCCGAAATTCTTTCGGTGACTAAACACACAGGCGACAGCATTTATAAAATGCCCGAAATCTGTCCCGAATGCGGCAGCCCCGTTTTCAGGGAAGAGGGCGAAGCGGCAATTCGTTGTACCAATCCGGACTGTCCGGCACAGCTTCTTCGTAATCTTATTCATTTTTGCTCAAGAGACGCTATGGACATTGAAGGACTCGGCGACGCCGTGCTTGAAGCGCTTGTAAATAACGGACTTATTAAATCCGCCGCCGATATCTATTCTCTTAATGCTCCCGATATAGCTTCCCTTGAAAGAATGGGTAATAAAAGCGCGCTCAACCTGATTAATGCGATTGAAAAATCAAAGGAAAATGACCTTTCCAAGCTTGTTTTTGCGCTCGGCATTCGTCATATAGGCGAAAAGGCGGCAAAGCTTTTGAGCGAGAAATTCGGTTCGCTTGACAATATTGCTGGCGCGTCGAGAGAAGATATTCTTACAATAGACGGATTCGGTGAAATTATGGCTGATTCGGTTATTGAGTATTTCAGCCTTGAGCAGTCAAAACAGCTTATTTCCGACCTTAAGGAAAAGGGGCTTAACACCGCTTCTCTTAAGGAGTATAAAGATAACCGTTTTGAAGGGCTTACCTTTGTTCTGACGGGTACTCTTCCGACTTATTCGAGAAATGAAGCGAGCGAAATTATCGAAAGCTTTAAGGGCAAGACTTCTTCGTCCGTTTCAAAAAAGACCGATTATGTTCTTGCGGGCGAAGACGCCGGCAGTAAACTGACAAAGGCGCAACAGCTCGGAATAACGATTATCAGCGAAGAACAGTTCAACGAAATGATTAAATAATGCATAAAAAACAAAACCGCCTCAAATAATAGTTTTGAGGTGGTTTTTTATGACTGACAACAATTCAAGAAAAAATGAAAAGCGCAGAATTATCAAGCATTTTTCAAATGAAAAGGAAAGGCATACATTCGGACTTATTGACGACGAAGATATGGAAATCGCATACTCGGATGCGGAGGATTTGCCCGAAACAATGCACATTAACGATTTGACCGATTTGTTTGACTGGGACGATATTTAATTAAAGATTTCCTTTTTCAAATTCGTCTCTGAACCAGATATTATCAACCATAAAGCATTTCCCGTCAAGGTAAGAAAGAATGCCCGAATCGGATTTGAAATCAAATACAAGCTTATACGAATACAGAAACTGTTTTTTGTAGCCGTATGCCTTGTTTTGTCTGTTTATTCCGTATTTTCCGTCGCCGAGCAGGGGATGACCGATAAATGCGAAATGCGCCCTTATCTGGTGGGTTCTGCCTGTCAGGAGATGAACCTCGACAAGCGAAAGGTTATTCTTTTCGGAAAGAACCTTATACTCGGTCTTTATTTCTTTGGAATTATCTGCTTTTTTATTATAAATCTTAACAAGATTTTTGTTTTCATCCTTTATCAGATACCCTTTAAGGGTGTCTGATTTTTTATTGAGATAACCGTGAATAACGCAGAGATAATATTTTTCAATTTCC
Organism: Clostridia bacterium; assembly: GCA_017613735.1. Lineage (GTDB taxonomy): Bacteria > Bacillota > Clostridia > Oscillospirales > Acutalibacteraceae > Fimenecus. The sequence goes on from JAGADF010000009.1 coordinate 223,447, forward strand.
CTGTCCTTAAGCTTTTTGTTAAGGATTCTCAACGCTTCGGCATTTTTTGCGGCAATTACAATTCCACCCGTGTTTCTGTCAATTCTGTTTACAAGAGCGGGCGTAAAAGAGCTTTCCTCATCGGGATTGTATTCGCCTTTCTCATAAAGGTATCTCTTTAGCCTGCTTATAAGAGTATCTACGTATTCTTTGTCGTCGGGATGACATAAAAGACCGACCTTTTTATTAAGCAAAACTATGTTTTCATCCTCATAAACAATGTCAATTCCCTTTGACGCGCGCATAAAATCATAGACGGACTCTTCTTTTTCAAAGAATTCGTCGTTGATATACATTTCAACAATGTCTCCTTCTTTAAGCCTTGTTGAGATTTCGGCTTTTTTGCTGTTGAGCTTAATCCTTTTTGTCCTTAAGTATTTATACATAAGGCTTTGCGGCAGGGAGGGGACTGTCTTTGATATGAACTTGTCAAATCTCTGGTCGGCTTCATTTTTGCCGATGGTAAAAGACTTCATAGTTTCACCGCGTTTAAAATTCTATTTCAATTATATCAATTATTTATTTTTAAAGCAATATAAAAATGAAGAGCCGCTTGCGCGACTCTTTATCTTTTTAACGGAGAGCAAGGGATTTTTATCGCCTCGCTTCGCTCGTTGCGACTCGGCAAACGCTCCACCGGAGCGTTTGGTCTGCGACTTCCCTCGCTGTTCGAATCCCTTGCTTTTTTAATTAACTAAAAAGAAAAAGAGCCGCTTGTGCGACTCTATATCTTTTTAACGGAGAGCAAGGGATTCGAACCCTCGAAGCCGTTTTAGCAGCTTACACGATTTCCAATCGTGCTCCTTCGACCAGCTCGGACAACTCTCCGCGTCTGCCTTGATATTATATTAGACTTATCGAAAAAAATCAAGTGTTTTATATAATCATTTTTTCTAACTATTGCCTTTGTCGAATGATTGACAATTATTTATATATAGTGTATTATATATAAGGTTATATTTAAATTTTATAAATATTTATTTTTCAGGTGATACATAAATGCTTTTTACTGAAGATTCAAGATTCGAAGGAATTGAAAAATTTGATAATAAATGCTGGCTTTCAAGCCCTACTATGCACGGTGATGAGAAGCATTGGGTTGATGATGCAATACTTACAAACTGGGTTTCTACTATCGGCGAAAACATTAATGAAGTAGAAAAAGAAATGGCAAGTATTATCGGCGTTAAATATGCCGTTGCGCTTTCGTGCGGTACGGCCGCTCTTCATCTCGCCGCAAAACTAGCCGGTGAAAAACTATACGGTCAGCCCAAGGCTGACAGCGGCTATTTATCGGGCAAAAAGGTTTTCTGTTCCGATATGACCTTTGACGCGTCCGTTAATCCCGTCGCTTATGAAAACGGAGAGGCTGTATTTATCGACAGTGAGCGCGATACGTGGAATATGGATCCGGATTCACTTGAAAAAGCCTTTGAGATTTATCCCGATGTAAAGCTCATTGTTCTTGCTCATCTGTACGGCACGCCCTGTAAGATGGAAAGCATCAGAAGGATTGCAGATGAACACGGCGCTCTTATTATTGAAGACGCTGCAGAAAGTCTCGGCGCAAAATATCTTCTTAACGGCGAATGGGTTGAAACGGGAAATCTCGGAAATTACAACTGTATTTCTTTTAACGGCAATAAAATTATCACCGGAAGCTCGGGCGGAATGTTCCTGACAAATTCAAAGGAAGATGCCGATAAGGTTCGTAAATGGAGTACTCAGAGCAGAGAAAACGCTCCCTGGTATCAGCATGAAGAACTCGGGCATAACTACAGAATGTCGAATATTGTTGCGGGCGTTGTAAGAGGTCAGATGCCTTATCTGAACGAGCATATAGCTCAGAAAAAAGCAATTTATGAGCGTTATAAAAAAGGCTTTGCCGACTTGCCCGTAAGTATGAATCCCTATGATGCCGTCAACAGCGAACCGAATTTCTGGCTTTCCTGTTTGATTATCGATAAGGACGCTATGGCACAACAGACGCGAACAGGTTTAACCTATACATATAAAACCGAAAACGGCAAAAGCACTCCTTCGGAAATACTTGACGCGCTTGCGGCTTTTAATGCCGAGGGCAGACCGATATGGAAGCCTATGCATATGCAGCCGATTTATAAATCACATCCGTTTGTTTCCGCAAACGGCGAAGATGTCGGCGCTGATATTTTTGAACGCGGACTTTGTCTGCCGTCCGATAACAAGATGACTCCCGAACAGCAGGATAAAGTTATAGAAATAGTTCACAGATGTTTTAGATAGTTTTTTGTTGCAGTATTCAATATTTCGGAGGATATATAATGAAGACATTAGTAATTGCACCCCATCCGGATGATGAGATAATTGGAGTTGGAGGAACAATAGCTAAGAGAACCAATGATGGTAATGATGTATATGTTTGTGTTGTTACAAAAGGAACGGCACCTATTTTTGAAAGTGATTTTATAGAAAAAGGTAGAGAAGAGTGTAGAAAAGCAGATAGATTTCTGGGAGTAAAAGAGACAATTTTCCTTGATTTCCCTGCAGCTATGCTTGAAACTGTTCCCAGATATCAGTTTAATAAAGCATTTGAAGAAGTTATCTCAAATATTAAACCTGATGAAGTGTTTATACCACATAGAGGTGATATGCAATTGGATCATCAATTAGTTGTTGATGCTGCTATGGTTGCTATGAGACCAAAGTATGAACACACACCTAAACGCATATATGCTTATGAAACTTTGTCTGAAACAGGTTGGAATATACCAAATTCTTCAAATGAGTTTATACCGACTGTGTATGAAGACATAACTTTTACTCTTGATAAAAAAATCGAGGCAATGAGGTTTTTTGAAACACAATTATCGTGTTTTCCCGCTGCTCGGTCTTTAATTGCCATTGAATCTTTGGCGAAATATCGGGGTGCTACAGTTAATTTTTTAGCTGCTGAAGCGTTTTCATTGATAAGAGAGATTAAATAATATGAAACGTCAATTCTACCTGGTAATAAAGCGTTGCTTTGATATAATTTCGGCTTTGTCTCTTTTTATCCTACTAATTCCTCTATTTGCATTAATATGCTTGTTGGTAAGAATAAAAATGGGCAGCCCTATATTCTACCGTCAAGTTAGAAGCGGAAAAAACCGTAAACAGTTTTCAGTCATTAAATTTCGTACTATGACTAATCAGACGGATGAAAATGGTAATCTATTGGCAGATGAGTTTCGCCAAACAAAGTTTGGAAATTTTTTACGTTCTACGTCATTGGATGAGTTACCTGAATTGTTATCAATTGTAAAAGGGGATATGTCAGTTATCGGTCCAAGACCGCTACCCATTAAATACAATGAATATTTCAATGAAAGGGAACTGAAAAGATTTGAAGTCCGAAGTGGGTTGTTACCTCCGGATTCTGTTGAATCATCTGCAATTATATCGTGGGATAAGCAACTTGAATATGAAGCTGATTATGCGGAAAACATTTCATTACATAATGACATTAAAATCTTTTTTTCTGCTATAAAGATTCTATTCAAAAGAAACGAAACAAATTACGGTAGTTTTGTAAGGTTACCATTGGATGAGGAGAGAATTTCATGGAATACAGTAAAGCGTTAATTGATGATATAAAAGAACAGTTCGAATTACCTTGTTATGTTTTTGATGAAAATGAGTTTAGAGAAAACTATCTGCATTTATTAAATGCATTGAGAGAGTACTATCCAAAGTATGATATTGCTTATTCATATAAGACTAACTATGCCCCAAAGCTTTGTTCAATAGTTAAAGAGTTAGGCGGGTACGCCGAAGTCGTTTCCGATATGGAGTATGATATAGCACGTAAAGTTGGTTATAAAAATGAATTAATTATCTACAACGGTCCCTTTAAGGGCCCAAAAATGGAAGAACATTTGTTAAACAATGGCATTTTAAATATTGATAATATGAACGAGTTGGATCGTGTTATTTCTTTTGCCTCAAATTATGATAAAACTTTTAAAGTTGGTATTAGAGTCAATATTTCTATTGGTCAAAATTTCATATCACGATTTGGTATAGATGCTGAATCAAACGATTTAACTAAGGCCGTTAACTTGATTAAAGAGTGTAATAATGTCAAACTGGTTGGTTTTCATTGCCATATTGGTCAATGCAGAAGCCTATCTGCGTGGGAGAACAGAACCAAACAATTGTTAAAGTTGGCAGATATGTATATTGATGGAATACCTGAATATATTGATTTGGGCAGTGGAATGTTCGGTGATATGCCGTCTGATTTGAAAGGACAATTTAGCAGTGTTCCGACTTATGAAGAATATGCATGTGTTACTGCAAAAATCTTCAATGAACATTATATTGATATCCCGTTAGAGAATAAACCTGTTTTATTTACTGAACCCGGAACTACTGTTGATAATAGATATATAGATTTAATAGCTGAAGTTGATGGAGTTAAAAAACTGAAAGGTAAGGATTTTGCAATTCTTAACTGTTCAATACATAATCTGGGAGATGTAGCGTGTTCTGTAAAGCTTCCAATTCAGGTTTTTGAGTGTTCAAATAACAGTAAAGAATATATTGATATGGACTTTGTTGGTTATACATGTTTGGAACGAGATGTTCCTTATAAAGGGTTTTCCGGCAAGATTGGAAAAGGAGATTACATTGTATTTGGTAATGTAGGAGGATATTCAAACGTTGATAAACCTCCGTTCATTCTTCCTCAATGTCCGATGATAGGAATTAAGGATTCAAAAGTATATGTTATTAAACGAAAGGAGACAACTGAAGATATTCTTTCGACATATGTTTTTAATGAGCATTCTTTTTGAATAAAATGTGAGGTATAGAAATGAAAGATATTACCGTACTATTAACTGCTGCCGGGTCTCCATCTTCTCCGGGTTTGATTCGTTGTTTGAAGAACAATGGAGAGAGAAATGTTCGTGTAGTTGGCACAGATATGAAAGCCGATGCAACTATAAATCAAATGGCAGATGTTGTTAGACTTGTTCCACCTGCTTCGGATCCGTTTTATGTTGATGCTCTTTACGATATTTGTAAGGAAGAAAAAGTAGATGTTCTTATTCCGGGCATTTCACAAGAGCTTTGTGAATTGCAACAGAGAAAAAAAGATTTTGATTTAATAGGAACCAAAGTATCTGTTTCCGACGGAGATGGATTGCTTATTGCAAATGATAAAATAAGTTTGTATCAATATATGCTTCAAAATGGATTTAGTGTTCCTGAGTTTTGTGTTGTTGATTCTATAAGTGGATTTAAAGAAGGATGCAAGAAAATAGGTTATCCTTCAAAACCTATCTGTGTGAAAATTAAAGATGGAAGTGGAAGTCGCGGAATAAGATTGATCGATCCTTCTAAATCGCGTTTTGATATTTTTATAAATGAAAAACCGAACTCCTTTTACACAACATATGAGGATATGTTATCTATTCTTAATGAAGCTGAGATTTTTCCTGAACTTATGATTATGGAATTGCTTCCTGGTAATGAGTATTCTGTTGATTTGTTGGCTGATCATGGTAAAGTGATTTATATGGTTGGCAGGGAGAGTAATGTAATTAATGCAAGTATTCCTCAAGAAGCAACTCTTTCACCCAATGAACATGCATATAGTATTTCTGAAAGAATTGTTCAAAGTCTGCAATTAGATGGAAATGTTGATTTAGATTTTAAATTTGACAAAGACGGTATACCGCAGCTTATTGAGATTAATCCAAGATTGGCGGCGACATTATCGGTAATTGCTGCCGGAGGTATTAATCTTTTATACTTAAGAGTTAAACAGTTATTAGGTGAGAGTTTGCCAGAGTTAAAAGTTAATTACGGAGTTAAATTGAAAAGAAGATATCACGAGCTGTTTTGTGACAAAAACGGTAATCCTATTTGCTTATGATTCTTTGTATATAAAAATGGAGAGCACATTTATGTCCGAGATAAAATATGCACTTATAACAACTGTTGATCAAAGTATAAAAAGTTTTATGTTACCTTATGCAGAAAAACTATCGGATAAAGGTTATAAAGTGTATTTAATATGCAATTTTACTGATGAGAACTATGAGAAATACAGTAAGAGTTATGAATGTATTAATATTGATATGAAGCGCGGATTTGACTTTTTTTCAACTATTAAAACTATTTATACTTTAAAAAAGTTTTTTTTAAAGGAAAAAATAACTGTTGCAGAATATGGTACTGAAAATGCTGCCTTTTGTGCTTCAATTGCCGCTAAAATAAGTAAAGTTCCAGTCAGAATTTATGATCATTGGGGAGCCAGATATGTTGGTTTTGAAGGTTTTTTTAGAAAATTATCAAAATTAATTGAAAAAATTGCTTCAAAGTTCTCGACCGATATTAGACAAGTTAGTGAAAAAAACATGAAAATGTGCATTGACGATGGCCTTTATAAACCTGACAAAGTTAAGGTTCTTGGTAAGGGAGGAACAGTTGGAGTTGATTTTTCTGTTTTTGATTATTCGCAAAAATCAACGTTTAATAAATCTGTTAGAGATCAACTGAATATCTCTTACGATTCTTTTATATATGGATTTGTAGGTAGAATTCAAAGTGATAAAGGCTTAAATGAGTTGTTAGCTGCGTTTAAAACAATTGTCAATGATAATGAAAACGTGTTTCTTGTAATTGTTGGCGCGGAGGATAATGTGAATCCTTTAAATCCTGAATTAATTGAGTGGGCCAAAAATAGTACCAGAGTTTTTTTTACGGGACCCGTAAACGATGTTTATAGGTATATTAGCTGCTTTGATGTTCTGGTTCATCCTACGTACAGAGAAGGGTTTGGGATGGTTCTTCAAGAAGCCGGTGCGCTTAAGGTACCAATTATTACTACGGATATAATTGGACCGGGTGAATTTATTATTGATAAGGAAACCGGTGAATTAGTTCCTCCAAAAGATGTTAATCAACTATATAGTGTTATGAAAAAGTATTTGCTTGATAGAGAATTAATAAGTAATTATGCTGAAAGAAATTATAATTACACTAAGAGTTTTTTTGAAAGGCAAGTAATGGTTAATCGAATCGTTGACGATCGAGTTTCAGTTATAAATAATAGAATCCATAATAGTCTCTAATGGAGGGGAAAAATGTCTTTAACATTAATGTACATTACTAATAAACCTGAAATTGCAAAAGTTGCTCAAATTGCCGGTGTTGATCGAATTTGGGTAGATATGGAATACATTGGTAAGGAGATTCGCCAGCATGGAATGGATACTGTTAAGTCCCATCATACTTTGGAAGATGTGCATAATATAAGAAAAGTTGTTACTTCTTCTGAATTAATGGTACGTATTAACCCCATTCATGATGAAACTTCATATTATTCAAATAGTGAAAACGAAATTGAAGATACAATTCAAGCAGGTGCAGATGTATTAATGCTTCCAATGTTTAAAACGCCAAAAGAAGTTCAACGCTTTGTTGATTGTGTTAATGGACGTTCAAAAACTATGCTGCTTTTTGAAACGATGGATTCTGTAAATAATATTGATGAAATTTTACAAATCGATGGAATAGATGAGGTTCATATCGGTTTAAATGACTTACATTTGGATTATAAAAAAAAGTTTATGTTTGAATTATTGTGCGATGGAACTGTTGACTATATGTGTGATGTTTTTAAAAGGTATAATAAAAAATTTGGCTTCGGCGGAATAGCTCGAGTTGGATTTGGCATGTTACCGGCAGAATATATTATTACTCATCATTATTATTTAGGTTCAACTGCCGCAATACTTTCAAGAGGTTTTTGCGATGCAAATAAAATTGATAATCCTGAAATTGTCAGAGATTTGTTTATTGAAGGAGTTAGCAATATTAGAAAAAAAGAAGATGAAGTTTCAAATTATACATTAAGACAATATAAAGATAACTATGAGATAATAAAAGAAATTGTTTATAAAATCGCTAATGGCTGATTTAATAATTCCTATATTATAAAACTTCAAAGGTGATTTTATGAAAAAAAAGACTGTTCTTACTGAAATCAAAATTAATAATAGCAATGAAGAACTTCCAAGTTTTGAATTCAAACAATTGAACTACGGCAGCCGATTGTTGAATTATTTGTCTGATTGCAAAAAGAAAAAAGCATTAATTAGTTCAATCACAGAAGAGGTTGATGCGATAATATGCTGTAGAGCAAGTGCAACAATTCTTGCTGATATTGATACTAAAAACATTAAATTAATACAATTAACGAGTACCGGATATGACGGAGTTCCTGTTGAAAGATTAAAACTTAAAGGTATTACTGTTTGTAATCTTAAAACTGTGTACGATATTTCAATTGCCGAGACTGTTGTATATGGTTTGATTCGTTATGTCAAAAGATTCCGTAATAGAGTTAACAATAATACGCCTAAACTTTTTAGGCACTATACTTGCATGACGGAATTGAATAATAAAAATGTACTTATTATGGGTGCCGGTAATATTGGTTCGAAAATAGCAGACAGATTATATGGATTGAATATGAGAGTAATAGGGTACGACGTTAACAAAGATGTTTGCGGTAGGTTTGAATACATTATCGACAATAAAGAGCAATTGATTAATGAATTACAAGAGTTTGACTATATAATATCAACTCTTCCTTTGGTTAAAGATACGGTAAAATTCTGTGATAAGACATTTTTTGATGCAATGAGTAAAACAGCTGTCTTTTTTAATATCGGACGTAATGATACTGTTGATAGTATGTCGTTGTATTCAGCATTAAAGAATAATGATATTGGTGGCGCCATTATTGATACGGTTGAGTTACTTCCATATCCTTTGTTTAATAGATTTAGGCGGTTAAAGAATTGTTTGGTCCTTCCGGGTATTGCAACATCTAGTGAAGAATGCAACGAAAGAGTTCAGTCACGTATTATTGCTAATTTGACTGATTTTTTCGATAATAATTTGTGCCAGGATGAGATTTAAGGAAAATGAATAATTATAATCGGAGGTTTTTATGAAAGTTGCATTTTTTACGGGAATGAAATTTTCAAAAGTTGATGGAAAATATTATCATATCACTTTAAAACACGATATTATTAAAGAAAGATATCTTTCTGTGTTTGACGAGTTTGTTGTTTTTGGCAGTGAACAAAATGGTGATGAGAACACTTCTGTCAGAGAAGAACTTTCCAGTGGACCAAATGTGACATTTAGACTGTCACAAAAATATCATAATGGCTCTGACGAGTTTAAACCCTGGGTAGTCAGTGCATGCAAAAAAGAGATTAGAAACTTACTTAATGATGTCGATTGCGCTATCATCAGGTTGCCTTCAAATATAGGTATTTGGGCATGTAAAGAATGTGAGAAGATTGGCAAACCTTATGTTATTGAGGTAGTAGGTTGTGTTTTTGATTCTTTATATAATTTTGCTTGGTATACTAAACCGTTGGCTTATTTTGAACGTTATAAGATGAAAAAAGCAGTTTCAAAAGCAAAATACACTACTTATGTTTCAAAGCATTTTTTACAGGAAAGGTATCCCTCTGATTCTATAAGTACAAATTGTTCGAATGTCAGAGTTATCGATTTTGATGAAGGTATTATTGATAAGAGATTATCACAAATTGATATGCGTCGCAAAGAATCGGATCGCGTTTTGAGGTTTTGTACTTGTAGTGGAATTGATATAAAATATAAAGGTCATGAATATGTATTCAGGGCCATGAAAGAGCTTGAAAAAGAAGGTATTAATACTGAATACTATCTGGCTGGCAGCGGGTCACCTGAAATGCTTACTAATTTAGCTAAAAATATCGGTGTGCTCGATAGAATCCATTTCCTCGGTCAAGTTAAACATGAAAGTGTTATTTCTTTGTTAGATCAAACGGATATTTATATTCAGCCTAGTCTTGCAGAAGGATTACCCAGAGCACTTATTGAGGCAATGAGCCGTGGATGTCCTTCAACTGGTTCAAGAGTAGCAGGAATACCTGAATTGCTTCCTGATGAGTTGATATTTGAACCTAAAGATGTTGTCGGAATTTGCAACAGAGTAAAATATATCATGAAAAATGAGCGTGACGTTGCAAAACAGTTATTCGAAACATCAAAAGATTATGACATAGAAATAATTGAAAAGAATCGTCATTGGCTTTTATCGGAATTCAGAGACAGTATAAATACTTAATGATTAAAAGGTATTTCATATGGATAATAGTATTCGAAAATATGAATTGATGGATTATATAAAGCTTTTATTTGCCTTGCTTATTGTCTGTGGCCATTTTACAAGCGAAAATCCTACTCCAACTATTATTAAGCTTCCATTTTCAATTTCTGCTATTGCCGTTCCTTTTTTCTTTACTTGTACCGGGTTTTTATGCGGAAGAAGCGCGATTACTAATAATGACTCGAAAACAGTTGTTAAGAGACAAATAAAAAAACTTTTTTCAATATATTTTTGGTGGAGCTTAATCTATATTTTATTTAAAGTTTTATATTTCATAGGGAATAAAGTCGATTCAGTAGAAGTTTTTCAGTATATTTATAAGTGCTTTGTTTATACAACTTACGCTACTATTTGGTATCTTCCTGCTTCAGCAATTGGTTTGTTAATATCTTGGAAATGTATCGAATTACTTTCAGTAAAAAAAGCGTTGTTTATTTCTTTGTTTTTTTACTTGATATGCATTTTTGGATATTCGTATTCCTTTATTCTTAAAGGAACTGTATTAGAGGTCTTTTATTCGAATTATGAAACTGTATTTATAAGTGTTAGAAATTGCTTGTTTTACGCATTTCCTTTTATTACTCTCGGTTGGTTTATTGCTGAAAGGCAGCATAAAGGTATAACGACTTCTTTTGTATACTTTAAGGCATTTATATGTATTCTTTTATTTATATGTGAGGCTTTATTACTGAAAAAGATTGGAAATACAAGAGGTAGTGAAACGTTAATAATGCATTTATTAACTTCTTATTATCTCGTCGTAATGTCAATTCAGAGTAAGATTAAGACTCCTGAAAACTTTTCTGTTTATGCTCGTAAAATGAGTACGCTTGTATTTTTATCACAAAGGATTTTTTTAACTGGGATTCCTGCAATAATTCCTTTTATATATAATAATTTGTTTTCAAAATGGTACCTAGGATTATTATGTGTTCTTATATGTACGGTTTCTTTGTCTATGATTATACTATTATTATCAAAAAGATTTACTTTTTTAAAGAGGCTTTTTTAGTGGCTTTTATTATTTGTGTGTTATAATTAATTCTTTTGGTGAGTAAAAATGAAAAAAATTGTAATTATTGGTGCATCGGGACACGGCAAGGTTGTAGCTGATATTGCATTAAGATGCGGATATGATGAAATTGCTTTTCTTGATGATAATGAATCAGTAAAAACCTGCGGTAAATGGGACTGTATCGGGAAAACCGATATGGCTTCGCAATTGAATGATGATTTGTTTATAGCAATTGGAAATGCCGATGTCAGAAAAGCTTTTTTTGACCGTTTAAAAGATAAAAAAATTGTTTCTCTTGTTCATCCCCAGACCGTTATTGCCAATAGTGTGAAAATTGGCAGAGGAACAGTCATAATGGCTGGTGCTGTAATTAATCCCGATGCCGAAATCGGTGAAGGTTGCATTATTAATACCTGTTCATCAGTTGACCATGACTGTAGAATCCGTGATTTTGTGCATATTTCGGTCGGCGCGCATATAAGCGGAACCGTAGAAATCGGTGAATTTACATGGGTAGGTGCGGGTGCAACTGTAAGTAATAATATAAACATCTGCGGTAACTGTGTTTTGGGTGCAGGCGCGGTCGTTGTAAAAGATATTTCAGAATCAGGAACATATATAGGTGTTCCAGCTAAAGTAATTAACAAAATGTAATTAATAAAATTTGGTATTTATTATTATTTAGTGGATTGTTTAAAATGAAAATTGGTATTGTGATTGCATCGCTCGGTTTCGGCGGAGCTGAAAAAGTAACTATTTCTTTAACTGAATATTTTATATCACAAGGGCATGATTGCATTATTTATACGACTATTCGTAAAAAAGACGAATACACTCTTCCCGAAAATGTTAGAAGGGTTAATGTTACCGACGGTAAGAGTAATTCTTATTTTAACCGTGTATCTTGCATTAAAAATGCCGTAAAGAGAGATATGCCCGATGTTATTATTGTTATGGGTATGCCCGTTACTACTTATGCTATTCCCGCTTGCAAGGGCCTTAACATACCGATTATTTCATGCGAACGTAATGATCCATACAATTTTAACGGTAAATTAATCACTAAGATTTTCTATGAGCATTTTATCAAGGATTCCGATGCCTTTATATTCCAGACAGAGTATGCGAAGGGATACTATGAAGATAAGATTAAAGAAAAGTCTTATACTATTATTCCGAATCCGATTAATACAAAATATGTTTTTGAAAGAAATTATTCTGAAATCAAAAACACAATTGCAAATGTCGGCAGATTGATTCCTCAAAAAAACCAAAAGATGCTTATTGAAGCTTTTTCATTGTTTTTAAAAGAGTATCCCGATTATACTCTTGAAATATTCGGAAGCGGCTCCTTGCTTGACGAACTGACGGATTTAACAAATAGTCTTGGGTTATCCGATAAAGTATTTTTTATGGGTACTTGTGAAGATGTTAATCGAAGAATTCAGAACGATTCAATGTTTGTTCTTTCTTCAAATTTTGAAGGCATGCCAAATGCGCTGATGGAAGCCATGGCATGTTCCGTTCCTTCAATTTCAACTGATTGTCCCGTAGGAGGACCAAAGGAGATTATTACTGACGGCGAAAACGGTCTTCTTGTTGAAGTTAACAATGCGGTAAAAATGGCTGAAGCTATGAAGTATTATGCTTCGGATATTGACCGAGCAAATTCCATAGGTGAAAAAGGTAAGCAGGCTACTGAGCGTTTTTCGATAGATGTTATAGGAAAAAGATGGTTAAGCTTTATAGATAGTATTTTGAACAAATGAGGTTTTAATATGATTGATAGAATTAAAAAAAGATTTCAAAATCCTGTTGATTATTGGAGAAGCAAGGGAGTTAAAATAGGAAAGAACACTGATATTAACAGATATGTAGTTTTTGGTACTGAACCATATCTGATTACCATCGGAGATAATGTTAGAATTACAAGAGACGTTGAATTAATTACTCATGACGGCGGTGTCTGGGTTCTGAGAAATCTGTATTCCGAGTTTAAAGATATTGATATTTTTGGCAGAATTGTTATAGGCAATAATGTTTATATCGGCAACGGAGCGATTGTTTTACCCGGAGTGACTATTGGCAATAATTGCATTATCGGCGCCGGAGCAATCGTTACAAAGGACGTTCCCGAAAACAGTATTGTTGCAGGAGTGCCTGCTCGAGTAATTGAAACGATTGATGAGTATGTTGAAAAGAATAAATCCAGATTTGTTAATACAAAATATATGGATTCGCAACAGAAAAAGGAATATCTTATTTCCAATCATTTTTGAGCTGTGAGGTATTTGTTGAATGATTAACTCCAAAGATGACTTAAAAAAATATCTTGAAGCCGATGAAATCGCAAGATTCGGCAGACGCGCTTCTTTCCGTGATAAATTAGTCGCGGGTAAAATGTGGAAATTTAACATTTTACTCAGGAAAGAAGAATTCAACTGTAATTGCCGAAAGGGTTTTATTAAAAAAATACTTTCTCTGTATTATAAAATAAAAAGACGCAACATAGCGTATAAGACAGGGTGGTTTGTTGAGCCTAATACTGTTGAAAAAGGCTTCTGTATTGTTCATGTCGGTCCCGTAATAATTTCAGAATATGCGTCTATAGGTAAAAACTGTAAGGTTCAGGCGATGGTTAATATCGGCGCAAACAACGGTATAAAAAAAGCCCCGCAACTCGGTGACAATGTTTATATCGGACCTGGCGCAAAGCTGTTTGGAGATATTAAGATAGGTTCAAATGTTGCTGTTGGCGCAAATGCTGTTGTTAATAAGTCATTTGATGAAGACGGAATAACAATTGGCGGAGTTCCTGCAAAAAAGATTTCTGACCACGGCAGCGAACTTATGATAAATAAAAAACTTAAAGAATTAGATTATAAGATTGATACAGGTGTTCAATGAATAGATATATTAAAAAAGCATTTAAACTATTAATACTTATATTTTTTCTGGCAGTAAATATAATAGCTGTAACACGCACTTCGCCGAAATCAGCTTCTATTTTGTCGGCTGTAACTGTATTTGTCTGCTTATTTCTTACAATAAAACGCAAATACGGCGTTACTCCGACAATATGCTTGCTTATTTATACTATTCTTACACAGTTCGGTCTTGTTTGGCCATATGTTGTTTTAGGAAATGGTGTTCTTAGCAATTATAATATATACACACTGAGGTTTCTGAAAAGCATTTATCTGCCTCAGGCTATTTGTATTGCGTCAGTTGCAATAATTTGTTTTTCAATCGGTTTTATTATTGCCGATAAAGAAACTAAAAATGAATTAGAGGAACATGCAAATCATATTTTAAGTGACGATGGATTGTCTCAGACAGGAATTGTTGTCTCCTGTGCTATAATATTATCAATTACATTATTGGTTTTCATATTTGGAATCCTAAGAGGCGATATTAGTATCTTCGGTTCGTATAGTGATTATATGTCATCTGAATTGTATTCAAATTCTTTTTATGTTTACTTACTGCTTTTCTATGGTATCGGAACAGTTTTTCTTTTCACAATTAATGATAAAAAAATAAGGAACATACTTTTTATTATATGGTTTTTAATCGCTGCTATTCTGTTCCTGACTGGTAATAAGGGCGAAGTTCTTTATGCGGCTTTTACCTGTTACGGTTTTATTGCTATTGAAAAGAAAAAAGCAAACAGAAAACTGATAGTTCTTGGACTGATTATGCTCTTTTTGATAATACCTCTTATCACAAATTCACGTCCCGACGGCGTTGTGGCAAATCTCAATAACATAAAATTCAGTTTTACTGATGCTTTTGTTGAGATGGGTATGCAGATTAGAATGTCAGTTTTTATGATAAATGATGTTAAGACCGGAGTCAGACATCTTCTTTTGGGTAAATCATATTATAATCCTGTTTTGATGTTGATTAATCACTTCATTCCGCTTTTCGGTCATCTCGAAATAGCAACGAGAGATATATATGATATTTATAAAGGATACGGTTCTTCGCAGGTTGCTGAAAGTTATCTGAATTTTGGGCTTTACGGCGTTGTCGGATTTTTCGGGATACTTGGGTTTATCCTGAGACATTTTGAACAGAAAATTGATACCACCTTCGGATTGGCTTTGTTCGGTTGCGTAGTATTTGTTTTCATGAATGCAACGAGAAACCATTTCTACTTTGTTCCTGTTCAGCTTGTAATTGTGTTTTCACTGTTTCTGGTACTTTATATTATTCCTAAAAGAAAGCATTTGCAAAAATAAGGGAGATTTTTTATAAATGAGGACTAAAAAGGCATTAGTAAATTCGTTTTGTGCCGGTTTTCTTGAAATCGTTAATGTTATAATGGCTTTGGTTGTTCCTAAGCTAATAATTGATGCATTTGGCTCTGAAACAAATGGCTTAATTGTATCGATTACTCATTTTTTAGGCTATATTTCCCTTATGCAGGCAGGAATAGGAAATGTTATCCGCGCAAATTTATATAAACCTCTTGCCGATAATGACTCATCTGCAATAAAAGCAGTTTTTCATTCGGGTGAAAAGTTTTTCAGAAAACTTTCTTATTTTTTGATACTTTATATATTAATACTTGCTGTTGTATTTCCGCTATTTGTTAAAGGTGAATATTCGTTTGTATATGTTTCTTCGCTCGTTGTTGTTCTTGGCTTAAGTACATTATCACAGTATTTTTTCGGATTTACATGCCGCTCATTATTAATGGCGGATCAAAAGGAATTTATTTATTCGCTTATACAGTCTATTTCAGTAATAATCAGCATATTAATTGCATCAGTTCTCATTATTAAGGGATTCGGAATACATATTGTTAAGTTGGTTTCGCTTGTCCCTTTTATCATTTCTCCTATAATACTTAATGTTTATACGCGGAAAAAGTACAAATTAAAAGACTTTGACATAAATAATAATATCAAATTGTCTCAGAGATGGTCTGCATTTGGTCATTCAATAGCTGATTTTGTACATAGAAAGACGGACTATTTTGTATTGACGCTTATGTCAACTTTATTTAATGTTTCCATTTATTCCGTATATTCAACCGTTATCAACGGCGTTTATTCTATTATTTCAGTTTGCGCTTCGCCTTTACAGGCAGCGCTCGGTAATATTGCAGCTACGGATTCTCAGGAAGAGACCAATAAAAAACTCGGCTTTATTGAGTATATGATTCATTCTATTTCCACTGTTGTTTTCGGAACCTGTCTTGTTATGATTGACAGCTTCATTACAATTTATCTTAATAAATCGGATGATGTCAGATATCACAACGGAGTTTTCGCTTTATTAATTATTATTGCAGAACTTCTCTATTGTTGCAGGCAGCCGTTACTATCGATGATTATGGTTAAAGGATGCTTTAAAGATACTCAAAGGGGCGCGTATATTGAAGCCGGAATAAATATCGTTCTGTCTGTTGCTTTGGTTACTAAATTCGGTTTGGCAGGAATTGCCGTAGGTACTCTTTCGGCTATGATATTCAGGACGATTGATTTGTTTATTTATGTTCATAAAACATTTGATTATTCAAGCGTCGGTCGTATTATTGTAAGATACCTTGTTACATTCGGCTCTATATTTATAGTGTATTTTGTTCATCTGAATCTTATTGACAAATCAAATCTGTCGCTTTATATGTGGATTATATATTCCGCTATTACACTTTTGTCACTTATAATCCTTATTCTGCTTTCGAGTCTTACAATTTACAGAAAAGAATTCTTCTATCTTTTTGCGTGCTTAAAAGGTATGATTAAAAAGAAGAATTAATGGTAGTTTAAATAAAAAAAGAGCGTGTCGTTTGTCGGCACGCTCTTTTTTTAATCTCTCATAAACAAATCTCTTGTATATACCTTTTCTTTTACATTGTCAAGGGATTTGTCATATCGGTTTGCGATAATACAGGAACATATTTTTTTGAATTCTTCAATATCATTTATTACTCTTGAACCAAAGAAGGTGGAGTTGTTTTCAAGCGTCGGTTCATATATGACGACTGTTGCGCCTTTGGCTTTAATCCTTTTTATTACGCCTTGAACCGAGGACTGCCTGAAATTATCTGAATTTGATTTCATTGTCAATCTGTAAATTCCGATAATTACCTCTTTCTGAAGCTGTTCTTTAGTTGTTGAATAAACTTCATTGTTTTTATATATACCGGCAGTTTCCATTACCCTGTCTGCAATAAAATCTTTTCTGGTTTTATTGCTGTCAACAATTGCCTGTATAAGATTTTCGGGTACGTCGCTGTAATTAGCAAGCAATTGTTTGGTGTCTTTCGGAAGGCAATAACCGCCGTAACCGAATGAAGGGTTGTTATAATAATCACCTATACGAGGGTCAAGGCAAACGCCCTTTATTATTGACGAAGTATCAAGACCTTTTAATTCGGCAAATGTGTCAAGCTCATTGAAGAAGCTTATACGAAGGGCGAGAAATGTATTTGCAAAAAGCTTTACTGCCTCGGCTTCGGTTGTTTTCATAAATAAAACGGGTATGTCTTCTTTTATAGCGCATTCGCTTACAAGTCCGGCAAATACGTGAGCCTCTTCTGAAGTATTATCGTTACAGCCTACAATAATTCTTGAAGGATAAAGATTGTCGTAAAGCGCTTTGCTTTCACGCAAAAACTCAGGGCTGAAAAGTATTTTTAAATCATCATACTTTTTGTTGATTGAGTTTGTGTAACCGACAGGAATTGTTGATTTTATTACAATAAAAGGCTTTTCATTGATTCCTTCGGTTGACTCTCTGATAAGCTCAAGTATTGACTCGACTGCCGAACAGTCAAAGAAGTTCTTGTCCGGATCATAGTTTGTCGGCGCAGCAATTATAATTATATCGGCATTCCTATATGATTCAGGTCCGTCAAGAGTTGCCTTCAGCGATAAGCTTATCTCTCCGTTTTTTGCATTTTGAAGATATTTTTCGATATATTCATCCTGTATAGGGGAGATATAGTCATTAAGTTTATCAACCTTGTCTTTAACTACGTCAACAACCGTAACGTCATTTTTCTGCGAAAGAAGAACAGCAAGCGAGAGGCCGACATATCCCATGCCGGCTACTGCAATTTTATAGTTTTTAATCATATTTATCACATTCCGTCTATTTGCATTTCTTTAAAAATATATGCAATACTATTTATTTTTTCATTATTCTGATTTTTGATGCTGTTTAACATTGTTTCGGTTTGTAATGTATTTTTGCGGGAAATTTTTTCAAATAGCCTTTTTATATACATAAACGGTAATAAAAACGGGTATTTGTTAAGCACGGGATAATAATTAATCATCTTTGATTTTTTAAGAAAAACCATACTTAAAATAAACTTGAATCTGCTTTTGTTTCTTGCAGTTCCCGCGGCAACCATATTTGACGTTGTTCCGCGCGTCCCGCCGTTGAGCACAAAGCTTTCAACCGCTTTTGTCAGGTCTGTATGTTCTTTATCATTGAACCAGATATCTATTAACTGACAAACTGTTGTATAAAACTTCAGCAGTCCGCATTTGTCACATAACGAGCGTACATCATCTTCATTATAGAAGTTATGTCTTTTTAGAATCCATAAATCCATAAAAGGTTTTATTCCGCATCCGCCGTTTGTGAAATGATGAGCCATATGAGAGATTATATGAAAAGCAAAAAACTCATTTGTAAATTGATATTTGCAGTTGTTTTTGTCTTTAACGGAATAATCCCAGGCGTTTTCAAGTATTCTGTCAATATTTTTTTGACCTTCACAAATTGAAAAATGCAGTTCAAGCAATCCTTCGCCCAATCGCAGGTGCACATCGTGAAAATGCTTTTCATTATCCGTTGTAAAACCTTTTTCGGTCAGAACAAAAACGGCAGGCTCAATGTCTTTTTCATGAATTAAAATATCGATATCACAGCTTGTACGCATCCATCTTTCAGGATAAAGGGTAGAAATAAAAGCACCTTTTAAAAGAATGTACGGAATATTATTATCTTTTAAAGCCGATTCGGTCTGATTGCATATATTTTCATTAGTTGCTGATATATACGCTTCGCTCAATATTATTTTTTGAATTCTCGCTTTGACAGTATCACTGTCCGGAGCAATACCGTTTTTCTTTAACACGTCTGCAACCAAATGTGCTAAGCTGTGTAATGATGCCAATGATATCAGATTATTAAAGTCATTTTCAGTTAAACTATTGATTTTTGGTTTTTCTCCGGTTATTTCACACCTGAGTAAATCAAAAAGCATTTCAACAGTTGACATCATCACACCTCCCTAAAAAAATAATAATACCGATATTATTTATAGTATTCCTTATACCAATCTGCGAATTTCTGTAAACCTTCTTTTATTCCGATTTTCGGAGTGAAGCCGTAATCGTCCTCAAGGGCTTTTGAATCGGCAAATGTAACGGGTACGTCGCCGGGCTGCATACCGACAAGTTCCTTATGCGCTTCAAAATCATAATCCGAAGGAAGAATACCGGAATTTACAAGCGCATGCTGGAGCGTGTCAATATAATCAAGAAGGTTTTCGGGCGTGCCGCCGCCTATGTTATAAACCGCATAAGGTGGAACGGGGAGACCGTCGTCGCCGTTTTCCTTTATAGGCGCGCCCTTCATTACACGGTATACGCCTTCTACTATATCGTCAACATAAGTGAAATCGCGCTTGCAGTTACCGTAGTTGAATATCTTAATATTTTCACCCTTTACAAGCTTATCCGTTGCCGAATAGTAGAACATATCAGGTCTGCCTGCAGGGCCGTAAACGGTAAAGAATCTTAATCCGGTTGACGGGATGTTATAGAGCTTGCTGTAGCAGTGGGCGAGCAGCTCGTTTGATTTTTTTGTCGCCGCATAAAGGCTTACGGGATTATCGACTTTATCGTCAACGCTGAACGGAACTTTTTTATTACCGCCGTAAACAGATGAAGAAGACGCATAAACAAGATGCTCGACCGGATTATTGCGGCAGGCTTCAAGAATATTGTAAAAACCAATTATATTGCTTTCAATATAAACGTCGGGATGATCGATGGAATATCTTACTCCCGCCTGAGCGGCAAGATTTACTACAATTTCCGGTTTATATTCATTAAAAATACTGTTAATCAAATCTCTGTCGGCAATTGAGCCTTTAATAAAAATATGATTTGTTTTTGAAGTTTCAGCTTGTTTGTTGATTAATTCAAGTCTGTATTCTTTAAGAGATACGTCATAATAATCGTTCATGTTATCAAGACTTATAACGGTTTTACAGGCATTATCCCTTAAAATTCTGAGAACGAGATTTGCGCCTATAAAACCAGGCGAACCGGTAACAAGAACGGTCTTATTATTTAATTCAATTGACTGTTTATTCATTTAAATCACCTATTCAATAATTCCTGAGTAGCTTTCTTTAATATTATTATAGCTTTCAAGAGAGCCTATATCGTATCTTTTACCGGGCATTTCCATCGAATAAACAACAGAATTCTTACACATCCAACCTACAAGACTTCCCGGCGCGTCAGTTCCGCATCCGTCGGAAACAGCGCTGTCAAGTCTTGAGATATCTTCTTTTTTATAAAAATAGAACGGGGGAGTGCACCAGTTCGATTTCGGGTTTTCGGGCTTTTCCTCAAGTGAAAGAAGCAAATCATTATCGCCGATTTGAGCTACGCCGCTCTTTTTAAGCCTGTTGATATCGGATTCAAAATAACGCATTACGCAGGAAGAGTTTTTGTTTAAAGAATAACCGATAAATTTTTTAAGCGAAAAATCGAGAACGTTGTCACCCGCAAGTATAAGTAAATCGTCTGAAAGCTTAAGGGTGTCAACTGCAAATTTAATATCAATTACGGCTCCGAGTCTGTTTTCGTTTGAAGTTGTGCCGTCGTCAAGAACCGTTATACTGACAGATTTTGTTTTAGCCCAATTCTCAAAATGGGAATAGAACTTGTGGTTGGAAATTACAATGTATTCGTCAATTACGTTTAATGTATCTATATCATCAATCAACCAGTCAAGAATGGTTTTGCCTTTTACTTCTAGCAAAGGCTTTGGAAAGTTTTCGGTTAAAGGATAAAGCCGCGTAGCATATCCCGCGGCAAGAATAAGACATTTCATATTTATTCCTCACAGTTTATTCCGTCGGCGCTTTCACAGATATATACGCCGTATTTGTCTTTAAGAACGGGGAAAGACTCAAGATATTTGTCGGTTACGTTTCTGATAACCGATTCCCTGTAATCGGGATTAATCAAAGCCATACAGCATCCTTTGAAACCGGCTCCGCAGAATCTGCCGCCGTAAATACCTTCGGTCTGAGTCATAATTTCATAAAGACGGATTTGCTCCGGCGCACCGGATTCCCAGCTGACGATACTGCTTTTACCGGATTCAAACGAAAGCCTTCCGAATTCCTCAATATCTCCGTCTCGCCAGGCTTCGGCACCTTTTTCAACTCTCTCGAATTCAGTGTACCAGTGCTCGCATCTCTTAGCCCAGTTTAACGGAAGCTTATCTTTATATTGGCGGAAGATTTCTGAGGAAACATCACGCGCGTTAGTTTCGTTGAATTTGCCGTATTCCATACCCGAAAGAGCTTCAAGAGCATATACGCCCGCTCTTAATTCGTCAACTCTCATATTGTATTTTGAACCGGCGAGACTGTGCTCAAGACCGCTGAAGAATATAGCTATTTCATAAGGCTTCATATTCGGATTTGTAGGAATAAGCTCATAGCTGTTGTCCTTTGTGTCAAGATAGAGAAGATTATCTTTTTTACATAAAACCTCACAGCTCTGGTCAAGCTTGCCGACGGATACGCCTACATAGTTCTTTTCGGCATCAAAAGCCGTATCAATTAACTCCTGCTTTGAAAGAACAATATTATTAACCTTACAAAGCGCAGTCAGAAATGAAAGGATAACTGCTGCGGAAGAGCTGAGACCGCCGATGGGCAGTGAGCCTTCAATTACGCCGCAAAGACCGGTGTGAAGAGCATACTTTTTAGTAAGCGCCCACGTTGCTCCTCTTAAATAATCAGCCCAGTCATTTACCTTTTTCTCGGGTACGGAATTGATATGCCACTGAGCTCTTTTAGGAAACTGAAGTGAGATAATCTCAATAACTCCGTTCTGTTTAGGGCCGTAAGCAATATGTATTCCCTTATCTATGGCAAGTCCCGTTATTTTACCGAGATTGTGATCGGAATGAGCGCCTAAAGGGCAAACTCTGTAAGGCGAAAAAGAAATTGCCTGAGGGTATTTATTATAAACCGAATAGAATTTTTCTTCACAAAGCATAAAAGCACCTCTTTAAATACAATATAAGTATTATAACAGAGATTAATATGAAAATCAATTGCTTATGCCGTTTGTTTTAAATATATGCAATGCAAAACTTCAAGCGCGAATGCTCCGAAATATATTGCGCCGAAGCTTTCCTTAATACATTCGAGAAGGTCTTCAAAGAAAAAGTCAAGCGAAACGGGTGAAACGTCGCTGAGAATTATTAGCTTTGTTGTTACCGCAATCAGCGAAAGAATTAATAATATTGCTGTCCCTATTTTGAGTATGTACTTTGACACAATATTATATTTTTTAAAATCTTCTCTTAAATTATTAAATAATACTTGCATTTTACAGCACCTCACAGTTAAAATATAAGTGATTAATGCGTAAAAAACAACGAACAAGATTTGGAAGTGATAAAATGTCCGAAATAGGAATGTCAACATCCTGCTTTTATCCGCTTGAAACCGAAAAGAGTCTTGAAAAATGCTGCGTGCTTGGCTTTAAAACAGTTGAGATGTTTATGAATGCGTATTCAGAGCTTGACGAGCCGTTCATTTCAATTTATAAAAGACTTGTCGGTGAGTATTCATTAAGACTTGTTTCGATACATACGACTGCTTCGCTTGCTGACGGTTATAACTATTTCAGCGATTATTACAGACGTTTCGAAGAAAGCGTTGAGGTATTTAAAAAGTATATTGATTTAGCCAATATTCTGGATTCTAAATATATAGTTATGCACGGCATGAAAAAGACTATGAGAGCAAGCGACGAAGTGTATTTCGAAAGGTTCGCTATACTGACTGAACTTGCAAAGAAAAACGGAGTTTCGCTTCTTCAGGAAAACGTTGTCAATTACAGAAGCGAATCGCCCGAATATATTGAAAGAATGAGACAATATATCGGAGGGGATTTCGGTATAACTCTTGATATAAAACAGTGCAGACGGGCGGGGCGCAGTCCTTATGAGTTTATTGAAAAGCACCACGATATTATCAGGCATATTCACATAAGTGACTATAACGATAAACATGATTGCATTACGCCGCTAAACGGTGATTTTGATTTTGAAAAGCTGTTCGTGGAAATGAAAAAATACAGTTATGAAGGCGATTATATTATTGAATTGTATAAGCACAGCTATTCGGATGACAACGAGATAAGAAAAGCGGGAAACGAGCTTGATATAATATTGAAAGGAGCAGAATAAAATCTGCTCTTTTTTTCTTTACAAACACTATATTATGTGGTATAATCATTAGTTGAAAAACTATATTGTGGAGGGATATGTATGAAATGTCCGTTTTGCGGGTATGAAGAAAGTAAGGTAATCGACTCAAGACCTACCGACGGCGGCGAAAGAATCCGCAGACGCAGGGAGTGCCTTAAGTGCGAAAAACGCTTTACCACCTATGAGGTTATTGAGAGCGTTCCGATTGTTGTAATTAAGAAGGACAAATCCCGTGAGGTATTTGACCGCAACAAGCTTCTTTCGGGTATGCTTCGCGCATGTGAAAAGCGTCAGGTTTCCATGGAAACTCTTGAAAACGCGATTGACGAAATTGAGGTTGCTCTTCAGAATTCTCTTGACAGAGAGGTTACTTCCGTTCATATCGGCGAGCTCGTTATGGAAAAGCTTAAGGATATTGACGAGGTCGCTTATGTCAGATTTGCTTCTGTTTACAGGCATTTCAAGGATATCAACGAATTTATGGAGGAGCTTTCCACTTTACTTAATAATAAATAATGGATAACAGGCAATTACTTCGCTTTATGGACGTCCTTGAGGACCTTGAAAAACAGAGAAAATGGGTTGCATTTTTGTTTTTGTTTTCGGATGTTCCTCTTGTCCTTAGTTTTATTATTGCTATATTCTCACGCGAGTATTATATTTATTTTTTCGCTTCGAGACTTTTCCTTTTGCCTTTCTTTTTGTCATTCGCATTTTTTATGTTTGCGATGAATAAAAAGAAACTGTATGCAAAGAGATATAAGCGTTATATTGTCGAATACGGTATTAACAACTATTTTGAAAATGTTACTTACAGACCGGACGACGGAATTGACGAGCACACGGTTTTTTCTACCGGAATGATTTACAAGGGCAATCATTTTGAAAGCGAAGACTTGATTACAGGCATTTATAAGGGCGTACCGTTTACGCAGTCGGATGTCCGTATTCAGCACCGTCAGGGAAAATCTGATTACTCAAAAAGAGTTGAATATTTCACGGGAAGATGGATGATTTTCAGATTTAACAAGAATTTTGTCTGTAATCTTCAGGTCGTTGAAAAAGGACTCGGCGCATATAAAAACGGCAGGGATTCCTTCGGCGGTAAGCTTGAGAAAATAGAACTTGACGACGAGGCGTTTAATAAGGCGTTCAGAACAAACTGCGAGAATCAGCAGGAAGCATACTATATTCTCACTCCTCAGATGATGAGGAGAATGCTTGACCTTAAAGAGAATACAAAAGGTCAGCTTATGTTCTGTTTCCTTGACAATGCGCTCCATATTGCCTGTAATACCGGCAAAAACTCGTTTGAGCCGCCGATTTTCAGAAAGATTGATTTACAGAGAATAATGGACGAAACCTACAGTGATTTGTCGCTTATAACTTCGTTTATTGATTTTCTGAATCTTGATAATAAGTTGTTTAAGAATTAAGGGGGTAGTTTTATGCCTTATGTAGTATTGGCTTTAGTACTTATGCTTTTTGTAATAGCCGTTATATGGATTATTTCCACGCGAAATACATTCGTAAAGCTGAAGGTTAAAATAAGCGAAGCCGAAAGCGGTATCGACGTTGCTCTTACAAAGCGCTATGACGTTCTCACAAAGCTTCTTGACGTTACCAAGGGTTACGCCGAACACGAAAAATCAATTCTGACACAGACCGCTATGCTTCGTTCGGGCTCAACGCTTAAAGAGAAGGAAGAATATAATTCAAAGCTTACAGAGGCGTTCAGACAGATTTACGCTGTGGCTGAGAATTATCCCGTACTTACTGCCGACCGCTCTTTTAAAGAGCTTCAGATGACTATTTCGGACGTTGAAGAACATCTTCAGGCCGCAAGACGCGCTTACAACGGCAACGTATCAATTTTTAACCAGAAAATTAATACTTTCCCTTCCAATATAATTGCCGACAGCATGGGGCTTGAAGCCGCAGATTTCTTCCAGGCAGATGAAGAAAAACGTCAGGACGTAAGTATGAAATTTTAAATGAAAATGCCGTCTTATTCAAGATGGCATTTTTTAAAGGAGATAATATGGAAAAAGAGTATTTCGGTTTAAAAGCCGAAGATATTATTTCAAAAATCGACCATACAATTCTTAAGGTTGATTCCACCTGGGATGACGTTAAACGTATCTGCGACGATGCGAAAAAATATAAAACCGCTTCGGTTTGTATTCCGCCCTGCTTTGTCAGGCAGGTAAGTGAATATCTTAACGGAGAGGTTTCGGTATGTACCGTAATCGGTTTCCCGAACGGTTATATGACAACAAATGCAAAGGTTTTGGAAACAGAGGACGCCGTAAAAAACGGAGCCGATGAAATCGATATGGTAATAAATGTCGGTAAGGTTAAAGAAGGCAATTTTGATTATGTTTCCGATGAAATCAGGGCTGTCAGAGACGCCTGTAAAGGTAAAGTTTTAAAGGTTATTATTGAAACATGCCTGCTTACCGAGGAAGAAAAGATTGAAATGTGTAAAATCGTTTCCGAATCGGGAGCTGATTTTATAAAAACGTCAACCGGCTTTTCAACGGGCGGAGCCACGAGAGAAGATATTGCATTAATGAAAAAATATACTTATGGAATTAAAATAAAGGCTGCGGGCGGTATAAAAAGCGTTGAGGACGCGGTTGATTTCATAAATCTCGGCGCTCAAAGGCTCGGCACAAGCTCGCTTTTGAAAATGATGGAGTAATTATGGATTATAAAGAACTTATAAAAGAGGCGTTTGACGCTCAGAAGAATTCATATTCGCCTTATTCTTCGTGTAAGGTAGGAGCGGCTTTGCTTTGTAAAGACGGCAGAATTTATAAGGGCTGCAATATAGAAAACGCTTCGTTTTCACTTACCAATTGCGCTGAAAGAACGGCTTTGTTCAAGGCTGTTTCCGAAGGTGAAAGGGGATTTGAGGCAATCGCTGTTGTCGGGAATAACGGACAAGACGAATTATTCTTTCCCTGCGGCGCCTGCAGGCAGGCTTTAAGTGAGTTCTGCGGAAAGGATTTCAAGATTATAGTTGCGAAATGCGTCGATGAATATAAAGTGTTAACGCTTGGAGAATTACTTCCGTTTTCATTTGATAAGGAGGTTGTTTATGAAAAAGACTGCTGATGAATTACAGTTTCATCTTAAAATTAAAAGGGGAGACGTCGGAAGGTATTGCCTTCTTCCCGGTGACCCCGGCAGATGTGAAAAAATAGCCAAATATCTTGACAACCCCGAAATGATAGTTTCGAACAGGGAATTTACCATTTTTAACGGAAGTTTGAACGGCGAAAAAGTAACCGTTTGTTCAACAGGAATCGGCGGCCCGTCGGCGGCTATAGCTATGGAAGAGCTTGCCGTCTGCGGCGCAGATACTTTTATACGTGTCGGAACCTGCGGCGGAATAAATCTTAAGGTTGACGGCGGAGACGTAGTTATTGCAACATCCGCAGTCCGTCAGGACGGAACCAGCCTTGAATACGCGCCGATAGAATTTCCCGCAACTGCTGACTATGAAATTGTTAATTCTCTTGTTTACGCCGCTAAGAATAACGGATATAACTATCATACGGGAATCGTTCAGAGCAAAGACAGTTTTTACGGTCAGCACAGTCCCGAAAAGATGGCGGTGGCAGATAACCTGCTTTATAAATGGAACGCCTGGAAAAAGCTCGGCGTTCTTGCAAGCGAAATGGAGTCTGCGGCTATGTTCACCGTTGCTTCTAATCTCGGTGTTCGTTGCGGTGCCGTATTCCATGTAATCTGGAATCAGGAGAGGGAAGCCGCGGGAATGATAAGCATGGTGGATGAAAATACCGAAAATGCTGTTATAACCGCCGTAGATGCTGTAAAGTATTTAATTGAAAACAAATAAATAAAAAAGAGAAGTCAAAAACTTCTCTTTTTTATTCTGTATAATCTTCGACTATGTCTCTGAAATGAACAGGCGGTATATTGCTTTTGTTTAGTATGTTACAAATTGTTTCAACGTCGTTTCTGTTTAGAGATATGTCGAAAATTGTTTCTGTAATTTCGGAACCTATGCAGCAGGCGATTCCGTATGTAACATAAGATATATCTTCAATTTTTATTTTTGACTCAATAATTCTGTATTTAATAAGCATTTTTGCACCTTGAGAATATGTAAAAAAATGTAACTTACAGTTGAAGAATAACACAACGTATTCTGTTTGTCAATAGATTTTACAAAAAATGTTAAATTATGAAACATATTAAATTTTTCTTTTTATGATTTACAAATTATAGTAAATGTTATATAATGAACTATTGATAGTACACATAGAGGAGGAACTCTAATGAAAACACCTTGGACAGATTTGGTTGATAAGAAATGTCCTTTGCCTGAATATCCGCGTCCGCAGATGGTAAGAGATAAGTGGATGAACCTTAACGGAATATGGGATTACTGCA
Organism: Clostridia bacterium; assembly: GCA_017613735.1. Classification (GTDB taxonomy): domain Bacteria; phylum Bacillota; class Clostridia; order Oscillospirales; family Acutalibacteraceae; genus Fimenecus. The sequence goes on from JAGADF010000009.1 coordinate 251,634, forward strand.
TAACCGATAAATCAGTTAAAAGACCGGATTATTTTGACGGCGAAATTCTTGTTCCGTTTTCTATTGAATCGCCTTTGTCCGGCGTTGAAAAACCGCTTTATCCGAATAACAGGTTGTGGTACAGAAAAATATTTGCCGTTCCTTCCGAATGGAAAGACGACCGCGTTATTCTTCATTTCGGCGCTGTTGACTGGCAGTGCAAGGTTTATGTCAACAAAGAGCTTGTAGGTTCTCATTCGGGCGGTTATTGCCCGTTCAGTTTTGACGTAACCGATTATCTTTTTGAGGGCAACAATGAAATATCGCTTTGCGTTTATGACCCGACCGATAAAGGCTGGCAGCAGAGAGGCAAGCAGGTTTTAAGACCTCACGGTTTCTGGTATACGGCTACTTCGGGTATCTGGCAGACGGTATGGATGGAGCCTGTCAGCAAGACTCATATTGAAAGCATAAGACTGACTCCCGATATTGACGAAGGTTTTATAAATATCAAAACTTCGCTTTCGGATTATAAAAACGCGTCTGTATTTGCAAAGATTATTTCAAAGGGAAATGAAATATTCAGCTCAAAAATTGATTTTGACGAGAATATAAAAATAGACGATATTCATCTCTGGTCGCCCGAGGATCCGTTCCTTTACGATTTGGCTCTTATTGTACTTGTTGACGGCAAGCCTGTCGACAGCATACTTTCGTATTTCGGTATGAGAAAGTATTCCATTGAAAAGGATGAAAACGATATTCCGCGTCTTTGTCTTAATAACGAGCCTTATTTCCAGAACGGTCTGCTTGATCAGGGTTACTGGTGCGACGGCGTTCTCACTCCGCCTACTGACGAAGCGATGATTTATGATATTGAAACGATGAAAAATCTCGGTTTCAATATGCTTCGTAAACACATTAAAGTAGAGCCTGCGAGATGGTACTATCACTGCGACAGACTCGGTATGCTTGTATGGCAGGATATGGTAAGCGGCGGCGAATTCGTCGGTTTTATGACGGCGTCGGTTTATCCTACCTTGCATATTAAATGCAGGGACGACAACTATCACAGATTCAAACGTGATGAAAAGAAATGGCGTGACGATTACAGAGCCGAGCTTGACGATATGCTCAATACTCTTTATAACTACGTTTCAATTTGCTGCTGGGTTCCCTTTAACGAGGGCTGGGGACAGTTTGATTCACTCGAGATAAGCGAGCATATAAAGAAGGTCGACCCCTCGCGTTTCGTTGACCACGCAAGCGGCTGGCACGACCAGGGCGGTCCCGATTTCAAGAGTCTTCATGTTTATTTCAGACCGGTTATTATGCCGAAGCTTGACGGAAGACCTTTCTGCCTTACGGAATTCGGCGGCTACAGCCGAAAGATATCGGACCACGTTTTCAATGAGAAAAAGAGCTTCGGTTATAAGTTCTTCACTACAAAAGAAAGTTTGACCGAGGGTTATAAGAAACTCTTTGAAAAACAGATTATTCCGCTTATTCCGAAGGGACTTTGCGCTACCGTCTATACTCAGGTCAGTGATGTCGAGCTTGAGGTCAACGGTATTCTCACCTATGACAGAACTCATATGAAAATTGATGAAGACGTAATCAAGTCCATCAATGAACGCATGAAGTATTAAGGGGGATTTCCTTTGGCAGGCAACGCTAACCAGAAGCTTAAGCTTTTATATCTTGCCGATATTCTCAAACGCGAAACCAATGAGGAACACGTTCTTTCGGCAATAGACCTTACGAAAAGACTTGCTGATTACGGGATTTCTTCCGAAAGGAAATCCATTTACAGCGATATCGAAATTCTAAAGGAATACGGCTTTGATATTATTCTGAGCCGTTCCCCGAAATACGGATATTTTCTTGCGTCAACTGATTTTGAGCCTCACGAGGTAAGACTTCTTATGGACGCAGTTCAGGCCGCAGGATTTATCAGCAATAAAAAAACAAAACAGCTTATCGATAAGATTTCTCTTCTTACAAATGATTTCGACTCAAGAAAGCTGAAAAAGCAGATTTATGTAGACAGCCGTCAGAAATCTTCTAATGAAGAGGTCTATTATTCGATTGACACTATTAATAAGGCGATTTGCGCCGGCAGACAGATTACGCTTACGTATATGAAAAGGGTTGTCAACGACAATAAAACCGTTTCATTCAGTGAAAAAAAGCACACGGTTAACCCTTATGCGCTTATCTGGTCAAACGACCATTATTACCTTATTTCAAATAATATCAAGTATGATAATCTTATGCCTTTGAGAATTGACAGAATGAAAAAAGTCACAATTCTTGAAGACAGCTGTATAAGACCTCTTAAGGAGGTTTCGGAGTATCCGGGCGCGTTTGATTCCGCGGACTATGTCTCGAAGCACCTTAATATGTTTACCGGTCAGGCAAAGCCGATTGAATTAATATGCGAAAACGATATTATCGAGCAGATTCTTGACAAGTTCGGCGAGAGAACGCCTATATATCCGAATGACGAAAAAACATTTGTCGCGCGTTTCAGTTCGGCGGTAAACGACGGTCTTGTCAGCTGGATTCTACAGTACGGCGATAAGGTCATGGTTGCTTCTCCTAAAGAGCTTAAAATGAAAGTTCTTGAAACCGCAAAAAGCGTTATTGATAAATATGAATAAAAATTATTGTTTTTCAAGCCGCATTTCGTCATTTTGCATTCCCGCTTTTACTTGAAAACAGAGTGATTTTGTTATATAATTAACAAGTAAAATTAGCAGATTAATCTGAAAGGATGTTTTTAATGAACGTATTAAACAAAAAGACTGTTGAAGACCTCAACGTAAGGGGCAAAAAGGTACTTGTCCGCTGTGATTTCAACGTTCCGCTCAAGGAAGGCGTTATTACAGACGAAAACAGAATCGTTGCGGCTCTTCCCACAATTAATTATCTCATTGATAACGGCGCGAAGGTTATTCTTTGCTCTCATCTCGGCAAGCCGAAGGGCGAACCAAAGCCCGAGTTTTCGCTTGCTCCCGTTGCGAAGAGACTTTCCGAAAAGCTTAATAAGAACGTAGTTTTCGCGGCTGACGATAACGTTGTCGGCGAAAACGCAAAGAAGGCTGTTGCCGAAATGAACGACGGCGACGTAGTACTTCTTCAGAATACGAGATACCGCATCGAAGAAACAAAGAACATTGAAACATTTTCAAAAGAGCTTGCTTCACTTGCAGATATCTTTGTTAACGACGCTTTCGGCGCCGCTCACAGAGCTCACTGCTCAACAGTCGGCGTTTCCGAATTTGTCAGCGAATCGGCAGTAGGTTATCTTATGCAGAAAGAGCTTAAATTCCTCGGCGCGGCGGTTGAAAATCCCGTTCGTCCTTTCGTTACAATTCTCGGCGGAGCCAAGGTTTCGGACAAGCTTGCAGTTATTGACAATCTTCTTAATAAGGCCGACACACTTATTATCGGCGGCGGTATGGCATATACCTTCCTTAAGGCAAAGGGCTATGAAGTAGGTATTTCGCTTGTTGACAATGAAAAACTCGATTACTGCGCAAACTGCCTTAAGGTTGCCGAAGAAAAGGGCGTCAAGCTTCTTCTTCCCATCGACTGCGTATGCGCGTCTCATTTCCCGAATCCCATTGACGAGGTTCTTGATATTAAAGTAGTTGACGACGAGGATATGCCTGCTGATATGATGGGTCTTGATATCGGCCCGAAAACAGCCGAGCTTTTCGCTTCCGAAGTTAAGAATGCGAAGACGGTTGTATGGAACGGTCCTATGGGCGTTTCCGAAAATGCTCAGCTTGCAAACGGCACTATCGCAGTTGCTCAGGCTCTTGCCGACACTGACGCTACAACAATTATCGGCGGCGGCGATTCCGCGGCGGCTGTTAATAACCTCGGTTTCGGCGATAAGATGAGTCATATTTCAACCGGCGGCGGAGCTTCTCTTGAATTCCTTGAGGGTAAAGAGCTTCCCGGTATCGCATGTGTTGACGATAAATAATCAACCAATTTATTAGGCGGAGTTTAACTTCGCCTAAAATACTGTAATAAGAGGAGAATTTATTATGAAAAAATCAGTTCGCAGAGCAGTTATTGCAGGTAACTGGAAGATGAATAACACGCCTTCTCAGGCAAAGGCTCTTATTGAGGAAATGAAACCTCTTGTAGCCGGCGCTGACTGTGACGTTGTTCTTTGTGTTCCGTTTATTGATATTCCCGTTGCTATTGAAGCGACAAAGGGTACTAACATTAAAATCGGCGCTGAAAACGTACATTTCAAGGCTTCGGGCGCATATACGGGCGAGGTTTCAGCAGATATGCTCAAGGAAGCCGGCGTTGAATACGTAGTTATAGGTCACAGCGAAAGAAGACAGTATTTCGGCGAAACCGACCAGACTGTAAACCTTCGTACAATCGCTGCCGTAAACGCTGGACTTAAAGCTATTGTCTGCGTAGGTGAGACGCTTGAGCAGAGAGAACTCGGTTATACCGAAACTCTTTTAAAGTATCAGACAAAGATGGCTCTTACAAATATCTCGGCTGAACAGCTTAAGAACATAATTATCGCTTACGAACCCGTATGGGCTATCGGCACGGGCGTTACTGCTACTGCTGACCAGGCTGACGAGGGCAACGGCTTTGTACGCGCGGCAATTGCCGAAAAATACGGCGCAGACGTTGCGGAAACAGTTACCGTTCAGTACGGCGGTTCAATGAACCCGAAGAATGCCGACGAGCTTGTTGAAAAAGTAAATGTTGACGGCGGTCTTATCGGCGGCGCTTCGCTTAAGGCTCCCGATTTCGCGGCTATTGTTAAAGCAGCATCAAAATAATTTACGAGGTTAAATAATGAAAACTCCTTATTTGTTATGTATAATGGACGGTTTCGGATACAATCCCGATTCGTACGGTAACGCTATCCGCGCCGCAAAAAAGCCCAACCTTGACAGGATTTTCAAAGAATATCCCACAACGCTTATAGGCGCGTCGGGTATGGACGTCGGTCTTCCCGACGGTCAGATGGGCAACTCCGAGGTCGGTCATACAAATATCGGCGCGGGAAGAGTTGTATATCAGGAACTTACGAGAATTACAAAGTCCATTCAGGACGGCGATTTCTTTACCAATGATGTTATCGTAAAGGCTGTCGACAACGCACTTGAAAAGGGGACTGCGCTTCATCTAATCGGTCTTCTTTCAGACGGCGGAGTTCACAGCCACAATACTCATCTTTACGCGTTCCTTGAACTCGCGAAGAGAAAAGGTCTTGACAGAGTTTACGTTCACTGCCTCCTTGACGGAAGAGACGTTCCTCCGGCTTCGGGCGTTGAATACATTGAAGAGCTTGAAGAAAAGTTCAAAGAAATAGGCGTTGGCAAAATTGCTACCGTTATGGGCAGATTTTACGCTATGGACAGAGATAACCTCTGGGACAGAGTCGGTCTTGCATACAACGCTATGGTTTACGGCGACGGTTTTCAGTTTGACGACGCCGTTACGGCAGTTAAAAAGAGTTATGAAACCATTGACGGCGACGGTAAATACCTTACTGACGAATTTGTTATGCCTACCGTTATTTCAAAGGACGGTATGATTAAAGCAAACGATTCGGTTGTATTCTATAATTTCAGACCCGACAGAGCGAGAGAGATTACACGCGCTTTTGTCGACCCCGACTTTACCGGATTTGAGAGAAGAGAATTCTTCCCGCTTTATTATGTCTGCATGACACAGTATGACGCGCTTATGCCTAATGTTGAGGTAGCATTTAAGCCTGAGTCGCTTGTCAATACGATGGGCGAATACCTTTCAAACCTCGGTAAAACTCAGCTTCGTATTGCCGAGACTCAGAAATACGCGCACGTTACGTTCTTCTTCAACGGCGGCAGAGAGCTTCAGTATAAAGGCGAGGACAGAATCCTTATTGACTCTCCCAAGATTTCCACCTTTGACCTTAAGCCCGAAATGAGCGCGTATGAAGTAACCGACGCTCTTGTTCCGAAGATTTTAAGCGGCGAGTACGATTTGATTGTTCTTAATTTCGCTAACTGCGATATGGTCGGTCATACGGGCATATTTGACGCTGCCGTTAAGGCTGTAGAAGCGGTTGACGAATGCGTAGGCAGAGTAATCGACGCCGTTCTTCAGATGGGCGGAGCCGCTCTTCTTACCGCAGACCACGGTAATGCCGATAAAATGCTTGAAGCGGACGGCACGCCTTTCACGGCGCATACGACAAACCTTGTTCCGCTTTCCTGTATCGGAATGGGCGACGTCAAGCTTAAAAAAGAGGGCGGACGTCTTTGTGATTTAAGCCCGACGCTTCTTGATATGATGGGAATTGAAAAACCTGCCGAAATGACCGGTGTTTCGCTCATTGAAAAATAATATAATCATTTTTAAAGGCGCAGCCGTGTTTAACGGTTACGCCTTTTTTTCTTGACAAGAGTCGATTTGTGTCATATTATTAATAGAGATATTTGGGAAAAATGCCATTTAATGGAGGATTTGATATGAAATCGACAGGTTTTGTCAGAAGAATAGATGAAGCCGGCAGAATCGTTTTGCCAAAGGAGCTTCGCAAACAGCTTCACCTTATCGAAAACGAAAGCTCGCTTGAGTTTTATACTACCGAGGATTCAATTATTCTTAAAAAATACGAGCCTTCCTGTATGTTCTGCAATAAGGTTGAAAACACCGTCGAATATGAAGGCGTTAAGATTTGCAGGGACTGTATCGAAAAGCTTAACAAACTTAAATAAAAAACGACAAAATAAAAAGGACACGATGTTTCGTGTCCTTTTTATTTTCCTATAAGATTATTTAGCAAGTTTAAGAACCTTGAGTACGGCATCAATATCGCCGTCGACAATAACCTTGCCGCTCTCAAAAGCTGCCTTGGGATCAAGCTTACCTTCAAGAAGCTTGATAAGGTTTGTCGGGTTAACAGTAACGATAGCGTTATGATCATAATAATCATAGGGCTCAACGTTTACTTTGTGATCCTTAACTTCGATATAGAAGATGCCCTGAGTGTTTTTGCCTTCGAGGTTAACCTGAAGAGCAACAACGCCGTCAATCTTTTTAGCGTTTGAATCAACAAACTTGCTGCGAACCTTTTCGACTACCTGCTCGTATGTCATTACAAGTCATTCCTTTCTTAAATTTGCAAAGATTTTAGCATAACAAAACCATATTTTCAAGGGGAATTTTGTAAAACGGGATTTTATACAAAAATTTCTGAAATTTCATCGAAAAATCATTAAATTTATAATGACATTTTTATAAAAATATAGTATAATACTTTAAATATGAATTAATGAGGAGTGAATATTGTGTCCGTTATTAAAAAAGAGGCATATTTCAATTCTTCTACGGGTGAAAACAGGATAAGAACTTTAATATGGCAGGATGACAGCGTTAAACCGAAGGCTGTTGTTCAGATTGCTCACGGTATGGCTGAACATATAGACAGATACGACGATTTCGCGCGTTTCCTTGTTTCAAACGGTTACGTTGTTTGCGGCAACGACCATTTAGGTCACGGCAAAAGCGTCAATACGCCTTATGATTTAGGTTATTTCGCCGAATACGACGGTGATAAAAGGCTTGTCGACGATATGCACATTCTTTCAAAAATAATGAAGAAGCGCTTTCCTTCGGTCCCGTATATTCTTTTCGGTCACAGTATGGGCTCTCTTTGCGCAAGAGTTTTTGCAATGCATTTCGGCAACGAGCTTGACGGCGTAGTTTTCTGCGGAACGCTTAACGTTCCGTACGCTTCGCCCTTACTTATACCGCTTTTTGAAAAACTGACTGATAAATTCGGTTCACACGCCGACGTCGACAAGGTTGTTTCAGCCGTAAATAAAGCTCAGGTTCTTTTAACGAGAGATGAACGCGCTGCGGTTTCGTGGCTTAGCTCCAACAGCGAAAACTGGGACAATTACGAAAATGACGAGCTTTGCGGTTTCCCGTTTAAACTCGGCGGTTACCGCGACCTTGTTGCTCTTGCGTGCGAAGCATGTCAGCCCGACTGGGCAGAGATGATTCCTTTAGGCTTGCCGATTATGGTGATTTCAGGCGCGCTTGACCCTATCAGTATGAAAGGAAGAACTGCTTTAAAAGCTTCCGACCAACTCGCGATTGCGGGGCATGAAGTTGAGCCGATTCTTTACCCCGGAAACAAGCACGAAATACTTAACGAAAAAGATAACGACATTGTTTATAACGACATTCTTAAATTCTTTAACGGGATTGTTGATAAATCGGAGGTTGTTGCTTGAATAAGACAACTGTAAGCGAAGAAGAAAGACTGTTTCAGCATCAGTTTACATTAAAGGTTCAAAGCATTCTTTCGGCGCGTTATGATAAAAGACCTCTTGCTTTTGTTCATACATACGGCTGTCAGGGTAATGTCGCCGACAGTGAACGAATTAAGGGAATGCTTTATGAAATGGGCTACGATTTTACCGACGATATAGGTCAGGCGGATTTTGTTTTATATAACACGTGCGCAGTGCGCGAACACGCCGAAGACAGAGTATTCGGTAACGTCGGGGCGCTAAAGCCTTATAAAAAGGACAAGCCTTCAATGAAAATCGCTTTATGCGGCTGTATGATGCAGCAGCAGCATATCAGAGATAAGATGTATAAAAGCTATCCGTTTGTTGACCTTGTTTTCGGTACTCACGCGATATATAAATTCCCGCAGTTGATGTTCGAAATGCTTTCGGGCGGAAAAAGAGTTTATTTCGCTCCCGACGACAACGGTCTGATTATGGAGGATGTTCCGGTTTTCAGAGATAAGGATTCAAAAGCCTGGCTCCCGATAATGTACGGATGCAATAATTTCTGTACCTACTGTATTGTTCCTTATGTCCGCGGAAGAGAGAGAAGCAGGGAACCCGAAAGAATTATTAATGAAGCGAAAGAACTTATTTCGCAGGGATATAAGGACATTACACTTCTCGGTCAGAACGTTAATTCATACGGTAAGAATACGGATTTCAACATTGACTTTGCCGACCTTATTAAAGAGATTAATTCTCTTGAAGGCGATTTCATAATTCGTTTTATGACGTCTCATCCAAAGGACTGTACGAAAAAGCTGCTTGATACCATGGCTTCGTGTGATAAGGTCGCAAAGCACATTCATTTGCCGTTTCAGTCGGGTAACGACAGAATATTAAAGCAGATGAACAGGCATTACACGAGGGAAAAATACCTTGAGCTTATCAATTATGCGAAAAAAGTAATGCCCGATATTTCAATTACGAGCGACGTTATCGTCGGATTTCCCGGTGAAACGACGGAAGAATTCAACGACACGCTTTCGCTTATTAAAGAGGTTGAATTCACTTCACTTTTCACCTTTATTTATTCAAAACGCGAGGGAACTCCCGCGTCGCTTATGGACGACCCGATTTCAAAGGAAGAAAAATCAAGACGCTTTAAGGAGCTTTGCGATTTACAGGAACAGATTGCCGCCAAACGTACTGCAAAGATGAACGGCAAAACTTACAGAGTACTTTGCGAAGGAATAAGCAGAAACGACTCTTCGCTTCTTTCTGGAAGAACGGACGGGAACGTAATAATTGAATTTAAAGGCGATAATTCGTTAATCGGTAAATACGTGAATGTTAAAGTTACGCAGCCGCTTAACTGGATTGTCAGAGGAGAGTTTATTAATGTCCTTAACGGATAAAATATTTATAAACAATTTTTAAGGAGTTTTTAAAATGGAAGAAGTAATCAGATTAACAAGAGAACTCGGAAAAGCCATTCAGAAGAATGAAAAATATCTCAACTATGTTGAGGCGAGAAAGGCTAATGACGCCGACGAGGAGCTTACGGCTCTTATGTCAAAGATAAATCTTATACAGGCTTCATATCAGCAGGAAGCTTCAAGAGAAGACGCGAGTGAAGATAAGATGAGAGCCTATGACGAGGAATTCCGTCAGGTTTATTCTCAGATTATGATGAATAAGACAATGCAGAATTTCGAAGCAGTAAGAAAAGAGCTTGACGATATGATGAATTATCTTACCGGTATTCTTGCTCTCTGCGTTAACGGTCAGGATCCCGATACCTGCGAGCCCGCTCCTGCAGGCTGCACCGGCTCATGCAGCACTTGCGGAAGCGATTGTTCTTCGGCTCAGTAATTTATTTTCTTTCAAAGGGTGTGAAAGCGGATGGCATTGTCACCGATGATGCAACAGTATTTTAAAATTAAAGAACAGTACAGCGATGCCATTTTGCTTTTCAGGCTCGGCGATTTCTATGAAATGTTCTTTGATGACGCAAAAACTGCGTCGAAAGAGCTTGAACTTGTACTTACGGGCAGGGACTGCGGTCTTGAAGAGCGCGCGCCAATGTGCGGCGTGCCGTTTCACAGCGCGGATTCATATATAGCCAAGCTTGTTTCAAAGGGTTACAAAGTAGCAATTTGCGAACAGATGGAAGACCCCGCAACCGCAAAAGGAATCGTTGACAGAGATATCGTCAGGGTTTTGTCTGCGGGGACAGTTATCGAAAGCAGTATGCTCGACGAAAGCAAGAATAATTTCCTTGCCGGTATTTATTGCTCTGAAAATGAAACTGCGCTTTGCTTTACGGACATTTCCACGGGCGAAATTCATCTGACTTTATTCGGTAACGACGAAAATAAGGTTCTCAACGAGCTTTCCAGATTTGAACCGAGTGAAATTATAATTAATTCTGACGCTTCATCAAATAAAGGTTTGAAAACTTATCTTCTTCGTAACGAAATAACTGTTGAAACTCTTGAGGATGAATTTGATTACAATTCGTGTATCGCTCTTATTACGAAACATTTTAACTGCGTTTCGCTTGAGGAGCTTAATATTACTCCTTCTAAGGCGGTTGCCTGCGTATTGGGCGGTACGCTCGCTTATCTTAAAAACGCGCAGAGAGCGGATTTAAGCAATCTAAGAAACATTGATTTCTATTCGGATGAAAAGTTTATGCATCTTGATTTTTCTGCAAGGCGTAATCTTGAAATCACCGAAACCATGCGCGAAAGAGAAAAGCGCGGCTCGCTTCTCTGGGTAATTGATAAGACAAAGACATCAATGGGCAAAAGAAGGCTCAGAAGCTTTATTGAACGACCGCTGATGAATACAGTCGAAATCGACAAGCGTCTTAATGCGGTTGAAGAGCTTTATGACAAAACCTCGCTCAGAAACGATTTGATTGAAAATCTTAACGGTATTTATGACATTGAACGCCTTATGACGAGAATAGTCTACGGTACCGCAAATGCTAAGGAGCTTCTTTCGCTTTCATCGGCTCTCGCTCCGTTGCCTGAGATTAAAAGTCTTTTGTCAAAAGCGGACAGTCAGCTTTTAAAGGAAACCTGCGAAAATATTGACACTCTTTCCGATATTAAAAATCTAATCGACAGGGCGATTAAAGAAGACGCTCCGTTTTCGGTTCGCGAGGGCGATATGATAAAACCCGGCTTCAATAAAGAGCTTGACGAATTACGCGAGCTTGTTTCCGGCGGCAAGGGCTTTATAAATGAGCTTGAATTAAGAGAACAGGAAAGAACTGGAATAAAGAAGCTTAAAATCGGTTACAACCGTGTATTCGGTTACTATATTGAGGTTCTTAATTCCTATAAAGAGCTTGTTCCGGAGGACTACATAAGAAAACAGACTCTTTCAAACTGCGAAAGATATATTACAGACGAATTAAAACAGCTTGAATCGAAGGTTTTAAGCGCGCAGGAACGTATTGTTTCGCTTGAATACGAATTGTTCTCACAGGTCAGGAAAACAGTCGCCAACGAGCTTTCAAGGACACAGAAAACTGCTCACGCCGTTGCTACGACGGACGCGCTTTGTTCGCTCGCTCACGTTGCGGTAATGAATAATTACACAAGACCTGCGGTCAATAATTCGGATGTTATTTCAATTAACGGGGGAAGACATCCCGTAATTGAAAAAATCCTTTCAGACGTACCCTTTGTTCCGAACGACACCGTTCTTGACTGTTCGTCTGACCGCGTAGCGGTAATAACGGGTCCGAATATGGCAGGTAAATCGACCTATATGCGTCAGGTTGCGCTTATTGTGCTTCTTGCTCAGATCGGTTCTTTCGTTCCCGCTGAAAGCGCGAGTATAGGCGTTGTCGACGCAATATTTACAAGAGTCGGCTCGTCTGACGATTTATCGTCGGGTCAGTCTACGTTCATGGTTGAAATGAAAGAGGTAGCCGATATTCTTATAAACGCTACGAAAAAAAGCCTTATTATATTTGATGAAATAGGCAGGGGAACGTCCACCTATGACGGAATGAGTATTGCAAGGGCTGTTATTGAGTTTTCGGCTGACAAGAAAAAGCTCGGCGCAAAAACGCTTTTCGCAACACATTATCACGAACTGACCGAGCTTGAACAGATAGTCGACGGCGTTAAGAATTATAATATTGCAGTTAAAAAGCGCGGCGACGATATAACGTTCCTTCGCAGAATTGTCAGAGGGCCTGCGGACGGAAGCTACGGTATTGAGGTAGCTAAGCTTGCCGGCGTTCCCGATTCGGTTGTTAAACGCGCTAAAACCGTTCTCAAAGCGCTTGAAGAAAACGGCAGTTATACTCCGTCACAAAGCGTTGTAGAAAATGATTTTGAAGAAGATGCTGAGCAGTTTACGTTTGAATCAAATCAGAATCATGCTATTGTTGAAAGAATTAAGAATATCGACGTTAACACGCTTACGCCGATTGAGGCATTGTCAATTCTCTATGAATTGAATAAAAAAGCTAACTCTTAAATGAAAGGAGGCGGGTGAATGAACAGAATTAATATTCTGCCCAAAAGCATATTTGAATTAATCGCTGCGGGCGAGGTAGTTGAAAGGCCCGCTTCCGTAATAAAGGAATTGATTGAGAATTCAATCGATTCAGGCGCAAACAAGATAACCGTTGAAATACAGAACGGCGGTATTCGCTATATGCGCGTAACCGATAACGGTTGCGGAATTTCGCGCGATGACGTTAAAAGAGCTTTCACAAGCCACGCGACAAGCAAGATTTCAACCGCCGATGACCTTGACAGAATATTTACGCTCGGTTTCAGGGGCGAGGCTCTTGCATCAATTTGCGCCGTATCAAGAGTCGAAATGCTCACAAAAACAAAGGACGAGTTTTCGGGCACAAGATATGAGATTTCGGCGGGCGAAGAAAAAACTATTGAAGACGCGGGTTGCCCGGACGGTACTACAATAATTGTCAGGGATTTGTTCTTCAACACTCCCGCAAGAATGAAATTTCTTAAAAAGGACGTCAGCGAGGGTAACTTTGTAAGCGGTATTATCGATAAAATAGCCGTTTCTCATCCCGAGATATCTTTTAACTTTATAAGAGACGGGAAACAGGTTCTTTTTACGCCCGGTAACGGTGATTTACTGACCTGCTGTAAGGCTGTGTTCGGCAAGGATTTTGCCGATAATCTTGTTGAGGTTAATTCTGAAATTAACGGAATTAAAATAAACGGCTTTGTTTCTCATCCGTTTTCTTCAAGAGCAACCCGTTCTTTGCAGAATTTCTTTGTAAATAACAGATATATTAAAAATAAAACCATTTACGCCGCTCTTGAAGAGGCTTATAAAGGCTCTATTATGGTCGGCAAACATCCATACTGCGTTTTGTTTTTGTATCTTCCGTATGAAACGGTTGACGTTAATGTTCATCCCGCTAAAACGGAGGTCAGATTTTCAGATGAAAAAAGGATTTTTGACAGCGTTTATTATTCGGTAAAAAACGCAATTGAAAAAGATACGGTCAGACCTTCTTTAAAGGTCGAAAAAATTAATCCGATTACTCTTGATAAGAATTATTACGAAAAATCGGACGAACAGCTGAAAATATATCAGAATATAATTGAAGATTTGACCGACAGCAAAAAGACTGATATCAGTTCTCCGGATAAAGGAATAGAAAACACGGATGACGAGATAAATCTTATTAACCTTGACGATTATAAGGAGAATAAGACCGAACCAGAACAGACCGTTGTTATCACCGAGGAGAAAAAACAGCTCGATTACAAAGTTATCGGCGAAGCATTTAATACTTACATAATCGTTGAGCAGGGTGAAAAGCTTTTGCTTATTGACAAGCACGCGGCTCACGAGAGAATGCTTTACGAAGAATTGAAAAAGAATTCCGTAAATCAGGGCGCTCAGATTCTTATCAATCCCGTAACCGTTTCACTTTCGAAAGAGGAATATACGGCAATAACCGAAAATATTGACTTGCTCGCTGAAATCGGATTTACGGCTGAGGATTTCGGAATGGGCTCGGTTGTAATCAGGGAATGTCCCGTTGATTTGTCCGTTGAAGATATAAGGGATTTTACCGTTGAAATAGCAGGGTATCTTTTGAAAAACAAAAGAAATCTCGTTACCGAAAAACAGGACTGGCTTTTACATAACATAGCTTGCCGCGCAGCCGTCAAGGGCGGTAATATAACAAGCGAATATGAAAGAAATCTGTTTGTCAAAAAGCTTCTCGATATGCCCGAAATCCGTTACTGCCCTCACGGCAGACCGGTAATTATAGAGCTTTCTAAATACAACCTTGAAAAACAATTCGGGAGAATACAGTGATGGATAATAATAAAATCGTCGCTGTAGTCGGTCCTACCGCATCGGGTAAAACCGCGCTTGCAGTTGAAATTGCAAAAAGATATAACGGCGAGGTAGTTTCCGCGGATTCAATGCAGCTTTATCGAGGGATGGATATCGCATCCGCAAAGCCGAAGGACGAAGAGACGCAGGGCATAATTCATCATCTTATTTCGGTTAAAGACAATGACGAAAGATATTCGGTTGCGAATTTCGTTTCGGACGCAAAGAAAATCTGTATTGACATTATTGAAAGAAATAAGCTTCCCGTCCTTTGCGGCGGAACGGGACTTTATATTGACAGCTTTGTAAATAATCTTGAATTCGTTGACGACGGATTTAGCGACGATATAAGAAACAAGCTTTTATCAAGGCTTGAAAATGAGGGCGCTGACGCCTTATATAACGAGCTTTATTCAATAGATAAGAAATATGCTTCAAAGATTGATAAAAAAAATACAAAGCGCGTTATAAGGGCTCTTGAGCTTTATTACAATACGGGAAAGACCATGACCGAGCAACTTTTACTTTCAAGACGGAATGAAAAGGAATTTGACGTTCTTTATATCGGGCTTAATTACCGCGACAGGGCAAAGCTTTATGAAAGAATTAATAAAAGAGTTGACAAAATGCTTTCGGACGGTCTCGTTGAAGAAGCGAAGCAGTTCCTTTCACTGAATGATACTAAAACAGCAAATCAGGCTATCGGTATTAAAGAGCTTAAACCGTTTTTCAACGGTGAAATAAGTCTTGAAGAAGCAGTCGAAAAGATTAAGCAGGAAACAAGACGATATGCAAAAAGGCAATTGACCTGGTTTAACCGAAATGAAAGTATAAAATGGATTTATGCCGACGAAACGGAAAATGTCGGCGATAAAGCGTTTTCATATATTGATGAGTTTTTAAGGGGGCGGAATAATTGAACGAAAAGACCAAAAGACTGTTGCTCATAGCTGTTTGCGCGGCAGCAGGTTTGTTTATTCTCGTTTATGTCGGATATCAGTTATATATGTTTAAGAGCAGCCCCGTTAAAACGGAAACGGCGCTTGAAAAAACCGTTTACGAAACAATTGATACCAAGGCGTTTTTTGTCAGAGACGAAAGCTATATTCAGACAAAAGGAAGCGGTACGATTGTTCCTCTTATAACCGACGGAATGCGCGTTGCAAAGGGCGATACGGTAGCGGTTTTATTTAAGGATGACGATTCGGCAAGAGATTTCAAAAGAGTAAAGGAAGTCGAAGACGCAATAACTTACTATAAATCTCTTAAAAACCGCGTCGGAGTTCAGACGACCGACCTTTCTTCGCTTGAAAAAAGGATTGATTCATCCTGCGCTTCATATATCAGCGCGTTACAGAGCGGCGACGTAAATTCGCTTTCGAAATACAGAGATATATTAAAGGAATCCGTTACGGCGCGTCAGCTTGCGACGGGCGGCGCAATTTCAGTTGACGAAAAGCTCGAATCTCTTGAAAAAGAGCTTGCTTCTCTTAACAAAAAGACGTCGGGTTATACCGGAATTACCGCGGGAAATCCAGGTTATTACATAAGTTCCACGGACGGATATGAAAATGCGGTAAAGTATGATGAAGCTACCGATTATACGGTTGAAATGATTAACGAGCTTTTGTCGTCGTCTCCTGATAAGAATAAAAGCGTTATGGGAAAGCTTGTTGACAGCTTTAACTGGTATGTACTGTGTAACATTCCTACTACTAAGGTTACTTCGTTCAAAACTGACGGAAAGGTTAAAATCCTTATACCGAATTCATCAGTTCAGTCTATTGAGGCTAAGTTTATTAAAGTAAACGACAATAGTGACGGAAAAACCGCAATTATTCTTTGCGGTAACGAAATGAACGAGGTTATAGCTAATTTAAGGCTTGAAGATATTCAGCTCGTTATTAATGAATATAAGGGCTTTCGCATTGACAACCGTGCCATCAGAGAGGTTGACGGCGAGCAGGGCGTTTATGTTCTTGTCGGCAATATCGTTAAGTTCAGAAAAATCAATATAGTCTACGCTGCCGCGGATTACTCGATAGTTAATAACGTAGAGAATGAAAGCGGTCAGCTGAGAATGTACGATGAAGTAATTACAGAAGGGACTGATTTGTTTGACGGAAAAGTCGTTTCTTGAAAAACAGTTTGAAGATATTGAGTGCAATCTTAAAAAAATCAATGAAAAGATTTCTGCCGCCGCCGAAAAATCGGGAAGAAAGCGCGAAGATATCCGTTTTATGACCGTTACAAAGACGGTTGACGTTTTTCGAATCAATAAAGCTATTGAATGCGGCGTCGATTTGATAGGGGAGAATAATGTTCAGGAATTTCTTTCAAAAAAGCCCGACCTTAATCTTTCGGGCGTTGAAAGTCATCTCATTGGTCATCTTCAGACCAATAAGGTTTCTAAAATAGTCGGTCAGGTTGATATGATTGAATCTGTCGACAGTATCAAGCTTGCAAATGAGATTTCAAAACAGTCTTTAAAAATCGGCGTTACAACCGACGTTTTAATCGAAGTTAATATTGCGGGGGAGGAAAATAAAACCGGTTTGCCCCTTGAACAGCTTAACGATTTTCTCTACGAAATCTCCAAATTACCCGCTATTAAGGTCAAAGGATTAATGACAATTCCTCCTTTTTCACTAAATAATGCGGAAAATTGCAAGTTTTTTTCAAAAATGCACAATATATATGTTGACATTAGGTCAAAAAAAATACATAATATTAATATGGACATTTTGTCCATGGGCATGTCAGGCGATTATGAGGACGCTATTGCCTGCGGTTCTAATCTTGTAAGAATTGGGTCTGCTGTATTCGGACCCAGAATATATTAAAAAGTGGAGGTATAAACAATGGGATTTTTAGACAAGGTTAAGGAGTTTGTTAATACTGACGAGCTTTATGACGGCGAGACAGACGATTTCGGTACGGATACTTA
This sequence comes from Clostridia bacterium, assembly GCA_017613735.1. Classification (GTDB taxonomy): domain Bacteria; phylum Bacillota; class Clostridia; order Oscillospirales; family Acutalibacteraceae; genus Fimenecus. The sequence goes on from JAGADF010000009.1 coordinate 269,208, forward strand.
TGACGAGCAGCCTGCTCCGAGATTCGGCCGCCGCGAGCGTGAATCAAGATTTTCAAATGACGATAATGTAGTTAATATTCACACTACGGCTCAGCTTCAGGTTGTACTTGCCAAACCCGAAACATTTGAAGAAGCAAAGAAAATTGCCGACAATCTTAATCAGAAAAGAACAGTCGTTCTCAACCTTGAGAGCGCTAACCGCGATATCGCTTTAAGAATTATCGACTTCCTTACCGGTGTTGCTTACGCAAACGACGGTAACCTTAAAAAGGTTGCAAAGGCTATCTTTATTATCACTCCCTATAACGTTGACGTTATGGGCGATTTGCTTGACGAACTCGAAAGCACCGGCGTATTCTTTTAAATAAACATACGGAAGGTATAAATATATGTTAAGACCTAACGAAATAAATGAGAAAACCTTTGAACAGGTCGGCGACGGCGTTTACTCGGCTAAAGAGGTCGACGCCTTTCTTAAGGAAGTGTCAGCTTCTTATGAGCAGGTTTTCAAACAGAATGGCGAGCTTGTAAGGCGTTTAAGCCTTCTTGCAAACCGTCTTGAGGCCTTCAGGCGTCAGGAGGAACAGGCTAAAAAATCTTCCGGCAGAGACGAAAACGAGGAATTCAATAAACAGCTTAAAGATAAGCTCGACCAGGCAAAAGCCGTTGCGCAGAAAATGCTTGACGACGCTAAGCAGAAAGCTGTCGGCATTGTTAATAACGCTAATAAGGAGTCTGAAAGAATACTTATTGACCTTAACGATAAGATTAAGGAACAAAAGGTTGTTCTTGATTTGCTCAATTCTCAGACCGACGCTTTCAAAAAACAGCTTCTTGAGTCTTACAGACAGCATTTGCTGACTATCGACGCTATTCCTCTTCAGGCAGAAAAGATTGTTAAATCAAATGCGCAAGACGCTCAGCCCGAAACTCCAGAAAGCGAAGAAAAGCCGAATTATGTAGTTGATGACGACGATTCCGATGTTTTTGCGGGTACGGATGCATTTGTCGCTTCTCTTGACGAGCCTGTAAAAGCGGACGCCGATGCAGAAGCCGAAACCGTATCTGCTGCTCCGGTTGAAAATGAAATAGAAGACGTTTTCTCGGGTTCTTCGGTTGATGAAAGCGCTGTTGAGATTACCGACGATAATCCCGTAGGTTATAATGCCGACGAATCATTCGAAATCGATTTCAATGACATTTCATTCGACGATGATGACGACGATGACATTGAGATTGAGGATGATGAAGTTTCGGAACCGGAACCGGAATCCATACCCGAACCCGAACCTGAACCTGAACCTGTTGAAGAAGTTAAGGATGAAATTGCGGATGTTTTCTCAACTGAAGAAAATGTTACTTCGGAGGATTCTTCGGACGGTTTTGATTTGAGTAAGGACATTGTTTTTGACGACGATGACGACGACGATGATTCCGATGCGGATTTATCCGAAGAAGGTCACGTTTCATTTAAAGACATTGTTAAGTCAAAGGGCGTTATTGAATCCGATTCTGAAGAAACGGAGAACGACGTTTCTCTTAACTCTTCGGATGAAGAAACCGTTGACGAAGCCGAGTTTTCAAATCACTTTAAACAGGATATTTAAATGAAAAAAAGAAAAATTGTTACGGCTTTAGTAATGCTTGTACTAATCGGGCTTGACCAGCTTTTCAAATACCTTGCGGTTATTTATCTTAAGCCCGTTTCATCCGTAACGCTTATTAAAAACATTTTAAGACTTTATTACGTTCAAAACACCGGTGCGGCTTTTGGTTTATTCAAAAACAACACCGTTGTTTTAACTGTATTTACCTCTCTGGTTATTGTCTTATGCTTGTATTTCATTTTTGTTAAACCCTTTGACAAACAGTTTTACAACATCACGCTTTGTATGATTGTTTCGGGCGGCGCAGGCAATCTTATTGACAGAATTTTCCGTTTATACGTTATAGATTATATCGAAGCGACGTTTATTGATTTTCCCGTCTTTAATTTTGCCGATATTCTTGTTACCTGTAGTTCGTTTTTACTTGCATTTTATCTTATTTACGATACGTTCAAAGAAAAAAAGGCTGTAAAATCCGGGGTTAAAGACAATGAGTGAAAAAACAGTTTTTGAAATTGACGAAGCCTATTCGGACGAAAGAATCGACAAGGTGATTGCGGCTGTTACCAACGGTACGCGTTCTTCGGTACAGAAGAATATAGAAGACGGAAACGTTCTTGTGAACGGGGAACCGGTTTCAAAGAATTACAGATGTTCTTTCGGCGACGTGGTTGAGGTCAGTTTTTCCGAACCCGTTTTACTCGATATTAAAGCCGAAAATATACCGCTTGATATTAGATATGAGGATGAAAGCCTTCTTGTAGTCAATAAACCGAAGGGTATGGTTGTTCATCCCGCGCCGGGCAATTACAGCGGAACGCTCGTCAACGCGCTTATGTACCATTGCGGCGATTCGCTTTCGGGTATCAACGGCGTTATAAGACCGGGTATCGTTCACCGTATTGATAAAGACACAAGCGGTCTTTTAATTATCGCTAAAAATGATTTTTCTCATAATTTCCTTGCGCAGCAGATTAAAGAACATTCTTTTACAAGGGAATACAGAGCGGTCATTATCGGTCATTTAAAAGAAAGCGAAGGTGTCGTAGACGCTCCGATAGGCAGAAATCCCAAGGACAGAAAAAAGATGGCGGTTACCGACAGGAATTCAAAAAATGCCGTTACTCATTACAGCGTACTCGAGGAGTTTTCGGGTTACAGCCTTGTAAAATTAAACCTTGAAACAGGAAGAACTCATCAGATAAGAGTACATATGGCTTATCTCGGTCACCCTGTTGCGGGCGACGAGCTTTACGGCGGGAAAAGAAAGGACGACTGTCTTTCCGGTCAATGCCTTCACGCCGGATTAATCGGTTTTATTCATCCCGTCAGTAAGGAATATATTGAAATCAGTTCGGAATATCCCGAATACTTTGAGGAATTTTTAAGGAGAATAGGTTAATGGTTCAACAGAGCGCAAAGTCATTTTCCGATTGGCTTGTCGTTTCGGACATTGACGGTACGTTGAACAATAAAATAAGAAAGCTTCCCGAGCGTAATTACAATGCCGTAAGACATTTTATTGACGATCTCGGCGGTAATTTCACTCTTGCTTCAGGCAGGAGCGTTCATAATATGCGAAAGCATTATGAAAGGCTCGGTCTTACCGCGCCTGCCGTAATCCTTAACGGAGCAGGTATTTACGATTTTAAGAATGAAAAAATGCTCAATTATATAAGTATCGGGCAAAAAGGTCAGAATATTGTTAAAGAAGTTCTGACTCGTTTTCCGATGATTGAGATAATGATTGTCGCAAACGACAAAAACTACCTTATTAATTCTCACGTTTTTGCGCCTGTAATGGCGAGCACAGATGAAATATCGACATTTACATTTAAAGAATTTGATGAAATTCCGAAAGACGAGTGGGGAAAGGTTATCTTTTTGGGAATACCCGTTTTTATAAGTCATTTAAAAAAGTATCTTAGCAGATATGACGGCAAAGGCGTTACCTTTATGTCCTCGTCGGTTTCGTCCTTTGAAATGCTTGACGGCAGTACCAATAAGGGCGAGGGCGCGTTAAAGGTTGCCGAAATACTCGGTATTGATAAACAAAAAACCGCCGCTATAGGCGATTATTACAATGATTATGAGCTTTTAAAGCACGTTTCTCTTCCCGCATGTTGCGGTCAGGCGCCTAAGGGAATGAAAGAAATTGCAAAGCTTGTTACATGTCATTGTAATAAAGGCGCGGTGGCGGATTTGCTTGAATACATAGAACAAAATTATTAGGAGGTTATTATGGATCAGGCTTTAAAAAAAGATTTAAAGATTTTTGCAACCAAGCTGAGGATGGGCGCAATTGAAGCGGTTTTTAACGCCGCTTCGGGACATCCGGGCGGCTCTATTTCAATCGCGGAGCTTCTCAGCTACCTTTATAATGTCGAAATGAGGATTGACCCGAAAAATCCCAAAGACGAAAACCGCGATCGTTTTGTTCTTTCAAAGGGTCACGGCGCTCCCGGCGTATACGCCGCTCTTGCGCTTAAGGGTTATTTCCCTTATGAAGACCTTAAAACATTAAGAAAATCCGATTCATATCTTCAGGGACATCCTTCAATGACCTATATTCCCGGTATTGATATGAGCACGGGTTCGCTCGGTCAGGGTATTTCGGCTGCGGTCGGTATGGCGCTTAGCGCAAAGTATCAGAAAAAGGATTTCAGAGTTTATACTATTCTCGGCGACGGCGAAATAGAAGAAGGTCAGGTTTGGGAAGCGGCTATGTTCGCGGCTAACAAAAAGCTTGATAATCTTGTAGCTATCGTTGACTATAACAATCTTCAGATTGACGGCGAGCTCGACGAGGTTAACTCTCCTTATCCGATTAAGGAAAAGTTTGAGGCTTTCGGCTGGAACGCCATTGAAATCAACGGTCATTGCTTTGACGATATTGAAAATGCATTTAATGAGGCTAAGGCTTGCAAGGGCAAACCCACCTGCATAGTCGCAAAGTGCGTTAAGGGCAAGGGCGTTTCGTATATGGAAAACCAGTGCAACTGGCACGGCGCGGCTCCGAATGCCGAACAGTATGAGGTTGCTATGAACGAGCTTCGTTCAGCTCTTAAAGAATTGGAGGCGTAAATAATGGCAGATATCATTAAAAAGGCTACCCGTGACGCTTACGGCGAAGCGCTCGCAGAGCTTGGCAAAGTAAACGATAACTTTGTTGTTCTTGACGCCGACCTTGCAAAGGCAACTAAAACCGGAACTTTTAAAGCGGCTTTTCCGGAAAGATTTTTTGACTGCGGTATTGCCGAAAGCAATATGATGGGTATTGCCGCAGGTCTTGCTACGACCGGTCTTACCGTATTCGCAAGCTCATTCGCTATGTTTGCCGCAGGCAGAGCTTTCGAACAGGTTCGTAATTCAATCGGTTACCCTCATCTTAACGTTAAAATCGGCGCTACTCACGCAGGCGTATCGGCAGGCGAGGACGGAGCAAGTCATCAGTGCAACGAAGATATCGCTCTTATGAGAACAATTCCCGGTATGACGATTATTAATCCCGCAGACGCTGTTGAAGCGAAGCAGGCAGTTTTTGCCGCGGCTGAAATCGACGGTCCGGTTTATCTTCGTTTCGGAAGACTTGCAGTTCCGGTAATTTTTGACGAAAACTATAAGTTTGAAATCGGCAAGGGCAATCTTCTTAAAGAGGGAACTGACTGCACAATAGTTGCAACGGGACTTCTTGTCAACGAAGCTCTTATTGCCGCCGAAGAACTTAAGAACGAAGGCATTTCGGTTGATGTAATCAATATGGCTACAATCAAGCCTCTTGACGTTGACCTTCTTGTTTCGTCGGCTAAAAAGACAGGCTGCGTTGTTACTGCCGAAGAGCATAACATTATCGGCGGTCTCGGCGGCGCGGTTTGCGAAGCTTTAAGCGAAAACTATCCCGTTCCCGTTATCAGGGTCGGTATGAACGACGTATACGGAAAATCCGGTAACGGCGCTCTTCTTCTTAAGGAATTCGGACTTTGCGCCGAAAATCTTAAGGCTCAGGTTAAAAAGGCTATTGAGCTTAAATAAAAGCAATAATAAAAAATCGGGTAGCGGAAAACCGTTACCCGATTTTTTTATTTAAATTAGATTATTGTTCCGCCTCCGACAACATATTCGCCGTCATAAAGAACTACCGCCTGTCCTTTTGTAATCGCTCTCTGCGGCTCGTCAAAAAAAACTTTAATTGTTTTATCATCAAGCTGTATGACAGTTGCAGGCTGTTCTTTGTGATTATATCTAATTTTTGCGGTTACTTTCATTTCACCGTCGATTCTGTCAACTGAAATCAGGTTTATATCGGTTGCCGTAAGTTCTTTTGAGAATAAATCCTCGTTACTTCCGAGAGTTACGGTATTGTTTTCGGGATTAACCGAACAAACATATCTCGGCTCGCCGAATGCTACGCCGAGCCCTTTTCTTTGACCGACGGTGTAATTTATAATTCCCTGATGAGTGCCGATTACTTCATTATCGGTATTTATAAAATCACCTGACGGATAAGTTTTATGGGTATATTCTTTTATAAACGAAACGTAATCTCCGTCGGGAACAAAGCAGATGTCCTGGCTTTCTTTTTTATTTGCATTTGTAAAGCCCTGTTCATTGGCTATTTTTCTTATTTCGTCTTTTGTATATTCGCCCAAAGGGAATATGATATGACTTAACTGATTTTGCGTCAAGGAATAAAGAACATAACTCTGGTCCTTTGATTTATCAACGCCTTTTTTAAGAAGAAAACGCCCGTTTTTCTCTTCAACCGAAGCATAATGACCGGTTACAACATAATCAAAATCAAGCTCTTTCATTTTGTCCATAAGTTTCTGAAACTTGAGATTTCTGTTACAGTCTATGCAGGGATTCGGCGTACCGCCGTTTTCATAAGTATAAATGAATTTATCAATTACCTTTTTACAGAATTCATCCCTGAAATTAAAAACATAGTAGGGGATTGCGAGCTTTCTTGCAACTGAGCGCGCGTCTTCAACGCCGTCGAGAGAACAGCAGGATTTTTCATTATTGATGACAATATCGTCATTATCAAAAAGCTTCATTGTTGCGCCTATGCAGTCGAAGCCTTTTTCTTTCATTAAATAAGCGGCGACGCTTGAATCGACACCGCCGCTCATTGCAATAATTGCTTTTTTCATAATCAACCTAACTCAATCATTTTATCTATGCAAGCCTTTGCTTTAAGACGTATATCTTCGTCGAGTTCGATTTCTTCGCCGAAAACGCCCTTGCAGCAATTAAGCACGTCTACTAAAGTAGTAGCTTTCATATTCGAGCAGATACAGTCTTTCGAAAGAGGGTAGAACATTTTATCGGGGCAGGAGAGCTGAAGATTGGTGACAATACTGTTTTCCGTACCGATAATGAATTCTTTATTATCCGACTGCTCGGCAAATTTCATAATTCCCGTCGTAGAGCCGACGTAATCGGCTTTTTCAACAACTTCGGGTTTACATTCGGGATGAACAAGCAAAAGAGCGTCGGGATGCATTTTCTTAACATTTTCTACTTCTTTTGCGGATATTCGGGCGTGAGTCGGGCATCCGCCGTTAAGAAGCTTGAACTGTTTTTCGGGAATCTGTTTTGCAATCCAGTCGCCGAGGTTACAGTCGGGAATGAAAAGAATCTTATCATTTTCAAGCTTTTTACATATAGTCAATGCGGATGACGACGTAACGCAAACGTCGCAAACGGTTTTCAGTTCGCTTGTAGTGTTTATATATGCGACAACCGTGTAATCGGGATACTGTTCTCTGACCTGTAAAATAAGCTCTCTGTCCATTTGTTCAGCCATAGGACAGCCCGCAACGGGATTGGAAAGAATAACCTTTTTATCGGGAGAAAGTATCTTAACGGTTTCAGCCATGAAGCGTACACCGCACATAATTACCGTTTTTTGAGGTACTTTTGAAGCCTCTACGCTCAGAGCAAATGAATCGCCCATAAAATCGGCAATTTCAATAATTTCTCTGCTCTGATAAGCGTGAGCGAGAATACAGATGTCTTTTTCTTTTTTGAGTCTTATTATTTCATCCTGAATTTGTTTTACAGTCATTTTAATAACCTCGCTGATTTATTATTCAAATTATATAACCTGAGAGTAATGTTGTCAATAAACGCGTTGATTGAATTGTTAATTATTTGTAAAAATAAACCTTTATTTATTGATTTAGAATTATATGAGTATTATAATAATCGCAAAGATAAATTCAGAGGAAAGCTATGCTTGGTTACGTTAAACCCGATAAAAGCGAATTAAAGATAAAAGAATATGAAATATACAGAGGCTTTTACTGCTCATTATGTAAAGCGCTCGGGAAAAACTACGGCCAGATTTCAAGGCTGTTTTTAAGCTATGACGCGACGTTTTTCACCTTGTTTTTATATGCAATAAAGCCCGATATAAATGTCTCTTTTAAAAGCGGAAAATGTCCGTTTAATCCTTTTAAAAAATGCAGTTTCGCCGATATTAAAACCGACGAATTCAGATTTATGACTGCGTTTTCCGTGATTCTTACTTATTATAAAATCAAAGACAATATTCACGACAGTTCTTTATTTAAAAAGCTTAAATATATTCTGCTTTTACCGTTTGTATTTTTTAAGCATAAAAAGGCTGTTAAACTATACCCCGATATTGAAGCCGTAATAAAGCAATCAACAGAAGAACAGAATAAGCTTGAAAACGAAAGATGCGATATCTGCGATAAAGCGGCTGACCCGAGCGCAAAGGCGCTTGCAAAATGCTTTTCGGCTTTTGCCGATAAAGAAAACGAAACTCTTTTTTACAGGTTCGGTTATTGCCTGGGAAGGTATGTTTATCTTATCGACGCTTTTGACGACCTTGAAAAAGATAAAAAGAACAGATCGTATAACGTATTTTTACTGAACGGTTATACCGACAAACAGATTGCCGAATCAATCAGAATGAGTATTAACGAACTGATTCTCTGTTTGGATTTGTTTGATTTGTATTCAAATAAGGAAATACTTGAAAATATTATTAAATCCGGACTTGATAACCGGCTTTCAGCTGTAATTAAAAAGAAGGAGGGGACTGTTGATGAGAAACCCGTATGAGGTTCTCGGTTTAAACGATAACGCTTCAATTGAAGAAGTAAAAGCTGCATACAAATCTCTTGCGAGAAAGTATCAGTCGGAAGATTATTCAAACGGCCCTCTTTCCGATAACGCGCAGAAGAAGATGGATGAGATTAACGAAGCGTATGATACGATTATTTCTTCATCGGGTTCTTCGGCTAAAAATCAGCAAAGCTATTATTCGGACACTTCACATTCGTCTTATCCGGACGTCCGCTCGCTTATAAACAGAAATAAGCTTGAAGAAGCCGAAACAATCCTTGACGGTATTTATATAACCCAGCGCGACGCAGAATGGTATTATTTAAAAGGGCAGATTCATCACAGAAGAGGCTGGTTTGACGAAGCGAGAAAAGCCTATTCAAAGGCGTGCGAGCTCGACCCTTCAAGTCAGGAATATTCTGCCGCACTCAATTCGCTGAACAATGCCGCGACGGGCGGTTACAGAACCTCGCGCGGTAATTCTTCGTCGGGTTGCTGTTCCTGCGATGCGTGCGATATTTGCTCGTCTTTGCTTTGCGCGGACTGCTGTTGCGAATGCATGGGCGGAGATTTGATTAAGTGTTGCTGATATGAAAAATCTAAACAAGAGTTCAAAAACCGCGCTCGGCGGTATTATAGCGGCTGTATCGGTTGTACTGATGTTCCTGACATCGGTTATACCGACGCTTACCTATGCCGTTCCCGCTGCGGCAGGATTACTGCTGCTGATAATGGTAATAGAAATTGATAAAAAATGGGCTACTGTCGTTTATATTGCGGTAAGCATTCTCTCGGCGCTTCTTATTGCGGACAAAGAGGCGGCAACAATGTATATAGCCTTTTTCGGGTATTACCCGATAGTTAAACAGCCTATTGAAAAACACCTTAATAAGTATATTTCGTGGATTGTAAAGGTTTTAATCTTCAATGCTTCGATTCTCGCGGCGTATTTGCTGCTTATTTACGTTTTTAACTTAAGCCTTGATGATTTCGGGGAATTTACTAAAATAGGTCTTATATTGCTTTATTTAGTCTTTAACGTTGTGTTTGTCATTTATGATATTGCATTGACACGACTGATTACTGCTTATATTTATAAATGGCAAAAACAGTTCAGAAAGATTTTCAAATAGTTTGCAGGTGGGGAAATGAAAGAGGAAAAAGAAAATATACACGGCGGCCACCGTCAGAGAGTAAAGCAAAGCTTTCTTGAATCCGGATTCAACGGTTTTTCCGATATAAATAAGCTTGAAATGCTTTTGTTCTATTCCATTCCGAGAAAAGACACAAATGTTATCGCTCATAATCTTATTAATGAATTCGGTTCTATTTCCGCGGTATTTGACGCTTCTCCCGAAATGCTTATGAAGGTCAAGGGAGTAACGCCTAACACGGCAACTCTTATTTCAATGATGAGAGAGCTTTTCAATACATACGAAAACAGTAAGCTTGACAGTTCAAAAATCGTACTTGATAACGCCGAAAAGATTTCAGAATATTGCGTATCGAAATTTATAGGGAAAACCGACGAACACCTTTACGCGCTTTTACTTGACAATAACCTTTCGTTAATTAACTGCGCGCTGATTTCCTCGGGTACGCCAAACACCTCTAATATTCATATAAGAAAGATTGTCGAACAGGTTGTCGCGTCCAACGCAACAAGCGTTATTGTATGTCATAATCATCCCAACGGAGTAGCCGCTCCTTCCTCTGACGACCTTTATACTACAAAGCAGATTTCGGACGCGCTTAAGTATCTTAACGTTAAACTGATTGACCACGTTATTGTAGCTGGAAGGGATTCAATATCGCTTGCGGCGAGTAAGAAATTCAATTATCTTTTCAGATTATAAGAAAACAGGTTAAGGAAAAGCCCTTAACCTGTTTATTTTATGAGATTAAATTATCAAACTCTTTTTATTTATTCTTTTTCTTTTCTGCTATACGCTGGAATATCTTAATGAATTCAACTATCGGAATAATTGTAAGAGCAAGTCCCATAGCTACGGCGTATTCTTTAAGACTTATTGTAGTAAAGCTGAATAGATTTGCAAAGAACGGAATATAAATAACTCCCGCCGTAAGAATAAGAGCAATCACCATTGAGCCGAAAAGGAACCAGTTCTGCTTTTTAAGTCCGAAAATTGAACCGTTCTGCGAACGCATGTTAAACGAGTGGAATATTTCAGCCATGGACATAGTAAGGAAAGCCATTGTAATACCGTCGGGACTGTTTGTTATTTCCCATTTTCCGCTTTCAAGGAAATGACCGATTATATAAGCGGCAAGCGTTAAAACCGAAACTATAAGTCCCTGATACGCTATGGCAAAACCGACACCGTTAGAGAAAATACCTTCGTTTGATTTTCTCGGTTTTCTTGTCATAAGGTTCTTTTCACCCGGCTCCATACTAAGAGCAAGAGCGGGGAGTGAATCCGTAATAAGATTAATCCAGAGAAGGTGAATGGGTTTCATAATAGTAAAGCCTAAAAGGGTTGCCACAAATACGGAAACAACCTCGCTTAGGTTCGAGGAAAGCAGGAACTGAATTGATTTCTTGATATTGTCAAATATTCTTCTTCCTTCTTCAACCGCCGCGACAATAGTTGCAAAATTATCGTCTGCAAGAATCATATCGGCTACGTTCTTTGTAACGTCGGTACCCGTTATACCCATTCCGATACCGATATCAGCCGATTTAATTGACGGCGCGTCGTTTACGCCGTCGCCGGTCATGGCGGTAATCATACCTTTCTTCTTCCAAGCCTTAACGATTCTAACCTTATGCTCGGGCTGAACGCGCGCGTATACGGAATATTTTTCAACAAGCGTTTCAAACTCTTCGTCGGAAATATCGTTCAGTTCAGCGCCCGTAATCGCCTGCGATGCGTCAGTAATAATACCTAACTGTTTGGCTATTGCAACCGCCGTGTCCTTATGGTCGCCCGTAATCATTATTGCGCGTATGCCTGCCTGTTTGCATTCGTCGATTGCGGCCCTGACCTCAGGTCTTACGGGGTCAATCATACCGACGAGACCGATAAATGTAAGCTCGTTTTCAAGCTCGGTCGTATAATTCGCGGGAACAGAATCAAGTCTGTTAAAGCCTGCCGCAAGAACTCTCAGGGCTTTATCTGCATATTCCTTATTTTTAGAAAGAATTTCGGCTCTCTTTTCATCCGTAAGCGGTAATACCGAACCGTTTGAAAGATATGATGAGCACTTCTTAAGAATTTCGTCCGGCGCGCCTTTAGTATACTGAATAATCTCGTTGTTTACCGAATGAACCGTCGTCATCATTTTTCTCATGGAATCAAACGGAACTTCGCCGATTCTCGGCTGATTATTTTTCAAATCATTTTTATTCAGTTCAATGGAATTAGCAAAGCTGACAAGCGCCGCCTCGGTAGGCTCGCCCGTAACGGAACCGTTTGAATCAATTTCGGCGTCCGAACAAAGAGCGAGAGCGGTTGCAAGCATTTTTTCGTCATCGGAATAATTCTCGACAACAGTCATTACGTTCTGAGTAAGAGTGCCGGTTTTGTCCGAACAAATAATCTGGGTACAGCCGAGCGTTTCAACTGCCGTAAGCTTTCTGATAACTGCGTTGCGTTTTGACATTTTTGTAACGCCTATTGAAAGAACAATGGTTACAACCGCGGCAAGACCTTCGGGAATGGCGGCAACCGCAAGCGAAACGGCTATCATAAACGTATCGATTATATTATCAAATGAAAAACTTCTGCTCTTAATAAGACCGAATACGAAAATGAAAAGGCAGATGGCAACAACCATAACGGTAAGTATTTTACTTAACTGATTAAGCTTTTGCTGAAGGGGAGTGGATTCGTCCTCAGCCTCGGTAAGAGCGTTAGCAATCTTACCCATTTCGGTATTCATACCGGTTTGTGTAACTACGGCTGTACCTCTGCCGTAAACGACGGTGCTTCCGAGATAAGCCATATTCTTTCTGTCTCCGAGAGGAACGTCTTTTTCGTTCTCGCGAAGATAGATAATGTCGATAAACTTGTCAACGGGAACGCTTTCGCCGGTAAGCGCGCTCTCTTCAATCTTTAGTGAATATGATTCAAGCAGGCGGCAATCAGCCGGTACGGAATCTCCCGCTTCGAGAAGAACTATATCTCCGGGTACAAGCTCTTCGTTTTTAATATGTTTAATATCGCCGTCGCGCATTACCTTACAGGTAGCGGCAGTCATCTGCTTTAAGGCGTCGATAGCTTTTTCCGCTTTGCTTTCCTGAATGACGCCCATAACGGCATTAAGTATAACGACAAAAAGAATTACGAAAACATCCGTAAAGGATTCATGAGCGTAAGCAGACGTAATTCCCGATATTACAGCCGCAACAAGCAGGAATATAATCATCGGGTCGGCAAACTGACTCAGGAATTTAATTATAAGAGGAGTTTTTTTCGCTTCCTTTAATTTATTATGACCGTATTTTTCAAGACGCGAAGAAGCCTCCGATGACGAAAGACCTTTAACGTCCGACGAAACCTCTTTGAGAACGTCCTGACTGCTTTCAAGATAATAGTTCATAAAATATCTCCCTGTAAAATAATAAAAGACCTCTGCAGTACTGACACTGCAAAAGTCTTGCCAAATACCGTAAAAGTACCAACAGACCGAACCCGTTCGGGTTGAGATGACGACCTGTTGTCGCATAATGCGTCAGCTACTCCCTTTTACAAATCAAAATATATCATTAAAAATTGATTTTGTCAACTTAACATATTTTATTTTCGTCTTTTCGTACAATTTATTCTGTTTAATTACATTAATAATTGGCACTATAAGTTCGCTTATTTAATTGACATTATACTTGATATTGTGTTAAAATGTAGAAAACGAGAAAGGAGACGGTGCAAGTGAATTACATTCTTTCTCAGGCAGATATTTTTGTCGATAACAAATTCGTCAGAGCGGATATTTTTGTTTCCGACGGACGGATTGTTTCTATTTCACCGTCTTTTAATCCGCCCTCGGGGGTCAGTGTTCTCAATTTTAATAATTGTATTATCGTTCCCGGTCTTCTGGATGTGCACGTGCATTTAAGAGAGCCGGGTTTTTCATATAAAGAAACGGTTTTTTCCGGCACTATGGCAGCCGCTCACGGCGGGTTCACATCAGTTTGCTGTATGCCTAATCTTAATCCTTGTCCTGACAGCGTTGATAACTTAAAGATACTTACCGATATAATCGACAGAACAGCAAATGTCAATGTCTATGCTTACGGAACTATTTCCGTCGGCGAAAAAGGCGAAACGCTTTCGGACATGGACGGTATGAGCGAAAAGGTAATCGCTTTTTCGGACGACGGACGCGGCGTTCAGTCGGATGAATTTATGCGTGAAGCTATGATAAAAGCGAAATCGCTTAATAAGATAATCGCCGCGCACTGCGAAGACAATTCGTTGCTTGACGGCGGCTATATTCATAAAGGCGAATACGCACGTTTGAACAATCACAAGGGTATTTCGAGCGAAAGCGAATACAGACAGATTGAACGTGACCTTAAGCTTTGTTCACAAACGGGATGCAAATACCACGTTTGTCATATTTCAGCCAAAGAAAGCGTTGAAGTAATCAGACAGGCTAAAAAAAGCGGCGTTGACGTTACTTGCGAAACAGCGCCGCATTACCTCGTTTTCAACGATATGGATTTACAGGAAAACGGCAGATTCAAAATGAATCCACCGATAAGAAGCGAAGAGGACAGGCTCGCTTTGATTGAAGGCATTACGGACGGTACGATAGATATGATAGCGACTGACCATGCGCCTCATTCAAAGGAAGAAAAAGCAAAAGGTCTTAAAGACAGTCTTATGGGCGTTGTCGGTCTTGAAACTTCTTTTTCTGCAATTTATACCTACCTTGTTAAAACGGGAATTATTACACTTGAAAAACAGATCGAGTTAATGCAGATTAATCCGAAAAAGAGATTTGGAATAGGAACTGAAATTAAAGAGGGCGAAAACGCCGATTTAACAGTATTTAATCTTAACGAGAAATACACGGTAAACCCCGACGGTTTTCTTTCAATGGGAAGAGCGACGCCGTTTGAAAATGCGGAGCTTTACGGAAAATGCAAATATACAATGGTCAACGGGAGGACAGTATGGCAAGAGAATTCGACAGAAAAATAGTTCTTGAAGACGGCAGCGAATACCTCGGCTATTCTTTCGGCGAAAAATGCGAAAGAGTATGCGAAATCGTTTTCAATACTTCAATGGTAGGGTATCAGGAAATTGTTTCCGACCCGTCATATACCTATCAGATGGTCGTTATGACTTATCCGCTTATCGGTAACTACGGTATTGCGGACGACGATTTTGAAACAAGAGTTCCGACCATAGGAGGTCTTATTGTACGGGAGTATAATGACTCGCCGAGTAATTTCAGATACACTAAAACTCTTTCGGAAATTCTTGAAGAAAATCATATTCCGGGCATCTACGGAGTTGACACGAGAGAGATTACAAGAAAAATCCGCGATAACGGAAGCTGTAAGGTAATTATCACTGATATTTCGGTGCCGAAAGAAGAAGCTTTGAAAACACTCAAAGAAACAGAAATAAAACGCGACGCGGTTTCTCTTGTCAGCTGTAAAAAGAAATGGTACTCGCGTACTTCGAACCATAAATTCAACGTTGTGGCAGTCGACTGCGGAATAAAGCTTAATATTATAAGGAGCCTTAACCAAAGGAAATGCAACGTTACCGTTGTTCCGTATAACACCTCGGCTGAAGAAATTCTGGCAATGAATCCCGACGGCGTTTTCCTTTCGAACGGTCCCGGAGACCCGCAGGACGTAACTCCCGTTATTGAACTTGTTAAAAAGCTTAAAGGTAAATTTCCGATTTGCGGAATATGTTTAGGACACCAGATGATTTCCCTTGCATACGGCGCAGATACTTATAAGCTTAAATTCGGTCACAGAGGAGGCAATCATCCCGTAAAGAATCTTCAGACCGGTAAAATCGAAATAACGAGTCAGAATCACTCATACGCCGTAGACGCCGATTCGGTTAAAAATACGGATCTGACTGTTACACATATCAATCTTCTTGACAATACGGTGGAGGGTGTTGAATGTAAAAAAGATAGAATCTTCAGCGTTCAGTACCATCCCGAAAGCGCGCCCGGTCCTCAGGACAGCGCATACCTGTTTGATAAATTCATTTCAATTATGAAGGAGGCGAAAGACAATGCCTAAAAGGACTGATATAAAAAAAGTTCTTGTAATCGGTTCGGGACCTATAGTAATCGGTCAGGCTGCCGAATTCGACTATGCGGGTACTCAGGCTTGTCTTGCGCTTAAGGAAGAGGGCTATGAGGTTGTTCTTGCAAACTCTAATCCCGCAACGATAATGACGGATACAAGCATTGCCGATAAGGTATATATGGAGCCGCTTACTCTTGAATACATTGCTAAGATTTTAAGATACGAAAGACCTGACGCAATTGTTCCCGGAATCGGCGGTCAGACAGGGCTTAATCTTGCGATGCAGCTTTATAAAAAAGGCGTTCTTAACGAATGTCAGGTTGAGCTTCTCGGCACGACGTACGAAAGCATAGAAAAAGCAGAGGACAGAGATAAGTTCAAAAAGCTATGCGAGGACTTAAACGAACCCGTTCTTCCTTCAATAATCGCGAATACGATGGAAGAAGGTAAAAAAGCCGCTCTTGAAATCGGTTACCCCGTTGTTTTAAGACCTGCATTTACTTTAGGCGGAACTGGCGGAGGCTTCGCCGATAATGAAGAAGAATTTGAAGAGATAATGAAGAATGCTCTTAAGCTTTCTCCGGTTTCTCAGGTTCTTATAGAAAAGAGCATTAAAGGCTTTAAAGAAATTGAATACGAGGTTATCAGAGATAAAAACGACACAGCCATTACAATCTGTAACATGGAAAACCTTGACCCCGTAGGTATTCATACGGGCGATTCTATAGTTGTCGCTCCGAGTCAGACGCTTACAAATAAAGAGTATCATCTTTTAAGAGACAGCGCACTTAAGATTATAAGAGCTTTAAAGATAGAAGGCGGCTGCAACGTGCAGTTTGCGCTTGACCCGGAATCGTTCAATTATTATTTAATTGAGGTTAATCCGCGAGTTTCGCGTTCATCTGCTCTCGCTTCAAAGGCGAGCGGTTATCCGATAGCACGCGTTTCGGCTAAAATTGCGGTCGGTATGACGCTTGACGAAATACAGATAGCAAACACGCCCGCGTCGTTTGAGCCTACGCTCGACTATGTTGTTACTAAAATACCGCGTTTCCCGTTTGATAAATTCACATCCGCTTCAAATAAGCTTTCAACGCAGATGAAGGCTACGGGCGAGATAATGAGCATAGGCAGGACTATTGAAGAAAGCCTGCTGAAGGGCATACGCTCGCTTGAGATAGGCGTCTGCCATCTGTATATGACTAAATTTGACGATATGCCGACTGAAGATATGCTTTCTTATATATCAATCGGAACCGACGACAGAATTTTCGCGATTGCCGAGTTAATCAGACGTAAAACCGACCTCGGTCTTATTGCAAACGCTACTCAGATTGATATGCTTTTCCTTGATAAGGTCAAGAATATAATTGACTGCGAAACCGAATTAAAAGAGAATAAAAACGATATTAAAACTCTTATCTATGCTAAAAAGCTCGGTTTCTGCGACAAATATATCGCAAAGCTCTGGGAAACGGATGAAAAAGCGATTTATAAAATGAGAATGGACAACAATATCATTCCCGTTTATAAAATGATTGACACCTGCGCCTCGGAGTTTGACAGTTATATTCCATATTTCTATTCGACATACGAAAGCGAAAACGAGTCGATTGTCAGCGACAGAAAAAAGATTGTAGTTCTCGGCTCCGGACCTATAAGAATCGGTCAGGGCGTCGAATTTGACTACTCAACCGTTCACGCCGTAAAAACAATTAAAAATAACGGCTTTGAGGCGATAATAATTAACAATAACCCCGAAACCGTTTCAACCGACTATACAACGAGCGACAAGCTTTATTTCGAACCGCTGACTGTTGAAGACGTAATGAATATCATTAATCTTGAAAAGCCAATCGGCGTTATCGCTTCACTCGGCGGGCAGACCGCTATTAATCTTGCCGAGCCTCTTATGGAGCACGGCGTTAAAATGATAGGAACGGATGTCGAGGCGATTGACAGAGCCGAAAACCGCGATTCATTCGAACACGTTCTTGATTCTCTTAATATCCCTCAGCCTAAGGGCAGAGCAGTCACGAAGATTGAGGACGGAGTTAAGGCTGCCGAAGAAATCGGTTATCCCGTACTTGTACGTCCGAGCTACGTTCTCGGCGGCAGAGCTATGCAGATAGTCGCCAACGAGGAATCGCTGCGCAAGTATCTTCAGACTGCGGTTGAAATTGACGAGGACAAGCCCGTACTTGTTGATAAGTATATCGAGGGCAAGGAATGCGAAGTCGACGCGGTTTGCGACGGAACAGACGTTTTCATTCCCGGAATAATGGAACACGTTGAAAGAACCGGTATTCATTCAGGCGACAGTATAAGCGTTTACCCCTCATTCAGTCTTAATGACGAAGTCAAAAAGGTAATTATTGACTACACTAAAAAGCTCGGACTCGGAATCGGTATTGTCGGTCTTTATAACATTCAGTTTATTGTCGATAAAAACAATGACGTCTATATTATTGAAGTAAATCCTCGTTCCTCGAGGACAGTTCCGTTTCTTTCAAAGGCCACCGGTTATTCGCTTGCAGATATTGCCACTCTTGCAATACTCGGCAAGTCTTTAAAGGAACAGGGCATTAACGAGATATACCCGAAAGAAAAAGAACGCTGGTACGTAAAGGCTCCTGCATTCTCATTTTCTAAAATAAGGGGACTTGACGCGTATCTTTCGCCCGAAATGAAATCAACGGGCGAAGCTATAGGCTATGACAAGACTATCACAAGGGCGCTTTACAAGGCTCTTCAGGCTTCGGGAATGGCGGTTATGAACTACGGAACCATTTTTGTAACCATAGCCGATAAGGACAAGCAGGAAGCATTACCGCTCATAAGACGCTTCTATAACCTCGGTTTTAATATTGAAGCGACAAAGGGTACGGCGCAGTTCCTTAAGTCTCACGGAATAAAAACAAGAGTCAAGGGCAAAATCAGCGAAGGAAGCGAAGAAATCCTTGATTCAATCCGCAAAGGCTATGTAACTTATGTTATTAACACAAGAGATATTAATTCAATCAGTGAAGTCAGCGACGGTTATGAAATAAGACGCTGTGCGGTTGAAAATAACGTAACAATGTTTACCGCGCTTGATACCGTAAGCGTTTTGCTTGACGTTCTTGAAGAAACAACTTTCGGTATTTCGACAATTGACGCATAGGAGTTATTTATGAAGCAGGGGATTTTTACAATTAAATCAAACAAAAACCTTACTGCAAATGTTCTTGAGATGATTCTTGAGGGCGATACTTCCGATATTAAAAGACCGGGGCAGTTTGTAAATATTAAAATCGACGGTCTTTATCTGAGAAGGCCTATATCGGTTTGCTACTGTTCGGAAAATAAACTTACCCTTATTTATAAAACAGTCGGAAAAGGCACCGAAAAGCTTTCAAAAATGCGCGAAGGCGAAAGGCTTGATATTCTTACGGGACTCGGAAACGGATTCAATATTGCAAAAGCGGGCGACAAACCGGTTTTAATCGGCGGCGGAGTCGGAGTTCCGCCTATGTATCTGCTTTGTAAAAAGCTTATTGAAAAAGGCGCTTTACCGACCGTGATTCTCGGTTTTAATACTGCCGATGAGATTTTTTACAAAGAAGAGTTTGAAAAGCTCGGCGTTAAAACGATGATTACTACCGTCGACGGAAGTGTCGGAATTAAAGGCTTTGTTACAGACGCATTAAAGGAAATTGATTATACTTATTACTTTTGCTGCGGTCCTATGCCTATGCTTAAAGCAGTTTATAATTCGTGCGATACAAGCGGTCAGTTTAGCTTTGAGGAGCGTATGGGATGCGGAATAGGCGCTTGTATGGGTTGTTCGTGTAAAACCATAACGGGCTATAAAAGAATCTGTACCGAAGGCCCCGTACTTGAAAAGGAGGAGATACTGTGGTAAATCTTTCTGTCAGTTTAAGCGGCGTTAAGCTTGATAACCCGGTTATTCCCGCAAGCGGTACTTTCGGCTTCGGTTATGAGTTTATGCGTTTCTACGATATCAATATACTTGGTTCAATTGCCCTTAAGGGAACAACCGAGGAACCGCGTTTCGGAAATCCCACGCCGAGAATCGCCGAATGCGAAGCAGGCTTGATTAATTCCGTCGGATTACAGAATCCCGGCGTTGATAACGTTATAAAAATTGAACTTCCGAAGCTTAAAAAGGTCTATAAAAAACAGGTAATTGCCAATGTAAGCGGTTTTTCGGTAGACGAATATGCGCGTACCTGCGAAAAAATGGACAGGCAGGAACAGATTGGAATTATTGAGGTTAACGTAAGCTGCCCCAATGTCCATTCGGGCGGTATGAGCTTCGGAACCGATACAAAATTCGTTTCCGAGGTTGTAAAAGCTGTCAAGGCAGTTACGACAAAGCCTGTATATATTAAGCTTTCGCCGAATGTAACCGATATTACCGAGATTGCAAAGGCCTGCGAGGCTTCGGGCGCGGACGGATTAAGCCTTATCAATACTCTTCTCGGTATGAGAATTAATCTTAAGACAAGAAAACCGATTATAGCCAATAAAATGGGCGGTTTTTCGGGACCCGCCGTATTTCCGGTTGCCCTCAGAATGGTTTATCAGGTCTATCAGGCGGTTAATCTTCCAATAATCGGTATCGGCGGAATCTCTTCGGCAGAGGATGTAATTGAGATGATGCTTGCGGGCGCGACTGCGGTTGAAATAGGCGCAGCTAATCTTGTTGAGCCGTTTGCATGCAAAAACATTATCGAACAGCTGCCGGAAACCTGTCAAAAATACGGTATTGAAAATTTAAGCGATATTATCGGAGGAGCGCATAATGGCTAAAGACGTAATAATTGCCTGTGATTTTTCTTCTAAGGAAGATGTTTACAGTTTTCTTGATAAGTTTACCGACGTTAAGCCTTTCGTTAAAATCGGTATGGAAATGTTTTATGCCGAAGGACCGGAGATTGTAAGGGAGATAAAAAAAAGAGGTCATAAAATCTTTCTTGACCTTAAACTCTGTGATATTCCGAATACTGTAAAAAAGGCTATGAGCGTTCTTTCATCGCTTGACGTGGATATGTGCAATGTTCATGCGTCGGGAACAATAGCTATGATGGAAGCTGCGGTTGAAGGGCTTACAAGACCCGACGGCACAAGACCTTTGCTTATTGCCGTCACTCAGCTTACCTCAACGAGTGAAGAGAGAATGAGAAATGATTTGCTTATTGACAAACCGCTTAATGAGGTAGTTGTTCATTATGCCGCGAACGCCCAAAAAGCAGGTCTTGACGGCGTTGTTTGCTCGCCGCTTGAAGCTTCTCTTGTTAAAGAGAAATGCGGAAATGATTTTATGACGGTTACTCCCGGTATTCGTTTTGCCGACGGCGACGTAGGCGACCAGGTGAGAATAACAACTCCCGAAAAAGCAAGGGAAATCGGCTCGGATTATATTGTTGTCGGCAGACCGATTACAGCCTCCGACGACCCGGTTTTCTCTTATAAAAGATGCGTAAAAGAATTTCTCGGTAAGGAGATTTGAAATGAATAAAGAAGTATCAAAAGGATTATTGGAAATTAACGCCGTTTTTTTAAGACCCGAAGAGCCCTTTACCTGGGCAAGCGGTATTAAAAGCCCTATTTACTGTGACAACAGACTTATTCTGACTGCGCCGAAGGTAAGGGATTTGGTTGAAAACGCTATTGCCGAAACGGTTAAAAAGGAATATCCCGACTGTCAGGCTCTTTTCGGCACGTCGACCGCGGGTATTGCTCACGCCGCTATTGCCGCAAGTATTTTAAATATGCCTATGGGTTATGTCCGCTCAGGAGCAAAGGACCACGGCAGACAGAATCAGATTGAAGGCAGGCTTGAAAAAGGTCAGAAGGTCGTAGTTGTTGAGGACCTTATTTCCACCGGCGGCTCGGTAATTGAGGTTGTTGACGTTCTTCGTGACGCCGGCGCTGACGTACTCGGCATTGTCAGTATTTTTACATACGGTATGAAAAAAGGTCTTGACAGACTTAAAGAGGCTAATGTTAAAAATATAAGCCTTACGGATTTTGACACGACAATTGAAGTTGCCGCCGAAAACGGTTATATCAGACCCGATGACAAAGCAAAGCTTATTAAATTCAGAAATAATCCTTCTGACGAAAGCTGGATAGGTGAATAATATGAAACATCTTATTGATATACGCGATTTGTCCGTTGAGGAGCTTGATTTTTTAATGGACACTGCTATTGATATTAAGAACAATCCCGAAAAATACAGTGAAAAATGCAAAGGCAAAAAGCTCGCCACTCTTTTCTTTGAGCCGTCTACAAGAACGAGATTAAGCTTTGAAGCGGCTATGTATGAACTCGGCGGTAACGTGCTCGGCTTTTCCGAAGCCGCAAGCTCTTCGTCCTCAAAAGGGGAGAGCGTTGCCGATACGGCGAGAATTGTCGGCTGTTACGCGGATATTATTGCCATGCGCCATCCGAAAGAGGGGGCGCCGCTTGTTGCATCCGCTAAAGCGGGAATACCCGTTATAAATGCAGGTGACGGCGGTCATAATCATCCGACTCAGACTCTTGCCGATATTCTTACTATCCGTATAAAAAAAGGCGGTTTTGATAATCTTACCGTAGGTTTCTGCGGCGACCTTAAATACGGCAGAACGGTTCATTCGCTTATTGCCGCGCTTTCGAGGTATAAGAATGTTAAGCTCGTCCTTATTTCACCTGAAGAGTTGAGAGTTCCAAAATACGTTATTAAAGACATAATTAACGGAAATAATATGGAATATGTCGAAACGGCAGACCTCGAAGAAGCTATTCCTTCGCTTGATATTCTTTATATGACAAGAATCCAGCGCGAGCGTTTTGACAGTAAGGATTCTTACGAAAGATTAAAGGACAGTTATGTGCTTAAAAGAAGCAAGCTCGAAAATGCCAAGAAAGACTTGTGCATTCTCCATCCGTTGCCCAGAGTAAACGAGATTTCCGTTGACGTTGACGACGACGAAAGAGCCTGCTACTTTGAACAGGCGCTGAACGGAAAATATATGAGAATGGCTTTGATTTTAAAGCTTCTTGAGGAAGAATCCCTTAACAGTACTCAAAGCGTAAACGAAGATTTGATTTACACAATTAAATGTAAAAATCCCCGTTGCATAACCTCTGTTGAACAGGAATTGCCTCATATATTCAGGCTTACCGATAAAGCCAACGGAATATGCCGTTGCATTTACTGCGAATCAAAGGAAAAAAACACCTAAATTTTGATAAAATAATGTCGATTTTTCGGCTCTTTGCTGTCTTGACTGAAAAGTTGTAATAATTTATAATTATTACATAAACAAAATTACTTTTATAACTGACGGAATTGTGGGTTAAACCACAGGGGAATAAAAGTAATAAGCTAATGTCGACCGTCTGGGCAGTCCTTAATTAAAATAGGATTGCCCTGTTTAATTTTTGGAGGTTTTTATGAAAAAAATTGCTGTTATTATGGGCTCGGACAGTGACCTGCCCGTTGTTTCAAAAGCCATTGACGTTTTAAAGGAATTTGACGTTCCTTATGAGGTTCACGTTTACTCGGCGCACAGAACTCCCGTTCAGGCAAGGGAATTTTCGCTTAACGCGCGTGCAAACGGTTTCGGCGCAATTATTGCCGCGGCAGGCAAGGCGGCTCACCTTGCGGGTGCAATCGCCGCAAACACAACTTTACCCGTAATAGGCATTCCCGTTAAGTCTTCAACTCTTGACGGGCTTGACGCTTTATTATCGACTGTTCAGATGCCTTCGGGCATTCCCGTCGCAACAGTAGCCATTGACGGCGCCGCTAATGCCGCTCTTTTAGCTTTGCAGATTCTTTCCGTGGAAGATGCATCTCTTGCCGAAAAGCTTGATAAAAAGCGTTTCGACGCTTCTGAAGCGGTACTTGAAAAAGATAAAAATATTTCTGAAAATTATTAATCGGAGGTTTTATTATGGAAAAAACAGTTCAGATGTACGAAGGAAAAGCAAAAAAGGTTTTTGCAACAGATGATGAGAATTACTGCATTGTTTCCTATAAGGACGATGCAACCGCATTTAACGGTCTTAAAAAAGGTACTATTGTCGGCAAGGGCGTTGTCAACAATAAGATGAGCAATTTCCTTATGCAGCTTCTTGAGAAGAAAGGCGTTCCAACACACTTCGTTGAAGAGCTTAACGACAGAGATACCGTTGTTAAAAAAGTTCAGATAGTTCCTCTTGAGGTTATTATCAGAAATATTTCCGCAGGCTCATTCGCAAAGCGTTACGGCGTTGAAGAGGGTATAGTTTTTGACGAGCCGACAATCGAGTTTTCCTATAAGTGCGACGAGCTTGACGACCCGCTTATCAATGATTACCACGCGCTTGCGTTAAAGCTCGCTACAAAAGAAGAAATTGAAAAAATAAAGGAACTTGCTTTTAAGGTAAATGACGTACTTAAAGAGTATTTCCTTTCGCTTAACATAAAGCTTGTTGATTTCAAGCTTGAATTCGGCAGACTTCCCGACGGCACAATTGTTCTTGCGGACGAAATCTCGCCCGATACATGCCGTTTCTGGGACGCCGATACAAACGAAAAGCTTGACAAAGACCGTTTCCGCAGAGATATGGGCGGTGTTGAAGACGCTTATAAAGAAATGATGAGAAGAGTTTTCGGTGAATAATTAATCGGAGGAAAACAAATGGGAGGATTTTTCGGTATTGCTTCCAATAAGGACTGTATGATGGACGTGTTCTTCGGAACCGACTATCATTCGCATCTTGGAACATACTGCGGCGGACTTGCCGCTTACGACAGCGAAATCGGTTTGCAAAGACAAATTCATAAAATCGGCAACTCGCCCTTCAGAACAAAGTTTGAAAAGATTTTTGACGAAATGAAGGGCACTTCGGCGATAGGCTGTATCAGCGACACTTATCCGCAGCCTATGCTCATCCGTTCAAATCTCGGCACTTACGCTATTTCAATGGTAGGTATAATCAATAATGCCGATGAGCTTATTGACAAATACCTTTCAAACGTCGGCATGCATTTTGACGCCATGACCGGCGGTCACGTAAACTCGACCGAGCTTTTTGCAGCGCTTATCAATCAAAAAAACGATTTTAAGGACGGAATACGCTTTGCGCAGGAGTCGATTGAGGGAACAGCTTCAATTCTGATTCTTACCGAAAGGGGAAGTATAATTGCAGCGCGTGACCTCGTAGGAAGACTTCCCGTAATAATCGGTAAAAACGATAACGGATTTGCCGTTTCTTTTGAATCCTTCGCTTATCAGAAATTAGGTTATGAGGATTATAAGGAACTCGGCCCCGGCGAAATCGTTGAATTTGACTGTAAGGAAATTAAACAGTTAATGCCTCCCGAAAAGAAAATGAAAATCTGTTCTTTCCTCTGGTCATATTACGGTTACCCGACGTCCACCTATGAGGGCGTTAACGTTGAGGTAATGCGTTACCGTAACGGAAGAATCCTCGCTCAGCTTGATGAGAAAAATCATCCCGACTTTAAAATAGACAGCGTTGGCGGCGTTCCCGATTCAGGCACTGCTCACGCTATAGGCTATTCAAATGAAAGCTCACTGCCATTTGCAAGAGCGTTTATAAAATACACTCCCACATGGTCGAGAAGCTTTATGCCGACAAATCAGAGCGACAGAAACAAGGTTGCTAAAATGAAGCAGGTTCCCGTATTCGATTTAATTAAGGGTAAAAACCTTTTATTTGTCGATGACTCAATCGTCAGGGGAACTCAGTTGAGGGAAACCGTTGAATTTCTTTATGAAAACGGCGCGTCAAGCGTTCATATGCGTTCTGCATGTCCGCCGATTATGTACGGTTGTAAATTCCTTAACTTCTCTCGCTCGACAAGCGAAATGGAACTTCTTGCAAGAAGAGTTATTCTTGAATACGAAGGCGAGGAAGGCTTTAACCATCTTGCCGAATATTCGGATTCTTCAACCGAAAGAGGCAAAATGTTGAGAAAGATTATTTGCGAAAAGCTTAATTTTGCTTCTCTTGAATTCCAGTCACTTGAGGGAATTATCGAGGCTATAGGAATTGACAGGGAAAAACTTTGTACCTATTGCTGGGACGGAAAGGAATAATTATGAATACCAATTCAAAATCCGATTCATACGCAGCCGCGGGTGTTGATATTACCGCGGGTTACAAAGCAGTTGAATTGATGAAAACGCATATCGCAAGAACCTTTGCAAACGGCGCGGCATCTGATATCGGCGGCTTCGGCGGTTGCTTTGACCTTGACTTAACGGGTATTTCGAAGCCTGTTCTCGTAAGCGGTACCGACGGCGTAGGAACAAAGCTTAAACTCGCTTTTCTTATGGACAAACACGATACGGTCGGCATTGACTGCGTAGCCATGTGCGTAAACGATATTATATGCTGCGGAGCAAAACCGTTATTCTTCCTCGATTATATTGCCTGCGGCAAGAACTACCCCGAAAAAATCGCTTCTATTGTTTCGGGCGTTGCAGAAGGCTGCGTACAGTCGGGCGCCGCGTTAATCGGCGGTGAGACCGCTGAAATGCCCGGTTTTTACCCCGTTGACGAATACGACCTTGCCGGTTTTTCCGTCGGCGTAGCCGATAAGAACAGAATAATCGATAATTCAAAAATGAATGAGGGAGACGTCATTATTGCTCTTCCTTCAAGCGGAGTTCATTCAAACGGCTTTTCGCTTGTAAGAAAGGTTTTTGACGTTGAAAACAGCGATATCAAATTGCCCGTTGAAGCGCTGGGTGGCAAATCAATAGGCGAGACCTTACTTACGCCTACAAAGATTTATGTAAAACCCGTGCTTAAGCTTCTTGAACAGATTACGGTTAAAGGTATTTCCCATATTACAGGCGGCGGTTTCTATGAAAACATTCCGAGAAGCATTCCAAAAGGACTCGGCGCAAAGATTAATAAAGCCGATATAAAAATACTTCCTATTTTCAATCTGATTGCCGAAAAGGGCGGTATTTCCGAAAGAGATATGTTCAACACCTTTAATATGGGCGTAGGTATGAGCATCGTTGTATCAAAAGAAGACGCCGACAAAGCGGTTTCGGTTCTTAAGGAGAATGGCGAGGACGCTTATATTATCGGCGAAATCATTAAAAGCGACGAGGGTGTAAATATATGCTGAAAACACGAATTGCAGTTCTTGTTTCCGGCGGCGGAACCAATCTTCAGGCTTTAATTGACGCTCAGAAAAAAGGCATTATCAACAGCGGTGAACTAGTCCTTGTTATTTCAGATAACCCTAATGCCTACGCGCTTGAAAGAGCTAAAAATAACGGTATTGACACCTTTGTCGTAAATAAAAAGGAATGTTCTTCGCAGGCTGATTTTGAACAGAGAATTATTGATTCTCTTGAAGAAAACCGAATTGATTTGATTGTACTTGCGGGATTTATGAAGATACTTACGGCGAATTTTACTTCGCGTTATCCCGAAAGAATAATAAATATTCACCCGTCTCTTATACCTTCGTTTTGCGGCGAGGGCTTTTACGGACTTAAGGTTCACGAAAAAGCTCTCGAATACGGCGTAAAGGTTACGGGCGCAACAACACATTTTGTTAATGAAATACCCGACGGCGGAAAGATTATTATGCAGAAAGCAGTTGAAATTCTTGACGGCGACACTCCCGAAATTCTTCAGAAAAGGGTTATGGAGCAGGCTGAATGGATTATTCTTCCGCTTTCCGTTGAAAAGGTATCAAAAATAATAAAGGAGAGTAAATAATGGACATCTACAAGGTAAATGACATCGGCGAACTTATTGAGGGTAATTCCTACGTCGGCAGAGGTATTGTCATAGGCAAAACCGCCGATTCCAAAAAAGCTTGCTGCGCATATTTCATTATGGGCAGAAGCGCTAATTCAAGAAACAGGATTTTCACGGTTAAAAACGGCGAAGTATTCACAGAGCCTTTTGATGTTTCAAAGGTTGAAGACCCGAGCCTTATTATTTACGCGGCTGTAAGACAGTTTGAAAATAATCTTATTGTCACAAACGGCGACCAGACAGACACGATATACGACGGATTAAAGGACGGAAAATGCTTCAATAAATCCCTTTCGACAAGGTGTTTTGAGCCTGACAGTCCTAACTTTACTCCGAGAATAAGCGGTATGCTTACCTTTGAAAACGGCGATTTTACATACAAAATGAGCATTCTAAAGAGCATTGACGCCGAAGGCAGCGACTGCGCGCGTTACAGCTTCAGCTATCCTTCGAAAGCAGGTTTAGGTCATTTCATCCACACATATGTCTGTGATGGTAATCCCATTCCTACCTTCCAGGGCGAACCAGAAAGAGTTGAAATTGATTCAGATATTGACATATTTACAAATAAACTCTGGAACGCTCTTGACAATGACAATAAAATTTCGCTTTATGTTCGCTATGTTGACCTTGAAAGCGGCGAATATGACGAAAGATTAATCAATAAAAACAAATAATATAAAGGAGTAATTAAGATGAAAGAATTTGAACTTAAGTACGGTTGCAACCCCAATCAGAAGCCCTCTAAAATCTATATGAAGGACGGAAGCGACCTTCCCATTGAAATACTTTCGGGCAGACCGGGTTATATCAATTTCCTTGACGCTTTCAATTCATGGCAGCTTGTAAAAGAGCTTAAAGAAGCTCTCGGACTTCCCGCAGTTACATCCTTTAAGCACGTCAGCCCGACTTCGGCTGCCGTAGGCGTAAAGCTTTCGGACAAGCTTAAAAAAGCCTGCTTTGTCGACGATATAGAGGGACTTGACGATTCTCCGCTTGCCTGCGCTTACGCAAGAGCAAGAGGCACGGACCGTATGTGCTCATTCGGCGACTGGGTTGCGCTTTCAGACGTTTGCGACGTTACAACTGCTTTGCTTATTAAACGCGAAGTTTCCGACGGCATTATCGCTCCCGGTTATGAGCCGGAAGCTCTAGAAATTCTCAAATCTAAGAGAAAGGGCAACTATAACATAGTTAAAATCGACCCTGACTATATTCCTGAAGAGCAGGAAACAAAGGATGTTTTCGGAATTACTTTTGAACAGGGAAGAAACAACTTCAAAATCAACCGTGAATTACTTTCAAACGTTGTTACGGCTAATAAAGAGCTTCCCGACAGCGCAATCCGCGACCTTATAATCTCACTTATTACTCTTAAATATACGCAGTCGAATTCAGTTTGCTTTGCAGTTGACGGTCAGGCTATAGGCGTAGGCGCAGGTCAGCAGTCAAGAATTCACTGCACCCGTCTTGCAGGTTCAAAGGCTGACACCTGGTTCCTTCGTCAGGCTGACAAAGTTCTTAATCTTCCTTTCAGAGAAGACATAGGCAGACCCGAAAGAGACAATGTTATCGACGGTTATATTAACCAGAATGAAGAAGACGTTTGTGCAGACGGCAACTGGCAGAAATACTTTACAGTTCAGCCTTCGCCGTTTACACGCGAGGAACAGAGAGCTTATCTCGACACCGTAAGCGGCGTTGCTCTCGGTTCCGACGCATTCTTCCCGTTCGGCGACAATATTGAAAGAGCTTATAAGAGCGGCGTTAAGTATATTGCCGAGCCCGGCGGCTCCATCCGTGACGACCTTGTAATTGAAACCTGCGACAAATACGGTATCGCTATGGCGTTTACGGGAATGAGACTTTTCCACCATTAATTTATTAGGAGAATACAGATGCAGTTTTTAGATGAATTAAAACAGTATGACAACGACGTATACGAAGCCTGTAATGCCGAGCTGAAACGTCAGCAGGGCAATATAGAGCTTATTGCTTCGGAAAATATTGTTTCAAAGGGCGTATTGCTTGCTATGGGCAGCGTTCTGACGAATAAATATGCCGAGGGATATCCCGACCACCGTTATTACGGCGGTTGTCAGTGCGTTGACGTTGTTGAAAATATCGCAAGAGAAAGGGCTAAAAAGCTCTTTGGCGCTGAGCACGCCAACGTTCAGCCTCATTCGGGAGCTAACGCTAATCTTGCGGCGTTTTTCGCTCTTCTCGAACAGGGCGATACGGTTATGGGCATGAGCCTTGCTCACGGCGGTCATTTGTCACACGGTTCACCCGTTAATATTTCGGGTAAATACTTCAATATTGTTCCTTACGGAGTTAACAGCGAGACGGAAACAATTGATTATGACGAGATGGAAAGACTTGCTCTCGAATGCAAGCCTAAAATGATTGTTTCGGGCGCTTCGGCTTATCCGAGAATTATTGATTTCAAGCGTATACGCGAGATATGCGATAAAGTCGGCGCATATATGATGGTTGATATTGCTCATATTGCCGGCCTCGTTGCCGCCGGTCTTCATCCGTCGCCCGTACCTTATGCCGACATTGTTACAACAACTACGCATAAAACCCTTCGCGGACCGAGAGGCGGTTTAATCCTTTGTAAAGAACAGTATGCCAAGCAGATTGACAAGGCTATATTCCCCGGTACTCAGGGCGGCCCGTTAATGCATATTATTGCGGCTAAGGCTGTTGCTTTCGGCGAAGCTCTTACGCCCGAATTCAAGGTGTATCAGGAACAGATTGTCAAGAACGCCAAAGTTCTTTCCGAAGATTTATTGAACGAGGGCTTTAAGCTCGTTTCCGGCGGAACTGACAATCACCTTATGCTTCTTAACCTTATTCCTTTCGGCGTTACGGGCAAAGACCTTGAAAAACGTCTTGACGAGGTTCATATCACGGCTAATAAAAACGCCATCCCCAACGACCCCGAAAGTCCTTTTGTTACAAGCGGCTTAAGAGTAGGTACTCCCGCGGTTACCACAAGAGGTTTCAAAGAAGACGAAATGCACCTTATTTCAAAGTGGATTAAAGACATCACAGTTGATTTTGAGGGCAACAGAGAAAGAGTTCTCGGCGAAGTCAAGGAGCTCTGCGATAAATATCCGATTTATTGATTGAGGAATTATTATGAAATTACTTGTAGTCGGCTCAGGCGGACGTGAACACGCGATTATAAAAAAATTAAAGGAAAACCCGAAGGTCGAGAAGATTTACGCACTTCCAGGTAACGGCGGTATTTCCGCGGACGCCGAATGCGTAAATATCGGCGCTAAAGACATTGACGGCATTGTTGAATTCGCTTATAACAATCAAATCGACTTTGCCGTTGTTGCTCCGGACGACCCGCTCGTTCTCGGTTGCGTCGACGCGCTTGAAGCTCACGGGATTCCGTGCTTCGGGCCTGAGAAAAAAGCAGCGATTATTGAGGGAAGCAAGGTCTTTTCAAAGAATTTAATGAAAAAATACGGTATTCCTACCGCTGAATATGAGGTATTCTCCGATATTGAAAGCGCGCTTAAGTATCTTGAAACAGCCCCGATTCCTACTGTTATTAAAGCTGACGGACTCGCTCTTGGCAAAGGCGTAATTATAGCCGATACAAGAGAAAAAGCAATCAATGCGGTTCATTCAATGATGGAGGACAAAATCTTCGGCGAAAGCGGCGCTAATATAGTAATTGAAGAATTTCTTGAAGGCCCCGAAGTTTCCGTTCTTTCGTTTACCGACGGCAAAACTGTTGTTCCGATGATTTCTTCAATGGACCACAAGCGGGCCCGCGATTATGACGAAGGTCTTAATACCGGCGGAATGGGTACGGTTGCTCCTAATCCTTACTATACTCCCGAAATTGCAAAGGAATGTATGGAAAAAATCTTTATTCCAACAATGAATGCAATGAATAAAGAGGGGAGGACTTTTAAAGGCTGCCTTTATTTCGGTCTTATGATTACAAAGGACGGTCCAAAGGTTATTGAGTACAACTGCCGTTTCGGCGACCCCGAAACTCAGGTTGTTCTTCCGCTTCTTAAAACCGATTTGCTTGATATTTTTGTTGCGGTAAGAAATGAAACTCTTTCCGAAATAAACGTTGAATTTTCCGATGAAAACGCCTGCTGCGTAATTATGGCGTCAGACGGCTATCCTTCAAAATATGAAACCGGCTTTGAAATTAATCTTCCCGATGAAAACGGATTTGAGATTTTTATTGCCGGCGCAAAGAAATCCGACAGTAAGCTTATCACTTCGGGCGGAAGAGTTCTCGGCGTAACCGCCAAGGGCGATACGCTCAAAAAAGCAATAGAGAATTCATATAAAGCGGTTGAAAAAATTTCGTTTGAAAACGCATATTACCGTCGCGATATAGGTAAGAGAGCCCTTAAGGCATTAAAATAAAAGGGGATTTATATGGTTTACAGAATTTTTGTCGAAAAGCGTGAAGGTCTTACAAATGAGGCTAACGCACTGAAAAACGATATTATATCAACTCTCGGAATCAGGCTTGATTCTCTTCGTATTCTCAACAGATATGACGTTGAAAATATTGAAAAGGATTTGTTCGATTACTCGGTAAAAACCGTATTTTCCGAGCCTCAGCTTGATATTGTCAGCTATAATCTGGAGAAAAACGACGGAGATATTGTTTTTGCTGTTGAATATCTTCCCGGTCAGTTTGACCAGAGGGCGGATTCGGCTGCTCAGTGTATTCAGATTATTTCACAGAAAGAAAAACCTCTTGTCAGAACGGCAAAAGTTTATGTGCTTTCCGGCAATATAAGCGAAAACGACGTAAACCTCATAAAGAAATATGTCATTAACCCCGTCGAAGCAAGGGAAGCTTCGCTTGAAACATATTCGACCTTAAAAACCAATTACGAAATTCCCACAACCGTTGAAACTCTTGACGGTTTTATCTCCTATGATGACTCTTTGCTCAATGACTTTGTTAAAAAATACGGTCTTGCGATGGATTTTGACGACCTTAAATTCTGTCAGGATTATTTTAAAAGTGAGAACAGAAATCCCACTATAACTGAAATAAGAATGATTGATACATATTGGTCGGACCACTGCAGACACACTACGTTTTTAACAACAATTGACAGCGTTGAATTTGAAGACGAACTTTTACAGAAAGCTTATAACGATTATATTGACGTAAGAAAGGCCATTAACAGAACAAAGCCGATTAATCTTATGGACCTTGCAACGGTCGCCACTCGTTATTTAAAACAGCAGGGCAAATTACCCCTTCTTGACGAATCTGAGGAAATTAACGCCTGCACCGTAAAGATGACGATTAAGGTCGACGGCGTTGACGAAGAATGGCTTCTTCTGTTTAAAAACGAAACGCATAACCATCCTACCGAAATCGAACCCTTCGGCGGAGCGGCTACCTGCATAGGCGGTGCAATCCGTGACCCGCTTTCGGGAAGAAGCTACGTTTACGCGGCTATGCGCGTTACGGGCGCGGCAGACCCGTTAAAGCCTTTCAGCGAAACGCTTGAAGGCAAATTACCTCAGAGAAAAATTGTTACTACTGCAGCCGCAGGTTACAGCTCTTACGGCAACCAGATAGGTCTTGCTACCGGTCAGGTAGATGAAATCTATCACGAAGGCTATGCCGCAAAAAGAATGGAAATAGGCGCGGTTATCGCTGCAGCTCCCGCTGAAAATGTCAGGCGTGAAAGACCTGCCGACGGAGACATTGTTATTCTTTTAGGCGGAAGAACAGGCCGTGACGGTTGCGGCGGTGCTACGGGCTCTTCTAAATCCCATACGCTCGAATCGCTTGAAAGCTGCGGAGCGGAGGTACAGAAGGGTAATGCTCCCGAGGAAAGAAAGCTTCAGAGATTATTCAGAAACAAGGAAGCTTCTTTACTTATTAAGCGTTGTAATGACTTCGGCGCAGGCGGAGTTTCGGTTGCCATAGGCGAACTTGCCGACGGGCTTGAAATCGACTTAAATGCCGTACCGAAGAAATATGACGGACTTGACGGAACGGAGCTTGCTATTTCCGAATCGCAGGAGAGAATGGCTGTTGTAGTCGCTCCCGAGGATGTTGAAAAGTTCAAAAAACTCGCTTATGAAGAGAATCTTGAAGCAACCGTAGTCGCGGTTGTCAAGGCCGAGCCGAGACTTAAAATGAACTGGAACGGCAGGACAATTGTTAATATTTCGCGCGAATTCCTTAATTCAAACGGCGCGGAAAAGCATATTGACATCAAACCCGCCAAGATTGAAAAGTACACTAAACAAATTCCCGATGATTTTTTAAACGGTTTCAAAGCGCTTGCGGGAGATTTGAACGTTTGTTCCAAACGCGGACTTTCCGAAAGATTTGACTCTACAATCGGCGCGGGAACAGTTCTTATGCCTTTCGGCGGTAAAAACCAGCTGACTCCTATTCAGGCTATGGTAAATAAGGTTTCCGTCGAAAAGAAACACACTGACGACTGTTCGTTTATGGCATGGGGTTACAATCCCTTTATAACCGAAAAAAGTCCCTATCACGGCGCATACCTTGCGGTAATTGAATCTGTTTCAAAGCTTATTGCAACCGGCGCAACTTTTAACGAAACGTACCTTACTTTCCAGGAATATTTTGAAAAGCCAAATAAAGACCCGAAACGCTGGGGCAAGCCTCTTTCGGCTCTTCTCGGAGCATTTGAAGCTCAGAAAGAACTGAATATTGCTTCCATAGGCGGCAAGGATTCAATGAGCGGTAGTTTTGAAAAAATAGACGTTCCGCCGACGCTTGTTTCGTTTGCGGTTACTCATAACAAAGTCGAAAGAGTAGTTACGCCCGAGTTTAAGGGAAAAGGGCATAAGGTTGTATTGATTAAAACCGATTACAATGAAAATAATCTTCCCGATACCGCTTCGTTGCTTTCAAATTTTGATAAGATTAATTCGCTTATCGAAGATAAGAAAGCTCTTGCCTGCTATACTCCGACATACGGCGGAATTGCCGAAGCTGTTCTTAAAATGTCCATAGGCAACGACATCGGCTTTGAATTTGACTCCTGTATTTCACTTGATGAAATCTTCGGTTATAACTACGGCTCGTTTATCGTTGAACTGAACGACGATACCGATATCGGAATTACGCTCGGTTATACCAACGGCAGCAATTCAATTTCATTTAACGAAAAAGCAATCAGTCTCGACGAGTTAAAAGACATTTACGAGAATAAGCTTGAAAACGTTTTTGCCTGCAATATTAAGCAGGAGGGGATTAAGACCGAAAACTTCTCATATAACGCCGAAAGAAGAATTTCTCCAGCCGTAAATACGGCTAAACCGAGAGTTCTTATTCCCGTATTTCCCGGTACAAACTGTGAATTCGATACCGCGAAGGTACTTCGCGACGCAGGCGCGGAACCTGAAATAATCGTTATCAATAACCTTTCGTCCGCCTCTATTTCCGGGTCGGTTGAGTATTTTGCAAAGCGCATTGACGACGCTCAGATTATTTTTATTCCAGGCGGATTCTCGGGCGGCGACGAGCCGGACGGTTCGGGCAAATTTATTACGGCATTCTTCAGAAATGCAGCCGTAAAAGATAAGGTTACCGATTTACTTGATAACCGCGACGGTCTTATGTGCGGTATCTGTAACGGGTTCCAGGCTCTTATCAAACTCGGTCTTGTTCCTTACGGAAGAATAATTGATACCGACGAGAATTGCCCGACTCTTACCTTTAATACAATTAACCGTCACCAGTCAAGGCTTGTAAGAACAAGAATCGCTTCAAATAAATCGCCTTGGCTTATGAATACGAATGTCGGTGACATATATACCGCTCCGATTTCACACGGCGAAGGCAAGTTCTTCTGTTCGGAAGAGTTTATAAGAAAGCTTGCCGAAAACGGACAGATTGCAACTCAGTATGTCGACCTTGACGGCAACGCTTCGGCAGATATTCATTTCAATCCGAACGGCTCGGCTTTTGCGGTTGAGGGAATCACTTCTCCGGACGGCAGGGTATTCGGCAAGATGGCTCATTCAGAGCGTATCGGCAACGGTCTTTACAGAAATGTTGAAGGCGTCTACGAAATGGGCATGTTCAGTTCTGCAGTTGAGTATTTCAAATAAAAATCCAAAATAAAACAGCGCAGGAAAGTTTTTCTTGCGCTGTTTTTGTTTACATAACCGAACATTTGTGTTAAAATATAGTTTAATGATTAAAGATGGGAGGCGATGTTACGGACAGATTTGTTTTAAACAGTGAATTCAAGCCGACAGGCGATCAACCCGAGGCTATAAATGCTCTTGTAAACGGCGTTAATCAGGGTTTTATGGAACAAACCCTACTCGGTGTTACGGGAAGCGGAAAAACGTTCACTATGGCAAATGTTATTGAAAAATGTAACAGACCTACGCTCGTTCTTGCCCATAACAAAACGCTTGCCGCCCAGCTTTGCTCCGAGTTTAAGGAATTCTTTCCCGAAAATGCGGTAGAATACTTCGTTTCATACTATGATTACTATCGGCCTGAAGCTTATATTCCGTCGACCGATACGTATATCGAAAAAGACTCTTCGATTAATGATGAGATAGATAAGCTTCGGCATTCAGCGACGTCCGCTCTTTCGGAAAGACGGGACGTTATAATCGTCGCATCCGTTTCCTGTATTTACACCCTCGGCGACCCGATTGACTACCGCAATATGGTTATTTCTCTTCGTCAGGGTATGACTAAAAACCGTGACGAGCTGATAGATAAGCTTGTTTCAATTCAATATGAGAGAAACGATATTAATTTTATCAGGAATAAATTCAGAGTCAGGGGAGATACGGTTGAGGTCTTTCCTGTATACTCTAATGATATAGCTATTAGAATTGAGTTTTTCGGTGACGAAATTGACCGTATTTCAGAGTTTAATCCTTTGACGGGTGAAATTAAAAACGTTGTAAAGCACATTGCCATTTATCCCGCATCGCATTACGTCGTTTCTCACGAGAAGCTTGAAAGAAGCTGCGAAGAATTAAGGCATGAAATGGAAGAACGCGTTAAATTCTTTGAAAGTCAGGGTAAGCTTCTTGAGGCGCAGAGAATCAAGCAGAGAACCGAATACGATATTGAAATGCTTCTCGAAACGGGTTTTTGCAAGGGAATTGAAAACTATTCAAGGGTTATGTCAGGTCGTCCCGCGGGCTCGGCGCCTTTCACTTTGCTAGATTATTTTCCCGATGATTTTCTTCTTTTTATTGACGAATCGCACGTTACACTTCCTCAGGTAAGAGGTATGTACGGCGGCGACCGTTCAAGAAAGGAAAACCTTGTCGAATTCGGTTTCAGACTTCCGTCGGCTTTCGATAACAGACCGCTTATGTTTGATGAATTTTATAAAAAGGTCGGTCAAAAGATATTTGTAAGCGCTACTCCGGGCGATTTTGAAAAACAGAAGAGCAAACAGATTGTTGAGCAGGTTATTAGACCTACGGGACTTCTTGACCCCGAAATTACAGTCCGCGGCACAGAGGGACAGATTGACGATTTGCTTTCGGAAATAAATATAAGAGTCGGGAGAAAAGAAAGAGTCCTTGTTACAACGCTGACAAAGAAAATGGCGGAGGATTTGACGGACTATTTATCCGACAGGGGAGTCAAAGTCAGGTATATGCACTACGACATTGACACCATTGAACGAATGGAGATTATACGCGACCTTCGTTTAGGCGAATTCGACGTTCTTGTCGGTATAAATCTACTTCGTGAAGGACTTGATATTCCCGAGGTATCGCTTGTTGCAATTCTCGACGCGGACAAGGAAGGCTTTTTAAGAAGCGAGCAGTCGTTGATACAGACTGTCGGCAGAGCCGCAAGAAACGCCAACGGTCAGGTAATTATGTATGCCGATACCGTTACCGCATCAATGGAAAAGGCTCTTACCGAAACCTACAGAAGACGCGAAAAACAGATAAAATATAATGAAGAGCATAATATAACCCCGACAACAATCAATAAGGGCGTCAGGGAAATACTTGAAATAAGCTCGCATAAAGACAAACATTTAACGCATCTCAAACCGCTTGAAAAGGAAAAGCTTATTAAAGAACTCACTGCGGAAATGAATGCCGCGGCAAAGCTTCTTGAATTTGAACACGCGGCGTATTTGCGCGATCGTATTAATGAACTGAGAAAGGGTAAATGATGGCAAACAAAAACATTATTATTAAAGGAGCCAGAGAGAATAATCTCAAAAATATCGACCTGACCATTCCCCGTGACAGACTTGTTGTCTTTACGGGTCTTTCCGGTTCGGGTAAAAGCTCTCTTGCATTTGACACTATTTACGCCGAAGGTCAGAGAAGATACGTCGAGTCACTTTCGTCGTATGCAAGAATGTTTCTCGGTCAGATGGACAAGCCGCACGTCGATTCAATTGACGGGCTTTCTCCGGCTATTTCAATTGACCAGAAAACAACGTCAAAGAACCCGCGTTCAACCGTAGGAACTGTTACGGAAATATATGACTATTACAGACTGCTCTTTGCGAGAATCGGCATTCCTCACTGTCCCGTCTGCGGCCGCGTAATTACAAAGCAGACTGTCGATATGATAGTCGATTCGGTAATGAAGCTTGAAAACGGAACTAAAATTCAGGTTATGGCTCCGATTGCGAGAGGTAAAAAGGGCGAATATGTCAAAGACCTTTCTTCAGCCGCTAAATCGGGATTTGTTCGCGCAAGAATAGACGGTATTATATACGAGCTGAACGAAACGCCTAAGCTCGATAAAAATATAAAACATTCAATTGAAATAATAATTGACCGACTTGTCGTAAACGAGGACATACGCTCACGCCTTGCAGATTCGATTGAGACTGCTTCCAAGCTTACGGGCGGTCTTATCCTTATCGACGTTATAAACGGCGAAGAAATGCTTTTCTCGCAGAATTTTGCGTGTCCCGAACACAATATTTCAATTGATGAATTAAGTCCGAGACTTTTTTCATTCAATAATCCTTACGGAGCATGTCCGAAATGCTCGGGACTCAGCGTTTTTATGAGGGTTGATGAAAATCTTGTAATCCCCAATAAAAAGCTTTCGATTAATAAGGGCGCAATTAAAGCGAGCGGCTGGTCAAACGCTGAGGGCGGCACTATCTGTCAGATGTATTATGAAGCTCTCGGCGAAAAATACGGATTTACGCTTGATACGCCTATAGAAAAGTTAAAAAAAGACGCGCTTAACGCTCTTCTTTACGGCACTAACGGCGAAAAACTGACGATGCACCGCACCAATGTTTACGGTACGGGAACTTATAAAGCGGAATTCGAGGGTATAGTCAACAACCTCGAAAGACGTTATGCGGAAACAACGAGCGACTGGTCAAGATATGAAATTGAACAGGTGATGAACGAACAAAAATGCGAAGCCTGCGGCGGAAGAAGGCTTAATCCCGTCGCGCTTGCAGTTACTGTCGGCGGAATTAATATTGACGAACTTGTTAATATGTCGGTCGTAAAGGAGCTTGAATTCATCAGCAGCCTCAAGCTCAATGAACGCGAAGCGATTATTGCCGACCTTATTTTGAAAGAAATTAAATCAAGGCTCACCTTCCTTGACAGCGTCGGTCTCGGTTATCTTACGCTTTCCCGTCAGGCGGGGACTCTTTCGGGCGGCGAAAGCCAGAGAATAAGACTAGCAACTCAGATAGGCTCTTCGCTTATGGGCGTTCTTTATATTCTTGACGAGCCGAGTATCGGTCTTCATCAGAGAGATAACGACAAGCTTCTCGCTACGCTTAAAAATCTTCGCGACCTTGGCAATACTCTTATTGTTGTCGAGCACGACGAAGATACAATGAAAGCTGCGGATTATATTGTAGATATCGGTCCCGGAGCGGGAATTCACGGCGGAGAGGTCGTCGCAACGGGTACGGTTGAAGATATTATCAAATGTAATAATTCAATTACGGGGCAGTATTTAAGCGGTAAAAAGAAAATTCCCGTTCCCGAAAGCAGAAGAAAAGGAAACGGAAAAAAGCTTAAAATACTCGGAGCAAGCGAAAACAACCTTAAAAAGATTGACGTTGAAATACCGCTCGGCGATTTTGTCTGCGTCACGGGCGTTTCCGGTTCGGGTAAATCCTCGCTTATAAATGAGATTCTTTATAAAAGACTTGCAAATGAATTAAATCTTGCAAAAAAAGTTGTCGGCAGTCATAAAGACATACTCGGCATTGAAAACCTCGATAAAGTAATTGATATAGACCAGTCGCCCATCGGCAGAACTCCGCGTTCAAATCCCGCGACTTATACAAGCGTATTCAACGATATCAGAGAGTTATTCGCTTCAACAAAGGACGCTAAAATAAAGGGCTATACCGCCAGCAGGTTTTCTTTTAACGTCAAGGGCGGAAGATGCGAAAGCTGTCAGGGCGACGGAATAGTAAAGATTGAAATGCATTTTCTTTCGGATGTATATGTTCCCTGTGAGGTTTGCAAAGGTAAAAGATATAACCGCGAAACTCTTGACGTCAGATATAAAGGCAAAAACATTTACGAAGTTCTTGAAATGACAGTTGAAGAGGCGCTTGCCTTCTTTGAAAATCAGCCTAAAATCAAACGCAAATTACAGACTTTGTATGACGTCGGTCTCGGCTATATAAAAATCGGGCAGAGCGCCACAAGCCTTTCGGGCGGCGAAGCGCAGAGGGTAAAGCTTGCGACCGAACTGTCAAAGCGTTCAACCGGTAAGACAATTTATATTCTTGACGAACCGACAACCGGACTTCATTCGGCAGATGTTCACAAGCTTATTGAGGTTCTTCAGAAGCTTGTCGAAACCGGTAATACGGTACTTGTCATAGAGCATAATCTCGATGTAATTAAATGCGCGGATTATATTATTGATTTAGGGCCTGAAGGCGGCGACGAAGGAGGGCGCATTGTAGCGACAGGCACTCCCGAAGAGGTCGCAAAGGTTAAAAAATCATATACCGGACAGTATCTCAAAAAAATGCTTTAAAAGAATAACCGCAGGAAGCTTCAACTTCCTGCGGTGTTTTTTATTCAAGATCTTCGTATACGGTTGTTTCTATTAGTCTGAATCCGTCTGATTTTAATTCATCAGCCGAATTATCGTAATCCCACCATTTGTTTTTACTCTTTTTTAAATAAACCGCAATAATCAAAAGTATAAACAGGGTAACCGCCGATACGCCGACGCCGACAAGCAATCCTTTCGGCATAAATTTGAATTCAACAGTGTGTTCTCCATTTGAAATATCAAATGCAAGGAAAGCGTCCGAAATTGCAAAGTATTCTGTCTTTTTACCGTCGACATAAACCGTCCAGCCCTCGTCATAGGGGATTGAAGTGAACATAATGCCGTCTTTTTTCATATTTACCTTGCCCTTGACATCTGTTTCTTTAAAATCAATATCTTTTAATGAGTTTTCATTTAAAATCTCATAACCCTCGATAAAATTATCGATATTAAGTCCCGCGGCGAAAAACTGAACACTTTCATCACCCTTGTCCTCGGGAATATTGGCCTGAATAAAAATACTTTCTCCGGCAGTTCTGTATCCTAAATCAATGATATTGAAATTATTGTCCATATTCTGCGTTTTTTCGGTAAATTCGCCTGAAATTGTAACGGACTTGACATTTCTTGATTTAAGGTAGATATAAACGTTTTCATCCTTAGGCACAACTATTTCGATTGTAACCGAAGCAGCGTCCTCATTATGCTCTTTGTTGAAATTAAGCGAGCCTGACGCAATTTCATCGGGATAGAATTCGATAATATTATTATAGCTTACATATTCAATGGGAATATTTTCAAATACATCCTCAACGCCGCTTGAAAGGTAAAACCAGTCCGACTGAAGCTCAAACGGGCTTGTGGTGGAAACGGTATGCCAGTCCTTTACGTCGCTGTTGACTCCGAAAGCGACGGGAAGGACGTATTTATTTTTATATGCAAAATAAGTGTCGTTTCCGCAAACGTCTTCATAGAGCTCGCTGTTGTCAATTGCGTGGTCGTTATCAAGAATATATTTAACGTCGAACATCGCATTGAATACTGCCGTCTGGGGATAATAGGTGAAGCTGTTAATATAATTTCCCATCATACCGAGGTCGCGCATAGTATTAGAGAGCCTTTCATTGGCAAGCGATGAGAAAACGGACGTACCGTTATAGTAATACCAGCTGTCATCCATTCGTGTTAAGAGCTTGCTTTGCTCCATACGGAAAAAGCTATCGTCATTTTCTTTTATCATATCATAAATGTTGTAGAAATCGTTGTAATCGGCAGTGTAATTTGTATGAGACTGTCCCATACTGTAGTTATTTGTATTAGCTACCGCTATTTCGGAGCCGCAGGTGCAAAGCAAAAGCAAAGCAACTATTGTATAACTGTAATTCTTGTTTTTGAAAAGCGTGATTATAAGCGTATAAATGCCGGTAAATGCTATAGAAATCCAGAATGCGAGTTCGGTTACATTCTTTGATTCAATCTTCTCAACAAGAACTATAAAGCCCATAACGGCAATTCCTACGGCAAGAAAGTTCTTCGCGGAATAGTCCTTGATATGAGAAAATGCCTTGAAAGCCATTATTAAAAGAATAAATGAATACATAAACGAAAATCTGTACGGCAGATCATTCGGGAAATGGAAACCGTGCCAGACATAATTCGCGTAGTTTATATTCATGCTTAAAAGCATAACGAGAAGCAAGCCTATGTGCATTGCTTTTTCTTTTATGCTGAATTTGCCGTTAAAAAGATAAAGCGGAACAAGCATAACCGTAAGCATACCGCAATATACATTCGGTAAAACGACGTCTCCGCTGCTTCTGATAGTCGGGTCAATTCCTGCAATATGATTGGCAAGAAAATCAAAAATCTTGAAATATGACTTATATTCAACGGGGAACGAACCGCTTGTTGCCGAGCAGGCCTTAAGTGCAAAATACAAAGGAACAAGCGACACAGCCGTCAAAGCCGCTCCCAGAAGAGAGAACAGCGCGAATCTGACGCCGCTTCTGAATAATCTTGAATTTTTAAGCTTTAAAAT
Organism: Clostridia bacterium; assembly: GCA_017613735.1. Taxonomy (GTDB): domain Bacteria; phylum Bacillota; class Clostridia; order Oscillospirales; family Acutalibacteraceae; genus Fimenecus. The sequence goes on from JAGADF010000009.1 coordinate 312,015, forward strand.
GAAGCTGGTTTTCTCATATTTATATTTATTGACAAAGCCGTCGGTAATTGAGTAATTCGAAAAATAGTAAACAATGAAATACAATACCGAGAAAATGCAAATCATATAACCCATATAGTAATTTGCAAAAAGGGTAACGGCAAGCGAAATACAGTAAAGCCACGGTTTACCCTTGTCGATTATATACTGAACGCCGAGAATTACGAGAGGCATAAGCGCAAGAGCGTCAACCCACATTATATTCCAGTAATAAGCAACATACCAGCCGCAGAAAACATATAAAAGGCCGAAGCCTGCGGTTGCAAAATCGTGTTTATTGAAAGTCTTCTTCAGGTAGTACGTAAATGAACCCGCGCCGAAAACTGTTTTCAGCAATAAAAGCGTCGCGATAGCCTGAGGTATTCTTTTATGACCGAATAATAGAATAACAGGCGTAAGAGGACTCGAAAGGTAATTGAAATAATTCCCTAAGAAATTACCGCCTAAACCGGATTTCCAGGAATAAAGCAAAGAATCAAGATTTTTAAGACGTTCAAAAAGCTCGCCGAAAAGGGGACCGTACTGATGATACAAATCCATTCTCAGTATCGTCATATCTCCGAATGGACTGACGTCATAGCAAAAATATACAAGTAATACTATAACCGCCGCACAAGCGCCCGACAGCAATACAAATCTGTTATTATTAAGCTTTTTAAAAATAAAAGTATTTTTTAACTTTTTCATAAAACGCCTCTTATATATTATTTAACTTTTTTAATATATCATATTTTGCGCATTCTTTCAATAAATATCTGTTAATTTGCATATTTAAGGACAAGTCACCATATCAATTACTGAGGTGAATGAAAATGCCTTCAAAAAGCAGAAACAGGTTTGAACAGGCAGTAAACGTTGTCAGCACGAGAATCAAACTGATTTTGCTGCAAATACCCGAAAGTCAGACAGATACAATTCAGGAAATAAGAATGAGGGTAAACAAGCCCCTGATTATCGTGAACGAGAGGGGAAGTCATTTCCTGACGGACAGGGGAAAGCTGTCAAAAATTTATTCCGAAAGCTGTATTGTAACTTTAGGTCAGGAAATCGCCGACACATTAAACCGCGCCTGCAATTATTCGGTTCATTCGTTTCAGCAGAATATTAACAACGGGTTCCTGACAATTGACGGAGGACACAGAATAGGACTTGCGGGGACGGCAGTTTCTTTACCCGACGGCAGCTTTAACGTAAAAGACGTTTCATTTCTCAATATAAGAATTGCGCGTCAGGTCTTCGGCATCTCACAGCCGATAACCGATTTATTAACCGAAAAAGGAATAAAAAGCATAATCGTAGCCGGACCGCCGTCAAGCGGAAAGACAACATTTCTTCGTGATTTCGCTTACAGAATATCAAGCGGATTTACGGGCGATATTTATAAAACTGTCGTTATTGATGAAAGAGGTGAGTTGTCCGCGCCTCATTTCGGAACGCCGCAGAATGATTTGGGATTAAACTCCGATATTCTTATAAACTACAGAAAATCAGACGCGGTTGAAATAAGTCTTCGCTCGCTTTCGCCCGAATACATTATATTTGACGAAATATGCTCGGAAAAAGACCTGGAAGCGATTAAAAGCGGTATTAACTCGGGTGTTAAGTTTGTCGTAAGTATACATTGCGGAAATGAAAAAGAACTGAAAAATAAGCGTTTGCTTAATGAACTGCTTAAAACAGAAGCGTTTTTATTTACTGTTCTTCTTTCCGACAAACCCGTACCCGGAACAGTAAAAAAAATATACAAAACCGAAATTAAAGACAATGAAATTATTTGGAATGATATTGATTATGATATGCTCGGTTCTTTCGGGAACTGCAATACGCTCGCGTATGAAAAAGAGAATAACCCTTCTTCAGAAAATTCTGATATTGCTTGATATAACGGAATCTCAAATTATTTTTGTAAATACCGACATAATCTCTCTTCTTACGATTCTTACAAATAACAAAAATTTGAATGAACTCGGATTTTTAAATGACTGCTTAACGGGTATTCAAAGTAATATAAGCTTCGATGAAGCGTGGAACAATGCGGTCAACAGCTTTAAATCCGCTTTAAACGAGGAGGATAAAAGCTTTCTTATCTCTTTCGGCTCACAGCTCGGTAAAAGCGATATAAACGGTCAGAAAAGCAACTGCGAATTACATAAGCAGCAGATTGAATGCCGTATTGACGACGCACGGGAAAAATACAAAAAACGCGGGAATTTATATTTTAATCTCTCGGTGCTTATGGGAGTATTAATTGTAATTGTTTTGATATAACGGTGAATACATGGACATTTTATTTCTGCTTAAAATAGCCGCCATTGGAATAATAGTTGCGGTTTTATATCAGGTGCTTGCAAGGTCGGGCAGAGAAGAATACGCAATGCTTACCGCGTTAAGCGGAATAATAGTTATTCTTGCTATGCTGCTTCCGAAAATACTTGATTTAATAAACTCCGTGGAATCAATTTTTAACTTATGATAAAGGTCTTTGCGGTTTCGGTTGCGAGCGTAATACTTATTCAGCTTATAAAAACATACCGAAGCGATTATGTTCCCATAATTAAGCTATGCGCGATTGTTTTAATCGGTTTTGTAATCATTAATCAGTTAAACAATGATGTTTTTGTATTCTCATTTCTGTCCGATATTGATATAAACGCAGTTTCGTATTTTCCTATTATTCTTAAAACGCTCGGAATAGTCATTGTAACGCAGATTGCTTCAAATATATGTCACGACAGCGGTGAAGAAGCTCTTTCGACAGTAACGGAGCTCGTCGGGAAGATATTTATTCTAATTTCCTGCATTCCGATTATTGAAGCATTATACACAATTGTAAAAGGTTATCTGGATTTTTAAAAATGAAAGCTATTAAAGGATTAATAATTCTTCTGACGGTTGCGGTTCTGAGTATTGTTTTTTGCATTCCCGCTTGCGCAGAAAAGGACGAAGAGTATTCGGTTCTTGACGAAGCTGGCGCGTTTGAGGTTTTTGATTCGCTCGATGAAGAAACGAAGGAAATGCTCGGTGACCTTGGAATTGATGAAATAAGCTCGGAGGATGTTTTTAAAGTCAGTCCGAAAAAGATTATTACCTGTCTTTTAAACGTAATTTCAGGCAAATTATCGGTTGTTTTAAAGCTGTTTTTTAACCTTGCCGTTATATTGATAATTCAGTCGGTAACAAAAAGCCTTTCGAATGATGATAAAAACCAGATTGCCGATATTACATTCACTCTTCTTCTGACTACAGCCGCGGCAGTTCCCGCGTTTAAAGCGGTTACGCTCGCTTGCTCGCAGATTATGACCTGTTCTTCGTTTATGCTTTCATTTATTCCAGTTTACGTTCTTTTGCTTTCATCAAGCGGTAACATTACCTCGGCAATTAATTTCAACACGCTTCTTTTCTCGGCTTCACAGTTTATAGTCCATATTTCCCGCGACGCGCTTTTACCTTTATCGGGCGTTTTAATGAGCGTTAATATTGCTTCCGCAATTAATCCCGTCCTGCCTTTAAACTCGGTTACGTCAACGCTTAAAAAGGCTGTAACGGTAATTCTTACGTTTATATCGACTTTATTTATCGGTTTTCTTTCATTCAAAGGGACAATTGCTTCGTCTGTCGACGCGCTTACGGTACGAAGTATAAGAACGGTTTCAGGTTCTCTTATACCGTTTATCGGTTCGTCGGTTGCCGACGCATATTCTTCGGTTTTAGGCTCGTTAAAACTGATTAATAACTGCTTCGGATTTCTCGGAATACTTACCGTATGCATTATTGTACTGCCGGTAATAATTGAACTTCTGATGTACTGGCTCGCATTTCATTTTGCGTCAATGACAGCCGAAATGCTTAACTGTGAATCAAAAAAACTGCTTTTAAATATAGCGGACATTATTTCAATAATTAATATCATAGTTTTATTTGTATCAATTCTTTTTACGGTTTCAATAGGAATTATGCTTAAAACAAGGGTAGGTTAATGAACGGTTTGTATTCGTGGGCTCTGTCATTTACAGTCTGCTCTTTTATTGTACTTATAATCAATTATCTTTTTCCTAAAGGTAATGTCAGAAAAACAGCAACTGTAGTGCTTGTTCTGTTTTGTCTTTTGTCAATCACAGAGCCGTTAAAGCAGATTAAAAAGATTGACCTTAAAACCAATGAGGAAATTGTTACCGAAAACGAAAACGATATTACGGTTTCCTCAGTTAAAACAAGAATCAGACTTTTAACAGACGAAGCACTGAAAAAGGCTGAAATAAACAACTATGAAATAAGAATCGATATTTCTTTAAACAATGAAGAAATTATAATTAATGAGTTTTCGGTATTTATTGATAATCCTCAATTAACCGAAACAGCAAAAAATGAAATAGAAAAAGCGACCGGATTAACGCCCGAAATACATATTCTTGAAACAGATTGATATGAAAAAAGAAACAAAAGAAAAATTAAAAAGCGTTTTTAAAGAGAATAAAAAGCTGATAATGATTGTAGCTTTAGGTCTTATCGGAATACTGCTTATTTCATTCAGCGAATTCGGTTCTGATAAAAACGAAAGCGTTGAAAACATATCCGAGCCGACAGTTCAGACCACTGACGAAGAATACTTGAATAATCTTGAAGAAAGACTTACAGAGCTTATCTCAAGTATTGAAAACGCCGGCGAGGTAAAGGTAATGATTACTCTTAAAAGCTCGGACGAAGCCGTATATGCGGTTAACGAAAACATAAAAAGCGACGATAAATCAAACAGTTATTCAAATAATTACGTACTTATCGACAACAAGAATGAAAAGGAGGGAATAAAACTTAAGGTTATGGAGCCTCAGGTGCAGGGCGTGGCTATTGTCTGTTCGGGCGGCGATAACCCGACGGTTGTAGCCCAAATAACGGACGCCGTAACCGCCGTTCTCGGCATAGGCTCCAATAAGGTTTCAGTATCAAAAATGAAATAACGGAGGCAAATATGAAAACTCTAATTCTAAAACGGAAACAAATTATTATTTTTATTCTCACCTTGACTCTTTGCGCGGCGATAGTAATCAACTGGTATTATACCGGCAGGGGAAACGTGCCGTCAGGACCGAAGAAAAGCGAAGAAAGTCAGAATTTAGGCGAGGCAAAGCAGGTGTCAAAAAACGAAAAAACGGGTGAAACGTCAACTGACATAACATACTTTACAAACGCAAAACTCAAACGTGACGCCGAGCTTGACGAAACAAAGGAAATGCTTACCGATATAATTAAAAGCAAGGATTCGGGTGAAGCTGCAATAGCGGACGCGCGTGAAAAGCTTGACAAAATAATAGACAACGGTAAGCTTCAGGTAGATACCGAAAACATTATCGCAGCAAAACTCAACTGCGACTGTCTTGTAATACTCGGTGCGGATTCTGCCGAAATAATGATTCCCGAAACAAAGCTTGACGATACCGCTGCAATTCAGATTAAAGAGATAATTCTTTCAAAAACTTCGCTGTCGGCAGAAAAAATATCAATTATCGGCGTAAAAAATGTTGTAGAAAATTAAAAATATGCTATAATGTAGGTAATAATTATAAAGTCATTATACGTTTTATCTTTGTACCTACAGAATTTAAGCACTTAAAACCTTCGCTTTATTCTCGGGGCGGAGGTTTATTTTTGGGGAGTTTTTTATGACACGTAAAGAAGAAAGAGTTCAGGCATTTACACTGATATTTGAAAAAATATTCAATCCTGACAGCAGTATTGACGAGCTTATAGCCAATGCGGACGAAGCCGACGATATTCAGGTAAGCACTTTTGCAAAAATGCTTGCTCAGACCGTTTATGAGAACAGGGATGAAATAGACACTCTTATTTCCGAATTCTCGGTTGGCTGGAAGATAGAGCGTATTCCTAAGGTTTCGCTTGCGATATTAAGACTTGCACTCGGCGAGATACTCTTTGTTGACAGTATTCCCGTAAGCGTTTCCATAAATGAAGCGGTTGAGCTTGCAAAGACCTTTGCTTCGGGTGACGACGCATCTTATATCAACGGCATTCTCGGTTCAATTGCGAAAAGGATTGAAAGCTGAAATGATTTCACTTGGAATTGACACGAGCAATTACACAACCTCCGTCGCGCTTTTTGATTCGGGTAAAAACGAAATAATCAGCAAAAAGAAACTCCTTCCCGTTAAAAAAGGCGAAAAAGGTTTGAGACAGAGCGACGCCGTATTTCATCATACGGTTCAGTTACCGTCGCTCATTGAGGAATTATTCGTTGAGTTTAACGGCGGAATTGACTGCATAGGCGTTTCCTCAAGGCCCTGCGACAAGGACGGTTCTTATATGCCGTGTTTTCTTACGGGCGTTTCGGTCGCTGAATCCTTAGGCTCTGTTTTTAAAAAGAATACTTACGAGTTTTCGCATCAGCAGGGGCATATAGCGGCTGTTCTTCAGTCAACAAATAACACCGAACTGTTTAATAAAGAATTTATCGCATTTCATGTTTCGGGCGGTACAACCGAAGCAGTATATGTTAAACCCGATAATGAAAAAATAATATCAACCGAATTAATTTATTCTTCCTCCGATTTAAAGGCAGGTCAGGCGATTGACAGGATCGCTCTTTCCCTCGGGCTTGATTTCCCCGGCGGAAAAGAGCTTGATATTCTTTCAAGAAAATCAACCGCACAATTCAGAATAAAACCTTCCGTCAGAGATAATACTTTCAGTCTTTCGGGCGTTGAAAACAAATGCCTTAAAATGCTAGAAGAAAATGAAAAGAAAGAAGATATTGCAAAATACTGTATTGATTATATCTCTGTTTCTCTTGAAAGCGCGGTTAAGTATCTTTTGAATAAATACGGAAATTTACCGCTTGTCTTTTCGGGCGGAGTTATGTCCAATTCGTTAATCAGGGAAAGGTTTACGTCGGAATTCGGCGCGATATTTGCCGAACCCGAATTTTCATCCGATAACGCGCTCGGCGTTGCGGTATTAGCTAATATTAAGGAGTCCAATAATGGCTGAACAGACAGTTATAACTGTTTCTCAACTGAATAGATATATAAAAGCCGTTATCGAGGAAAATCCCTTGATGAACAATGTTTTCGTTATGGGCGAAATATCAAATTTCAAAAACCATTATTCAAGCGGTCATTTTTATATGACGTTAAAGGACGAAAACGCCGCGGTCAGCGCAGTTATTTACAGAGCAAACGCGCAGAGAATAAAGTATGACCTTTATGACGGACTCAACGTTATAGTTCGCGGACGCGTTTCTCTTTATGAAAAAAGCGGTCAGTATCAGATAATAATCGACGATATTCAGCCTCAGGGAATAGGGGAACTTGCGCTTGCGTTTGAACAGCTCAAGCAAAAGCTTTCGCAACAGGGTTTGTTTGATACCCAATACAAAAAACCTATTCCGAAATACCCGTCGAAAATCGGCGTTATAACTTCGGCGACAGGCGCGGCTATTCGCGACATAACGAATATTATTTCCCGCCGTTTTCCGCTTGCCGAACTGATTGTTTACCCCGTTGAGGTTCAGGGCGTCAACGCCGCGCCGTCAATTTCAAAAGCAATCAGGGAAATGAATGAATATAAAGCCGCGGATGTGCTTATTGTCGGCAGAGGCGGCGGCTCAATAGAAGATTTATGGGCTTATAACGAAGAAAAGGTGGCTCTGGCTGTTTTCGAATCTGAAATACCCGTTATTTCGGCAGTAGGTCACGAAACCGATTTTACCATTTGCGATTTCGTTGCCGATGTAAGAGCCGAAACTCCGTCCGCAGCCGCCGAGCTTTGCGCGCCAGATAAAGAGAGTGAATTAATAAAAATATCTTCTCTTAAAAACTCAGCAGAAAAAAGCTTGAGCTTCAGATTTGAAAATGAAAAATCAAAGCTTTCAAATCTATATGAAAAAAGCATTCTTCCGAGCTTTTTTAATACATTCAATGTAAACAAAATGCAAATTGATATGCTGTGTGATAACGTAAACGAAAAGTTTAAATCATCCGTCACAAAAAAGAAAAACGAGCTTTCGGTAATTATTAAAAAGCTTGAAGTTCTTAATCCAATAAGCGTAATCGGAAGAGGTTTTTCGGTTGCGCTTAAGGACGAAAAAGTAATAAGGAGTATTAACGACGTTTTAACCGGCGACCGCATAAAACTAAAGGTTACGGACGGCGAAATTGACTGCGAGGTAATATAAAAAATGGAAAAAATGACTTATGAACAGGCAATAAAAAGACTTGAAGAAATTGTTTCTCTTCTTGAAAGCGGAGAAATTTCTCTTGACGAGTCATTAAAGCTCTATGAAGAAAGCGCGAAACTCAGCGCATATTGCAGCGAGCTTCTCAATAAAGCCGAGCTTAAAATAAAAGAGTTTTCTGATATTAAAGGTGTAAACGATGACAAATGATAAATACAGCGTTTATCTTGATTTAATCAACAACAGAATTCGCGATTATATACCCGTTTCGGTATACGGACAGGACGTTGTTTCCGAGGCTATGAATTATTCCGTCAATATCGGCGGAAAAAGAATCCGTCCCGTATTGACCCTCGAATTCTGTAATCTTTGCTGCGGTGAATACGAAAAAGCGATAAGCTTTGCCGCTGCGGTTGAAATGATTCATACGTATTCGCTTATACACGACGATTTACCGTGCATGGACAATGACGACATGAGAAGAGGACAACCCTCGAATCATAAAAAATTCGGCGAAGCAAACGCTCTTCTTGCGGGCGACGCGTTGCTCACTCACGCTTTTTCGGCAATATGCAAAGCCGACGGAATTGATGAAATCAATATCATTAAAGCCGCTCAGGTTTTAAGCGAATGCGCGGGAGTTAACGGTATGATTGGCGGTCAGGTCCTTGACATTAAAAATGAAGGAAAAGCCGTTTCGTCAGATGAGCTTATTACGACTCATAATCTTAAAACTGGTGCTTTGATTAAAGCCGCCTGTGTTCTCGGTTGTCTTGCGGGTAACGGAACGGACAAACAGATTGAAGCCGCAGGGGAATACGCTGAAAATCTCGGACTTGCATTTCAGGTAATAGATGATATACTTGATGTTACCGGCGACGAGGCGACTCTCGGCAAGCCTGTCGGAAGCGACTGCGAAAATGAAAAGACCACCTTTGTCACGCTTTACGGAACAGAAAAGTCGTTTCAGATTGCAAAAGAATACACCGAAAAGGCGGTTGACTGCCTTAAGGCGTTTGAAACTGATACATCATTTTTAAAGAATCTTGCTTTCAGTCTTATTGAAAGAAAAAGTTAGGTAATACACAAATGGAAACACGCTTTTTAAAAGATATTTCTTCACCTGCCGATGTTAAAAAGCTTGAAGAAAACCAACTTAACGACCTCGCTAAAGAAATAAGAGAGGTCCTTATTTCCACTGTCTCCGAAAACGGCGGTCATCTCGCGTCGAATCTCGGCGTAGTCGAACTGACAATCGCTTTGCACAGAGTTTTCAATTCGCCTAAAGATAAAATCGTCTGGGACGTCGGTCATCAGGTTTATACCCACAAGCTGTTAACCGGACGTTTCGACAGGTTCGACACAATCCGCAGGGAGGACGGTATTTCAGGCTTTTCAAGGCCTACCGAAAGCGAGCACGATATTTTCTTCAGCGGTCATTCAAGCACTTCTATTTCTTCTGCGCTCGGAATCGCTACAGCCGAAAAAATTAACGGCGGCAAAAACTATACGGTAGCGGTTATAGGCGACGGCGCGCTTACGGGCGGTCTTGCATATGAAGCTCTAAATAACGCCGCAAGAAGAAAGTGCAGACTGATTGTTATTCTCAACGATAATGAAATGTCAATTTCAAAAAATGTCGGCGGTGTTGCAAGACACCTTGCGGTTATACGCAGTAAGCCGTCGTATTTTATGTTCAAGGCTCATACGGAAAAAGCTCTTAACAAAATACCGTTAATCGGAAAAAGAATTACAAACTTCCTCTTTAAATCAAAGACAAGAGTTAAAAACCTGCTTTACAGAAGTACGTTTTTTGAGGATTTAGGATTCCAGTATATGGGACCGATTGACGGTCATAACATTGAACAGATTACCAATGCTCTTGAGGGCGCAAAGCTTGTAAATAAGCCCGTTTTGCTTCATATAAACACAATCAAGGGTAAGGGCTACGATTTTGCGGAAAAAGACCCGAGCCATTTTCACGGCATTTCAAAATTCAACGTCTTTTCGGGCGAACCTAATTTTTCAACGGACAGCTTTTCCGATATAGCCGGTAAATTCATTTTTGACGCCGCCGCAAAAGATAAGCGCGTCTGCGCTATTACGGCGGCAATGTCTCTGGGAACCGGTCTTGCGGATTTTTCAAAAAAATATCCGGACAGATTTTTTGACGTAGGTATCGCGGAGGAGCACGCCGTAACATTTGCTTCCGGACTTGCCCGTGACGGGATGCTTCCCGTTTTTGCCGTATATTCGACGTTCCTTCAGAGAGCGTACGACCAGCTGATACACGACTGCGCGCTTCAGGATGAGCATATTGTTCTTGCCATCGACAGAGCCGGTTTTGTAGGCGAGGACGGCGAAACGCATCAGGGACTTTTCGACGTAAGCTTTCTCAACAGTATTCCGAATATCAAGGTCTATTCTCCGTCCTGCTATTCGGAACTCAATAAGGCATTCAACAACGCGTTTTATAAAGATAAAAAGGTTGTCGCAATAAGATATCCGAGAGGTACGGAAAGTGAAAACCTGAAGGATTACGTCGCCAGCGACAACGACTTCGACATATTCGGCGACGAAAGCTCAGACACGGTTCTTATTACATACGGGCGTATTTTCTCATTCGCTCTTGAAGCCGCAGAAGAGCTTAAGCAGCAGGGGATTAATATAAAGATACTCAAGCTTAACTGTATTAAGCCAATTAATCCCGAAGCCGTAAACTCGGTAATCAACAGCAAAAAGATATTCTTCTTTGAAGAAAGTCTTGAAAGCGGTTCTGTCGGCGAGAGATTTGCTTATCTTCTATCAAAGCAGGGTTACAAAGGCGGATTCGTTCACACCTGTATAAAAGACGGATTTGTCAAGCAGGCTTCCGTAAACAGTCTTCTTAAAAAATATTCGCTTGATAAGGACGGTATGGTCGGGGTAATTAAAAATGAACGATAAAACAAGACTCGACGTTGCCGTAACCGAAAGAGGACTTACCGAAAGCCGTGAAAAAGCAAAAGCTCTTATTATGGCGGGTAAGGTTTATCTTAACGGCAATAAAGCTACAAAAGCGGGTATAACCGTCGGAGCGGATGACAATATAGAAATCAAAGGCGACAAACTGCCGTTTGTCAGCCGCGGCGGATTAAAGCTTGATAAAGCCATTAAAACTTTTAATATTGATTTGAACGGTAAAATCTGTATGGATATCGGCGCTTCAACGGGCGGTTTTACGGACTGTATGCTTCAGAACGGAGCCGTAAAGGTTTATTCCGTCGACGTAGGTTACGGTCAGCTCGCCTGGAAGCTTCGCACGGACGAACGCGTTATCAATATGGAAAGAACAAATTTCCGCTATGTTAAAAATGAAGATATTGACGATATGCTTGACTTTGCAAGCGTTGACGTATCTTTTATTTCGCTTGAAAAGATTCTTCCCGTTATGTTTTCTCTTTTAAAGGAAAACGCCTATTCGGTATGTCTGATCAAGCCTCAATTTGAGGCAGGCAGGGAAAAGGTAGGCAAAAAGGGTGTCGTAAGGGAAAGCAAAACGCATATTGAAGTAATCGAAAAGGTTGTTTCTTTTGCGATTGAAACGGGTTTTTCCATTCTCGGTCTTGATTTTTCGCCAGTAAAAGGTCCCGAAGGTAATATCGAATACCTTATGTATCTTAAAAAATGCGAAAACGAGAGCGTTGAATTTAATATTGAACAATTAGTTAATAATTCGCATATTTGTCTTGAGGGAAAATAAAATGAAAGTATTACTAATGCCAAACCTCACAAGAGAACACTCATATTCCGTTACGCTTCAGACCATTGAAAAGCTCAAGGAGCTTAACGTCGAATACTTTATCGCTCCTTCATGCGCTGATGAAAGGCTTATGAATCTTGTTAAGTTTGAGGATGACGGTGATTCCATAAACTACTGCGATATTGTTATTGCAATAGGCGGAGACGGCTCTATTATTCACGCGGCAAAGTACGCCGCTAAAAAAGACAAGCCCGTACTCGGAATTAACGCCGGCAATCTCGCTTTTATGGCGGGTATTGAAAACAATGAGCTTCATTTGTTAAAAAATCTTATTGATAACAACTATTACGTCGATGACAGAATGATGCTCTCAGCCGAGGTTTATAATGATGAAAACAGTATTGTTTACTCAAACGTATGCCTTAACGACGTCGTAGTTGCTCGCGGCGAACAGATAGAGATGATTAACCTTTCGGTTGAATGCGACAGAAAAAAGATTAACAGCTATTCTTCGGACGGTATTATCATTTCAACCTCGACCGGTTCAACTGCATATTCGCTTTCGGCGGGCGGACCCGTTATGGACCCGACAATTGAGAGTATTCTTCTTACCCCGATATGCACTCATTCGCTTTTCTCGCGTTCGCTGATTTTTAATCCGAAATCGGTTATTTCAATTGTCAATGAAGACAAAAAGAATAACTGCGCAATTTCTTATGACGGTGAAAAAGCGATACCGATTCCCGAAAACGGTAAAATTATCATCAAAAAGTCAACTATTTCCGCAAAATTCATAAGAATCAAGTCGGATAATTTTATAGAAGTGCTCAACAGCAAGCTAATTACAAGGAGAATGTAAAATGAAAAAGAAAAGACATCAGATTATTCTTGAGTTGATAGAAAACAACAGAATCACAACTCAGGATCAGCTTCAGGAAATGCTTAAAAAGCAGGGCTTTGACGTTACTCAGGCTACTGTTTCACGAGATATAAAAGAGCTTATGCTTGTCAAAAAGCTTAATTCAAGAGGCGAGTATTCCTATGCTCTTCCAAACCGCGACAAAAATGACGAAACTAAGCTTAAAAGCATTTTTTCACAGTCGGTTATCGGTATTGACTATGCCGGAAACATAATTGTTGTCAAATGCTATTCGGGTATGGCTAACGCTGCTTGCGCCGCAATTGACTCGAATGCGCAAAGCTATAAATCAATAGTCGGTACAATCGCGGGTGACGACAGCTTTTTCATTCTCTGCAGAACCGAAAAAGACGCGCTTGAACTTATGAATACGATTCAGAATTTTATTAAGGAATGACATCTTTTGCTTTATAATCTTTCCATCAACAATATAGCGATTATTAAACAGGCTGAAATCACTTTTGAGAACGGCTTTAATGTTCTTACGGGTGAAACAGGCGCGGGCAAGTCAATTATTATTGATTCAATTAACGCTATTCTCGGCGGAAGGACAAATAAAGAGATTATAAGAACAGGCGCCGAAAGAGCGTCTGTTTTTGCTTCCTTTTTCGGTTTAAGCGATGAAATCAAAGCTCTGCTTAACGAACAGAATATTGAAATAACCGACGGAAACGTCGAACTTGAGAGAATTATCAATTCGGACGGAAGAACCGTATGTAAAATCAACGGTACAACTGTTTCGGGCGCATTTCTTAAAGAAATAGGAAAAAGACTTATTACAATTCACGGTCAGCTTGACAATCAGTCACTTCTGAACCCGGAAATGCACTGCTCGTTTATAGATAAAATTGCAGAGGACGACGGTATTTTATCGGCCTATAAGTCAGAATTTGAAAAATATTGCCGTCTTAAGTCAATGATTAAGAGTCTTGATATTGATGAACAGGAAAAACAAAGGCGAATCGAAGTACTGACATATCAGATTGACGAAATCGAAAAAGCGGATTTGAGGGCAGGGGAAACCGTCGAACTGAAAAAGCAGAGAGACGTTATCAGAAATTCGGAAAAAATCCTTTCTTCACTGAATAACGCGTATAACGCTCTCAACGGCAGCGACGATTTTTCCGGAGCCGAATTGCTCACAAGGCAGGCTTCTGGCGAATTACTCGAAGCTTCTAAATATCTTAAGGACGCCGAAGATATTTCCGCGGAAATAAATGATTTGTCATATCAGCTTTCTGATATAACCGAGAGAATCAACTCTCTTGTAAATGAGATAGATTACAATCCAAGACTGCTTGATGAAATCGAAGAAAGACTTGACCTTATTTATAATCTTTCAAAGAAGTACGGCAGCACGGAAGAAGAAATTCTTGACTATCTCGACAACGCGAGACGCGAATTAAAGTCAATCGAGCTTTCAGATGAGCAGAAAATGCAGTTACAAGCCGATTTAACGGCTTGTAACGAGGAATTAAGGAAAAGAGCCGATATTCTTACAAAAGCGCGTACAGACGCTTCAAATGAGTTTTCCGCAAAGGTTATTGAGGTTTTACAGTTCCTCGAGATGCCGTCAGTAATGTTTAAAGTCAGAATAACGCCCTGCGAATACAATGAAAACGGAGCGGATGAGGTTGAATTTCTTCTTTCCGCCAATAAAGGCGAAGAATTAAAACCGCTTTCAAAGATCGCTTCGGGCGGCGAGCTTTCAAGAATAATGCTTGCTATTAAAAGCGTTCTTGCCGATAAAGACGATATCGGCACGCTTATTTTTGACGAAATCGACACCGGCGTTTCCGGACGCGCCGCCGAAAAAGTCGCGCTTAAAATGAAGGAAGTATCTGTTAACAGACAGGTTATATGCGTAACTCATCTTGCGAGCATAGCCTCAAAGGCCGACAATCATTTTCTTATTGAAAAATACGAGAAAGACGACAAAACCTTTACAAAAGTGACAAATCTCGACTATAACGGCAGGGTGGTGGAACTTTCACGTATTCTCGGCGGTCTTAATATTACCGATGAAACCGTTTCTCTTGCAAAACAAATGCTTGACAGTTGACAAATAATAAAAATTAATATATAATTCGTTTCAATGACAGCGACGGGAAGAAGTAATACTTTAAGTCAATCAAGAGAGTCTTTGGTCGGTGCGAAAAGATATTGACACTGTATGAAATACATCCCCGAGTCGGTTTTCTGAAATAACAGTAGGAAAATCCGTTTTGTATGCGTTAAATACAAGAGTATGTTTGTACTCGCTAAGGCAGTTACCGTGAGGTGACTGTAAATTGAGGTGGTAACACGGTTTTTCGTCCTCTGCTTTTAGCAGGGGATTATTTTTTTGGAGGAATTAAAATGCAGATTTATGAAGAACTTAAGGCAAGAGGTCTTATTGCCCAGGTTACAAATGAAGAAGAGATAAGAGAAATGGTTAATGCCGGCAAAGCAAAGTTCTATATCGGTTTCGACTGTACGGCTGACAGCCTTACGGCAGGTCATTTTATGGCTCTTACTCTTATGAAACGCCTTCAGATGGCGGGCAACCAGCCAATTGCTCTTATCGGCGGCGGTACGACTATGATAGGCGACCCGTCGGGAAGAACGGATATGAGAAAAATGCTCACCCGCGAAGACATTGACCACAATGCGGAATGCTTCAGAAAACAGATGGAACGTTTTATCGAATTCGGCGAAGGCAAGGCAATTATGGTTAATAATGCAGACTGGCTTCTCGGTCTTAACTATGTTGAACTTCTCCGTGAGGTAGGAACATGCTTCTCGGTCAACAATATGTTAAGAGCCGAATGCTATAAGCAGAGAATGGAAAAAGGTCTCTCATTCTTCGAATTTAACTATATGATTATGCAAAGCTATGACTTCTACTACCTTTTCCAGCATTACGGCTGTAATATGCAGTTCGGCGGCGACGACCAGTGGTCGAATATGCTCGGCGGTACGGAGCTTATAAGAAGAAAGCTCGGCAAAGACGCTCACGCCATGACAATCACTCTTTTAACCGATTCACAGGGCAAAAAAATGGGTAAAACCGCAGGCAACGCCGTATGGCTTGACCCGAACAAGACAAGCCCGTTTGAATTCTATCAGTACTGGCGTAACGTTGCCGATTCAGACGTTCTTAAATGTATAAGAATGCTTACGTTCCTGCCCCTTGAAGAAATAGACAAGATGGATAATTGGGAAGGCAGTCAGCTCAATACTGCAAAGGAAATCCTCGCGTATGAGCTTACAAAGCTTGTTCACGGAGAGGAAGAAGCCGAAAAAGCTCAGCAGGCAGCAAGAGATTTGTTCTCCGGTGCGGGCAACAGCGACAATATGCCTACGGTCGAGCTTACCAAAGCCGATTTTACGGACGGCGAAATACAGGTTCTTGACGTTCTTGTAAAGGCCGACATCACAAAATCAAAAGGCGAGGGAAGAAGGCTCGTTCAGCAGGGCGGTATTTCGGTAAACGACGAAAAGATAACCGACCCGTTTGCGGTAATTAAAAAAGCCGACATTGAAAGAGGCGACGTAATTATCAAAAAAGGCAAAAAAGTTTTCTACAAAATTATAATTAAATAAAAAAGAAAGAGCTTATCGAAATGATAAGCTCTTTTTTCTGTCGGGTATTTAAGAATTTATTAAATCCTTCATTGTATAAATACGCGGTTCTTTTCCTACAATAAACCTCGCCGCATTCAAAGCACCGTTTGCAAATAAAGCCTTTGAATAAGCCGAATGAGAAAGCTTAATTACCTCGTCGGTACCTGCGAAAATCACCTCGTGTTCGCCGACAACTGTGCCTCCGCGAAGAGAAGCAAAACCGATTTCGTTTTTCTTCCTTTTCTCACGCTTCGAGTGACGGTCGAAATTGTATTCGGGCTTTTCATCAAGGGAATCCGATATGGCGTCCGCAAGCATCAAAGCGGTTCCGCTTGGCGCGTCAACCTTTTGATTGTGGTGCATTTCAAGTATTTCAATATCGTAATCGTTACCGAGCACCTTTGCAGCCATTGAAGCAAGTTCAGTCATCAGATTAACGCCGAGAGACATATTAGCCGAGCTGAAAATCGCGATTTCCTTTGAAGCTTCATTGATTTTATTTTTCTGTTCATCCGAAAAACCGGTTGTACCCAAAACAATCGGCTTTTTCGTTTTAAGCGCAAAAGCGAGCAAGCCGTCAAGCGCCTGAGAATTAGAAAAATCAACAATTACGTCAAACTCAACGTTTACGCTGTCAAAATCCTCAAACGTGGGGAAGGGGGCGGGGGTTTTAAACTTATCAACTCCGCCCATAACAAAAATATCTTCAAACTTTTCGGAACACAAAACAACGTTTTTGCCCATTGTGCCGCTGTAACCGCTTACTAAAATTCCTGTCATTTATCTTTCCTCAAATCAGATAAGGTTGTATTTCTTAAGAACCTTCGTCATATAAGCTTTGCCTTCGTCGCTCATATCGCAAAGAGGCATACGGCACGGGCCGACGTTCATACCCATCTGGTTCATAGCTTCCTTAACGGGAATGGGATTGACATCCGAGAAAAGAGCGTTGCACAGCTCAAGATATTCAAGCTGTAAATCGCGGCTCTTAATGTAATCGCCGTCAAGATATGTCTGACAGATATCGTGAGCAACCTTCGGGCATACGTTTGAAAGAACCGAAATAACGCCCTTACCGCCAAGCGACATAATAGCAGTAATTTCGTCGTCATTACCCGAATATATAGCGAAATCGGGTTCAACAAGCGAAGCGGTCTTAGCTATAGCGGAAATATTTGCATTCGCTTCCTTAACGCCGTAAATCATCTTATGCTTTGACATTTCAGCATAGGTCTCGGGCTGAATGCTGACGCCGGTTCTCGAAGGAACGTTGTAAACAATAATCGGAGTTGAAACTCTGTCGCCGATATAGCAGAAATGCTTGACAAGACCTCTCTGGGAAGTCTTGTTATAATACGGAGCTACGCAGAGAAGTCCGTCAACGCCGATTTTTTCAGCGTCATTGGAAATTCTTACCGAGTATTCGGTATCGTTACTGCCCGTACCTGCGATAACGGGAATACGCTTCGCAACCGTATCGACGCAATGCTTAACAACGTCAAGATGCTCCTCATACGAAAGAGTTGAACGTTCGCCTGTAGTTCCGCAGACAATAATTGCGTCTGTTCCGTTTGCAATCTGGTGTTCAATTACCTTGTCAAATACATCGTAATTAACTGTTTTGTCTTCATTAAAGGGGGTTACTATTGCAACGCCTGCACCTGTAAAAACGGGCTTTTTCATAATCATTATCCTCCTTAATTAATCCATATAACCTTCGGCGCAAAGAAGTTCGGCAAGTAATACCGCGCCTCCCGCAGCGCCTCTTAACGTGTTGTGTGAAAGACAGACAAATTTGTAGTCATACTGAGTATCTTCCCTGAGCCTGCCTATTGAAATAGCCATACCGCCTTCAAGGTCTCTGTCGAGCTTTGTCTGCGGACGGTTATCTTCATCATAATAATTCAAAAACTGTTTCGGAGCGCTCGGCAATTCAAGAATCTGAGGCCTGCCTTTGTAGTTCTTCCAGATTTCAAGCATCTCTTCCTTAGTCGGTTTATTTTCAAACCTTGCGAAAACAGCGCCCATATGACCGTTTGAAACTGGAACTCTTAAGCATTGAGCGGTGAATTTAGGACTGGTTGCGTCAACAATAACGTCGCCCTCAATCTTACCCCAGATTTTAAGAGGCTCCTTCTCGCTCTTTTCTTCTTCGCCGCCGATAAACGGGATTACATTATCAATCATTTCGGGCCAGGTTTCAAATGTCTTGCCCGCGCCGGAAATAGCCTGATAAGTGCAAACAAGAACGTCCTTTACGCCGAATTTCTCATCAAGAGGGAAGAGAGCGGGTACATAACCCTGAAGCGAGCAGTTGGGTTTAACCGCTATAAATCCGCGTTTTGTACCGAGACGTTTTTTCTGCGAAGGTATTATTTCGATATGCTCGGGATTAAGCTCGGGAAGCACCATGGGAACATCGGGCGTATGTCTGTGAGCCGAGTTATTGGAAACTACGGGACATTCGTGACGCGCATATTCTTCTTCAAGAGCCTTGATTTCATCCTTTTTCATATCGACTGCGCAGAATACGAAATCAACCTGCTTTGAAATCTCTTCAATATCGTCGGTCGCATTATAAACAATCATGTTCTTTATCTTTTCGGGGATTTCCTTTTCCATGCACCATTTACTGCCGACGGCTTCATAATAGGGTTTGCCTGCCGAACGCGGACTCGCCGCAAGAAGAACGACGTCAAACCACGGGTGCTCGCTTAAAAGAAGAATAAATCTCTGGCCAACCATACCGGTTGCGCCGATAATGCCTACTTTATACTTTTTCACTTGAATTTACCTCCGAAAAGTGATATTGTATTAGGGCAAACCTTAATACGCTTAATTTGTATAAACTTTCATTTTATAATACCACTATATATAGTTTTAGTCAATTCTTTTAATACAATTTTTTGGAGTTATTGATGAAAAAAAGCGATTTTTATTATGATTTACCCGAAAATTTAATAGCTCAGACTCCGATTGAACCGAGAGACGCCTCAAGAATGATGGTTATTGACAGAAAAACGGGTAAAATCGAGCATAAACATTTTTACGATATAATTGATTACCTTAATGAGGGCGACTGCCTTGTACTCAACGATACGAGGGTTATGCCCGCGCGTATTTACGGCGTTAAAGAGGGGACAGGCGCGGTTGTTGAATTTCTTCTTTTGAATCAGCTTGAAAACGATATCTGGGAAGTAATCGCAGGTCCCGGTAAAAAAGCCCGTGAGGGAGCTAAATTCAGTTTTAACGACGGTATTCTTCGCTGTGAGGTACTTGAAGTTCTTGACAACGGAAACCGCAAGGTTAAATTCAGTTACGACGCCTCGAACATATTTGAGGTTCTTGATATTATCGGCGAAATGCCGCTGCCTCATTATATAAAGGAAAAGCTTGAAAACAAAGAGCGTTATCAGACCGTTTATTCAAAGGAATTAGGCTCCGCCGCCGCTCCCACGGCAGGACTTCATTTTACCGAAGAAATAATGAATAAAATAAAGGCAAAGGGAGTTAAAATCGCATTTGTGACTCTTCACGTCGGTATCGGAACGTTCAGACCGGTAAAAACCGATAATATCGAAGACCACGTAATGCACAGCGAGCATTATACGCTGTCGCAGGAAACCGCCGATATAATCAACAAAACAAAGAAAGCCGGGAAAAGGGTTATAGCGGTCGGTACTACAAGCTGCAGAACGCTTGAAAGCGTCGCAACATACTGCGGGGAAATCAAAGCGGATGAAAGATGGACAAGCATATTTATTTATCCCGGGTATAAATTCAAATGCGTCGACGCGTTGCTGACTAATTTCCATTTACCCGAAAGCACGCTTATAATGCTTGTATCCGCTTTTTATGACAGAAAAAAAGTACTTGAAGCTTACGGTCAGGCAGTTGATGAGAAATATCGCTTTTTCTCCTTCGGAGACTGCACCTTACTGCTGTAACGGAAAGGTAAAATATGTATAATCTTATTAAGACAATCGGTAATGCTAGACGCGGTGAATTCGAAACTGTTCACGGAACGGTTCAGACTCCCGCGTTTATGAATGTCGCTACCTGCGGCGCAATTAAGGGCGCAGTTTCGGCGTACGACCTTAAAGAGCTCAAATGTCAGGTTCAGCTCTGTAATACATATCACTTGCATTTAAGACCGACAGACACACTTGTAAAGCAGCTCGGCGGACTTCATTCTTTTACGGGATGGGACGGGCCGATACTTACCGACAGCGGGGGATTTCAGGTTTTTTCTCTCGCCAAGCTTCGCAATATAAAAGAAGAGGGCGTTACTTTTGCCTCTCATATTGACGGTCACAGGATTTTTATGGGTCCCGAAGAAAGCATGCGTATTCAGTCGAATTTAGGCTCTACTATCGCGATGGCATTTGACGAATGCGTTGAAAATCCCGCCGAATATGAATATGCGAAAAAAAGCTGCGAAAGAACATATCGCTGGCTCGTACGCTGTAAAGAAGAGCTTGAAAGGCTCAATTCGCTTCCCGATACAATCAACAAAAAACAGATGCTTTTCGGTATAAATCAGGGTTGCACATACGAGGAACTGAGAATCGAGCATATGAAACAGATTGCCGAACTCGACCTTGACGGTTACGCAATAGGCGGACTTGCGGTCGGCGAGCCGAAAGAGGATATGTACCGTATTATTTCGGCTGTCACGCCTTTTATGCCGAATGATAAAATCCGCTATTTAATGGGCGTGGGCACGCCGGGAAACATTCTTGAGGCCGTAAGAAGGGGAGTTGACCTTTTCGACTGCGTTATGCCTACAAGAAACGGCCGTCACGGGCATCTGTTTACGAGCAGGGGAATCATAAATATATCAAACGCCTGCTATGAAAAAGATTTGTCACCAATTGACGAAAACTGTGACTGTCCCGTATGTAAAAAACATTCAAGAGCTTATATCAGACATCTTTTTAAGGCTAACGAAATGCTCGGGATGAGACTTGCGGTTATGCACAACCTTTATTTCTATAATACGCTTATGGAAAAAATCCGTGCCTCGCTTGACGACGGAAGCTTTGAAGATTTTTATAAAAACAACGTGGATTTACTTGACACAAGGATTTAATTGTATTTTTTTCTTGCAATTATTCCGATTATCTTATATAATGTAAAAAGTTTATTATTAGGAGGAAGTTTAATTATGCTTTCAACATTACTTGCAACAACCGCTGCAACAGGTACGGGCGGCAACTGGTCAATCTTTATTCTTATGCCTTTGCTTTTTGTGGTTATGTATTTTACAATGATTCGTCCGCAGAAAAAGCAGCAGAAAAAGGAACAGGAAATCCGTGAAAGCACTCAGGTCGGCGATGAAATCACTACAATCGGCGGTATTATCGGCAGAGTAGTTACAGTTAAGGAAGACAGCCTTGTTATCGAAACCGGCGCTGACAGAAATAAAATGAAGATTACCCGCTGGGCTATTCAGACAAACAACACCGCAAACGAAAAGATTCAGGCTGAACGCGAAGCCGCAAAGGCCGCAAAGGAAGCTGAAATCAATGCTAAAAAGAATAAAAAGGAAGACGAATAATTCCTTTTTTCGTTAAAAGAATAATATATAAAACCCCTTCATATTTATTTATAAATGAGGGGGGTTTATTATGCCTAAAAAAAATGAAACAAATCCTGTTTTAAAATACGCTACGGCAATTATAATCGGAATAATAGTTTACCTTATTATAACATTTGTTTTTACCGCTTTAATCGTAAACACGCCTTATCCGAAGGATAATTATATGCTTTACTCCATTATTTCAATGTCCGTTTCTTCGTTTATTTGCTCATTCGTTTTTGTATTCAGAGAAAGGAAAAACGGTATAATTTCAGGTCTGATTATCGGCGTGGTATTAAGCGTTATTATGTTTCTTTTCTATTCCGTTTTTTCTTCATTCAATCTTTCGGACAGTTCGCTTTTAATAATCCCTGCGTGCCTTTTACCGTCGGCGATTGCGGGCGTTCTCGCAGTAAATATCAAGCATAAATAAGAGGAAACAATATGAAGTTCAAAAGTATTTCGTTAAACAGACAGTTAAGTCAATATATACTTACGTTAAAAGAATCCTGGCGGATTGTTTTACTGCTTTGCCTTTTTATATGCGGGCTGATAATAGGTTCCTATGCGATAAAATGCAACGACAGTCTGCTATATTCTCAGCTCGAGGAAATATTAAAAGAATCAATAATCAAAAGAAATTCAATGAAATTCTTTAACACGTTTCTCGATTCATTTATTACCGACGCAGTGTTCCTTGTAATCACGTTTGCGGCAGGACTTTGCGCAATCGGAATACCCGCAATCTCAATTATGCCTTTAATAAAAGGCTTTTCCGTAGGAATAACGGGAGCCTACATATATTCGGCTTATTCCGTTAAAGGCGTCTGCTATTGTCTGTTTGTATTCTTTCCCGCGCAGATTATAAGCTCGGCTATTCTTATCTTCGCCTGCAACGAGAGTTTTTATATGTCCGCAGACCTTTTTTCGACGCTTAATAACAATTCCTTAAAAGAGAAAAACCTTGTCAGACTATATCTGACAAGGTTCGGATTATTTCTGTTGTTTTCGGCAGTAATCGCGTTGACCGACGCATTTATTTACAGAGTGTTTTCATCAGTTTTCGCTATTATCTGAATCCGTTTTGGGTTTGACCTTGCTTAACGGATTTGATTTTGCCGCGTCGGCAAGCTGGCTGTCAACAATATGGGTATATATTTCGGTAGTTGAAATGTTTTCGTGGCCTAATATTTCCTTTAAAACAAGCACGTCCACGTCACCGTACTGATACATAAGAGTTGCGGCGGTATGACGAAGCTTATGGACGGAATAACCTTTGTTTCCAAGTCCCGATTTATCAAGATATGAATAAACGATATGCTGAACTGTTTTCGGACTTATTCTCTGATTCCTGCTGCTGAGGAACAAAGCGTATCTGTCCTTGCCCTTGACAGAATCGACCGGTCTTACCGCCATATAGTTTTTATAAGCGGTCATACAAGCGTCATTAAGATAAATAGTACGCTGTTTATTGCCTTTACCGGTTACAACCATCGTATTATTATCTCTTATATCGCTGTAATTAAGGGAAACAAGCTCTGAAAGTCGCATACCGCAATTGAGTAAAAACACAAGAATACAGTAATCTCTTTCTTTATATTTTCCGTCAACACTGTTAAGCAGACTGATGCTTTCCTCAAGCGTCAGGTACTTAGGCAGTGATTTTTGTTTTTTAGGTCTGTCCAGCTCCTGAACCGGGTTTGTATCAAGAAGCTTCTGGTTAACCGTAAGATACTTAAAGAAATCCTTTATACTTGAAACCTTTCTTGAACGCGCGGCAGCGTCGTTTTCACGCTCATCCTTGCAGTAAGAAAGAAAAGCGTAAGTATCGCTTAAAGTAATGCTTTTAATAAAGTTTAAATCAATATCTTTAATGTAAATTTCATCAAAAGGGACGGAAGAGGGGACAGCGCCCTTATAAACCTTCATAAATCTGAAAAATAGTCTTAAATCAAGGGCATATTCCTCAACCGTTTTAGGGCTTTTATTCTTGATTACATCATAATAATTAAGAAAATCCATTACTAACGGGGGTAAAATCTGCGGATCGCGGTATTTCATAAAAGGGAACCTCCTAAGGTGTGTGAAACTGTTTCACAAGTATATTGATTAACAAAATATTACTTCAGAAAAGCAGAAAAAATATAGAATAAATGATTAAAGCCTGAAAGGGCAGACATAATTTGAGCTAAGTATTCAAATATATAGAAACCAATTAAATAATTAATCTATAAATAAAAAATATAAAATTAAAAAAACTTCGAAAAAAATATTCAATGGAAATGTTTTAAATGATGGAATGTTCATTTGAAAAATTTCTATTAAATTTTAAAAAAGCAGTTTTATAAAAAAACAATGTATTAAAAAGAAAAAAATAAAAAAGCAAAAATCATTTAATCAAAAGATTGTTAAATTAAAATAAAATTTAAAGGAAATATTTTTTATTAACAATTTATCATTTAAAAGAATTCTATCGAATCCGGTAAATAAAGGGAAAACGCCAAATCAGCTAAAAATACCGTAAAATGACAAAATAACGCGTTTTTCAGCCTTTTTAACTCCCCTTTATTATACAAAACTTATATTTTGTATAATTGTTAATAAAATTATACACCCTATCCTTTTGTTTGTCAATAAAAAAATAAAGCTCCTGCAATAAACTGCAAGAGCGTTTTATTATATAATTATTATTCTTTTATCTCCTCTGCCTTTTCAAGCAAAACGTCAACGTCGTTCTTCTTATTAAAATACTTCTCCGCCATATCAAGTCCCTTTGAAGCGTAGTTCATAATCTTTTCGGCGGAAATATCTATTTTATTCAATGGCTGACCGTATTTTTTTGCTTTTTTCTTTGACGACATATAAACTGCGCCGACTGTTGTTGCCGCAAGCATACCGGCAAGCACTCTTGAATTCTTTGACACTCTGCTCTCCCCTATCATTCGTTTATTGGAATAACCGAGCCGACGTCAGTAAGCTCAGTATCGCCGAGGCTGATATAATTTATTCCCTTTTTATTCAGAAAACCCTTTATAAGATTAAAATCGGGATGATTTTCAATCTTGCCTATAAACGCCAGATTGCTTTCATTCAGTTTGAAAGCGGCTCCGCCTATGAATCCGTAGTCAAAGCCCTCAAGCATTACATAGCCTTTTCTAATTAATAATACACTAATCCCGCACTTTTCACAAGCATTTTTTACCGATTCGTCCTCGGTGATGATTGAATCGCCGTTCACCACGCATACCGAGCATTTTGAATAACCTTGTTTTACATTGATAATATTATATTCATTATCATTTATAAACCGTTTTAGCTTTTCGTCAAGAATATCAAATCTGCAAATAACATTTTCACCTGAAAACGCCGCGTTAACAGCGCAATCGTAAGGATATTCGCAGCCTTTTAATGTAAAACATTCAATTTCAAAGCCCTTTTTTTCAAGTATTTGAGCCAATTCTTGCTGACTGTCGCTTATAAGAATCCTGTTTTTGCCAAGATGAACAAGATTAATGTCCGCATGAGTTGACAGACTGTTACCGAATAAACTGTTTTCCTTTATTTTAAGTACTTCGATATTGCGTTTTTCAAGCTCGTTTTTTACGCTTTCGGGAATTTTCCCGACAATAACTCTTCTGACATTTTTAACGGGAAGATTCGGTTTTTCAACAAAACGCTCCATATTATTCACTGACCGCCTCAAATGCCTGGCGGACATTCTTTGCTCCGATAACCTCTATGCCCTTTTTAACGCCCGGAGAGAGCTTTTTAAGGTTATGGTAAGGAATAACGCACCTTTTAAAACCGAGCCTTTTTGCCTCGCTTACACGCTGCTCGGCATTGGTTACGGAACGTAATTCGCCGCCGAGACCGATTTCGCCGAAAGCAATAACGTCATTTCTTATAACAACGTCCTTTAAGCTCGATACGACAGAAAGAGCAACAGGCAGGTCAGACGCGGGCTCATCAATTTTAAGTCCGCCTACAATATTAACGTAACAGTCCATATTGCCGACAAAGTACCCTGCTCTCTTCTCAAGAACTGCAAGAATCATTGACATACGGTTATAATCAAAGCCGTTTGCCATTCTTCTCGGATTACCGAATCCGGTAGGCGCAACGAGTCCCTGAACCTCGGCAAGTATTGGACGGGAACCTTCCATAACACAGGCTATGCAGGAACCGGACGTATTTTCGGGTCTGCCCGAAATAAGCATCATCGAGGGATTTTCGACCTCGCTGAGTCCTTTATCGAGCATTTCGAAAACGCCGATTTCATTTGTCGAACCAAACCTGTTTTTAGCCGCCCTTAAAATACGGTAAGAAAGGTTTCTTTCACCCTCAAAATACAAAACCGTATCGACAATGTGTTCAAGGACTTTCGGACCGGCTATATTGCCGTCCTTATTGACATGACCGACTAAAAAAGTCGGAATATTAAGGCTTTTAGCCGTTCTCATATAAAGATTCGTGCATTCGCGCACCTGAACGACGCTGCCCGGAGCGGAATTCAATTCGGAAATCATCATTGTCTGAATTGAGTCAATCATTACAATATCGGGCTTCTCCGAAGCGATATATTCGCAAATATATTCAGCGTCCGTTTCGCAAAGGATGAACAGGTTGTCCGAATAAACGCCGAGGCGGTTTGCCCTGAGCTTAATCTGATG
The DNA here is from genome assembly GCA_017613735.1 of Clostridia bacterium. Taxonomy (GTDB): domain Bacteria; phylum Bacillota; class Clostridia; order Oscillospirales; family Acutalibacteraceae; genus Fimenecus. The sequence goes on from JAGADF010000009.1 coordinate 338,757, forward strand.
AGCCGATTCCTCACCCGAGACATAGAGAATTGAATGCTCCCTGCCCAGAGACTCACAAATCTGTAAAAGAAGGGTAGATTTACCTATACCCGGGTCACCGCTTAAAAGCACAAGCGAGCCCTTGACAATTCCTCCGCCAAGTGCCCTGTCAAGCTCGTTCATACCCGTCTTATATCTGTGCTCGGTTTCCGCGGCAATATCATTTATATTTACAACCTTACTTCTGTTTACGGAAGAAGCTTTGCTTTTTGAAGAAGAAACAGAAGCGTTTTCAACAGTTTCTTCCATGGTATTCCACTCCCCGCAGTTGGGGCACTGGCCGTACCATTTTGCGCTTTTATAGCCGCAATCGGAGCAGACAAATACATTTTTGATTTTAGAAGCCATATTTAACATCCTTTTCGGAAATGTAATCTATAATTCCGTCAATAATTGAAAAAGTCAGTTCACATTGATAATCTTCATTTTTTAGCCTTAATAATTCCTCATCATTCGACATAAAGCCGCATTCGACAAGTACGGCGGGTTTTTCAGCTTTATAAAGCAGATAGATATCGGAACCGGACTTTTTAATCATCCTTTTATTATCGGGCTGAACAAGCACTTTTACGCTTGACTGTATGCTTTCGGCAAGAGGTTCGCTTTGTTCGTTATTTCCCGAATAAAAAACCTGCGTTCCCCAGGAAGAACTGCCCCTGTAATAATTCTGATGAACGCTTATAAACACGCAATTGTCAAAGCTGTTCATAATATCCATTCTTTTATGAATATCGGAAATCTTTTCATTTCTTATAGTTGAAGAGCTCTCCCCTAACGAGTTTTCATCAGTTCTTGTCATAACCGTATTAAATCCGATTAAAGAAAGGCCGTCGCATAACTTTTTTGCAATCTCTAAATTGATAACGGCTTCATTCGTGCCGTCCGAAGCAACCGCTCCGCCGTCGGAGCCGCCGTGACCGGCGTCAATAATAATGACAAAATCATTATTAACGGGTTTAACAACCGCCTCAGGCTCATCCCGATTATCACCGAGCTTAAACATAATAAATGAGAAAAAGCAAAGAATATATATACAAACAACCGTAATTCCTGTTCTGCCGCGCATTCATAACACCTCGGAAAAGTATATGAACGCAGATTTATCTTTATTAATTATATATCAATTATCTGCTTTTGACAAGATAGGCTCAGTCCGATTTTTGACACAAAAAAGCGGCAGATTAACTGCCGCTTTAAGTTTTATTTAATTATTTAACCATGTTAGCGATTTCTTCGGCAAAATTTTCCTGTTTTTTCTCAATGCCCTCGCCTTTTGCAAAACGGGCATATTCGGAAATCTTAATCTCGGAACCGAGATTCTTTGCAACAGAAGAAATGTACTGAGCAACGTTCATCTTATCGTCCTTAACGAAAGTCTGCTCAAGAAGGCAGATTTCCTTAATCTGCTTGTTAATTCTGCCGTCGACAAGACCTGAGAAAATCTTATTATCAACGATTTCAGCCTTATGAGAAACAGCCGTAGCTGCAAGGATCTCAAGGGCTTCCTTAGAAATAAAGTTAGTAAAATTCTTTCTCTGCTTATTGTCAAGTCCCTGATAGATATTAATGTCGTCTTCGTTCCACTTTTTACCTTCTATAACCTCGTTGATAAGGCTTGTCAGAATGGGCATCGGGAGTGATTCAGGCTTATTCAGTGCACTCTCAATAGTAATCTTTTTAAGATTAGCAAGGTCTTCGTCCGAAATATCGTCCTTACTCAGATATTCGGGACTCATAGCCGCTATTTGCATAGCAACATCCTTACCCATTGTTTCAAACTCAGGTTTAGCCGCAGTAGCGTCATCCGTATCAAAGCCAACAAGAACACCAACAGTACCGCCCATATGGATATAAGTAATAACGTGGCCTTCAATACGTGCAAAACGACGAACCTTCATATTTTCACGCAGTGCAAGAAAAACCTCCTGAACAGCTTCCTCAACAGTGTTGTCACCGTCGGAAACTTTTGACTTTAGCAGAGCATCAAGGTCAGCGGGTTTAGCTTCAACAACCGTCTTTGCAACCTTGTTAGCAAGCTCTTTAAAGGGCTCGCCGTTTGCAACAAAGTCCGTCTCGCAGTTAATTTCAACAAGAGAACCTGCTTTACCGTCCTTATATGCAGCTACAGAGCCTTCAGCAGCTACTCTGCTTGCCTTTTTAGCGGCAGAAGCAAGTCCTTTCTCTCTCAAGAACTCAATAGCTTTATCCATATCTCCGTCTGTTTCGACAAGAGCCTTTTTACAATCCATCATGCCTACGCCGGTCTTCTCACGAAGAGCAACGACATCTTTTGCTGTAAATGCCATAATTCTTTCCTCCGTTTTTTATAATAATGCCCGCACAAAAAGTACGGGCTATTTATTTTTATTATTCAGCAACTTCCTCTATTTCTTCGTCAGCGGGAGCGTCTTCTACTGCCGCAGCGCCGGTCTGGCCCTGTCTGCCTTCGATAACTGCGTCAGCCATAGCGCCTGCGATAAGCTTTACGGCACGGATAGCGTCGTCGTTACCGGGAATTACATAATCGATTTCATCGGGATCGCAGTTTGTGTCGACGATAGCGACAATCGGAATACCGAGCTTTTTAGCTTCGGCAACTGCAATTCTTTCTTTTCTCGGGTCAACGATGAACATAGCAGCGGGCTGCTTCTTCATCTCGGTAATACCGCCGAGGAATTTTTCAAGTTTTTCGATTTCAAGCTCAAGCTTGGCAACTTCCTTCTTGGGGAGCATTTCGAATGTGCCGTCCTCGGACATAGCCTTAAGCTGAGCAAGTCTCTTTACTCTTTTCTTAATTGTGTTGAAGTTTGTAAGCATACCGCCGAGCCAGCGAGCGTTTACGAAAGGCATTTCGCAACGTTCAGCCTCTTCCTTAACGGAATCCTGAGCCTGCTTCTTAGTGCCTACAAAAAGGATTTCGCCGCCTTCTGCAGATATGTCGCGAACGAACATATAAGCTTCCTCAAGCTTTTTAACAGTCTTCTGAAGGTCGATAATGTAAATACCGTTTCTCTCCGTGAAGATGTACTCAGCCATTTTGGGGTTCCATCTTCTGGTCTGATGACCGAAGTGAACGCCTGCTTCAAGCAGCTGTTTCATTGATACTACTGACATTTGTTTTTCCTCCTTATTTTCCGCCGCAACGGTTTAAAGTTTCAGGCAACGGAAACGCATAAAAAGTAAAGAATTTACGTCCCCGCTAAGCAGAAAAATGCCGTCGCGTGTGAAATGCCTTGATATTTTAGCACCTTTTACTTATAAATGCAAGAATTTTTTTATGATTTTTCAAGGTTTTTTTATTAAAAAGAGCGGTTTTAACGCAAATAACGAAAAAACCGCCTGAAATATGTGAAAATACAAGTCAAATCAATGCTTTTTACCCTTTTCAAAAGATATATAAAGCTTATCTCCGTCACTGCCGACGACAACTGTACCGTTAAGGTCGGTACGAAGAACTGAAACGCCGTTCTTTTTAAGACGGTAAAGCACGTCCTCGCCCGGATGGCCGTATTCATTATCATAGCCGCAGGAAATAACCGCGACCAAGGGTTCAGTCTCTTTAAGAAAAGCTTTTGACGTACCCTTTGAGCTTCCGTGATGCCCGACCTTTAAAACGTCGCATTTAAGATTCGCTTTATTATTTAAAAGATTCTTTTCATTTGTTTCCTCTGAATCCCCCATAAAAAGAAAAGAGGTCTCTTTATAATCAAGCCTTAAAACAGCCGAAACATCGTTAAGATTTTCCGAATCCGTAAGAGAAGGCAAAACAGTTATAATCGAATCACCGATTTTATATTCATCCCCTGCTCTTGCGGCTGTAAACGGTATTTCCATTTTATTTATCTTATTGACAAGAAATAAGAAATCTCGTTCATCCTTATAAAGCTCTTCGGGTATTTCGGGCATAAGTATATTCTTAACTTTTATAAAATCAAGAAGTCTCGTTGCGCCGCCGTAATGATCTGAATGCGGATGCGTAATAACGAGATATTCGATGCTCTTAACATTATGACTTAAAAGATATTCGCTTATTTCTTCACCGTCAATACTGTTACCGCAGTCGATAAGAATGCATTCGTTTTCGGTTTTGACAAGCGTGCAATCGCCCTGCCCAACGTCAATAAAATGGACGCTCAGGGGCTTGTTTTCGGCTTCGTCGTGCTTACCGGAAGTAAAATAATTAATATCGTTGCTCCAGGACGAAATACCCGCCTTAGGGAAGTAAGTCTTGATTACGGAAATGACAAGAAATACCGCCAGAGCAACGATAATTAAAACTTTTTTAATTGTAGAAAGATTCTCAAACCTTTTCATTTGAATCAGAAAATATTGTTTCCCGTGGCTTCGCTTTCGGAGATTACCTCGTTTTCGGCTTCCTCGGCGGCTTCATAAGAACCCTGATAGCCGTTGTCATCATTTGAAAGAGCGTTCATTTCCATCCACTGCTGTTTGGAAATAAGCACCTTTCTGGGTTTACTGCCCTCATAGGGGCCAACTATATTTCTCGCCTCAAGCTCGTCCACAATTCTCGCAGCTCTTGCATAACCGAGCTTTAACTTGCGCTGAAGAAGCGTTGTAGAAGCCATCTGCGCTTCAACTACAACCTCAATAGCCTTCGGAAGCATTTCGTCAGCTTCGGAATCGTCGGAATCCGTATCAACGGTCTTTTTCTTGTCCTTTGAAGCGGCAAGACGTTCCATTTCCTGATTAACCTCATCGTCGTATGAGCTTTCGCCCTGCTTTTTGATAAAGTTAACTACATCTTCAACCTCTTTATCGGAAACAAATGCGCCCTGAACACGCACGGGTTTAATCGCGCTGATTGGATTATAAAGCAAATCACCCTTGCCAAGAAGCTTTTCGGCACCGCCCTCATCAAGCATAATTCTTGATTCGACGTTTGATTTAACCGTAAGCGCAATTCTTGAAGGAATATTCGATTTGATAACGCCTGTAATTACGTCAACGGACGGTCTCTGCGTAGCAATAACAAGATGCATGCCCGCGGCGCGCGCCATCTGAGCAAGACGGCAAACCGAATCCTCGACCTCGGTCGGAGCCGCCATCATAAGGTCAGAGAACTCATCGATGAATATAACAACCTGAGGCATTTTTTCTTCGCCGAGAGGTTCGCATACGCTGTTATAACCAGCGATGTCCCTGACTCCCTTTTCGGCAAATTTAGCATATCTTTTAAGCATTTCCGTAACTGCCCAGGCAAGCGCGCCGGCAGCCTTATTCGGATTGGATACTACGGGGACAAGCAGATGAGGAATACCGTTATACTTAATAAATTCAACCTGTTTCGGGTCAATAAGAATAAGCTTTACTTCGTCCGGAGTGGCGTTATAAAGAATGCTTATAATCATTGTATTCAGGCAGATTGATTTACCGGAACCGGTAGTTCCCGCAACAAGAAGATGAGGCATTTTCTGTAAATCGGCATAAACAATTCCGCCGGTTATGTCCTTACCGAGAGCAATATTCAGCTTTGAATCGGCGTTACGGAAATCATCAGTGTCAATTATCTCGCGAAGAGATACGCCCGCTCTTGTTCTGTTCGGAACCTCAATGCCGACGGCGGGTTTATTCGGAATAGGCGCTTCGATTCTAACGCCCGAAGCCGCAAGATTAAGCGCTATGTCATCGGCAAGATTCGTAATCTTTGAAATCTTAACGCCTGCGGCGGGCTGAATCTCATACCGCGTAACAGACGGACCGCGGCTTAAACCGACTATCTTTGTTTCAACGCCGAACGAACGAAGGGTTTCAACAAGCTTTTCGGCATTGGCTTTAAGCTCGGCTTCGTTAAGAATACCGTCTGAACCGCTTCCTTTTTTAAGACAGCTGATAGGCGGAAAAACATAGTCTTTTTTCTTTTCGTTTGAATTTTTTTCGACCTCTTCGGCAAATTCCTTTTCGGATTTTTTCGCTTCTTCGGCTTTGGCCTTTTTCTCCTCTGCGGCGTTGGTCTTTTTAATTATATCGTCAATGACAGCCGAAGGCGAAACCGTTTCGGTCACAGCAGGCTGAGCCGCAGAATCCGGAGAAGAGTTCTCGGTTTCTTCAAGAGTCGGAATGTCCTTAACCTTTTTATCGGGAGTAAGGTCTGTAGCCGGGTCGATAGTATCGATTCTGTTAGCCCTGTCAGCTCTTTCCTCACGTCTTTCGCTGTATTCAACATACTTTTCGTTAGCAAAGTTCTTTGTCTTTTCAACGGGTTTCCAGAGGCCTTTGAAAAACCTTGCGAGAGTAAGACCCGAAATCAAAAGAGCAAGCGCAAAAATGAGAATTATAACAATTGCGCCTGCGGCAGCCTTGCTCCAGCCGGTTATAGTCAACATAAGGAATCCGAAAGCCGCGCCTATAACGCCGCTTCCGAGTACGCTTCCGTCATAACGATATGTATCATAAGCGTTTCTGACCGCGTCCGTAAATTCAATCTTGCCGTCGCTTGAAAAAATGCTTACAGCCGCAGCGATAAAGAATACAAGAGCAACTGCGCCGAAAACTCTTAAATTAATCTTTGAAAAGTCCTTTTCCATTGAGCTTATTACCGTTAGATATATTAACAGCAACGGCAGAATAAAAGCGCAGAAACCGAATACGCCGAAGATTACTTCACGAAGTATTCCCCAGAGTCCGCCTTCGGGCCCGCCCGGTATTAAGACAATACAAAGAAACAGGACGGACAACGCAAAGAGTACGATTGCAAATACTCCCGAATGCGCAGGCGCCTGATTTTTACTGTTATTCTTTTTTGAAGCAGTAGTCCTCTGCCCTTTTGAATTCCTGTTAGCGTTAGCCAATTTTCTTTCCTCCGATGTGATAAAAGAATTTATTGTGATAAACTGACTGTGATATTCACGAATTTCAATATATTGTACCACTTTTTTCCGATAATAGCAACATTTTGTTGAAAATTACTTATTTTTAAATAAAATATAATTGATAAAATATTGACAAACCGCCTGATTTGATTTAATATAAAAAAAGATTGTTAAAAAGTTAAACAAGTTAGGAGAAATCACTATGGGATTAACAGTTGCCGAAAAAATAATCAAGGCTCACCTCGTTGAAGGCGAAATGATAAAAGGCAGTGAAATCGGGCTGAGAATTGACCAGACTCTCACTCAGGACGCGACGGGAACCATGGCTTATCTTGAATTCGAAGCAATGGGAATCGACAGGGTTAAAACCGAACTTTCGGTCGCATATATCGACCATAATACATTACAAACCGGTTTTGAAAACGCCGACGACCACCGTTTTATTGGTTCGGTTGCGAAAAAAAGAGGGCTTCGTTTTTCAAGACCCGGCAACGGCATCTGCCATCAGGTTCATCTTGAACGCTTCGGAAAGCCCGGCAAAACCCTTATCGGCTCCGACTCGCACACCCCTACCGGAGGCGGTATCGGAATGATTGCCATCGGCGCGGGCGGACTTGACGTTGCGGTCGCTATGGGCGGCGGAACGTATTATATTACAATGCCGAAAATTGTAAACGTAAAACTTACGGGCTCTTTAAAGCCATTTGTTTCCGCTAAGGACATTATTCTTAAGGTATTACAGATAATGTCCGTCAAGGGCGGCGTAGGAAAGATTATTGAATACACCGGCGAAGGCGTCAAAACACTTTCCGTTCCCGAAAGAGCAACGATTACAAATATGGGAGCTGAGCTCGGCGCTACGACATCGGTTTTCCCGTCGGATGAAATTACAAAGAAGTTTCTCAAAGCTCAGGGAAGAGTCGAGGATTACGTTGAAATCAAAGCCGATAAAGACGCCGAATATGACGAAACAATCGAGATTAATCTTGATGAGCTTGAGCCTCTTGCGGCAATGCCTCATATGCCCGACAGAGTTAAAACCGTTAAACAAATCGGTAAAATCAGAATTGACCAGGTTTGCATTGGCTCGTGCACAAATTCATCCCTGATGGATATGCTGAAGGTTGCGGAAATCCTTAAGGGAAAGACTGTCGCTGCGAATGTAAGCCTTTCAATCGCTCCCGGCTCGAAACAGGTTTTGAATATGCTTTCGCTTAACGGCGCTTTATCTTCAATGATTGACGCGGGCGCGCGTATTCTTGAAAGCGCGTGCGGTCCGTGTATCGGTATGGGTCAGTCGCCTAATTCAAAGGGTATCTCGCTTCGCACATTCAACCGTAATTTTGAAGGCAGAAGCGGAACGGCAGACGCGGGAATCTTTCTTGTAAGCCCCGAAACAGCCGCGGTATCGGCTATTACGGGTTATCTTACTGACCCGAGAGAATTCGGCGACAGCCTTAAAATCACAATGCCCCACAGGTTTATAATCAACGACAATATGATTGAGCTTCCCGCTTCGCCTAAAGAAGCAGAAAAGCTTGAAATCATCTACGGTCCGAATATTAAGCCGTTCCCGACAAACGAAAAGCTGCCCGAAACCGTCAGCGCAAAGGTTGCTTTAAAAGTTGGAAATAATATTACAACCGATCATATAATGCCTGCGGGAGCGAAAATTCTACCTTACCGTTCTAATATTCCGTTCCTTTCTCAGTTCTGTTTCAGACAGTGCGACGAGCATTTTGCAGAACGCTGCAAGAAATTGGGAAAAGGTATTATTATAGGCGGCTCAAACTACGGTCAGGGCTCGTCAAGAGAACACGCCGCGCTTGTTCCGCTTTATCTCGGAATAAAAGCGATTATCACAAAATCCTTTGCGAGAATCCATAAAGCCAATCTCATTAATGCGGGCATACTCCCCTTCACATTTAAAAATGAAAACGATTATGACAGAATTGACGAGGGCGATGAGCTTTCTCTGGATAACGTAAGAGAAAAAATTGAAAAAGGCGAAACCGTTACGGTTAAGAACCTTACAAAGAACGAAGAATACGTTCTCGAATACGACTATTCCGAAAGACAGATGAAAATACTGCTTGCGGGCGGTCTTCTCAATTATACAAAAGGAGAATAATTATGACTGAACAGAACATAAAAACCGCTGTTGAAAAATTTGAAGCTCTTATTCGAGAGCAATCCGAAAGGAACGAAAGAATCAAGGCTGAAGGCGATTTTATTGACTTTGATAAGCTCGATAAGCTTACAATAGGCGTATGCGGCGGAGACGGCATTGGCCCGATTATCACAAAAGAAGCCGCAAGAGTACTCGAATATATGCTTGACGACGACGTTAAGGCGGGTAAAATTGATTTTAAAACAATCGACGGTTTAACCATTGAAAACAGAATCGCGCATAATAAGGCTATTCCCGACGACGTACTCGAAGAGCTTAAAAAATGTCCCGTAATCCTCAAAGGTCCGACCACCACGCCTCAGGCGGGCGATGGCAGACCTAATATAGAAAGCGCAAACGTAGCCATGCGTAAAGCTCTTGACCTTTTTGCAAATGTCAGGCCCGTTAAAATCCCCTCCCAGGGTATCGACTGGACATTTTTCCGTGAGAACACCGAAGGCGCTTATGCTGTTGGCTCAAAAGGCGTTAACGTTGACGACGAGCTCGCGTTTGACTTCGTAGTAACAACTACCGAAGGAACGCAGAGAATCGCGCGTATGGCTTATGAATACGCAAGAAAAAATCATAAGGACAGAGTTTCAATTATCAATAAGGCAAACGTAATCAAAACAACGGACGGCAAATTCCTTAATCTCTGTAAGGAAATCGGCAAAGAATACCCCGAAATCACGACTGACGAATGGTATATCGATATAACCACCGCAAAACTTATTGACGAAAAGCGCAGAAAAGATTTCAAAGTATTTGTTCTTCCCAATCTTTACGGCGATATCATTACTGACGAGGCTGCCGAATTTCAGGGCGGCGTAGGTACCGCAGGCAGCGCAAACCTCGGTAAGAAATACGCTATGTTCGAAGCAATTCACGGCTCGGCTCCGAGAATGATTGACGAAGGAAGAGGCAAATACGCAGACCCGTGCTCTATGCTTCGCGCCGCGGTAATGCTTCTTTCTCATATCGGAAAGCAGGAAAAGGCGGACAAGCTTGAGAGAGCGCTTGATATCTGTATGCTTGAAGAAAAGAAACTTGTAATCACCGGCCGCGATACGGGTTGCACCTGCAGTGAATTCGGCGATTACGTAATGGAAACCGTTAAAAAAATCAGTGAATAAAGAAGGCTGAAAAATGAAAAAGGCAAATTATATATCACTGCCCGTTATCAAGAGATTACCGAGATATTACAGATTTCTTGAAGGATTGAGAAAAAACGGGATTGAAAAAATATCTTCAAACGAGCTTTCAAGACGTATGGGTCTGACCGCCTCACAGATAAGGCAGGATTTAAACTGCTTCGGCGGATTCGGTCAGCAGGGTTACGGCTATAATATCGAACAGCTTTATACCGAAATAGGAAAGATTCTCGGCGTTGATAAAAATGTTCCGACTATTCTTATCGGTGCGGGCAATCTCGGAAGAGCTATTGCAACTCATATGGAATTCAGCGAAAGAGGTTTCGACCTTATAGGCGTGTTCGATAAAAACGAAGCTCTTGCAGGTCAGATGATTAAAGGCTTACCTATCAGGCATATAAGCGGGCTTTATAATTTCTGCAGAGACAACTCCCCCGCCGTTGCGGTTCTTTGTATTCCGGAAGAAAACGCAAAGGAAATTGTTGAGCAGCTTGTAAAGCTCAACGTCAAGGGAATATGGAATTTCACTCACTACAATATTCTCGGTGATTTTCCGTCCCTTTCGGTTGAAAACGTACACTTAAGCGATTCACTTATGACGCTTTCGTATCAGTTGAATAACAGTAAATAATATGACGCTTAATATTGTTCTGGTAGAGCCTGAAATCCCGCAGAATACGGGTAATATCGCAAGAACCTGCGCGGCTACGGGTTCAAGACTTCACATAATCGAGCCTATGGGCTTTAAAATTGACGATAAAAAGTTAAAAAGAGCGGGGCTCGATTACTGGCATCTTCTCGATATTACTTATTATAAAAACCTTGAGGATTTCTTTTCAAGAAACGAGGGCAATTTCTATTTCTTCTCAACAAAGGCTAAAAACACCTATGATAAAATAGAATACCCCGATAATTCATATCTGTTCTTCGGAAAAGAGACAAAGGGACTTCCCGAAGAGCTTTTAAAAGCCAATTCCGACAGATGCGTAAGAATCCCCATGCTTAACGATTCGTCGGCGAGAAGTCTTAACCTTTCAAATTCTGTCGCAATCGGCGTGTACGAGGTATTAAGACAATGGGATTTCGGCGACCTTTTAAAGGAAGGAAAGCTAACTAAATACGAGTGGTAAAAATGAAAGAAAGCAAATTCACTAAAAGAGAAAAAATAATTGCAATTGTATCCGGCGTGCTGATTATCGGACTTGCCTGCGTAGTTGTTTTTCAGTATTTTACAATAATCAATACTCAAAGGAAGCTAAGTAAATATTCCGATTCCGTTTCATCCGTCTCCGACGAAGGAAAAATCGTATGGGTAAATCCCGATACAACCGTCGTAGTGCCTGAAAACAATCTTGCCGACGCTTCGGAAGAAACAAGTTCACAAATAAGCGAAATCAGGGAATACGTGATTAATAAAAACAGTAAAAAAATTCATTCGCCCGAATGCGAATCGGCTAAACAAACGCTTGATAAGAACAAGGAAACGGTCACCTGGACCGATGAAGAATATCTTAATGCTCTTGACGAAGGATACTCGCCCTGTTCCATTTGCAAAGCCGGAAGATAAATGAAAAAAGACCGTCGGCAGACGGTCTTTTTATTTAGTTATACATTGAGTTTACGGCCATATAGTCATAAATCATTTTACCGTGATTCTGTTCTTCCTTCTGAATATGGTTAAGAACGTCTCTTACGCCCGTATTCGTAAATTCAAATACGCTTGTATCATAAAGCGATGAAGCGTGCTTCTCGGTTGAAAGGACGTCGGTGCATAAATAACAGTCGTTCTTTTTATCCTCTGTTTCAATATTGTTATAGGTTTCGCTGAATGTCGGCAACGGCTCGCTCTGATTGTTTATCGCGGGTACTTCGCCGTTTTCAATTTTTGTAAGGGTATCAAGATGTTTTTGCTCGTGACCTGCTATCATTGAAAAAAGACCTTTCAGCTGAGGGTCAACCGCACATTGCGAATGACGATTATATTTGTCAATGCAAAGCTGTTCCTGACCTTTTAAATCCTTAATCAAAGACATTTCTTTTTGTGTTAAACTCATTATTATCACCTCTGTGCTATTATTTTCCGTTAATTGTAAATTATTCATAAGAGGTAATTAATTCTGCAATGCTTTTAAAAATCGGCGCGCAATCGGAAGAACCGCTGACGCCGTCTTCTTTTATTATGACGACTACATACTTCGGCGTATCGGCGGGAAACATACCTATAAACCAGGAATGAGTAATCTCTTTCCCGTTTCTGTACCATCCGCTCTGGGCAGTCGCCGTTTTCCCTACTGCGGTTGTATTACGCGGCATGGCGTTCTTTCCGCTACCGTCTGAAACTGCCTTTTCAAGCGCTCTGAGAACGGTTTTTGCGGTTTTTTCCGAAACTACTCTTCTTGAGGGCAAAGGCGAAACTCTTTTAAATTCGGTTTTGTTTTCGTCAACCATTGATTTAATAACAAGCGGCTGATTGTAAACACCGTAATTACCTATCGCGGCGTAAGCGGCAGCCATCTGCAAAGGCGAAGCCATAAGAGTTCCCTGACCGAAGGAAAAGTTAGCCTTTTCCCCTTTCGTCATTTCTTCTTTCAAAGGCAGTTTCCCCGAATCCGAATAAATGCCGTCGGCAATTTCAGTCCTTGAGCCGAAGCCGAATTTTTCGGCGATATTCAAAAGAAATCCGCCGTCAATATCTTCAGTAAGATTAATATAAAAAGTGTTGCACGAATCCGCCGTAGCCGAAAACAAATCGACATTCCCGTGACCGTCTTTTTTATGACATTCAAATTCAGTATCGGATATTTTTATTTTACCCGTACAGTTGTATTTATCTTCAGGATTAACTCCGTATTCAAGCGCCGCGCAGGCAATTACGGGTTTAAAAACCGAACCGACCGAGTACTCGGTCAGAGCTCTGTTTATAAGCGGTGAATTATCGTCTTTAATCGCCTTATCAATCTCGTTGCAATTATAATCGGGTCTTGATACCATAGCAAGAATATTCGCCGTTTTAACGTCCATAACTACCGCGGCTCCGACTTTAAGGTTGCCGTCGTCAAGGCATTTTTCGGTGATATACTGAATATTTTTGTCAACAGTCAGTACAATACCGCCCGCCGAAAGATAATTCGTGTTTTTAACCTTGCCGAGTTGACCAATAATTCTGTCGTTTGCAGAAATATTATAGCTTACGCTTAGGTTACCGCTGTAATATAAAAGAATATCGTCATAACTCTTTTCGATTCCGCATACCGCGTTCTGCCCGCTGTCAAGATAACCTATTAAATGACCGCAAAGCCGTTTATCGCCGTAGCGTTCAACAGTAATTTCCCTTGAGGTTGTTTTGTCATTTATTAAATATTCCATGTTGTAGATTTTTTCATTTACAAGCGGATTCAGATTACGGTCGTATATATAACCTCTTGAAACACAAAGGATTTTTGTTCTTGAGCTTTTAACGGATGAAACGGATTTTGAAAAAGCGTTTTCAATACCGTAAAGTCCGCTTATCAGAAGTCCGATTATTAAAGCGAAAACACCGAATAAAAATGCCCCTCTCTTATACATAAAAACACCTCGGTTTATTATTTACCGAGGCGTTGTTTTTATTTCTTTTCTTTTCGCAGAAGCGAGCCTTTTATAAATGATTTATCACATTTTATTTTAATAATCTCCATAGGGTGCGGAGCTTCGGTTATTTTTTCGCCGTTCTGATTAATCATTTCCGAAACAGTAATTTTAACGGGTTCTTTTCCCGGCTCAATTACTTCAAGTTCATCCCCGAGAACGAATTTATTTCTCTGTCCGACGGTAATATATTCGCCGTCGCTTTCTAAAAGAACGGCCGCGACATCCCATTCGCGTTTATAACCGCCGTCATAGAAAATCTGAGCGTCTTCGGAGGGAGAACCGAAATAGAAACCGGTACAGTATTCTCTGTAACTGACTTTTTTTGTTTCATCCTTAATCCAGTCGGAAACGGCATAGTTTTCATTTTCCGAAGAGAAATACTCGTCAATGGCGGCTCTGTAAGCGTTGGTTATAACCGCCGCGTAATAAGAAGACTTTGCCCTGCCCTCAATCTTAAAGCTGTCAATACCCGCGTTAACAAGCTCGGGAATATGTTCAATCATACACATATCGCGGGAATTTAAAATATAAGTGCCGTCCTTGCCGTCTTCAATAGGAAAATACATACCCTCGCGCGTCTTTTCCATAAGCGCGTATTCCCAGCGACAGGGCTGAGCGCATTCTCCCCTGTTAGCGTCGCGTCCGGTGAGATAATTTGAAAGCAGGCACCTGCCTGAAAACGAAACACACATTGCGCCGTGAACAAAAGCTTCAATTTCAAGCTCTTTAGGCTTTTTAGCCGAGATTTCGGCTATTTCGTCAATAGAAAGCTCCCTTGCAAGAACTACTCTTGACGCGCCGAGATTATAAAAGCTCTCGGCTGTATGATAATTAACAATGCCCGCCTGAGTTGAAATATGAACGGGAATTGACGGAGCGTATTTTTTACATAAATCAAGCACGCCTATATCAGCTACTATCAACGCGTCAACGCCTATTGAAGTCCATTTTTCAAGATAATCACGAAGTGAAGAAATCTCGTTGTTTCTCGGAAGAGTATTGCAGGTCAGATAAACCCTGACGCCCTTTTCATGACATTTTTTAACGGCTTGTTCAAGGCTTTTGCCGCTGAAATTAGGAGCGGCGGCGCGCATTGTAAACATATCCGAACCGAGATAAACCGCGTCCGCGCCATACATAAGACAGGCGTCAAGTCTCTCCGCGTCTCCCGCGGGACAAAGCAATTCAGGCTTAATTAAATCAGTCTTTCTTTGCACTCTTGTTTACCTCGTTGATTTCAATAAGATTCTTATTGTGGTCGGATTCGTTTGACGCAAGATAAATCTTGTTATTATTGTCATGAGCGAAGAAATAATACTTCGTTTCATTCGGATTGAGAGCCGCGTTAATTGCGTCATCGCCCGGATTACAGATAGCGCCGATGGGAAGTCCAATGCAGTCATTCGTGTTGTATCTGTTGTTTAGAGCCATGGCGAGCGACCTGTCAGCAGTATTTTTTTCAATAAAGTTTTTGACGTAATACTGAGTGCAGTCGCATTTAAGAGTCGGGAAAAGTGCGCTGTAATTAAGTCTGTTATGGATTACCGAAGATACGTCGGGCATCTGCTCCGCGCCGTAAGCCTCCTTCTGAATAATCGAAGCGAGAGTGATAACCTCATCCATCGACATATTTATCTTTTTGGCTTTCTCCTGATATTCTTCAGTCCATTTTTCCTTAAAGTTGTCAAGAAATTTACGGATTACCGCTGCCGGGTTTTCACCGACATAGAAATCATAGGTATCGGGATAGAGATAACCCTCGACATAAATGTATCTCTGGTCTTTATCTTTTATAGAAGCGAGGAAATCGTATTCCTTTGAAAAATCGACGTCTCTTAATGTCTGCTTGAACAATGCAGTAGAACAAACCTCGTATTTTTCAAGTTTTGCCATAATCTGGTCAACGTTATAGCCTTCGGGGAAGGTAAGTCTTACCTCCTCGCCGGTTACCTGAGCGGATTTAAACTGAAGAAGCATTCCCTCAAGTCCCATAGATTCGGTAACATAGTAGATACCGGGAATATAGTTGTCGCTCCTGAAATGCTGAACCTTAGCGATTATATTGCAGAAAATACTGTTTTTAATAAGTCCCTGCTTATCGAGAATACGGATTACGCTGCTTGTAGAAGCGTCCGCGGGAATTGTAACGGTATAAATCTTTTCTGAATCCCTGCCGATAGCTAAAATATCATTGATACAGCTTATAGCGACAAACGAAATGATTACGGCGAGAACTACGCAAATGCCTACTGCCATAACGCCTCTCTTACGGTATTTCTTCTTAAGAGCTTTAACGCCCGACGAAGCCATTGACTTGATATTTGACTTACGGTTTTTACCGGATTTCGAAAAAGCGATTTCTTTTGTTGCTTCTTCATCATCGGCTCCGTTATTAACGGGCTGAACTCTGTCAGACGCCTTTTGAGGAAGACTGACGGCAGCGCCCTTATTAAACTTGCGTTTAAGTCTTATTCCCGCGGCTTTAACTACCATAGCGGGAGTAATCTTTCCGTTTTCGGCGACTGCAGCCGCGCCCGCAGCAGTACCTTCGGCAACATTAATCGGAATCTGTTTCGTGTGCTTTTTAGCCTTTTTCTTTTCAGCGGGCTTCTTATCTTCGGCGGGCTCTTCCTTGGGACGAAGCGGCGTATGGTTTGCAAAATAAATCTCGCCGTTATACGCCGGGATATAACCCTCCTCATCGTCAACAAAATCCTTGCTGCGATCTATATGTACGCTGAAGCTGTCCTTATAGGAATTGCTCTGCACATTATTCTTTTTGTTCTGATTGCCTGCATTCTTTAATTCGTTATCGAGATTTCTGTCAAAATTCTTGAGGAAATCATCAATATTATAATCGTTATTACTCACGGCAATCCCTCCCCTTAATGGAATACTAATCGGTCAATACTTTATCAACCGCTATATCAAAGCCCTCAACGGGTAAATCGTCAACTAAAAAATCCTTATAACAAAGTCCGACTGTTTTAACGCTGTTTTCGGAAAGGAATCTGTCAAAATAACCCCTTCCGTAACCCAGACGGTGACCTTTTTTATCAAAGGCAAGACCGGGCACGATACACAAACCGTTCTGAATATCAACAACTTCGCTGCAAAAAACCGTAGGCTCAAGTATATTGAAATTGCCTTTTTCAAGGTCGTTAAGCGAGCTGATACGATAATACTTCATATAATTTGAATTCTTATCGCACCGCGGAACGGCAACGGTTTTGCCCTTCATCAGAGCATATTCAATGACGCTTTTTGTGTCGACCTCGATTCTCGTTGAAACATAGGTGAGAATGCAGTCGCTGTTTTTAAACAAATCAAGATTAACAAGCTTATTGAATATTATCTCGTCAGCTTTGAATTTTTGTTCCTCGGAAAGCTCTATTTTTTTGTGAATATAAAACTCTCTTAATTCCTGTTTTGTCATATCACTTTGACTGAATGGACTTTCTTATTGATTCCGAAAGCTGTTTATCTCTCAAATATGAGACAATTTCAAGACCGAAATCAACAGCAACGCCCATACCCTTTGCAGTTATTATATTTGAATCTTTTTCCACAAATCCGCCCGTATAATCCGCGCCGTAAAGATACTCTTCAAATCCGGGGAAACAAGTGGCTTTTTTATCTTTAAGAAAACCTTTTTTGCCAAGCACGGAAGGCGCCGCGCATATAGCGGCGATGAGGAGCTTCTTTTCGTCCGCAAATTCAAGAAATGAATGAACCGTCGCGCTGTTATCAAGGTTTATCGTTCCGGGCATACCGCCGGGAAGAACAATAGCCTCAATATCATCCATAAGACCGATTTCATTTTCTTCCTTATCGCAGGTAACGGTAATACCGTTTGAGCTTTTAACTGCTTTGCCGCCGATACCTACGGTTGCGGTTTCAATCTTCGCGCGCCTTAAAACGTCAACCACAGCAAGAGCTTCGACAATTTCAAAGCCTTCGGCAAGAAAAACATATACCATTTTTATCACTCCATTTTAAAACCGAGATATATTCGTGTATTGTCAAAACCGGTATTATCAAGGCATCTGATAACACCTGTAAGTTTATCGTTATTATCTGAGCAGTAATCAATTCTGAACTGATTTACGTCAGTTTCATTTTTCAGAAAGTAAAACAAATCGTTTTTGCCTTTTTCATCCGAAAAGAAACAGTCGCAGACGTGAAATGTTTCATCTTCCTGACAGCACATACAGTAAAAATTATCGTTATAAGCCGTAGAATACTCTTTCCCGTCGGCAAGAGAAACAAACCTGTCCGTAAAACCGACAAAGCATTTATCGAAAAGAAGTCTGTTTCTGTTTTCGTTAAACAGTTTGGTATCGGAATTAAGATAATATTCACAAGGTTTCGTATCTTTTTCAAACTCTTCGCGTTTAATATCAAACGAAGAACAGTAAACTCCGTCGGTAAAACCGCATCTACGGTAAAAATCGAAAAGCTTTTCATCGGACGGAACACAGAGAATAAGCTTCGTACCGACCGCTTTTTCCCTTTCGCATGCCTCGTTAATAAGCGCAGTCATAATTCCCCTGTGCCGGTATTCGGGCTCGGTACATACGGCGTACATATACTTAGCTTTATATTCTTTCCCCGAATTATAAACAATGCAGGGCATCATCTGCAGGCACGCCCGAACTCTATCGCCGTCTTTTGAAATATAGCAGTCGTCTGTCGAAAAGCATTTTTCAAAGTATGAATTGATACTTTCGTCAGTATCTGAAAAGGAAACTTTCCAAATCTTTTTAATTTGGGGAATATCGGTTTTTTCGGGATGAATAATCACTTTAAAGCCCTCGCAAAATAGCTTTCCATAAGAAATGCGGGATGATAACTCATTTTAGCTTGTCTCAGTCCCTCGCTTCCGGTATCTTCTTCACGGTTTACGTACTTATAAGACGAAAGCTCATTTTCGGCAAACTGCTGATTGATAAGCGGGTAAGCGCCGCGTAAATCCGCATTCGCTTTTTCAATATGAGTACAGAACATTTCGTCGTTCATTCTTTCACCGAGAGTGTAGGCTTCGATTTTACCGTTTACTCTTAAAATCCCGCCCTTAAATCCAAGCTCGGAAAAATTGTCAAGAGCAAGCTGTATAGCCTTGTTTTCATCCGAAAGCTCTTCGGGATTTTTCTCGCCGTTATGTCTTTCCCACTGGGAATTGAACAGACGGCATTCCTCGATATTGGAATCGTTTATGCTTTCATATTCCCAGGAATTATTGCTTTTAAGATACGAAATATGATTGCGTTTCTGATGATACTTTCTGCCCGAAAGGTTAATTAAATCCTCGGTCTTATATACATAATCAAAGAAATCGCGCATTTCGGAAAACTCGAATGTATCGGGGAACAGTTTTTCAAGAAGCTCCTTTTCATTCTTCGAAAGAGCGTAAATCCTTAAAGCCTGAGAGTGTTTTTTTGAGTTTTCAAAAAGCAGTTCAATAAGGGCGAAAAGATTTTCCGAATCGGAAAACGAATAGGAATATTCGCCGTCAACCTTATAACGAAGAACAAGAGTATTATTGAACGAAGCTATTTCGGTATTATAAATATCGGACCAGATAAATATATTCCCGAAACAGAATTCACAGCCCTTTGAAGAATTCCGGAGCAAAGCGTCAACCCATTTTTTATCGGCTAACACGGGTTTCTTAAATTCCAACAATTCCTTTTATCTCCTTAAAAATATCAGAATTAATATCTTCAATGGCTCTCGGATTGTTGCCGTCTGAACACTTAACAACATACCAGCCGAGCCTGTCCGCGGCGTAAAGCGCGGATTCGTGGCAGGCGTTAAGGTAAGCCACATTTGCTTCGTGAACGTCCTTTTTGTTTTCGTCGCCGGAATATCTTTCGGTCATAAGGCGCTGAGAAACGTCAACGGGCATATCAAGAAAAACTACAATATCGGGCTTCGGAATACCGACCTTATTGTATTCAATATCTTCAAGCCAGTTAAGATATTCGTCCCATTTGTCTTTGGGAAGCTTTACCATCTGATGAACCGCGTTTGAGGTAGTATATCTGTCGGCAAGAATAATAGAACCGTTGAGATAATCCTCTTTCCAGACCTTTGTAAAATTGGCGTAGCGGTCTACCGTATAGAAAAGCGAGGTCGCATAAGTGTTAACGTCATTCGGGTCAGTGCCGAATTCGCCCGCAAGATACATTCTTACAAGCGCGCTTGAATCGCTTTCATAATCGGGCAGTTTTATCTGCTTTAGGGTTTTACCCGACTGTTCAATTTTCTCTTTAATCAGAGCTGTCTGGGTTGATTTTCCGCTCCCGTCGAGCCCCTCAATAACGATTAATTTGCCGTTCATACATACTCACCCATTCTTTATCACTTTATTATATCAAATAATACTCTATATTTCAATATATAAAAAATAAAAAGCAGTCCGTAAGACTGCTTTTTTATGGAGCGGGTGATGGGAAACCGAAGCTTCGCTTCGTTTATTTGCTTCGCAAATCTTCGTATTTTTTGTCCGTCTCGCTCTGACTGACGTCAAACCGCTCGACATGGACTGTTATGGGTTCGATTCCCATAAAAGATTCAAAATAAAAAAGCAGCCGTATGACTGCTTTTTATGGAGCGGGTGATGGGAATCGAACCCACACGACCAGCTTGGAAGGCTGGGATTCTAGCCATTGAACTACACCCGCATATTAACTTGCAACGGTGGATATTTTAGCATACCCACCGCTGAAAGTCAATAGAATTTAATTACTATTTATATAAAATCATTTGGTCTTGAGAACTATCTCGTCGCCCTCAACCGAAAGCGAAACACTTTTGAGAAGTTTGTCGCAGTTTTCAACAAGATATGTCGAAACCTTATCTTCGACATTTCTTCTTATTACGTTTCTCAAATCCCTTGCGCCGCGGACGTTGCCGTCCATTTTGGAAACAAGAGTCTTCGCTACGTTTTCGCCGATTGTAAGAGTGATTCCCTTATCCTTAAGCGCGTCGCCGAGCTCGTTAAGCATAAGCATGGCAATCTGTTCATAGTTTTCTTCGGTCAGCTCGTTGAAAACTACTATTTCGTCTACCCTGCCGACAAATTCGGGCCTTAAGAACTCGTTAAGAGCCTTGATTGATTTTTCAACATTAACTTCCGCTTTGTCCTTTGCAAAGCCAAGAGCGTTTTCTTTTCTTTCACTGCCCGCATTGGAGGTCATAATGATAACAGTGTTTGAAAAATCAACTACCCTGCCGTGAGCGTCGCTTGTTTTACCCTCGTCAAGAATCTGTAAAAGAATATTCATAACGTCGGGATGCGCTTTTTCAATTTCGTCAAAAAGAATTATTGAATACGGCTTTCTTCTTACCTTTTCGGTAAGCTGTCCCGCCTCGTCATAGCCTACATAACCGGGCGGAGAACCGATAATTCTTGAAACGCTGTGTTTTTCCATAAACTCGGACATATCAAGCCTTATAAGTGTTTCGGGAGTGTCAAAAAGCTCCATTGAAAGCCGTTTTACGAGCTCAGTTTTACCTACGCCCGTAGGACCTACAAAAATGAATGACGCGGGCTTTCTCTGCGCCGAAATCTGAACGCGGCTTCTCTTTATAGCCGCCGCGACAAGTTCGACAGCTCTGTCCTGACCTATAACCTTTGCCTTAAGTCTGTCTTCAAGACCTATAAGGCTCTTAAGGTCGCCGTCAAGCACCTTTGACATGGGAATACCCGTGAAAAGATTGATAACGGTAGCAAGGTCGTTTTCGGTTACGGCATTATCAGCCGCCTTAACCTTAAGCTTTTCGATTTCCTCTTCAAGAGAAATAATCTCGGTTTTGAGGTTTGAAATCTCTTTAAAATCAAGCTTTTCAATATCTTCCTCGTGCTCAAGCTCGTCAAGAGAATCCTCTAACTGCTTTTTCTTTTCAAGCTCAATTTCGTAGTCGCTTATTGCCTTATTGCGAAGATTTGCGCAGGTGCAGGCTTCGTCGAGAAGGTCAATAGCCTTATCGGGAAGATATCTGTCGGTAATATACCTTTCGGACATTGTAACGGCTTTGTATACAAGATTATCGCTGATGGAAACCTTATGGAAATCCTCATAATAATTCTTGATGCCGAGAAGCATTTTGTAAGTGTCCTCAATTGAAGGTTCCTCAACCTTTACGGGCTGAAAACGCCTTTCAAGAGCGGCGTCCTTTTCAATATGCTTGCGATATTCGTTAAAGGTAGTCGCACCGATAACCTGAATTTCACCGCGTGAAAGAGCGGGTTTAAGAATATTTGCGGCATTCATGCTGCCTTCGGCGTCGCCCGTGCCGACGAGATTATGAACCTCGTCGATAAACAGAATGATATTACCCGCTTCCTTAACCTCGTCTACAAGGGATTTGATACGGCTTTCAAACTGACCTCTGAACTGGGTGCCGGCAACAAGTGCGGTCAAATCAAGAAGCTGAATTTCCTTATTGGAAAGCTTTGCAGGTACGTCGCCCGCGGCAATTTTAAGCGCAAGACCTTCTGCGATAGCGGTCTTGCCTACGCCCGGCTCACCGATAAGGCAGGGATTGTTCTTGGTCCTTCTACAGAGAATCTGAATCGTCCTTTTAATCTCCTCATCCCTGCCGATAATTCGGTCAAGTTTACCCTCGCGAGCGTTTGCGGTAAGGTCGGTGCAGAAAAGATTAATCGACTTTCTCTTTTTATCGGTTTTAACCTTTCCTTTTTTGTCCTTTTCCTTAACGTCTTTTTGATTTGCCGCCTCGCCGCCCGAAGAATCAGCCGAGCCGAACATACCCTGCATATTCTGCATAAACGGGAACGTTCCTGCTCCGCCGGGCTGAAACAGCTCTTCCATATCGCCGTTTTCATACATTTCTTCAAGCTGTTCGGAAACGCCCTCCATCTCCTCCTCGGAGATGCCCATGCTTTCCATAATCTGCTTGACCGGACCGATATTCAATTCCATAGCGCACTTAACACAAAGCCCTTCATTGGCCGTCTTATCACCGTCGACCTTTGTAATAAAAAATACCGCGGGGTATTTTTTACACCTTGTGCAAATCATTTGTTTCATAAGTTATTTTTCCTCTGAAATTTCGTTTTTATCTTTTTTGCCGAAACGCTCCTGAACCTGTCTGTGAGTTTCGGGCATATAACTGCAGAATGCGACAATAGTCATAATCGCGCAAATAACAACCAGCGCGACAGTCAGCCAGTCGGGCATTACTATACTTAATCCGAGACGGCTCATAAGTCCGATTTCGGGGCCGAATGCGATTATCAGTATCATAGCCGCATAGAAAACGAATGTAGCAACCTTGCCGTATATTTCGGCGGCGCCGGGTCTGATACCGAAGATAAGCATAAGAAGTCCGCCGATAACCATTATTCCCTCTTTTACAAGGAATACAAGGAACACCCAGCCGAATGCCTGCATAATCGGATTCTGAGCGTGTCTGAAGCCGATAAAGAGAATAATCGCAATTGTAATCTGCGTAAGCTTATCGGCAACCGGGTCAAGAATTTTACCAAGGTTACTGACCTGATTGAATTTTCTTGCGATTTTACCGTCTGCAAAATCTGAAAGTCCCGAAAGCGCGAGAATAATAAGCGCAATAATTATATCGTTTGTTTCGCCCTTTAAATAAAAATAAGCAAAGAACGGAATAAGCACAATTCTTATTAATGTTATAAGGTTGGGAACTGTAAGACAACCTTTAAATAAATCCTTCATCTTTATGTACCCTTAAAACATTTCCTTTAACCCTTCGATTACGGGGTTGTTATTTATCATAAAGTTAAATACCTGCGATTTTGAAAGAATCTCGCCTAAACCCTCATTCGGATTGTCGCCGATAAGATTAATGAAGTGAAGCAAAGCGCAGACAACGTATACTACAACAATTCCTTTGGCTATTCCGAACAGACCGCCGAAGAATTTATTGGCGTTAAATCCGTCCTCTTCATTGTCTTTCGAAAGCATCCTCGCAAACAGCCTCAGCAGGAATATCAGCGCCGCCGACAGAATGATAAACGCAATTGTTTCGGTAGCGGGAAGAACAATCGGGTCAACGACCTTTGTAAGAGTCATATCTATCATCGCAACTGAATTAAACTTTGTAGTCTTAACCTTTGAGACGATATTGCCCTCGTCAATGCCGTTGGATTTTGCAATTTTAACGGCAAAATCGGGCATATTATCATAGATGATTTGTGCGCCTTCTTCAACGGAAACAACCTTATCATCAAAATTGATTTCCTGAATTGCGTTTTTAACGTGATTTTCAATGCTGCTTCTGATAAAAGAATTGTACATAATTTTGCCGACAGGCTTAGCGGCATAAACGGCAATCGCAACCGCAAGTACAAAAGCAACAATTTCAAGTATAGTTGACATAATACCGCGTTTGTAGGAGAACACGGCAAAAACAACTATGATTGCCAAAAAGAGAATATCTATTACTGACATCTTTTAAAACCTCCGGTTTTAGTAATAATTGATTGATTGAACTGTTATTTAGTTTCCTACCACCTCTTCATCTATTTTTTCAACAGCACCGCGGGTGACTCTTTCATCGGAGTTTCCTCTGACGGAATACTGTTTTATGGCGTTGGAGAACAGAACATATACGTTTGAACCGTTCAGACAACATTTAACGGAGTCATTGTCAATGGATTTTTCGCCTGACACTCTTCCGTATAAATCGTAACAGACTATCTTGCTGTCGGACAGAAGCGCAATATGTTTTCCGTCGGAATACATATCCTTTATCTGAAAATCAATATCTGCGCTTGATATTTCCTTGCCCGATGCGCTGTAAACCTTAAGAATGTTTGAATACGCGCTTGAATACTTTGAAAGGACAACAGAAGTAATATTGTTATCGCTTATGAAAAACCTTGAAACGGTGTTAAGAGAAACGTCAATATCGTTTCTTTCGCCCTTTTCATTAACAAAGGCAACGAGATTATCACCTATAATAACAAGTTTTTTGCCCGAAAGAATATTGACTGCCGCAACTGCAGTTCCGGGTAATTCAAAATGCCTTACAGCGTCGCTGTAATTCTTGTCGAAAAGATAAACCTCGGAAACTATGTCGCCGCTGTCGGCCCCGATAACGCCGACCGCAATATATCTTCCGTTATCGGAAATATCGACGCTTACTATCATATGCTTGGCGCATACCCAGGAAAAAATCTCGTTCTTTTTTGAGTCGAATACGCTAAGCATCGACGCTCCCTGATCGCTTTTGGCAGCAATTGCAACACAGCCGTTCTTCGAAATATCGCCCGTCAGAAGTTCAAACTGTGATTCCTGTTCATAAATGATTTTGCCGGATGTCTGAACACGAAACAGATTTTTACCCGCGTCAAGAACAAGCGAATGAGAACCGTAAGTATAGATAAGCGGCGAAGAATAGTTATGCTGGAAATCGCTTACCTGCCTGCCTGATGAGTCAATAATTTTAACTCCCGTATCATTTAAGACAACAAGGTCAGAACCGCTCATCCCGAGATGTTTTACGTCATTTGATGATATGCTGTACGGAAATCCGTTATTACCGAGCATTGAGTCGCCGAGATTGCTTATTCCCTTGCCGACGCCGAGCGGAGAATAATTGCTCAGCTTATACGCGGCGACGGAAAAGACTATAAGCACCGCAAGTACAATAGCGGCAACCCTTATGACTTTTTTATTCGCAAGCCGTTTAAGATTTATTCTTTTTTTCGATTTTCTTTTAGCCAAATAATCACCAGCTTTAATATTCAACCTTGTTAAGATAAAGTCCGCACGCGGGAGCGGTACAGCCCGCCATATCCCTGTTCTTTGAAAGAATAATGTCTTTTATAGTGTTTTCGGGTATTTTGCCGGATGATATATCAAGCAAAGTCCCGACCATTATACGAACCATATTATAGAGAAATCCGTCAGCCGAAACGGTAAACGTAACGGTATCTCCCTCTCTTCCGACATCTGCAGAAAAGACATTTCTTACCGTATCTTCAACGCTGCTTCCCGAATTGCAGAAAGCGCTGTAATCATATCTGCCGATAAACTGCTTTGCCTGTTCATCGAGAAAGCTTTCGTCAAGCGGGTAAGGATAAAGCAAAGCCCTGTCGGTAAGAAACGGATTGTTAATCTTTGAATTTAAAATGAGATATTTATATTCTTTTCTCTTACAGTCATAACGCGCGTGAAAGCTTTCTTCCTTTTCAACGCAGTCGAGTACGGAAATATCGTCGGGAAGCATAGCGTTAATTGCGGTAACAAGCTTTTCGCATGGAATCAGGCTTTCTGTTTTCATATTGAAACAGTACATATTCGCGTGTACGCCCGCGTCTGTTCGACTGCAACCGACAATATTTTCCCTTTTCCGAATGATTTTTTCAATGGCGTCCTGAACTGTCTGCTGCACGGTAACGGCGTTATTCTGTACCTGCCAGCCGTGATATGCGGTTCCGCAGAATGAAATTGTGAATAAAAGATTTCTCATTAAATCACCGAAACAAAATATATGTTTAAAAGAATTATCGAAGAAATAAGAGCAGCCATAAAAATAATTGCAAAAACGTCAAGAATGCCTATCTTCATTTCACGAAGTCGCGTTCTGCCCTCGCCGCCTCTGTAGCAACGGCATTCCATTGAAAATGAAAGCTCATATGCTCGTCTGAAGGAATTTACGAAAAGAGGTACTACAACAGTCATAAGAGCCTTTGAGCGCTTAATTAGACCTCCCTCGTCAAAAACTGCGCCTCTTGCCTTCTGCGCCGACATAATCTTATCAATTTCTTCAATTAATATGGGAATAAATCTGAGCGCAATCGTCATCATCATAGCAAGAACGTGAACGTCAACCTTGATTTTATTCAGCGGTGAAAAAAGTCTTTCTATGGCGTCGGTAAGAATAGTCGGCGAGGTCGTGTAAGTGAGCATTGAGCCCGTAATAACAAGAATAATAATTCTCAGCGACGTAAAGCCCGCGAGCATAAGACCTTTTGACGTTATGTGAATAAAACGCCATTCAAAGAGCATATCGCCCTGTTTGTTATAGAAAACCTGTAACAACGAGGTAACAATAATTATAAGAATTATTGCCTTTAAGCCTTTGAGAATAGTTGTGATTGAAATGCGGGAAACAAGAATTCCGAAAAGAAGAACTAATGCAACAAGACCGAGGGACAAAAAGTTTTTACAGATAAAAATAGCAACTATAAAGACAAATGTTAAAATAAGCTTTATTCTCGCGTCGAGCCTGTGGACAAGCGAATTTCCGGGGAAATACTGCCCTATCGTGATTTCCTTAATCAAGCTGCATCCCCCTTCCCTTAAGAAGACGGACCAATTCGTTTTTGGCTTCTTCGACAGTAAAAATATCGGTTCTAACGTTCATACCGCGTTCCTTCAGCTTAAGAAGAACCTGGGTAACCTGCGGAACGCCGAGTCCCATTGAATCAAGTTTTTTTGAATCCGCAAAAACATTCTTTACGGTATCAAAGCATTCAACCCTGCCCTCATTCATAACGAGAACTCTGTCGCAGAATCTCGCAACATCGTCCATACTGTGAGAAATCATAATGACTGTTCTGCCCGTATCTTTGCGGTAGTTTTCAATCATATCAATAATCGTCTGCCTGCCCGCAGGGTCAAGACCTGCGGTTGGCTCGTCGAGAATAAGAACCTCGGGTTCAAGGGCGATTACGCCGGCAATAGCGGCTCTTCTTTTCATACCGCCCGACAAATCGAAGGGACTTCTTTCAAGTCTTTTTTCGCCGAGTCCGACAATTTCAGCCGCTCTTCTTACTCTTTTATCGACTTCGTCGTCATCAAGCCCCATATTCTTAGGACCGAAGGCTATATCGCGGTATACGGTGCTTTCAAACAACTGATACTCAGGATACTGAAAGCATAAACCGACCTTATAACGAGCTTCGCGGACGGATTTTTTATTCTCCCAGATATCTTTGCCGTCAACGTAAACCTTGCCGCCTGTTGGTTTGAACAAGCCGTTAAGATGCTGAACAAGCGTACTTTTACCGCTGCCGGTATGGCCGATGATACCAATCATCTCGCCTTTTTCGACAGATATTGACACGTTGTCAAGCGCCTTTTTCTCAAACGGGGTGCCAATGCCGTAAATATATGTTAAGTTTTCGGTTTTAATTATCGGCATCGGTTATTTCCTACCTCAATTAACTAATTTTTCTATTCCGCTGACAAACTCGTCAACATTAAGCGAATCCGAAGGAATGTCAAATCCCTCTTTTTCAATTTCAAGCGCAAGTGAAACTGTGGCGGGAACATCAAGACCTATTTCCCTTATTTTTTTACTGTTTGAAAAAACCTCTTTAGGCGTACCGTCAAATAAAATCTCAGCTTTATCCATAACGATTATACGGTCCGCTTCAACGGCTTCCTCCATAAAATGAGTGATATAAACAATTGTAATTCCGAGTTCCTTATTGAACTTTTTAACGGTATTAAGAACCTCACGCCTGCCGACGGGGTCAAGCATAGCCGTAGGCTCGTCAAGGACAATACAGTCCGGACGCATGGCAAGAATACCGGCAATAGCGACTCTCTGTTTCTGTCCGCCCGAAAGCTTATGTGTTTCGTGCTTGCGGTAGGAAAGCATATCGACAGCCTCAAGCGACTCTTCAACGCGCTTTATCATTTCGTCACGCGGTATGCCGAGATTTTCGGGACCGAACGCAACGTCCTCTTCAACAATCGAAGCGACAATCTGGTTGTCGGGATTCTGAAAAACAACGCCTACCTTCTGACGAATATCATAGGTTTTTTCTTCGTCGCAGGTATCCATACCGTTAACGTAAACCTTACCTTCAGTCGGGATTAATATGGCGTTAGTGAGCTTTGCAAGCGTGCTTTTGCCGCAGCCGTTATGACCGAGTACGGCAATCATTTCGCCGCTTTTAATCTCAAAGCTGACATTCTTTACCGCGTAGTCGTTGACCTTATTTTCGTCGTCGGACTCATATCGGTAAAATACATTATCAAATTTTAATGAAAATGACCTGTTCATTAAAAACTCCGTTATTATTTTTCCCAGATTGCAGACGAGCCGCAGGGAAGCACAAGTCCGCTGTCACTGCAGCGAAGCCCTATTTCATCGCTTGAAACGTTGCCGCCGAACTTTTTCTTAATCACCGAACCGAGTATGTATTCCATTACGGCGGGCGAAAGACCGGTCGTGTATGAATTAATCAGGAACACAAGCGGGTCTTCACTTAAGACCTGAGAACAAAGCTCAACGAGAGGATAGACCTCGTTTTCGACCTTCCAGACCTCGCCGTTGGGTCCCCTGCCGTATGAAGGCGGGTCCATTATGATAATGTCATATTTATTTCCGCGCCTTATTTCACGCTGAACGAACTTAACGCAATCGTCGACAATCCAGCGCACGGGTTTATCGGCAACCGAAGAAGAAACCGAATTCTCTTTAGCCCACTGAACCATTCCCTTTGACGCGTCGACGTGAACGACGGTCGCGCCCGCTTTCAATGCGGAAACTGTAGCAGCACCCGTATAGGCGAAAAGATTTAGAACCTTTACCTGACGGTTACTGGTTTCGATTACATTTCGAACGTAATCCCAGTTTACGGCCTGCTCGGGGAAAATGCCCATATGCTTAAAGCCCATATTTTTAACGTTAAAGGTAAGGTCTTTATATTTAATCTGCCAGCTGTCGGGAAGTTTATTATTGAATTCCCAATGACCGCCGCCGGTTTTCGAGCGAAGATAAACAGCGTCGGCGCGTCGCCAGAGTCCGTTTTTCTTCGGAGTATTCCAGATAACCTGAGGGTCGGGGCGCACCATAGTATAACCGCCCCAGCTTTCAAGTCTGTCACCGTCGGAGCAATCAAGCAGAATATAATCTTTCCAACCGTCTGAAACGCGCATTAAACTAACCTTTCCTCAACAACTTTTGCAATACATTCGGAGAGATACTTGATTTTATCGTAATCCTTGCCCTCAAGCATAACGCGTACAAGAGGCTCGGTTCCCGAGACGCGGACAAGAACGCGGCCGTCGTCGCCGAGTTCGTCGGAAGCCTCTTTAATAGCGAGCTGAACTTCCCTGTCCTTATCAAGCCTTGTTTTACCGAAGTTTGAAACACGGACATTGATAAGCACTTGAGGAAATACGGTCATTTCGTCGGCAAGCTCGGAAATCTTTTTACCGGTTCTTTTAAGAACGTTAAGCACCTGAATTGCAGACATCTGACCGTCGCCCGTCGTGGCAAAATCAAGGAAAATAATATGTCCCGACTGCTCGCCGCCTATTGAATAGCCGTTTTCGACCATATTTTCAAGAACATACCTGTCGCCGACCTTTGTTGTTTCGCAGTTAATGCCGTTATCTTTGCAGAATTCAAAGAAGCCCATATTACTCATTACGGTAACAACTGCGGTGTCTTTATTGAGCTTGCCCTGCTGCTTCATATATTTAGCGCAAAGGGCAATAATCTTATCGCCGTCGACTATATTGCCTTTTTCATCAACGATAAGCATTCTGTCGGCGTCACCGTCAAACGCGAAGCCGATATCGCATTTATTCTCAACGACATATTTCTGAAGCTGCTCCATATGGGTTGAGCCGCATTTGTCGTTAATATTGATGCCGTTAGGCTCGTCGTTTATTATAAAGCATTCCGCGCCGAGCCTTGTAAACAGAGCGCGCGCCGTAACCGAAGCAGAGCCGTTTGCGCAGTCAATGGCTATTCTCATACCCTTGAAATCCCCGTCGGAGGTCATTGCAAGGTGGAAAATATAGTCGTCAACCGCCTTTTTTGAAAACGAAATTCTTCCGACATCGCCGCCGAGCATTACGGGCGGAACCTTGGTTTCGTCAATAATAATCTCTTCAATTTCATTTTCAAGCTCGTCCGGAAGCTTATAACCGTTATACTGGAAAATCTTAATACCGTTGTATTCGCAGGGATTATGCGAAGCGGAAATCATTACGCCCGCGTCATACTCGTATTCCTTAACGAGAAACGCGACGCCGGGAGTAGGAATATCGCCGAGGACAAGAACATCCGCGCCGACAGAACAAAGTCCTGCAGAAATTGCCGCCGCGAGCATATGAGAAGAAGCTCTAGTATCCATTCCGATAAGGACTCTCGGTTTATGTGAAAGATTTTCGGTGAGCACCATAGCCGCCGCTCTTCCGATTTTCATTGATAATTCGCAGGTGAGCTCGCTGTTGGCAACTCCCCTTGCGCCGTCTGTTCCGAATAATCTACCCATTTTTTTATCTCCTAAATATCAAGTGTCTGCTGACCGGGCATTTCCATATTCATATGCTTATACCCGAGGGGCGTTACGACTCTTCCTCTTGGCGTTTTCGCTATAAAGCCAATCTGAAGAAGATAAGGTTCGTAAACATCCTCTATTGTAACGGATTCCTCGCCGATAGTTGCGGCTATTGTTTCAAGCCCGACGGGTCCGCCGTTATAATTCTTAATCATTGTCGAGAGCAAAAGGCGGTCAATGTTATCAAGACCCAATTTATCGATTTCCATTCTTGACAAAGCGATTTTTGCATTCTCCTCGGTTACAACTCCGTTGTCCATAACCTCAGCGAAGTCTCTTGCCCTTTTGAGAAGCCTGTTGGCAATTCTCGGCGTGCCTCTCGAACGCGAGGCGATTTCCTCGGCGCCGTTTTTATCGATGGATATTTCAAGTATTCCCGCGCTTCGCTGAACAATCTGACTTAACTGTTCGGTAGTATAAAGCTCAAGGCGAAGAATAACGCCGAATCTGTCGCGCAGCGGTGCCGAAAGTTGACCTGCTCTCGTGGTGGCGCCGACAAGAGTGAAATGAGGCAAATCAAGTCTTATCGAACGAGCCGAAGGACCTTTGCCGATAATGATATCGAGCGCATAATCCTCCATAGCGGGGTAAAGCACCTCTTCAACCGCTCTTGAAAGACGGTGAATTTCGTCAATGAAAAGCACGTCGCCGTCATTAAGGTTGGTAAGAAGAGCCGCAAGGTCACCCGGCTTTTCAATAGCGGGGCCCGAGGTAACTCTTATCTGAACGCCCATTTCATTCGCAATAATTCCCGCAAGCGTCGTTTTACCGAGTCCGGGAGGGCCGTAAAGCAGGACGTGGTCAAGAGTCTCGCCCCTGTTTTTAGCCGCTTCAATATAGATTTTCAGGTTTTCCTTAGCCTTATCCTGACCGATATATTCGGTTAATACCTTAGGTCTTAACGATATTTCGGTTTCGGAATCCGCGCTTGTAAAACCCGGTGTTACAATTCTTTCGTTATTATCAAATTCCATTGGTTACACCTGCTTAGAAAGTTGTTTTAAAGCCTGCTTGATTATTTCTTCAACCGAAAGCGATTTATCGGTCTTGCTGACGGCGGTTGCAGCTTCACTCTGTGAATAGCCGAGCATGGTAAGAGCGGAAATCGCTTCCGCAGTATTGCCGCCCGACGAAACAGAGGCGACCTGAGCACTCGAGGCGTCAAAGATTTCAGCCATATTTCCGGAAGCGACCTTGTCCTTAAGCTCCATAACAATTCTCTGGGCTTTTTTGGCGCCGATTCCCTGAGCGGTAGCAATAACCTTATAGTCGCCCGAAGCGATTGCAAGCGAAAGCTCGTCGGGATTAAGCACAGATAAAATCGCAAGAGCCATTTTCGGACCGATACCGGAGATGCTTATAAGAAGCTTAAAGCATTCTAGCTCTCTTTCGGTAGAAAAACCGAAAAGGTCAAGCGCGTCCTCCCTGACGTTGAGATAGGTATAAACAGTTACCTCCTCGCCCGTTTTGGAAACCTGTTTTAAAGTATTCATACTTGTCTGACAGTTAAACGCAACGCCGCCGCAGGAAACAGCCACCGAAGAAGCGTCAAAGCGTACAACCGTACCCGTAAGTGAATAAAACATATTTTCTCCTTATTTTTTAAGTAAAGACATTAAAGAACCGCTTGAATGAGCGTGACAGATAGCCATCGCGAGAGCGTCGGCGGTATCGTCGGGTTTAGGAATTTTTTCGAGGTTAAGAATAACCCTTGTCATTTCCTGAACCTGTTTTTTCTCCGCCCTGCCGTAGCCTACGACGCTCTGTTTAACCTGAAGCGGAGTATACTCGAATGCCTGAATGCCGTTATTCTCGGCGGCGAGCATTATAACTCCCCTTGCCTGAGCGACGTCAATAACGGTTTTGGCATTCGTGTTATAAAACAGTTTTTCTATCGCCATCGCTTCGGGCTTATATTTGATAATCAGCTCATTAAGCGAATTATAAATAATTGCGAGTCTCTTATTAAAGGGTGTTTTGGCTTCGGTTGTAACTGCGCCGTAATCAATAACGGAAAAGCGGTTTTTTTCGTAATTGATAATGCCGTAACCGACTATTGCGTAGCCTGGGTCAATACCGAGAATTACCGTAAAAATCACCTCTTTAACATAGTACTCCATAATAATTCAATATATAATACCATAAATAGAGAAAATTATCAACAAAAAAACACAAAAAAATCAGGTTTAAAGCAGATACTTTAAACCTGAAAAATTATACGTCGTTATGCTTGCTTTCCCTTTCGCGGATTATATACCGCGTCGGAGTGCCCTCGAGACCGAAAACCTCGCGTATTCTGTTGTCAAGATACCGCTGATAGCTGTAATGGAAAAGGTCCTTGCGGTTTACGAAGCAGACAAATGTCGGCGGTCTCGTGGAAGCCTGAGTCATATAGTAAATCTTAAGCCTCCTGCCCTTATCCGTAGGCGGCTGAACGCGCAGAGTGGCTTCCGCAAGAATATCGTTTAGCATACCGGTAGAAATGCGCATGGAATTCTGGGTATCGACAAAGTTTATAAGCTCAAAAAGGCGGTCAAGCCTCTGGCCCGTTTTAGCTGAAATAAAGATAATCGGCGCATAGGACATAAAGGAAAAATCGTTCATAAGTTTCTTTCTTTCGGCGTCCATTGTTTTACCGTCTTTTTCAACGGCATCCCATTTATTAACGGCTATTATGCACGCCTTGCCCATTTCGTGAGCTATGCCCGCAACCTTTGAATCCTGTTCGGTAAAGCCTTCGGTCGCGTCAATCATAATGATACAAACCTCGGCTCTTTCGACAGCCATTTTAGCGCGGATTACAGAGTATTTTTCAATGTCGTCATAGACCTTGCTTTTTCTCCTGAGTCCTGCAGTATCAATGAAAACATATTTGCCGAATTCGTTTTCCACCTTACTGTCGACGCTGTCGCGCGTGGTTCCCGCAATATCGGAAACAATCGTCCTCTCCTCGCCTGCAATACGGTTGACAAGCGAGCTTTTACCGACATTCGGTTTGCCGATAACTGCGACGTTGATATAGTCTTTTTCTTCCTCTTTTTCGGCTTTGGGAAGATATTTGCAAACCTCGTCAAGCAGATCGCCCGTGCCGTGACCGTGAACGGCGGAAACGCCGACAGGGTCGCCGAGTCCGAGGTTGTAAAACTCATAGAATTCAGGCGGCGGTTCGCCTATTGAATCCATTTTATTAACGCATAGAACTATTGGTTTTCCGCTCTTAAGAAGCATTGTCGCAACGTCGGAATCCGTAGCGACAACGCCCGAACGGATATCGGTTACAAGAATTATGGCATCGGCACTGTCAATGGCAAGCTGAGCCTGACGGCGCATCTGGGAAAGAATAACATCGTCCGAATAAGGCTCTATGCCGCCGGTATCGACAAGCAAAAAGTCGTAATCGCGCCATTCGCAGTCGCCGTAAATACGGTCTCTCGTAACGCCGGGAGTATCGTCGACAATTGAAAGACGTTTGCCGACAAGTTTATTGAAAAGCGTCGATTTGCCGACATTCGGTCTGCCGACAATTGCGACTACGGGACGAGCCATTATTCCACCTCCAAAACCAAATCTACAAGCTGAGCTCCGTCGCAGGAGTTGGGAATGATTTTAACATTCAGTTCTTTTTCAGCCTGTTCAAGAGTTATATCGTCAAGAAAAATCCCTTCGCTATGTACGGGGTAGTCGGCTTTGACCATGGCAGCCGAAATAAACAGAGCAGAGCCAAGGGGTTTTCCCTTTAACTGCGATATCAGATCCTGACCTGTAATCAAACCCGAAACGGTAATGTTTTTACCGAAGAATTTGTTTTCAATTTCGTAAACGTGTATATTAAGACCCTCAATTTTATTTTCAAGCGCGGTCATAACCTCGCTGAACAGAGGGTAAGCCGCCTTGCCGACCGCAAAAGAGATTTCGCAGTCCTTTCTTTTGACGTCGACTTTATCAAGGGCTTCATAAAACATAAGCTTAGTAAGAGTCCACATTCCCACGCCGTTTTCAAACTGGGGATAGTCCTCATAAAATTCGTTATCGGGCAATTCCCTGCCCGACTTAAGATAGAATTCATCGGCAGGAAAAGCAAGTCTCGTGCCGTTTTTCTTTTTGAACTCGTCTCCGAACCGTTCAATGATATCAACGATATCCGCCGCTTTTTCGGCTGTGTAAGGTTCAATTTTTTCTAAGCCTTCCCTGTGGTCGGTAAGTCCTACGGGAACTGCCGCGATACTCTGAACCGAGGGGTATAAAGCCGCCAGCTTTTCAAGAGAATACTTAAGCTCGTCGCCGTCGTTTATATCGGGGCAAAGCACAAGCTGAGTGTTCATTTTTATACCCGCTTCGGCGAATCTGTCAAGAATTTTAAGACATTCGCCCGCGTGTGGATTTCTCATCATTCTGACGCGAAGCTCGGGATTCATAGTATGAACAGAAACGTTTACGGGACTGATATGCATTGAAATAACGCGTTCAATTTCATGCTCGGTCAGATTTGTAAGCGTAATGTAATTTCCGAACAAAAATGAAAGACGGCTGTCGTCATCCTTGAAATAAAGGCTTTCGCGCATACCCTTCGGAAGCTGGTCAATAAAGCAGAAAATACAGTTATTTTTACAGTGATGCTGCTTTTCCATAAGGTATGTGTCAAAGCTTATTCCCAGCGCGTCGTTAACGTCGTCATAACGCAGAGGATTAATTTTAACACTTTTCGTTTTGCCGTTTGAAAGAAGAAACTCAAACTCGAGCTTTTCTTCATCCTGACAGTAAAAATCAAAGTCAAGCCTGTCAACAATCTCATGAGAGTTGACGCTTAACAGTTTATCGCCGTTTCTTATTCCCTTTTTATAGCATTTTGAGCCCTTTTTTACTTCGGAAATCTCAACAGCCATTCTTTACACCGCCAATCAAAAACGACAAAAAGCGGGGAAGGAAAACCTTCTCCGCCCATTAAGAGTCAACAAAACAATCCGTACAAAGCTTATGCTTCTTCTTCTACCTTAAGAACCTGTCTGCCGTTGTACTGACCGCAGTTCTTACAAGTAACGTGAGCCTGCATCAATTCGCCGCAGTTAGGGCACTTAACAAGTGTAGGTGCATCCATCTTCCATACGTTTGAACGTCTCTTATCTCTTCTGGCGTGAGAAACTCTTCTCTTCGGTACTGCCATATGAGCGCCTCCTTATCAATAATCATCTTCAAGCAACTGCATTAAAACCGCAAGTCGCGAATCAACGGGCTTTTTACACCCGCATTGTTTGTAATTAAGATTTGCCCCGCAGAGCTGACAGAGACCTTTACAGTCCTGTTTGCATAAAAGCTGAGTCGGGAGTGAAAGAATTATATCTTCTCTGACAAGCGACTCGGCGTCGAGCTTCATACCCTCAACAAGTATGAAATCGTCATTGTCTTCACTCTGAAGCTCGCTGACGAGAACGTGCTCGAATTCGACCGTCTCGGGACGCGTAAAATTTTCAGCGCATCTGTCGCAAACGGCGGAAAGGACAAAATCCGCTTTACCGGAATAAGTGACAATCCCCGCCCGGTTTTCGACAGCCGACCTGACGTCAACTGAGCCGGAAACAAGCTGTTCGTCTTCGGGAGTGAATGAAAAATCAACTCTTTTAGAAGAACCGACATTATTGAAAATAGCTTCCAATTCAATAAACATAAGAAATCACCTATTCAATAAGCAAATGGTATTATACATTTCCGAAGCGGATTTGTCAATATATATTTTACTAAAAAACAAAAATGAGGCCGTCGTAAAGACGACCTCAAATATTAAAGCCTTAAAGCACTTCGCAATAATTAAAAATACGCTCGGGAAGATTTTCCTTATCGGTTGAAATCGTAAATGTGAATTTGATATCGGTAAGCTTGCTTAAATCGTCAACCTGCTTGAGGAAATCGGCAAGTTTATCGTAATCTCTTCCGCAGATTCTGAACGTAGCGTCAACAAAGAAATCCGTAATATCGTGGTCGCCCGCGCATACGCCGCAGAGGAAACCGTAAAAAGCTTCAAAACCCGAAACGGAAAAATGGTCTGTATCAATAAGACGGACAACTGACTTGATGTCGTATGTAAGCGCAGGGAATTTTTCAACGCATACTACGTGACCGTCGGAAACTTCAGCCGCATGGTTAACAAGCTCAACAAGATGCTTGGTTTTTCCCGAACCCTTGTTGCCGATAATAATAGATATCATAATAATCTACTCCTTTATTTTATGTAATCACTATTGTGTAATAGCCTTATTTAAGCCTTTCAAGAAGCTCTGCCTGACGCTGTTCATAACCGGGTTTGCCCAGAAGCGCAAACATATTCTTTTTATAGCTTTCAACGCCCGGCTGGTCAAAGGGATTAACGCCGAGAATATAGCCCGAAACGGCGCAGGCCTTTTCAAGGAAATAAATAAGATAACCGAGTTCAAACTCATTCATTTCGGGAGCTTCAAGAATGATATTGGGAACGCCGCCGTCGGTATGGGCGAGAACAGTACCCTCAAAGGCTTTTTTATTGACAAAATCCATTGACTTACCCGCAACGAAATTAAGCCCGTCAAGGTTTTCAGGCTCTTCCTCGATTAAGATTTCACGCTTGGGTTTGTCAAAGGAAACGACGGTTTCAAAAAGTCTTCTCTCGCCCTGCTGAATATACTGACCCATAGAATGAAGGTCGGTAGAGAATATAGCGGACGCAGGGAAAATACCCTTATTCTTTTTGCCCTCGCTCTCGCCGAAAAGCTGCTTGAACCATTCGTTCATCATGGTATAGTCAGGCTCATAGCAGACCATCATTTCGATTTTCTTGCCTTTTCTATAAAGAATATTGCGGATTGCTGCATATTTATAGCAATCGTTTTCGTCAAGCTTTTCGCTCGTCAGTTCGCTTCTCGCCTGCGCGGCGCCTTTCATAAGCGAGTCAATATCCGCGCCCGAAACGGCAATCGGAAGAAGACCGACGGCGGTAAGCACAGAATATCTTCCGCCGACGTCGTCGGGAACGACAAAGGTTTCGTAGCCTTCTCTGTCGGCAAGCTGTTTAAGAGTGCCCTTTGATTTATCGGTTGTAACAAAAATCCTTTCAGCAGCGCCCTCTTCGCCGTATTTTTCAATAAGCATTCTTCTGAAAATACGGAAAGCTATGGCAGGCTCTGTCGTAGTACCCGATTTTGAAATAACATTAACCGAAAAATCCTTGCCCTCGCAGAGCGAAACAAGCTCGCTCAAAGCGGAAGAAGAAATACTGTTACCCGTAAAATAAATATTAGGGGTATCTTTTTCGATAAGGTTATAATTCTGTGAATGAATGAATTCAATAGCCGCTCTTGCGCCGAGATAGCTTCCGCCGATACCTATAACGATAAGTACCTGTGAATTATTCTTGATTTTTTCGGCGGCTTTTTTAATTCTTGAAAACTCATCTCTGTCATAGTTTACGGGAAGGTCAACCCAGCCGAGAAAATCGTGGCCGTCGCCGAGCTTGTGCGTAAGAAGAGAATGAGCGTAATAGACGTCCGAGGCGATAGACTTAAGGTCATAATCGCTGATATAATCCGAAAGATATTTTGTATTTAATTTAACACCCATTTAATTTTCCATATCCTTATTTTTTTATCTTTTTTCTATTCTAACCCAAAACCGAATTTATTTCAATATCAAATTACGATTTTTTATTATTAAATGCACCGAGCAATCTTATAAGCGCTGTAAAAAACGATATTCTTTCAATTCTTTCCTTTGCTGTAAGGTTGTATTCGCCCACCGTTTTGCCGTCGATTGTAAAAATGATTTTACCGAGAATCTGTCCCTTTTCAACGGGCGCTTCAACGTCGACGGGCATTTCTGCCGTCTGCTCAATTTTGTCCTTTGTCCCCTTTTCAATGAGAATAGGCTCAAATTCGGGCGCGGACGGCTTAACGGAATCAACCTCGCCGAATCTTACGCCGATGTCGGCGATAAGGTTTTCGTCAAGCTCCGGTATTACTGTCGAAAGAGATGAAAAACCCCAGTTAAGCATCGCTTTTGCGCCCTCAAACCGCTCCTCGCTGTTTTTACATCCGAGAACAACCGCTATTAATGACGTTCCGTTTCTTGTAGCGGTCGCGCTTAAACAGCATCCCGCCTTTGAAGTAGTTCCCGTCTTTAATCCCGTACAGCCGTCATAGTAACGGACAAGCTTATTTGTGTTCGTAAGTAAAGTTTTGCCGTCACGAAGCGAATCTGTCCAGATAGTTGTGTATTCGGTGACTTCTTTATGCTTCATTAATTCTCTTGACATTAGCGCAATATCATACGCGGTTGTAAGGTGGTCGTCGGTTGTGTCGTCAAGTCCCGTACAGTTTACAAAGGTCGTATTGGTCATACCGAGCTGCGTGGCTCTTTTATTCATCAGTTCCACAAACGCGTCGTTACTGCCCGCTATGAACTCGCCCATGGCGACGCACGCGTCATTTGCGCTCGCAACGCATATAGCCTTGAGCATCTGCTCGACAGTCATCTGCTCGCCCTCTTCAAGCCAGATTTCGCTGCCGCCCATTGAGGAGGCGTATTTACTGACGGTAACCGTATCGTCAAGCTTTATTTTACCGCTGTCAAGTGCTTCAAAAATAAGCAAAAGCGACATTATCTTCGTAACAGACGCAGGGAAAAGCCTTTCGTTTTCGTTTTTCGCCATAATGACCTTTCCGGTTGACATATCCATAAGTATAGCCGACTTTGCCCTTACCTCGACCTTCATTTCGGTACTTTCTTCTGCAAACGAAGGCAAAACGAGAACAGAACTCAGGATTAATACAGTCAGAATCAGCGCAGTCAGTTTCTTTATTTTTTTCATATTATCACTCCCCTACATTTTTATTTGAAAAAAGCCTCAGATATGCTATAATGCTTATATAAACAATCAGGGAGAAAAATATGAAGGTATTTTTTCACACGCTCGGCTGCAAGGTAAACCATTACGAAACTCAGGAAATGCTTGAAAACCTTGAAAGCAAGGGCTATATTACCGTAAAAGAGCCTGCCGAGGCTGACATAATAATAATCAATTCCTGTACCGTTACTGCAGAAAGCGACAGAAAATCGCGTCAGGCGTTAAGGCATTATAAAAAGCTTAATCCTTCCGCAGTAACAGTCCTTACGGGCTGTATGACTCAGGCTGACAGAGACGGAGATTTCTCCTCGCTCGGAGCCGATATTACACTCGGAAACAAGACGAACAGCCTTCTCGACGCGGAAATAAAGAATTTTATTACAGAGAGATTGCCTATAGTCAATATTCAGGAGCACAAAAGCGGAGATTCGCTTATAAGCTCAGGCATTAACTCTTTTGAAGAAAGGACAAGAGCCTATCTTAAAATTGAGGACGGGTGCAACAGATTCTGTTCCTACTGCGCTATTCCGTATGCGCGCGGCCGCGTCCGTTCAAAGCCTTTGGAAGATATCGTAAAAGAAGCTTCCGCGCTCGCCGAAAACGGTTTTGTAGAAATAGTTCTTGTGGGAATAAATCTTTCGGCTTACGGAACCGACCTTGAAAACGCGGATTTCCCCATGGCGGTAAAGGCGGTCGCAGACATTGAAAAGGTTAAAAGAGTACGTCTCGGCTCGCTTGAACCCGACCACATGACGGATGCCGTTATCGAAAAACTGTCGAAAATCGATAAGCTTTGTCCGCAGTTTCACATTTCTCTTCAAAGCGGATGCGACAGCACGCTCAAGAGAATGAACAGGCACTACACCGCCGATGAATACTACGCTCTGTGCATAAAGCTCAGAAATGCGTTTGAAAACTGTACGCTTACTACCGATATAATGGTCGGTTTTTTGGGCGAAACGGACGAGGACTTCAACGAGACGGTTGAATTTGTTAAAAAAGTCGGTTTTGAAAAAGTACATATCTTTCCCTACTCGGTAAGAGAAGGCACAAGAGCCGCTTCATTCGAAGGGAAAATACCGAACAAAGTTAAAAATGAACGCGCGAAAGCATTAAACGAAGTGTGCAAAAAAATAAGAGCCGATTTCCTTTTCGGTCAAATCGGCAGAGAATATGATATTCTAATTGAACAGACTCTTGAGGACGGGATGCTATTCGGCTATACGGACAATTACATACCCGTAAAAATCAGTCCAGACTCAATAAGCAAAAACGGTAAATACTTAATAAAAAACAGCGACGGCGAATACTGTTACGCATAAGAAAAGCTCATTCAATGAATGAGCTTTTTTATTATCACTTTTTCCTGAATTCAAATCCTTCGGGAAGGAACGGTTTTGTCTTAATCTTTTTAACGTATCTGTCCTCTTCGCTGAAAACGCATCCGCAGTATTTCTGCATATAAAGTCCGGCTTTAATCGCTTCGTCATGACCTTCCCAGAAACCAAAACGGAAATCGCGGTAAAGAAAATCAACTCCGTACTCCTCACTGAGCTTTTCGCAATACGATTTTATAAAGTCATGATTCTGATAAATACTGTATAAAAGCGTTGTAGAAACCGCGTCAAAGCCGTTTTCCTTTGCGTATTCAAAGGTTTTTCTCAGGCGAACGGGATAGCAATATGAAGTACAGCGGTTTTCAAGATTATTCGCGGTATTTTTACAAAACTCGTCAAGTCCGTATGTGTCGTCAATAATCGCTTCAACGCCTATTGAAGAAGCGTATTCCAAAAGCGTGTCGCGGCGTTTTTCATACTCTTTAAACGGATGTATGTTAGGATTATACCAATAAAGCACGGGCTCAATATTCTCTTTTCTTAACTGCTTTATGCAATAGACCGAACACGGCGCGCAGCAGGCGTGAAGAAGTAATTTCATAGTTATTTTCCTTTTAATAAAGATGATAAAAGTATATCACAATTAACAAGACAAAGCAACAGCAGGGAAAACGCTTCCCTGCTGTTTTTTAATAAAAAGATTATTTGCCCTGAGTAATGATATAGGGCTGAATTGCGCCTGCAAGCTTCGGAACAGGCATAGTCTGCATAATTACCTCGCCGGGGCCTGTAACAACGGTGTTGAAAAGTCCCTCGCCGCCGAAAAGAACGTTCTTGACGCCTTTGACCATCTGAACATCCATCTGGCAGGTTGAGCTCATAAGTACAACGTGACCGGTGTCAACAATAAGCTGCTGGCCGGGCTGAAGATTATAGCGAATAGCCGAACCGTCGATTTCAACGAAAGCAACGCCGTTACCGCTTAACTTCTGCATAATGAAACCTTCGCCGCCGAAGAATCCCGCGCCAAGCTTCTTCTGGAAGAACGTTGAAAGCTCAACGCCCGATGTGGAAGCAAGGAACGAAGATTTCTGACAAACATAGTCTTTGCCGGGGCCGATTTCAAGAGCCATAATTTCGCCGGGAAGACTGCTTGCGAATGCAATCATTCCGGGACCGCCCTGTGCAGTGTAGTTATTCTGGAAAAGGCTTTCCTTGGTAACCATTCTGCCGAGCATTTTACCGAGTCCGCCGTTTGAAGAAGTTGCCATAACCATATTAGGAGTCATCCAACTCATTCCGCCGCCTTCGGTAATCATTGTTTCATTCGCGTCAACCGTGCAAACTACAACGGGAAAACTGCCGCCCTGAATCTCATAATTCATAAATACACCCTCCTTAAATAGTTGGTATTTTTATTATAATACAGAATAATTTATTTGTCATCATTTTTTTAAAAAAGCGCGGTTAAATAACCGCGCTCGATTAAAGATATTATTTTTTCGGAATGAAAGATGGGTTGAATGCATAGAAATTCTTGCTGTTCAATCTGTCTGTCGTAAGTCTTAATCCCTCGCCGAACCGCTGGTAATGGACTACCTCGCGTTCACGAAGAAACTTTATAGGCTCTCTGACGTCCGGGTCGTCAACAAGATTGAGAATATTATCATAGGTTACTCTCGCCTTCTGCTCCGCCGCAAGGTCTTCGTGAAGGTCTGCTATAACGTCGCCCTTTGACTGCATGCCCGCCGCATTCCACGGTACTCCGCTTGCCGCCTGAGGATACACGCCCGTCGTATGGTCAACAAAGTAAGCGTCAAAGCCTGCTTTCTTTATATCTTCCATTGACAGATTCCTTGTAAGCTGATATACAATAGCGCCTATCATCTCAAGATGCCCGAGTTCTTCCACGCCTACAGAGGACACTTTGTTGGACACATTGATGATTCAGCACAGATACTTCACAAGGTGCGGACACACTACAAACAAGATATTAAAAGAAACGGCTGAGCCGGACAAGCAGTATGCTATAAACTACGATGTAAGAGTATATGCGGCGTAAACTTCACTGCCTACCCCCTGCTAAGTAATCTGACACTAACATTAAAAAATAATTAGTTTTTTTATAAAGACCGAAAAAGGGCTGTTTTTACAGCCCTTTTATTGTATAACGAAAACAGAGCGGGGAAAACTCCACGCTCTGTCTCTCTGTTTATTAATAAATATTACTCAACATTGGTTG
The DNA here is from genome assembly GCA_017613735.1 of Clostridia bacterium. Lineage (GTDB taxonomy): Bacteria > Bacillota > Clostridia > Oscillospirales > Acutalibacteraceae > Fimenecus. The sequence continues at coordinate 382,342 of JAGADF010000009.1, forward strand.
CATCACCGATACCGTTTAATGTAACTGACTTAATAACAAGAGGCTTTATAGCTTCCTCCTCGTTAAAATCGTCACTGTTTTCAAGCTTGCCGTCAAAGACTACCGTATATTCAAATGCTCCCTTGTTAAGCCAAAACTCCATTGTATCAAGATTATAGCCCATTCCTGAACTCCAACCGTCATTAAGAAGATCCTCGCCCGTCTTGCCGACAAGCTTATCCAGCTCCTCCTGAGGAATAACAGTGTCGTTTAAGTTTTCAAGCTTATCAATCGTCAAAGGCGAAATAATATCGTTGAGCTTTTTGTCATAATTTTCATAATCAAAATCAAGGTCAAACAAAGACTGAGAAAGCTCGGGAGTTAAATTTGCGATTGCACGGTAATACACCTGATCAATCTGAAAAACATAGATGTAGTATTTGTCCGTGTTTGCAGACTGAATTGACTCAATACCGCTGTTTATAATGTCGCCTATGGTCTTGAATGATGTTACGTCTGCAGAAGAATTTCCCGAAGGATTCGTTCCGTTATCAGTTTTTTTCGAGCAGCCTGCAAATACCGCAAGAACAAGTGCAAGCGCAAGAATTAAAGAAATTGTTTTTTTCATAACATAGTCTCCTTTTAAAAATAGCTTAATTAGTTTTAATTTACCTCTTTATTTATACGAGTTAAAGTAAAGCATTGTCATATAGTCAAGCCGGCTGTTACCTTTAATGAATTTTTAATCGAACAACTCACCAAAAAGATTATGGTTTATAACCTCAGCCTCGGTTACGACTGTGATATTGTCTTTACTTGACAAACATAATCCTGTCAAGAACTGCGGCATCAAAGGCATCTACAGCTCCGTCATCGTTGAGGTCGGCTTTGGCTGACTGTAAAGCAGTCATTTCAACCTCGCCGACAGAAGCGGAAATGATAAATCCAATATCGTTTACATCCTCAACGCCGTCCTCGTTGATATCGTATATTCCCTGCTCTCTGAATACTGCCGTAACGGTTACATCGGAAGCGGGCATTGTGAAGGTATCGCTGTTTACCGTAACCTTGTCGCCGTTTTTGTCGGTAACAGTATAGTAAGCCAAAGTCATACCGGTATCGGGAGAGGCGGTAAGTGCTACGGTTTCGCCCTTAGCAGCAGTAGTTTTGTCTGCCTGTACCGTACCGTCTGTGCTGTCTGCAACAGTGACATTGTAGGTCTTTGCCGTAAAGTAACCGTCCTGAACCTTAGCCATTGAGATATCTGTATTTGAGGAATTATATGCTGTGCCGGTGCCGCCTACAAGCTGAGTACAGCCGCTGAACATAAGGAACCATTTATACTCTTCGGGTTCTTTTGCTGTCCATTGTGTATCAATTCCGTCAACATAAATTGTTTTCAACCATGAATCATCTTGAAACATACGGCCTGATTCAACAAGGCTCGTCACATCAAAGCTGCTTAAATCTATGCTCGTGATGTGTTTACAGGAGGCAAACATACTGTTCATATCAGTTACTTTAGAGGTGTCAAAGCTGCTTACATCAATATCCCAAAGAGAAGCGCAATTGTAAAACATATTTCTCATATCAGTTACCTTTGAGGTATTAAAATGACTAAGGTCAACTGACTGCAGATGTGAACAGGAGGCAAACATACTGTTCATATTTGTAACCTCTGATGTGTTTAAGTACTCCAAGCCTGTAATTGATGTTACATTTGACGCACCGTGGAACCAGTATGCCGTTGTTGTCGGTCTGTAATCTGCAAATGACGGGTCAATTACAATTGACTCAACAGCATGGCTTATGGAATTCCACGGAATACTATTACTGTTCGGGATTTCCCATTTCTGATAAGGGCATGAGGACATATTTATGTCATATTTGAATACAAGTGTGGAATTCTGTATATAAACATAGGCGTGCAGCTGCTCAAATTCTGCCGTAATATTTACATCACTTGCAGGCATTATAAACGAATTGTCTGGTTCAAGTGCAATTTCGTTGTTTTCGGAATCAGTTACCGACAGAGTTGTTAATACACAGCCTGTATCCGGTGTAACATCAAGATGAATAATATCGCCTTCATCAGCGCTTGACGCTCCGCTGACAGTACCGTTAGTCATATCCAAATAAGTAATTCTGTAATAAGCCCTTACGAACTCTGCACTGACGGTAACATCCGAAGCAGGCATATTGAACTTATAATCTTCGGTAACACTCACTTCGTTTCCTTCGCTGTCCGTAACAGTCAGCGATTTAAGCTTATAAGCCTCATCAGGCGTAACGGTAAGCTCAATCAAATCGCCGAGGTGAGCTGTTGCAACACCTGTTACAGAGCCGTTCTGAGCGTCGGCATAGCTAATGCTGTAATCTATAAGTCCGAATTCAGCCGTAACGGTAATATCGGAAGCAGGCATTACAAACTGATTACCTGTAATTTCGGTAACCTCGCCGTTAGCAGCTGTATAATACATTCTTTTCAGTTCGTTATTAGTATACGGATTAACCGTAACACTGACGGTTGCTCCTGCGGGTGCATCGGCAGGCAGTTCAATAGTACCCTCGCCCGAAGCCACCTCATAAGCGATTGAATAAATCCTGCTGAATTCAGCGGTTACTATAACATCTCTGTCGGGCATAACGAAGGTACCGTCGGTAACTGTAATGTTATTCTTCTTTGTATCTCTTACAACATAGTTTTTAAGTCCGTAGCCTGAATCAGCAGTATTTGTAAGCTTAACTACTGCGCCCGTATGAACTGTTTCATAATTAGCGGTAACAGTGCCGTGAGCTGACTGAATAACTGTAATATCGTGTATTTTCGAGTCAAGGTCGCCTACAAAGGTTGCATTGACAGAGCTGCCGAATTTTTCCTGATAGCGTGAAAGGTAATGACTGTAAACATGTACGACAGTCTGCTTTGAGGGAAGAAGCTCATCGGCAGTATTGCTCCATGTCAGGCTGTCGGGGTCGGCAAAGCTATATATCTCAGTCGGCTGAGTGCCATAGAAAGCACCGCCTGAAATGCTTGTAACCGACGCAGGAATATCAATGTAATCTATTGTGCCGATATAAGCAAAAGCGTTATTTCCGATTTCATTAAGGGATTCGGACATTCTGATATTTTCAACAGAAATATCATTAAGGAAAGCACATCTGCCGACGGATGTTACGCTGTCGGACATTTGAACGTCCGTAACCTTGCTGAGTCCCATAAATGCAAAATCGCCTATATATGTAATACCTTCATCAATTACTATATACTCGCATTCATCCTTATAAGCATAATACTGCAAGCCGTTGTTCAGTCTTTCATCAGCTTCCTCTGCAGAAAAATCAAACATAGGTCCGCTGCCGAAAACCGTAAGAGTTTTAGTCGGCTCATCATATCTCCAGTAAGCGCCGGCACCGCACTGATTGGGTGCAATGGTGCCGAATACCGCATTAATTGTTACATTGCCCTGCGGCATAACAAAGGAATTTCCGTTTAATGCTATATCTGCGTCACCCTGCTTTACGGTCAACTTATTAAGATAGCAGCCGTCATCAACCGTGTATTCAATATTAACCGTTTCACCCGGCAATGCTACGGTATGATCAGCGGTCAGAGTACCGCCCTCGTTACAGGAAGCAGTAACGGTGAAAATATCCTTACCTATTTCAAAGAATTTTGATACAGGCAGGTCATCAAGTACGGCGCTCGCAAGGAAACCGCCATCCTCCTCGGTAACAGTAGCCTCGGAAATACAGATGTGGTCCGAATCGTTTTTGCACACTACATAAACATAGCCCTCAGGCGTTCCGCTTTCGGTAGTTAAATCCCATGTAATATTCTTGAAATTATAATTGTGTCCGAGAGCAGGAATCACGGCTCCTCTCTCAAGAACCTCGCCGCAGGCGTTACAAACAGTAGCATCCTCAACGCCGTCCGATTCGCAGGTTGCAGGTATGCTGTCAACATGAACTACATCCTGGTGGAATGCGGTAACGGTTTCATTTTTCTCATAACCGCACTCGGTACAGAGCTGAGTCCGGATACCGTCCGTTGTACAGGTAGGTGCGACAGTATAAAACGCTTCGCCGTAGGTGTGAGCCGTTTTTTCGTATGTAAGGTTAATTACGCCGGCATCCTGAATATTGTCAAGACTTCTGTCCGCACTGACAAAATGATAATGTCCGTCGGCGTCGCCTGTGTTAATATCACTCTCGACAGGAATACTTCCGCCACGATTTACGAGAATATTCTTGTCGGCAATACCCATTTCCTGCGGATATTTCAGCGTAATATCAACAGTAGCACTGCCCCACTGAGCGTAGAGCGTAACCGTGCCGTCCTTCTCACTCGTAAGATTCTTTGCATAACCCATATCGGTAATAGCAGTGCCGCTGCCGTCAGCCTTGGTATTCCAGCCAACAAAGCCCCAGCCGTTTCTCGTAAAGCCGCAGCTTCTGAGCTGAACATCCTTATCATAGGTTGCAGCTGTACTTTCCATCTCTCCCGTTGCATCCGATGCATTTGCATTATACTCAATTGTATAGTTATTAGGCGCAGTTGTTGCGGTTATTACCGCATTTCCGTCACCTAAAGTATAAAAATACTGACCGTAATAGCCGTAGTGCTCCAACTCACCTGCGCCGCTGGAGGTAACGCTGTTCAGGTAGTACCCTTCGGGTATATCGTCCTCTTTAAAGAAAACTGCAATAGAATCACCGACATTGCCTCTGAAGGATTTATATAAGTCTGCATTGAGATAAACATTAAGACCTCTTCTGAACTTTAATTCAACATTTCCCGGATTAAACTGCTGAGTTCCGGAAAATATCCGCGTTCCGTAGGTATTTATAAATTCATTAAAAGGATCTCCGTCCTTCACCCATTTGCTATAATTACCGCAATATAAGTTAAGACCGATATTATGATCGACACCTGCAGTACTTGTCAGTTTGAAAACTCCGTATTTTCCTGCCTGATGCGAAAACTCAATCTTATCCATACCCGAATAGTCAGGTGATATTGCGCTAAGCCAGACATCCCTGCCCGAAGCAATAGCGCCTGAATGATTGACAGACTTTATCCAATTGTCGAAAGGCACATTGTACTGGTTAACGGCAAGAGCATAGATATTGCCTGACAAAGTATTGCCGGTTTCATTTCCCTGCATTAAACGCAAATCAGAAGTGAGCGACACGGGATATGTATTGTTGTAAGGATCCTTTGTATATAGCTTTAATTTTTCTATTATGGGAGGTTCGGCATAAATATAAATATCCTTATTATAATCACTGGTACGAACAGTAAAAGCTCTGCTGATAACTGTATAGCCGTTAATTCTGATACGAACATTTCCTGTCCATTCACGAGGCATGACCAAGCCGAAATCTGTTTCGAGCTTCATAACAGGAAACAATGTATCGGAAGTATATGTTTTTGAAAAAGTATCTCCATAGTCGTCAATGTCTGACATTATATCCCATTTAACGGCATCATTGCTTCCGTCGCCAATAGAGAAGTACGCCGAATTCCATAAGTCAGCGTCATCAACCGTTTGAATATAGATATCATAAGTATATGTTTCGTTAAAGCTTATATCCGACGGAACAGACGGCACACCTTCGTCCGTTTCAGCCGCCGTAACGGGCAGTACAGAAACCGGCACAATACCGATAATCATAATTACAGACAGTAAAACCGCCAAAGCCTTTTTCAATGTTTTCATAAAATACCTCCTGTGACAAAAACTGAAAACAAAAATTCTAATAAATCCATAAATTAATTGCTATTAGGCATCACCGCAACAAGCAGCAGAGAAATCAAACGTGTAACAGTTCTTGTCATATATTTACCTCTCTTTTTATGACAGTACATAACTTTAATATTATACTATAGATGTCCAACAAATGTCCATCAGGAACTAAACATTTTGATAATAAAAAGACAGTTATGCTGAACACTATTTTCGTTTTGTTGTTAAGTATATCATCCGATGTGTAACAAATAGGTGACAAAACTAAAAACAAAAACTACATAATGCAACAGAGTCACCCTCCAAGTGTAAAAACATTTGGAGGGATTTTTTTATTTAAAAACTGCATATTTTGCCATATTTTTGTACTTATTATGGAAGGGCATTTTTAGTTTCAAGAAAAGATTTACAAAAAATTCATATCTAAAAAGCTAATAAAACGCTCAAAAAAAGGCATTAGGGTGAGAGGGCTTTTTAAAAAGATCCCCCCCGTTTTTGCCCTGAATACTCCTATACAAGTGAGAAGAATAATCGCACTTCAAAAATAATTTGCAAATTTTTTTATTCAAAAACCTAATAATTTTCCAGATTTTTGTCCGTTAGGTGAAAGGTATTTTTTTCAAAAAGCCGATATTTTTCGCTTCCCGTTGTTATTAAGTGAGAGATATTTTTTCAAAAAGGGTTATAAAATGTTCATTTTCTGTCCGTTATATGAAAGGTGTAAATAAAAAAACAAAAAATTTTCAAAACAAAAACTGCATAATTTGCCTGATTTTTGTCCGTTATATGGAAAGGTTAAATAAAAAATATAAAAATTATTTTAAACAAAAACCGCATAATTTGCTATTTTTCTGTCCTTTATATGGGAGGGCTTTTTAAAAATATTTTTCAAAAAAGGGTTGTAAAACAGCACTTTTTTGTCCGTTAAGTGAGGGACGTTTAAAAAAGTTTTGGTTAAAACTATAAAAAATTCGCTAATAGCTTATTGAGAGATATTTTTCAAAAAAACCTTGTAAAATGACAATTTTTTGTCCGTTAAGTGAAAGGAGTTTTTAAAAAGATAAAAAATATTATCAAAAAAGGTTGTAAAATCCCAATCCCGTTGTTATTAGATGAAGGGATTGTTTACATAGATATTTTCACTTGCAAGGAGTGATGTTAAGAAAGCTTTAACCGACAATTGAATAGCCGTTGCAGACTAAAAAGTCAAGCGAGCGACACGGACGAAAGCGCCATAACGGAGAACATCCGGAGCGATAAATTTCGGTCCGGTTACCGAAAGGAATTGCCATGACCTTGATGAGTATTACTGTCAGCGGAGCGCAAGTCTTTATTCTTTAGAAAGGAGAAACTATGTACAAAAATGTTGATTTCAACGGCAACTATTTCCTCCTGCCGAACAACATATTCAAGGAGAAAATGAAGCCAAGAGAGTTCATTGTTTACAGTTATCTTAAACGCTGTGCCGATCAGAAATATCAATGCTTTCCCTCAAGAAAAAACATATCCGAGAACTGCTGTATATCATTACCGACAGTAGATATAGCTCTGAAGAATCTTGAGAACAGCGGATACATTATGATCACTCACCGCCGTGACTGTAATAACGGTAATATGCTCTCGCACCTGTACACTGTACAGAAAATCTGACAACCTCCCGTAAAGAAATCTGGCACAAACAATCATAAAAGCCTTCCGCAGTTTTACGACGTTTCATAACAGGACAGCAAACTAACCGCCAAGAACCTGAAAACGCCTTTTAACCGCCTTAAAACCGCCTGTGCAGCAAAGCACGAAGCCTCCGAAGATTTACATTCATTTCACCTCTTTCGGTAATAACTCTCTTTAAGAGAGTCCAAGCATCGCCTGTAGGCGTCTTGTTTCGGACAAGCCGAAAGAACGGGCAGAAGCCCGAACCCACTTCAATAACGGATAAGGATGTGATAACTATGCCAAAGGAAACAAAAAGCGAAAGATTTACCATTCACTTTACTCCCTCGGATAAACAGACAATCACCTCAAAGGCACGGCAGTACGGTATGAGCATGTCATCCTACCTGACCGCTGCTGCAATAGATAAGGACATAACTGTTATCGGTGACAAGGATTCGTTTGACGAATTAGTCAGACAGGTAAAAATCATCGGCAACAACATAAACCAGCTTCGTATGTTAGCGCAGTTCGGAAAGATAAGCGTAATAGGTCTTGATGAATTTACTGATGAGCTGTTTGAAATTAATTCTCAGCTCGCAAAAATTATTAAGATGTCAGGCAAATGGCAACGATAAGTTTTATCAGACGAAAGGACAGCGGGAATATCGGTTCGCTCGGCAGCGTAATTCAATATTCGTTTCAGGAAGAAAAAACCGAATATGACAACGGCAGATTGATATCGGGTATTAACTGCTTACCCGAAACGGCGTTAAAGGATTTCATTTCAACTAAGGAACGCTTTAACAAAACAGAAGGTCGGCAGTATTATTATGCGATACAATCATTCAAGGACGCGGACATTGATCCTCTTCTCGCTCACACTCTTGCAAGAGAGTGGGCAGAAAAGTGTTATCCCGATCACGAAATTGTTATCGCCACTCATCTTGATACGGACAACATACATTCGCATATCATCATAAACTCCGTCAACTGTGTAAACGGTAAAAAGATTCATCAGAACGGCGATGATATTAAACGAATGCGTTCGGTAAATGATGAGCTGTGTATGAAATACGGTTTGCCTGTCTGTCCTGCAAAGCCGAAGGAAAAAATTAAACCGACAAAAGCCGGTGAATATTATTCTGCGAGAAACGGTTCAAGCTGGAAACGGAATATGATTATTGCCATTGTCTCTGCGATGAAAACTGCAGGAACGAGAGAAGAATTTATCAAAGAGATGAAACGGAAAGGTTACGAAGTCAAATGGTCGGATTCAAGAAAGAATATTACTTTCATTGAATCGGACAATCCAAAACACAGATGCAGAGATGATAATCTGCATTACGAAAAATATTTAAAGGAGAATATTGAGCATGAGTTACAATTACGACGATCTTATATGGAACACGGAGAACAGATGCAACCCGGTGCCAGGTTACATCTCGAACATGGAAAACGCACTGTCGGTGACGATAGTGGACAAAGACAAATGGGAAGAGCTGATCAAAGTTCTGAAGTTCCAGAGCCGGGCGACGGACGCTCTGGCGAAGGATGTGGAAGCTACACCGGACGAGGAAAGAGTGAACCAGATAGCAGACTCGATAAAATATCAGCAGACTCTGCTGTGGGAGGAGTACGCAACATTCCTCGGGAAGATTCTTACCTCGGCGGCAGAGGAAACGAACAAGAAGCTGCTGGAGCGAGAGAAGGAACTGTCCGAACTGGCTGGGAAGCAGAGAGAACAGTTTACTTCGTTCATGTCGGACTTAGACAACAAGACAAAAAAGTTCAAAAGAAGACTCATCGCTCTTCTGTTCGCCGTGCCGACAATAATCAATTTACTATTCCTGCTGTTGTACATCTGGCTGGAACATTCGCCGAAATGATTGATTACGCCCAGCGTAAGAAAAAAGAAGAAGATGAGGAAAGCTCTTATGTTCAGAGCATGTAAGGAGGAAATATGAAAACCATATTTTTTAGCAAATCAAGTTTCATTATGAAAGGAGCGTTGATAGCATAAGTACAAGTTGACAAAGCATAGTTTTCGTTGAGGCGATTGGAGTGAAAACCAAAATCATCTTTGAAAATGAAAACGAAAATTATACTGCGAATGTTGACAATGACTTATTGGAACAAACGATTGAAAATGCGTTGCTCATTTCACTTTTGAAAAACGGTTTTATAAATCAGAATCAATACGAGCGATACATTGAAAAGCAATAATTAAAAAGGTGCGGCGACTCCCCTCGCCGCGCCGAAAAATAATGCTGGACTTATTAAAAGTTCTGAATATAATGTGTGTTTAAGAACACAACAAGGAGATGAAAAAATGTATAAATTTGATAACGATATTAAACGGGTAGCCGCTTACTGCCGTGTATCAACGGACAGTCTCGATCAGGCGAATTCGCTTGAAAGTCAGCAGAGATACTTCAATGACTATATTAAGCGTAATCCCCTGTGGGAGCTTTCTAAAATCTATGTTGATGAAGGCATCAGCGGAACAAGCACAAAAAAGCGAAACGCCTTCAATCAAATGATTGAGGATGCCAAACGGGGTAACTTCGATATCATAATCACAAAGGAGATAAGCCGATTCGCAAGAAACACGCTTGACAGTATCGGTTATACCAGAGAGCTGAAGCGATTGGGCATAGGCGTAATATTTATGAACGATAACATAAATACGCTTGATCCCGATGCAGAATTACGCTTAACAATAATGTCCTCAATAGCACAGGAAGAAAGCCGAAAGACAAGTGAGCGTGTAAAATGGGGACAACGAAGAATGATGGAGCAAGGCAAGGTGTTCGGCAGAGATATGCTCGGCTATGATGTTCGTGACGGAAAACTTATTATTAACGAAGAAGGCGCAAAAACAGTCAGGCTTATCTTCCACAAATTCCTTGTAGAAGGAAAAGGCACTCACCTGATTGCAAAGGAGCTTCAGGAAGAAGGCATAAGAACCTCAACCTATATGAAGAAATGGTCATATACGGTAATTCTGCGTGTGCTGAAAAACGAAAAATACTGCGGAGATCTCATACAGCAAAAGACCTACACACCCGACTATCTCTCCCACTCCAAAAAGAAAAACGAAGGGCAACTTGAATTCGTTGTAATAAGAGATCACCACGAGCCGATTATTTCAAGAGAAATGTTTGAAGCAACTCAGCTTGAAATAGAACGGCGCAGAAAGAAAAGCACACCCAATCAGGCAGGATTTGCAAACAGATATATGCTCTCAGGCAAAATCAAATGTGCCGAATGCGGTTCAACCTTCACAAGGACAACGAAGTATATGAAAAACGGAAAGAAAACTAACAAATGGGTATGTATTGAATCGCAGAAGAACGGTTCAAAACGCAAGGATAAAAACGGCGAAACAATAGGATGCACAACCAACTCAATAAGCGAAAAGGACATCACGGATATACTTAACAGAATAATGACCGATGTACTTAAAAGCAGAGAGAAAGTCATTAAAAAGGTGCTTAAAACGGTTAAAGCAGTTCTTGACAGTGAGCCGAGCAACGATAACATAGCCTACTATGAAAAGGAACTTGCTAAAACAGAAAAGAAGAAGCAGAAGCTGCTTGATATGTGTCTGTCGGGTGATATCGAAACCGAAGAATACAAAAAGGGCTGTGAACGCCTGAACGCAGAATATGAAGCACTGACAGAACGGCTCAAAAAAGAAAAAATCCACAATCAGAACATTGCGGATAAAGGAAGAATACTCAAAGATATTGAAAAGCGCCTCAGACAAATTATGGACGGCTCGGTTTCGGACGAAGCCTTCATGCGGGAAATGATTGACAAAATAGTGGTTTACAAGGGCAGAAAGATGGATATTCACTTAAAGTCAATTCCGAGCGTCTGGACGGCACGAATACTTGCAGGAAACAGTGAAATTGAGGCTTATAATCAAAAAAATCCCAACGAAAGTTCGTCTGTGCCAATGTCCGTCAGTAACCCTTTAAGCTCGGGATAAGGCATCGAAAATCTCTGGGAAAGATAGCGAAGGGACGCGCCGAGTTCGCCGTCGGGTCCGCCGTACTGTGAAATAATTATACTTGCATATTTGGGATTGGGATTTTTAATGTTTACGGGGAATTGAAGCTTCTTTTCATATTGAAACATCAGTTTGCCCTCCTTTCCCACGGCCACGGGTCATTAAGCCAGATTTCGCCGCTGCCTTCCTTTACGGTAAGAGGGCCGTATTTCTTTTCGTATTCGGCCTTGAATTCCTCAGCCTTTTTACAGTAATTCTTAAGTCTCATAATTGCCGCCACGTCGCTCGGATGGGTATCAAGATAAATATGAAGCTCCCACGAAGCAAACGAATACTCCGAAATCTTTTTTAAAAGTTCGTCTCTGTTCATTTCGTATTCACCCCTGTAAAGGGCTTATCGAGAACAACAAAAAGAGTTCCCTTTTTAAGAGCGGATGCAACGTCATACTCGGTTGCGTCCGTCTGAAACGGAATATATGCCATTGTAACGGCGGTATCTTTCGGCAAAGCCGAAATACCGTTATAGAAATAACCGTCTGTATTTTTATCCATAAAAAAACTCCTTACATATATTGCCTGAATGTACAGGCTATTACAGTATATGTAAAGAGTTAATATTTAGTTAATCAAGAGTATCAGTAGAAATTGTAACTGCCGTTCTGATACCTGTCAAGAAGCGCAAGGTCAAAGCCGTCGACTACTCCGTCGCCGTTACAGTCGCCCGCGTAGGTTTCGGGAGCGGTTGAAGAATAGCTCTTCTTGCCGACTGAAATATCGGTTACATAAGAAATATCGGTATTATTGAACTGCGCGTCCTTATTGACATCGCCGCGCATAATAACGGTATATGTCAGCTGCGAACCGCCGGTCGGAGTAAACCTCAAGGTTGAACCCGTCTTATTGCCGCCCGAATACGAAACAGTTCCGTAAGAGCTGAAATCAAAGGAACCCGTAATGGTATATCCGGGAACAATAAAGATAAGATTACTGCCTTTCAGAACAGAACCGCCCGGATGATCATTTCCCTGAGTGTTGTTTGTTCTCCACGTTCCGCTTGGAGCAAACGGAGCATAAGACGAAGTGCTCAAAGGAGGATTCTGAATACTGGTTCCGTCTGAAGCGGTGAATATCGGCTCCTCGGGATGTTCGTCTGAAAACGTGTTTGAATTATTACCGCCCGGTTTTGTTTGAGAGCCGACAAGATAATAATCATATCCAAGATAGTGGGAAGATGTACTTCCTGTCATCGGATCATCCCATGTAACATCTATTGCATACCATTTCCCGTCTTCCATGAGGACCTCATTCCAGACGTGTCCAGGGCAATAAACAAGCATGCACGGTATTCCTTCTCTGTCAGCAAAAATCTTGAAAGTTTCGGCATAACCCTCGCAAACGCAAAGGTTAGGTGAAAGAAGGCAGCCTGTGGGCTGATGTCCGTAAGGTGCTGCATTTGAATTATTATAATTCGGGTCATAAGTCGCAGTATTGATAAGATGATCATGAATAGACCTGAGTTTTTCATACCTTGTGATACCGGCAGGGGTAAATGAATTAACTGCAGCCATCATCTGGTTATAAAACGATGTAACCGTACTGAATGAATAACTTGAATGGCATCCGATTGATAAAGAAATCGAAGTAACTCTGCGGTTTGAACCTGAAGTATAATATGAAGAGGACCATCCTAATGAGTCATACCAGAAACGTTCGGGATGATCGTTTGTATACGCCTGAAATGCACCCCAGCATATATCTTTAAGTAAGTTGCTGTAGTTGGAAGAAGGGATGAGTAATTCATTTCCTGTATAATTTACAACTGCCGAACTCTCTGAAAACCCTACGGTATCAAAAGCATTATATACTTTTTTCTGAGCATTGGTAAGAAGGTCATAATAAAGGCCTGTTGTAGGATAATCACCGTAATAAACACTTTTAGAAGCATAATTATCGGAAGAAAGGTCAACAACATACTCTTTTTTCACATATTCATAGTCAGTTGTTTTAAGACCGCCTTCGGCAAATACGCTCATAGGCAGTAATGTCAGTAAATATACAAAAACAAACAACGAATATACGTACTTTTTCATAAAAACACTTCCATCGGACAAAGATATTGTTCAAAATATATTATACATTTGCTATAAAAATCTGTCAATAAACATTGAAATAATATTTTTCTTATGTATAATTATTATATAAACAAATTGCGAGGTATTTTTTATGTCAAATCCCGTTACGGCAATTATAGTCGGCGCAGGTCACAGAGCGTTCATTTATGCCGATTTAGCTCTCAGAAGACCTGATTTGTTAAAAATCGTCGGCGTCGCCGACCCCGATAAAATAAGACAGAAAAAGGCTGCCGAAAGGTACGGCTTTTCTCAGGATTTTTGCTTTGACAGTGCCGAAGAGCTTGCTAAAAAGCCTAAATTTGCCGACGCGGTAATTAACGGCACCATGGACGAACAGCATGTAAAAACAGCCGTTCCCCTGCTTGAAGCGGGTTACGATATGCTTCTTGAAAAACCGTTTGCGGTTAATCTTGAAGAAATGAACGAACTTGTAAACTGCGTTAAAAAGAACAACCGTAAGGTTATGATTTGCCACGTGCTTCGCTATACGCCTTTTTACTACGCAATTAAGGAACGCGTCGCAAACGGCGAAATCGGCGATATTATCAATATTCAGACAACCGAGAACGTCAGCTATCACCACCTTTCAACCTCTTATGTCAGGGGCAAATGGGCAAACAGCGACCGCTGTCATACGTCGATGCTTCTCGCCAAATGCTGTCACGATATCGATATAATGATGTGGCTTATGAGCGATACAAAGCCCGTTCTTATTTCGTCTTTCGGAAGCAAATATCAGTTCAGAAGAGAAAACGCCCCCGAAAACGCGGGCGAAAAATGCCTTGTCGACTGTCCGCTTGTCGATACATGCAATTTCTCGGCAAAGCGTCTTTATATCGACCAGCCCGAACGCTGGGCGTTTTATATCTGGGACAGGCTTGAGGGAATCGAAAACCCGACAGACGAGGACAGAATTAATCTCTTAAAGGGTGATTCGCCTTACGGCAAATGTATTTATAAATGCGATAACAATGTAGTCGACCACCAGAGCGTTATGATTGAATTTGAAAACGGCGCAACGGGCACTCACAATATGGTCGGCGGCTCGGCTTCCTCGCTTCGCCATATACATATAGTCGGCACTTTAGGCGAAATATACGGCGACTTTGAGGAAAGCGTATTCTACGTTAAAAAAATTCATCCGACGCCTACGGATGAATGCACGGTTGAAAAAGTGGATTTGAACGTTAAGGGCGACATGGTCGGCGCATACGGCTCGCACGGAGGCGGAGACGAAAAGCTAAGCGAGGATTTTGTTTCATTCATAAGAAACGAAAAGCCGTCGCTTGCCTGCACGTCGATATTCGACTCGGTCGCAGGGCATAAAACTGTTTATCTTGCGGACAAATCAAGAGAAGAAGGCGGCGCGCCGCAGAAATACGAATAAAAAAGAAAGCAGGAACTTCAGCCAAGTTCCTGCTTTTTTTTCAGAACATAAATCCGTTGTAGCCCCATTTATCGGAATACTCGAATTTAACGTAGCTTCTGTCGGGCGGAACGTCCGCAAGCTCCGAAAGGATTTCGCATATTTCTTCGGTTACCCTTTCACAGTCGGTTTTATTGGCGGAGCCTAAAATCGCAACCTCGGTAAAAGAGGTCGGCGCGGAGTTATTGCCCTTGAAAAAGAGATTGCAATTATCCTCAATGTTTACCATAAGATAGGCTTCGCTTTTACCGGGAAAAAGCGAAATCGCTTTGCCCAGACGCGTTTTAATCTGTTCAATCTTTTCGTCATTGAGCGAACTGCTGACCTTTACGTTAATATACGGCATAAAAAACCTTCTTTCATTATTTTAATAACTTATGCGTTCTGAATATCTTTTGCAAAAAATCTGAAAACAACCTGTTCGGTGAAAAAGCGGCAGAGCTTTGTATCTTTTTCGTTATATTCATTTCCTTCCGCAGCAGTACCCGACGCTTTTTTAGCAAGAAGCTCGGGCGGCGCGGAAACGGTATAAATATTTTTAAGAGTATCAAGAGTTCTGACCGGTCTTCCGTCGGAGCCCACAGTACCGTCAAATTCATAAACAAGATTGGCTCCCGAAGTTCCGCTTGAAACATAGTAGGCTACAAGATTTGAAGCATTGACGCCGTACCTTGAAACAACCGCATTAATAAATGGATTATCAGGGTCGGAACTGAAAACCATTTTATTGTCAGACTGATTTTGTGAAGTCGTAAAAGGCTCTGTTGAAACATTGTCAGGCAAAGCTGTAGTCTGCACAACTGATTCGCCGTTGTCCTGAGTAACCTGTTCAGAAGTATTTTCCGCGCCCTGAGTAGTATCGGGAACTGAAGAAGGCACGGTTACGGAAATAGTCGGTCCGCCGTGATTTCTGTTAAGACACGAAGAAAACAGAAAAGCGCTTAATATAACAATTAAAAATAAAGTAAAAAATCTTTTCATAAAGTTAGTCCCGTAAAACAAAAAGGCGGTGAAAAACACCGCCCTTTTGCATTTTGCTTTAATTACTGAGCGTCGCCTTCGTCAGCAGATTCGTCACCGCCGCCGATCATGCCCATAATCATCTTAATAATATCGCCGATTACAGGGATATTACCGAGAAGATCAGTAATTGTAGAAATGATTGAAGACATATCCATTGATTGTGCACCTCTTTTTTTGGAATATTTGAATTCAAATACAGGCTCAAACCGATTTCATCAGTTTTCACCATAACCATATTAGCACATATTCCGTGAAAAGTAAATTAAAACACCGCATTTTTTTGCACAAAAATGCGGTGTAGTTTTTGTATATTATTACCAATTACTTTTTCTGCGGTCCGTTAAAGCCGTATTCTTCCTGGAAAGCCGCAATTTTATCGATAACGCCGAGAACGACGTCAAAGCCGTTACCGACAGTCTCCTCGTCAAAGCGGTCGGGCAAATCGCGGAAGGTATGATAGTAATATGTAAGCATCGGATTCTGCGCCGCAAAGGTTACGGACTTGACGCCAGCTCTTGTCATAGGCGTTGAATCGCATCCGCCTACAGGATTGTGGATGCAGTGATTCTTGCTCTTTGAAGGAATTTCAAGTTCATTGAAGGTTTCCTTGAACATTCTTTCAAGGTCGGCGTCGAAACGGCAACCCTGCCAGTCGTCCTTGATAACAACCTCGAAATAATCCTTATCGGCGACAGAGTCGATATTGATATTCCACGCGTTTTCGGTAAGGTCATCGTATTTATGCTCCATAGCAAAAGCCATTGAGCCGCGCAGTCCCGCTTCCTCGGAGCCGACGTTGAGGTCGATTATACGGCATCTCTTAGGCATTTTATCGGGGTTTTCCTTGAAATACTTGATTGTCTCATACGAAAGAGCGATACCCGTTGCGTTATCCATAGCGCCGCGTGATGCGTTTTCGGGATTTTTGTCGCCCCACATAGCTACAAACGAACTGCCTATTGCGGTGATAATGGGAAGGAAACGAAGCGCAAACGTAAAGATAGTAAATGACTTAACATACCCGTTAACTGCGCCGATTGACCATTCGTGGCCGAAGAAAGTAAGAGTATAAATTACTGCGTAAGCAATAGCTACGGCGACTGTAAAGAATACGCAGCCTGCGCCGAAGCCAACCTTACCGTATGTGCTTATAACTGCTTTAAGGGGTTTATCTTTAGTCCAGTAGCCCTTTTCAGAGTGTTTCCAGTTCCAGGATGTGTCGGTGTGTCCCGAAAGAATAATCGTATAGTCATATTCGCCGTCCTCGGGAAGAAGCTCGCCGTATGTATTCTGAGATATTTCCCTGTGGAAGAACATATCGAACCATCTCTTATAAAGGAAAACGCTGAATACAAGCCAGAGAACGAACATAATTCCCGCCAACGCCATAAGATACCAGACATAAGGATTATAGAGCGCAAAATAGATAAGGACGCTCATTATAATTCCGAAATAACCGGCATAGGGAATACCGCCTGTTGAAGCTCTCGGCGAAACCGAGAATTCCTCTCTTTTAGGGGTAATGCCTATTTCGCGAAGCTTGTCAGCCATATAGTCGTGAAATTCGCGTTCTTTTTTTGTACCGGGAAGACGCGAGCCGATTTTAAGAGCGGCATGCTCGACTATTTCATAGGCTTCTTTGGCATATTTTCTGTTTTCTTCTTTCATAAAAACCCTCCGTCATTATTAGTTTACTTTTTTATTTTATTGTATTCTTAATAAAAAATCAATAAGAACAGAGAAATTTTTATTTTATATCTACTACTTCATAGCCTTTATCTTCAACTATTGCTTTCAGAATCATGTCCTGAATGTCTTTTGAAAGAGAAACTACCGCAGTCCCCTTTTCGTGACTGACTTCCGCACTTTCAATTCCGTCGACTCCTTCAAGAGCGCCTCTTACAGCCGCCTCGCAGTGAGGGCACATCATACCGTTAATTAAAATTGTCTTTGTCATTGTTTTTTCCTCCGTTTTTAATTCGCCGTCAAAATCTATGTCGACGGGCTTTATTATTCTATCCCTTTTGGGATTTTTTATATTTACAAGATTAAGCCTTAATGCGTTAGTGACGACAAAAAAGCTTGAAAGGCTCATAGCCGCCGCGCCGAACATGGGATTGAGCTCCCAGCCGAGAAGAGAAATGAACGCGCCAGCGGCGAGCGGAATGCCTATCGCATTATAGAAAAACGCCCAGAAAAGGTTCTGCTTTATATTTCTTAACGTCGCCCTGCTTAATCTTACGGCAGAAACTACGTCTATCAGACTGCTGTTGACAAGAACAACGTCCGCCGCGTCAATGGCGATATCGGCGCCTGCTCCGATTGCAACGCCGATATCGGCGCCTGTAAGTGCGGGCGCGTCGTTAATTCCGTCGCCGACCATAAGTACCCTGCCCTTTTTCTGCAGAACGGAAACAACCTCCTGCTTACCGTTGGGAAGAACGCCCGCAATAACCTTATCTACGCCGACTTTTTTGCCGATGGCGTTTGCGGTAAGCTCATTATCTCCCGTAAGCATAATAACCCTTATGCCCATTTTTTTAAGAAGCCTTACCGCCTCGGGCGAGTCGTCCTTTAAGGCGTCGGCAACGGCTATAATACCAAGCAATTCTTTGTTTTTTAGGAAAAGAAGCGGTGTTTTTCCCTCAAGCGAAAGAGCTTTGCACTTTTCCCTGATTTCATTTCTTATTTCACAGACGGAGCCTATATATTTCAGACTGCCGCCGATTATTTCATCCTCGCCGATAATGCATTTTACTCCGCTGCCCGCAGTATTTTCAAAATTCTTCGTTTCAAAAAGAGACGTATTATTCTTTTTCGCATATTCGACAACCGCCTTCGCAAGCGGATGCTCGCTTTTTTCTTCAAGCGAATAAGCGAGAGTAAGAAGCTCTTTTTCGGTAAAGTCTCCCGCGGCAAGAATATCCGTTACCTCGGGCTTTCCGAGAGTAACCGTGCCCGTTTTGTCGAGAACCGCTATCTGTGTTTTGCCCGTTTGTTCAAGAGCAGAAGCGGTTTTAAACAGAATTCCGTTTTTCGCGCCGACACCGTTACCTACCATAATCGCGACGGGAGTCGCAAGCCCCAAAGCGCACGGGCAACTGATAACAAGCACCGAAATCGCCCTTGCAAGAGAAAACGAACCCGCTCTTCCGAGTATGAGCCAGATAACAAAGGTTATAAGAGCTATAAGCATTACCACAGGAACAAATACGCCCGAAACCCTGTCGGCAAGCTTCGCTATAGGCGCTTTTGTCGCCGCGGCGTCCGACACGGTTTTTATAATCTGTGAAAGAGAGGTGTCCTCGCCAACCTTTACCGCGCGGCATTTAAGATAACCCGAAACATTAATTGTCGCCGCAAATACGCTGTCGCCCTCTTCTTTTTCAACGGGAATACTTTCGCCCGTCAGGTGCATTTCATCAATTGCCGTCGAGCCTTCAAGAATAACGCCGTCAACGGGTATGCTGTCGCCCGGTCTTACGACAAAAGTATCGCCGACCTTGAGATATTCAACGGGTACGGTCAGTTCCTTGCCGTCTTCAATAATCACCGCAGTTTTCGGCGCAATTTTCATCAATGATTTGAGCGCAGACGTTGTCTTGCCCTTTGAATAGGATTCAAGAATTTTACCGACTGTAATAAGCGTTAAAATCATAGCCGCCGATTCGAAATAGAAATAATCGGTTTTTTCATAGCCGGAAACAATGATTTTAAACAGGACGCAGACGCTCCATACAAACGAAGAAAACGAGCCGAGAGAAACAAGAGTGTCCATATTCGGCGAGCGGTGAATCAAGCCCTTGAATCCGTTTATGAAAAAGCGGTTATTTATTATCATTACCGCGCCTGAAAGAAGCATTTCCGTCAGTCCGAGAGCCGCCTTGTTTTCTTCAAAGACCGCAGGTACGGGAAGCATAAGCATATGTCCCATCGAAAAATACATAAGCGCGCAAAGGAAGCCGACAGAAAAGACCAGTCTTTTTATAAGACGAGGCGTCTGATTGTCGTCAAGACCGTTATTATCAACTTTTTTGTCCGATTTAAGCGACGCGCCGTAGCCCGCTTTTTTAACCGCCTGAATTATTTTTTCGGGCGATGCGTTACCCTCAACGCCCATTGAATTTGTAAGCAGACTGACGCTGCAGGATGTAACGCCGTCAACAGACTTAACCGCTTTTTCGACTCTTGCGCTGCACGCCGCGCAGGACATACCCGTTACGTTATACTGTTCCATAGTTCCCCTACTTCATTAATTTCTGTACCGTCGAGCAAAGCTCGTCGAGAGTCTCGTCTTTACCGTCAATAATATCGTTTTTTACGCAGGTCTTTATATGGTTTGACAAAAGAACCTTGCAAAAACTGTTAAGAGCCGCGTTCGCCGCCGCAACCTGATTAAGAATATCGGGGCAGTAAGCGTCCTTTTCGACCATGGATTTAATACCCCTCACCTGACCTTCAATTCGGTTAAGGCGGTTGATTAAATCCTTATATTCCTTTTCGTCTCTGTGCTTTTTTCTTTCACAGCATTCAGCCATAAATAATTCTCCTTAAATAATTATCTGTATTTATTATATACCCCCTACGGGTATATTGCAAGAAAAATATTTTTCCGTTAAAAACTTGCAATATATTGTCAAATACTATATTATATAGTATTGAAAAAATAAAACCGAGGAATATAAAATGCTTGAATTAAAGAATCTGTCCTTTGACGTTCCGAATGAGAACGGTCAGAAGGAAATAATCAAAAACGTTTCGCTTAAAATCGACGACGGCAAGCTGATTGTCATTACCGGTCCAAACGGCGGCGGGAAGAGCACTCTCGCAAGGTTAATTGCGGGTATTGAAAAGCCTACCGACGGCAGGATTTTTCTTGACGGAAATGACATTACGGAAAAAAGCATTACCGACAGAGCCAATCTCGGAATAAGCTTCGCTTTTCAGCAGCCCGTCCGTTTCAAGGGCATTGAAGTAGTTGATTTGCTCCGACTTGCGGCTAAAAAGGATTTGTCAATAGCCGACGCGTGCGAATATCTCTCAAAGGTCGGTCTTTGCGCAAAGGATTATATTAACCGCGAGGTAAACGCGAGCCTTTCGGGCGGCGAATTAAAGAGAATTGAAATCGCGACTGTGCTTGCGCGCGGAACAAGTCTCTGTGTTTTCGACGAGCCCGAGGCAGGCATAGACCTTTGGAGCTTTAATAACCTTATAAACGTATTTGAAAGAATAAAGGATGAGAAAAGAACCATTCTTATTATTTCTCATCAGGAGAGAATTCTTAATATTGCCGACGAAATTGTCGTTCTTGAAAGCGGCAGAATATCAAATCACGGCAAAAAGGACGACATTCTCCCCTCTCTTTTAGGCACGGCTTCGGCAGTAGGCTCGTGTATTAAAATGGAATAAGGAGGACGGAAAATGGAATTTGTTAATGAAATTCAGTCAAAGCTTTTACAGGAAATTGCCGACCTCTACACCGTTCCGACGGGCGCGTACAACATAAGGGCAAACTCGGCTCTTGCGGCGAGAAACACGACCGAAAACATTGATATCAAGTCAAAGACGGACAAGCCCGGAATTGACATTTACATTAAGGACGGAACTGTCGGCGAAAGCGTTCATATACCCGTTGTCGTCAGCGAAAGCGGAATTAAAGAGACGGTTTACAACGATTTTTATATCGGAGAAAACTGTGACGTAACAATAGTTGCGGGTTGCGGCATTGACAACTGCGGCGCGCACGACAGTCAGCACGACGGCATTCACCGTTTCTTTGTCGGTAAAAATTCGAAGGTAAAATACGTCGAAAAGCATTACGGCAGCGGTACGGGCACGGGCAAGAGAATTCTTAATCCGCAGACCGAGGTTTACCAGAAGGAATTCAGCGTTGTCGAAATGGAAATGGTTCAGATTAAGGGTGTTGACAGTACCGTTCGCACTACCCTTTCCGAGCTTGACAAGGGCGCTAAACTTGTTGTCCGCGAGCGACTTATGACTCACGGCGACCAGAGAGCCGAAAGCGTTTATACAACGAAGTTAAACGGCGAAAACTCAAGCGCGGACGTTGTTTCGAGAAGTGTTGCAAAAGATAATTCATATCAGAAATTCGATTCTATTATTGTCGGCAATGCAAAATGCAACGGACATACGGAATGCGACGCGATTATAATGGACAATGCGAAAATACTCGCGGTTCCCCAGCTTGAGGCTAACGACCTTGACGCAGCTCTCATTCACGAAGCGGCAATCGGTAAAATCGCAGGCGAACAGATAATCAAGCTTATGACACTCGGACTTACCGAACAGGAAGCGGAAGAACAGATTATCAACGGATTTTTGAAATAAGATAATAATAATAAAACATCGGCTCCCCTTTTCAGGGGAGCCGATAATTTAATTTTTTATTTATACCTTCTTACAAACTCCGTTGGAATCTGCTTTCCATTTAACTCCGCTGACGGAGAATGTCTTGCTCTTATACATTACGCAGTCAGAGCCGAAATAATATTTCTTTCCGTCAAGAGAAGCAAACTTTGACTTATAAGCAACGCCGTCTTTACCGAGATAATACTTCTTACCGCTTAAGGAAATAAGCTTGCTCTTATACATAACGCCGTCTTTGCCCATATAATACTTTTTACCGTCAACTGAAATAAGTTTGCTCTTAACCATTACACAGTCGGAACCAAAGTAATACTTCTTGCCGTCAAGTGAAGCAAATTTTGATTTAAAAGCTACACAGTCAGAGCCGATATAATACTTCTTGCCGTCAACTGAAATGAGTTTTGACTTGTAAGCAACACCGTCTTTACCCATATAATACTTTTTACCGTTAACAGAGATAAGTCTGTTTGTATAAGCAACACCGTCTTTGCCCAGGTAGTATTTCCTACCGTCAACAGAGATAAGTCTGCTTGTATATGCAGCGCCGTCTGAACCGAAATAATACTTCTTACCGTCAATAGAAACAAGATTATTTGTATAGGCTACGCCGTCTGAACCGACATAGTATTTTTTACCGTTAACCGAGATAAGTCTCTTTACGTACATTGCGCCGTCCGAACCGAAATAGTAATAATTCCCGTCAACGGGCATAAGCTTACTTTTGACCGGTTCGCCGTCCTTATAAAAGTACGTTTTACCACCGATTGTTGCAAAACCGTAATCAAAAAGTATTCCGTCGGAACAGATAATCGGCAGGTCGGTAACATACCAGTTACCGTCGACTTTTATTGTAACGTTTGCCCACTGGGCTTTTGTTCCGTTGTAATATACTTCTTTAATATTGGAACAGCAGTTAAACGCATCCGTTTCGATATTCGTCACACCGCTTCCGATTGTCAGATAATTAACCGAGGCACAATC
This sequence comes from Clostridia bacterium, assembly GCA_017613735.1. Lineage (GTDB taxonomy): Bacteria > Bacillota > Clostridia > Oscillospirales > Acutalibacteraceae > Fimenecus. Next base: position 405,688 of record JAGADF010000009.1, read on the forward strand.
AAAGAAAGCACTTGCTCCTATGCTCTTAACGCTGTCGGGAATAACTAAGTTATTAATCTTAACACAATCATCAAAAGCATGTTCACCTATGCTTTCAACACTGTTGCCAATTGATAAACTAGCGAGAGCCCTGCAAAATCGAAAAGCACTGCTGTTTATACTTTTAACTCCGTTGCCGATTACTACGGTTTTAAGCGCGGTGCAATTATAGAATGCATAATCGTCTATCGTTGTTACACTATCAGGAATTGAAATACTTGTAAGAGAAGGACAATCTGCAAATGCTGCGGTTTTAATTTGAGTGACCGAGCTGCCGATTATTACGCTCTTGAGCGCCGAGCAATAACGGAATGCTGCTTCACCGATACTTTTAATACCTTCGGAAATAGTTACCTTTGTCAATGCGGTATTATTGCCAAACGCCAAATAGCCGAAATCCGTAACCGTATAGCCGTCAATTTCAGCGGGAATAACCAGTTCTGTCTGAGTTCCCGTATAACCTGTAATTCTTATGTTATTATCCGCAATAATCTCATAGTTCCAGTTCCCATCATCGCTTGTCAATGCTGCTGATGATACCGAAGTTAAGAGAACTACAGACAATACCATTAAACAAACTAAAACCAATGATAATACTTTTTTCATTTTTTTACCTCCTTGGGTTTGTTTTTGCGATGCCGAAGAGGTTTCGGCGTTGTTTGGTAAATCAAAAAAACGATTTACCAACACATTTATTTTATCATTACTCAAATAATTAGTCAATAAAAAACAGGCGGCCGACGATCGCCCCTACGGATTGGTATTATATTTGAATATGATATTGTAATATTCAGCACAAGTGGTATAATATAGATGCAATATTAATTCAATTAAAAGGAGTGTTATTATGGCTTCAGTTAAAAAGTACATTGCCGAGTTTATCGGCACATGCGTTCTCGTAACTCTCGGTTGCGGAACCGCAATGTTAGTCGGCTGTGACGCGGCTTCGGGCAGCGGTTATCTTCTTACCGCTCTCGCTTTCGGTCTCGTCATTGTCGGTATGGCTTACTGCGTAGGCAATATTTCGGGCTGTCATATCAACCCCGCCGTTTCGCTCGGCGTGCTTATTTCAGGCGGTATGAGCGTTAAGGATTTTATCGGTTATGTCATTTCCCAGTGCCTCGGCGCATTCGCGGGAAGCGGAATCCTTTATGCGATTTTCACTCTTGGCGGCGTTGAAGACAAGACGGGCGGCTTCGGTTCAAACGGTCTTGCAGGTGTGAACGGAAGTGCCGTTGCAGGTCTTATTGTTGAGATTGTTCTGACATTCATTTTTGTTCTCACAATTCTCGGCGTAACAAGCAAAAAAGGCAATCACGGCTCATTCGGCGGACTTGTAATCGGTCTGACTCTTACTCTTGTTCACATTCTCGGCATCGGTCTTACGGGAACATCCGTAAACCCCGCAAGAAGTATTGCTCCCGCCGTTTTCGCAGGCGGTGACGCGCTTTCTTCGCTCTGGGTATTTATTGTCGGCCCGTTTATTGGCGCGGCAGTAGCTGCTCTTTGCTACAAGTTCCTTGAAAGCAGTAAAGAGTAATTTAATAAAAAAGAAAAGTCCGATGTGGTTTCACATCGGACTTTTTTCTTTAGTTTACTTTAAAATACTTCATTTAAAATAGCCGTTCCTGCGCCTACAGCAACAAAAACAATCCAGAAAACAGCAAAAACAAGACCTAAACATAGTTTAACTATTGCAATAATCATCCCCGCCTTGCCGAGGTTGTACGACGTTCTCGCCTTATCGCTCGGGAAGATTTTATCGTTCATAAAAGGCTTGATTTTGTTCATACAGATAATGCCTGTTACAATAGCGGCTATGGCAAAGAAACCTGCGCCTAAAAGCGAACAGACAAGCGAAACGATACCGAGAGTATTGGCGGTATCAATTTCCTTATTCATCTGCGCCTGCGGGTCATAATACGGCTGCTGATATACGGGAGGCTGATAGACGGGTTGCTGATACGTTTGCTGCGCCTGATGAACGGGCTCATTTACTGGCGCGCCGCATTCGGAACAGAATTCCGCGCCGCCTTCAACAATACTTCCGCATTTAGAACAATACTTCATAATTATTACTCCTTATTTAACATAATGTATTCTTGATTTATCAAATCTATCCTGCTGTTGTTTTTCTTCGGCAGGATAGCCAATTCCGACAAGGCTGAAAGCGCGAAGAGTATCGGGTATATCGAGCGCCTTTTCGACCGCCGTCATTCTCTCTTCAATCGGGCAGGTGCCGATCCAGCACGCGCCAAGACCGAGCGAATCGATTTCAAGCAGCATATTTTCGGTAGCGATACTCAGGTCAATCTGAGCGTATTCGGGAACCGCGCATTCCTTTCGGTAACAGGCAACTATCATCGCGCCTGCATTCGCCGTGAAAGCGGCGTAGGGACTGCATTTTGAAAGCTCGACTATCTTTTCCCTGTCGGTTATAATATAGAATTCCCACGGCTGCTGATTTTTAGCCGACGGAGCCGCCATAGCCGCCCTTAAAATAAGCTCGAGCTTTTCATCCTCAACAGGCTTATCCTGATACTTTCTTATACTCGTTCTGTGAAATATTTCATTCATATTATCACCTTATTTCCTGCTTTTCTTATGAAGAACGGCGTAGTCGCCCTCAATAGTTATGCCGAGAATGCTCTGCAAGAACTTTTTCATTGAGCTGTAGCCGTAATCCTTTACGTTGAAATGAGGATACTGCTTGACAATATTGCTCTTTAAAAGACCGATATTGATTGTCTTGTCTTTAGTCGCAAGGCGTAAGGAATCAATATAATTATATATTTCCGCGCTGTCAACTCTCATGCCCTTGATACGCACTTTCATATCCTGCTCATAGGTTTCGATATTGTCAAACCTGTTAAGGAAAATTGAAAATTTTGAATAACCGTAGTTTCTTTCGTCAAAACCGGGATATTTGTTTTTAAGAAAGTTTTTGACAGTGCTCGTATACACCTCGCCGCTTTCTGAACGGATGTAATCTTCAACCGCTTCGGCAATCTTCTTTTTGCTCGTTACTACGGACTCGGTTTCGCTTTCGTCTGCGTCGTCTTCAATAGCGTCAAGCCATTTAAATTCACTGCACGCGCTTACAAATGCAAGCGGAGTTTTCTGCTCGCCCATACCGATAACGTACTTTCCCGCCTCACGAAGCTTATTTGTTATAGAGGTAAAATCGCTGTCGCTTGTTGCGATACAGAAAGCGTCAAGATAATCGTTACGGTAAAGAATGTCCATAGCGTCAATTATCATTGCCGAGTCAGTCGCATTTTTACCCTTTGTAAACGGGAACTGCTGAATAGCGGTCAGGCTATGCTCAACAAGGACCTTCTGCCACTCGCCCGTTCTCGGAGACGACCAGTCGGCATAGACGCGACGGTACGTTACCGTGCCCTTTTTAGCAAGTTCGTCAAAAATAGTCTTGATATATTTTGCGGAAATATTGTCCGCGTCAATGAGTAAGGCAATTTTCATATTTGAAACAGGCATATATAACCTCCTTTATTTCTTTATATTTGGGAAAATGTCTTTTGAGATGCAGTTTGTTGCTTCCCTGCACTTGTGAAATCTGCAAAGACGAATCATTCCGTCATTGAAGAACAGAAAAATCTCGGACGAAAAGCGAAACATCTTTTTACAGTCATTAACGCTTTTTTCTTTTAAGCCGTTTTTAGTGTGAAACACAAGGTTTTCGCCGTTCTTTTCAACATAATAAGCCGAATTATAATAGATTTTACAGGCAATAAATGCGCCGATATCAACCAGAACAAAGCATACGGCGGTTTTTATAACCGAAAACATTCCCGCCTTTAAGCTTATTACAAGAACAGTAACTGCTACGGACAGAATAATAATCAGAATTAAAAATACTGTATAGCCGATTTTGCCCGTATGAAAAAGCTTTTCGCACTTTTCTTTCATATTAATCACCTTATATAAATATATCACAAAAAAGAAAAAAATACAAATAAAAACCTCCTGAGTATCAGGAGGTTTGAATTTTGATGTGTAATCGCACCCAAAAAACTGAACAAAGGGAGCTTGGGGAAGTGAGATTTGAGAGAAATAAGAACCAAGAATTGGTCAAGCCCTCGACCTATTAGTATCGCTTAGCTGAATACATCACTGTACTTACACACGCGACCTATCAACCTCATAGTCCATAAGGGGTCTTACTAGCTTACGCTATGGGATATCTAATCTTGGAGATGGCTTCACGCTTAGATGCTTTCAGCGTTTATCCAATCCGCACATAGCTACTCGGCCATGCCACTGGCGTGACAACCGATGCACCAGCGGTGCGTCCATCCCGGTCCTCTCGTAC
>JAGADF010000010.1 GCA_017613735.1 Clostridia bacterium
CCCCGTTTTATTCATTGTTCTGACGAAAAATTATCTTATTTTAGGGTGCAAAGCAGTTTTGGCAAAGTAATTTTAGTTCATAAAGTGATTATAAAATCTCCTGCATACTTTCGTATTCAGGAGATTTTTAATTGCTTTAGGAACAAAAGGACAAAGCCAAAACCTAAACATCCTTATCGGTATCGCCCTTTTTACTGCACTTTTTTTATGATTTCTTCCATCTGCGGAAGCTTTTTTTCAATATCTTCGACAAGCTTCAGCTGAACCCTTGTTCTTACGAGATTTTGGTCGGGAAAATCCGTTTTGAAATACTCGTCGCCGTTAAGATAGTCCTCGAGAAAACGGATTGCAAGTTCAAGCGAGAGAATTTTCGGGGACACGGCGAGCAGGTCTTTTTCCTTCTGAGTCAGGGAACCGCCCGCGGTTTCGAGGTAACCCTTCGCGTAAGAATCAAAAAGATTTAAATCAAGCGACACGAGCGACAAATCCCTTTCGTCCTCTTTTGCGGTTGACGCGCCGTAACGGATGCAGTCGCCGAAATCGTAGAGCGAAAGGCCGGGCATTACCGTATCGAGGTCGATAACGCAGATGCCCTTGTCCGTTTTTTTATCGAACAGAATGTTGTTGAGCTTTGTGTCGTTGTGGGTAACTCTTACCGGTAATTCACCGCTTTCAATAAGGTCGGTGAAAAGGTGAGTGTCCTCTTTTCTTTTTCTTATGAATTCAATTTCGTCTTTGACCTGAGAAACCCTGTTCGCCCTGTCGTTTTTTATTGCGCTTTCAAGGCTTTCATACCTCTTTTTCGTATTGTGAAAATCGGGAATTGTCTCGAAAAGAGTGTCAATCGGGTAATCGGCGAGAAGATTCTGAAAATTGCCGAAAGCCCTTCCCGCCTCGCAAAAGATTTCGGGGCTGTCGATTGAATTAAGGGCGTAAGCGTCGTCTACGAATACGTAGCATCTGTAGCATTCGCCGTCGGCGGTTTTAAAATAATTACTGCCGTCCTTCGTTTTTATGAAATTGAGAGTTTCCCTTTTTTCGTCGCCGCCGTTTTCACGGATTTTTTTCTTAAGAAAGCGGGTTACGTTAAAAATATTTTGCATAAGAATATCGGGATTTTTAAAAACAAAGGTGTTTATTCTCTGTAAAAGATATTTGGCTTTTTCGCCTTTGTCGTCAACCTCGACGCGGTATGTGCGGTTGATATGGCCGTCCGTAATAACGCTTACGCTTACGGGCTCGCCCTGAATGTCAAATGAATTTATTATGCTGCGGATTTCTTCGTTCATAATTTTCTTCCTCTCATTTTCAACAAAATTTATTATAAAATTTTTACATAGAATAGTCAACATTAAATCAAAATTGTCTTTACATATAAAAGTAAATATTATAAAATATAATCAATATGGAAAATTATGTTTGGAGGAATTGAAATGGCTCCCGTTTACAAAAGAATATTACTCAAACTCAGTGGCGAGGTGCTCGCGGGGGATGAGAAAAAGGGAATTGATTTTGACACGGTTGAGAGCATATGCTCCGCCGTCAAGCAGGTTACCGAGCTCGGCGTTCAGGTCGGCATAGTAGTCGGCGGCGGCAACTTCTGGAGAGGAAGAAGCTCCGGCAAGATGGACAGAACAAGGGCCGACCATATGGGTATGCTCGCTACCGTTATGAATTCACTTGCCCTTTGCGACTCGCTTGAACAGATGGGCGTCCCCGTCAGAGTACAGACCGCTATTGAAATGCGCCAGATTGCAGAGCCTTATATCAGAAATAAGGCGACGCGTCATTTCGAAAAGGGCAGGGTGGTTATCTTCGGTTGCGGAACGGGCAATCCGTTCTTCACAACCGATACCGCGGCGGCTCTAAGAGCGGCTGAAATTGACGCGGACATAATCTTTAAGGCGACGAACGTTGACGGCGTTTACGATAAAGACCCGAACAAGTTCAGCGACGCGAAAAAGTATGACGAGCTCAGTCATAACGAGGTTCTTGCAAAGGGACTTGCGGTTATGGACAGCACCGCCGCTTCGCTTTGCAGGGATAACGGAATCGCTATTCTTGTATTTAATCTCAACAATCCGCAAAACATTGTCGATGCCGTTTGCGGCAAGAAAATCGGCACAATCGTTAAATAAAGGAGAATTATTATGCAGACAGTTTTTAATCATGCAGAAGAAAAAATGCAGAAAACCGTTGACGCGCTCAATCACGAGTACGCTTCAATGAGAGCGGGCAGGGCTACCGCTTCGGTTCTTGATAAGATTCTTGTTGACTATTACGGAGTTCCCACCCCGATTAATCAGATGGCAGCCGTTTCCGTTGCCGAGGCGAGAATTCTTACGATTCAGCCCTGGGACGCGAGTACGCTTAATCCCATTATGAAAGCCATTCAGGCTTCAGACCTCGGTATAAATCCCATGAACGACGGAAGAGTAATCCGCCTTACCTTCCCGCCTCTTACCGAGGAGAGAAGAATTCTTCTTACAAAGGACGTTGCCAAATACGGCGAGGAAGCTAAGGTTTCGGTCAGAAACACAAGACGCGACGCCATTGAAAAGCTTGAAAAGATGAAGAAGGACTCCGAAATCACAGAGGACGACCTCAAGGAAGGCAAGGAGAAAATCCAGAAGATTACGGACAAATTCACAAAGCTCATCGACGAATCAAGCGAAGAAAAGAAAAAGGAAATAATGGAAATCTGACATTATGGAAGATAACAGTTTACCTAAATTTGAGGTCCTGCCGAAGCATGTCGGCTTTATAATGGACGGTAACGGCAGGTGGGCGCAGCAACGCGGTCTGCCCCGTTACAAGGGTCATATCGAGGGCGCGAAAAACTTTCGCGTCATAGGCGAGTATGCCGCGGACATAGGAATTAAGTGTATGACCTTTTACGCCTTTTCCACCGAGAACTGGCGCAGACCCAAGGAAGAGGTCAACGCTATTATGGAGCTTTTCAGGGAATACCTTAAGGAAGCCGACGAACGCAAGGCGGAAAACGAGGAAAAGGGTATTCATATGACTTTTCTCGGCGACAGAAGTCAGCTGCCGATGGATATGAAACTGCTGATGAATAAAATCGAGCGTGTCAGCGGCAAACAGCATAAGGTTATCGTCAATATTGCGATTAATTACGGCAGCCGCGAGGAGATTACCCATTCGGCGAGAGAAATTGCAAAGCTTGTAAAATCCGGCAAGCTTTCTCCCGACGATATAACCGAGGACACGGTGTCGCAGCACCTTTATACCGCCGGTCAGCCCGACCCCGATTTGATTATCCGTCCGAGCGGCGAACACAGGCTGTCTAACTTTTTGCTCTGGCAGGCGGCTTACGCCGAGTTCTGGTCGTCGAATGTGCTCTGGCCCGATTTTTCAAAAGAGGACCTGAATGAAGCGTTAAGAGAATTTGAGAAAAGGAACCGTCGTTTCGGCGGCGTGTGAGGTTGGTTATGTTAAAGAGAACAGTTTTCGGAATACTTGCCGCGATTTTCGGCATTACTATTATTGTCTTTTGTTATACGCCCGCAATGGTTGTTACCGTAGCGGCTCTTTCGGCGACGGCGTGCTTTGAGCTGAATAAGTGCATAGGTCTTAAAAACAAGCCTATTTATTATCTGTCCGTTGCCATGGCGGCTGTTATTCCCGTTTATTACGAATACGCGACCGAGATTAACGAGCTTCTTAATATTAAGTTTTCAACAGTCGGATTTCTTGTATTTTACGTAATTCTTCTTATGGGACTTATGATTGCAAAGTACGAGGAAACCAAATTCGAAGAGGTAGCTTCCGTTATAGTTACTTCGATTTTTGTTCCCTACGTTTTTTCATCCCTTTTCAGATTAAGGGATATGTGGATTACATACCCGAATGTATACGACAGGTCCTACGGAAGGTTCTTTATTCTTTTCGCCCTTTTCGGCGCATGGCTTACGGATACGTTCGCGTACTTTACGGGCAGTCTTTGCGGCAAGCATAAAATGTGCCCGAACATAAGCCCTAAAAAAACCGTTGAGGGCGCTATAGGCGGCGTGGTCGGCGGAGTGCTCAGCTGCGTAATTCTTTTCGCCGTTTATGATAATTTCTTCTTCGAAAAGCATAGTATGAATTACGTTGAGGTTATTATCATTTCGCTTCTTCTCGCGCTTATAAGTATGGTCGGCGACCTTTCGGCGTCGGTTATCAAGCGCAATTTCGGCGTAAAGGATTTCGGAAACGTAGTTCCCGGTCACGGCGGAGTTATGGACAGATTTGATTCAGGTCTGTTCGTAATCGGCGCGCTTAACGCGATAATTGTTATTTACAGAGGCATTTTATCATGACAAAGGTGCTTTCGGTTTTAGGCTCTACGGGTTCAATAGGCACGCAGAGCCTTGACGTCGCAAGAAAAAGAGGTTATCAAATCTCTGCTCTTGCGGCATTTTCTAATGCTGAATTAATTGAAAAGCAGGCCCGTGAATTCAAGCCCGCAACAGTCGCTCTTGTCGACGAAAAGGCGGCTTCGGACCTTAAAATCCGTCTGGCAGACACGTCGGTGAAAGTGCTTGCCGGTCTTGAGGGCGTATGCGAATGCGCGAGAGAAGAAACCTGCGATACGGTTCTCAACTCCGTTGTCGGTATGGCGGGGCTCAAGCCTACTCTTGCGGCAATAGAGGCGAAAAAGAAAATCGCTCTTGCGAATAAGGAAACTCTTGTAGCGGGCGGTAAGCTCGTTTACGAAAAGGCGAGGGAAAACGGCGTGGATATTCTTCCCGTTGACAGCGAGCATTCGGCGATTTTTCAGTGCCTTCAGGGCTGTTATGATAAAAAGCAGCTTAAAAAAATAATTCTCACCGCATCGGGCGGCCCGTTTTTCGGGAAAACTACTGAGGAATTAAAGAACGTAACCGTTGCCGACGCGTTAAAACACCCGAACTGGTCAATGGGTGCAAAAATAACCGTCGACTCTGCTACAATGATGAATAAGGGGCTTGAATTAATCGAAGCGGTATGGCTTTTCGATATGGACCCGAAGGACATTGACATAGTAGTCCACAGGCAGAGCATAATTCATTCCCTTATTGAATTTGACGACAATTCCGTGCTCGCTCAGCTCGGACTTCCCGATATGAGAATACCTATTCAGTATGCGCTGACATATCCCGACAGGTTTGAGTCGCCCGTAGGCGAATTGAACCTTGCGAAATGCGGCGAGCTTACCTTCTTTGAGCCGGATTATGACACCTTTAAGTGTATAAATCTCTGCCGTAAGGCGATTTCAATGGGCGGGCTTTATCCCGCGGCGGTCAACTCCGCAAACGAGCAGGCGAATAAGCTTTTCAGAGAGGGAAAGATAGGCTTCCTCGATATTTATGAGAGAGCGGCTTTTGTTCTTGAAAAGATTCCCGAATATAAGAATTATTCATACGAAAACGTTATGGAAATCGACGCTCTTGCAAGAGAGCTTGTAGACAATTATTGATTAGTAGGTGATTTGTATTTTAGCTGCAATAAGCGTTGCCGTTATCTGGGGCAAAGCGTGGAAAATACTTCTTGCAATACTGTTTTTCGGAATTATCGTAATGATTCACGAATTCGGTCATTTTTCCACTGCAAAGCTTTTTAAGGTTAAGGTTAATGAGTTCGCTATCGGCATGGGACCGGCCATTTTTAAAAAACAGAAGGGCGAAACCCTTTATGCCGTCCGTCTTTTCCCGATTGGCGGTTACGTCAGCATGGAGGGTGAGGATGAGGAGAGCGAGGACGAGCGCGCCTTTAACCGCCAGAAGGTCTGGAAAAGGATTATAATAGTTGCCGCGGGCGCGATAATGAATATCATTTTAGGTCTTATTATCGTTGCGGTTATGCTTTCGACAAGCGGCGAGCTTATAGGTACAAATACAATTCATTCCTTTTATGATAACGCCGTAAGCGAGCAGAACGGACTTAAGGTCGGCGACAGATTTCTCAAAATTGACGGTCACCGTCTCTATTCCGATATAGACCTTATGTTCCTTCTGAGCCGCAGCGAGGACGGCGTTTACGACCTCGTTGTTGAAAGGGACGGCGAAAAGGTCAAGCTTGACAACCTTCAGTTCGAAACCCATAAGGTCGAGGGCGTTACGGTTATTACCTATGACTTCGTAATAGTCGGTCAGGACCCGACCGCGTGGAATATTTTCAAAAACACATTTAAGGAAGCGGCCTCAATAGTCCGCCTTGTACGGCTGTCGCTGTTTGACCTCGTTACGGGACGGTACGGTCTTTCGGATTTGTCGGGGCCTGTGGGCACCATAAACGTAATAGTTGACGCGACCGAGGACGCGACAAGTCAGGGAGACTGGCAAACCCTGCTTCTTATTATGGCTCTTATAACGATTAATATAGGCGTATTTAACCTTTTGCCTCTTCCCGCGCTTGACGGCGGCAGACTGTTCTTTATGCTTATTGAACTTATTCGCCGCAAGCCCATAAAGCCGAAATATGAGGGCATTGTTCACGCCGTAGGTCTTGCGCTGCTTCTTATTCTTATGGCGGTAGTGACCTTCAGCGATATTATGAAACTGGTGAAATAGTATGGAAAGAAGAAAAAGCCGCGTCGTTACCGCGGGTAACGTAAAAATCGGCGGCGACAGTAAAATAACCGTTCAGTCAATGCTTAACGTAATTGCGTCCGACATTGAGGGCAACGTCCGTCAGGCAAAGGAACTTGAAAAAGCGGGCTGTGAAATAGTCCGTCTGACTGTGCCCGACATTCAGGCTGTCAAAACCCTTGAGGCCGTTAAAAATGCGGTAAGCATTCCCGTTGTCGCGGATATTCATTTTGACTATAAATGCGCGCTTGAAGCCGTTGCGGCGGGCGTTGATAAAATCCGTATAAACCCCGGAAATATCGGCTCGGACGACAGAATAAAGGCGGTTGCCGACGCCTGCAGACAGAAGAATATACCTATACGCATAGGCGTAAACTCCGGCTCGCTTGAAAAGGACATTCTCGCTAAATACGGCGGCGTAACGGCCGAGGGTATGGCTGAAAGCGCGTTCCGTCATATCCGTCTGCTCGAAAAATTCGATTTTAACGATATCGTTGTTTCCATTAAATCGTCCGACGTTGAAAAAATGGTCAATGCCTACAGAATTGTGGCCTCAAAGTGCGATTACCCGCTTCATTTAGGCGTTACCGAGGCGGGAACCGAAAGAATGGGACTTATCAAGTCGGCGGCGGGCATAGGCTCGCTTCTTCTCGACGGAATCGGCGATACAATCCGCGTTTCAATGACCGCAGACCCTGTAAAGGAAATCGCTGCGGGCAACGATATTTTAAAGGCGGTCGGCATTAAGACGGACTGCCCGTACATAGTTTCGTGCCCTACCTGCGGAAGAACTAAAATTGACCTTATTTCACTCGCCAACGAGATTGAAGAAAGACTTCGTTCCTGCAATAAACCGATTAAGGTTGCCGTAATGGGCTGCGCCGTCAACGGCCCCGGCGAGGCTAAGGAAGCCGACATAGGCGTTGCCGGCGGCGACGGAAACGGACTTATTTTCAAAAAAGGCGAGATACTGCGCAAGGTCGACGAAAAGGATATAGTAAACGAACTTATGAAAGAAATTGAGGAATTATAAATGGCTGCGTTACAGGATTTATTCGGCGCCGTTGTATGTAAAGGCTTTCCCGAAAATAATCAGATTATCGCAACAACCCTTGACGACGAGAAGAGGGTTGTTGAATTTACGGTCAAATTGGGCGAGTATGCCGACGTTGACCTTCTTAACCGCGTTGAAAAAAGAATAGCCAACGCGCTTGAGCTTTCCGACAGCCGTATTTTTCCCCGCTTTGACAGAGAACTGTTTTCTGCCGATAAAATGGACGACATATTCCTTCTTACAAAAAGTGCCATTCCCATCGCGAACGGTTTTTTCGAGAAAGCGAAAACAGTTGTCGACGGAAATACGCTTACAATAAAGCTTAAAAACGGCGGCGAAAAGATTATAAACGACGCTAAATGCCCCGAGTATATCGCTTCGCTTATAAGCGAAAGATTTTCGCTTGATTTCACGGTTGAAATCGAGAGCGAATATTCTTCCGATATGCCCTCGCTTGAGGAACTTCAGCAGGAAATTGATAAGCAGTCCGCCATTAAGAAACAGCGCGAAGAGGTTATTCCCGCCCCGAGCGAGAGAAAGGTTATTGAAGGCTTCCCGATTATTTTTGAAAGTCTTCATCCGATTTTCGGCGCGCCGATAAAAAAGGACCCGATTCACATAAGCGACATACACTTTGATTCGGGAAGAGTTACCGTCTGGGGCGAAGTATTTGACCTTGACGTAAGGACTACAAAGGATAACAGAAGTTACATAATCACCTTTAATATCACCGACTACACGTCCTCTTACACCTGTAAGATTTTTGACGAAAAGGACAAGACCCAGCTTCTTGTCAATAAGCTTGCGGACGGTATGACCGTTATGGTTACAGGCGACGTCAGGCTTGACACCTACGCGAATGATTACAGAATAAACGTTAGAAATATCTCGACCGTTAAAACGATTGAAAAAACCGACGACGCCGAGGAAAAAAGAGTTGAGCTCCATCTTCATACAAAGATGTCCGACCTCGACGCGGTTACAAGCGCGACCGACCTTGTTAAGAGAGCCATCAAATGGGGACACAAGGCTATTGCCATTACCGACCACGGCTGTGTTCAGGCTTTTCCCGAGGCTATGAACGCCGCTGGAGATAAAATAAAGATTCTTTACGGCGTTGAGGCGTATTTTGTAAATGACGACGGCGTTCAGAATATTGAGGACAAGGAAGTTCTAAAAACGCTTCCGTACTATCATCAGATTATTATTGCGAAGGACCTTAAGGGACTCAAAAATCTTTATGAGCTCATTTCCGTAAGCAATCTCAAATACTTCTATTACCGCCCGAGGATTCCGAAGAGCGAACTTGTAAAACACCGCGAGGGACTTATTATCGGTTCTGCCTGCGAAGCGGGCGAGCTCTACAGGGCGATAGTTGAGGGAAAAAGCGAGGAAGAGATTGAAAAAATCGCGTCCTTCTATGATTATCTCGAAATTCAGCCGACTACAAATAACTCCTTTATGATAAGAAGCGACAAGGAGTTGTATGCCGATATAAAATCGGAGGCTGACATTGAAAATATCAACCGAAGAATTGTCGCTCTGGGCGATAAACTCGGCAAAAAGACCGTTGCGACCTGCGACGTGCATTTTATGGACGAAAAGGACGGCGTTTTCAGAAAAATCCTTAAAGCCGGTCAGGGCTACGCCGACGCCGACGAGCAGCCCGATATTTATTTCAGAACTACCGACGAAATGCTTAAGGAATTCGCTTATCTTGGCGAAGAAACCGCAAAGCAGGTCGTTATAACAAATCCGAATAAAATTGCCGATATGGTTGAGGTTATCCGTCCGTTCCCCGACGGCGTTTTTCAGCCGTCAATCGAGGGCAGTGAAGAAAAGCTGCGCGAAATCTGCTGGACAAAGGCGAAACAGCTTTACGAAAAGGACGGAAAAATCCCCGAATATGTTTCCGACCGCCTGACAAGAGAGCTTGATTCGATTATTGAAAACGGCTTTGCGGTTCTTTATATAATCGCTCAGAAGCTCGTCTGGGATTCCGAGGAGCACGGTTATCACGTAGGCTCGCGAGGCTCTGTCGGTTCGTCGTTTGTTGCGACGATGGCGGGCATTTCCGAGGTTAACCCTCTTGCGCCTCACTACCGTTGCCCGAAGTGCAATCACACGGAGTTCTTCCTGAACGGCGAATACGGAAGCGGCTTTGATATGCCCGTTAAAAACTGCCCCGAATGCGGCGAGCCGATGAAACGCGACGGACACGAAATTCCGTTCGAGACATTCCTCGGTTTTAAGGGCGATAAGCAGCCCGATATCGACCTTAATTTCTCGGGCGAGTATCAGTGGTACGCCCACCGCTATACCGAGGAGCTTTTCGGCAAGGACCACGTTTTCAAGGCCGGCACAATCCAGACTGTCGCCGACCAGACGGCGTACGGCTACGTACGCAAATACGCGGAGGACAGGGGAATAGTCTATAACAAGGCTGAAATCGAACGCCTTAAAAACGGCTGCACGGGCATAAAGAGAACTACCTCTCAGCATCCCGGCGGAATGGTCGTTGTTCCGAATGAATTTGACGTTACCGATTTTACCCCCGTTCAGCATCCTGCGAACGACGAAAGCAAGGGTATGATTACCACTCACTTCGACTTCCGTTCGCTTCACGATACCATTCTTAAGCTTGACCTTCTCGGCCACGATGTACCGAGCATATATAAACACCTTGAGGATTTGACGGGAATTAACGTAAATGACGTCGATTTGTGCGACCCCGAGGTTATAAAGCTTTGCACAAGCACAGAGCCTCTGGGCGTTACTCCCGAGGACATAGGCTTCGACATAGGCACTCTTTCAATTCCCGAAATGGGCACTCCGTTCGTTGCGGAAATGCTCAAGGAAGCCAAACCGCAGAAGTTCTCCGACCTTTTACAGATTTCGGGACTTTCTCACGGTACGGACGTCTGGCTCGGCAACGCGCAGGAATTAATCAAAAACGGCACCTGCACCATTTCAAGCGTTATCGGTACGCGTGACAGTATTATGATTTACCTTATGCATAAGGGACTCGAGCCGAGCTCGGCTTTCAGTATTATGGAGTCCGTCCGTAAGGGAAAGGTTGCCAAGGGCGCGGAAAAGAACTGGGAAAAATACAAAGAGGAAATGCGTTCGCACGACGTTCCCGAATGGTATATTTCTTCGTGTGAAAAGATTAAATATATGTTCCCGAAGGCTCACGCGGCGGCGTACGTCATAGCGGCTCTTCGCCTCGGCTGGTTCAAGATTTACAGACCGCTTGAATACTATGCGGCAATGCTTACCGTCCGCGGTGAGGATATGGACGCGGTTACTGTGCTTCAGGGAAAGGGCGCAATCAAAAGGAATATGGAAGCAATAAAGCAAAAGGGCAAGGACGCTTCCAAAAAGGAAGAGGACCAGTTTACCATTATGCAGATAGCGAGCGAAATGCTTTCGCGCGGGATTGAGCTTCTTCCGGTTGACTTGTATAAATCCCACGCCACAACCTACAGAATCGAAAACGGTAAACTCAGAATGCCGTTTGTCGCGCTCAGCGGCGTAGGCGAAAACGCCGCCAATGCGCTTTATGAAGCGCAGAATGACGGCGAAGGCGAATTTCTTGCCGTTGACGATATTCAACGCAGAAGCGGTGCTTCAAGTGCGGTTATTGCTGCGCTGCGTGAGGTCGGCGCATTAAAAGGTATTCCCGAATCAATGCAGATGAGCTTTTTCGGAATATAGAGGAGTGAAAAAATGGGTTTAAAGATTCTTTACGGCGTTTTGATTTTTATCGGAGCGTTTACCGTTCTGACCTTTATTAGGGCGGCATTTTACATACCTAAGAAAAAAACCTTTGAACCGTTGCCCGCGGAAGAGGTTGACCTTGAAAGGTATATAAAAAATCTTCAGACGGCTATTTCCATCCCCACGATTTCTTATGCTACGGACGAAGAATACGACTGGGCACCGTTTGACGAGTTTCACGCGTTTCTTGAAAAGGCTTATCCGCTTGTTCACAAAACGCTTAAGAAGGAAAATATTTCAAAAGCGAGCCTGCTTTATACCTGGGAGGGTAAAAATCCCGAGCTTGACGCGATAGCTCTTCTTTCGCATCAGGACGTCGTTCCCGATGACGAAAAGCGTAAAAACGAGTGGGAGCACCCGGCGTTTGAAGGCTTTAACGACGGCGAGTTTATCTGGGGACGCGGCGCTTTGGATATGAAAAACCATCTTATCGGCGTTATGGAAAGCGTCGAAAAGCTTATTGCCGAGGGATTTGAGCCGGAAAGGACGGTCTATCTCTGCTTCGCTCACGATGAGGAGCCGATGATTCACGGCGGCAGCGGTGCGGACGTAATTTGCGAAACCCTTAAGAACAGGGGAGTTCATCTTGACTGTATTCTTGACGAGGGCGGCGCGATTTTGCCGGTAAATGTCAAGGGACTTATTGATAACAAATATCTTGCGGGAATAGGCGTTGCCGAAAAAGGCTATGCGGATTACAGAATAGCAATAAAAGGTCATTCGGGACATTCCTCGCAACCGCCTAAACATACTGCTCTTGGTAAAATGGCAAAGGTTATAAGAAAGATTGAAAACCATCAGTTCAAAGCTCACCTGAGCAAGAATATGTATAAGCTTTTTACCGAAATCGGAAGAAATTCAAGCTACCCCGTAAGGCTTTTCGCGTGCAATCTCTGGCTTTTAAAGCCGCTGATTACGAAGATTATGACCTTTATTCCGCCCGCCGCTTCAATGGTGAGAACGACTACTGCCGTTACAATGGCTGAGGGCAGCCCCGCGGCGAACGTCCTTCCCGGAAAGGCGGTTATAAACGTCAATTTCAGAATTATGCAGGGCGACAGCGTTGAGGGCGTTAAAAAGCATATTTTGAAATATGTCGGCAGGAAGATTGACTCAATCGAATTTGTAAAGGGCAAGGAGCCGTCATACGTTTCGCCCACGGATTCCCGCTGCTTCAATGTCATAAGGGAAATCTGCGACGGGACCAGTCCCGACTACATTGTCGCGCCTTATCTCGTTATGGGCGGTACGGACGCGTGCAAGTATGAAGGTATTTGCGAAAACATATACCGCTTTTCGCCTTATGTTGCGGACACGTCACTGCTTCTGAGAACTCATAATACGAATGAAAGAATACCCGTTTCCTCGCTTGAGGACGGAGTGGCGTTTTTCAAGAGATATATAAGAAAACTCGCCGGTCAATAATTGACAAATTCCCCGTAAATGCTATAATATAAGTGTTAAAATAAATTCCTGATTATCAGGATTATAAAAGAAAGAGGTATTATTATGAAAAATTGTGTTAGTTGCGGCGCTCAGTTAAACGACGACCAGGCTTTCTGCACAGCGTGCGGCGCTCAGCAGCCGGCGGCTGCTCCCGCAGGCGGACAGATTCCCGTTTATGCTCCTCCCGCTCCGGCATACGACCCTACGGACCATACGGCAGAATTTGACGCTCAGGACATTTCTGACAACAAGCCCTTTGCTATGCTCGTTTATCTTGCAAGCATTTTCGGCGTAATTGTCGCTCTTCTTGCATGCAAGGATTCCGAATATCTTAAGTTCCATATCAGACAGGAAATCAAACTTGACGTTTGCCTTGTCCTTGCCGCTTTCCTCTGCGTAATTCCTTTCCTCGGCTGGCTTTGCTTCGGCGTTTGCTCGGCAATCATCACCGTTCTTAAGATTATCGCTTTCTTCCAGGTATGCGGTAATAAATCCAAGGAGCCGGCTATCATCAAGAGCCTCAAGTTCCTTAAATAATTTTAAGAATTATGTTTTGACGGCTCCCTCGTTTGAGGGAGCCGTTTTTTGCTCGGAAGATGACCGTTTCCGCAATATAAATTTACTGCTTTAAACTATTAAAACTTTTTTGTCTGTTTCTATTGACAAATGCGTTTTTCTTTGATATATTTATTTCAACAAAACCGAAAGGATATTATTTATAATGAAAAGCGTTTTCGCAGCAGAATACTATTATTACTCTGTCAATAATTGATAGGGCTGATTTTGCTGCACATAAGGACTTTTCATTTATCTCTCCGCAGTGAAATCACTTCGGGGATTTTTTAATGTCGTAAATCATTTAAAGAGGTAATAAATATGGTAGTTGTAATCAAAAAGAATACTGATGAAGAACAGCTCAATAATTTAAAGGAATGGTTAAAAAGCTTCGGCGTTGACATTCACGAAAGCCACGGCGAATACGAAACCGTTCTGGGACTTATCGGCGACACGAGTCATATCGATACCGACCTTTTAAGCTCTCTTTCGATTATTGAAAGCGTTACGAGAATAAGCGAGCCTTTTAAGGCGGCAAACCGTAAATTTCACCCCGACGACACCGTAATCGAGGTCGCGGGACTTAAAATCGGCGGCGGTAATTTTCAGTATATCGCGGGCCCGTGTTCGGTTGAAAGCGAGGAACAGATTACATATATCGCCAAAGAGGTAAAAAAGGCGGGCGCGGCATTTCTTCGCGGCGGCGCATTCAAGCCGAGGACCTCTCCCTATGCTTTTCAGGGGATGAGAGCCGAGGGACTTCGCCTTCTTGAAGAGGCGAAGGAACAGACGGGTATGCCCATTGTCACCGAGATTATGGACATTTCCCATCTCGAGCTTTTTGAAAATGTTGACGTTATTCAGGTCGGCGCAAGAAATATGCAGAATTTTGAGCTCTTAAAGGAATTAGGTCATACAAACAAACCCATTCTTTTAAAGAGGGGACTTGCCGCGACGATTCAGGAGCTTTTAATGAGCGCCGAATACATTATGGCGGGAGGAAACGACAAAGTAATTCTCTGCGAAAGAGGTATCCGTACCTTCGAAACCTATACGAGAAATACAATGGATATTTCCGCTATCGCTCTTTTAAAAGAGAAAACTCATCTTCCCGTTATAGCCGACCCGAGCCATGCGGCTGGCTTTTCACGGCTTGTAAAGCCGCTCGCTCTTGCGGCGACTGCGGCGGGCGCGGACGGAATAATGATTGAGGTTCATAACGACCCCGCTCACGCGCTTTGCGACGGACCTCAGGCGCTTACTCCCGAACAGTTCAGCGACGTTGTGAGCGACTGTAATTCAATAAGAGATATACTTAATAAATAAGGTGATAAAATGACTGTCGGAATAGTCGGACTCGGTCTAATAGGCGGCTCCTTCGCGCGTTCGCTTAAGGAAATGACAAATCATAAGGTGCTCGGCGCGGACATTTCACAGAAAGCGCTGTATGCGGCGAAGCTTCTTAACGTCATTGACGGCGAGCTGACGGGCGAAAATATCGGGAAATGCGATATAGTGCTTGTTTCCCTTTACCCCGAAAAAGCGGTTGAATACATAAAGGAAAACGCAAAAAAATTTAAAAAAGGCGCGTATGTAATTGATTGCTGCGGCGTAAAGAGATTCGTATGCGAAAGTCTTTTGCCCGTCGCCGAAAAAAACGGCTTTGTATTTTTAGGCGGTCATCCTATGGCGGGAACTCAGACCTGGGGCTTCGAGCATTCGAGAAGCTCGATGTTTAAGGGCGCGCCGATGATTATAACCTGCTTTGAAAAGCTCGATATTTCGGAGCTTGAAGAATTAAAGAACTTTTTTGTTTCTCTGGGCTTTGCGAAATTACAGCTGACAACTCCCGACGAGCACGACAGGATTATTGCCCTTACGTCACAGCTTGCTCACGTCGTTTCAAACGCTTATGTTAAAAGCCCGACCGCGAAAAAACGTATGGGTTTTTGCGCGGGCAGTTACAGAGATATGACAAGAGTTGCGGATTTGAACGACGAAATGTGGACGGAGCTGTTTCTTGAAAACAGGGATTACCTTGCCGAAGAAATCGACTTTCTTGCGGACAATCTTAAAAAATACAGCAAAGCTTTGAAAAATAATGACGCCGACGCCCTGCGCAGGCTTCTTGAAGAAGGCAAAGAGGGCAAGCGGGAGGACAGATAATGAAAACGGTTACCGTTGACGCATCAAAAAAATACGATATAACAATCGGATATGATATTCTCGCTTCGGTCGGCGAAAGACTTTCGGGTAAATTCGGCGGCTGTAAGATTACGCTTGTAACCGATTCAAGGGTTGATACTCTTTATTCAAAAACCGTTATCGACTCGCTTTCCGACAACGGCTTTTCGGTTGAAAAGTTCGTTTTTCCAGAGGGCGAAAAGAGCAAGAACAAAGATGTTCTTTTTGAACTGCTTGAATTTTTAGCCGAAAAAAGAATGACGAGAAACGACCTTCTTATAGCTCTCGGCGGAGGCGTCGTCGGCGATATGACGGGCTTTGCGGCGGCATGCTATTTAAGGGGAATCCGTTTTGTCCAGATTCCCACAACCCTGCTTGCCTGCGTTGATTCGTCGGTTGGCGGCAAGACGGGAATCAATCTTGAACACGGCAAAAATCTTGCGGGCGCGTTCTGGCAGCCGGAGGCGGTTTTCTGCGATTTAAAAACCCTTGACACCCTTGATGAAAAAATCTTTTCCGACGGTATGGCGGAGGTTATTAAATACGGCGTAATAGCCGACAGAGAACTGTTTGACACGGTAAAAAACGGCGGCTTAAGAAATAATGCGGAATTGCTTGAAAACGTTGTTGCGCGCTGCGTTTCGATTAAAAGGGACATTGTAAACGAGGACGAGCGAGAGAACGGAGTAAGAAAGCTTCTTAATTTCGGTCACACCGTGGGACACGCGGTTGAAAAATGCAGCGATTTTAAGGTTTCGCACGGCAGCGCGGTTGCCGTCGGTATGGTAATCGCGGCGAGGGCTGCTTATAAAAACGGTCTGAGCGAAACTGACTGCTCGGATGAAATAATCAAAGCGTTAATCGGTAACGGTTTGCCCGTAAGCTGTGATTTTTCGGCTGAAAAGCTTTCCGCAGTCGCGCTTTCGGACAAAAAAATGTCTATGGGGAACGTTTCTTTTATAGTTCCCGAAAAGATAGGCAAGTGTAAAATTGTAAAAATCGGGTCGCTCGAGCTTATTTCGTTTATCGGCGACGGATTGGAGTAGAAATGGACGTCAGAATTACGCCTTCTCCCATGTCGGGGGCAATAAGAGCCATAGCCTCAAAGTCCTATGCGCACAGGGCTTTGATTTGCGCTGCCCTTGCGGATTCTGACAGCTTTATAAGACTTAACACGGTTTCAAAGGATATTGAGGCTACTGTCGAATGCCTGATATCGCTCGGCGCGAGAATCAGCCGTGAGGACGGCGTTACGAGAGTAACGCCTATAAAAGATATTAAATACAACGAGCTTTTCTGTAACGAAAGCGGCTCGACGCTCAGGTTTCTTTTACCCGTTGCCGCGGCGTTAAAGGAAAAAACTGTTTTTACGGCTTCGGGCAAGCTTCCCGAAAGACCGCTTTCGCCGTTAAAGGAAGAAATGGAGCGTCACGGCGTTTCGTTTTCGGATTCGTTTCCGCTTGAAATCAGCGGCTTTCTTAAGAGCGGCGAATTCGTTCTTGAAGGCAACGTCAGCTCGCAGTTCGTTTCGGGACTTCTTTTCGCTTTGCCTTTGCTTCCCGGCGACAGCGTTATAAAGCTTATTCCGCCCGTTGAGTCGAAACCGTATATTGATATGACTGTCGAGGTTTTAAGACAGTTCGGAATTGAAATTACACAGGGCTTTAATTCCTATTCGGTGCCCGGAAATCAGACCTATAAAAAATGCGATTACACGGTTGAGGGCGACTGGTCTAACGCGGCGTATTTTCTTGCTATGGGCGTTCGCGTTACCGGACTTGATTTAAGCTCAACTCAGGGCGACAGAGCCTTTCTTGAAATAATGCACTCGCTCGGGGCGGACGTTGATTATCAGGGCGAATTTCTTTTGCTTAAAACCGATAATCTTTACGGCGGAAGAATCGACGCCAGAAACATTCCGGACCTTGTTCCGCTTCTTGCCGCGGTTACGGCGACCGCAAAGGGCAGGACGGAAATAATCAACGCCGGCAGGCTTAGATTAAAGGAAAGCGACCGTCTTGTTTCGACCTTTGAAATGCTGAAAAATCTCGGCGCGGACATTGAAAAAACGGACGACGGCTTTATTATTCAGGGAGTTGAAAGGCTTAAAGGCGGAACCGTCGATTCGTATAACGACCACAGGATTGTAATGAGCGCCGCGGTCGCTTCGCTCAAATGCGAAAATGAGGTTTACATAAAGGACGCCATCGCGGTTGCGAAATCGTACCCGACATTTTTTGAGGATTTTAACTCGGCAGGGGGGAACGCTCAATGTCTATGACCTTCGGTGAAAATATAAAAATGACCGTTTTCGGGCAATCTCATTCCGAAGAAATCGGCGTAATAATCGAGGGAATTGAGAAAGGGACAAGAATTGATACCGACTTTGTTAAGGAATATCTTTCGCGTCGCGCTCCGGGTAAAAACGCATATTCGACCCCGAGAAAAGAGGCGGACGAGCCGATTTTTGAAGAAGGCGTTGAAAACCTTTTAGCCACGGGAGAGCCAATTAAGGTTGTAATTAAAAATACAAATACCCGTTCGTCGGATTATGATAATATAAAAAATCTTCCCCGCCCCGGACACGCCGATTTTACGGCTTACGTTAAAGAAAACGGCAAAAATGACGTCAGCGGAGGCGGAGCGTTCTCGGGAAGAATGACGGCGCCGCTTGTTATCGCGGGCGCAATAGCTTCTTCGATTCTCAGTCAAAGCGGAATTGAAATCGGCGCGCATATTTTAAAAATTAAGGACGTTGCCGATTCGGCATTTGACAGCGTGAATATCGCTCCGGACGAATTGAAAAGCATAAAGAAAAAGGCTTTTCCCGTTATCGATGACCTTAAGGGCGAAGAAATGATTGAAACAATTCTTTCAGCCAAAGAACGCGGCGATTCGGTAGGCGGAATAATTGAATGCGCGGTTGTCGGTCTGCCCGCGGGCGTAGGCTCGCCTATGTTTGACGGGCTTGAAAATGTTATTTCAAAGGCGGTTTTCGCCATCCCCGCGGTTAAGGGAATCGAATTCGGTTCCGGCTTTGAGGGCAGTTCGCTTTTCGGCAGCGAGAACAACGACGCCTTTACCGTAAAAGACGGAAAAATAAAAACCGAAACGAATAATCACGGCGGAATTTTAGGCGGTATTTCAAGCGGAATGCCCCTTGTGTTCAGACTTGCCGTCAAGCCCACTCCGTCAATTTCGGTACCGCAGAAAAGCGTGAACCTTAAAACGCTTAAAGAAGAAACTCTTGAAATAAACGGCAGGCACGACCCGTGCATCGTTCCCAGAGCCGTGCCCGTTGCGGAGGCGATTACGGCGTTTTGCTTACTTGATATAATGAAAGGCGAGGGCAGAATATGAATATTGACGAACTCAGAAATGAAATTGACTCAATCGACTCACAGCTTATCGGATTGTTTGAAAAAAGGATGAATGTCGCAAGGGATATTGCGCAGTATAAAAGCGAAAACTCGCTTCCCGTCGCTGACAAGGGCAGGGAAAGAGATGTGCTTAACCGTGTGACTTCATGCGTTTCACCCGAAATTGAGGATTATGCCCGCTCGCTTTATATCACGGTTTTTGAACTGAGCCGTTCATATCAGAAAAAGCTGCTCGGTAAAAAATCGGCTTTGGCGGAAAAAATTGAAAATGCGCTTGAAAATTCACCTGAAACCATGCCTGAAAGGGCAACCGTTGCCTGCCAGGGCGTTGAGGGCTCATATTCGTCGCTCGCAGGCGAAAAGCTTTTCAAATACCCGACGGTTATGTTTTTTAAAAACTTTGAGGGCGTGTTTGCGGCGGTTGACAGAGGTCTTTGCAAATACGGAGTTTTGCCGATTGAAAACAGTAACGCCGGCTCTGTCAACGAGGTCTATGACCTTATGAACAAATATAACTTTTATATCACCCGTTCCATAAAGCTGTGGATAAGTCACAGTCTGCTTGTGAACGAGGGCGCAAAGCTTGAAAATATAAAGGAAATCTTTTCGCACCGTCAGGCGATAGAGCAATGCTCGGATTTTCTTTCGGGGCTTGACGGCGTAAAGGTCACGGTCTGTGAAAACACCGCCGCCGCCGCAAAAAAGGTGCGTGAAAGCAAACGCACGGATGTTGCGGCAATCGGCTCAAAGGATTGCGCTGAGATTTATTCGCTTTCGGAGCTTGATTCAAATATTCAGAATTCCGACAACAACTACACAAGATTTATATGTATTTCAAAGAATATTGAAATCTACGCAGGCGCTGACAAAACGAGCATTGTGCTTGTGCTTCCTCATAAGCCCGGCTCGCTTTACAATGCGATTTCCCGCTTTGCGGCACTCGGGCTGAATCTGACAAAGCTCGAAAGCCGACCGATTGAGGGAAGTAATTTTGAATTTATGTTTTACTTTGATGTTGACGCGTCTGTCTATTCGCCGCAGCTTTGCACGCTGATTTCCCAGCTTGAAAACGACTGCGAAAAGTTTGTGTATCTGGGCAGCTACTCGGAGGTGTGAAATGAAAAAAATACTTGTTATTAACGGACCCAATCTTAATATGCTTGGCATACGCGAGCCCGATATTTACGGGAAACAGGATTATGAGGCGCTGTGCGAATATATAGACGAATGCGCCAAAAAGCTTGATATAGCGGTTGATATTTTCCAGTCCAATCACGAGGGCGACCTTGTTGACGAAATTCAGGCGGCGTACGGCGAGTATGACGGAATTATAATCAATCCCGCGGCGTATACCCATACAAGCGTTGCCATTCTTGACGCGCTCAAAGCGGTGGGAATTCCCGCGGTTGAGGTTCACCTTTCCGACGTTTCAAAGCGCGAGGATTTCAGAAGAATTTCTTACGCGGGTTTAGCCTGCGAAGAGCACTTTATCGGTCTTGGCTTTGAGGGCTACAAAAAAGCGCTCGAGTGGTTTGTAAAGTAAAAAATACAACGGCTCCCTGAATAAGGGAGCCGTTATTTATGTGATTTATAATTATTCGCCCTCGCTTGTGTGCCAGCCGAAGTGATAATACATCTGGTCGGTGCAGTTAAAGCTTAAGCCTACCGTTCCGAGCGAAGCGAAATCGTTTACGCCGGTTATCTCGGTCGTGACGGTCATATTCTTCTGATACGTCAGGCTTGTGATTTCATCCGTCACTGCGTCAAAAACTGCGGTGATGACGCATTCGCCGAAGCTTATGTCATAATCCTCAACCGTGAAATAGTTTCCCGATTTTTTAAGCTCGTCAAGGACGGGCTTTTTATCGTGCATACTGAATGCCTTTTTAACAGTTTCTTCGCCGGGCTTCAGGGTGATGACGACCGTTCTTGTAAGACCTGTTACGTAGTCCTTTTCATCAACGGTTTCAACGTCTTTCTTGACGGATGAAATCGCGGATTCGATATCGTCATAAGTCAGGCGGCTGACGTCTTTTTCGCCCCAGAGATAAAGAATATCGTCAAGGCTGTCGCTGCCCTCGGCAAGATTTTTTGTGTCGCCGTTTTCATCCTTGATGTGACCCATAAGAAAACCGTACACGCCGTCTACGACGTACTTTTTATAAACAACCGCAGCCGAGCGAAGAGCCTTGTATTCGTCGGTGGATTTGTCGATTTCCTTGCCGTCTTTTGTAAAGGTGACGGAATCTGTCGAGTCGTCCGTCCAGAAATCCTCGTTGTATTCGGTCTTTGCGGGTTTATTCGTTTTAAGGTCGTTTACGAGATTGTTGAAATAGTCGACTACTTCTTTTTTATTGGCTTTAAGGGCGTTTAATTCCTCGTCCGAAGCGAGCGACCATATGTCTTCAAGCGCTTTGCCGTCGTCCTTCATAACGTCGGGCGAAAACCTCGTGACAATTTCATTGTATGAAAGAGTGATTTCGGTGTCGGGATTTTTTTCCTCATAGTTTTCGAAAAGAGGCGCAAGCTTGTCAAGCGGTATAACCTTTTTAAGCTCCCCGTAAGTGAAGGTGAACGACGCGTCCTTCAAATCGGTTTTAAGCTTTACCTCATTAGGAATAACCTTTTCGGGTTTGAACGGATTACTGCACGAGGAAAAAGCCGTCAGAATTATGACGAGCGATAAAAGAGCGCCGATTATTCTGATAGAATTCTTTTTCATTTTTTTGCTCCTTTTTATTTATTTAAAACCGTTTAAATTCCTTTTTCGTCAAAAATATACGCCGTTTCAAGCGAGAGCTTAAGTCCCGCCTCGATAGCCATGGGCGAAAGCGAGGTGACAACGTCCTCGCGTGTTGAATAAACGAAATTCTCTTTTTCGTCAGCGGCGCTGATGCGTATTGCCTTGTATTTGCCGGGCTTTGCAATAAGCGATGATGAAAGCGTGTCTTTGCCTTTCTTTATTTCAACGCCTGAATTTGCCGCAGCCGATTTAATAAGCCCGTCACTCATATTGAACGTCGTGTAATTAAACCATTTGTCAGACTGAAGACAGTCAACCGAAACAAATACGGTTTCCGCGTCGCCGAAAGAATTGCCGTATTCATTTAAGAATTCCGCCGCTCCCCAGGCGCCCGCGCTGACGCTGACGCTTACAAGCTGGGTATTTTCAAGCTTGAGGTTATTGTATGAAAGGTACTGCATAACGGCAAGCGAGTCGAATGTGCCCGTAAGATTTCCGTTTGCGCCGTTTACAACCTGCTTTGAATTGTAAAGCAACATTGTAAGAACGGCAACGGGAATGAAAATCAGTTCAACGAAGTTGGCGTACGGAACTTCCCCGAAAAAACAATAGAATATATCGTAAACTGCGCACAGGAAAATTGCGCACAGAAAACCGGTGACGGCGATGCTTTCAAGCTTTGTTCCGCTTATGCGAAGCAGCCTTCTTTCAACGGGAGAATTGATATTGCCGATGAAAACAATCCGCCTTTTGATTTCTCCCGAAGGGTTTTTGATACAAACGATATTCTGTACGGGCGTTTTTGTCTTTGCCGAGACGAGAAACAACGCGACCGAAAGGCAAAAAACCGCGGAAAGCATAAGATAAACCGTAATTGCGGGAATGAAGCCGGCAACGCAGGCGAATATAATCGAAATAATCAGAAACAGTCCGCTTGGTACAGGCGTGGATGTTTTAGGGTATTTAACAACGGAATTCTGAGTTTTTATTTCATCCGCAAATGATGCCATTGTGTCTTTTACATACTGCTGGGCTTTCTGTTCGTCCTCGCTGCCCGCAGGCCTTGAGGGAAAGACTTTACAGGTCTGTTTAATGCTTTTTATAATAAAGTTTGTGGATTCCCTTACTTTTGAATCGTAATTCGGCAAGCTTTCACTGGCTTTCATTTTCGCACCTCCGAAAAGAAAATGAATTCAAATTATATATTACCATATTTTCATAAAAAAGTCGAGAATTTTTATATACTTGTCATTTGAAGATGAGTGTGGTAAAATAATAAATTACAGAGTTTGTCCGGGGAGGCAAATAAATGAGTACAAAAAGACGCAGAAAATCAATGACAAAATATAAAAGAACAGAACTGAAAATAGTTTTCGGCGGTTTTGTCGCCGTGCTTATCATCACGCTTATTCTCGGCTTTTCAATTATAAGCAAGAGAAAGGCGAATACGGTTGTAACGACTACCGAGAAACAGACAACTCAGCAGACGGAAGAAAAAACCGAAAAACCCGAAGATAAAACCGAGGAGCCTTCGAGCGAGGAGGACTCAACCGAGGAAAAGACGACCGAGGACGAAACCGAGGAAAGCACGGACGGGGAAGATACTACTGCTGACGAAAACTCAAGCCCGTTTAATCCGAGCACGATTTCCATTGACGAAAGCAAATGGGAGCTGACGCTTCTTAACGCTAATTACAAGCTTCCCGACGGCTATGTTCCCGAGCTCGCTCCCGCAATACCGGGCAGCGGCGAATCGCTTGACAAGAGGGTTCAGCCCTATTACGAAAAGATGTATAATGCGGCTAAGGCAGAGGGCGTTCTGCTCACGCCTTATTCGGGTTACAGAAGCATAGCCACTCAGACAAGACTTCATACAAATAAGGTCGATTCATACAAGAGTCAGGGCTATTCGAATTACGAAGCCGAAAAAATGGCTACGCGCTGGAGTATGCTTCCGGGATGCAGCGAGCACAATTTCGGAGTTGCTATGGATATATGCAACACCAGAGACGATTTCAATATGACCGAGCAGTACGCGTGGCTCGTAAAGCACGCCGCAGAATACGGCTTTATTGAAAGATATAAGGGCGAGAAGGAACAGTACACCGGCGTAGCGGCTGAGCCGTGGCACTGGCGTTTTGTCGGCGTTGAAAACGCAAAGGCAATCAACGAAAGCGGGCTTTGCCTTGAAGAGTATTTAGGCAAGACCGATTAATAATCAGGAGTTAAACAATGACAAAGATAATTGTCGCAGATGACGAGCAGCTGATTAGAAGGCTCGTCTGCGATTTTCTTAAAAAAGAAGGCTACGAAACGCTTGAGGCAGAGGACGGCGCTCAGGCTTTTGAGCTTTATAAGGCGAATCCCGACGTTGCTTTGCTTATTCTTGATATTATGATGCCCGAGCTCGACGGCTGGGAGCTTTGCCGAAGAATCAGACAAAAGTCCGACGTGCCGGTTGTTCTTCTTTCGGCGCGCAGTCAGGAATTTGACCAGCTTACGGGCTTTGAGGTCGGTGCGGACGACTATGTTACAAAGCCGTTCAGCCCGACTGTTCTTATGAAGCGCGTTGAGGTGCTTCTTAAAAGAAAAGGAAATGCTCCAAAGGACGGCGGCAAGATTTTTCTTGACAAGCTTATTCTCGATAAGGAAGCTCACGCCGTTACGGTTGACGGCGAAGAGATTTCGCTTACGTTAAAGGAATTTGAATTGCTCGAAAAAATGCTTATCTCCGTTGACAGGGTGTTCTCAAGAGAACAGCTTCTTGACGATATCTGGGGCTATACTTATGAGGGCGACACGAGGACTGTCGACAGCCATCTTGCGCGCCTTCGCACAAAGCTCGGCGATTGGGGAGAACGCCATATCATAACCGTTTACGGACTCGGCTATAAGCTTGACAGAGAGGGCGTAACCGAATGAAAAAACCTTCAGTCAGCATAAGAATAAAGCTCTTCGCTCAGGTCGGCGCAATACTGATTCTGGCAATTTTTGCCTTTCTTGCGCTTAACTATTGGTACCTGGGCGATGTTTATATTGAGAACGAAAAGAAGAGCATGATTGATATTGCCGAAAGAATATCGGATTTTGACGTCTCGCGCGAGGACTTTTCTTCTATCATTAATCAGTATGAAAGCGACGGCAGAATTCTTATAAACGTCTATGACAAAAACGGCGAATTCGAGTATAAAAGCTCGCTGGTTTTTACAAACTATTCGGGCAGAATTGAAATTGTTGAGAAGCAGGAAAACAACGACGGCAGTCACTTCGAAATTCAGCAGTCAAAAAAGAACAACACCCAGTACATAGTTTATTATAAACCGCTTGATAACGGCGGCGAAATTGAGATGTTCAGCCGCAAGGACATAATCGACAAAAACGTCAAGGTCGCTTTGAACACTATGGGCGTTACTGCCGTAATCGCGGTTGTTGTTGCTCTTCTTATCATCTTTATTTATTCGGGAAGATTTACGCGCCCTCTTATTAAAATGAGCGAGATTACAAATCGTATGGCAAAGCTTGATTTCTCCCAGAAGGTTAAGACCAAACAGAATGATGAGATAGGAAAACTCGGCGGCAGTATCAATAATCTTTCGGACTCCCTTAACGACGCGCTTGTTGACCTTAATGAAAAGAACAAGCGTCTGCTTGATGAGGTTGAGCAGGAAAAGAAGCTTGACAGAATAAGAAAGAGCTTTATTTCAAACGTCTCACACGAGCTTAAAACCCCGATTTCAATTATTCAGGGTTATGCGGAGGGACTTAAATTAATGAATGAGGGCGACGGCTCTTCGTCCGCGGAATACTGCGATATAATAATGCACGAAACCGAAAAAATGAATGAGCTTGTGCTTCAGCTTCTTGAGCTTTCCTCGCTCGAATCGGGCGGAAATCAGCTTAATACGGAGCCGTTTGTTTTAAGCGAGTTTGTAAATAACTATTTCAAGGGAATAAAGATTGTACTTGACGAAAAGCAGATTAAGCACGAGACTGACGTTAATCCCGATTTTGTCGGTCAGGGCGATAAAATCAAGCTTAATATGGTGCTTAACAATTACGTTTCAAATGCTATTTCCCATATTGACGGCGAAAGGCTTATAAAGGTCAGCGCCGAGGACATGGGCGAAACGTACAGAGTCTATGTTTTCAATACGGGCGAGCATATTAGAAATGAGGATATTGACAATATCTGGCAGAGCTTTTACAGAGCGGATAAGTCCCGCTCGCGCAGTCAGGGACGCTTCGGACTCGGTCTGTCTATCGTCAGCGCAATCTGTAATCTTCACGAAACCGAATACGGCGTTGAAAACGTTGAAAACGGCGTAAGGTTTTATTTCGATATTAAAAAGGCGGATTAAAAATCCGATATATGTCAAAAATAGAGACGGAAGTATTTTCCGTCTCTATTTTTTTCGGAGTTGATTAAATGGTTAAAATCAAAGCAAAACAGCTTCTTTCGGGAAGAATTACGGGCGCGTTTTTTTATCTGCTTTTTTCATTTGCGGTCTCTTTGGCAGGCGCGGCGGCAGTTATATTTTCACTTGTTATTCTTTCAGGCGAAGAAATAAATCTGCCTTTTGAAATAAGCCCTGCCGTAAGAATTGCCGCCGGTGTTATTTTTATTGTTTTCGGGCTTTTTCTGATATCGCTCGGTAAGAATATGGGCGAAAAAAAGGTAGGTGAAACCGTAAGCGGAAAAGGCTTTTATGTTTCGGTTAAAAAGTCTTTTCAGTTTCTTCTTTACCTGTGCGTGAAAACTCTTTTTACGCTCTGCTGGGCGTTTTTATACCTTCTTCCGTGCGGGGTATGTCTGTCGTTTCTGATTATGAGTCTGTCGCAGGGCGCGATGGAGAAAAACGTGCTGTATTCGTGGATTACGGGTTGTATAGCGCTGTTTTTATCGGGACTGTTTTTCCTCTTTGTCACGTTTCAGAGATACAGCCTCTGGGGCTATTATCTCTGCCAAAGAAACGGCGTTATATCCTCGCTTTATAAAAGTCTTGAAAAAACGGACGGCAGAAGCGTTAAAATCGCATTTTTCAAACTGTCTATGCTCGGCTGGATTTTAAGCTGTGTTTTCGTTTTCCCCGTTGTATTCGTGTTGCCGTATTACAGGGTTTGCGTATGTCTTTTTGCAACCGGCTATAAGGAAAAAGAGGACGAAAAAAAGCGGGAGGAAATTCCTCCCGCAGTATTCAGAATTATCAGAGATTTATAAGTCCCATACCGTCGTTTATGAGCATGAACGTAGTTGCAAAAACGAGCGAAACAATCGTCATAAGCTTAATAAGAATATTGATTGACGGGCCGGATGTGTCCTTGAACGGGTCGCCTACGGTGTCGCCGACAACCGCCGCCTTATGAGCCTCGCTGCCCTTGCCGTCTTCTCTGAGGGATTCTATGTATTTCTTTGCATTGTCCCAGGCACCGCCGGAGTTCGCCATAAATATAGCGAGCATTACGCCGCTGACAAGAGCGCCCGCAAGAAGACCGCCGAGAGCCTCAACGCCGAGCATAAAGCCTACAATCAGGGGGGCGATAACAGCCATAACGCCGGGTAAAATCATTTCGTGAAGAGCCGCCGTTGTTGAAATGGCGACGCATTTTTTATAGTCGGGAGTATCGGTGCCTTCAAGGATTCCGGGCTTCTGTTTAAACTGATGACGAACTTCTTCAATCATCTTGTTGGCCGCTCTGCCGACGCTGTTCATTGTGAATGCCGAGAACAGGAACGGAAGCATACCGCCTAAGAACAGACCGACAACAACCTTCGCGTTGAGAATACTCATTCCGTTTTCGCTGATGCCCGTTGTATGGGCGTAGGAAGCGAAGAGAGCAAGCGCCGTAAGCGCCGCGGAGCCGATTGCGAAGCCCTTGCCGATAGCCGCCGTTGTATTGCCTACCGAGTCAAGCTTGTCGGTGATATTTCTGACCTCCTCTTCAAGCTCGCTCATTTCCGCAATACCGCCCGCGTTGTCCGCTATGGGACCGTACGCGTCGACGGCAACGGTCATACCGGTGGTCGAAAGCATACCGACGGCCGCAAGCGAAATGCCGTAAAGTCCGCCGAATTTATATGCGATAAGAATGCCTATGCCGATGAAAAGAATGGGCATGGCGGTTGATTTCATACCTACGCCGATACCGCTTATGATATTTGTAGCGGAACCGGTTTTTGAGGCGTCAGCGATTTCCTTAACGGCCTTATATCTGTCGGAGGTATAAAGCTCCGTCAGCTTGCCGATTATAGTGCCGACGACAAGTCCCGCGAGCACGCACCAGAAGCCGCTCCAGTTTTCCGCCTTTGAATACTCGCCCGTGCCGAGAATGTTGACGCTCATAAACGCCGCCGTGATAATAACTATTCCGGTTGTAAAGTATTCGCCGATATTAAGAGACCTCTGCGGGTCCTTTGACCTTGAAAGCTTAACAATAAGCGATGAAATAATGGAAGCGATTATGCCTACTGCGCAAAGCAGAAGAGGAAATACCGCGCGGTTGACGATTTCCTGCTTTGAGGAAGCGGCAAATGCAAGAGTGATTGCCGAAATGATTGAGCCTACATAGGATTCAAAAAGGTCCGCGCCCATACCCGCGACGTCGCCTACGTTATCGCCGACGTTGTCCGCGATAGTAGCGGGGTTTCTCGGGTCGTCCTCGGGGATGCCCGCTTCGACCTTGCCTACGAGGTCAGCGCCTACGTCAGCCGCTTTTGTGTAAATGCCGCCGCCGACTCTTGCGAAAAGAGCTATCGAGGAAGCTCCGAGGCTGAAGCCGGTAAGGATATTGAACGATTCCGCTTCAAGCTCGGGCGAAACCTTTGTGAGAATAAGGAAGATTGCGCCTATGCCGATAACGCCTAAGCCAACTACGCTCAGTCCCATAACCGTACCGCCGCTGAACGCTACGCCAAGAGCCTTTGTCAGTCCGCCTTCTTTCGCGGCCTGCGCAGTCCTGACGTTAGCCTTTGTGGCGACCGTCATGCCAAAGTAACCCGCAAGCGTTGAAAACAGAGCGCCCGCGAGGAAACAGAATGCGGTCGACAGATTGATTAAAAGGGTAATAAGTCCGAAAAGAACTGTCGCGAAGCCGACGAGAATTCTGTATTCCGAATACAGAAACGCCTTTGCGCCGGCGGCGATATTACCCGAAATCTCACGCATTTTTTCATTACCGCTGTCTTTTTTTGAAATAGAAAAGGCGGCAATAATTGCAAAGCAGATTGCAATTAAACCTGCCGCAACGGTAAGCAGGAGATACAGTGTCGTTTTGTCCATATAATCACTTCCGCAAAAAAAGTTTAGGGATTGAACTCCCGATAATGTTAATTAGTTTTATTATTATATCATAAAAAGAAAATCAATTCAATCTAATCAAAGTAAAAAATCTTCACGCTTTTTTGTGAAGATTTTACTGCTATTCTATTGTCCAGCGTATTTCGAATACGTTTCTTTTATAAACGGGCGAGTCCGACGGGGAGAAATAAATCGAGTAACCGCCGGTGGAATAAAGCTGTTCAAAAAAGTCCTGAAAATCCGCCTGAAGCTTTTCCGTTGACGGCATTTCGCCTTTGAAAAATACCGCCGCGCGTTTTTCGGAGGAGTTTTTTTCGAGGATGTATTTGAACTGTTCGCTGTTTTCAACCATAAGTCCTCTTATGCGGTAATAGTTGAATTCAAAGCTGTTGCATTCGGGCAGAATAAGATTCTGGTACGCGCCGTATCTGTCCTTTGAGCCGCTTTCGCTTATCGAATGAGTTTTTGAAATAATCTCCGACGGAATATTAAAGCACGAATGACCGATTTCATTTTCCCTGTAAGAGGTTTTTTCGGTCTCGGCGGAGTTGTCGTCAAAGGTGACGTCTGTGAAATAGCATTCGCCGTAAAGGTCAACCGCGTTCCACATATGCCTTTCGCCGTCTGCCATTCCTATAACCGAAAAGGTCGGAGCGCCGAGCCGAAGCATTATAAGCTGAAACGCTCTTGCGTAGCCCTCGCACCTTGCTTTGCCGTTAATCAGCGCGCCGTAGGCAGTGCCTGTATCGCCGTTGTCGACAAGGTAAACGGTGTTGTTTACAAGATAGTCGTGAACAAACAGCTCGCGTTCAAAAAGATTCGGGTATTTATTCGCCTCGGCGACAACCGAACCGACTTTTTTTTCAAGAGAAACTGCCCTTTCGGAAACGTCCTTAAAAAAGAACTGAAAATCGACCTCGGCGACCTTGTCGTCGGAGGTGGTTTTGTAATTATACATACTCCAGTCAATGAAAAACAGTTCGGGATTCAAATCCCTTACGTATATCAGCGCATGAAGAAACGCGTCCTCGTTGACGGGCGAAGAAAATGATATTTCCTTTTCGTACTTTTTTAATCCGCCGAGTATTTCAAAATAGACGCTGCGGTATTCTTCCGGTACAAGATAGTGAAGCGTTACGGGTTGCTTTACGGTTTCGCTCGCTATTGTTATCGGGTAGACGGGCTCGTATTTTGTAGCGGACGCGCCAGAAACAGATGACGTCTGAGGCTTTTCGTTTGAAGCAGGCTCGTCGAACGAAAAATCCAAAGAGTATTCGGATGAAGAATCACTGCTTGAAGCGGTGCTTTTTTCTGAGCCGGAGGGCAGGGGAGAACCGGTTAATTTTGTTACGGTAAACATTACCGCAGCAAGCAGAATTACGGCGCAGATTAACGCCAAAAGAGTCTTGTTTTTCACCTGCTTCGCCTCCTTTACGATAACGGTGTCCGTTTTTTGATTTTATCATTATTTTTTTATGTTGTAAAGTGTATAAAAGTGTGGAAATTATAAACTAATTGTGTTACAATAAAATATATCTGTAAATAAAAACATATAAAAGAGAAAGGTCAGGGCAAAAAAATGGGAAACGGCAATAAAAAGAAACAGCTTCTTACCATCGCAACCGCGCATCTTGACACAATCTGGAACTGGGATTTTGAATATGTGATTTCGAAGTGCATTCCCAAAACTCTTAATGACAATTTCCGTTTATTTGAAATATTTGACGAGTATAAATTCAACTTTGAAGGCGCGTACAGATATGAGCTTATGGAGGAGTATTACCCCGAACAGTTCAAAAAGCTCAGGGAGTATGTTGAACAGGGCAGATGGGCACCCTGCGGCTCGTCGTACGAAAACGGCGACGTCAACGTTCCTTCGCCCGAGGCGCTTATAAGAAACGTGCTTATCGGCAACGGCTATTTTGACGACAAATTCGGTATACGCACAAATGAAATATATCTTCCCGACTGCTTCGGCTTCGGCTACGCCCTGCCCGCAGTCGCTTCTCATACAAACCTCAAAGGTTTTACCACCCAGAAATTAAGCTGGGGCTCGGCGTACGGCAATCCGTTCGATATAGGCAAATGGTACGGCGTTGACGGTTCGTTTATTTACGGCGTTCTCCGTCCGGGCTCATACGTAACAGATTTTTCAAAGAAAAGCTACGTAAAAACACGCGATTTACATAACTGGGATTTCATAAAGAAAAAGCTTGAAGAAAACGGTCAGTACGGTCTTGATTTCACGGTCGCGTTTCACGGCGTCGGCGACCAGGGCGGCGCGCCGAGCGTAGCCTCGGTAAGAGCTATGCACAAGGCCGTTGAAAAGAACAACGAAAGCAACGAGGACGTAAGCTCCGATTTTATTATTGACGTTTTCGATAAGATTTCCGCTCTTGACGACGAGGTTTTAGAAAAGCTTCCCGTATGGGACAATGAGCTCGTTATGACCTATCACGCCGTTGGCGGTTACACATCGAGGGCTATAGGCAAGCGCTGGAATTCCCAGAACGAAATTCTTGCCGACGCCGCCGAAAGAGCCGCGGTCACGGGAGAGTATCTCGGCGTGGCGCAGTATCCGAAAAAGGCGTTCAATACCGCTTGGAAGCGCGTTATCGCGCACCATTTCCACGACGACCTTCCCGGCACGTCCGTTCAGCGCGCTTATAAGAGAAGCTGGAACGACCTTGCGGTTTCGATTAATCAGTTTTCGAATGAATACGCTTCCTCGGTCGGCGCGGTAGCGGGAATGCTCACTACCGAAGTCGCGGGAAGATGCATAGTGGTTAATAATCCGCTTGAATTTGAAAGAAAGGAAACAGTTACGGCTGTTCTTGACAGCGACGCCGAATACTTCCGTGTTTACGACGGCGCGGTCGAGGTTCCCTCGCAGACGAGAAAACGCCCCGACGGTAAAACCGAGGTAGTTTTCCTTGCTGAAATGAAACCGCTTTCGTTCAAGGTTTTTTCATTCAGGGAATCCGCCAATCCATATTATAACGATAAAGACGTTATCGTCACCTGTAAGGCGATTGACGATATTATCAACAGCTTTTCCATCTGTAATGAAAAAATACGCGTAACTATCGACAGGGACGGTTGTATTTCAAGCATTTACGATATCGAGCACGAAAAGGAAACTCTTTCGGCTCCGATTAAATTCGATATATACGAGTATTTCGGTTCAAAGGTTTACCCCGCCTGGGAAATCCTTTATAAAGATATTTCCGGTCAGCCCGATTATGAGGCAAAGGTCGAGAAGATTGAAATAGTCGACTGCGGTCCGGTTAAAGGCTCGATAAAGGTTACTCAGGTCTGCGACGGCTCGATATTCAATTACACCGTTTCTCTTTCGGCTTGTTCTGACAGGGTAGAGGTGTTTAACGAAATTGAATGGCGCGGAAGGCACAGGCTTCTTAAGGTCCGTTTCCCGCTTGAGGCTTCAAACGAAAAGGCTGTTTACGACCTTGGCATAGGCGCGATTGAAAGGGGCAATAACACTGAGAATCTTTATGAGGTTCCCGCCCAGAAATGGGTTGACCTTATGGACTTTACGGGCGAATTCGGCACCGCCGTTTTAAGCGATTGCAAATACGGCTGGGATAAGCCCGACAATTCGACCTTAAGGCTTACCGCGGTTCATACGCCTATGATGAACTATCACGATGACAGTATGCAGAGTATGATGGATTTAGGTCTTAACCGTTTTTCATACGCTATTGTTTCCCATTTCGATTACGGCAGAGCGGACGTCGTCAGAAATTCAAGGGAGTTTTCATTCCCGATGCAGGCCTTCGAGGTCGGCAAGCATATGGGCGCGCTCGGCAAGGAGTATTCATTCGGCAGCGTCAGCAATCCCGCCGCGGTTATCCGCGCAATCAAGAAGAGCGAAAAAACCGACGAAATTATTATAAGGGTAACCGAGGTCGAGAATAAAAAGCAGACCGACGTTTCTCTTACGCTCGGTAACGGAATTCTTTTCGCGCGCGAGGTTTACGGCAGCGAGGAGGACAGGGGCGAAGCCGTTGTCAAGGACGGTTCGCTTGTGTTTGACCTTGAGCCTTATGAAATCAAATCCTTTGCCGTTACGTTAAAGGACGCCGCCGAATACGAAAACAGCGGCAAACAGATTTTTGTGGATTTGCCTTTCGATATACGCGCGTGTTCATATAACGGCGAAAAGAAAACAGACGATATCGGCGGTATACATTACACCGTTCCCGCCGAG
Source organism: Clostridia bacterium (assembly GCA_017613735.1). Lineage (GTDB taxonomy): Bacteria > Bacillota > Clostridia > Oscillospirales > Acutalibacteraceae > Fimenecus. The sequence continues at coordinate 33,238 of JAGADF010000010.1, forward strand.
CAGTTCCCCGAAACAATCACTGCGGGCGCAATTACCTTTAAGCTCGGCGATAAGGACGGGAAAAACTCAATGCTCTGCTCGCGTCAGAGGATTCCTCTTCCCGAGGGCGCGAAGAAGCTCTATGTTCTTGCCGCTGATTTGTACGGAGACAGGGACGAGGTATTTGAAATCGGTCTTCATACCGTTAAACGCCGCGTAGCCGCTATTGACGAAAAGGTGGGCGGCTGGGACCTTTACGATTTGGGCGAAACCGCTTTCACTAAGGACGATACCGTGGCTTTCGAATTCACTCACGCCCATAAGTACGGCAAGGACGTCGTCGCAAAACAGAGCTATCTCTTCGTTTATGAATTCGACGTTTCAAACGAATCATATTTCGCTTTCCCGAAGGGTCAGACGACTCTTGTCTTCGGCGCGACGGTTACGACGGACGACAATTCGGCGGTATCGGTAAGCGAATATACCGATAAAATCAGCGGAAGAAAATTCGATTACGAAATACCGAAGAGCGATAAATCGAATTACCGTAAATACAAATTCAAATCATATTTTAAAGGATAAACATTTTTGAAAGAGGGTGTTGAAAATGGCTCTTGTTTCAATGAAAAAGCTTCTTAAAAAGGCGCAGGAACAGAACAGGGCAGTCGGCGCGTTTTCCGTAGGAAATATGGAAATGGTTATGGGCGCGGTAAAGGCGGCGCAGGAACTGAATACTCCGATTATTCTTCAGATAGCCGAGGTCAGACTGAAGAATTCACCGCTTGAGCTTATGGGACCTATGATGCTCGCCGCGGCGAAGAATGCGTCGGTTGATATCGCCGTTCACCTTGACCACGGACTGACTCTTGAAACGGTTGACAGGGCGCTTGAACTCGGCTTTACGTCGGTTATGTTTGACGGCTCGCTTCTCGATTTTGAGGAGAATGTCGGAAAAGTCCAGAAAGTCGTTGAAAAGGCTTCCAGATATAAGGCTTCCGTTGAGGCGGAACTCGGCGTGGTAGGCGGCAACGAGGGCGAGGGCAAGGCGCATAAGATTTTATGCACCGACCCCGAAAAAGCAAGGGAGTTTTGTCTGAGGACGGGCGTAAACGCGCTTGCGGTAGCCATAGGCAACGCCCACGGCAACTATCCCGTGTTACCCGAACTTCGTTTCGACGTGCTTGAACAAATCAATAAAAAGGTCGATACTCCGCTTGTGCTTCACGGCGGCACGGGTATTACCGACGAGATGTTCAGAAAAGCGATTTCCCTGGGCGTTCGTAAAATAAATATCGCAACCGCTTCGTTTGACCACCTTGCGAATTATGCGAAAAACTACTGCGACAAGGTTGACAGGGCTAATTATTTTGAACTGTCCGCAAACGAGGTTCAGGGCGTTTACGAAAATGTTAAAAGGCATATAAAAGTTTTTAATTGCGCGGATTAATAATTTACGGAGGTAAATTTATGAACTATATTGAATTTGACAACAGCAAAAAATACGATTTAATCCTTCTCGGCAGAGTTGCGGTTGACCTCAATCCCGTCGACTACTACTGCCCGCTTAATGAGAGCACGACCTTCAAGCGCTATCTCGGCGGCTCGCCCGCGAATATAGCCGTAGGCCTTGCAAGGCTCGGTAAAAACTGCGGATTCTTCGCCCGCGTTTCGGATGACCAGCTCGGAACATTCGTAACCGATTACTTCAAAAAAGAGGGTATTGATATTTCTCACATTGTCCGTTGCAAAAACGGTGAGAAAATAGGTCTTACCTTTACCGAAATCAAATCGGAGACCGAAAGCTCGATAGTTATGTACAGAAATGTCGCCGCCGACCTTAAGCTCGACGTTGAGGACATTGACGAGGATTATTTAAAACAGGGCAAAGCTGTTCTTATAAGCGGTACTTCACTCGCCGAAAGCCCGTCAAGAGAGGCGGCGTTAAAGGCGGTAATGCTTGCTAAGAGGAATAACATTCCCGTAATCTTCGATATCGACTACCGCGCTTATAACTGGAAGAATGCGGATGAAATCTCGATTTATTATTCCGCGGTCGCAAAGCAGGCTGATATCATTTTAGGCTCAAGGGAGGAATACGACCTTACCGAAAAGCTTATAAAAGAGGGTATGAACGATACCGAATCCGCCGCTTACTGGCATTCGCAGAATGCTAAAATCGTTATCATAAAGCACGGCAAGGAGGGCTCGACCGCCTATACCAATGACGGCAAGAGCTATTCCATAAAGCCCTTCCCGATTAAAAAGCTCAAGTCCTTCGGAGGCGGCGACGGTTATGCCTCGGCGTTCCTTTACGGACTTTTAGAGGGCTGGGACATTATGGACTGCCTTGAATTCGGTTCGGCTTCGGCTTCGCTTCTTATAGCTTCGCACGCCTGCTCGGAGGATATGCCTTCGGTAGAAAAGATTAAGGAGTTTATAAGAAAAGAAAAAGAAGAATTCGGCGAAATGGTTGTAAGAGGATAAGTTAAAAAATGGAGAAAAAACCATTTTTCAAAAGAAAAAGCGTTAAAATCATCCTTGCGGTGATTTTGTCGCTGTGCGTTCTTTCGGGCGTGTTCGCCGTATTTGCGAATGTGTATATAGTTCAATATGCAAAGCAGTATATTCTTGAATATGACGAGCTTAATCAAAAGAACACGGACTGTATTATGGTTCTCGGAGCGGGGCTCTGGGACGGTAAGCCGTCGCCTATGCTTAAAGAGCGGCTTGACTTCGGACTTGAGGCTTTTAAAAGCGGATGCAGCGAAAAAATGCTTATGTCCGGTGACCACGGCACCGAATTTCATGACGAGGTCAACGCCATGAAGGATTACCTTGCTGAAAACGGCGTTGACAGAGACGTGATTTTTCTTGACCACGCGGGCTTTTCGACTTATGAATCAATGTATCGCGCAAGAGACGTCTTTGACGTAAAGAGTATGGTAATAGTCACTCAGACGTATCATCTTTACAGGGCGGTTTATGACGCGCGAAAACTCGGCATTGAGGCTTACGGCTACAAGGCGGAAAGACTTCAGTATCCCGCACTGAATTATATGAGAGAACCTCTTGCGAGAATTAAGGATTTTATCTGGTGTATTATAAAACCCGAGCCTACATTTTTAGGCGAGGAAATACCCATCAGCGGCTCGGCCGCGGCTACTGACGATAAAACACAGGTTTAAAAGGATGGTTTATTATGTACGAAAGACCTTCATTTGACGAAAACAATGAAAAAATACTCTGCCTGAGAAACGGCAAAAACTCCGATATGCTTATGGACATACGCGTAAAGCTTCTGAAAGCGGGGGAGAGCGTTTCCCTTTGCGACAGAGAGCAGGAAACGGCTGTTCTTCTTATGCAGGGCGAGGTTGAATTTATTTTTGACGGCAAAGCCGAAAAGGCTTCAAGAAGAAGTCCGTTTCTTGACAAGGCGACCGCAATTCACTTTTCAAGGGGACTTACGGTTGAAATCAAGGCTCTTGCCGACAGCCGCATTGTCATAGAACAGACCGATAACGAAAACGATTTCGGCTATCATTTCTATACCGCGGACGACCTTATGATTCAGCATTTCGGCGCCGACCAGTGGGACGGCACGGCGGACAGACAGGTGCTTACCGTTTTTGACTATGAGTCCGCGCCGTATTCAAATCTTGTTCTCGGCGAGGTGTTCCATAAGCCGGGTTGCTGGACGAGTTACCCGCCGCATTATCATCCCCAGCCAGAGGTTTATTACTATGAATTTGAAAAGCCCCAGGGCTTCGGCGTAGGCTTTAACGGCGACGACTGCTATAAGGTTGAGGACGGCGGCTGCCTTTGCATAACTCCTATGCACACTCATCAGCAGGCGGCGGCTCCCGGTTATAAAATGTGCTATGTTTGGATGATTCGCCATCTTGAAAACGACCCGTGGAGAAAGACGAGAATCGACGCTCCCGAGCACAAATGGCTTCTTGATATGTAAAATAATTAATTAAAATAAATGAGGTGACTTTATGGCAAAAATGACAATGGCTCAGGCGCTTGTTAAGTTCCTTGACAATCAGTACGTGTCCTTTGACGGTAAAGAGACAAAGTTCGTTGACGGCATCTTTACTATTTTCGGTCACGGTATTGTCTGCGGTTTAGGTCAGGCGCTTGATGAGAACAGAGGCTCGCTTAAGGTTTATCAGGGCAAAAATGAGCAGGGTATGGCTCACGTTGCGACGTCCTTTGCCAAGCAGAACAACAGAAGAAAGATTATCGCCTGTTCGTCCTCAATAGGACCGGGCGCGGCTAATATGATTACCGCCGCGGCTACGGCTACGGTTAATCACGTTCCGCTTCTTCTTTTCCCTGCGGACGCATTCGCTTCCCGTCAGCCCGACCCCGTGCTTCAGCAGTTTGAGCAGGTAAACTCCCTTGCGACAACTACGAATGACGCTTACAAGGCTGTCACAAGGTACTGGGACAGAGTTGTCCGTCCCGAACAGCTTATGAGCGCGATGATTAACGCTATGAGGGTATTGACCGATACCGCCGAAACCGGCGCGGTCGCAATTTGCCTGCCGCAGGATGCCGAGGGCGAAAGCTACGACTACCCCGACGAATTCTTTGAAAAAAGAGTTCACAAAATCACCCGCACGGCTCCCGTGTATGAGGAACTTGAGGACGCATTAAAGGTAATCGCGAAAGCGAAAAAACCGCTTGTTATCTGCGGCGGCGGCGTCCGTTATTCGGAGGCGGGCGACGCGCTTGAAAGCTTCTGCGAGCAGTTTAATATTCCCTTTGCCGAAACCCAGTCGGGTAAATCCGCCTGCCGTTCGTCGAGCGAATACAATCTCGGCGGCTTAGGCGTAACGGGCAATTCCGCGGGTAACGATATCGCCAAGGAGGCTGACGTCATTATCGGCGTAGGCACCCGTTTTTCGGATTTCACAACAGCATCAAAGTCACTCTTTAAGTCCGACGCAAAGGTTGTTACGATTAACACCTCGCGTTTTGACGCCTATAAATTAAATGCCGTTAAAATTGTTGCCGACGCTAAGGCGGGTCTTGAGGCTCTTGCTCTTTTACTTGCCGACGCGGGTTATAAATCGGCTTATACCGACGAATATAAAAACGCAAAAGCAAAGTGGGACAAAGAAATGGAACGTCTTGCGGCTTACAGATACGGCGCGGATTTCGAGCCTCTTATCGCCGCGCGCGACGAGAGAACCATTCCCGAATTTGCTGAAAAGTTCGGTACGATTACTCAGGTTTCGGCTCTTTCGCTTATCCGCGAAAAGATTGCCGATGACGCTATAGTCGTTGCCGCTTCGGGTTCGCTTCCGGGCGATTTACAGAGAATGTGGACAACTGACAGCAAGTATTCGTACAATATGGAATACGGTTATTCATGTATGGGTTATGAAATTGCAGGCGCTCTTGGTTCAAAACTTGCCGAGCCCGATAAAGAGGTATATGCCATGGTCGGCGACGGCGGTTATCTTATGCTTCATTCCGAGCTTGTTACTTCGGTTCAGGAGAAGAAAAAGATTAACGTCCTTCTTTTCGATAACGCGGGCTTCGGCTGCATTAACAACCTCGAAATGTCTAACGGCATAGGCAATCTCGCTACGGAATTCCGTTTTCGCGACGACAACGGCGAACTTCTGGGCGACCTTGTCCCGATTGATTTCGCAAAGTCGGCTTCGGGTTACGGAGTAAAGACCTATACCGCGAGAACGCTTGAAGAACTTGAGGCGGCTCTTGAGGACAGTAAAAAGCAGACCGTTTCGACTCTTATCGATATAAAGGCTTTGCCCAAGACCATGACCGACGGCTACGGCGCATGGTGGCACGTAGGTATTGCCTCAACTTCGTCAAAACCCGAAGTCAATAAGGCATATGAGAATAAAGAAGAAAACAGAAAGAAAGCGAGGAAATACTGATGCTTGATAAAAATAAGGTTAAATTAGGTATTGCGCCTATCGCGTGGACAAACGACGATATGCCCGACCTCGGAAAGGAAAACACCTACGAACAGTGCATTTCCGAGATGGCTCTTGCGGGCTTTACGGGCTGCGAGGTCGGTAACAAATACCCGAGAAACGATATGGATTTTCTTAAAAAATCCCTTAAACTGCGCAATATGCAGATTTGCAACGCGTGGTTTTCGGCGTTCCTTACGACAAAGCCCTATGAAGAGGTCGAAAAGGATTTCATTGAGCATATCACTTTTTTGAAGGAAATGGGCGCGAAGGTTGTCGGCATTTCCGAGCAGGGACATTCGATTCAGGGTACCGACAAGTCAATTTTTGACGATAAGTACATAATGAACGACGACGAATGGGAGCTTCTCTGCACGGGCGTAAACAAGCTCGGCAAGGTTGCTAAGGATATGGGAATTACTCTCACGTTCCATCACCATATGGGCACGGTAGTTCAGACTGCGGCTGAAATTGACCGTCTTATGGAGAATACGGACCCCGAGCTTTTCAATCTTCTGTTTGATTCAGGTCATCTTGCTTATTGCGGCGAGGATTATATGTATATTCTCAGGAAGTACATTAATCGCATAAAGCACGTTCACTTAAAGGACATCCGTCCCGAGGTTATTGAAAAGGTTAAGGCTGAACACCTGAGCTTTCTTCAGGGCGTAAGGCTCGGTACGTTTACCGTTCCCGGCGACGGTGCAATTGATTTCAAACCGATTTTTGACGTTCTTGACGAAAACGGCTACGAGGGCTACGTCCTTGTAGAAGCGGAGCAGGACCCCGCAATAGCGAATCCGTTTGAATATGCCCTCAAGGCGCGTAAATACATAAACGAAGTTTCAGGACTTTGATAACTTAGGGGATTTTTTATGGCACTTAATTATGAAAAATATTCGGACGAATATGATTCGATAGTCAATTATTATAAACCGCTTATAAAAAAATATTTTTTAATTGGTTTAGTATTATGTATAGTTGATTTAATTATTATATTTGCAGCACTTTACTTGTTGTTCAATAATGATGGTTCAAAAGGTAAGGTAGTAATTGTTCTATTGATTTTGGCATCTGTTTTGACAAGTATAATCGGAAGATTAAAGGCAAAGAGAACAGAGGCAAGAAGAGAAATGAACAAAGAGCTTAATCAATTGGAATTAGCTCGCAAACAGGCTTCAATAAGTGATTAATTAAAAGGAGAAATAAAATGGCTGTAGAAAGATTAAAGTATTTTGTAAACGGTGAATTCCGTGATTCAAAAACAGACGTATGGTATGACCTGCACAACCCCTCAACCGGTGAAATCACAGGTCAGGCGCCCTGCTGCACAAATGACGAGGTGCTTGAGGCTATTGAGGCGGCAAAGAAAGCTTATCCCGGCTGGAGAGCAGTTCCCGCTATCAAGAGAGCGCAGATTATGTATAAAATCCGCGACCTCATTGTTGAAAGAATGGAAGAGCTCACAATGTCCGTCGCAAAGGAAAACGGCAAGGTCTGGGGCGAAGCAGAGGGCGACGTCTTAAAGGCGAAGGAGGGCACCGAGCTTGCTACTCAGGTTCCGTCGCTTATGATGGGCGAAAGCATTATGGACGCGTCAAGAGGTTACGATACGGTTAAATACCGCGAGCCTCTCGGCGTATTCGCAGGTATCGTTCCGGTTAATTTCCCCGCTATGATTCCGTTCGGCTGGATGGCTCCGACCTGTATTGCATGCGGTAATACAATGGTTCTTAAAGCCGCTTCGCTTACACCCAAGACCGCTATGCTTCTTGCGCAGATTTATAAGGACGCGGGCGTTCCCGACGGCGTTATCAATGTTGTAACCTGCTCGAGAAACGAGATTAACACAATTCTTGACCATCCCGACGTTAAGGGCATTACATTCGTCGGCTCGACTCCCGTAGGTCTTAAGATTTATCAGCGCGCGGCTGCCGCGGGCAAACGCTGTCAGGCTCTCTGCCAGGCTAAAAACCACGCTCTCGTTATGAGCGACTGCGCTCTTGAAAGAACGGTTGCGGGCGTTATCAATTCCGCATACGGCTGCGCAGGTCAGCGCTGTATGGCTCTTTCGTGCTGCGTTGTTGAAGAGGCTATTGCAGATAAGTTTGTAGCAGAACTTAAAAAGCAGGCTGAAAAAATCAAGGTCGGTCCGTCCTGGGAAAAGGACTCGAAACTCGGCCCGATTACATACGAAAAGCATTATAAGGAAGTTCTTGCCGATATCGACAAGGGCGTTGCAGAAGGCGCAGAGCTCGTTCTCGACGGCAGAAACTGCGTAGTCGAGGGATATGAAAACGGTTACTTCGTAGGCCCGACAATCTTTGACCACGTCACCGAGGATATGTCCATCGGCCGCGAAGAGGTATTCGGCCCCGTTCTTTGCATCAAGCGCTGCAAGAATTTTGAAGAGGGCTTGAAGATAATGAACGACAATCCCTATGCAAACGGCTCGGTTATCTATACCCAGAGCGGCTACTTTGCAAGAGAGTTCGCCCGTCATACCGACGGCGGTCAGGTCGGCATAAACGTCGGTATTCCCGTTCCCGTAGGTTTCTTCCCGTTCTCGGGACATAAGAAATCATTCTTCGGCGATTTGCATTGTCTTGGTAAGGACGCGTACCGTTTCTACACCGAGTCAAAGGCAGTTACAACCCATTGGTTTGACGAAGAGGAAAAAACGTCAACAAACGTTTCCACCTGGGACGGAACAATTTAACAAATGCAGGGAAATCATTTACCCGAAAGAAAAAGAAACAGATTAAGCCAATACGATTATTCCGAAAACGGCGCATATTTTATAACGATATGCACAAAGGATATGAAATGCATTTTATCGCATATTGCCGGTGGTAAATCCGTAGGGGACGGCGTCCTCGACGTCCCGCAGGTAAAACTGACAAAATTCGGGAAAATCATAAATGACAGAATAATCGAAATGAATAGCATTTACAAAAATGTAAATGTTGAAAAATTCGTAATAATGCCTAATCATATCCATCTGTTAATTATAATAGATAATTACAATGAAGATATAACAGAAGGGCTCGGGACGTCGAGGACGCCGTCCCCTACGAGGCAAAATTCGGTTATTTCAAGCTTTGTTTCTACGTTAAAAAGATATACCAATAAGCAAATCGGGTATAACATATGGCAACGGTCATTCCACGACCACGTCGTAAGAAACGAAGAAGATTTCTTAACTCGTTGGCAGTACATTGACGAAAATCCGAAAAAGTGGCTTTTGGGTAAAGACGAATATTATAAATAAGGAGAAAAAAATTATGTTAAATATCGGTATTATCGGCGCGGGCAGAATCGGTAAAGTTCACCTCGAGTCAATTTCCTATCACGTTAATAACGCAACGGTTAAGGCTGTTGCCGACCCGTTTATGAATGAAGAAACAGAGGCGTTTATAAAGTCCTTCGGCGTTGAAAAGATTTCAAAGGACTATCACGATATCCTTAATGACGCCGAAATTGACGCAGTTCTTGTCTGCTCGTCAACCGACACTCATTCTTCAATTTCGGTTGAGGCTATTAAAGCGGGCAAGCACGTTTTCTGCGAAAAGCCCGTTGACCATTCAATAGCTAAAATTCAGGCGGTTGCAGATGCTCTTAAAGAAAACCCGTCAATTAAATTCCAGGTCGGCTTTAACCGCCGCTTCGACCATAACTTCGCGGCTATACGCAAGGCTTATGACGAGGGTAAAATCGGTGAGGCTCACATTCTTAAGATTACCTCGCGTGACCCCGAGCCGCCTAACCCGAAGTATATTGCGGTTTCGGGCGGTATCTTCCTTGATATGACAATTCACGATTTCGATATGGCGTGCTTCCTTACGAACAGCGACGTCGAAGAAATCTACGTCAATTCCGCAGTCCTTGTTGACCCCGCTATCGGCGAGCAGGGCGATGTTGACACGGCTATTATCACGATGAAGATGGCTAACGGCGCTCTCGCGGTTATCGACAATTCAAGAAGAGCCGCTTACGGCTATGACCAGAGAGCGGAGCTTTTCGGCTCGAAGGGTATGGTTGCAACCTCAAATGACACTCTGTCAAGTGCAGTTCTTTCGAACGCTGACGGCGTAACGGGTGAAAAACCGCTGTTCTTCTTCCTTGAAAGATATATGGAGTCATTCTCGGAGGAAATGCGTCAGTTTGTCGCTGCGGTTGAAAACGACACCGAAGTTCCCGTCGGTATTCACGCGGGAATGCAGTCGGTTAAAATCGGACTTGCGGCCAAGAAGAGCGTTGCTGAGCACAGACCCGTTCTTCTTTCGGAAATTGAATAATTCAAAGCAAATTAAAAGAGCCATCCGTTTGGATGGCTCTTAATTTTTTATTCTTATTCAAAAACAACCGTCACAATACTGTTCTTTGCAACCGTGATTTGTTTTTGCATTTCGCCGGCGTAAGTCTTTTCAAGGTTCTTTTCGCTGTCGGTTGTATAAACCGTCATTTCCTTTGCCTTAACGTCAAGGACGATATCTCTGTCGTCGCCCTCGTTGACGATAACAAGAACGATTTTTCCGTCGGGCGTTTTATACGCCGACTGGGTTATTTCGAAGTGACCGACTTTTCGGCGGATATCCCATTCGGCAAGGTTTTCGTCCTCGGTGATATTGAGCGTTGAAATGTTGTTTTCGCATTCAAGCATTACCGAGCCGTTTGGAATGAATTCCGAATAATGAGCTACTGCGTAATATCTTTTTGAAATACTGTAGGCGGAAAAATCGTTTTCAGCCGAAAGAAGACCGTCTGAATAGTTAAGCCCGTCATCCTGATTTATTCCGAGCTGATTTACCGCAACCCATGCAGTCCATGAATTAACGTGCGAAAGGCGCATGTCGTCGCCTATAACCCTTGCCATAATCAGCGCGCTTTCAACCGAGGTTGTGTCGTGCTTGCAGGGAAGCTCACACCATTCGCTCATATCGACTCTCGTATTTGAGAAATTGTCCTTTATAAAGTTTCCGAAATCCTCTTTGAAAAGGGAATAATCGTCGGACCAGTAACTGTGATAGCAAAGAGCGCCGAGAACATCCGAAATGTCCTTGTCGTCGCGCATTCTTTCAAACCAGCCGTTTGTCTGCCAGCTTATGTCGCCGCTTTCAGGACCGTAAAGCTTTACGTCAAGACCGCGTTTTTTAATCTCTTTTGCGAACATACGCATAAGCGTTATAACGTCGTCAACCTCGTAATGACAGCCCTCCTGACGCACGCTGTCTCCGCCCCACGCCCACTGAGGCTCGTTGATGGGGGAGATGTGCGTTACGGGAATGCCCTCGTCAATAAAATGCTCGGTAATGTCAAGAAAATAATCAACGTAGTCCTCGTAGCATTCTCTTTTAAGGTTATTTTTATAAGCCGTCATTCCGCCCGAGGACTGACCCGAAACGGTAAAGCTGTAATGAGGGGAATTAGCAAAAAATACAACCGTATCAATGCAGCCGTAGGACAGGCATTTTTTCATCATTTCAACCGCGTTTTTGTCGCGAGTGAAATCATATTCCCATTTGCCCGTTTCCTCATTTTTAACGAGAAAGCTTTCGGTCAGTCGCCAGGGATTGTCAACGCGGTTGTTCTTTTCGTCATAACCCGCGCCGACGTTATAGCGGTAGATGTTAAGAGCGAGACCGTCCTTTGAGTAAAGGTATTTCGCAATTTCGTCTCTCGTTTTTTCGTCAGACACGTTCTGACTCCACCAGCAGGCGGAAGCGCCCCAGCCGTAAATGCTCTGGAGCTCGGTTTTTTCGTTAATGGTGATTTTCATTTTGTCGTCCCCGTTCTTATGAGTTAAAAGCAGTATTGCGCCGATAATAATTATTGCTGCCAGCAGGGAAATTGCGATAAACAGAAATTTCTTTTTCATACCTTTAAAATAACCGTCTTATAGTTTTCGCCGTCCGAATAGGTATAGGCGAAGGTTTCATTGTCAATAAACGTAGGATTGAAAAGAGTTTCAAACTCGTCCTTGATATAGAGCGAAGCCTTTTCGGTTTCAAAATTATAAGTGTAAACGCCGTATTCAAGCGCGTTTGTCACCGTGCCCGTAAGAAGAACGGTGTTGCCGTCCTCGCTGATATTAAACGACATCGCGCTTATTGAATAATCCTTAAGCTCACGCTTTGAGCCGTCAAGAAGCGAATAGATAACGCCGTTTTCCTTATCTAAAAGGTAGTTTCCGCTTCTCGCGTAAGCCGTGTCATAGTCGCCGGGGAGCGTAAGCATATTCGTACCGCCGATTTCCTCTTCAAAGGCTTTGAAAACAGTGAAGCCCGAGGAGGATTTTTTAATATAGATGAGTCCGCCGTCCTCTTCCTCGCTCATAGCCGCGAAATAACCTATCGCGCCCTGAGCCTGCTTTTCCTCGGAAGAGCCGCTTTTGAGATAAATGTCAAGCGGAGCCTTACCGCTTTCGTCGGTCTGGTAATCGCGCGACGAGAAGAAAACAATGCCATCTCCGAAAGAGGTAACGCTGTCCTCGGTTGTGACAAAGAAATCGCGTCTGTGCGCGCCCGAAATGTCAACGCCGCGGTTGCGGTTTGAAAAATACCTTTCGGTTTTACCCGTTTCAAGGTCAATTTCAAACATATCGTCCCAAATCCTGAAATTGTTATATGCGGTTGACGGGTCCGAATTGACAAGCAGAACCGTGTCGCCGTTGGAAAGCTTTATAAGATTGAAAAGGATAAACGAATAAACCTTTACCGAAGAATCGGACTTATCCGTGAAAACGCCGTAGCCGCAAAGGTCGTCGCCGTTATCAAGATAGTAAACCGTGGCTTTAATCGTGTCGTCGCTCATAGGTACGCTTATGTCGACGCTCTTTACTTCGTCGGTGACCTTTTTAAGCTCTTTCTTTTCGTACTTATAAAAAGTGACCTTGTTGTCGTCGTCAAAGGAATAGAAAACCCCGTCTGCCCTCGCTTTGATTAAGGGATTGTCGTGACGCATTTCAAAAATGACTTCCTGCTCGTCGGATTTTCTTGTGTCAACATCCCCTATGGACGCCTGAGGATTTTCCTTCTGCTGTTCGAGTTTGTCTTTCATATAGAATGAAAAGGCAACCGAAGCGGCGGCGAGAAGAACAAGAATAATTGTAAAGATGTTTTTCGCTTTCATTTACTATTAATTCTCCTCTGAATCTTCCGTTGTTTTGTCGTCTTCTTTTTCGCCTGTGTCCTCGGAGCTTTCCCCTTCGGCAGTGCTTTCAGGAGCGGCGGTTGTTGAAATAAGAACCGTTGCGTCCTCGGCGACCGTAAGAGCCTCGGCGGTTGTTACCGTTTCGGGCGCGTCGGTGCCCTGAATCGCGCTGATATACGCCGTGCCGTCCTTGTCGGCGCGAAGGGTGATGCGGACGTATTTGTCGGGTTCGGGAGCTACCATATCGCCTGAAGCGGTCTGCGCCCATTCGTTACCCGCGAGAAGACCCACCGTAAGAATTGTCGCCGAGCCTTTTTTGCTTATGTCGACAACTCTCGGAGTGTATACGGGAACAATGCCCGTAAGGGGAATGACATAGTTGTTTTCAGCCGAATCAAAGGTGAAGGTGTAGCCGTAACCCTCGATTGTTGCGTGAGTCATTTCGGTATCTTTTCCGAAAAGCTCGTGGAATTTCTTTTCAACGTCCTCGGCGGGAATTACCATTCCCTCGTCCGTGTATTCGTATTTCTGAGGCGTTAATTCGTCAACAAGAATTGACCAGATTGCTATGTCCGCAAGCTGCTTCTTATCGGCGAGCGTGACGTCGTCAAAATTTGCCGGGTCGTTCATTACAACGGGGCGAAGAAGCTTGTTGTATTCTTCAATCTGCTTGCTGTTGTCAAAAGCCTTGCTTATTCCCTTAGCGGAGGAAACAATAATGAATACAAGACCTACGACCGCAAGAAGAACGATAATAAGCCCGACGGGGAACGCCCATTTATGAGTTCTGTTATGCTTTTTTACTGTTGTTTCACTCATTTCAACACCCCTTATCTGATTTGCCCGTTGCCGCGGACAACATATTTCATACTTGTAAGCTCGTTAAGTCCCAGCGGACCGCGAGCATGTAATTTCTGAGTCGAAATGCCGATTTCGGCGCCGAGACCGAAAACTCCGCCGTCTGTAAAGCGCGTGCTCGCGTTATGATAAACCGCGGCGGCGTCAACCCTGTCAAGAAACTTTTTCGCCTGAGCCTCGTCCTTGGTGACGATAGCTTCGCTGTGCTTTGTTCCGTATTTATAAATCCAGTCGATTGCTTCGTCGGTATCGTTTACAATTTTAACCGACATATCGAAGCTGAGATATTCCTTTCCCCAGTCGTCTTCGGTTGCTCGAAGAATATCGGGACAGATTTCAACTGCTTTTTCGTCGCCGTGAAGAGTAACGCCCTTTTCGTCAAGCCTTGCTTTTATTGCAGGCAGAGCCTTTTCGGCTATATCCTTATGAATCAAAAGACTTTCAGCCGCGTTGCATACTGACGGACGCGAGGTTTTTGCGTTGAAAACAATTTCAACCGCCATTTCGAGGTTTGCGCTTTTGTCAACGTAAATATGACAGTTGCCCGTGCCGGTTTCGATTACGGGAACGGTCGCGTTTTTAACGCACGCCTGAATAAGTCCCGCGCCGCCTCTGGGAATAAGGACGTCAACGTATTCGTTCATTGTCATAAGCTCGGTTGCGCTCTGCCTTGAAGTATCTTCGACAAAGTTAATGCAGTCCGCGGGGAAACCGGCCTTTTCAAGCGCGGTTCTCATAATATCTGCAATAGCGGCGTTTGAATGAATTGCTTCCTTGCCGCCGCGAAGAATTACGCAGTTTCCCGCCTTAAGGCAAAGCGAAGCCGCATCCGACGTTACATTCGGTCTTGCCTCAAAAATAACCGCGATAACGCCGATGGGAACGCTCACCTTAGTTATTTCAAGCCCGTTGGGACGGGTAACTTCGTCAAGAATTCTGCCTACGGGGTCGGGCAATTCGGCAACCTCTCTTACGCCGTCAGCCATACCCTTTATGCGTTCTTTTGTTAAAAGAAGTCTGTCAAGCATGGTCGGGTTAATACCGCTGTTTTCGGCGTTCTTCATATCAACAGAGTTTTGTTCTATTATCTTTTCACAATTTTCTTCAAGAGCGCAAGCTATTGATAAAAGAGCCTTATTCTTTTCTTTGGTAGAGGCGACAGCCAAAAAACGCGAAGCCTCTTTCGCTCTTTTGCCGAGTTCAAAAACGCCTGTCATTTTTTCACCGCCTTAAATACAGTGCCGACCTTTTTGCCGTCAAGCAGGTCGTAAAGAAGAGCGGGATTATTGCCGTTCATTACGACCGTATCAATGCCCGCCTCGGTGGCAATTTTTGCCGCCTGAACCTTTGTCGCCATACCGCCCGTGCCTAAAAATGAGCCGTGAGGGGAGGCGATAGAGATGATTTTATCGTCAATTACGTCAACCGTATCGATTAGCTTTGCGTCCTCAAATTCATTCGGATTTTTATCGAACAATCCGTCGGCGTCGGTAAGAATTACAAGTAAATCCGCATTTATAAGCTTTGCGACTATCGCCGAAAGGTTATCGTTGTCGCCGTAAACTATTTCGTCGACCGCGATACTGTCGTTTTCGTTTACAACGGGGATTGCGCCGAATTCAAACAGCTTATTGAACGTGTTTATAAGATTATTTCTTCTCTCTTCGCTGTCGACGTCGCTCTTTGTAATAAGAAGCTGACCTATCGTATGGTTGAATTCGGAGAAATATTTGTCGTAAATGAACATCAGCTCGCACTGACCTATACTTGAAGCCGCCTGTCTGCCCTCGGTGTCGGTCGGTCTTTCCTTAAGACCTAATTTGCCTACGCCGACGCCTATCGCGCCAGATGAAACAAAGCAAAGCTCGACGCCCGAGTTAGCAATATCAGAAAGCACCTCGGCGAGTTCCTTAATTCTTTTGATATTTGTTTTGCCGTTTGAGTGAGTCAGAGAGGATGTGCCGACCTTTACGACAATTCTTTTTGCTGACATAAAACCACTTCCGATAAAAATTACATATATTATATAATACCATATTACATTAAAAAACGCAATAAAAAGCAGCCGTTATTTAACGGCTGCTTTTCGGCAACAATATATATTTTTCCGGAGGAATATCAGAGGACCTTTGAAAGGAAGTCCTTTAACCTGTCTGATTTGGGATTTGCGAAAAATTCGTCGGGTGTGTTTTCCTCAACGATTTTTCCCTCGTCCATAAAGATAACGCGTGAACCGACCTCGCGCGCGAAGCCCATTTCGTGAGTTACGACAACCATTGTCATACCGTCTTTTGCAAGTTCTTTCATTAATTCAAGTACTTCACCGACCATTTCCGGGTCAAGTGCCGAAGTCGGTTCGTCAAAGAGCATTACTTCGGGATTCATTGCGAGTGAACGCACAATGGCAACACGTTGCTTTTGACCGCCTGAAAGAGAAGCGGGATAGGCATCTGCTTTATCTTGTAAATCTATTCGCTCCAATAGCTCCATCGCACGTTTCTTTTCTTTTTCAATGATTTGTTTTTTTGTAAGAATGTCTTCGTTTATATCCTTGCCGAGTAATTTTTGTTTTTTCAGCTTTTTCATTTTTTGACACTGAATGTGAACGGGGGCAAGCATAATGTTTTCAAGTACGGTTTTGTTGTTGAAAAGATTAAAATGCTGGAAAACCATTCCCATCTTTTGTCGGTGAACATTAATGTCAACATTCATATCGGCAATGTCCACACCGTCAAAAATTATTTTCCCGTCAGTTGGATCTTCCATGCAGTTTAGACATCTTAAAAAAGTTGATTTACCGCTACCTGAGGGGCCTATAATAACTACTTTTTCGCCCTCGTTGATGGTGGTTGAAATATCCTTGAGAACCTCAACGGAATTGAATGATTTTTTAAGATTCACTACTTCTATCACTCTTTTTCAACCTCCTTTCAGTCAACTTAATGAGGGCTGTAATCATAAGCAC
Source organism: Clostridia bacterium (assembly GCA_017613735.1). Lineage (GTDB taxonomy): Bacteria > Bacillota > Clostridia > Oscillospirales > Acutalibacteraceae > Fimenecus. The sequence goes on from JAGADF010000010.1 coordinate 50,146, forward strand.
CATAACAATGTAAATGAGCGCCATAATAAGATACGGAACCATAAATTCGTAGTTATTTGTACCTATGTACTTGAAAGCAACATAAAGATCCTTTGCTCCGACAAAGCTCACAATAGAGGTATCTTTAATGAGCGCAATAAACTCGTTTCCGAGAGAGGGGAGAATATTCTTTATTGCTTGAGGGATAACAATTTTAAGCATTGTTGTTGAATAGGAAAGTCCGACCGAACGGCCGCCTTCCATCTGTCCGGGGTCAACCGAATTGATTCCGCCACGCATTATTTCCGAAACATACGCTCCGCTGTTCATACCGAAAATAATGATACATGAGGTTAATGCGTTAATTGTCTGAAGGCCGAGAAGCGGTCTTAAAACAAAATAACCTACAAGAAGTTGAACAACAATCGGGGTGCCCCTGAAGAATGCAACGTAAGTATGACTTATTTTATTAAGTATTTTCGGCAAGGTTTTATATTGAGGCATAACTTCTGCAATGGCAAGAAGAGTTCCGAGAACTATACCTATCGCAAGGCCTATAACGGCTATAAGAACCGTGTTCTGAAGCCCTGATAAAACCTCTTTATATCCGCCGTTATCAAAGAAAGCCCTTGAAAAGGCTTCCCATTTAACCTGAAAATTACCCATTCGGTTCCTCTTTCAAACCAATAAACCCCTCAAACCCGAGGGGTTTATTGGTTAATTATTTAGTTTAGTTCATTGCATTGACTGCTTTTGCAATACAATTTGCAGGTGCTTCGTCAATGATTACATAACTTACATCTCCGTTAAGCATTGCGGAAACTGCAAGAGAACCTGTGTTGAAGCCAACGTCAGTTGCACTGAGACCTGCGAAACCGAAACCTTCGTCTCCCTTGACATATGCCTGACCTGTTGTGCCTGTCTGAACACCGATTTTAACTGAAGAATCAAATGTTGCAAGGATGGCGTCAACATCTTCCTTTGTTTTGCACTCGTCAAATTTAGTGTCGTTACCGAGAACGATAAGTTTCTGAGCAGCGTCATAATATGTATCAGTGAAATTAACAAGCTTTGCGCGGTCCGGTTTTACCGTAATGCCGGCCATACCAATGTCTGCGCCGCCGCTGTTAAGTGTTGAGAAAATTGCATCAAAGTCGATTGATTTGATAACAAGCTCTTTGTTAAGATAATCGGCAAGAAGCTGTGCCATTTCCATATCAATACCTGTGTAATACTCGCCCTGAGTGTATTCAAAGGGTTCGAATCCGGGCTCAGTAATGACAATAAGCTGGTCTTTCGAGGAGTCTTCCTCTGCAGATGAAATCATTGCCGGCTCGCCATCGCCGAAATAATGGTTGATTATTTCGTCAAACTTACCGTTTGATTTAATCTCGGCAAGGAATTTGTTTGCTGATTCAAGCAACTCGCTGTCGTTGGGGTTAACTGCAAAAGCATATTCTTCACTTGAAAGAGCGATGTCAATAACTTTTACTGCTACCGATGCATTGTTTTCCGATGGTTCCGTCGAGGGTTCTGTTTCGCCGCCTTTTTTTGTGCACGCTGCAAGAACGCCTACCGATACAACGAGAACTACTGCCAAAATAATAGCTATAACCTTTTTGTTTTTCATTTCTGTTTCCTCCTGAAATTTGTTTTTGGTTTTAACTTGCGTATAATATACACTCGATTATGCATAATGTCAACCCTTTTTTGCAAAAAAACTGCATATTTTTGTATATTTATACATTTTACATAAAAAATATACAGGACATATACAATGCCCTGTATAAATTATTACCAAAAAATGTTATTTTGCGATATCCACATACCACTGAGAGCCGATTTTTATGAGCGTAAGCTCTGCCGGGGAAGCGGAAAACTCTTTGTTTTGCTTGTCTATAGCGGCTTTATCGCCTTCGCCCGAAATGGTATTTGTAACCTTGACAACGGCATAAGCGGTTATATCGTCCGTATTAATACCGAAGGACTCGTATGCTTTCTTCTGAGAATCCGAAAGAGAGTCAATGTAAGATTTGACCTTTGCCGAATCCTTTTCGATATTTATTTCGGTTGCCTCGGTATCAATATAGTATCCTGCAATATAAGGATCGTCCTCGTCATTTTCCGTATTCTTTGTGCCGAGGTATTTTCTTGCATACTGGTCGCCGTTACCGTAGAGGCTTTCGTTCTGGAACTTTATTATATTAAGGTATGTCGAAAGGTTGCCCTCGATGCAGGTGAACATATCCTCGTCCGAAATAAAATCGTGTCCGTAAATTTCCTTATGGGCTTTCTGATACTCGGCAAAGTACGTTGAGAAAAATTCGTCATAGTTCTCGAAGCCTACCGTATCGTTGAGCAAAACAAATTCGGGATACATTTTTTCGAGTATCTCCGTCAGCTTTTCGCCCTCCTCTTCCGCAGTAAGCGCGGGAGCGGAGCCGTCGTTCTCTTTGACATACTGATTAATATAATGCTCGCGAAGATAGTCGCCCATTTTCTTGCTGACGCTCATAGTTGAATACTTCAGCGCGTCATAGCCGTCGCCCTCAACAGTATTCATAACATACTGTCTTGCAACCTTTTCGGGCGAGAACATTATGAAATGAGATATATAATAATATGTAATAAGTCCTGCCGCAACAACTATAAAGGCAATAACTGAAACTACGGCATAGGTTATGTTGAACTTTTTGCTTTCCTGCTTAATCTCTTTAGCCATGTTATTACCTCCTTATTCCTCGATTACGCCGCGGCGTTCGATAAGCTCTGCGGAAATCTGTTCTCTCTTTTTACTGTTCAGGTCATAGAACAGAATCGGAATCATCTGACCGATAACAAATACCGCGGGAATGATTGTATAAATCATAAGGAACTTATTAAGCGTTTCGGGTGTCTGTGTTGCATAAGCAATATTCATATTTGTTGACTGCTTATAGCCTGCCCATACAACAAGAGCCGGACCGAAGGACTTTGTGAGAGCGGAAGCGACCTTTGCGAAAAAGCCGAAGCCCGCGTAGCAAAGACCTTCCTGACGCTGACCTGTTTTCCATTCGATTTCGTCGACGCAGTCGGCAATCATTACGTTGGGCGTAAGGTTGGTATTACCGTGCTGAAGTCCGACAAAGAAGTTTATGATAAGGAAGGGGATTGTAAGCGAACTGTTGAAGCCGACAATCTTTGAAACGATAAAAAGAATTGCAAGACTTGTCGCGCCGTATACGCAGCCGATAATGTAAACCGTTTTTGTGCTGAATTTTTTAAGCAGCTTTTTAACTACGAGCATACCGACCGCCGTGCCTATGCCCATAGGCAGAAGAAGAGCAATCTTCAAATCCTTTGAGCCGAGCATATAAACGGCGATATAAAGTGAAACCGTGCCGTAGACACCTCTGCCGAAACCGGTGAATTTTGTAAGGGAAACCATAAGAAGATTCTTGTTTGTGAAAACAAACTTAAGGCTTTCCTTAAGGCTTACCTTTTCTTCGGTATAGGGAACGCGCTCTTTGTTATTTACGAAGAAAATCATTGTGAAAAGCACGCAGCCCAGAGCGCAGATGCCCGTTGAAATAAGCAGGTCCATGCCCTGACCTTCGGCAACCTTGTACTGCTGTTTGCCGATAGCCGCTTTCATAATCGCGCCTACAACGATAAGCACGACCATGCCGCCCGACTGACCGACAGCCTTAAAAATACTCGCTATTGAAATTGCGTCGCCGCGTTCCTTCGGGTTGGGCGTACAGCACGCGCCGAAACAGCCCGCAGGGCTTTCAACCGCAGTTGCAATCATAGTCCAGAGCGAATAGATGATAAACATCCATACTATTGCGAAAGTAGCGTTGTTCGTTTTCGGAGCGAGGAAAACGAGAATTGCGATAACGCCCATCGGGATTACGCCGAAACCAATCCACGGGCGGATTTTACCCCATTTCGTCCTTGTACGGTCGACAAGATAGCCGACAACCAGCTCACAGACCGCGCCGACAACTCCGGCTACGCCGAAAACGAGCGCAAGCACCTTTGAAATGACCGCGGGGTCAATGCTCGTACCCTTAAAGGCAAAGTCGTTGAAATATGTATAGGTGTAATCGGGCATCCAGCCTGTTAAAAGGCAAACGCCGAAAAGACCTATTCCGAAAGTCCACATTTCGGACTTTCTCATATACTTTTTCATAAAGTATTCTCTCCTTATATAAAAACTCTTTTATTATCTTTCGCCGGAGATTTTTCCGCTTGCCCTGTCCTCAAAATATGTTGAGTTTTTGGGAACTACAAAGGAAATGCCATGCTCAATTATTTCAAACGTAGCTTCGGTTACGTATTCGCATTCGCCGTCGACGTTGACCGCGGCGGGCTTTTTACTTTCAATATGAAGCTTTTTGCCCCTCATAAAAGTTGTGATGTCCCAGTCAAGATGCTCGCCCTTTTTGTATTTTCCCATAAGGGAGGCAAGCTTAAGACGGGAGACCTTGCTTCTGACCAGAATCATATCGAGAAGCCCGTCGTCGGGAATGGCGAGCGGAGCGCCCTTGTAACCGCCGCCGTACCAGCGCGAATTTCCGCAAAGGGAAAAGAGCATTGAATCCTCGATTACGAGCTTGTCGTCAACGTAGACCTTGAAATCGCTCTTGAGCTTTTTGAAAAGGCAGTAGACAAGCGCGAAGGTATAAGCCATTTCACCCGAAACAAGAGGCAGTTTTTTGAAGTAGACCTGCTTTGCGCAGACCTCGGCGTCAATACCCATTGAGCACTGATTAATCGCTATCTTATCGCCGCACCTGATAAGGTCAAGCTTAATCGGCGTGCCGTTGACGTGGTCGTCGATATTTGTCATTTCGCTCGCTTTGCCGAAAAGACGGATGAAGTCGTTTCCGCTTCCGAGCGGAATAACCGCAACCTCGGTCGTGTCGGGATAAAGATACGCGCCGTTTACAACCTCGAAAAGAGTTCCGTCACCGCCGCAGGCGTAAAAGCGTATATGCTCGCCGCTGCTTGCTCTTTCCTTTACGAAGGTTATTCCCTCATACGGAGCCGTCGTAATATGTACTTCAATTTCGAGCTCGGGATGCGCTTTTGCATATTCATCAATTTTCGGTTTGATGAATTCAAGCACCTTGCCCTTGCCCGATTTCGGGTTGACTATGAATACGTGCTTCATTTTTCATTCCTCCGGTTAATAAAGGTTATTTATAATACATATATAACTGACATTTTATCATCCCGTTATAAAGCTTGCGGCGTTTGTCCGCAGTTCTTCCAAAAAGCTGTTCAAAGTTTTCGTGCGGGGTAATAACGGAATAGCTGAAACCGTGCTTTTGCGTAAATACCTTTCCGAGTTCGCGGTATAATTCGTCGACCTCGCCCGATTCCATAAGCCTTTCGCCGTATGGGGGATTTGTGATTACCGTTCCCGTTTCGGTCTGCGGTGAAAAGTTTTTCACGTCGCACCGTGAAAAATCAATGTATTTTTCGACGCCCGCCCTTTTTGCGTTTTCCTTTGCGAATTCAAGAGCGTGCCTGTCAATGTCGCTTCCGAATGCGTGAAAATCCTCGCAGATATTTATATTCGCCTTCGCTCTTTCCCTTTCGTCGTCCCAGACCTTTCTGTCTATAAACGAAAACCTTTCGGCAGAAAAATTACGGTTTATGCCCGGGGCGATATTGTGAGCCATAAGCGCGCCCTCAATTAAAAGCGTGCCGCTGCCGCACATGGGGTCATATAATTTATGGTATGGGCGAAGACGCGAAAAATAACACAGAGCCGCCGCAAGCGTTTCCTTAATCGGAGCCTCGTTCGCGCTTAAACGATAACCGCGCTTATGTAAAGCCACGCCCGACGTATCAATGAGCAAAAGGACTCTGTCCTTCATAACGGAAAACTGAATCTGATAAATGCTTCCCGTTTCCTCAAACCATTCGACACTGTATTTTGACTTAAGCCTTTCGACAACTGCTTTTTTTATAATCGACTGGCAGTCGCGAACGCTGAAAAGAGTTGACGAAACGCAGTAGCCCTTTACGGGAAAAGCGTCGGTTTTGCCGATATATCTTTCCCATTCAAGAGCCTTGGTTCCCTCGAACAGTTCCTCAAAGCTTTTTGCCGTAAACGAGCCGACAAGAATCTGAACCCTTTCGGAAAAACGCGAACAGATATTTGCCCTTGCAATAACGCTTTCGTCGCCCGTGAAGAACACTCTTCCGTTTTCACTTGTCACATTTTCGGCGCCCAGTTGTTTGAGCTCGTCCGAAATCGGTTTTTCGAGACCTAAAAGAGTAGGCACTGTCAGATTAAAAATCATACTTGCTCCAAAATAGAATTATACTTTATTATACTAAAATCCTTTTAATATATCAATAAAGGACTCTTCCAAAAAGAAGAGCCCTTTTTTGTTTAATTTGTTGTTAAATTACGCCTTGTCCTTGCAACCGAAAACAACGTCGATTTTATGGGAAACAACTTCTTCGATAGCGTCTCTTGCGGGTGTGAGGTATTTTCTCGGGTCAAAATCCTTCGGATTTTCGGCAAGGTGCTTCCGAAGAGCCGCCGTCATAGCGATACGGATATCCGAGTCAACGTTAATCTTGCAGACTGCCATTGACGAAGCCTTTCTGAGCATATCTTCGGGAATGCCGATAGCATCGGGCATTTCACCGCCGAACTCGTTGATTGTCTTTATATGTTCTTGATTAACCGAGCTTGCGCCGTGAAGAACAATCGGGAAACCGGGAAGGCGCTTGCCTACCTCTTCAAGAATGTCAAAACGAAGCTGCGGCTTCTGACCGGGCTTGAACTTGTATGCGCCGTGAGAAGTGCCTATAGCGATAGCAAGTGAATCAACGCCTGTTCTTGTTACGAAATCGACAACCTGGTCGGGATTCGTATAGCTTTCGTGACCTTCCTCGACAACTACGTCGTCCTCAACGCCTGCGAGAGTGCCTAATTCGCCTTCGACGACTACGCCGTGAGCGTGAGCGTATTCAACTACCTTTTTGGTAAGAGCTACGTTCTCTTCATAGGGCAGCGAGCTGCCGTCAATCATAACCGAGGTGAAACCGCCGTCAATACAGCTTTTGCAGGTTTCAAAATCGGGGCCGTGGTCAAGGTGAAGGGCGATGGGAAGTCCCGTTTCGTCAGCGGCAGCCTTTACCATAGCGTAAAGATAACCGTGAGAAGCGTACTTTCTCGCGCCGGCGGAAACCTGAAGAATAACGGGCGCGTTGAGCTTTTTAGCCGCTCTTGTGATGCCCTGAATAATCTCCATATTATTTACGTTGAAAGCGCCTATCGAATAGCCGCCCTCATAAGCCTTTTTAAACATTTCGGTTGTTGTTACCAATGGCATAAAAACATCTCCTAATAAAAAATTACTCAAATATTATATTACATTGTCAAAATAAAGTCAAACTATTTTAACAAAGGCAAAACGTCCCGAATATAATATGTAAAGGCTATTTCAGGAGGTAAGACAATGATTAAGTATTTTTTGGGCGCGAATACGCCCGGCGGTTTCTATTCGCTTTTTGACGAACTGTATTTTCCGCATTACGACGGCAGGCTTTTTGTGATAAAGGGCGGTCCCGGCACGGGTAAGTCCTCGGTTATGAAAAGAGTAGCCGATGAGGCGGAAAAGAGGGGATTTGAGGTTGAACGGATTTTCTGTTCGTCGGACTCTTCCTCGCTTGACGGCGTTATCATTCCTGAGCTTAAAACCGCTGTCGCGGACGGTACGCCGCCTCATATTATTGAGCCTAAATATCCCGGCGCGGTTGAACAGATTGTAAATCTCGGCGACTGCTGGGACGCGGGCTTTCTTCGTATCAATAAAGAAAACATAATCGAAAAAAGCTTCGAGTGCTCCGCATATCACAAGCGGTGCGTCAGGTTTTTAAAGGCGTACGAAGCCCTTGAAAACGACAGCCGAAGACTTGTCGAACCCGCGGTTGACGTGAAAAAGCTTTCGGACTATGCCGAAAGGCTTTCAATACGTCTTTTCCCGTTTGACGGAGGAAAAAAGCAGGGGAGAGTAACCCGAAGATTTTTAAGCGCGGTTACGAACGAGGGCATAACTGTTTTTGAGGAAAGCGTAAAAACGCTGTGCGACAGAGTTTATTCCTTCGGCGACGAATACGGCGTATGCTCGAATCTGTTTATGGGTTACATTCTTAAAGCCGCGTTAAGAAGCGGCTTCGACGCGGTGGTTTGTCCGTGCGTCACAAACCCGAAAAGGAAAATTGACCATGTAATAATCCCCGAAAAACGGCTGTGCTTTGTAAGTGAAAACAGCTTTCATTCCTTTGACGTTGAAAAGGAAAAGACCGTATCGGCAAACAGATTTACCGACACGGCGGTAATGAAAAAGCATTCCGCAAGGCTTGGCTTTAACCGCCGCGCTTCGTCGGAGCTTCTTGACGAAGCCGCGCTTTCGCTTACAAATGCGAAGACGGTTCACGACGAGCTTGAGGAATACTATATTTCGGCTATGGATTTTTCGTTTGTCCGCAAAAAAGCTCAAAAACTCATTGACGAAATATTTGACTAATCCGTACGGGAAGATTATAATAAAAAAGCAGGCAATAACTATTTTAAGAAAAGGAGAATAATTATGAGAAAATGCACAAGATGCGGCGTAGATATGATTGAAAATCTTGAATCCGGACTCAGATTAAAGCGCACCCCGAATTTCAGGGTAGTCGAGGTTGACTTAAAGGCGGCTATGTGCCCGAAATGCGGATACACCGAGTTTTATACCGACGAGCTTTCGGTTATTGAAAAAGCAAATGTAATGAAGGCTATGGACAAATAAATGGCAATAAAAAACGGCTGATTGATTTCTCAATCAGCCGTTTCTTTCTGTTTAATTACTGCTCCGTGATTTTTTTGTTAAGCTTCTTTGTAACGCTTTTTGTAATTACGGAAACAACAATCCATATAATCGCGTACACAAGTACAAAGATTGCGGTATAAATTGCAACTACCTCCCATTTAAGCGGCATCCAGCTGTTTACAAGATAAGCCGCGGTGTAGACTGCGTAAATGCTTAAAAGCTGCGCAAGAGCCGCTTTGAGCGGCGACCAGTGTTCGATTCTGTGAAATACGCTGCTTCCCGCCTGAACAAAGGCGATTATATATGTGCTGACAATCGCGAGGAATACCTGACCGCCCGTGAGCGAAAGATTTGCAGGGCTTAAAATAAGCCATAAAATCATACCGCCGACAATCGGACCGAGTCCCGCAAAGCATGCGCCGATTAATAAAAACTGTTTACCATAACTGAGGTTTTTCATTTTATACCCATCCTTTCCATAACATATTTCTGCTGACGTCTTGAAATGTAGTCCGTTTCTCCGTTTTTGAGTTCGACAATAAGAGAACCCCATGAGCTTGAAAACTTTTTAATCTGTTTTTTATTTACAAGCGAGGACTGATTAACCTTTATAAACTGTTCGCCGAGCATTTCCTCGAGCTGATACAGCCTGTTTTTAATCTGATAAACTCCGCTGTCGGTTGAGGCGAATACCTTATTGGATTCAACAAAAATGCGGTAAATGCCTTCTGCATTCAGCGGGGCGATTTCGCCGTCCTTAAAACCGTTGATATTCACTCCGTAGTTACTGACAAGCTCTTCAATCTGTTCAACAAGGGCGTCGCGCTTGTGAGAATAAATCTCAATTCTCTCTTCTGCATTTTCATCTATCTTTGTAATGATTTTCATACGCGCCCTCCTTTCACTTGAGATTTAACCACAAAGCCGGACCGTTTGCAACAGTTTTTAAGTACTCGGTCGTTTTTTGAATGTAAGCGGTAAAACAAGCATCTTTTTTCTTGACAAATCGTGCGAGCAAATATATAATATTTTTGCTTTGGGCCCGTAGCTCAGCTGGGAGAGCGTACGGTTCGCATCCGTAAGGTCGAGAGTTCGATCCTCTTCGGGTCCATAAAAAGAGCAGATGCCATTTGGTATCTGCTCTTGTTCTTTTATTGGAAAAAGCAACCGTCAGTTGCTTGTAAAAACCGGTTGCATATATTATAATTCATATCAGGAGGTGTTATTATGAACACAAAGGACGTATTACATAATCTTCGTATAAAAAACGGCCTGTCGCAGGACGAGCTGGCAGAGAGGGTTTTTGTTACCCGTCAGGCTGTATCACGTTGGGAAAACGGTGAAACCGTACCGAATACGGAAACCCTCAAAATGCTTTCGAATCTTTTTAACGTTTCAATAAATACGCTTCTCGGTTCGCCTCGGAAGCTTATATGTCAGTGCTGCGGAATGCCTCTTGAAGATGAAATGATAGGCAGAAATAAGGACGGCACGCTGAATGAAGAATATTGTAAGTGGTGCTACGCCGACGGAACCTATACATACAGCGATATGGACAACCTTATTGACGTGTGTATTCCTCATATGACAAAAGACGGCTTCACCGAGGAGCAGGCGAGAGAATATATGAAAAAGATGCTCCCGACGCTGAATTACTGGAAAAAGTATGAGCAGTTAAGCGATGACGGTCAGTTTGATCAGTTTAAGCAAAAACTTGTTGAAGAAATAAATGTACTCGGCATTGAGGGTATGCCTAAGGTTGAAAAACTCAATGCGCTTGTAGGCGCTTTTGTAAATCTCGAATACCCGTTACCGAGCGGAATAAAGGCAAAATTTCTTGATGACGGTGTAACTTATCTCGGTGCTCAGCTTGAATGCGAATTCGGTGGCGAACGGTGTTTCGGAGTGCTTGCAAATATGGATTTCATACTCATTTGCACATACGAAGCAGAAGGTAAAAACCCCGAGCTTGTGCTTTACAAAAAAAGATAGTATAAAAAACGAGGGACTGCATTGGCAGTCCCTCGTTTTTTGCCCTGAATGGCTTTATTCGTCTTTACCGCAACAGTGCTTGTATTTCTTGCCGCTTCCGCACGGGCATGGGTCGTTCCTGCCGACCTTTTTGCCCTTTCTTACGGGCTGCTGCTTTTCGCTGCCGTCATTGGCTCCGCTTGTCGCGGTGATTTTAGCCTGCTGTTCGCGTTTGACGTCTTCTTCTGTCATAATACGGACTGTCATTAAATCCTGAACCGTTCCCTCGCGGATGGCGTCGGTCATCTCGTCAAAGATATCAAAGCTTTCCATCCTGAATGCGACAATGGGGTCTTGCTGACCGTAGGAGCGAAGCGAAATGCCCTGCTTTAACTGCTCCATATCGTCAATATGGCTCATCCAGCGCTGGTCGACATTCTTAAGAAGAAGCTTGCGCTGAAGCTCGTCCATAAGAGCGTCGCCGTATTTTTCTTTCTTTTCCTCGTAAATCTTATGCGCCTTGTCGATAAGGTAATCCTTCATCTGCGCATTGTCAAAATCTTCAATCTTATCGTTGCCGATAATATAGGCGAATTTGCTTTCCATACCCGCTATGTTCCAGTCCTCGCGGCTGTTTGAGGTCGGGCAGTAGAAGTCGACCATATCGCTGTAATAACCGTCAATCATCTTCATAATTGTCGGCGTAAGGTCAAGTCCGTCAAGAACCTGGTTGCGCTGGCCGTAAATAACCTCACGCTGCATATTCATAACGTCGTCGTAGCTTAAAACGTGACGGCGTACCGAGAAGTTATTGCTTTCAACCTTTTTCTGCGCGTTTTCTATCTGCTTCGTGAGCATTCCTATTTCAAACGGCATATCGCCGACGGATTTGAACGTGTCGAGAATCTGATAGAATCTGTCCCCCGCGAAAAGACGGAGCAAATCGTCCTCAGCCGAAAGATAGAACTGACTTTCGCCGGGGTCTCCCTGACGTCCGGAACGGCCGCGCAGCTGGTTGTCGATACGCCTTGACTCGTGTCTTTCCGTACCGATAATGCACAGACCGCCCGCTTCGCGGACTCTGTCCGCTTCCTGCTGAATCTGTTCTTTGAATTCTTTCTGGAGCGCGTGATATTCCTTCCTCGCGGCGAGGATTTCCTCGTCGTCCGTATCCGCAAAGCTTTCGGCTTCGACAATCATATCGTCCTCGTAGCCGCGCTTTCTCATCTCGATTTTGGCAAGCAGTTCGGGATTGCCGCCGAGAATAATATCGGTGCCTCGTCCCGCCATATTTGTAGCGATTGTGACTGCGCCGTATTTACCCGCCTGGGCGATAATCTCCGCCTCCTGCGCGTGGAATTTAGCGTTAAGAACTTCGTGCTGAATATGCTGTTTTTTAAGCATACGGCTGAGCTTTTCGCTCTTTTCGATATTAATCGTACCTACAAGTACGGGCTGACCTTTTTCGTGACATTCGAGAATTCTCTGAATAATCGCGTTGAATTTAGCGTCTTCGGTCTTATAGAGAACGTCGTCGCGGTCAACTCTTATCATCGGCTTGTTCGTGGGGATTGCGATAACGTCGAGGTTATAAATCTCCTGAAATTCTTCCTTTTCGGTCATGGCGGTACCGGTCATACCCGAAAGCTTGTCGTAAAGACGGAAATAATTCTGGAACGTAATAGTTGCAAGAGTTTTGCTTTCGTGTTCTACCTTTACGCCTTCCTTGGCTTCAATAGCCTGATGAAGACCGTCGGAATAACGTCTGCCGAGCATAATTCTGCCCGTGAATTCGTCGACGATAAGCACCTGACCGTCCTGAACGACGTAGTCGACGTCGCGTTTCATAACGCCGTTGGCGTGCAGAGCCTGAGTCAGGTGGTGCATAAGCGTCATATTTTCCGCGTCCATAAGGTTGTCAAGATTGAAATATGCCTCGGCCTTTGCGATACCCGATTTCGTAAGCGAAGCGGACTTGCCCTTTTCGTCCACGAGGTAGTCGCCGTCTTCTACAACGTCGTCGGCTTCGGTTTTGCTGTCAAGCTCTTTGACAACGGTCTTTTTAAGGCTTTTTACAAATCTGTCCGCCGCTTCGTAAAGGTCGGTCGATTTTTCGCCTATGCCCGAAATAATAAGCGGCGTTCTCGCCTCGTCTATAAGAATTGAGTCAACCTCGTCGACGATTGCGAACGAGTGGCCCCTCTGTACTCTCTGGTCCTTATAGGTAACCATATTGTCACGAAGGTAGTCGAAGCCCATTTCGTTATTGGTGCCGTATGTAATGTCCGCGGCATAGGCTTCCTTTCTTTCGTCGTTATTCTTTTCGTGAATTATAAGTCCGACCTTAAGGCCTAAAAACTCATAAAGCTTGCCCATCCATTCCGAGTCGCGGCGCGCAAGGTAATCGTTAACCGTTACTATGTGAACGCCTTTGCCCGCAAGCGCGTTGAGGTAGGCGGGGAGGGTGGCGACAAGCGTTTTGCCTTCGCCCGTTTTCATCTCGGCAATTCTTCCCTGATGAAGAACGATGCCGCCGAGAACCTGAACGGGGAAGTGCTTCATATTAAGAACTCTTACCGAAGCCTCGCGGCAGACCGCAAACGCTTCCGGAAGAATATCGTCAAGTGTTTCGCCGTTCGCGAGCCTTTCCTTAAACTCGTCGGTCTTTGCGCGAAGCTGAGAATCGGTCAGCTTTTCATACTCGCTTTCAAGGTCAAGAACCGCCTGCTGAACAGGCATAATCCTTTTCAATTCCTTGGCTGAATAGTCGCCGAAAATTTTTGTAATAATAGACATTTCTTTCTCCTGCTTTTTTGTAGTCGGGTTTAATCCCAAATTAACCTATTTTAAAGTATACCACATATTTTTTAAAATTCCTATCATAAAATGTAAAAAAATTGTAAAGTGAGAATTTTCCGAACAAATTATTCTGCAAAATAACCAAAAAACAGGGCGATTTTTCTATTTATCGCGCCCTGCGTTTTCGTTGACGGAGCATATATTATTTGGTAAAATATTATTGTATATTTTAATACGAAGGAGGAATTGCGCATGACAGATGCCAAAACCCTATCTTACATCAATCTTTATGCAATTCTCGGTACGCTTGAAAATCTTTGCGAGCTTGACAGCAAAGCCAAGGATTTGCTCAAAGACCTCAAAAAGCCGATTTCAATCGGCTTTGACGTCAAGGGCGGACCGAGCGCAACCATCACCTTTTCGAAGAACGGTTGCCGTATGGAGGACGGGATTAAACCCTGCGACATCAAGCTTCCGTTTTCTTCACCCGAAAAATTCAACGGTATGATTGACGGTACGGTTACTCCGCTTCCGTCAAAGGGCTTTACAAAAATCGGTTTTCTTACAAAAACCTTTGTAGCCCTTACCGACAGACTGACCGAGCTTATGCGCCCGACACCCGAGGCGCTTGAGGACAGAGAATTTTTCGAGCTTTCCACAACGCTTACCTTCTATACAATTGCCGTAGCGCTTGCGCAGATAGGCAATCAGGACGAAATCGGTAAGCACAGCGCTTCCTATATGGTCGACGGCGACCTTCTCTTCGGTATTAATGACGGGCCGACGGCAACGCTTCGGGTCAAGGACCATCACCTTGTCACTATTAAACAGGCGCCCGAAAAGCCGCGCGCTATTATGAAGTTTGCCGACCTTGACCTTGCCTACGCTCTTTTCACGGGCACGGCGAATGCGCTTGAATGCGTCTGCAACGGCTCTATTGAGATTCACGGTATGGCTTCAATGATTGACAATATGAACAGACTTCTCGACAGAGTTGCTCTGTATCTTGCGTAAAGGAGGACTGAAAATGAGTAAGTATCCCGTTTACAATCACGATAAGGGCAGGGAGTATTTTGACAGGGCGTTAAAGGTTATTCCCGCCGGAATTTACGGTCATTTAGGTCCTTCGGAAGGACTCTGGATTCCGATCCAGAAATGGCCTTTCTATTCCTCAAGGGCTCAGGGCTCGTATTTCTGGGACCTTGACGGAAACAAGTATATCGACTATATGTGCGCTTACGGCCCGAACGTTCTTGGTTATAACGACCCCGACGTAGACGCTGCCGCAAAGGCGCAGATGGAAAAGGGCAACTGCACGACGGCGCCTTCAAGCATTATGGTCGACTGTGCGGAGAATCTTGTCGATACGGTTGCTTCCGCCGACTGGGCTTTCTTCTGTAAAAACGGTTCGGACACGACAACCCTTGCGGTTATGACCGCGAGAGCTCATACCCATAAGAGAAAGATTATCTTCTTAAAGGGTTATTATCACGGCGATTTCCAGTGGGCCCAGAAGATTGACTACCCCGGCATTCTTCCCGAGGATGTATGTCATAATCTTGTCGCCCCGTGGTTTGACCTTGACGCTCTTCAGAAGCTCTATGACGAGAACGACGGCGATATCGCCGGTCTTATCGCTCAGCCTTATGACCACGGTAATTTCTACGACAACGTTCCCGCCAATAAAGAGTACTGGACGAGTGTAAGAAAATGGTGCGACGACCACGGCGTAGTTCTTATTTTCGACGATGTACGCGCAGGTTTCCGTCTTGATATCGCCGGTTCCGACCATTATTACGGAATCAAGGCTGACCTTATCTGTTTCTGTAAGGCGCTTGCAAACGGCTATAATATGTCGGCTCTCTGCGGCGGCGAGCATATGAAGGCTACTGTTTCCGGTATGACCTATACAGGTTCTTACTGGATGAGCGCAGTTCCCTTCGCGGCGTGTATCGCGTGTATTGACAAGATGAAGAAAATCGACCTTCCTTCTCTGTGCAGAAAGCTCGGCACACAGCTTACCGACGGTCTTAAGGAGGCTGCCGCGAATAACGGCTTCCACCTTGTCGCTTCGGGCGAGCCGGCGCTGTTCTATTTAAGAATTGCGGATGACGACAGCCTTATGCTTCATCAGGAATGGATTGCCGAATGCGTATGCAGAGGTCTCTTCCTCGCTTCGCATCATAACCACTTTATCAACGGTTCGCTTACGGAGGATGACGTTAAGCTTTCAATCGACATCGCTGAAGACGCTTTCAACGAGGTCAGGAAGAATCATCCCGAGCTTCGATAATTGAAATAAGGAGGAATAGTTTATGTCCAATTTAGCTAAACAGGAATGGCTGGCTCTCGAAAAAAAGGCGTTTGACCTGAGAAATCTCACACTTCAGACGACTATGTGGGCAGGCAGCGGCCATATCGGCGGCGGTATGTCAATTCTTGATTTGCTGACCGTTCTCTATCACAAGTATCTCAACATAAAGGTTGACGACCCTCAGTGGGAAGACCGCGACCGCTTTATCCTTTCAAAGGGCCACGCGGCTATAGCTTACGCTCCCGTCCTTTGCGACAAGGGCTTCAACGACCCAGAAATGTTAAAGACATTTAACCTTTCCGGTTCAAAAATGGGTATGCACCTCGACTCGAACAAGGTTGTCGGCGTTGACGCTTCGACCGGTTCTCTCGGCCACGGCGTATCGATTGCCGCGGGCACCGCTCTTGCGGCGCGCCTTCAGGGCAAAGATTATCTCACCTTCGTTGCTACCGGCGACGGCGAATTAGGCGAAGGTTCAAACTGGGAAGGCTTTATGACCATCAATCATTATCAGCTTTCAAACTGCATTGTCTGCATCGACAGAAACCACTGTATGATTGACGGCCCGACAGAGGACGTTATGAAGTTAGAGCCTCTTGCCGATAAAATGACTGCTTTCGGCTTCAACACAATAGTTGTTGACGGCAACAATATCGGCGAGCTTTGCGACGCTATTGACGAAGCAATCGCAAGAAGCAAGGAGCCCTGCGCGCCGACCTGTATTCTTATGGATACCAAGAAGGGCGCCGGCATCAAGACTATGGAGGGCGATTACCTCTGGCATTACGGCGCTATTGACGATGCTCTTTTTGAAAAGTTCAAGAAAGAGCTTGAGGAAGATTACAAAGCTCGTTGCGAAAGAGCAGAAAGGGAGGGCAAATAATTATGGCAGGCGGATTTGTATATAACGCAATAGACCAGACCGAGATTTCAACAGCTGAAATTTACGGTAAGACTCTGGCTGATATTGTTGTAAATGACCCAAAGGTTGTGGCTGTTACTCCCGACCTTGCTAAGAGCACAAAGCTCGGTGACGTAGTTAAGGTTTGCCCCGAAAGAGTTATAAACGTCGGTATCGCGGAGCAGGATATGTTCGGCGTCGGCGCGGGACTCGCAAGAGCGGGTATGATTCCCTTTATGTCGGGCTTCTCGGCGTTTACCTCAATGCGTGCGTGCGACCAGCTTCACACGGATATCTGCTATCAGAACGTCAACGCGAAGATTATCGCTACGCATTCGGGAACATCCTTCGGTCAGGCGGGTTCGACTCACCACGCTATAGTCGACCTCGCTATCACAAGGGCTATGCCGAACCTTACGGTTATCGTTCCTGCGGACGGCATTGAAACCGCTCACGCTGTACGCGCCGCTTATGAAAACTACGGCCCGTATTACATCCGTATTAACCGCGGCTTTGACCGTGTTCTTTACGGCAGCGAGGATTACGGCTTCGAGGTCGGCAAGGCGGTTGAAATCCACGAGGGCACCGACATTACGGTTATCGCTTGCGGCAGCTGCGTTTTCCAGGCTCTTCAGGCGGCTAACTTCCTTGAGAACAGCGACGGACTTAAAGTAAGAGTTCTCAATATGCATACAATCAAGCCTATCGACAAAGACGCCATCCTTAAGGCTGTTATGGACACGAGAAGAATTATCACCGTTGAAGACCATTCGGTTATCGGCGGTCTCGGTTCCGCAGTAGCCGAGGTTATGGCTCAGGCGGGCAAGGGCTGCGCATTCAGAATGCTCGGCCATCAGGATAAGTTCGCGCCTATCGGTCTTCACGAGGACATTATGTCCGAGGTCGGCATTGACGCTAACGGCATTATAGCTGCCGTACGCGACGTTATGCAGGCTGATTTTGAAGAGGATGACAACTGGGATGACGACGTATAATATCGTCATTTTTAGGAAAGTGAGTTGATATAATGCATAAGCAAGAAGAGCTTTATTCAAGTAAAATATTTTTCAACGCTGCGCTTCCTCTTATCAAGGTCATTGCAAACGATGTTCCCAACCTGAAAAAACAGTTTGAAAAGGTAAACGCTGTTATTCAGGTCAGCGCTCTTGACCCGGACGCAGAGGGCGGCAAGGTCGGTATGAACTTTGCCGTAAACAGCGGGGAGTGGGAGGTTAATCTTGACAACGTAAATCCCGCTCCGGACGTTGAGCTTCAGTTCAAGTCCATTGAGTCGATGAACCAGTTTTTCAAGGGTAAAATCGGTCCCGCGACTCTTCCGAAGATGAAAGGCGTTGCGAAGCATTTCGGCGCGTTCAAGGCGTTCCTTATGACGCTTCTTAAAATGTCAAACGTTCTTTCGGCTACCAAACCGCCCGAGGATGAAGAGACAAAGACCTTAATGGTAAAATGCTTCTTCTATCTTCTTTCAAGGGGCATAAGCCAGCTTAATAAGATGGGACATCCCGAAATTCACGAGTGGACGAGTAAATCGCCCGACCGTGTATACGCTTTCGCGGTTAACGACCATCCCGAGGTTGCGGCTTATCTTCGTATTAAAGCGGGTAAATCGAGAGCCGGCAGGGGCGAGTACAAGAGGGCTATGCCTTTCTTCACCCTCCGTTTCAAGACCTTTGACGACGCTTTGGGCATACTCCTCGGCACAGCCGATATGCTTGACGCGGTTAAGAAGGGTAACCTTATAATGGACGGCGCTCCCGAATTCGGTGGCCAGATAGGCGCATTTATGCTTATGGTCGGCGACCTGGCGAAATAATTTATCAATAAAAAACACCCGACACATTTCGTGTCGGGTGTTTTTGTTATTCCAAGCGAAGTGGAGAATCTAAATCTACAACAACCTCTCCTGTAAAGGAGAGGGAGACCGCCGTTAGGCGGCGGAGAGGTTTTAACCCCTCAGTCTCGTTACACTCGACAGCTCCCCTTAACAGGGGAGCTTGTTTTGTAGGGAGCGGTGAGCCCGACGCTCCGAAGCAGACAAAAGGGTAATGGCGAAACCGTAACCTCGACATCCCGCGAAACCGATTATTAAATCTAACTGCAAATTGGCGATGTAAAAAATATATCAAACCCGTAGGGGCGACCTTTGGTCGCCCGCGAAATCAAACGAAATAATACGGGCGACCAAAGGTCGCCCCTACAAAAAACCGCCCGACACAGACTGTGTCAGGCGGTTTAACAAATTGTTTTAACTGTTATACAACTGATAATAGAAGCCCTTTTTCGCGAGCAATTCCTGATGATTGCCCGTTTCGACTATTTCGCCGTTGTCGATTACAAGAATCGTATCGGCTTTTCTTATGGTCGAAAGACGGTGCGCTATTACGAAGCAGGTGCGGTTTTTCATAAGGTCAGCCATAGCGTACTGAATCTGCATTTCCGTTCTCGTGTCAACTGACGAGGTCGCCTCGTCAAGAATGAGAATTGACGGGTTTGCAAGTACGGCGCGTGCTATGGTTATTAACTGCCGCTGCCCCTGCGAAATATTCGTTCCGTTTTCGTCAAGAACGGTGTCGTAACCGTCCGAAAGCGTGCTGATAAAGTGGTGGGCGCGCGCCATTTTAGCGGCGGCTATTATCTCTTCGTCAGTTGCGTCAAGCCGTCCGTATGCGATATTATCACGGATTGTGCCCTTGAAGAGCCATATATCCTGAAGAATCATTCCGAATGCCGAGCGAAGCGAATCGCGGGTGAGGGTGTTTATGTCCTTGCCGTCGAGCGTTATTCTTCCGCCTTTGACGTCATAGAAGCGCATAAGCAGGTTGACTATCGTCGTCTTGCCCGCGCCCGTAGGACCGACTATCGCGACAAGCTGACCGGGATTAACCTCGAGGTTGAGGTCGTCCATAAGCGGCTTGTCGTCGGTGTAGCAGAAATCGACGTGTTCAAATCTGATAACGCCCTTGGGATTGGTGAGAACCTCGTTGCCCTCGTCCGAGGTTTCGGGCTCCTCGTCAAGAAGATTGAATACGCGCTCCGCCGAGGCGAGAGTGCTCTGAAGATTGTTCATAATCTGCGCAAGGTCGACAAACGGCTGCGAGAAGAGCTTTGAATAGGTGATAAAGGTCGTGATTCCGCCGAGACTCAGCGTGTTTTTAAGAACGGCAAGACCGCCCATAACGCAGATGATTACATAGCCGACATTGTTTACGAAGCTGATGAACGGCATAATGATTCCCGAAAGGAACTGAGCCTTGAAGCTGACCTTGTAAAGCTCGTTGTTAATATCGTCGAACTCGCTTATCGCGTTTTTCTCCATTGAGAAAATCTTGATGATATTATGGCCCGTATACATTTCCTCAATATGACCGTTTAATTCGCCGTTTCTGTCCCACTGCTGCCTGAACCAGCGCTTTGAACGGCTCGCTATAAGAAGAGCTATAAGAGCCGAGGAGGGGACAATCGAAACCGAAACAATAGTCATAGTTACGTTAAGGTGAATCATCATCGCGAGCACGCCGACAACCGTTATTACGGACGTGATAATCTGAGTCAGGTTGTTCTGGAGCGACTTGTTAATGTTGTCAAGGTCGCTTACAACGCGTGAAAGAACCTCACCCGTAGTGGTTGAATCGTAATAGCGAAGCGGTAAAATCGAAAGCTTTTTATTGACGTCGGTGCGAAGCGTGTATACGAGGTTCTGCGCGACGCCCGCCATGGTGTACTGCTGAATATACATCATTAAGGACGTAACGGCGTATACCGCTATCGCCTTTATGAGTATTGTCGCTATTTCCCTGAATTCAAAGGCGTTGCCCGCAAGCTTGTTCTGAACCTGTACGTTTATTGCGTCTATAACGTTGCCGAGATAAACGGGCCCGAGTACACTCATAGCGGTGCTGACGGCAGCCGCGATGCCGACAAGAATAAGCTTCAGCCAGTAAGGTTTAAGCCGTTTCGCAAGCTTTTTTGCCGTTCCCCACGTGTCGTATGCCTTGTCCGTTTTCTTTTTATAAACAGAATACTTTGCAATACCTTCGTCATTCTTTTTCTTCTTACCCAACCTGCTCACCTCCGTCCTCTTCAACGGAATACTGTGAGTCGGCGATTTCCCTGTAAACAGAGCAGGTTTCAAGCAATTCCCTATGCTTGCCTATGCCGACGATTTTACCGTCCTCAAGGACGATAATTTTATCGCAGTTCTGGATTGTGCCTATGCGCTGGGCGACAAGAATAACCGTCGCCTCCGAAAGATTATCGTGAAGCGATTTCCTTAAAGCCGCGTCGGTTTTAAGGTCGACCGCCGAAAAGCTGTCGTCAAAAATGAAGAATTCGGCGTTCTTTATAAGAGCCCTCGCTATCGCAAGACGCTGCTTCTGACCGCCCGAAAGCGTGTTGCCGCCCTGAGAAATCATTTCGTAAACCTTGTTGGGAAGGTTGTTGACGAATTCGGTCGACTGTGAAATGTCAAGCGCGCGTTCAATCTGTTTAACGGTCGCGTCGTGTTTGCCGAATTTAAGGTTGTCCGCAACGGTGCCCGAGAAAAGAACGGCCTTCTGAGGAACAAATCCGATTTTGCCGTTAAGCACGTCAAGCGGAATGTCCTTTATATTTACTCCGTCAACAAGTATTTCGCCGCCCGTGACGTCGAAAAACCTCGGAATAAGGTTAATAAGCGTCGACTTTCCGCTGCCCGTCGAGCCGATAATTGCGACGGTTTCGCCTTTTTCGATTTTAAAGCTTATGTTATTGAGAATGGGATTTTCCGCGTCGGGATATCCGAATGTAACGTTTCTGAATTCAAGTTCGCCCTTGATATTTTCGTCGGGGATTATCGGTTCGTCGCTGTCCTTTACCGTAGGCTCAATATTGAGAACCTCAAGGATTCTGTTTGCCGAAATTGTGCCGTAAGGAACCATTATGAACATCGTCGCCGCAAGAACAAGCGCAACGAGAATCGCTATAAGATAAAGGATGAAAGCCTGAAGGTCGCCGACTGTGTTTTCAATGGCGAGCGTTTGGGTTACGGGGTCAAGACGGTTTACCTGCATTGTCGAAAGCCATACGAGCGAAATAACCATAGCGAAAAGAATTGAAACGCCTATGGGTATAAGCAAAGCGACAATGCGGTTAATTTTAAGCGCGAGGAACGTAAGTCTGCCCGAAGCCTCGTCAAACTTTTCGTCCTCATATTCGGTGCGGCTGAAAGCTCTGATGACTCTTATGCCGCTTATTTTTTCTCTGATAACCTGATTAAGCCGGTCCGTTCTCTTTTCCATCTCGTCAAACATCGGTATAACCTTTCTCGCGACAAGAAAGACTATAAGCCCGATAATCGGAAGAGCCGTAAGAATAACCGTCGAAAGCTGAGGATTCATAAATACCGCGAGTATGGCGCCGCCTATAAGAAGAACGGGCGCGGCGATAATCATTCTCAGTCCGTTGACAATCATATCCTGAATGTGTTTGACGTCGTTGGTCGAACGGGTTATGAGCGAGGGTATGCCTATGGTTTCGATGTCGCCGGGCGAAAGACGTTCAACCTGAGTAAAAATCTCGCGCCTGAGCGTCGCGCCGAAGCCCATGGAGGCCTTTGCCGCAAAATAACTGCCGATAATCGAGGTTATAATTCCGAAAAGCGAAATCAGAAGCATCTGAATTCCCGTCGAAATTATATAAAGTATTTTGCCCTCGGTTACGCCGTTGTTGATGATTTTTGAGAGCATCAGCGGCAGGATAAGTGTCGTCGCATTATTAAGCACTAAAAACAGCATAGCCATAACCGTCTGAAAAGTATACGGTTTCAGGTACTTTAAAATTTTGAACAAACGCTCATCCTCCTTTCAGATTAATTCGCATATTACTGAATTCGAAAGCAGAAATCCGTTTCTTGTCAGCGAAACGCCGCTTTCGTCTATATTTACAAGTCCTTTTTCTTTAAGCAGTCTTGCTTTTTCCTTTTTCTTTTCGTCAAACGGGTGAGAGAATCTTTTTTCAAATTCGTCGAAATTTATTCCCTGCGCAAGGCGAAGCTTTAACATTATATATTCCTCTTCGCCGCCTCCGTCGCCGTCAGGTACGGGCTCGTTTCCGTTAAGAAACGCATTTATATCTCTCGTAAAATAAAATCTTCTGCCGTTTATGAACGAGTGAGCCGACGCGCCTATTCCGAGGTACTCCTCACACCGCCAGTATTTTAAATTATGACGGCTTTCGAAGCCTCTGAAAGAGAAATTTGAAATCTCATACTGTAAAGTATTTTTACTTGTCAAATAGTCGCAAAGCGACAGATACAGGTTTGCCGTTTCGTCCTCGTCGGGCAGGGCGAGACAGTCTCTCATTTTATACAACGGTGTGTTTTCCTCGAGCTTTAATATGTATGCGCTTATATGTTTTACGCCGAGTCCCAACGCAAATTCCGCGGACTTCAGAAGCGAGCTTTCACTCTGTCCCTCAAGACCTATCATAAGGTCTGCCGAAATGTTTTCAATACCCGCCGAAAATGCCGATTTTACGGCGTTTTCAAGCTCTGCAGGAGTTGCTTTTCTTCCTAAAAAACGAAGCTCGTTTTCGTTTGACGACTGAAGTCCGAATGACATTCGGTTGACGCCGGAAGCCGCCGCCGCTTTTAAAAATTCGGGCAGCGACGAATGAGGATTTGCCTCGACCGTAATTTCCGCGTCATCGGTGAGAAAAACCTTTTTTGCTTCGCTGACGAGCCGCTCAATCTGAACGGGCGCAAGCAGGCTCGGAGTACCGCCGCCAATGTAAAGTGTATCAGCTTTACACTTAAGCGTTTCTCCGTATTTGTCAATTCGTCTTATAAGCTCGTTTACATACGCCTGCTTTGTATTTTCGTCAGCCGAAAATGAATAAAAATCGCAGTATCTGCACTTTTTTTCACAAAACGGAATATGCAAATACAGCCCGACAGGATTAGTCGTCATCTAATTTAAGCACCGCCATAAACGCCTCCTGCGGAACCTCGACGGTACCGAACTGGCGCATTCTCTTTTTACCCTCTTTTTGCTTTTCAAGAAGCTTTTTCTTTCTTGTTATGTCGCCGCCATAGCATTTGGCGAGAACGTCCTTGCGCATAGCCTTGACGGTTTCTCTTGCGATAACCTTTCCGCCTATGGCAATCTGAATGGGTATTTCAAACATCTGTCTGGGAATGTTTTCTTTAAGCTTTTCGGCGATTTTTCTCGCTCTCGGGTAAGCTTTGTCGGCGTGAATGATGAACGAAAGCGCGTCAATGCCGTCGCCGTTAAGAAGAACGTCAAGCTTTACGAGGTTGCTTCTTACGTAATCCTTGAATTCATAGTCGAATGAGGCGTAACCTCTTGTCCTTGACTTGAGCGCGTCAAAGAAATCGTAAATAATCTCGTTAAGAGGCAGGTCGTAAGCTATATCTACCCTGTCCGTCGCAAGATATGTCATGCCCTTGTATTCGCCGCGTCTGTCCTGACACAAGTCCATAATTGTACCGACGTATTCGGGCGGGGAGTAGATATGAGCCGCAGTCATCGGCTCTTCGCTGTAATTAATGGTAGCGGGGTCGGGGTAATTTGTGGGATTATCGATTATTACCGTTTCGCCGCTTGTAAGATGTATTTTGTATTCAACGCTCGGAATTGTAGTAACGAGGTTGAGGTTGTATTCTCTTTCAAGGCGTTCCTGAATTATCTCAAGATGCAAAAGACCTAAAAATCCGCATCTGAAACCGAAGCCCAATGCGCCCGAGGTTTCGGGCTCAAAGCTTAAAGCGGCGTCGTTCAGCTGGAGCTTTTCAAGTGCTTCTCTGAGGTTTTCGTAATCCGCGCCGTCCGCAGGGTAAATTCCGCAGAAGACCATTGGATTTACCTTTCTGTAACCGGGTAACGGCTCTTTTGCGGGCTTTTCGGCGGTGGTGACCGTGTCGCCGACTCTTGCGTCGCCGACTGTCTTTATTGAACCGGTAAGATAACCGACCTCGCCCGCTCTGAGAACGCCTCTGTTTTCCATAGAGGTAGCTCTCATAACGCCCGCCTCGACTACGTTGAATTCCGCGCCCGTAGCCATCATGCGCATTGTATCGCCTACCTTTACGGTGCCGTCAACAACTCTTACGTATACTATAACGCCTTTATAGCTGTCGTAAACGGAGTCGAAGATTAACGCTCTTAACGGCGCGTCGTCGTCGCCCGAGGGGCAGGGGATGTCTTCAACTATCTTTTCGAGCACCTGCTCGGTGTTAAGTCCCGTTTTTGCCGAAATCCTCGGCGCGGTTGAGCAGTCAAGACCGATTATATCTTCAATTTCAGCCGCAACTCTGTCGCTGTCCGCTGCGGGTAAGTCAATTTTATTAATGATAGGAACAATTTCGAGGTCATGGTCGAGCGCAAGATATGTATTGGCAAGAGTCTGAGCCTCGATGCCCTGCGACGCGTCGACTACAAGCAGCGCGCCCTCGCACGCAGCGAGCGAACGCGATACCTCGTAATTAAAGTCAACGTGACCGGGAGTGTCGATGAGATTAAGCTCATATTTTTCACCGTCAGCCGCGGTGTAGTCAAGAGTAACGGCGTGGGATTTTATTGTAATCCCGCGCTCTCTTTCAAGCTCCATATTATCTAAAAGCTGCTCGGTCATATCCCTCTGGGAAACAGATTCCGTCAGCTCAAGAAGACGGTCGGCAAGAGTCGACTTGCCGTGGTCAATATGAGCGATTATTGAAAAATTTCTTATGTGGGTTTTCTTTTGTTCCATATTTACCTCTGAATCGGATTTAGCTTATTTCACTCTGGAAGCCTTCGCCGACGATTTCGCTTGCGTTTGTAATTATGGTAAAGGCGTTCGGGTCAACGTCCTTGACGATTTTATTTATGCTTGCGATTTCGTGAGAACGAACCGCGCAGAGAATTATATTTTTGTCCTCGCCCGTGTAGCCGCCCTTTGCGGGAAGAATTGTTGCGCCGCGTTCAAGTCTTTGGGTAATAGCTTCGGTCATTTCGTCAACCTTTGAGGTGACTATGAGAAGCAGCTTGCCGCCCGCCGAGCCGTAGATTACAAAATCAACCGTTTTGCTTGCAACGAAGATGGTTATTGACGCATAAAGCATACTTTCGAGATTTCTGTAAACCAGACCCGAAATTGCAATTACAACAGCGTCGCAGATTAGCAGCACTTTTCCGAGTGAGAAATTCGGTTTGAATTTGTGAACAAGCTTTGCAATTATGTCTGTTCCGCCCGTAGTGGCGCCTCTGAGAAAAACAAGCGATAAAGCAATTCCGCAGGTTACGCCGCAGAAGATGGCGGCGAGCAGAGGATTGTTTGTGTATTCGGGAACATAATCCTTTAAAAGGTCAATAAGAACCGAAACCGATGCTGTCGCAACAACGGTTTTTGCAAGGAACTTAACACCGAGAAACTTGAATGCGAGAAAATAAAGCGGAATATTAAGAACAAACAGCATTACACCGACAGGCAACTGCGGAAATACATAGTTTATAAGCGTTGAAATACCCGTCAGTCCGCCGAGCGAAATGTGGTTCGGTGTTGAAAACATATTGACCGAAATTGAATATGCCGCGCCGCCGATAATATAGAAAAGTCCGTCAAGAAGAATGTCTCCGACTCTTTGCTTTGTAATTTTTATTTTTTTATCAGCCAAGATTCTCACTCCAAATCAAATCAAAAAGCTCTGTCATTCTTTCGTTTCTGTTCGTAAGGAACAGATAGCCGAAAAGGGCCTCAAGCCCCGTTGCGTAGTGGTAGTCGCCCTCGCTCTGGTTTTTGGGAGTATGTCCCGTATGGGCGTTGCGACCGCGCCTGAAAATCGCTTCCTCTTCCTCGCTGAGAACGGGAAGCAGTTTCTTTATCGCCTGCGCCTGAGAGGCGGCGTTTACAAACTTCGTGGTTTCCTTATGCAGGTCGTTTACGGGGCGGTTTTTGTCAAGAACGATTCTCTTTCTCACTTCGAGAGTAAAAACCGCGTCGCCGACGAACGCAAGGGAAAGCGGACTTAATAAATTCGGATTATTCGACATATTCAAACTCCAGATCGTAAATACTTACCGTGTCGCCCTGCTGAATCCCTTTTTCGCGAAGGGAGGCGAGAATACCCGAGGTTTCAAGCACCCTCTGGAAATACTGAAGACTCTCGTAGTCGTCCGGGTCCACTCTTGAAAGTATTTTACCCAGCCATTCGGCTTCTATGACGAAGCGGTCGTCTATCTCGGTAACGGTAAAGGAATTGTCGTGCGCAGTACCGAGGGCTATGTCAAGCGGCACCTTCTCCGATTCGTATCTTTTAACGGGCGGAAGAGTCGAAAGCATTTTGGCAACCGAGTCGATAAGCTCTTTCGTGCCGTAGGAAATAGGGGCGATTATCTCGTGATATTCAAGCCCTTTTTCCTCTTCAATAAACTTTCTGAAATCCTCTCTCTGCTCGTCGGTAGCAAGGTCGATTTTATTTCCCGCAACAATCTGAGGGCATTTCGCAAGCTCGGGATTGAATCTTTCAAGCTCCCGATTGATTGCCTCAAAATCCTCCTTCGGATTTCTGCCCTCACTGCCTGCGACGTCGACAATGTGAACGAGCATACGGCAGCGTTCAACGTGCCTTAAAAACTCGTGCCCGAGTCCTACGCCGTCGCTTGCGCCCTCGATAAGACCGGGAATATCGGCCATAACGAAGCTGCTTTCGGGACCCATTGTTACGACGCCGAGCACCGGAATAATGGTGGTGAAATGATAGTCGCCTATAATCGGCTTGGCTTCGCTGACTACCGAAATGAGCGAGCTTTTACCGACATTCGGGAAACCCAGAAGTCCGACGTCGGCTATGAGCTTTAATTCAAGAATGACTTCCCATTCCTCACCGGGAGTTCCGCTCTTTGCGAAGCGGGGAGTCTGTCTTGTAGGCGTGGCGAAATGGATGTTGCCCCAGCCGCCTTTCCCGCCCTTTGCGGCGATAAACGGCTCGTCGGTCGACATATCGCAGAGAACGGCGCCGCTCTGAGCTTCTTTTATAAGCGTGCCGCGGGGAACGCGGATTATAAGGTCCTGTCCCTTTTTGCCGTTACAGTGCTTGCCCATACCGTCCTTGCCGTTTTCGGCTGAGTATTTTCTTTTGTATCTGAAATCCGCAAGCGTGGACAGATGGTCGTCAACCTGAAAAACAATGTTGCCGCCCCTGCCGCCGTCGCCGCCGTCGGGGCCGCCCGAGGCAACATACTTCTCACGGTGAAAAGCGACTGCGCCGTTTCCGCCGTTACCTGCTTTTATTTTGATTTTTGCGCTGTCAACAAACATAATCTTCTCCGTAACCGATAATACATTTAAGCATATTACACTAATTATATATAATACCATAATTTATAGAAATAATAAATACTTTTATTAAAAATACTCCCCAAAAATCGCCTGATTATTTGTTCTTTTGCGCGAAAAATTGCAAAAATCCCATAAATTGTGGTTAAAACACTTGACAAACACAATATATTGTGATATTATTTAAATGTAGAAAAAATCAGCGCAGAATAAAACGAGTTGGTGTCCGTTTTAATGGACTGAAAAATAAAAATTTTCGAACATTTGTATTGACAAATGAAAAATCGGTGCTATAATGGGACTTGTAAAGAACAAATGTTCAATAATGTTCGGAGGTATGAATTATGACTGTTTCGTTTGCAGTAAAAACACTTATAGAACTCGCGCTTATACTTTTGCTCTCCTACGGCTTTTACCGTGAAAGAGACGTTATCCGTTTTGAAAAAAAGGTCGGCAGATTTGTCCGCTTTATGATAAACAGCTACCGTCAGGACGCGGCGCGTAAAAAGCTTACCGTTCATGAGGGCGAGAGCGCGGCAACTAAAATTAAAACAAATGTTGCATAACTGAGTTTTCCTTTCTTTTTAATCCCCAATGAGCAGCCCGAGGGCGATTTATCTTCGGGTTGCTTGTTTTTGTTGACAAATACGGGTTTATATATTAGAATACCCTTCGGCAGTTCGAAACCATCCTGCCCGAAGGGTATTTTATTGCTCTTCCAATCAAAACTAAGGAGTTAAAAACGAATATGAAAAACAGTAAAACCATTATAATTACGATGTCGGCGGTTATAGCCGCTATGTACGCCGCTTTGTTTTACGCCCAGAACTTTATTGCTCCGGGAACGGCTTCCCAGGCGGTTCAGTTCAGGGTATGCGAGATGCTGAACGTTCTTGCGCTGTTTACGCCTTACGCGATTCCCGGCCTTACAATCGGCTGCGTAGTTTCGAATCTTTCGGGTATTGCTATGGGGCTTCCGCTGGATATGATTTTCGGCTCGCTTGCAACCCTCGGCGCAACGTGCTGCATTTATCTTTTAAGGAATGTTAAAATCAAGGGCTATCCTTTATTCGCGATGCTTATGCCCGCCATCTGGAACGGTATTATAATCGGCTGGGAAATCGAAGTATTTTTCAACGAAGGGCCGTTTATTTTCAGCAGATTTCTCATAGGCGGCGGCTATGTCGCGCTCGGCGAGCTGGGCGTAATGCTCGTACTCGGAACGATACTTTACTACGCGTTAAAGAAAGCGAAAATCGAAAAACAGATAAACAGACAGTAAAAGCAAAACAGCCGCTCTTTGGGAGCGGCTGTCCTGCTTTTGAAAGGAGAAATGAAAAAGTTTTGGGGGGTTATGCGGGTTTTCACCGCCGAATAAACGGTGTGCGACTTCCGTTTATCCTGACTATATGATACCACAGATTTTTTAATAAATCTTAATTAATCTGTGAACTGAAAATGAACTTTTTATTAATGATTATTAACCGATTATTCATAATTTTCTGTTGACAATTCCGTACTTTGGCAGATAATATATAAGTATACTTGAAAAATAAGCGGGTGACATATATGTCTGAAAAATATATTCTCGGAGTTGACGGCGGCGGAACAAAGACTCACTGTCTGCTTTACGGCATTGAGGATTCCGACAGCTATCTTTTTACCTTCCCGACGTCAAACCACGAAAGCCTTCGCGGCGGATATACCCAGCTCGAAAAGGTAATTGAGGAAATGGTCGCGATTATCTGTTCGGGAAGGAGCATTGACGTTTCCGATATTGTCGCTTCGTGCTTTAACCTGAGCGGCATTGATTTTCCGTATCAGCACAAGCTCATTTCAAATATGATTGAAAGCACGGGACTTACAAATTTCGTTCTCGAAAACGACACTTATGCCGGCGTCAAGGCTAACTGCGACAACGGTTACGGCATTGCGGCGGTAAACGGTACGGGTTGTAATATAGCGGGCATCAACGAAAAAGGCGAATCGCTTCAGCTCGGCGGTCTGGGCGACCTTTCCGGCGATATAGGCGGCGCGCATTTTATGATAAAGGCGTCCGTCGGCGCGGTATATGATTATCTTTACAGAGATAAGGAGAAAACGAGACTTTCAAAGGAGCTTGCAAAGGCTCTGGGGACTACCGAAAAGCTTATTCCCGAAAGGGCTTTTCAGGCTTTTGAAAGGGCGGATGAAACCGCGATACGCAAGATGGCAATTGCCGTCTACGCGGCGGCCGACTGCAACGACAAAAAGGCGCTCGAGATTCTTGAAACCATCGGCGACTACTACGTCGAAAATATTTTTGCCGTGTATAACAAGCTCGGCTTTACAAGCAAGACCGTTCCCGTCGCGCTTATAGGGACTCAGTTCATTAAGGGTGAAAATCCCGCGATTATAAACAGAATCAGGTCCCGTATCGAGGGCGAGGGCAAGCCGTTCAAGATTGTTCCGTCGACCTCAAAGCCCGTTGTCGGCTCGGTGCTCTGGGCGGCTGAACTTGCGGGTTTCTCGTCCGCGGAATGTTACAGAATAAAAATGGGACTTCTCGATATCTGAGGTCATCAGCCGAAGGCTTTTTAATTAAGCCTTCGGTTTTATTTTGCGGTGTTGACAACTCGGTTTAGTAGGTATAAAATACATAAGGTTATATATTTATATATACAAGTATATATGAGGGGAAATTCAAGTGAAAATTCTTATTGCCGGCGGCGGTAAAGTAGGCGACACTCTGACGCGTCAGTTATCTGCCGAGGGACACGATTTAACGTTAATAGACTGTAACGCTTCGGTTCTTGAAGCGGCTATGGATAAGTATGACGTTATGGCTATACAGGGCAACTGCGCCGTAAAGGACGTGCTTATTGAAGCGGGCGTCGACGACGCGGATTTGCTTATCGCGGTTACCGCGACGGACGAGCTTAACCTTCTTTGCTGTATGACCGCTCACGGCATAAATAAAAACCTTCATACAATCGCGCGCATACGCAATCCCGAATACAGAAAGCAGTTTTATGAAATGCGCGACACGTTTGCGCTTTCAATGACGGTTAATCCCGAAGGTCAGGCTGCCGAGGAAATTGCTCGTCTTATTCAGTATCCCGGCTTTTTGAAGCTTGACACGTTTGCAAAGGGCAGGGTTGAAATTGTCGAGCTGCGCGTTTTGTCCGACAGTAAGCTTGTCGGCGCAAAGCTCAGCAATATGTATTCGATAGTCAAGTCAAAAATCCTTGTCTGCGCGGTGCTTCGCGACGGCGAGGTCATTATGCCCGACGGTAATTTTGAGCTCAGGGCGGACGACAGAGTTTTCGTAACCGCTTCAAAGAGCAATCTTTCGGATTTGCTTGAAAATCTCGGCATTATTTCAAGAAAGGTTAAAAGAGTTCTTATCTGCGGCGGAGGCAAGGTCAGCTTTTACCTTGCCGGCAGACTCGAAAAAGCGGGAGTTTCGGTTAAGATTATTGAGAAAGACCCCGCCCGCTGCGAAGAGCTTGCCCAGCAGCTTGAAAATACGACGATAGTTCTCGGCGATATAAGCAACAGAACGCTGCTTGAAAGCGAGGGCATTTCAAATTACGACGCCGTCGTTTCTCTTACGGGTATGGACGAGGTAAATATAATAACCTCTCTTTACGCTCACATTTCGGGCGTGCGTCACGTCATTACAAAGATGGGCAGAGTTGATAATTCAAGTTTTCTCGGCTCTCTGCCGATAGGCAGCGTCGTCTGCCCGAAGGAGCTTTGCTGTAACAACATAGTCCGTTACGTAAGGGCTATGGGAAATCAGACCGGTGCGGCAATCGCGGTTCACTTTATTGCCGACGGTATGGCTGAGGCGGTTGAATTTGTCGCTGACGAAAGCGTTAAAAACTGCGGCGTTCCGCTGAAGGATTTAAAGCTCAAGCCGAACATTCTTGTTTCGTGCATTACCCGCGGCGGCAAGACCGAAATTCCCGACGGTAATTCGAGTTTCAATGTCGGCGACACGGTAGTCGTTGTAACCAACAGCAACAACTCGGTCTATAAGCTTGACGATATTTTTGAATAATTGGTAGGTTAAGGTTAATGAATTACAGGATGATGGGAAAGATTATTTCCCAGACGTTAGCGTTTGAAGCGGCATTTATGATTGTGCCCGTCATTATCTGCGCAGGCGAGGGCGCGGGCAGAACAATGCTCAGTTTCCTTATAACTATGCTTGCTACGCTCGGCGTTGCGGGCGTACTGTTCTTCTTATGCAAGAATGCCAAGAAGGGCTTTTACGCGCGTGAGGGACTTGTCTGCGTAGGTCTTTCGTGGCTTATAATGAGTCTTGTAGGTTGTATTCCGTTTTGCGCTTCGGGCGAGATTCCGAAATTCATTGACGCCTTTTTTGAAACCGCGTCGGGCTTTACCACGACGGGTTCTTCGATTCTTTCCGATATTGAGGCTCTTTCAAAGGGCGCGCTTTACTGGAGAAGCTTTACCCACTGGGTAGGCGGTATGGGCGTACTCGTATTCCTTCTTGCAGTCGCTCCGAGGGAAAAGAAGAACGGCGGCTTTACAATGCACCTTCTCCGTGCCGAAAGCCCCGGTCCGATAGTCGGCAAACTGGTTCCCAAAATCAAACAGAGCGCGATGATTCTTTATATTCTCTATATCATTCTTACTCTGCTTGATGTTATCTTCCTTGTGCTTGACCCCGAAATGCCTGTCTTTGACGCGGTTTGCACTGCTTTCGGCACAGCCGGCACGGGCGGCTTTTCGGTTAGAAATATCGGCCTTTCGTATTACAGCCCTTACGTTCAGAATGTCTGTACGGTATTTATGCTGCTCTTCGGCGCTAATTTTACGTGCTACTATTTCCTTCTGATGCGTAATTTCAAAGGCTTTTTCAGGAATACTGAAATCAGGGCGTATTTCGGCTGGGTTTTCATTTCGACTGTAATGGTTTTCATTAACATCCGTTCTCTTTACGACACCGCCGAAGAGGCTGTACGCCACGCCGCGTTCCAGGTTGCCTCTATAACTACCACGACGGGCTTTGCTTCAACCGACTTTGACACCTGGCCGACGCTTTCGAAATCGATTCTGCTTGCGATGATGTTTATCGGCGCGTGCGCCGGAAGTACGGGCGGCGGATTCAAGGTTCAGAGAGTGATTCTGCTTGTCAAGGACCTGAGAAGAAATATTCATCAGGTACTTCATCCCAACGAGGTAAGAACCGTCAGTATGGACGACCAGAGAGTCAGCGAAAAGGTGCTTAAAAACACGGGTATGTACCTTATTGCATACGTTCTCATTATAGTTATCAGCACTCTTCTTATTTCCGTTGACGGCTTTACACTGACCACCAATATTTCGGCGGTCGCCGCCTGCACAAACAATATAGGACCCGGCTTTGAACAGGTAGGGCCGACTCTGAATTACGCGGGCTATTCCGCTTTTTCAAAGCTCGTTTTAATCGGCGATATGCTTGCGGGCAGACTTGAAATTTTCCCGATACTTGTTCTTTTCTCAAGAAGCACCTGGAAAAAATCGTTATAAAAACAAACATAAAAATAAAAGCGAGGATTAAGAATAATCCTCGCTTTTTTATCTGTCATTTTCAGATTTTGAAGCACTTGTGAATATCGTGTTCGTCACCTATTACGTAGGCGACGTCGTCAGACTGAATCAGCGTGTCGGGGGAGGGTATAAACACCTGCTGATTGCGGTTGATTGTAAGAATATTTACGTTGTACTTTTTTCTTATGTCGAGCTGTGAAAGCGTCTTTCCCTGCCAGTCCTTGGGGACTTTCATTTCATAAATGGAATAATTGTTGTCAAGGTTTATGAAATCAAGAATGCTCTTTGACGCGTATTTTGTGGCTATGCGAAGAGCCATCTGCTTTTCGGGATAAACGACCTCGTCCGCGCCGTTGCGAAGAAGGAATTTCATCTGCACGTCGTTTGTCGCGCGGGAAACAACGACCTTTGCGCCGAGCTCCTTGAGAAGAGACGTGGTTTCAAGCGAACTCTGGAACAGGCCGCCGAGAGCCACGAAGCATACGTCAAAGTTGCCTATGCCGAGCGAACGGAGAAATTCCGCGTTTGTTCCGTCGCCGATAACCGCGTTCGTAACATAGGGAAGTATTTCGTTAATGCGCTCTTCGTTTGTGTCGACAGCCATAACCTCGCAGTGAAGCTCTTCCATACGTCTGGCGACGTTGCCGCCGAAATCTCCCATACCGATAATCAATACTGTTTCCATAGCTATTCTCCTATCCGACAGTTATTTTTTCAAGCGGCAGGCGCGAATGATTGTCTGCCGAGGGTACTGCGGCGTAAATCAGCGTCAGCGCGCCGACTCTGCCGAAAAACATTAATATCATCAGAATTGCTCTTGAAATAATTGAAAGCTGACCTGTTATGCCGACGGTCAGTCCGACCGTGCCAATCGCCGAGCTTGTTTCAAAAAGACAGTCAAGCAGCGGAAGATTGTCGATATTGCTTATAATTACGCCGCTCGCAAAGAACAGGGCGAGGTAGGCGAAAAGTATTGCGCCTGCGGTACGCACCGTCTCTTCCGAGATTCTTCTCTTAAAGCACTGAACGTCGTTGCGCCTGCTGAAAACCGTTACCGCGGCCATAAACAGCACCGCAAAAGTAGCGGTTTTTATACCGCCCGCGGTCGAGCCCGGCGAGCCGCCTATGAGCATAAGCGTTATCATAATCGCATTTCCCGATTCGGTCATCTGAGAAAGGCTCTGCGTGTTGAATCCCGCCGTCCTTGTCGTAACGGACTGGAAGAGCGAACTGATTATTCTTTCGCCTAAACCGAGCTTGCCGTATTCGAAGAAAAAGAAGTACAGGGCGGGAAGAATTATAAGAATCAGCGAGGTCAGAAGAACAACCTTGCTCTGAAGCGAGTAACGCTTTATCTTGTGCTTATGAACGCCTATGTCGTGCCATACAAGAAAGCCTATGCCGCCTATGATAATAAGAAGCATTATAATTGAATTAATATAAAAATTGTCGCTGTACGAGGTAAGGGAGGAAAACCTTTCCTTTACGCCCATAAGGTCAAAGCCTGCGTTGCAGAATGCCGAAACCGAATGGAACAGAGAATACCATATTCCCTTTGCGACGCCGAAATCCCTGTAAAAAACGGGGAACATAAGCGCCGCGCCCGTAAGCTCAATTATTGCCGAAATCTTGATAATAAAGCCCGTAAGCCTTACTATGCCCCCGACCTGCGGCGCGGAAATTGATTCCTGCATGGCGCTTCTCTGCCAGAGTCCGATTTTTTTACCCGACGCGCGTATTACCGCAAGACCGATTGTAAGAACTCCCATGCCGCCGATCTGAATAAGCGTAAGTATTACCGCCTGACCGAAAAGCGACCAGTAGGTTGCGGTGTCCCTGACGACAAGTCCCGTAACGCAGGTTGCCGAAACCGCCGTAAACAGCGAATCCGAAAACGGCGTGACGCACCTTTCACGCGACGAAATCGGCAGCATCAGCAGAACCGTGCCGAGCATTATAAGAATAAAAAAGCTAAGAATGATAACCCTGAACGAGGAAAAACCTCCGAACTTTTTGCGGTCATGTTTTTTTATCATTTAACACCTCAAAAAAGCGAGGAATTATACCTCGCTTTTATTCTTTATTATCATTTACAGAATGCTTACGTTGTATGCCGCGCCGAGCATTCCCGCTTTATTGCCGAGCTCGGCTTTAAGCAATTTAACCTTTCTGAAGTTGGGCATAAGCACCTCGTGAAGTCTTTTGTCAACTTCGCTTCTTATGTAGTTTTCGTTCATAATTCCGCCGCCTACGACTATTGCGGGCGGGTTAAAAATGTTACAAAGACTGACAAGACCTACGACGATTTCGTCAATCCATTCGTCTATCTGGAATTTGATTTCGGGATTGGAGAAATTCTGAGGTTCAAAAATCTCCCTGCCGTTGGTTTCGTGACCTAAAATAGGGGAGCAGCGGCGTACAAGAGCGGTTGTCGAAGCGTAAGCCTCATAGCAGCCGTAACCGCCGCAGGGGCATTTATTACCGCCGACGTGAGTGCGTATATGACCGAATTCGCCCGCCGAGCAGGTATCGCCGATAACGACCTTGCCGTCCATAAAAATACCGCCGCCGACGCCCGTGCCGTAGGTAAGGCAAAGGAAGTTGTCGAGCCCTCTTCCCGCGCCGAACTGAGCCTCGCCCATAGCCGCGCAGTTAACGTCGTTGCCCGCCGCTACGGGAACGCCGTAACCGTCGGTGAAAATCTCTTTAAAGCTCGTTCCCGAAAAGCCGGGGAAGTTTTCAAGAGCGTGGATTACAAATGCGTTATAAGGGTCAATCTGACCTGCGGTGCTGATACCGACTCTGTCAATCCCGTCATAGCTTTCAAAGATTTCCTTAAGCTTCGCTATAAGTCCCGCGCCGCCTTTTTCGGCGTCGGAGGGGATTTCGTGAATGTCGCTGATATTGAAATTTTCGTCAACGATACCGTACTTGAGAGCGGTGCCGCCGATGTCATACGCAAGTATTTTCATATTTACACCTCAAAAATGAACTGCATATATAATAAAACTTTTTTGCTTAAAATTCAACAAGTTTTTTCAAATCTATTGAGCAAAGCGGTAAAATGTGTTAAATTATATATATTATTATAAATAAATATTAAGGAAGCGATATAAATGAAGCTGTCAAAACGCATATGGGCGTCTGTAATTCTTTTCGGATTTTTCGGCCAGCTCGCGTGGATGGTTGAAAACATGTATTTCAACAAGTATCTTTATGACACTATTTCCGATAACCCGAGCTTTATTTCCGCAATGGTCGCGGCGTCGGCTATTGTTGCAACGCTGACCACTCTTATAATGGGTACGTTATCGGACAGGGTAGGCAAGCGTAAAATCTTTATGGTAGTCGGTTATATTATCTGGGGCTTTACGACAATGGCGTTCGCGTTTATCACTACGGACAATGCCGCAAAGCTTTTCCCGACGCTTAACGCCGTTACGGTAGCGGCGATTACGGTAATTGTAATGGACTGCGTTATGACCTTCTTCGGTTCGACTGCCAACGACGGCGCGTTCAACGCGTGGGTTACGGACGTTACCGACAATACAAACCGCGCAAGGGTCGAGGCGGTTTTGTCCGCTATGCCTCTTATAGCTTTGCTTGTAATCTTCGGCGTGCTTGACGGAATGTTCGTAACAAAGACGGACCCCGTGACAGGCGAAATTCACAGCAACTGGAAGCTGTTTTATATTATTGTCGGCGGGCTCGTAACCTTCGGCGGAATTATAGGCTCGTTCCTGATTAAAGACAGCCCGAATCTCAAACCGAATAAAGACAACTATTTTAAAAACATTATTTACGGCTTCCGCCCTTCGACGGTTAAGCAGAATAAAATGCTTTATATCTCATTTGTTGCTTTTACGATTGTCTGCATAGCGTATCAGGTATTTATGCCGTATCTTATCATTTATATCGATAACTATCTTGGCATTCACGACTATGCGATACCGCTCGGCATCATACTTATTCTTTCGGCGGTCATAAGCGTAGTAATGGGCAATATTATGGACAAGGTCGGCAAGCACAAATTTATGATTCCGATGCTTGCGGTTCTTATAATCGGCTGCATAGGCATATTCTTCGTAAGGACGATTCTTCCGCTTGCGATTATGGGTACGGTTATGATGGGCGCAAACCTCGTCGTATCGTCCGCGGTAAACGCGACAATCCGCGACTACACGCCCGAGGACAAGGCGGGACTCTTTCAGGGAATAAGAATGTTCTTCTCGGTTCTTCTTCCTATGGTAATCGGTCCGTATATCGGCGCGGCGGTTATAAAGAACTCAAACGAAACCTATGAGGAATACGGCGTTATCAAGCAGGTTCCGACGCCGAATATCTTTCTTGCGGCGGCAATTGTATGCGTTATCGCGGTAATACCTATGATTGTTCTCGTTAAGAATAAGAAAAAGGAAATTAAAAACACGGGAGAAACCGATGTATAAAAACTATATTTTTGATATGGGCAACGTCCTGCTCGGATTTAATGACGAGAGGCTGCTTTCGGCATTTCTGACTGACGAATGGGACAAGAAAAAGGTTGAACAGGAATTAATCTGGTCCGAGGAATGGCAGTTAGGCGATAAGGGACTTATTGACGAGGACGAGTTTTTAAGAAGAGTTCTCGCCCGTCTTCCCGAAAGGCTTCACGAGGGCGCAACAAACGTGTACCTTAACTGGCATCGTCTTATGGACCCGATTCCCGGCGCGCTCGAATATGTAAAACAGTTAAAGAGCGAAGGCAAAAAGGTGTATGTTCTTTCGAATGCGCCTCTTCGCTTTTCGGAGCTTGAAAAACTTTATTCCGAGCTGTTTTCGCTTTTTGACGGAATAGTCGTTTCTGCGCGGGAAAAGACCATAAAGCCCGAGGACAAAATCTATCAGGTGCTTCTCGAAAGATATTCGTTAAAACCCGAGGAATGCTATTTCTATGACGATTTGCAGGAAAATATCGACGCCGCAAAGCGCAACGGTATCGACGGCGAGGTGTTCATGGGCAGCTTTCTGCACTTATTGAAGGAAAATGAAAATGAAGAATAATATTATTCTTATCGGTATGCCCGGCGCGGGAAAGTCGACTCTCGGCGTTGTGCTCGCGAAGGCTGTCGGCTTTGATTTTATTGATACGGATTTGATTATACAGTCCGAACAGAATGAAAAGCTTTACCGAATAATCGAAAAAAAGGGAATTGAAAAATTCACTGAAATCGAAAATAAAACCGTAGCTTCTCTTAAAGCCGAAAACTGCGTTATCGCAACGGGCGGCAGCGTGATTTTCGGGAAAGAGGCTATGGAAAACCTTAAAAGCCTCGGCACAGTTGTTTATCTTCAGGTTGAGGAAAAAGAAATCGAAAAACGGCTTTCCAATATAAAAACCCGCGGTATCGTTATGAAAGCGGACGAAACGGTCGAAAAAATCTATAACGAAAGAACTCCGCTTTATGAAAAGTACGCCGATATCACGGTTTCCTGCAAGGGAATGGATCTGGAAAAAACAGTGGAAGCAATAATAAATAATCTGGGGGAAGAAAAATGAGAAACAT
Source organism: Clostridia bacterium (assembly GCA_017613735.1). Taxonomy (GTDB): domain Bacteria; phylum Bacillota; class Clostridia; order Oscillospirales; family Acutalibacteraceae; genus Fimenecus. The sequence goes on from JAGADF010000010.1 coordinate 89,356, forward strand.
TCTTAACTATCTTGTGAAAAGCTTTCTGGCGGGCGTTATGATTGCGACCGGCGGCACGGTATTCCTTTCGTGCGACAATAAGGTAATCGGTGCGTCGCTGTTCTCAATCGGTCTGTTTGTCATTGTAGTAAGGGCGCTTAACCTTTACACGGGCAAGGTCGGTTACATATTCGACAATAAACCTTCATATCTTATTGAGGTGCTTGTCACCATAGTCGGCAATTTCCTCGGCACTTTTGCAGTCGGCAATCTTTTACACCTTACAAGAGTCGGCACGGCTCTTCAGGAAAAGGCGGTCGGACTTTGCACAACCAAGCTTGACGACAGTGTTTTAAGTATTTTTGTTCTTTCGGTTTGTTGCGGAATGCTTATGTATCTTGCGGTAAACGGTTACAGAGATTACAAGCACGAGCTTGCAAAATACGTAAGCGTTTATATCTGCGTTGTAGTATTCATTCTCTGCGGCTTTGAGCACAGTATTGCCAATATGTATTATTTCTCCGTAGCTTCAATGTGGGGCGCGAAAGCATTCGGCTATATGGGAATTATGATTCTCGGCAACGCCGCAGGCGGAGTTATCTTCCCGCTTCTTAAAAAGGTTGTAAAGGAAAAAGCAGAATAATATATGAACGCAACTCTTTATGAAAACGAGCATATTGAGTATTTAAGCGAAAAGACGCCCGTTATTGTATCGGATGAACACACCTTCGGTACGGACGCGCTTCTTCTCGCTTCGTTCGCTTCGCCCAAATCAAACGACGTAATCTGCGACCTGGGCGCGGGCTGCGGTATTATTCCGTTTATTTTTCTTCGCGACGGAAACAGAAAGATAACCGCCGTTGAAATTCAGGAAAACGCCTGCGACCAGATTAAAAGAAGCGTTGAAATGAATAATGCCGAAGACAAAATCACTCTTATTAATTCGGATTTGAAAGAGCTTGATTTCGCCTCTCTTAACGGCAGGTTTTCTCTCGTTACGATGAATCCGCCTTACACAAAAGCGCAGGGCGGTATTGAAAGCGAAAAGAAAAGTGAAAAAATAGCGCGCCACGAAACCATGTGCGATATTTCGGACGTTGCTCTTTGCGCGTCAAAAATACTTAAATACGGCGGCAGGTTGTGTGTGTGCGGACGTCCCGAACGTCTTTTTGAAACCATGAAGGCGTTAAGCGATAAAAAAATAGAGCCCAAAAGGCTTCGGATGGTTCAGAAAAATACGAAGTCCGCCCCGTGGCTTTTTTTGCTTGAGGGAAGGCTCGGCGGTAAGAGCGGAATGACGGTTTCAAGTCCGCTTTATATTGAAAACGACGACGGGGAAGAGAGCGACGAACTGCTTTCGATTCTCGGCAAATACAGGGAGGAGACGGTTTGATGAGCGGAACACTTTATGTTGTCGGCACTCCCATAGGCAATCTCGGCGACCTTTCGCCCAGAGCGCTGGACGTTTTGGAAAAATGCGATTTTATAGCCGCGGAGGACACACGCGTTACTCTTAAGCTCTTAAATCATTTCGGCATAAAAAAGGCGCTCGTTTCATATCACGAGCACAACCGTTTTGCTCAGGGCGGTCCGATAGCCGAAAGAATACTTTCGGGTGAAAACTGCGCGCTCGTTACCGACGCAGGTATGCCCGCGATTTCCGACCCGGGCGAAGATTTAGTTCGCCTTTGTCACGAAAAGGGAATCAGGGTTGAGTCTGTTCCCGGCCCTACGGCTTTTGCGACGGCGGTTGCGATTTCGGGTATGCCGTCGGGCAGATTTACGTTTGAGGGCTTTTTAAGCGTTAATAAGGTCAGCCGAAAGGAGCATCTTGAAAGCCTTGCCGATGAAAAAAGGACAATGGTTTTTTATGAGGCGCCCCACAAGTTGCCCAGAACGCTTGCCGATATGGCGGAATGCTTCGGCGACAGAAAGATAGCTCTTATTAAGGAGCTTACCAAAATCCACGAAACTGTTGAAAGAACCTCTCTTTTCGCCGCCCGCGACAAATATCTCGAAACCCCGCCGAAGGGCGAATACGTAATAGTTATTGAGGGCAAACCCGAAGAAAAGAAAACCGTTTCGCTTGAGGAAGCGGTTGAAATGGCTAAACAATTAAGGGAAAACGGCGTTCCCGTTTCGGACGCGGCAAAAACAGCTGCAAAAAAGACGGGACTTAAAAAAGGCGATATATACAAGGAGCTGATTTAATATGCCGAAATACTGGTATCTGTGGGCGCTTATTATAATTCTTATACCCATTACCGTTTATGTCTGTTACAGGGCGGCTATGGCTGCCAAACAGGCGAGGGAAGAGCGTGAGAAAACCATAGAAGAGCTTAATAATGCGAAATCTCTCAAGGATGAGTTTTCGGGCATTTCCGCGTCCGACCTTCAGAAGGCTGATGACAAAAGAGTCCTTCCGGGAATCGCCCTTTTAATCGACCTCAAGCTTCGCAAGGAGATTAAGCCGAAGGACGCGTTTGAAAAGCTTTCGGTTAAAAAACAGCTTGCTTATACTCTCAACTGTATTCTTGAGGACACGAACGGCTCCGTTTCGGCGTTTTTCAAAAGAAATACCGAGCCCGTTTCTCCGCTTGCGTCAAAGGCGTTGAAAGCCGCGGGACTTGACAGCCTTGCCGAGCTTTTTGACGAGGTTTACCCGATGTATGACGACGATAACGAGTCCGTCTCGCTTGACGAAGAAAAAATAAAAGCCGCCGACGAGAAATTCGGCAGGCTTTTCGATAAGGATGTATTTATTTCGTCCGCGGCGCGTTTTATAAAGGAGAACGCGTCGGAGTTTACGGGCGGGGAGCTGTTATAACTCGCCGCCGAGTTCTTTTATTGAAGTTGAAAACTTTTTTTCGGCAGCGTCAATTACCGTTTTAACGCAAAGCGGTTTCAAATCCTGATTTTTTTGCTTTGAAGTCTTTCCGGATATCAGCTGCCTAATAATTCTTGCGCTTGTAACGTCCGCAACTGCCGAAGCGAATTCGGGAGCGTAGCCTATAAGCTCAGGCGAAAGTTCACCCGAAATAACGGCGGCGGAGATAATTCTGTAAAGACCGACGGCAAGAAAATCCTTTGTAATATCGGCGTCCGAAGGTCTTTTTGAAAGAGTTCTTTCAAGAATTGTCGCGGCTCTGTAAATCGTGCTGATAGTAAGCTCCGAGTCCTGAGACTCGTCGCCTTCGTCAAAGTCGACGCTTATGCTTTTTTTACTGTTGGTCATTCCCAGAAGGTAGTCGCACGTAACGTCATAGTATTTAGCCGCTTTTTTTACAAAGTCGAGCGAGCACTCGCGAATACCTTTCTCATAATGCGAAAGAAGAGCCTGAGAAATGCCCAGCGCTGAAGCCGCCTGCTTCTGACTGATTCCCTTTTTCTTTCTTAATTCCGCAAGTCGGGCGGAAAAGCTTCCTGCCATATTCCCCAATCCTTTTATACAAAATGTAAAATACATTATATAAAAAATATAACAGCTTGTATATAATCATATTCAACAAATTATACGGAGGCAACTTTATGAAAACCTACCAAATACACCTGATAAGGCACGCTATGACCGCCGAAAACCTTGAGGGCAGGTACATAGGCCATACCGACGTGCCTCTTTGCGAGGACGGTATAAAGCAGGTTGAACAGATGAAAGAGGAAATGGAATACCCGTCGGTTGACGCGGTGTTCACAAGTCCGCTTTCAAGGTGTATTGATACCGCAAAGCTCATTTATCCCGACCGTGAGCCGGTGGTTATAAATGAACTTATTGAATATGATTTCGGCGAATTTGAGGGCAAGACGGCTGAAGATTTAAAGGACGACGAGGACTTTGCCGAATGGCTTTCGGGCACTAATCCGCGTAAAGCCGCTCCTTTCGGGGAAAGCAACGCTTCGTTTACCTACCGCGTCTGCGCCTGCTTTGAAAAAATAGTCGACGGCATTATTTCGTCGGGTGTTAAAAGCACCGCGGTAGTAACTCACGGCGGCGTAGTTATGGCTCTTATGGCGGCGTATGCAATTCCCGAAGCTCCTATGCACGAGTGGCTGACTCCCAACGGTACGGGCTATACTCTGCGCATTGACCCGTCAATATGGATGCGCGGCAAAAAGCTTGAGGCGTTTGCGGAATGTCCATCGTACCCCCTTACTCCGGAGGAACAGCGCGCTCTCTGGGACGTATATGACGAATAATTCTGTTGCGCGCGTATATAATTAGTGATAAAATATAGTTTAACAATTAATGACAAGAGGAAATGATATGTCGGATTTTTCACAGGGATTCAAGGGCTATGAGCTGGCTGAAGATATTCACGGTCAGATAAGGCTTGCAAAGGAAAAGAATATAAACAGCCTTCATCTTAAAAATATGAATTTCAACTTTGCCTGCAACTATGATGACAGTCAGGCAAAAGAGGTTAAAAAGCTTCTTGATAAAAACGGTATGAACGCTCTTTCGCTTTTTATAAAAAACGACGTTTCGCCGTTTCGGGCTGAAAAGCTCGGCGCGATATACGGCGTTAAGTACCTCGTGACGGACAATGAAGATAAAAAGCGCGAGCTTGAAGATAATATTAATGACTTTATAATTGTCAAGGAGGATTGAATATGTTTTCTCATCCCGGATTAAAGGGCAGGGTAGCCGTTATTACCGGCGGCGGCGGATTGCTTTGCGCAGGTTTTGCGAAGACTCTCGCGTCGCAGGGAGTTAAGGTTGCGGTCCTTGATTTGAATGAGCCCGCGGCTCAGAAGGTCGCCGACGAAATCAATCAGAGCGGCGGCACGGCAATTGCAATAGGCTGTAATGTACTCGAAAAGGAGAGTATGGAAAACGCCCGCAGAATTGTAAACGAAAAATTAGGCGTCTGCGACATTCTTCTTAACGGCGCGGGCGGTAATAATCCGAAGGGAACAACTACCAAGGAAACGCTTGAAATGATTGACCTTGAGGAAAAGAACGACGATATTAAAACCTTCTTTGACCTTGACGCAGACGGCATTTCGTTTGTTTTCAATCTCAATTTCCTCGGCACCCTTATTCCCACTCAGGTTTTTGCGCGCGATATGGCGGGCAGGGAAAACGCCTGTATCGTAATGATAACGTCTATGAACGCGTTCCGACCTCTCACCAAAATTCCCGCTTATTCGGCGGCGAAGGCGGCGGTTAAGAATTTTACGGAGTTTATGGCGGTTCATTTTGCGGATGTCGGTATTCGCGTTAATTCAATCGCTCCGGGCTTTTTCTCGACTAATCAGAATAAATCGCTTCTCTGGAATGAGGACGGCTCTCCGACGGCAAGAACGGGTAAGATTTTAGCCGCGACTCCTATGAAGCGTTTCGGCGAAACCGAAGAGCTTGCAGGCGCGCTCTTATTCCTTTGCGATGAAAAATATTCAAGCTTTATTACAGGCACAACAATAGCCGTTGACGGCGGATTTAATGCATATTCGGGGGTATAAAAATGATGGCAGGCAGTATGAAATGGTTATTGCTCGCGACGGTTTTCTCAATATTGGCAATTGTTATTATGGTCATAGGACTTATGAGAAACAACAAGATTGCCAATAAACCTGCGGAAATTCCGGAGGAAGAAGAGGGCAATAAAAAACTGGGGCAGAAGATTTTCTATAAGCACGCCGCGGTTGCGGGAATACTTCTTGTAATCGCCGTAATTATCTTTTTTGCTTCAAAAGGTGCGGGTGCTTAAATGAAACTTAATTTAAGAAAAAAAGAAGACTGCGCGTTTGATATGATTTCGCTCGGCGAAATTATGCTGCGCCTTGACCCGGGCGAGGGCAGAGCTTTAATCCGCAGGGGCGGTCATCGACTGCCCGCAAATAAATACAGTCAATTATTTTTAAAAGAGGTATAAAAAAATGGAAAAGAAAGTATTAATTGAAACATCTGCGCGTCACGTCCACGTTACACGCGAAACGCTTGACACTCTTTTCGGAGAGGGTTATGAACTGACTAAGAAAAAGGATTTGTCACAGCCCGGTCAGTTTGCCTGTGAAGAAAGAATTCAGGTTATCGGCGAAAAGGGCAGCTTCCCCGCAGTTTCAATTCTCGGTCCGATAAGACCTGCCGACCAGGTTGAGCTTTCGGCTTCGGACGCGCGCTCAATAGGCGTCAAGGCTCCCGTCAGAGAGAGCGGCGATATCGCAGGAAGCGGCGGCTGCAAGCTCGTAGGACCCAAGGGCGAGGTTGAAATCAGCGAGGGCGTTATTATCGCCAAAAGACATATTCATATGACTCCCGCGGACGCGGCTGAATACGGACTTTCCGATAAGCAGGTTGTTTCGGTTAAGATTGATTCTCCCGAGCGCTCGCTTGTTTTCGGCGATGTTGTCGTAAGAGTCAGCGAAAAATTCTCACTCGCAATGCACATCGATACCGACGAATCAAACGCTGTTATGGCGGCTCCCGGAACATACGGCATTATTCTCGACTGATTATGATAAAAACGCGTAAAAGCGGCGTTCTTATGCATATAACGAGCCTGCCGTCGCCTTTCGGCATCGGCGTTATGGGAACGAATGCAAAAAAGTTCGCCGAAAAAATAAAGTCAATGGGCTTTTCCATCTGGCAGGTATTACCGCTTAATCCGCCTGACAGATTCGCTTCGCCCTATGCTTCCGAAAGCGCCTTCGCGGGCAATTTTATGCTCATTAATCCCAACGGGCTTGAAGAAATGGGGCTTATTACCCACGACGAGGTTCAGAAGGAATACTATTACGGCTCACCCTATACCGCCGACTACGAGTTTGCCTATCATTCAAGGATGAGGGTGCTTCGCTCGGCTTATTCAAAAATGGGTGAGGAGCTTAAAAAAGAGGTTGTTTCCTTTAATGAAAACAACCGCTGGCTTGAAGAGTATTCGCTTTTTATGGCGGTAAGAAAGAGTCAGGACGGCAAACCCTGGTGGGAGTGGTCCGACGGACTTTTCGACTATAAAAAGGCGTCGGAAAGAAAAGCCGAGTTTTACGATGAACAGTTATTCTGGCAGTTCGTTCAGTTCATTTTCTATAAGCAGTGGCAAAAGACCAAGGAAGAAATAAACTCTGTCGGCGTTGAAATCCTCGGCGATATGCCCATTTACGTTTCAATGGACAGCGCGGATGTCTGGGCAAATACGCATCTTTTTGAAATTGACCAAAAAACATTCAAACCTAAGAAGGTCGCGGGAGTTCCGCCCGATTATTTTTCCAAAACAGGTCAGTTATGGGGCAATCCGCTCTACGACTGGGACGCTATGGAAAAGGACGGCTATTCCTGGTGGCTCGGCAGATTAAAGCACGCGGGCGAAATCTACGATATGGTTCGTATTGACCATTTCAGAGCCTTCGCGTCCTATTGGGCAGTACCTTACGGCAGCGAAACCGCAATGGTAGGCGAGTGGCTTGACGGACCTAAGATGAAACTTTTTGACAAGGTTAAAAAGGAGCTCGGCGAAATACAGATACTTGCCGAGGATTTAGGTGTTTTCGGCGAGGACGTTGTCAAACTTCTTGAGGACAGCGGTTTCCCGGGCATGAAGGTTATTCAGTTCGGCTTTGCGCCGGGTTCTGACAGCCTGCATCTGCCCCATAATTATCCCGTCAATTCCGTGGCGTATGTCGGCACGCACGACAACAACACAATTCTCGGCTGGCTTTGGGAGGCAAACGAAACAGACCGCGCATTCGCGCTTGATTACTGCCGCTTTAAAAACGGCAACTGGGGCGAGGGCGGTCAGAAGAGCGAATCCTGCCGAAGTATTATTGAGGCGGTCTGGCGTTCAAGCTCGGCTTATGCGATAATATCTTATCAGGATATGTGCGGCTTCGGAGCGGACGCGAGAATGAATACTCCCGGCAAGGCGGAGGGCAACTGGCTTTTCCGTACCACGAACGAGGCAATCGAACAGATTGATTCGGAGTATTTTAAAAAGATAAATTACCTTTTTTCGAGAGGGTAAAAAATCAATTAAAAAAGACAGGTTCAAACGAACCTGTCTTTCTTTTTGTTTTTAATTACACCTGTAAAAAGCCGACTTTTTTCATAACCTTGCGAAGTGTCTTTTCGGCTCTGTATGACGCTTTTTCGGCGCCTGCCTTCATACATTCGTTAAGGTATGCCTTATCGTTTATGAGCCTTGAGTACTCCTCTTTAAGAGGTCTTAATTCCTCAATAACCGCCTGGGCAACCGCCGTCTTGAAATCGCCGTAGCCCTTGCCGTCAAATTCCTTTTCAATCTCGTCAAAGCTCTTACCCGTGCAGCACGAGTAAATGCCCATTAGATTGTTTACTCCGTCCTTGCCCTCAGCAAAGCGAACCTTCGCCTCGCTGTCGGTAACGGCGGATTTTATTTTCTTCGCAATGGCGTTGTCGTCCTCAAGAATCGTTATAAACGATTTTGTGTTGAGGTCGGATTTGCTCATTTTCTTTGTCGGCTCCTGAAGCGACATTACCCTTGCACCCGTCTTGCCGATAAACGGCTCGGGAACGGTCAGAACGTCGCCGTAAATGCCGTTAAAGCGCATCGCAATATCTCTTGCCAATTCAAGGTGCTGTTTCTGGTCTGCGCCTATGGGAACGAAATTTGACTGATACAAAAGAATGTCAGCCGCCATAAGCACGGGGTAGTCGAAAAGACCGATATTAATATTGTCTGCGTGCTTTTCGCTCTTGTCCTTGAACTGAGTCATTCTCGCCGCTTCGCCGAACTGGGTGTAGCAGTTGAGAATCCAACTTAACTGCGCGTGCTGGGGCACCTGACTCTGAATAAAAACGGTGTTCTTTTCGGGGTCAAGACCGAGCGCGATAAGTATAGCGTACAGCTCCGTTGTCCTCTGTCTTAAGAGAGCGGGCTCCGTACGGACTGTAATCGAATGCAAATCCGCAACCGCATAAAGGCAGTCGTAATCGGCAGCCATGTTTTTCCAGTTACGAAGCGCGCCGAGGTAGTTGCCCAAGGTGGGCGTGCCCGTCGGCTGAATCGCGCTTAAGACAATCTGTTTTCTTTCGTTTTCCACTTAAATCATTCCTTAATCTGAAGTGCTTTGACTATTTTAATGAGCTTTGCCTTGTCAAAAATTCTCGGTACGGGGTAGAGCGGATGAGCCTCTCTCATAGCTCTTTCGACTATTGTTTCAATGTCCTCGTCCTTAATCTGCGCAAAGCCTTTCGGGATGTTCATTCTTTCGTTCATACCGTAAATTGCGGCAATAAACGCCTTAGCTTTTTCTTCGTCGGTAGAACCCGTAATGCCTACGATATCGGCAAGCTTTGAAAGACTGCCGTAAACGCTGTCGCCGAACTGCTCGAGCATAAAGGGGAGTATAACCGCGTTTGCAAGTCCGTGAGGAATGCCGTAAAAACCGCCGAGGTTATGAGCGACCGCGTGAACATAGCCGACATAAGCGCGTGTGAACGCCATGCCCGCATAGAACGAAGCCTCAAGCATATTCTTTCTCGCCTCAATGTTTTTGCCGTCGTTATAGGCTGTCTCAAGGTTTTCGAAAATAAGCTTCGTTGCCTTTTCGGCATACTCTCTTGTCGACTTGACGTTTGATTTGCCGATATATGCCTCAACCGCGTGAGTGAGCGCGTCAAGACCTGTTGCCGAGGTAATATGCGGCGGAAGTCCTACCGTAAGCTCGGGGTCGAGAACAGCGTATTTCGGGCGAAGAACGGGGTCGTTAATCGCGTATTTCTCGTGAGTTTTCGGGTTCGATACAACAGCCGCAACGGTTGTTTCGCTTCCCGTACCTGCAGTTGTGGGAACAGCGAAGAACGGGGGAAGCTTTTTCATAACCTTTAAGGTTCCCCTCATCTTTTCAAGCGACTTATTGGGTCTGACTATTCTTGCAGCCGCCGCCTTTGCGCAATCCATGGGCGAGCCGCCGCCGAATGCAATAAAGCCCTGGCAGCCGTTATCGAGATAAAGCTTTCTCGCTTCTTCAATATTGTCAAACGTGGGATTGGGCTGAACGCCGTCATAAACCGTGTACTTAATGCCTTCCTTTTCAAGCTCCTCAAACATACCGTCGAGAAGGTGAAGTCCCATAAGTCCCTTATCGGTAACTACGAGAACATTGTTTACGCCCTTTTCCTTGATGAATACAGGCAGTTTCTTGACACTGCCCGCGCCGCTGATTGTCTGCGGTTCATCCCAGTTCATAAACATAGTGGCAACATAAAAAACTTTCTGATACAAACGATAGTAGAATTTCTTTAATTCCCACATATTGTTCACTCGCTTTCTATGGTTTTTCTTTTATTGATATCCCTTTTGATTTGCTCCCTTAATTCATTTACGGACTCGAACTTCTTTTCGTCGCGAATATATGAAACAAGCTCGATTTCGGGATTATTACCGTAAAGATTACCGCTGAAATCAAGAATATGCGTCTCGCAGTTGACGTTCAGCGTGTTTTCAACAGTCGGACGAAGTCCGATATTCGTAACCGATTTATATTTCTTGCCGTCAACCGTTGTAAATGACGCGTAAACGCCTTTTTTCGGTCTGACAAGTCCGTCGCCGATTAACTGGTTTATTGTCGGGATGCCGAGCTTTCTTCCGAGGTGCTTGCCGTCAAGAACAGTTGACGAAAACGAGAAATTACGGCCGAGCATCCGGTTCGCCTTTTCGATTTCTCCGTTCTGAATGAACGAACGGATTTTTGTTGACGAAACGCTTTCCCCGTCAACTTTTACAATAGGCAGTACCGAAAGAATAACGCCGTTTTTTTCGCATTCGGTTTTAAGATAACCGACGTTGCCTTCGGCGTTTTTTCCGAAGCGGAAATTCTCGCCGCAGCTGACGGCTCCGGCGTTAAGAACGCCTGAAATAATATTGTAAAAGAATTCTTCCTTTGTCAGATTTAGAATTCTTTTAAATTCAAAAGTAACCGTTTTTGCGCCGAGGGAATGAATTGTCTCTTCCCTTTTTTCATCCGTCATAAGTCCGGGCGGGGTAACGCCTTTCAAAACCGACTGGGGATGGACGTCAAAAAGCATTACCGTCGGCTCAAACGATTTTTCCTCAGCCGTTTTTACGGCTTGGGAAATGACTTCTCTGTGACCTTTGTGAAGCCCGTCGAACGTGCCGAGCGCTACGGAGGTTTTATTCATCTGCAACGACCCTCCTGACGCCTAAAACTTCGCTGTTTTCTTTAATCTCGCCGATGCCTAAAAATACGTCGGCAGGGGAGTAAACGCGGTAAAGTCCCGTTTCAAAGGGACAGTCCAGCCTGTTTCTTAAAAGCTCTCCGCCGTTTTTGAAACGGATTGCCTGACCTTCGGAAACAGTTATTCTTTCGTATTTTCCGAGTGCCGTGTCAAGCGGTATGACAAGGCTTTTAAGCTCGTCACTGCTCGTCTCTCTCATCTTTTCAAGAGTGACGCTGTTTTCTATTGAAAAGCCGTTCGCCCTTGTCCTTCGAAGCGCCGTTAAAACTGCGCCGCAGCCGAGAACAGAGCCAAGGTCGTCGGCGATTGAACGTATGTATGTGCCTGCGGAGCATTCGACGTATATTTTTACAGTGTCATTTTCGAATCCGAGAAAATCAAGGCGGTAAACGGTGACACAGCGTTCCTCGCGTTCAACCGTTTCGCCGCGGCGCGCAAGGTCGTAAAGACGGACTCCGTCTTTTCTTATTGCCGAATACATAGGCGGAATCTGTTTGATTTCACCTCTGAAAGATTCAAGCGACTTTTCAATGTCGGACGAACTTACGTTTACGGGGGATTTTGAAAGAATTTCACCCGTTATATCAAGCGTATCGGTAGTAATTCCGAGCCTGATTTCGGCTTCATACGCCTTTCTGTCGGTCGGTAAAAGCTCAATAAACCTTGTCGCCCTGCCGACGGCTATGGGAAGAACTCCCGTAGCGAACGGGTCAAGAGTGCCCGTGTGGCCGCCCTTTTTTTCGCCGAGCAGCTTAAGCGTTTGTCTGACTGCCCAGAAGGACGAAATATCCTGTTGTTTGTCAAGACAAATAAAACCCGTCATAAGCTTTCCTTAACAGTGTCGAGTACGATTTTCTTAACCTCGTCGAGAGTGCCCTTAACAGTACAGCCCGAAGCGCGCACGTGACCGCCGCCGCCGAGCTTTGCGCAGATTTCGCATGCGTCGACAGGCTCGTTTGTACGGACCGAGATTTTATATTCGTTTTCAGCCTTTTCCCTTACCGTAACGCCGACGAGAACTCCCTCAATCTGACGCGGAAGAGCCGAAATGCCGTCGCATTCGGTTTCGTCCGAGCCGCTTTCCTTAAACATTTTTTCGGTTACGCACATAAGCGCGCACCTGCCGTCAAAATGCATTTCAAGTCCCGAAAGAGCAAGTCTTTCAAGCGCGGCGTAGGTTTTGGTCTTGGTCTCAAATATAGCAGTGTTGATTCTGCCGCTTTCCGCGCCGAGCCCGATAAGCTTCGCGGCGCAGAGATGGGTGTTTTCGGTAGTGTTGGTGTACCTGAAGCAACCCGTATCGGTTGCAATACCGACGTAAAGGCAGTCGGCGATTTGCTTGTCGATTTCCACGCCGAGCTTTTCTATAATGCTTAATACGATTTCACACGCCGCCGCTTTGTTTTCAACAAGCGTAAAGTCCGAAAACTCCCTGTGCGAAAGATGATGGTCAACCGCAAGACAGACCTTGCCCGCGTATTTTTTTCTTAAGCCGTCGCCGAGCAGTTTTTCGTCCGCAACGTCGACCGCAACGACATAGCCGTCGTCAAACGCGTCATTTATAAGAGCGTCGGTTAAAAATTCATATTTTTTCGGAATGCTGTTTTCGCATTCGAATTTAACCTTTTTACCGAGCTTTCTGAGCGCAAAAAACAGTGCGAACGCGCCGCCGAGCGTATCGCCGTCGGGGTTCTGATGCGAAAGAATTATGAAATAATCGTTCTCTTTTAAAAGCTGCACTGCTTTTGATATGTTAATCATCATTTTTCTTACTCTTTTCCAGTTTCTTGAATATTTCGAAGCTGTGTTCCACGGAATCGTCGGCGATAAACTTAATTTCGGGAGCAACTCTTAAATGCAGGCGGGAAGTAATTTCGCGTCTGATAAGACCGGTTGCCGCCGTAAGTCCCTTTACGGCTTCCTTGGCCGAATCGATTCCGTCGAGCGCGCTGACATAGACCTTGGCGTACGACAAATCATGAGTGACGTCAACGTGGACGACAGTGAGCATTTTGCCGCTGATGCGCGGGTCCTTAAGCTCCCTTACAACGGAAGCGATTTCTCTTTTTATATCTTCGGACATTCTGTCCGCTCTGTAAGAAGCCATTTTAAAACCTCGTTAACAATCAGTCGCGATATTCTTCCATAACGAAGGCTTCAAGAATGTCGCCCTCCTTGATATCGTTGAACTTTTCAAGACCGATACCGCATTCGTAACCCGAAGCGACTTCCTTAACGTCGTCCTTGAAGCGCTTGAGAGAAGCGATTTCGTCCTCGGTGATAACAATACCGTCACGGACTACGCGGATTTTTGAATTTCTTGTAACTTTTCCGTCAAGGACGTAGCTGCCCGCAATTGTGCCCGCGCTCGAAAGCTTGAAAACGTTACGGACTTCAGCCTTGCCGAGAAGATTCTCCCTGAATTTCGGGGCGAGCATACCCTTGATGGCGGCCTCGATTTCTTCAATGCAGTCGTAGATAATTCTGTACATACGCATATCGATACCGTCACGCTCTGCAAGCGTTGTCGCAACGCTGTCGGGACGTACGTTAAAGCCGACGATAATCGCGTTTGAAGCGTTAGCAAGCATAACGTCCGATTCGCTTACCGCACCGACGCCGCCGTGAATAACCCTTACGCGTACCTCGTCGTTTGAAAGCTTTTCAAGACTCTGCTTGACCGCTTCAACCGAGCCCTGAACGTCAGCCTTGACGATGATATTGAGGTCTTTGACCTCGCCCTCGTTAATAGAATCGAAGAGGTTGTCAAGAGTAACCTTCTGGAACTGATTGAACTGTTCTTCCTTTTCCTTCTGCTTTCTCTGTTCAACAAGCTCGCGAGCGAGTCTCTCGTCCGAAACCGCGTCGAAGATATCGCCCGACTGGGGAACTTCGGCAAGACCCGTGATTTCAACGGGAACCGAGGGGCCGGCTTCCTTGATTGTCTTGCCCTTGTCGTTTGTCATAACGCGGACGCGGCCTACGGCTGTACCCGCTACAATAATATCGCCCGACCTGAGAGTTCCGTTCTGAACAAGAAGAGTTGCAACGGGGCCTCTGCCCTTGTCGAGGCGCGCCTCGATTACGATACCTCTTGCGGCCCTGTTCGGGTTAGCCTTAAGCTCTTTGATTTCGGCAACGAGCAGAACGCTTTCAAGAAGCTTGTCAAGACCTTCCTTGGTCTTTGCGGAAACGGGAACGCAGATTGTGTCGCCGCCCCAGACCTCGGGAACTATTTCGTATTCGGTCAGCTGCTGCATAATTCTGTCGGGATTTGCGCCTTCCTTATCCATCTTGTTGATGGCGACGACTATTGAAACATCAGCTGCCTTGGCGTGGTTAATCGCTTCGACTGTCTGCGGCATAATACCGTCATCAGCCGCGACGACAAGAATCGCTATATCCGTAGCTTTCGCTCCGCGCGCACGCATTGAAGTAAATGCGGCGTGACCGGGAGTGTCAAGGAATGTGATATTCTGACCGTTGATGGACGCTCTGTAAGCGCCTATATGCTGGGTGATTCCGCCCGCCTCGGTTGAGGTGACGGAGGTATTTCTTATAGCGTCAAGAATTGAGGTTTTACCGTGGTCAACGTGTCCCATAACGACTACGACGGGGTCTCTCGGAAGGAGGTCTTTTTCGTCGTCCTCGGTAATGTCCATAATTCTTTCTTCGATTGTTACCACGACTTCCTTCTTGACCTTAGCGCCGAGCTCTGTCGCAACGATTTCGGCGGTGTCATAGTCAATGACCTCGTTGACGTTAGCCATAACGCCAAGAGAGAACAGCTTTTTGATAACCTCTGCGGCTGTCATTTTAAGAAGAAGAGCGAGGTCGCCTACGGTGATTTCCTCGGGAACGGTGATTTCAATAGTTCTCTTTGCTCTTTCTTCGGCGATTCTCTTAAGACGTTCAGCCTCGGTTTCCTTTTTACGCTTTACGCCGCCCTGCCTGCGGTACTGCTGGCTTTTCTGCTTAAGCTTCTGCTTGCCGACATAGTTGTCGTTTCTTGTGTTCGCGGAAGCGATATCGTCGTATTTTTCGTTGTATTTTTCAATATTGATATTGCCCGCGTCTCTCGTGTCAATGGTCTTTCTTTCGCCCTTTGTACGAGCCTGCATGGGCTTGTCGGCCTTCTCTTTCTTCTTGACCGCAGCGGCATTCGGACCTGTCTTTGAGGGAGTGACCGCAGGTTTTTTAGCGGCGGTTTCCTTCTTTTCGTCGGTCTTTTTCGCCGCGGTTTTGGACTCCGCCTTTTCAGCCTTCTTGGGCTTTGTCTCGTATTCCTCGGGCTTTCTCGCCATGGCGAAATACGCGTCAAGGCTTTCGGGCGCGTGCTGTTTTGAAAGAATCTCAAATACGGCGTCAAGCTCTCTTTCCTCAAGAGCGGTCTGATATTTTTTCTCACCCTCGAAAAGGGGAGCGAGCATTTCTATAATCTGCTTGCTCTGAATATTGAAATCCTTGGCAAGCTCATGAATTTTATATTTTTTAGTCATACATTTTCCTCCCGATATGTCATTAGCTTTTTTGAGAAGCCGTCATCATTTACCGTGATGACCGCCGCCTTCGAGCCGATTATAAAAGCGAACTGTTCTATCTTATAGGGAACTTCAATAAATGTTACGCTGCTTTCTTCGCAAAGCGTTTTAAATTCCTCTTTGAGTCTGTCGGACGAATCTTCGGCAAGCAGGCAAAGACTTGCCTTTTTGTTTTTAACCGAGATTTTGCTCTCGTCATGACCTACGCTTAATTTGTTCGCCTTTCTGCATAATCCGAGCAAACCCGAAAACTTATCGTTATTCATTTTCCAGTTCACTCTCCATACTGTCAAGCACCTCTTCGGGGACAGGTGACGAAAAAGCTCTTTCAAAGCGTTTCGCCTTTCGCGCCTTTATGAAGCAGTCCTTACTGTGACAGATATAAGCACCTCTGCCGTTTTTCTTGCCCGTAAGGTCAAGCGAAATCTCACCCTGATTGTTTTTGACCACGCGGATTAATTCTCTTTTCGGTTTAACCTCGCCGCAGCCTAAGCATTTTCTCATAGGTATTTTCTTTTCGGCCATTTCTTCCTCTCCCTTCCGAAATATTGCTTTGATTTAATCAGCCCTCATAGAAGCCGCTTTCGGGCTTGATGTCGATTTTCCAGCCTGTAAGTCTTGCCGCAAGGCGGGCGTTCTGACCCTTATTGCCTATGGCGAGCGAAAGCTGGTTGTCGGGAACCGTTACCTGACAGGAGTGTTCCTGCTCGTTGATTATTTCAACGTTGATAACGTCAGCGGGAGCAAGAGCCGCCGCAATAAACTCGGCGGGGTCTTCGCTGTATTTAACAATGTCAATCTTCTCGCCGCCGAGAAGCTCGACAATTTTTTCGACTCTCTGACCTCTGGAGCCTATGCAGGCGCCTACGGGGTCAATGTCCTCGTCCTTTGAATAGACGGCCATCTTTGTTCTTGCGCCTGCCTCACGGGAAACCGCTTCAATGGTAACGGTGCCGTCAAACAGCTCGGGAACTTCTTCCTCAAACAGCCTTCTGATGAGGTTGGGATGGCGTCTTGAAATCATAGCCTTGGGACCTTTGTCGGTAACCCTTGCTTCGATGATATAAACCTTTATTGTTTCGCCCTCGCGAAGAACTTCGCCTTCGACCTGCTCATTCTTGGGAAGAATGGCTTCGCTCTTGCCGATTTCAACAGTGGCGTTACCCGTAACGGGGTCAACCCTGAGAACCTTTGCGTTGACGATTTCCTGCTGCTTGGACTGGAATTCCTTAAGCATAATGCCTTTTTCCGCGTCGCGAAGTCCCGAGCGGATGGCGTGCTTTGTGGACTGAGCCGTGATTCTTCCGAATTCCTTCGGGTCAAGGTCGACTTCGATAACGTCGCCGAGCTTTGCGTTTTTCTTGAGCTGCTGAGCCTGTTCAAGAGTCAGTTCGATTGTGGGCTTTTCTACTTCTTCAACAACCGTCTTCTTAACGAAGATTCTTAAAATATTCTTGTCGGGATTGATTTCGCAGCCGACGTTTTCTTCTTCGCAGTCGTTGAGCTTTTTAACCTGGGTTAAAACTGCGGTCTTGATTCTTTCATAGAGAAATTCGGCGGGAATTCCTCTTTCCTTTTCCATAAGGTTGACCGCTTCAAAAAATTCCTTGTTCTGCTTACTCATTTTCGTAAAAACCTCCAAAATCGTCTAATTTAACGTATGACGCTTCTTTTTTATTAAAATTAAGACCTCTGCCGTCGTCCAGCTCAACGGTTACGTTGCCGTTGTCGTATTCGACAAGAGTGCCCTTGTAGTCGCGTTTGCCCTCGTAGGCGTGAATAAATCTGACCATTACTTTTTCGCCGAGATACTTTTCAAAGTGAAAATCCCTTGTCAGCTCTCTTTCAATTCCTGGGGACGAGACCTGAAGAGAATAACTCTGTTCGATAGGGTCAAGTTCGTCCAGCGGGCCGTCAATCGCGTGACTCATATTCACGCAGTCGTCAATGTTTATGCCGCCTTCCTTGTCAATAAAGATACGCAAAAACCAGTTTGCGCCCTCTTTGACAAATCTCACGTCCCAGAGAACAAGCCCGAGTTCTTCTGCGATAGGCTCGGCAAGCTCCCAGACAACGGCGACAGTGTTTTTCTTCTCTGCCATAACTTCCTCCAATAAAGTTTTGAGAGCGGGTTGCCCCACTCTCAAAAGTCAATACCTATACTTACCAAAGCGTATAATACCATATATAATATAAAAAAGCAATAGTTTTTTACATTATTTTATAAATTCCTCAATTTCGTCCGACTTAAGCACGTCCGACGTTCTTTTAATCTCTTTTCCGTTTTCAAAAAGCACCAGCGTCGGCGCCGACATAATTCCGTAGAGCATTGAAAGGTCGGGACTTCTGTCCGAAACGACGTTAATGCATTTTACGAGACCTTTTTCGGCGAATTTTTTAAATTCTTCGTCCTCAATTTTGCAAAGCGGAAACGCCGCCGAGCTGAAATAGACCAAAGCCCTGCCTTCATAGTGCAAAAGCTCGTCCGTTATATTCGAAAAGTTGACTTCAGTTATCATTTTTGCTAAACTCCTTTGACAATTCCCCGGCAAGGTATTTAGCTTTACAAAGGTCTAAACTGCCCACGGGATTTTCGTCTGTTCCGGGTATAAAAATATCGGCTACAAGCGTGATATTCAAGAGGTTGAAGGCTCTTTCACACTGCTTCTTGATTACGTCGAAGCCTACACGACTGTCATAGCCACCCGTGACAAGTAAAACGCCTTTACGCTCTTTCATAAAGGAATACATAACTCCGCGCTCGCTTCGCGCGTTGAAGAACCTTTGAAAACGGTCAAAAAGCGCTTTCAGGGGAGCGGGCATACCGAAATTATAGACGGGCGAGGCGAAAACAATTATGTCCGCCATGCCGAATGATTTAAAAAATCCGTCAAGGTCTTTTTTACGGCAGGCGTCCGCGCCCTTGCAGTAACCGCAGTCGTCGCACGGCATAGGCGAAAGGTCAAAAATGCTCACCGTTTCTATTTCGGCGCTTCTGTCAAGACCGCTTAAAAACCCGTTAAGCAGTTTCTTTGTATTGCCGCTTCTGTGCGGCGAGCCGAAAATAACAAGAACCTTCATATCGTTTTCCTTTAAAAAACAGTCTGCAAAAATTTATTTTACCACTTTTTATTACATTGTTCAATTATTTATTTTCAATATGTGAATTTTCTGTAAAAAATTCAAAAATAGGTTTATTAATGAAAAAAACCGTATTATAATATACACCGCATTCAAAGAAAAGGAGGCGGTTATTTTGGCAAAAGGCGAAAAGCTTAAGAAAATCAAGACTACGCATTTCGGCATTCAGAGAAAAATAGTTGCCAATATGACTACGGAATCATGGGCGAATATTCCCCATGTAACATATAATTACGAGCCCGACGTTACGGAGTTTATGATAGAGTATAAACGCCTTAATCAGGGCGTTGAACCCGAAAAGAAGATTACTCTCAATACGGTTATGCTTAAAATAATCGTTGAGGGACTTAAAGCCGACCCCGAAATGAACGCTCATATCGAGTTCGACTCAAAGCTCGTCAGAGGTCAGATTCATACCTTTGAAGATATAAATATTTCAATGCCTATGGTACTTCCCAACGGCGAGATGATGACTATTAATCTTCATAATTTTGAAAGCAAGAATCTCGATGAGATGACCGCGTATATCGCCGACGTGAACAGAAGAATCGCGAATACCGACCTTAACGAGGTTATGTTCGACGTTTCGCTTGACAATACCCTGACAGAACTTAAAAAGGGTAAAATCAAAAAGACAATTTACCGTTTAATCGGCTCAAAAACGGGCAAACAGAAAGTTAAAACCCTTTCGGGCAAGGAAAAAAGCGCGTATTATAAAATCCCCGAAACGGACAGGCTCACAAAGCACGATATCGAGCAGGGAACTATCACCGTTTCAAATATCGGCTCGACCTACCGTGAGCAGAGGGGCGCTACCTGCATACTTGAGATTATTCCGCCGCAGGTCTGCGCAATAGCCGTAGGTGCCGTTCAGGACAGACCCGTAGTAGTTGTTAACGAACAGGGCGAAAAGGAAATTGCAATCCGTCAGATTATGCCCTTGTGTATTGCCTTTGACCATCGCGCGCTTGACTTCGGCGAAATCGTTCCGTTCTTAAAGAAGCTCGATTCGATTTTTGAAGAGCCCGAAATAATTCACACCTGGAAGAACGAGAAATTAAGCGACGAAAGCATGGCTGAAATCAAGTCCGAGCGTGAGGAACGCGAGGCTAAGTATCAGCTGAGCAAGGAACGCGAGAAAGAGCGCAAGGAAGCCGAAAGAGCAGCCGAAAAGGCTCAGAAGGAAGCCGAAAGACTTCAGAAAGAGGCTGAGCGCAAGGAAAAAGAGGCTAACGAAAAGCTCGAAAAAGCTCAGAAGGACGCTGAAAAGGCATTAAGGGAAGAGCTTGAACGTCAGGAGAAGGAAGCCAAGGAGGCTGAAAAGGCAAAAAACGAAGCCGAGGAAAGGGCAAAGAAGGAAGCAGAGAAAGCCCGCAAAGAGGCTGAAAAGGCCGAAAAAGAGGCTGAAGAAAGGGCGAAGAAAGAGGCGGAGAAAGCCAGAAAGGAAGCCGAAAAAGCCGAAAAAGACGCTGCGGAAAAAGCAAAGAGAGAAGCCGAAAAAGCCAAGAAGGAAGCCGAAAGAGCGGAAAAAGAGGCAGAAAGACTTCGCGAAAAGGAAGAAAAGCAGCAGCGTGAAATAGAAAAGGCTCAGAAAGAGGCGCAGGAGGCTAAACAGAAAGCCGAAGAGGCTCTTCAGAAAGCTGAGGAAGCCAAGAAAAATGCCGAAAGCGTGCTTAATGACGACGAATAATAATGACATAAAAAAAGAAAGGACTTACCGAAAACGGTAAGTCCTTTTTTATGCCGGTGACCGGGGGCCGACAGCCTCGCTTTGCGAGCTGTCGCAGGCAACGATTATATGTCCGTTTTGCTCTGCCTGAAGGCAAACCGCAAAACACGGACAATCGGTTCGACCCCGTAAAATACAATGATAAAAAAAGACTTACCGAAAACGGTAAGTCCTTTTTTATGCCGGTGACCGGGGTCGAACCGGTACGGTGTCGCCACCACCGGATTTTGAGTCCGGCACGTCTGCCAATTCCATCACACCGGCATTTGTCAACGGTTGATATTATACAGTAACAGAAACGAAAAATCAATAACAAATTATCATTATATTTTTACTTCAAAAAACTTCCCGTTTCCGTATGCACAAAGAGTTTTTACGCCGCAGCCGCGAAGAAGCTCAAGCGACTCGTCAAAGAATGCGTCGAGCGTATCGGTTGCGTGCGTGTCGGACGAAAGAATGAATTTGACGCCCTTTTCGTTCATATACTTTATAATCTCCGCCGTCGGGTAGGGGACCGACCTTTTCTTTCTTGATATAGCGCCCGTGTTTACCTCGACGATTATTCCCGCTTTTGCTACCTCGTCGGCTGCCGAAAGAGATAAATCCCTGTACCAGCCGTCGTTTTCGTCAATGAATTTTTCGCGTTCATTGTATTTAAGAAGAAGGTCGAAATGCCCGAGAATATCGGCATAATCAGCCTTCGCGGCGGCTATTACGTTTTCAAAATAAGCCTCGGCATATTTTTCCGCCGAGCCGAAAACCTCAATGCCCTTAAGCATTTTTTCTTCGCTCGAATCCGCGTAGTGAATTTTCCCGTCAGAGCCTCTGACCGAATGAACGGAGCTGATAATATAATCAAACGGCTCCAGCTGATTTTTGCTGTAATCCGAATTTAAATCCATCTCAAGACCGAGGGCGATTTCCATTCTGCCCTCGTATTCTTTTTTGAGCTTGTTTACGGTTTTGATATATTCGCTCTGGCCGTAGGGAGTCATACACCATTCCTCATACCACGGCAATACGCTGTGCTCGGAAAAACCGTAGGTTTTAAAGCCCTTTTCATAAGCCGCTGCCGCCATTTCCTCAGGAGTGTTGTTTCCGTCGCCGAGAACGGTGTGCGAATGTAAATTGTAAGGATAAGAAATCATTTCATTTTTTCCTGCTTAATCTTTTTTTCAACTATCTTGCGGCTGCCGAGCTCCCTTAAAATATCTTCGGGAGTAATGCCCATTTCAACCATAAGAACGAGCGTGTGATAGAAAAGGTCGCTTATCTCGTAAATGACCTCTTCCTTGCTGTTTTTCGCGCCGATAATAACCTCGGTGCTTTCTTCGCCGATTTTCTTAAGAATCTTGTCAAGTCCCTTTTCAAAAAGATATGAAGTATATGAGCCTTCCTTCGGATTTTCCTTTCTTCCGGCTAAAAGCTCATAGAGCATATCTACTGAAAAATCGGGAGTTTCCCCGTTTTCATAAAGAAGCGACGAAAAGCACGAATCCGTTCCGAGATGGCACGCGGGCCCCGCCTTAATGACCTCGACTACAAGCGCGTCGTAATCGCAGTCGGCTTTTATTGTGATAATCTTCTGGGTGTTGCCGCTGGTTTCACCCTTTCTCCAGAGTGTCTGACGGCTTCTTGAATAAAAGCAGGTATAACCCTCGTCCATGGAAATCTTTAACGATTCACGGTTCATATATGCGACGGTAAGCACCTTTTTTGAAAAGAAATCCTGAACGACGGCGGGAATAAGTCCGTTTTCGTCAAATTTAAGCTTTGATAAATCAAACATTATATAATCCTCATTTCAATATTTTCGTTTTTTAGATATTCCTTAAGTGACGGTATTTTAACCTCGCCGAAATGGAAAATCGAAGCCGCAAGCCCTGCGGAAGCGTTGGTGTTTTCAAAAAGCTCTTTGAAATCTTCCTTTTTACCCGCGCCGCCTGAGGCTATGACGGGTACGTTTACAACCGAACAGATTGCGTTTAGCATTTCGATATCGAAGCCGTTTTTCACTCCGTCGGTGTCGATGGAATTAAGGACTATTTCGCCCGCGCCGTTTTCAACGCCGAACTTTGCCCATTCTATGGCGTCAAGCCCCGTGTTTTCGCGTCCGCCCTTTGCGAAAACGGTGAACTTACCGTCGACGCGTTTAACGTCCATTGAAAGCACTACGCACTGGTCGCCGTATTTTTTAGCCGCCTGATTAATAAGTGCGGGATTTTTTATCGCGCCCGAATTAACGCTGACCTTGTCCGCGCCGCATTTGAGCACCCTGTCGAAATCCTCAACCGTATTTATTCCGCCGCCGACAGTCAGGGGAATAAATACGCATTTTGCAACCTCGGTTAAAATGTCCGTAAACAGCTTTCTGCCTTCAAACGAAGCGGTTATATCATAAAATACAAGCTCGTCTGCGCCCTGCTCGTTATAGAATTTTGCAAGCGTTACGGGATTTTCGACGTCCTTTATGCCGACGAAATTCTGCCCTTTGACCACTCTGCCGTCCCTTACGTCAAGGCAGGGGATTATTCTTTTTGTAATCATTTCTGCTCACCTGCCAGACTTATGGCATTTTTTAAATCTAAAGCGCCCGTGTAAAGAGCTTTTCCGAGAATCGCGCCGTAAAGACCTATACCGTTCAACTGCTTTATCTCATCCTCAAACGTTATTCCGCCCGAGGCGACAATGTTCATTTTAAGCTCTTTTTTTAACTGCTTATACAGTTCAAGGTTCGTCCCTTTTTCCGCGCCGTCGCGTGAAATGTCGGTGTAAATAACGGTCGAAACGCCTTCCTTTTCAATTTCCTTACAGAAATCAACACCGCTTTTTTCGCTCACGTCAAGCCAGCCGCGAACCGCGACAAAGCCGTCCTTAGCGTCAATGCCTACGGCGATTTTTTCTTTGTATTTATCGACGGCTCGTTTAAGAAAGTCGGGATTTTCAAGCGCCGCCGTGCCTAAAATTACGCGGCTGACGCCGTTGTCGAGATATTTTTTAATTCTCTCTTCGTCTCTTATGCCGCCGCCGATTTCAATAAACAAATCGGTTTTAAGGGCTATTTCCCTTACCGTTTCAAAGTTTGAAAGACTGCCGTCCTTCGCGCCGTCAAGGTCGACTGTATGAAGATATTTTGCGCCGCATTTTTCAAAGCCCCTTGCCACATCGACGGGCGAGGAGGAATAAACGGTTTTTTTATTGTAATCGCCTTGCATAAGGCGGACGGCGCAGCCGTTAATAATGTCAATCGCGGGAAAAATCTTCATATTTTAAATCCTTTAAATCTCCGAAAAAGCTTTAAGCATTTTTAAGCCGACCGAACCGCTTTTTTCGGGATGAAACTGAGTGCCGAACACGTTTTCATTCTGTACCGCCGCGGTAATCGGAATACCGTATTGCGCGGTTGCAATCAGGTTTTCCTTATCCGTTTTCGCATAGTACGAATGAACGAAGTATACGCAGTCACCCTCGTCGGTGTATTTTAACAGCGGACTTTCGTTTTCAATGTGAAGCGCGTTCCAGCCGATTTGCGGAATGTCAAGCCCTTTTTTATCTTCGGGCAGGTCGTCAATAATCGGAACTACTTCGCCGTTTATCAGCGAAAGACCTTCGTGAACGCCGTATTCAAAGCTTTTATTAAAAAGCAGCTGCATTCCAAGACAGATTCCGAGAAACGGCTTTCCGTTTTTTGCCTGCTCGACAAGAAAATCCTTAAGTCCCGTTTCCGAAAGCTTTTTCGCCGCGTCGCCGAACGCACCGACTCCCGGAAGCACGATATGAGAGGCGTTACTGACCGTCTCTTTTTCATTCGTGACAACGGTTTCAATCCCTAAAAAATCAAACGAGCCTTTAAGATTGAAAAGATTGCCTACGCCGTAGTCGATAATAGCTATCATCAAAGAACTCCTTTTGACGAGGGGATTTCGCCCTTTGCCGTTTCGTCAATGCTTACCGCGGTTTTTAACGCTCTTGCAACCGCCTTGAAAATGCCCTCGATTATATGGTGGGTGTTTTTGCCCGTGAGCTTGTGAATGTGCATTGTGATATTTGCATTTCTTGAAAATGCGATAAAGAATTCCTCGCAAAGCTCGGTGTCGAATGTTCCGACCTGAGGGGATGGCATTTCGCAGTCGAATAAAAGCAGACCTCTTCCGCTTATGTCAACCGCCGTAAGAATGAGGGTTTCGTCCATCGGAAGAATCCTTGAGCCGTAACGGGTAATGCCCGCGCAGTCGCCCAGAGCCTTCGAAAAAGCCTGACCGAGACAGATTCCTATGTCCTCGACGCTGTGGTGGTCGTCAACAAATGTGTCGCCCTTGCAGTTGAGATTAAGGTCAAATCCGCCGTGCTTGCAGAAAAGCGTAAGCATGTGGTCTAAAAAGCCGACGCCGCTTGTCCCTTCGTAAACGCCGTTGCCGTCAAGGTTAAGCTTAAGCGAAATATCGGTTTCGTTTGTCTTTCTGTTTATTTCGGCAGTTCTCATTTTAAAATCCTCCCGAGCGTGTTTATTAACGCGTCATCCTGTTCCTTTGTTCCGACGGTAATCCGAAGATAATCCTTTATTCTTTCCTTGCCGAAATGACGGACAAGAATGCCGTTTTCCTTTAATTTAAGATAGAGTTGTTCGCCGTCAAAGCCGTCCTTTTTTGCGAATACGAAATTCGCGCCCGAATCGAGTACAAGAAAGCCGAGCTTTCTTAAATCATCAGTAAGCTTCTGACGGTTTTCCTTTATAATCGCGACAGTCTTTTCAAAATATTCTCTGTCCTTCATAGCCTCGGCGCCGATTTCAATCGACAGGCGGTTGAGGTTATACGGGTTAAACGAAAATTTTGCTTTTTCGAGGTCGGCGATTAATTCTTTGCTGCCGAGCGCAAAGCCTATGCGCGCGCCCGCAAGAGCGTAGGATTTTGAAAAGGTGCGTACAATAAGAAGATTTTCATATTCTGCGATTAATCCTATTGCCGTGCAGTCGCAGAAATCGCAGTAAGCTTCGTCAATTACGACAACGTGATTGGGATTGTTTTTAAGTATTTCTTCAATCTGTCCGACGCTTAACGCAAGTCCCGTCGGCGCGTTCGGATTAGCTATATAAACCGTTCCGCAGTCCGAAAAATAGTCGCTTATATCAATCAAAAAATCATCCCTGAGCGGTATTTCCTTATAGTTCAATCCGAAAAATGAAGCGAAAACGGGGTAAAAGCCGTATGAAATGTCGGGAAAGACAACGACGTCCTCTTTTTTACAGAACGAAAGAAATGAAAGCGCAAGCACCTCGTCGCTGCCGTTGCCGCAAAATACGTTTTCGTCTTTCAGACCGTAGTTTTCCGCAATCGCCTGCTTTAAAACACGGCAAGTCGGGTCGGGATAAAGCCTTAAATCAGCCGCCTTTTTATCGCTGACAACCGACTTTACCTTATCGCTCGGCGGGAAGGGAAACTCGTTCGTGTTGAGCTTTATATAGGACTTGTCCTGCGGCTGTTCGCCGGGCACATAGGCGTCCGTATTTTTAAGAATATCTGTTGAAAAAATACTCATTTTTCGTCCTCAAATCTTATGGTTACGCTTCTGGCGTGTCCCGAAAGTCCTTCTCTTTCGGCAAAGAGGGCAATTTTGTCCTTCGCCTTTTCAAGCTCGGTTTCGGGGTAGTAAATAAACTGTGATTTTTTAATGTAATCGTCAACCGAAAGCGGGGAGGAGAATCTTGCGGTTTTGCCCGTGGGCAGGGTGTGATTCGGCCCTGCGAAGTAATCGCCCAAAGCCTCGGGAACATTTTTGCCGAGGAATATACTGCCCGCGTTCTTAACCTTGTCAAGCAGGTCAAACGGATTGTTGACCGCGAGCTCAAGGTGTTCGGGAGCAACCTCGTTTGCAAGTTCAACCGCTTCGTCAAGATTATCTACAATAAACGCCTTGCCGTAGTTTTCAACCGACGCGGCGGCTATTTCGCAACGGGGGAGAAGGCGAACCTGCCTGTCAACCTCGTCCGAAACTGCTTTTGCAAAGCTTTCGTCCGTTGTGATAAGCACTGCCGCTGCAAGACGGTCGTGCTCCGCCTGACTTAATAAATCAGCCGCAACGTATTTCGGGTTGGCGTCAGGTTCCGCTACAACAAGAATTTCGCTCGGGCCGGCTATCATATCAATATTTACCTTGCCGAAAACCTGCCTTTTGGCGGTAGCGACAAAAATATTTCCGGGACCGACAATCTTATCAACCTTAGGCACGCTTTCGGTGCCGTAAGCCAAAGCCGCTATAGACTGGGCGCCGCCTGATTTGATTATCTTATTAACACCTGCAACCTTAGCCGCGCAAAGAATATCGCCGCGGATGTTTCCGCTTTTATCGGGCGGGGTGACCATAACGATTTCGCTTACTCCCGCAATAACGGCGGGAATCACGTTCATTAGCACGCTTGACGGGTAACTCGCCGTGCCGCCGGGAACGTAGAGCCCTACCTTTTCGACGGGAATGACTTTCTGACCGAGTATTATTCCGTTTTCCTTTTCAATCCTGAAACCGTCGCGTTTCTGTTTCGAGTGGAAAAAGCGTATGTTTTCGGCGGCTTCCTCAAGAACCCTTATGAAATCCCTGTCCGCGCTGTTGTACGCATTTTCGATTTCCCCGTCCGTGACGACAAGGTTGTCTATTTCGCAGCCGTCGAATTTCAGGGCGTAATCCTTTAACGCGGAGTCGCCGTTTTTACGTACGTTTTCAATTATTTCGGCAACCGTTTTTTCAACGTCCATTCTGTCGACAGTTCCTCTGTTGAGAAGCGCGTCAACGTCCATACCGCTTTTATACCTGATTATTTCCATTTCTTCACCCGATTTTTTCGGCTAATCTGCCGTTGATTTCCATTATTATATCATTCTTGAAGCGAAAGGCGTTCTTATTGGAAATAAACCTTGCGCTTATCGGTAAAATCTCCGTATAGACCTTTAGGTCATTTTCCTTAAGGGTAGTGCCTGTTTCGACTATGTCGACGATAACGTCGCTCATATCGAGAATTGGCGCAAGCTCGATTGAGCCGTGAAGCTTTATTACGTCGATTTCACGGTTGATTGAATTATAGTAGTTTTTTGTTATGTTTACGAATTTTGTGGCGACACGCAGCGGCTCGTCGGGGTTTTCGACCCAGCCGTTTTTCGCGGCGACCGCCATTTTGCACTTGCCGAGTTTCAAATCGAGAAGCTCGTAAACGTCGGGCTCGGTTTCAAGAAGAATGTCCTTGCCGACAACGCCTATATCCGCCGCGCCGCGTTCAACGTAAATCGCGACGTCGGACGGCTTTACGAGAAAGTACCTGACGGTGCCGTCGCCGTTTTCGAAAATCAACTTTCTGTTATCTTCAAAAATGCCTTCGCAGTCGTAACCGATTTCGGCAAAAAGAGAATATACTTTTTTCCCGAGTCTGCCTTTAGGTAAAGCTATATTAAGCATCTTTATTCTCCCTTAAATCAAGAATTTTTGCGGCTGTGATATTGTCGGGTATTTCGCGTTCGATTCTGATTGAGAAATTGTCCTCGAGAATAAGGTCGCGCGCAATTTTATAAATGTAGGAGAATTCCGTCTTGTCGTCATAAAGAAGAATTATATCGCAGTCGAAATTCTTTTTTTCATAAAGCAGGCGCGAAAGCTCGTCGGTATAAACCGCGAATCCGATAGCACCGCTTTGTTTGCCCATTTTTTTTGTAAGGAAATCGTAGTTTCCGCCCTTTAAGACAATCTTTGAAAGCCCCTTGATATAGCCCTGAAAGATTATTCCGTTATAGTAGTCAATGTCGTTGACTATTGAAAAGTCAAGGCTTATGTTCTTTGAAAGAGAATTGAACTTGACCGAGTTGTAAAGGTTCTCAAGCTCTTTTAATGCATTCAGCGACGTTTCGCCGAGCGCGAGCGATTTCGCCCTTTCGAGAGTGCTTTCAAACGGACCGTAGAGAAGGGGAATGGTTTCTATGCTCTTTTTGAGATTTTCGGGGATGTTGAGCTTTTTAAGCTCGCTTTCAAGCTCGTGAGTGTTTTTGCTGAAAATAAAGGAGTTCAGAGTTTTCTTCTCTTCATCCGTAATATCGCATTCGTCAAGAAGCCCCGAAACAAAGCCCATATGTGAAATGTCGAGCACGAACGGCTCGCCTATGGCGTTAAGCGAGCGCAGGGCAAGAAAAACAGCCTCAACCTTTGCGTAAGCGTCTATTTCACCGAGAATTTCAATTCCCGTCTGGCTTATTTCCTTGTATTCATGTGAGCCGAAGGGGAGACGGACAACCTTTTCGTCGTAGTAAACCTTCATAAAGCCCTTGAGCTTTTCGTCGGGCATTTTCTTAACTATGGAAAGGGTGACGTCGGGCTTTAACGACAGCACTCTTCCGTCAAGGTCCATAAAGGATATTATCTTGTCGGTGTTGAGAAAGCTTTTGTTATCGACGTAGAGGTCGTACGGCTCAAACTTGTTGACGTTCGCCTTTTTAAAGCCGTGGCTTTCGTAGATTGAGCGAAGCTCCAGCTTTAATTTTTCTTCGCGGGATAAAATGTTTATTTCGTTTTCCATAATAATTAAACCCTTTCGGCATTTTTTAGAATTATAACTGATTTTAGTGTATTAGTCAATTAGCAAATTAGCGTATTAGCACGCTAAAGCGACCGAAAAACTATGTAAAATACACAAAACGCCTTATTTTTATTTACTTATAATACTATAAAAGAGTAATAAAGTAAAGAAAAAAATACCGCTTCAACCGAATTGAAGCGGTAAATTCAGCTTTTATTCGTCTTCGCCGGGTTCCTCGGTTTCTTCCTCGGGTTTTGGCGGAATGTGAACTCTGACCTTGCCTATTCGTCTGTCCTCGACATTGAGAACGGTAAATTCTATTCCGTTATATTCAACGGTATTCATTTCGCCATCCTCGGGCAGGAATCCGAGAAGACTTATTATAAATCCGCCGAGCGTATCATAATCGCCCTCGGGAAGCTTGATATCAAGCTCTTCTTCAACCTCTTCGATATCTGTAATACCGTCGATTGTAAAGGTTGTTTCGTCGATTACCGAGATTTCCTCATCCTCGTTGTCGTATTCGTCCTGAATATTGCCGACTATGGCTTCAAGCAGGTCTTCAAGGGTAACAATTCCCGCCGTTCCGCCGTATTCGTCAATGACGATAGCCATCTGGATTTTCTTTTCGGTCATCTCGTTGAAAAGCTCGCCGCAGCTCTTTGATTCGGGTATATAAAGAGCTTTTCTCATAATATGGCGAAGGGTTTTGCTTTTAGGAATCGAAGTGCCGACATAGGGAAGCAAATCCTTAACGTATACCACGCCGATAATGTTGTCGGGGTCGTCGTCGTAGACGGGTATTCTTGAGTGGCCGCTTTCAATCGCTATGGGAAGTATAGCCTGAAGAGGCTCGTCAACCTCAATGCACTCCATATCCGTACGGTGAGTCATAATATCCGCAACGTCAATGTCGTCGAACTCAAAAATGTTGTTTATCATTTCTTTCTGTTCGGATTCGATAACGCCTTTTTCCTCGCCGACGTCGACCATCATACGAATTTCTTCCTCGGTTACAATCTCGTCGCCGGCGTTGGGGTCAAGACCGAAAAGCCTTACCACGCCGTTGGTCGAAAGAGAAAGAATTTTGACAAATGGCGCGACGATTTTTGAAAACACGAGAAGAGTTTTAACTACCGCGAAAGAAACCTTTTCGCTCTTCTGCATCGCGATTTTTTTCGGTACGAGCTCGCCGAGTACGAGCGAAAAATACGAAACGATAATTGTAATTAATACGGTCGCGAGTCCGAGAATGAAATTATAGGGCAGGGCGGTCCATTTTTTGCTTAATGCGTCGGTAAGCATTACGGCGAACGACTGAGCCGCCGAAGCCGAGGTAAGAAAGCCCGCCAGGGTAACGCCTATCTGAATGGTTGATAAAAAGCCGGAAGAATTTTTCGTCAGCTTTTTAATCATTTTCGCTTTTTTGTGGCCGTCCTCAGCCATCTTTTCGATTTTCGCGTCGTTAAGCGAAATAATCGCAATTTCGCTCATCGCAAAAAACGCATTGATAAGTATGAGAACAAATAAAATCAGTACCTGGATAATAACAGTCGCAGGTCCGGGGTCGTCCATAAAAGACATAACTCCTTTCAGTGTTGAAAAAATACTAATTTACATTATTTGTAAATTACCTTGTATTATACAATTATTTATGCCTTTAGTCAAGTATGGGCAAATCGTTGGAAAAAATATACACATTTTATGTCATAAAACGGCGAAAATTCCATATTATTTTTATAAAATGACACTTTACATAAAAACATTAATTTGTTATTATTATATGTGGCAAAAATAATGCTTAAAATTGCATTTTCAAGGAGGATTTCTTACTATGGCATCAGAAACAAAGGCTGTCGTAAGCAGAAAGTCCAAGACAATGGACGGTAACAACGCCGCCGCTTATGTGTCCTATGCGTTCACAGAGGTTGCGGGCATTTACCCCATTACCCCTTCAAGCCCCATGGCTGACTATGTTGATCAGTGGTCGGCTAACGGCATGAAGAACATTTTCGGCACAACCGTTAAAGTTGCCGAGATGCAGTCCGAAGCAGGCGCGGCAGGCACCGTTCACGGTTCGCTTGCGGCTGGTGCTCTTACCACCACCTACACCGCTTCCCAGGGACTTCTTCTTATGATTCCCAACATGTACAAAATCGCCGGCGAGCTTCTCCCGAGCGTATTCCACGTATCGGCTCGCTGCGTAGCGTCGCACGCTCTTAACATTTTCGGTGACCATTCCGACGTTTACGCCTGCCGTCAGACAGGCTTCGCAATGCTTGCCGAGACCAACGTTCAGGAAGTTATGGACCTTGGCGCAGTTGCTCACCTTGCAACAATCGAGTCAAGAGTTCCCTTCATTAACTTCTTCGACGGTTTCCGCACTTCTCACGAAATCCAGAAGATTAAAATCTGGGATTACGAGGATTTGAAGGAAATGTGCAATATGGACGCCGTAAACGCGTTCCGTAAGCGCGCTCTCAATCCCGAAAGACCCGTTATGCGCGGTTCTCACGAGAACGGCGATATCTTCTTCCAGCACAGAGAAGCCTGCAACGAATACTACGACAAGGTTCCGGCTATCGTTGAAAGCTATATGGATAAGGTCAACGCAAAGCTCGGTACTGACTATAAGCTCTTTAACTACTACGGCGCTCCCGACGCCGACAGAATCATTATTGCTATGGGCTCTGTCTGCGACGTTGCCGAAGAGGTTATCGATTATCTTCTCGCCAAGGGCGAAAAGGTTGGTCTTGTCAAGGTTCGTCTTTACAGACCTTTCGCGGCTGAAAAGCTCGCTGAAGCTATTCCCGAAACAGTTAAGAAGATTGCAGTTCTTGACAGAACAAAGGAACCCGGCTCAATAGGCGAGCCTCTCTTCCTTGACGTTGTCGCTGCTCTTAACGATACGGGCAGAAGCGCTGTCGTAACCGGCGGCAGATACGGCCTCGGTTCAAAGGACACACCGCCTTCAAGCATCTTCGCAGTATATGACGAACTCAAGAAGGACAAGCCCGCGCGTCAGTTCACAATCGGCATCAACGATGACGTTACACACCTTTCACTCACTGAAGTTCCCGCTCCCATCACAGCGGCAGAGGGCACAATCGAGTGTAAGTTTTGGGGCCTCGGCGGCGACGGCACAGTCGGCGCGAACAAGGACTCCATCAAGATTATCGGCGACCACACCGACAAGTATGTTCAGGCATATTTCCAGTATGACTCAAAGAAGACCGGCGGCGTTACGATTTCTCACCTTCGTTTCGGCGA
This sequence comes from Clostridia bacterium, assembly GCA_017613735.1. GTDB lineage: Bacteria > Bacillota > Clostridia > Oscillospirales > Acutalibacteraceae > Fimenecus. The sequence continues at coordinate 121,740 of JAGADF010000010.1, forward strand.
CAGCCCGATAAAGAGCTCGTACTACATTAATAAGGCTGACTTTGTCGCCTGCCATAATCCCTCATACATTGAAAAGGGCTTCAAGATGGTTCAGGACGTTAAGCCCGGCGGCGTATTCCTCATCAACTGCCAGTGGGATGAGAAAGAACTTGCCGAAAAGCTCAACGCAGAGACAAAGCAGTATATCGCTAAGAACAACATTCAGCTTTATATCGTAAACGCTATCGACCTTGCCGCTAAAATCGGTCTCGGCAAGCGTACGAATACTGTTCTTCAGTCTGCTTTCTTCTCACTTGCCAAGGTTCTTCCCGCTGAGGAAGCAATCGGCTATATGAAGGAAAAGGCTCAGAAGTTCATGAAGAAGGGTAAAGAAATCGTTGAAATGAACGAGAAGGCAATCGACGCAGGCGCTTCGGCGTATGTTAAGATTGACATCCCCGCTGATTGGGCTACCGCAACAGACAACGCGGCTGAAGAGAAGAGCGAAGGCGCTCCGAAACTTGTCAAGATGGTTGACGAGATTATGAAGCCCGTCGGCAAGATGGACGGCGACGCACTTCCCGTTTCGGTATTTGTTGACCATGCTGACGGTACATTTGAGCAGGGCGCGGCGGCTTATGAAAAGCGCGGCGTAGCGGTTATGGTTCCCGAGTGGGACGGTTCAACCTGCGCTCAGTGTAATAAGTGCGCTTATGTTTGCCCGCACGCTACAATCCGTCCGTTCGCTCTTACCGCCGACGAAGCGGCTAAGGCTCCCGAATGCGCTACCCTTGTTGAAAAGAAGGGTAAGGGCAAGGGCGAATATATGTATACAATGGCGGTTTCACCGCTTGACTGTATGGGATGCGGCGTTTGTATCGGCGTTTGCCCGACAAACTCTCTTAAGATGGTTTCCCGTGAGTCACAGGATGCTAAACAGCCCGCATTCGATTATCTTGTTAAGAACGTTACCGTTAAGGAAGACCTTGCGAACAACACCGTAATCGGCAGTCAGTTCAAGACTCCGCTTCTTGAGTTCTCGGGTTCATGCGCAGGCTGCGCGGAGACAAGCTATGCAAGACTTGTTACTCAGCTCTTCGGCGACAGAATGTATATCTCGAACGCTACCGGCTGTTCGTCAATCTGGGGCGGTCCTGCTGCTACATCGCCTTATACGGTAAACAAGGAAGGTCACGGTCCCGCATGGGCTAACTCGCTGTTCGAGGACAACGCTGAACACGGCTTCGGCATGTATCTCGGTCAGAACGCAATCAGGAACAGACTTATAGGCAAGGTTGAGGCTATTGTCGAAGAGGGCAAGGCTCCCGCAGACGTACTTGACGCATGCAAGGCTTATCTTGATACGGTTTCCGACGGCGAGGCTAACAAGGCGGCTTCGGCTGAACTTGTAAAGGCTCTCGAAGCTCTTGACTGCGATTGCGAAACTAAGAAAGACATCCTTGAAAATAAAGAATATCTCGCTAAGAAATCCATCTGGATTTTCGGCGGCGACGGTTGGGCATACGACATCGGCTTCGGCGGTGTTGACCACGTTCTCGCTTCGGGTGAGGATGTAAACATTATGGTATTCGATACCGAGGTTTACTCCAACACCGGCGGACAGGCTTCAAAGGCTTCAAATATCGGTCAGGTCGCTCAGTTCGCGGCAGCCGGTAAGTCGATTGCCAAGAAGAGCCTTGCCGAAATCGCTATGAGCTACGGCTACGTTTACGTTGCTCAGATAGCTATGGGCGCTGACAATAATCAGACAATCAAGGCTATCACGGAAGCTGAGGCTTATCACGGCCCGTCAATCGTTATCGCTTACGCTCCCTGCGAAATGCATTCAATCAAGGGCGGCATGACGAACTGCCAGGCTGAGATGAAGAAGGCCGTTGACTGCGGTTACTGGAATATGTTCCGTTATAACCCGGCTCTTAAGGCTGAGGGCAAGAATCCCTTCACGGTTGACTCCAAGCCCGCTACCGAAAGCTATCGCGACTTCCTTCTCAACGAGGCTCGTTATTCACGTCTTACACGTGAATTCCCCGAAAGAGCGGAAGAACTCTTCGCTAAGAGCGAAACAGTCGCTAACGACAGATACGCTCACCTTCTTAAGCTTAAGGAGCTTTACAGCGTTGAAGAATAATTCGCGTTAATTAAATGAAAAGGGAAGTCCCGCGGGACTTCCCTTTTTGCTATTGCAAAAAAAGCTTGTCTGTGATAAAATATCCAAGTTAAAAGATTATCTTGAAAAAGGGGTATATGAATTTATGTCCGGACATTCAAAATGGAGTACGATAAAAAGAAAAAAGGAGAAAACCGATAACCAGCGCGCGAAGGTTTTCACCAAAATCGGAAGGGAAATTGCCGTAGCGGTACGCGAGGGCGGTCCCGACCCGGCTGGCAACTCAAAGCTTAAGGATATTATCGCCAAGGCTAAGGCCGCCAACGTTCCCAATGAAAATATTGAAAGAATTATAAAAAAGGCTGCCGGCGACAGCGACGGCGCGAACTACGAGTCCGTAACTTACGAAGGCTACGGCCCGTCGGGTATTGCGGTAATGGTTCTCGCTCTCACCGATAACCGTAACCGTACGGCCGCCGACGTCCGCCATTATTTCGACAAGTACGGCGGAAATATGGGCACGACAGGCTGCGTTTCCTTTATGTTCACAAAGCAGGGACAGATTATTATTGATAAAGAGGGCGTTGACGAGGACGCTCTTATGACCGACGCTCTTGAAGCGGGCGCAACCGACTTTATCGCCGATGACGACGTATTCGACATCCGCACCGAGCCTACCGATATGGGCGCAATTAACGATGACCTCGCCGCTAAGGGCTATACGATTCTTTCGGCTGACGTCGCTTATATTCCCGGCACTTATACAACTCTCTCGAATGAGGACGATATAAAGAATATGGGTAAGATGCTTGAAATGTTCGACGATAACGACGACGTTCAGGAGGTTTACCATAACTGGGAAAACGAGGACGATTACGAGGGTTAATCAGAATAAAAATAAATGGCAGGAACTGTTGTTCCTGCCTTTGTTTTTTATCTTATTTATTTTTCTTTACCCATTTTTTAATCGCTTTAAAGGTTTCGTCGCTTATGTCGTGCTCGATTTTGCACGCGTCGTCCGTAGCGGTTTCCTTATTGACGCCGAGTTTGACAAGCACGTCCGTAAGCACCTGATGGCGTTCATAAATCTTTTCGGCGATTTCCTTACCCAAATCGGTCAGTATGAGATGACCGTCTTCGTCGGTATCAAGATACCCGCCGTTACGAAGCAGTCCGACAGCGCGGCTAACGCTCGGCTTTGAAAAACCCATATACTCCGCTACGTCAAGCGAGCGTACGTAGGGCTGTTTTTTAGAAAGGACGAGTATTGTTTCAAGATACATTTCGCCCGATTCCTGAAGATGCATTAAACCGCCTCTTTTCAATAGACTGTCATATATTTTACCATAGTTATAATTACTTTTCAAGTGCAGTTTGTGTCAATAAAAACAGGTCGGTCATAGTATGTAAGGAAAGGAAGGACGGCTTTATGAGCGATAAGCTTACCATTATCGGCGGTGACGGACGGTTTTTGTCCGTCAAAAGTTTTTTTGAAAAAAAGGGCTTTAAGGTCAATTCTGTTTTTCTTGAAAAAGAAAGCGGAAAAGCGGTTTACGATACCGTTATTCTGCCCGTGCCCGTTATGAGAAACGGCTTTCTCAATTCGCCGCTGACGGATGAAAAGGTAAGCGAAAAACGACTTGCAGGTTTGCTTCCCGAAAACTCAACTGTTTTCGGCGGAATAATTCCGCAGTCTTTTGAAGAAATATGTCGTGAGAAAAATATAAAGCTTATTGATTATTTTTCCGATGAAACGCTTCTTGATAAAAATGCGGTTCTCACGGCGCGCGCAATACCGTCTGTCCTTGAAGAAAACGGTGTTTCCGTAAGTAACGGTCGGATTTTTATTCTCGGCTACGGAAGATGCGGCAAGGCTATTGCCGATGTTCTTTCTTCGGCCGGGGGGAACGTGACGGTTGTTTCGTCAAAAGGCAAAGCCGGAGAATACCGCCTTGTTCATTTTGAGGATTTGAAAGGGCGTATCAACGAGGCTTCGCTTGTCGTCAACACCGTCCCGTCAGCCGTTCTTACGGAAAACGAGCTTGTTAATCTTAACCGCAACGCGGTTATAACCGAAATTGCCTCTGCGCCGTACGGAATTGATTTTGAAGCGGCAAAGAGGCTTGATATAAAGGTAATAAAAGCTCCCTCGCTGCCGGGGAGATTTTTCCCGGAAGAGGCGGGGGAGGTAATTGCCGAAACCATCCTGAAGGAGATGAATTAATGTCGAAAATCAAAGCAGGCTTTGCGCTTTGCGGTTCGTTCTGTACATTTTCCCAGGTCGTGCCGCAGTTAAAAAGGCTTGCCGACAGTGATATAGATATTTACCCTATTATGAGCGAAGCGGCGTATTCTACGGACACGCGTTTCGGAAAGGCGGAAAAGTTCAGAAACGAGATTGAAGAAATATGCGGAAAAAGTATTATTCACACTCTTACCGCCGCCGAGCCGATAGGACCTAAAAAGATTCTCGACGTGCTTATTATCGCGCCGTGTACGGGAAACACAATCGGAAAAATCGCAAACGGAATAACCGATACGCCCGTAACCCTTGCGGCGAAAGCGCACCTGAGAAACCAGAGACCGCTTGTAATAGCCGTTTCGACGAATGACGCGCTTTCCGCGTCGGGTAAAAACATAGGTCTTTTGATGAATACGAAAAACGTCTATTTCGTACCTATGCGTCAGGACGACGCCATAGGAAAGCCCACCTCTCTTGTGGCGTATTTTGACAGAATCAAGGATTCAATGTTTTCAGCCCTCTACGGCACTCAGATTCAACCGATTTTTGATTAATTTAAAAGGGCAGTCAGCCGACTGCCCTTATATTATTCATCCTTGTTGTCCGAGTTCTTTTCCCTGTATTTGTCGTACGCTTCCTGCGCGGCCTCAATTCGTTTTCTGATTGTTTCTCCGAACTGGGAAACGTTGAGCAGTCGGAACGACTCCTTCGTTCTTCGGTTGCTTCTGCTTGAAAGCGATTCAAACTGGTTTCTGAATTCAAGAAGCTGGTCCGCAGCCGAGGACATCCATTCGTTGATTCTTTCGTCGCGCTTTGCGGCGGATTCCTCGCGTTCCTTTTTGCGCTTTTTCATAGATTCTTTCGCGTCCGTCACTATGGCCTCGCGTACGAGCGAAAGCTGTTCGGTAGCCTCTTTTGCGGTTTCGCCGAATTTTTCAAGACGGACAAGCATTCTTTTGATGTCGAGCGCGCTCTTGAGCGTGTCTATAAGGTCAAATGCGAATACTATAAGAATCGCGCCTAAAAGATAAGGTCTTACGTAAAGCGGAATATACGAATACAGCTGCTCAATTACATAGGGCTTGAGAACGTAGACGTAAAGCATGGAAACGAGCGCCCAGATTACGGTGTGCCTGAAACAGATTCGCCCCTGAATATTCAGAAATTTGTCCGAATAATCCCACCAGCGCGCGTGGAACATTTTTTCCATAATAAGGCTTGTCATAAATTCAAGCGTGTCGCAAAGAAGAATCGCGAGCACGGGGACAATGAAAATTCTGTAGTTTTCGGGGAAGAAAGAGCAGATTTTTATAATCAGCTCCATAATCAGTACGCCGCAGCCGTAAATCGGGCAGAGCGGGCCTGTCAGAAATCCGCGGTTGATGATTCGGTGGTGGGCGATTGAACAGTATATGCATTCGCCGAGCCATCCGCCTGCCGACGCGAAAAAGAAGAGCAGCAGGAAGTAAATTATTTTATCAAACATTTCTGCCAATCTCCTTTAAAAATCTTTTCTTATAGCTTTTTGAAAGCGAATAAAAAAGCTCCCTCGTGGCGCAATATTTGTCCGAAAGGCTGACGATAAGCCCCTCCCTTGAAGACGGAACCGTAACCGTCAAAGGGAACATATGCTTTAAAATAATCTTTTCTTCCTTTTCCGAAAAGTTTCCGCCGGTCAGGATTTTCGCATTCTCCGCGGCAAATTTCGGGTGAAGGTAGCCGTGAGGACGGTGCCACATTTCGGCGGGATTACGCCAGTCGTAAAAAACCATATCGTGCATTATTGAAGCTCTTGCCGCCGAACGGTAATCGAGCTTCAGGCGTCTGCAGATAAGAAAGCTTAAATACGAAACGCTTGTCATATGCTGAAGCCTGTCTATTTCAAGATGCTGTTCATATTCGCTCATTCGCTGAATTTCGGGCCTTTCGTAGAGGTCGCCCACAACGTTGAGATAGCACTTGCCGTTAAGATGCGAATATATATCGTATGATTTTTTGTATTCTTCGTAAAGCTTACTCAAATCAATCTCTCCTAAAAATAACTAACGGTTGAAGATTATATCACACTTTTTATAATAATACAAATACATTTTTATATTTGTTGACTTTTTACCTTTGAATTGTTAAAATAACCGTTGAGTAAACCGGGCAGTTGCGTACATTCATTGTATGAGGAAAGTCCGAGCATCACACAGCAGGGTAACGGCTAACGGCCGCCGAGGGCGACCTCCGGGAAAGTGCATAGAGATATACCGCCGTTTTTACGGTAAGGGTGGAAAGGCGAGGTAAGAGCTCACCAGTGCGCCGGTGACGGCGTTGCTAAGTAAACCCTACCCGATGCAACACCGACTGAAGTTGTCAGCTGGGCAGATACTTCGAAGGGTGGCTTGAGCCTTACGGTAACGTAAGGACCAGATAGATAATTGCCTTAAATGACAGAACTCGGCTTACAGGTTTACTCACCATTTGTCAAATCACCCCGTACTATGATATATGGGGTGATTTTTATGGATATGTTATTCGGAATACTCTTCATTCTTTTTATGTTTATCGGCGTACTGTTTTCGGTATATTTTGTGTTTTATAATCTTTTAAAGCCGAAGAAGAAAAAGTCGGCGATTGTTCTCGTCTTTGACTCCGAAAGTCAGGATATCCGTCAGCAACTCGGCTTTATTGATTTTCAGCGCGCGGTATCGGGCGCGGGAAAAGCGGTAATAATCGATAACGGAATGAATAACGTTCAGCGGATGTTTTGCGAACGGTTCTGCGGGGAAAATTCCTCGGCGGTTCTCATAAATCCCGGACAGATAACGGAAGTGCTTTAATTGGACGAAAGAAACGACAGGGTAATAATCAACGGGACGGTTGAAAGCGTCACGTTCTGCAATCAGGCGAACGGCTTTACCGTCTTTGAATTTTCGGGTGATGAAGACGGCGAAATCTTCACCGCCGTCGGTACCGTCAGCTCTCTTTCGCCGGGCGAAAAGGTCACTCTTACGGGCGTGTGGCAGACTCATCAGTCCTTCGGCAGACAGCTTAAGGTTGAGCTCGTTGAGCGGCGTATGCCCGAAAGCGCCGAGCAGCTTTACAAGTATCTTTCGTCGGGGGTAATACGCGGAGTAGGTCCCGCGACGGCTGAAAAAATAGTTGCAAAATTCGGCGAGGACAGCTTTGACGTCATTGAAAACGACTGTCTGCGCCTGACTCAGATTAAGGGAATTTCGCCCGATAAGGCGAGAAAGATTTCAAACGAATTCAGAAATCAGTTTGCCGCAAGAAGTACCGTAATTGCGCTTGAACAGTACGGTATGACCGCGGGCGAATGTCTTGCCGCATTCAAAAGGTACGGCGTCGAAGCGGCGGCGACGGTCAGGAAAAACCCGTACAGACTCTGCGTTGACATTGAGTATATAAGCTTTGAAAGGGCGGAGGAAATCGCGTCAAAAATTCCCGATTCTTTTAACCGCGACTGCCGCTCAAACGCGGGGCTTCTTCATATCGTAAAGCATAATTTATATTCCAACGGGCATACGTGCCTGCCGCGTGAAAAGCTTATAAAGCCCGCGTGCGATTTTCTTGATATCACGGCGGATGAGGCAGATATAGCGATTGACAGTCTTATTGAAGAAAAACAGCTTATAACTGCAAAAATAAAGGGCAGGGATTTTCTGTTTCTGCCTTCGTCCTACAATGCGGAAAAGAAAATTGCCCAGAGAATAGATGTGCTTCTGCGTTTCCCGCCCGAACAGAATTATACTGTCGGCGAGGACATTGACCGAATAGAGATAAAGGACAAGATAAAATACGGCGAAAAACAGCGCGAAGCCATTGAAATCGCGGTAAACAAGGGTATTCTTATTCTCACGGGAGGTCCCGGAACCGGTAAAACCACAACCCTTAAGGGCATGCTTCGTCTGTTTCAGAGAGATAAGCTTGATATAGTTCTCGCCGCGCCTACGGGAAGAGCGGCGCAGAGAATGACGGAGGTTACGGGCTGTGAGGCAAAGACAATTCACAGACTGCTTGAAGTCGAATGGGACGAAAACGACAGACCCGTTTTTAAAAGAAACTTAAGAAATCCGCTTGAGGCTCAGGTGCTTATCGTCGACGAATTATCAATGGTCGATATTCATCTTTTCGCCTCTCTTATGGACGCGCTTCCGTTCGGATGCAGGCTTATTATGGTCGGCGACAGCAATCAGCTTCCGCCCGTCGGCGCGGGAAATGTTCTTCACGACCTTATTGATTCGGGCTTGCTTCCCGTCGTGGAGTTAAACGAGATTTTCCGTCAGGCACAGCAGTCGCAGATTGTTACGAATGCCCATAAAATTGTACGCGGCGAAGAAATAGATTTGACGCGAAATGACGGCGACTTTTTCTTCGTTTCCCGCGGGAGCGGTCTGCTCGCCGCAAGAACCGTAAGGGAGCTTTACTGCGAAAGACTTCCCGCCGCATACGGCTATAATCCCGTAAAGGATATCCAGATTCTCTGTCCCTCAAGAAAGGGCGAGGCGGGTACGGTTGAAATCAACAAAATGCTTCAGGAAGCGGTCAATCCCTATTCGGAGGGCAGGGCGCAGTTTGTTTTCAGAGGCAGCGTTTTCCGCTCGGCGGACAAGGTTATGCAGATAAAAAACAACTATAACCTTGAATGGGAAAAGGACGGCGAAAGGGGAACGGGCATATTTAACGGCGATATCGGATTTATTGAGGATATCGACACCCGTTCGGGAGTTTTATATATTAACTTCGACGGAAAAAGAGTCGAATACCCGTCGGCGAATCTTGAGGAGCTTGAGCTTTCGTACGCGGTTACCGTCCACAAGAGTCAGGGCAGCGAGTTCGACTGCGTTTTGCTTACGGCTGCGGGCATACCGCCTCAGCTTTGTTACAGAAATCTGCTTTACACCGCCGTCACGAGGGCGAGGGAAAACCTTATTATAGTCGGCTCCGAAAATCAGGTTTCAAGGATGATTGAAAACGATAAAAAGACAAGACGTTATTCGGCGTTAAAGCATTTTCTTACAGAGGGCGTAAATGGGTAAAATAACGGCAAAGGACTTTATAATAAACGCGTTTTTTCCTAAAAGGTGCGAGCTGTGCGGAAAGGTTATCAATCCGCATTACGACCTGTGCCCGGAATGCGAAAGCGGGGACTTTTATATCAAAAACGAAATCTGCGCGCTTTGCGGAGTTGAAAAGGAATACTGCGTTTGTAAAAAGCGGAAGAATTCCTATTCAATGATTTGTTCGCCTTTTTATTATGAGGGCGGGGCAAAGACGGCTGTCCTTAAGCTTAAATTCGGCGAAAACAGGCAGTATGCGAAAAGTCTTGCGAAATATATGGCTGCCTGCGTCAACGAAAGATATCAGGGGATTGATATTGACGAAATAGCCTTTGTCCCGATGACTAAAAGGCAGATAAAGGAGCGTTCCTTCAACCAGAGCGAGCTGCTTGCGGACGAAATCGGAAAACTGATAAATAAACCCGTCAGAAAGTATCTGTGTAAGGTTTTTGAAACCAAACAGCAGCACACGCTGAAAGAAAGCCTGAGAAAAGGCAACGTGCTCGGCGCGTATGACACAAAGGTAAAAGACGCCGTTTCGCCGCAGGGCAAAACAGTTCTTCTCTGCGACGATATTATGACTACGGGCGCGACTCTTAACGAGTGCGCTAAAATGCTTCGTCTTGCGGGCGCAAAGGACGTTGTGTGCGTTGCCGCCGCAATAACGAAAAAGCGAGTTGACAAAACCGATTAAAGGTGTTAATATACTTTAAAATATATAAAAGCTGTGAAGAGGAATAAGGTATTATTACCGCTTTAAGAGAGCTGTCGGTCGGTGTAAGACAGCGCGGTATCTACCGTCGTCGCCCCGGAGCTTCTTTGCCGATATGTAGGCAAAGACGGCAAACCGCCGTTATCGGTTTTGAGCGGCCCGTTTTACGGGCAATTTGAGTGGTACCACGGATTTTATTCGCCTCATACTTTCGTATGAGGTTTTTTATTTTTTTGGAGGGAAAACAATGCGAAAGGACCTTGCAACAAAATACGATCCCAAAGACGTTGAGGAACGTATTTATGCCGAATGGTTAAAAAACAAGTATTTCCACGCTCGCCGCGAGGAGGGTAAAAAGACTTATACAATAGTCATTCCGCCCCCGAACATCACCGGCCAGCTTCATATGGGACACGCGCTTGACAATACTTTACAGGACATTCTTATCCGCTATCACCGTATGGCGGGTTATGATACCCTGTGGCTTCCCGGCACCGACCACGCGTCAATAGCCACCGAGGCGAAAATAGTCGAGACTATGCGCAAGGAAGGCGTTACCAAGGAAGACCTCGGAAGAGATAAATTCCTTGAAAGAGCCTGGGCATGGAAAGAACAGTACGGCGGAAGAATTATTGAACAGCTTAAAAAGCTCGGTTCGTCCTGCGACTGGGACAGAGAACGCTTTACTCTTGACGAGGGCTGCTCAAGAGCCGTAAGAGAGGTTTTCGTTAATCTCTACAATAAGGATTTGATTTACAGGGGCAACAGAATGGTAAACTGGTGCCCGCACTGCAACACGTCGATTTCCGACGCCGAGGTTGAATATGAGGAGCAGCAGGGTAATTTCTGGCATCTTCTCTATCCCGTTAAGGAAACGGGCGAATATCTTGAGCTTGCGACAACCCGTCCCGAAACAATGCTCGGCGATACCGCCGTCGCAATCAATGCCGAGGACGAAAGATACAAGCACCTTCACGGCTGCCACGTTATTCTTCCGCTTATCAACAAGGAAATTCCGATAGTTCTTGACGAGCACGCGGATATGACGAAGGGAACGGGCGTAGTTAAAATTACACCCGCCCACGACCCGAATGACTTTGAGGTCGGCGTTCGCCATAATCTTCCTATCGTCCGCACCTTTACCTATGACGGCTATATGACCGGCGCTAAGGAAAAGGCGGAAGCTGACGAATTAATAGCTTCGGGCAAGGCTACTCAGAATGAGCCCGAGGTTCTTGACTGCGGAAAATATGCGGGTATGACGACTCTTGAAGCGAGAAAGGCGATTTTGGAGGACCTTGAAAAGGGCGGCTATATTAAAGAAATTGAGCCGTTAAAGCACGACGTCGGCACCTGCTACCGCTGTAAGACGACGATTGAGCCTATGGTTTCAAAGCAGTGGTTCGTCCGTATGGAGCCTCTTGCAGGCCCTGCCATGGAAAGCGTTGAAAAGGGCGAAATCAGATTTGTTCCCGACAGATTCAAGAAAAACTATATGAGCTGGATGAGAGGCACAAGAGACTGGTGCATTTCGCGTCAGCTCTGGTGGGGACACAGAATTCCCGCCTGGTACTGCGACGACTGCGGCGAAACGGTTGTTTCAAAGACTGACGTTGAAATTTGCCCGAAATGCGGCGGTAAAAATCTCACTCAGGACCCCGACACTCTCGACACATGGTTCTCGTCTGCGCTCTGGCCGTTTTCAACTCTCGGCTGGCCGGATGAGACAGAAGATTTCAAACACTATTTCCCGACGAATACCCTTGTCACGGGTTATGATATTATCGGTTTCTGGGTAAGCCGAATGATTTTCTCTTCACTCGCTTACACGGGTAAACCGCCGTTTGACACGGTTCTTATTCACGGCCTTGTCCGTGACGCGCTGGGCAGAAAAATGTCGAAGTCTCTCGGCAACGGCATTGACCCGCTTGAAATTGTCGATAAATACGGTGCCGACGCATTGAGATTTACTCTTGCAACGGGCAACAGCCCCGGAAACGATATGCGTTTCTCCGACGACAGAGTTGAAGCGAGCCGAAATTTCGCAAATAAAATCTGGAACGCATCGAGATATATTCTTATGAATATCTCCGAGGACGAGCCGGATCCCCATATACCCGAAAATCTTGCCCTTGAGGACAAGTGGGTATTAAGCCTTTACAACGACCTCGTTAAAGAGGTTACCGAGTCGCTTGACAAATATGAACTCGGCATGGCTGTTCAGAAGCTCTATGACTTTATCTGGGACATTTTCTGCGACTGGTATATTGAGCTGACAAAAATCAGGCTCAATTCCGATGATGAAAAGGCGAAAGCGACCGCAAAGGCGGTTCTCGTTTACGTTATGTCGAACACGCTTAAACTGCTTCATCCGTTTATGCCTTTTATCACAGAAGAAATCTGGCAGGCTCTTCCTCACGAGGGCGATACGATAATGCTTTCACCCTGGGCGGAGTATGACGAAAAGCTCAACTTCGCCGACGAGGAAGCGAAGATGGATAAAATAATGACCGCCATCAAGGCAGTCAGAAACCGCAGGGCGGAAATGAACGTCGCCCCGTCAAAGAAGGCTAAGGTTTATATTGAAACCGCATTTGCCGATACGTTCTCCGACGGCGCGGTATTCTTCAAGCGTCTTGCGTCCGCAAGCGAGGTTGAAATAGGCTCTGCGTTCGACAATATGGACGGCGCGGTTTCGATTATTACTGACAGCGCAAGAATCTATATTCCGCTTGACGAGCTGGTTGATTTCAAAGCTGAGCTTGAACGCCTTAACAAAGAAAAGGCGGCGGTTCAGAAAGACCTCGACTTTGTCAGCAATAAGCTCAACAATAAAAACTTTGTCGAAAAGGCTCCCGCGGCGGTTGTCGAGGGCCAGCGCAAAGCGCAGGCGGCGTATCTTGAAAAGATTAAAATGCTTGATGAAAGCATTGCAAAACTGGAGAATAAATGACATATCAGGACGCCGAAAACTATGTTCATTCCCTTTTGAAATTCGGTATAAAACCGGGGCTTGAACGTATAAACGAATTGCTCTCTCTCTGCGGTAATCCGCAGGGAGATTTGCGCTTTGTCCACGTTGCGGGCACTAACGGAAAGGGCACAACCTCGACCTTTATTGCGAATATTCTTTCGGAAGCGGGCTATAAGACGGGGCTTTTCACTTCGCCCTATGTCAAGGATTTTCTTGAAAGGATTCAGATTGACGGCAAACCCGTTTCGAAACGCACTTTCGCTTATGCCGCCGAAACAGTCAGGCAGGCGGTTGAAAAAATGAAAGAACAGCCGACCGAATTTGAGGTTATAACGGCGGCTGCGATGCTCTGCTATAAGAAGGAAAAATGCGATATAGTTGTTCTTGAGGTAGGTCTCGGCGGACGTTATGACGCGACTAATATTATCGGCACTCCGCTTTGTTGCGTCATTACTTCAGTTTCGCTTGACCACACTCAGATTTTAGGCGATACCGTTTCAAAAATCGCTTCTGAAAAATGCGGAATTATAAAGGAAGACGGGATTACCGTAACCTCGTCAAATCAGAATAAGGACGCGCTTGAGGTCATTGAAAAGACGGCTGAAGAAAAGAACAATAAGCTTATAATTTCCGACTTTTCCGACGCGGTAATTATTAAAGAAGGTCTTGACGGAACCGAATTTTTATACAATAATAAAAAGTATAAGATAGCTCTTACGGGCGCCCATCAGGTTGAAAACGCGCTCAACGCCGTTGAAGCGGCGAAAACCATTGAGGGCGTAAGTGAAAAGAATATTAAAGACGGTCTTAAGAAAACCGTTTTACCCGCGAGGATGCAGATTATAAACACCCGTCCGCTGACCGTTCTTGACGGCGGTCATAACGAGGGCTGCGCTCTCGCTCTTGAAAGAGTTCTTGAAAAATTCGTAAAAAAGGACATTCACCTTGTTATAGGCATGATGGCTGACAAGGACTGCGAAAAATACCTGAGTATTATTCTTCCGCTTTGTAAATCCGTTACAACGGTTATGCCTGACAATCCCAGGTCAATTCCGGCAAAGGATTTAGCGGCTCTTGCGAAAAAATACTGCAATAACGTATTTGTCGCCTCGACGCCGAAAAAAGCGAAAAACCTGGCGGAAAAGAACGCCGGTGAAAACGGCGCGGTGGTAATATGCGGCTCGTTTTATCTTGCGGGCGAATACCTTTAAGAGAAAGCAAAAGGAGTGATAATTATGAAAAATAAAATATTGCTTCTTTTAACGGCTGTCATTCTGGCGGCTTTGTTCCTTATGCCCGTTACCGCGTTTGCCGAAGAAGGCGACGGCGTAACCGAACCCGAAACCGAACAGACAACCGAACCCGAAACCGAGCCTTACGTCCCGTATGAATTGACGCTTAAAAAGACGGGCATTAACATAGGCCTCGGCGAAAGCCTTTCGGCATATTCGCTTATAACCAACGCCGATAAAAAAGAAAAGGCTTTTAATTTTACAAGCTCCGACGACAGTATTCTTCTCGTCGATTTTGACGGAAGATTCAAGGGTATCGGCATAGGTCAGGCGGATTTGATTATTTCCGAGTGGCTTGAAACCGAAACGGTTGACGAAACGACCGGCGAAACGGTTAAGGAGATTAAAGAGAACGAACTCGGAAGAGTCGCCGTCAACGTCAGAAAAGAGCCTGATTCGATTAAGCTTAACGCGACCTGTCTTGCACTCGGCATAGGCGAAAAATACGACCTGAACGTCGCTACGAAAAACGGAAGCGCGTACGGAAGAACGTTCACCTCGTCAGATAAAACCGTCGCCACCGTTTCTTCGGGCGGAATTATTACCCCGAAAAAGACGGGAACGGTAAAAATAAAGGCAAGCATTTATGACGGCAAAACGGTCACCTGCACAGTAACCGTCACAAAAAAGCCCGTCACCTTTAAAATCACTAACAGCAACACGAAAGTTCAGAAAGGCTCGACTAATCATAAAATGACCTATAAGGTCAGCGACAGCACTTTGAAAGTTAAGCCCGTTTATTCGGTCGGCAGTACAAAGATTGCTAAAATCAGCACGTCCGGCAAGGTTACGGGAGTAAAGACGGGCAAGACTGCCGTGAAAATCAAAACCCAGTACGATAACCTTTACGCGTCGCAGACAATAACCGTTGTCGACAATGCGCTTTACCTGAATAAGAATTCGGCTCAGCTTGCCCTTGACTGCTCAAACGTAAAGAGAGTAAAGTACGGCGAATCCTATCAGGGCAGAATGCTCGAGGCGTACGTCATAACCAATAAAAAGACGGGAACGTATGAGAAAACCTTGTTTATGGATTTCGCTGTTCACGGCTTCGAGGATTCGTATGCAAAGGACGGCAAGGTGCTCGTCAAAGAGGCGAACAGGATTATAGACTATTATTCGTCTCATTCCGAAGAACTTAAAAACTACCGCCTTGTCATAATTCCGTGCGCGAATCCCGACGGAACTATCGCGGGCAAGAATAATTTAAGAGCCGAAAAGAAAGCCTTCGGCAGATGCACCGCAAATCATATTGATATGAACAGGGATTTCAAATCCTTCAAGGCGGTTGAAAGCAAGGCGCTTAAAAAGTATATTGCCAAGTGCGAGCCCGACATTTACCTGAATATGCACGGCTGGTACGACGAAACGTTAGGCACAAAAAAGCTTAACGGTATAATAATGAACGCTCAGGAGTTTTCAACCCGCAAGGACGGCAAATACGGCTCGTCATACGGGTATATAATCGGCTTCGTGCGCGACACTTATAAAATTCCCTGCGCTCTTGTCGAATACAAGAGTCCCGACGAGGTTTATCTTGACCGCGACGTAAAAATGATTAATAATATAATTAAATCATATAAATAAAAGTGATTCCTGACTCAGGCGAGGAATCTTAAACGAAAAATAAAAAAGGAGTAAAATACAATGAACGGAAAAAAGCTTACAAAAGGTCACGATAAAATGATAGCCGCCGTCTGCAGCGGTATCGCGGAATACTTTGACATAGACGTAACTCTTGTCAGAGTCGGTTATGCGCTTCTGACTGCGTTCTTTGCAGGCATACCGGGAATAATCGCTTATATTATTCTCGCGGCGGTTATGCCCGACCCGCTGGATTATTAAAAATAGCAAACAAAACCCCTTCGGAATACTCCGAAGGGGTTTTTATTAAATCTGAATTCAGATTCTTGCTACGCCGTCTTTTCTTGCCGCCTCTGCGACTGCATTGGCAACTGTATCTTTTACTCTTGAATCGAAAGCATAGGGAAGAATGTACTCTGCATTAAGCTTATCGTCTTCAACAAGAGAAGCGAGAGCATAAGCAGCTGCAATCTTCATGTTTTCGGTAATCTGACTTGCTCTTACATCAAGCGCTCCGCGGAAGATACCGGGGAATGCAAGAACGTTGTTAACCTGGTTCGGGAAATCTGAACGGCCTGTGCAGACAATAGAAGCGCCTGCTTCCTTTGCAAGGTCGGGCATAATCTCGGGAGTCGGGTTAGCCATAGCCATGATAACAGGGTCGGGCTGCATTGTCTTTATCATTTCCTGAGTGAGTACGCCGGGAGCGGAAACACCGATAAACACATCAGTGCCCTTGATTGCTTCTTCAAGTCCGCCTTTAACCATACCGCGGTTTGTAACCTTTGCGATTTCTTCTTTTGCGGGGTTAAGATTTTCCCTGCCCTCATAGATGGCGCCCGTTCTGTCGCAGAGGATAACATCCTGAAGACCGAGTGTCATAAGAAGCTTTGCTATAGCTGTTCCTGCAGCACCTGCGCCGTTGATCACAGCCTTGCACTCGCTTATCTTTTTGCCCGTAATCTTGCATGCATTGATAAATGCGGCAGAACAAATAACTGCGGTACCATGCTGATCGTCATGGAAAATCGGTATGTCGCAGATTTCCTTTAATTTACTTTCAATTTCAAAGCATCTCGGAGCGGAAATATCCTCGAGGTTGATTCCGCCGAAGGAACCTGAAATGTTATATACTGTCTGAACAAATTCATCAACATCCTTTGTTCTTACACAGATCGGGAAGGCGTCAACTCCGCCGAACTCCTTAAAGAGAACGCATTTGCCTTCCATAACGGGCATGCCTGCTTCCGGTCCTATATCACCGAGACCGAGGACGGCGGTTCCGTCGGTTATAACGGCAACCATATTCCAGCGGCGGGTAAGCTCCCAGCTCTTTTTGTAGTCAGCCTGAATTGCGAGGCAGGGCTCCGCAACGCCGGGTGTATATGCAAGCGAAAGAGCGTCCTTGTTGTCAACCTTTGCGCGGGCAACAACTTCAACCTTGCCCTTCCATTCGCCGTGAAGGCGAAGTGATTCTTTTCTGTAATCCATAGTTTTACCTTTGCCTTTCAGTTATCTTTCAATGTGTGACTTAATCTTCTTCGTTTCGGGATAGGGAACGTAGTTGTCTTCCCACGGGAACGTGTACTTAAGACCTAATTCGTCTCTTACAGCGTTGATTTCGCCCTGAACGGATTCGTTAATCGGAACGCCGTGAGGCTCTCTCTGCTTCCAGATTTCATATTCCTTTTCGCCCGCAATATAAATTCTTTCTTCGCCGGGAGCTTTTCTCGAAGCGCGTACCTTGCGGATGATTTCGCCGGTCTTTTTTCTGCAAAGCTCTTCGCCGAGGAAGTGGTTTGTATCAATGGCAATAAAGAAATGACCGAGATGATAAGGTCTGATATTGCCTTCTTCGTCCTTGCCGTCAAGGTCCTTGCCGTATGCGCCGTCCTGAAGAACGGAGGAAAGGAATTCAACGAACATAGCGAAGCCGTAACCCTTGTAACCGCCGAGAGCCTCGCCGATACCGCCGAGAGTCGTAAGAGCCGCGGAGCCTTCACGAATCTTCTTAAGAGCAACGCCTGCATCGCCTTCAACGGGAGTGCCGTCGATATTGATTATCGTGCCGGGATGAACGGGCTCGTCAATTCTTGCGTAGTACTCGATTTTACCGTTCTGGGTAATTGAAGTAGCGCAGTCGAAGTTAAAGTCAAACGCTTCGTCGGACGGAACGCCCAGAGTGAACGGGTTAGTGCCGAACATACCCTCGGTGCCGAGCGTCGGAGCAACCGACGGACGGGCGTTGGTGCCGGTCATACCGATACAGCCCTGCTCGGTAGCCATTGATGTATAGTAGCCCGCGATACCGTAGTGGCAGGAGTTGCGGACAACAACCATACCCATACCGTATTTCTTGGCCTTGTCAATAGCCATCTGCATAGCGCGTGTGCCGATAACCTGACCCATACCGTTGTGACCGTCGACAACCGCAGTTGTCTCAGTCTCTTTAAGAATTTCAAAATTAGTTGTGGGGGACTGAATGCCCGCCTTGATTCTGTCAAGGTAAATCGGCTTGAATCTGTTGCAGCCGTGGCTTTCAATACCTCTTTTATCCGACTCAAGAAGAACGTCCGTGCACATCTCGGCTTCTTCTCTCGGAATACCGTAGCCGACAAATGCATCGGTTACAAAATCAGTGATTAAGTTCCAAGGACATACTACTTTTGGCATAACTTGAATCTCCTTTTTTTAATAAAATTTTAACAATCTTTATTATATCATATATTTTATAAAATGCAATATTTTTTGTTTTAAAATTAGCTATATACAAAATGTTGTGTTTGTGATAAAATAATAATTAATCCATTTTATTATCACGGAGAAACAGTATGCAAAAGATTAACGAATACTATACAAGACCTTATACCCGCCCCGAAAGGATTTTACAGTTCGGCGAGGGCAACTTTCTTCGCGGCTTCATAGACTGCCTTGTCGACGAAGCCAATGAGAAGGGGGTTATGGACGCGTCCGTCGTAATCTGCCAGCCAAGAAGCGACAGCAAGGTAGACGTTTTTAACGGTCAGGATTGCCTTTACACATTACTTACCCGCGGAATTGAAAACGGCGAAACCGTTGACAGGGCGAAGATAATAAGCTGCGTTTCACGGTGCATTTCGCCTTACAGGGATTATATGGAATTTCTCGACCTCGCTAAAAACGAGGACTTAAACGTAATTGTTTCAAATACGACTGAAGCGGGCATAGTTTTTAACGGCAACGACGAGCCGGTTGATATGCCGCCGTCGACTTTTCCCGCTAAGCTCACCGCGTTTTTATACGCGAGGTTCAAGGCCTTTTTCGGCGACATAACAAAGGGCTTTCTCATCCTTCCGACCGAGCTTATTGAACAGAACGGGGACAGATTGAAGGAAATCGTATTCGCCTATGCGAAGAAATGGGAACTGCGTGAAGAATTTATCCCGTGGATTGAAAAATCCTGCTGCTTTGCCAATACCCTTGTTGACAGAATTGTCGCTGGCTTTCCGAGGGAAGAAATGCTTTCCCTTGAACAGAGGCTCGGCTATGAGGACAGGCTTGTCGATGTCTGCGAGCCTTTTATGCAGTTTTTCATTCAGTGCGACGAGAGCTTTCGCGACAGAATTCCGTTTGAAAATTTAGGCTTTGACGTTGAGTTTGTCGATGACCTTGCGCCTTACAGATTAAGAAAGTTAAGGGTGCTTAACGGCGCTCATACCGCGTGCGTTCTATCGGCTTTTCTTGAGGGAAATGAAACTCTCAGCGAGATGATGGAAGATGAAAAATACGCCGCGTTTTTAACAAGGCTTTTAAATGAAGAAATAGTTCCTTTTATCAATATGGATGAGGAGGAGCTTGAAACCTTTGCCGAGGCGGTTCTCAGCAGATTAAAGAATCCGTTTATAAAGCACAGGCTTATTGACATTTCTGCCAATTCCTTCTCGAAATTCAGGGTAAGAGACTTAACGAGCATTGTCGAATACTATAAGGTTAACGGCGTTGCGCCGGACTGCCTGTGTTATTCGCTTGCCGCTCTCATCCGTTTTTATAAAGGCGAATTCCGCGACGGAAAATATATCGGAACAATCGGTCAGACCGAGTATGAAATCCGCGATTCGCTTGAAATTCTCGTAGACGTCAGCAAGGCTTATGAATCCGACGACGTAATAAGGGAAATTCTTTCGAACACGTCAATCTGGGGAATAGACCTTATGCAGATTTATTCGCTTTATGATAAGGTCGCCGCGTATTTTGACGACATAACCGAATTCGGCGTAACTCATACGCTTGAAAAAATAGTGAAGGGAGAGAATGAAGCATGACCCCGTTTATGAATAACGATTTTCTTTTGACAACCGATACGGCAAAAACGCTTTTCGAAAAAGGCGCAAAGAATACGCCTATTTTCGACTGGCACTGCCACCTTTCGCCTAAAGAGATTTATGAGAATAAAACTCCGTCGGGAATAACCGAGCTTTGGCTCGGCGGCGACCATTATAAATGGCGCGCAATGAGAAGTATGGGCATTGACGAAAAATACATTACCGGCGACGCGGACGATTTTGAAAAGTTCGCTGCGTATGCGAAAACTCTTTCATACGCCGTCGGCAATCCGCTTTATCACTGGACCCATCTCGAATTACAGAGATATTTCGGCATAGATACTCCTCTTAACGAAAAAACCGCGAGGGAAATATATGACGAATGTAACCGTCAGATTGCTTCGGGCGGTTTTACGCCGAGAGAGCTTATCACCAAATCAAACGTAAAATGCGTCTGCACCACCGATGACGCGGCGGATTCTCTTGAATATCATGCGCTTCTGAAAAAAGAAAACCTGACTTTTAAGGTGCTTCCGGCTTTCCGTCCCGACAAGGCGCTGACGATAGAGGCGGCGACGTTTATTCCGTGGATGTCGGCAATGCAGAAGAGATGCGAAATGAAAATCGAAAGCTTTTCTGCTCTGAAGCAGGCTATGAAATCAAGAATCGAATTCTTTGACGAAATGGGATGCAGAGCCTGCGACCACGCGTTTAACTATGTTCCGTTCGCCCCCGCAACGGATGAAGAAATCGAAGCGATTTTCAAAAAGGCGTTAAACGCCGAAAAAATAACGACCGATGAAGCCGATAAATACAGAACCGCTCTTATGAGCTTTCTTGCTCAGCAGTATTACGGGCTCGGCTGGGGAATGGAGCTTCATATAGGCGCGATGAGGAATAATAATTCAAAAATGTTTATGTCGCTCGGCGCGGACACCGGCTTTGACAGCATAGGCGACGATGAAATCGCGCTTTCGCTTTCGCGCTTTCTTGACAGCCTTGATAAAAAAGGGTGCCTGCCGAAAACGATTCTTTTTACCCTTAACCCGAAGGACAATTATGTGCTCGGCTCAATGCTCGGCAACTTCCAGTCGAGCGAAGCGGCGGGCAAAATACAGTTCGGCTCGGCGTGGTGGTTCAACGATAACTATGACGGTATGCGCGAACAGCTTAAGGCACTTATGAATCTCGGCGTAATAGGCACTTTTGTCGGTATGATAACCGACAGCCGCAGTTTTCTTTCGTACCCGCGTCACGAGTATTTCAGACGCATTCTCTGCGAGTTAATCGGCGACCTCGTCGAAGAGGGCAAATATCCCGCGGACATTGATTTTCTCTCAAAGCTTGTTGAGGACGTTTCGTTCAACAACGCGAAAGAGTATTTCGCCTTAACGGAATGATACAAAGCAAAATTAAAAGGACTTGCAGATTTGTGCAAGTCCTTTTTTAAGCGGGGTACGGGAGTCGAACCCGCCTTAAAGCCTTGGGAAGGCCTTGTAATACCGATATACCAACCCCGCCCGCGGTTTATTATTCTATCACAGTTTTTTAGTTTATTCAAGTAGTTTTCTTCTCAGTTCAAGCAGTATTTTTCGTTCTTTCCTTGACACCTGAACCTGAGAAATCCCGAGCTGTTTTGCGGTGAGAACCTGAGAAAGCTCTTTGAAATAACGAAGCTCAATCAACTGTCTGTCGCTTTCGTCAAGAGTTGAAAGAACCTCGTTAAGAGCGATTCTGTCGGTAATTTCATTTTCCGCGCTCTCTACGGGAACGTCGAATTGCTTCTCCTCGTTTTCACTGTCTGACGTCAGTGAAACGGGAGGCATCGCAACACAGAGCAGCTCGGATATTTCAACGGTTTCGAGCCCCGATTCCTCGGCGAGCTCGCTGACGGTCGGCTCTCTGTTGAGTTTTTTTGCCATTTCCTCGTTAAGCCGCATAAGCTTTGCCGACTTTTCCTTTAAAGAACGGCTGACCCTGACCGCTCCGCCGTCGCGGAACAGTCTTTTTATTTCGCCTAAAATTACGGGGACCGCATAGGTGGAAAAGGCGAAGCCTCTTTTTTCGTCGAAGCCCTTTGCCGCCTTCATAAGACCGAGACAGCCCGCCGAATAAAGGTCGTCGTATTCAATCCCTCTGTTTCTGAAACGGTTTGCAAGGGAGTGAACGAGCTTCAGGTTGTTTTCGACTAATTCATCGGTTGTCACGCGGCTTGCCCTCAATGCTCTTTATAAGCGTTACCGTTGTCCCTTTGCCGGGCAGCGAACGCACATACATTTTGTCGGTAAACGATTCCATAACCGAAAAGCCAAGTCCCGACCTGTCCTCACCACCCGTGGTGTATAAGGGCTCGCGGGCTTTTTTTACGTCCTCGATTCCCTTGCCCGTGTCACGCACCTTTATCTTCACGTTTCCGTCGTCATATAAGAATACGGTTATGTATATTTTCCCGACGGTATCGGGATAGGCGTGAACGATGCAGTTCGTCACCGCTTCGCTGACTGCGGTTTTAATGTCGTTTATCTCTTCGACGGTCGGGTCGAGCTGACTGACAAAGGCTGAAACCGTTGTTCTCGCGAAGCCTTCGTTTGCGGATTTGCTCTGAAACTGAATTTTGAATTCGTTAATCGGCTTTTTCATTTTTCTTTTCCTCTCTTTTTCTGTGAATTACGGCAATTTTTTCAATTCCCGACATAGTCATCACCTTGTACGCGTGAGGGGACAGTCCCGTTATCTCCATTTTTCCGCCGTAGTCGGAAATGTTTTTGAATCTTCCCATAACGAGTCCGACACCCGAGCTGTCCATAAAGCTGACCGAGCCGAAGTCGATAGTCAGTTTTTTCGGCTTGGCTTTCATAATGTAGGTGTCGATAATCGCCC
This sequence comes from Clostridia bacterium, assembly GCA_017613735.1. GTDB lineage: Bacteria > Bacillota > Clostridia > Oscillospirales > Acutalibacteraceae > Fimenecus. Next base: position 144,898 of record JAGADF010000010.1, read on the forward strand.
TTACGGCTCCCGCGTTGTGATGGTCGATTTCGCCCGAGAGATAGGCGGTGACGTATTCGCCGTCGCAGACTACTTTTGCAGGCATATTTTCTCACTCCTTTTCATAAATATATTAGAACATACGCGCGAAATATTATGTCGTATTTTGAAAACGGCAAAAAAGATATGAATAATTTGTTAAATTTGAAAAAAGGTCTTGATTTTTTGAAAAAAGTGGCTACAATAATAATTAGCACTCAAGATATTAGAGTGCTAAAATTAATCAATTATTATTTCACATAGGAGGAATTATTATGACAATCAAACCGTTGGCAGACAGGGTTGTATTAAAACCCGTTGAGGCTGAGGAAACCACGGCAAGCGGTATTATTCTTGCTTCTTCCGCTCAGGAGAAGCCCCAGTTTTCCGAGGTTGTTGCAGTAGGTCCCGGCGGTGTCGTAGAGGGCAAAGAGGTTACTATGTACGTAACCGTAGGTCAGAAGGTAATCACGGGCAAATATTCCGGCACTGAGGTTAAGCTCGGTGACGACACATATACTATAGTCCGCCAGTCCGATATTTTAGGCATTGTTGAATAAGGAGTGACAATTATGGCAAAACAGATTATTTACGGCGAAGAGGCAAGAAAGGCTCTTCAGGCGGGTATTGATAAGCTTACCAATACCGTTAAGATTACTCTCGGCCCTAAGGGCAGAAACGTAGTTCTTGACAAAAAATACGGCGCTCCGCTTATTACAAACGACGGCGTTACAATTGCAAAGGAAATCGAGCTTGAGGACGCGTTTGAAAATATGGGCGCTCAGCTCGTAAAGGAAGTTGCGACAAAGACAAACGATGTCGCGGGCGACGGTACGACAACCGCTACTCTTCTTGCTCAGGCACTTGTACGCGAGGGCATGAAGAATGTTGCCGCAGGCGCAAATCCGATGGTAGTCAAAAAGGGCATTCAGAAGGCTGTTGACGCTACCGTTGAGGCTGTAAAGGCTAATTCAAAGGGCGTTGAGTCCTCTGACGATATCGCGAGAGTCGCTACGGTTTCCGCTGCCGACGAATATATCGGTTCTCTTATTGCGGAGGCTATGGATAAGGTAACAAGTGACGGCGTTATTACCATTGAGGAATCAAAGACAAGCGAAACCTACTGCGACGTTGTTGAGGGCATGCAGTTTGACCGCGGTTACATTTCACCCTATATGGTAACCGATACTGATAAGATGGAAGCCGTTATTGACGACGCTTACATTCTTATTACCGACAAAAAGATTTCCAACGTTCAGGAGATTCTTCCTCTTCTTGAACAGATTGTAAAAGCAGGTCAGAAGCTCGTTATCGTTGCAGAGGACGTTGAGGGCGAGGCTCTTTCGACCATCCTTGTAAATAAGCTTCGCGGAACATTTACCTGCGTATGCGTCAAGGCTCCGGGCTTCGGCGACAGAAGAAAGGAAATGCTTCAGGATATCGCCATTCTTACAGGCGGCGAGGTTATCACATCCGACCTCGGACTCGAGCTTAAGGACGCTACCGTCGAGTCACTCGGCAGGGCAAAGCAGGTTAAGATTTCAAAGGAAAATACAATTATCGTTGACGGCGCAGGCAACAGTGACGCTATCAAGGCGCGCGTTGCTCAGATTCGTTCGCAGATTGAAACCACAACAAGCGAATTTGACAGAGAAAAGCTTCAGGAAAGACTTGCAAAGCTTGCAGGCGGCGTTGCGGTTGTACGCGTAGGCGCGGCTACCGAAACCGAAATGAAGGAAAAGAAGCTTCGTATCGAGGACGCTCTTGCAGCTACAAAGGCTGCTGTTGAAGAGGGTTGCGTCGCAGGCGGCGGCGTTGCGCTTCTTAACGCGGTTCCCGCGGTCGAAAAGCTTCTCGGTGAAACTGAGGACGCCGACGAAAAGACGGGCGTCAGAATAGTTCTTAAGGCTATTGAAGAGCCCGTACGCCAGATTGCGGCTAACGCAGGACTTGAAGGCAGCGTTATTATCGACGCTATTCTTCGCTCGGGCAAGACCGGTTACGGCTACAACTTCGCAAAGGAAGAGTATACCGATATGTTTGAAGCCGGCATCCTCGACCCGACAAAGGTTACCCGTTCCGCGCTTCAGAATGCGGCTTCGGTTGCGGCTATGGTTCTTACAACAGAGTCTCTCGTTACCGATATTCCCGATCCTCAGGCGGAGGCTGCTGCGGCTGCGGCTATGGCTTCGCAGGGCGGAATGTATTAATCAAAAAACGCACCGAAAGACGCGCTTATTGAGCGGCAAAATCGCTTTAAAAAAACAGGTTAAGGCTTCAAGCCTTAACCTGTTTTTGTTTATTGTCAAAGTAAAGATTATTATTAAAAAAAGCTTTTTAAGGCTGTTTAATCCCTGTCGGAACGCTTTGTTTTTTTGAAATGAGCGTGTATTTTTATGCCGTTATTCTTACTGATATGCAATAATAATGAATAATTATACAAAAAAACATAAAATAATCAAAAAAATCGTAAAATTAAACATTTTTTATTATATTTTTACTTGACTAATTAAATAATTTTGAGTATTATATTAGCAATTATTAAGAGTTTCGGGGGAAGTGTCTGTTTTTTATGCAATCCGATGATATGAAAACCTGTTCGGATGAAGCGTTGGCAAAGCTTTCCCGTAACGGAAACCGCGAGGCGGAAAACGAGCTTGTCGTCCGCGCTCTGCCGACAGTTAAATTTCTTGTCGGCACTTTCTCAAGCACCGACAATTCCGTCGGCGAGGACGACTTTATTCAGGAAGCTCTTCTCGGCGTGCTTTCCGCCATTAACTCGTATAATCCCGAAAGGGGAGCGTCGTTTATGACGTTCGCTTCACGGTGCGCTCTGAACCGTCTTTTGTCTTTTATAAAAAAGACGTCGGCTCACAGCCTGCCCGTAGTCGGTCTTGATATCCTTTGCACCGCGGATTCTTCCGTCGGCGAGCCGGACGAACAGATTGAAGCCGACGAAAGCTATAAAAAATTCATACAGTCAATCCGTGATTCCCTGACCGAAACCGAGCTCAAGGTGCTTAACTGCTATTTAAGGGGACTCAGCTACGATAAGATTTCTCTTGAAACGGGGCTTTCCCTGAAGGCGGTTGACAACGCGCTTTTCAGAGCGAGGAAGAAGATTAAGGCGTTACGTTGACGATATATGGCCTATAGCTCAAGAGTAGAGCGTTGAGTATTAAAATACCTAAGAACGGCGGTGCAATTCCGCCGAAGGTCAAATAAAAAAACGAGGTGGCCGAAATGTACGAAGACAAAACCCTTACTTGTAAGGACTGCGGTAAAGAATTTGTATTCACCGCAGGTGAGCAGGAGTTCTATGCAGAAAAAGGCTTTGTAAACGAGCCCTTACGCTGCAAGGAGTGCCGTGACGCTCGCAAGGCAGCCGCAAGAAGTGAAAGAGAATGGCATACAGCCGTTTGCGCTAAGTGCGGCAAAGAGGCAAGAGTTCCGTTTTTGCCCCGTGATGACCGCCCTGTATACTGCAGCGAATGCTTTGCGGAATTAAAGGACGCGGAAGAATAAATCACTTATGATTTATCAGAAACAGCCGTCGGGATTATTTCCCGGCGGCTGTTTCTTTTTTTTGTATTTAATTATTCGGCTTTGTTTTTCTTAAAAAGCTTCCCGAGGTCGATTCCGTTGACCTTTTTGATAAGCGGGGATTCGCTTTTGTCAAACCACTTGAGAATTGCGTTGGCTATAATGCAAGCCATAATGCCCGAGAAGATACCGATTATCATTCCGCCGATAACGTCCGTCGGGTAGTGAACGCAAAGGTAAACTCTTGAGCAGGCGGTGCCCAGCGCAATAAACGGGAAAAGCCAGGCTATGTATTTTTTGTTGTTTCTTGCAAAGGTAATGCACATTGAAACCGCTATTTCAAACGCGCCCGTAGTGTGACCCGACGGGAAGCTCTTGTCGCTTTCCTCGTGAGCGCCGACAGCCTGCCACCACTTGTAGAAAACGTCGTCCTGAAGAGTGACGTAAGGTCTTGCGCGGTCAATAAGAGGCTTGGCGATAAGGTTTGTAATAAGAGTGCCTAAAAATATTGCGACAAACAGCGGCGCGCCGTATTTTCTTGTCTTTTTGAAAAGGCAGAGAACAATGGCGACAAGCATCATCGGTATTACAAACAACTCGTCACCGAAAAAGGTGAAGATGTTTGCGATAAGAGTCATAAATGCGCTATGGATGTGCGAGAACGCCTCAAAAACAGCGTAGTCAAAGCCGTGAAAGGTTTCGTTAAGCCATTCACCGACTGTAAGAAGAGGTAAATACATTTCTTTTTCTCCTTTTCTGATAGTAGTTTCATTATACCAAAACGGCAAAAAAATTCAACCTTATTTTAAATTATTGACAGAGCGCCTCACCTAATTTTATAATATTACAAGGTGATTGTATGACTGAAATCCAGAAATTTCTTTTTGACAACAGTGACTTTGAATACCGCGCCTTTTCCTCAAAGCTTATTCCGAACGTTGACGGAAAAAGCTTTATCGGCGTGCGCGCGCCCGTCTTAAAGGAAAAGGCAAAACAGATGTATAAGGACGGAACGTATAAGAAATTCATTTCCGGTTTACCGCATAAGTATATTGAGGAAAATTCTCTTCACGGCTATATTATCTGCCTTATTAAGGATTTTAACGAGGCTTTGGATGAGACCGAAAGATTTCTTCCGTTTATTGATAACTGGTCTGTTTGCGATACGTTAAGACCTAAGGCGTTTAAAAACCGTACGGACGAGCTTTATGAGAGAATTAAAGTCTGGATTAAGTCCGATAAAACTTATACTGTCCGCTTTGCGGTTGGAATGCTTATGAGCTTTTATCTTGACGATAAGTTTAAAAGCAGTTATCTCAATCTTGCCGCGTCAGCCGACAGTGATGAATACTATATAAGTATGATGGTCGCGTGGTATTTCGCTACGGCTCTTGCCAAACAGTATGAGCCTGCGGTAAGGTTTATTGAAGAAAAAAGACTTTCGCCGGCTACTCACAACAGGGCTATTCAAAAGGCGGTTGAAAGCTACCGCATACCTGATGAAACGAAGGCTTATCTTAAAACCTTAAAAATTTAAAAAATAAATATAAAATCCCTTGACATTTTTAAGTCAGGGGATTAAAATAAAATTACAGTTGAATAATTGTTCAACTGTTCAAAGGAGGCTTTGGAATGGAAAAGGAAAACAAGGTAAGACTTGCGCGAATAATTGTTTCCGCCGTTTTGCTTGCGGCGGCGTTTGTTACGGATAAATTCCTTTCCCTGCCTGTCTGGGGCAGTTTGCTTATATATTTAATCCCGTATCTTGTCGCGGGCTTCGACGTGCTTCTCGAAGCGGGTGAAAACATTCTTCACCTTGAGCTTTTCGACGAGGATTTTCTTATGGCGGTTGCTACTCTCGGCGCGCTTGCCATTGGCTTTTTGCCCGACGCCAAGCCGCAGTTTGCCGAAGCCGTATTTGTTATGCTGTTTTTCCAGGTCGGCGAATTTTTCGAAGAGCTCGCCGAGGGAAGAACAAGAAAATCCGTTACGACCTTAATGGATTTACAGCCTACTCTTACTCATATTGAGCGGGACGGCGCTGTTTCGGACATTGAACCCGAAAACGTTGAAATCGGAAGTATCATTATTGTAAAACCCGGTGAAAGAATACCGCTCGACGGCGTTGTTACCGAGGGTAAAAGCTCGCTTGATACCAGGGCGCTTACCGGTGAAAGCGCGCCCGTTGACGTTTTCGAAAATGAAAATGTCGTTTCCGGCTGTGTTAATTTAAGCGGGCTTCTTAAAATAAAAACGACCTCGCTTCTCGGCGATTCCACGGCTGCAAGAATTCTTGACCTTGTTGAGAATGCCGCCGACAATAAATCAAAAAGCGAAAGCTTTATTACAAAATTCGCTCATTACTACACTCCGATTGTCGTATTCTCGGCGCTTGCAATCGCGTTTATACCGCCGATTATTTCGGGCAGCTTTTCCCTTAATATTGCCAAGTGGCTTTACAGGGCGCTTACGTTCTTAATCGTTTCCTGCCCGTGCGCGTTGGTAGTTTCCGTTCCGCTTACATTCTTCGGCGGAATCGGCAAGGCGAGCGAGGACGGCATTTTGATAAAGGGCGCGAATTATATGGATTCGCTCGCGTCACTGTCAACGGTTGTTTTCGATAAGACGGGAACTCTCACTCACGGCGTGTTTGAGGTAAGCGATATAAATTCGGTTTCGGGAAATGAAAAGGAATTGCTCTTCCTTGCCGCCTCGGCTGAAAGATATTCGGTTCATCCCATAGCTCAGTCCCTTAGTGAAGCTTATTCGAAATACGGCGACGTCAACGATGCCGAGGTTGAAAATGTCGAAGAGCTTGCGGGACTCGGCGTAAGGGCTGATGTCAACGGCAAAACGGTTCTCGCGGGCAATATGAAGCTTATGGAAAAAGAGGGCGTTGATTACGCCGCGTGCGACAAATCGGGCACGGTTGTCTATGTTGCCGCCGACGGTGAATTTCTCGGATTCATCCTCATTTCCGACACTCTCAAGAGCGATATAAGAAAAGCCCTTGAAAGCATTAAAGAAGAGGGCGTTGTAAAAACCGTTATGCTCACGGGCGACAAAAGGCAGATAAGCAACGAAATCGCCGAAACGCTCGGCATTGACGAAAACTATTCCGAGCTTCTTCCCGCCGACAAGGTCGAGAAGATGGAAAAAATCTTAAGCGAAAGAACTCAGGGCACGGTCGCGTTTGTAGGCGACGGAATTAACGACGCGCCCGTTCTCAAACGCGCCGACATAGGCGTCGCCATGGGCGTTCTCGGCTCGCAGGCGGCGGTTGAGGCAGCTGACGTTGTACTTATGGACGACAATGTTTCCAAAATTGCCAAAGCGATTTCGATTTCAAAAAGAACAATTAAAATCGCAAGGCAGAATATTGTGTTTGCAATAGCCGTAAAGCTTCTCGTATTAATCTTTTCGGCGGTCGGCCTTGCGCCTCTTGCCCTTGCGGTATTCGCCGATGTCGGCGTACTTGTGCTTGCGGTAATAAATGCAATGCGAGCATTGAAATAACCGACTACTTTCAATAAAGACGGTACGGGAACCTATACTTACGGCGAAACAAAAATGGAGTTCACCTATGAGGATGACGGCAGTAAGGTAAGTATTCTCTACACCGGCAACACGATGCCGAGCGAGTATTCCTATACGGTAAACGGCAACGTCCTTTCCATCGAAGACAGTTTCGGCGAAAAGGTTGAATACACAAAGAAATAATCGTACATTTTTGAGCGGTCGGGTTGTCTTCGGACAGCCCGATTTGCTTTTTGCCCATATTTTGCACTTGATTTAAGCTATAATTAATGTATAATAAATGCTATGAAAAAAAGAGAGCAAAAACAGAAAATCAGGAAAACCCGCAGCGGGTTTTCAAAAAGATATACGCCGTCGTTTGTCGGCTTTTCCGTTATGCTCGCAATCGGTATGTATCTCATATATGTTCTTAACCTCTTATCATTAGGCTATCAGCCGCCCGTAAAGACCGAAGAGACCGAGCCTATGCTTATTGAAATTCTTGCGCCTTATACAGAAAAGGTTGAGGTTAAAAAAGAAGAGGAGAAGGACAGTAAATACAAGGTTAACAAGGACGTCAAAGCGCAGGTTGCCACGGGCGACGCAAAGGTCGACGAGGACGCGGGCGCGGCTCCCGTAAAGGACAATACCGTAAACGTCAGCGAGGTCGAGCCCGAGGTAACGAAAGATATTGCTTCCGTTACCCAGGTTAATCAGGCTGCCGTTTTCAAGTCAAAGCTTACCGAATACTCCTTCGCGGCGACAAATACAATGCAGGGCTGGAATATAATAAACAACAGTCTTTTCTATATAAATCCCGACCACTCGGTTTTAACGGGCAATCAGATGATTGACTCGGTAAGGTACCGCTTCAACGAGCGCGGCGCGGTAGCTTCGCTTGTCGGCATTGACGTTTCCCGCCATCAGGGAAATATCGACTGGCAGAAGGTCAGGCAGGCGGGCATTGATTTCGCCATTATACGCGTCGGTTTTCGCGGCTACGGTCATAAGGGCAGCCTTAATATCGACGATAATTTCCATAAGAACATAAAGGGCGCGCTTGCGGCGGGTATAAGAGTCGGACTGTATTTTTACTCTCAGGCGATTGATATTCAGGAGGCAATCGACGAGGCGAGCGTCGCCGTTCAGCAGGCGGCGGGGTATAATGTCACTTTCCCGATTTACTGTGATACCGAATACGCTCAGACCGACCATTCCGGCAGGGCGGACAGACTTGATTTTGATGTCAGAACCGACTGCGTCGTCGCGTTTTGCGAAACCGTAAGGCAGGCGGGCTATACCGCGGGCGTGTATGCGAGCAAGTCGTTTTTCTATCATCAGCTCGATTATTCCCGTCTTTCGTCATATCAGACCTGGCTTGCCCACTACACAAAGAATATGACCGATTTCGGCTTCCCTTATCAGGTCTGGCAGTATACTGACAGCGCGCGGGTTTACGGCATTACACAGAACGTTGTCGACCTGAATATAGCGTACTATGACTATACTTATAACAGCGATATGTCGAAGAAAGGCTCGGATGTTATTTTCTATTTCGATTACAACGACATTCTTCCCTATGAAACAGCCGAAAAAATGATAGGCGATTACGCGAATGTCAAAACCGACGAGCATTATAATCAGACGCTCTCGCTTATTAATTCACTGGAGATTGACAGTGTCAAACAGACCTATAAAAAGGCGCTTGAGGTAGTCCATCTCGCGGTGCTTACTCAAAGGTGGTTTGACAACGTCACCTCGTCAGGCGGCGAAGAAAATACAACCGAAGAAACGGGCGAATAAAAAAAGAGGTACTCAGCCGAGTACCTCTTTTTTTTTATTATTCATTTCCCGCCGAACATGAGCATTAAAAATCCTGCCGCGACAGCCGAGCCTATTACGCCCGCAACGTTCGGGCCCATAGCATGCATCAAAAGGAAGTTCGAGGGATTTGCTTTCGCGCCTTCATTCTGCGACACTCTCGCTGCCATGGGAACTGCCGAGACGCCCGCCGAGCCGATAAGGGGATTGACTTTGCCCTTTGTGACGTAATACATAATCTTTCCGAAAAGCACGCCGCCCGCGGTCGAAAAGCTGAATGCGAGAAGACCTATTCCTACGATTGCGAGTGTTTTAATCTGAATAAAGCTTTCGCCGTTCGCCGTTGCGCCGACGGTTACGCCGAGCATAATTGTAACGATATTGCACAAAGCATTCTGAGCCGTGTCCGAAAGTCTTTCGGTGACTCCACTTTCCCTGAAAAGATTGCCGAGCATAAGCATTCCGATAAGCGGAGCGACGCTCGGAAGAAGAAGCGCGCAGAAAACCGTTACGATAATCGGGAAGATAATCTTTTCGGTCTTGCTTACCTTGCGAAGCTGTTCCATCTTGACCTCGCGCTGCTTTTTGGTCGTCAGCGCGCGCATAATCGGCGGCTGAATAAGTGGAATTAACGCCATATACGAATACGCCGCAACCGCTATCGAGCCGAGCAACTGGGGCGCTAATTTCGAAGTCGTGTAAATAGCCGTCGGGCCGTCCGCTCCGCCGATAATTGCTATTGAAGCCGCCTCCTGCGGAGAGAAAAGACCGGTTGCGATTGAAATGATAAAAGCGATATATATTCCGAGCTGCGCCGCCGCGCCGAGAAGAAGGCTCGACGGATTTGCAAGCAGCGGACCGAAATCCGTCATCGCGCCGACTCCTAAAAAGATAAGGCAGGGGAATATGCTCGACTTAACGCCCGCGTATAAAAGACGTAAAACGCCGTCGTCATACCAGTGTGCGCCCGCAACCGCCTGCGAAGCGTCCATAATTCCCGCGGGGTCTGCCATAAGTCCCGTGTTCGGAAGATTGGCAAGCATCATCCCGAATGCAATCGGCACAAGCAGCAGCGGCTCAAATTTCTTTACTATTGCGAAAACGAAAAGGGTAAAGGAAACAACAAGCATTACGGCTTCGCGCCAACCGAGCGAAGCGAAGCCCGATTGCATAAGCAGTTGTTTAACCACTTCAACAAAGTTCATAAAGCGTCCCCCTTATGAAATAACCGCAAGAACGGCGTCGGTTTCGACCGTACCGCCCTTTGAAACGAGAATCTGGGAAACCGTTCCGTTAACGGGGCTGATTATTTCGTTTTCCATCTTCATAGCCTCAAGTATGAAAAGCACGTCGCCGGTTTTAACCGTATCGCCCTCGCTGACATTGACCGAAAGAATTGTTCCCGGCATGGGGGACACAACCTTTTCGCCGTCGGCAGATACGCTTTCGACCGCGCTTCCTTTCTTTTCGGCTTTTATCTCTTCTTCGACTGCTTCGACCTCAACCTCGTATCTGTTTCCGTTGAGAGTTACAATGTATTTCATCCTTCGCACCCCTTAAATTTTTCTGATTGACTTGAAATTGATTTTATCAAGCTCTTTTCCGCTCTGAGCGCTGACCGCGGACATAATAATTGCCGTTTCCTCTTCGTTTACGCCCTCAAGCTTAAGCTCGCCGTCTGATTTTGTATTTTTCTGGCTTAAGTCAAGCATTTTTACGGGCTTCGGGAAAGGCTTTTCCGCCGACGGCGCAACGGCTTTCGGCTTGTCTTTTCCGAAAAAACGAATAAGCCTTGACAGTATTAATATAAATACCGCTATTACTATCAGCTCGAGCATAACCACGAGCATACCTGTAAGTGAAATCACAAATGCGTCTGAAAGTGTAACGTCGCCCTGCCACATAAAATGACCTCCTAATCAATTCTCTCTATCGAATAAGCTAAGGTGCCGCTCTTTGCGGCAGCTTCCTTCTTTTCCCTGTTTTTGAAAAACTTTTCCGCCTGGGCGGGGAAAGCTATATAAGAAAGGACGTCCTCGTCGCTCTTTGCCGTGTCGCCGAGCTCTTCCTTTGTCTTTTCGAACATAGGCTCAAGCAAATCCGCGTAACGGCAGGTTATGGGTTCCGTTTCGCCGAGGATTTTTTTCTGCAGCTCCTTGTTGACCTCGCCCGGAGCCTTGCCGTATTCGCCGTGAAAATACGCCTTGACCTCTTTTGAAACTGTCTTGTATCTTTCGCCCGTAATGACGTTTGCCGCCGCCTGAACGCCGACCATCTGGCTCATAGGCGTAACGAGGGGAGGGTAGCCGAGGTCTTCCCTTACTCGCGGAGTTTCGAGCAGAACCTCGTCTAATTTTTCGAGCTTGCCCTGTGCTTTAAGCTGCGCGACAAGATTTGAAAGCATGCCGCCGGGCACCTGATAATTAAGCGCGTCGGTATCGGTCGTGAGCACGACGGGATTAAGGAGTCCGTTTTTAATTACTTCGTTTCGGTAAGGCTTGAAGAAATCGTTTATTTCCTTAAGCTTTTTCATATCAAGACCGATTTCGAAGCCCTGTTCCTTAAGCGCGTAAACAAGAGTTTCCGTCGGAGCCTGGGAAGTGCCGCCCGAAAAGCTTGAAATAGCGGTGTCAAGCACGTCTGCGCCCGCTTCCGCAGCCTTCATAAGCGACATAAGAGCCAGTCCCGTGGTCGAATGGGTGTGAACGATTATTGGTAAATCGGTAGTCTCTTTCAATGCCTTTACAAGCTCGTATGTTTCCTTCGGGCTTATTATGCCCGCCATATCTTTTATACAGATTGAGCCTACGCCCATTTCTTCCATTCTTTTTGCGAGGGAAATATACATTTCGAGGTTGTGGATGGGACTTTTCGTATAACAGATTGCGCCCGACGCGATTGCGCCGCATTTTACGGTTTCGTCGACGGCGACCTGAATATTCCTGAGGTCGTTAAGCGCGTCGAAAATACGGATTATGTCGATGCCGTTTTCAACGCTCTTTCGCACGAACATCCTTACGACGTCGTCTGGGTAATGTCTGTAACCCAAAAGATTCTGCCCTCTTAAAAGCATCTGAAGCTTGGCGTCGGGACATTTTTCGCGGATTTTGCGGAGTCTTTCCCACGGGTCCTCGTTTAAGTAGCGAAGGCACGAGTCAAACGTCGCGCCGCCCCAGCATTCAATCGAGTAGTAACCCGCATCGTTAAGCTTGGGCAGTATCGGCGCAAAGTCGTCAAAGCCCATACGCGTAGCGATAAGGGATTGATTTGCGTCTCTCAATACTGTTTCGGTAAACTGAATTTTCATCCTGATAACCTCTTCCGGACCTGATTAAGTCCAACTTTCACCAATACCAATATACCATATATTGGGCTGAAATACAAGTAACGCCGCAAAATTTGGCGTTTTGATTATAATTTTACCGTTCAGGCGAAAAATATTAGTCATATTTAAAGGCAATAACGATATTTCTTGCAAATAGCGGTAAAATAAGATATACTTATATGTAATGAAATGATAAGGAGAAATACTATGGACCCTATTCATGTTGATTTCACAAAAGGCTTTCCGGGTAAAAAAAGCGACGGGGAAAACGTCGTTGTCATTCCTCCCGAAAAGGCGACGCTTAAAAGAGTAATAGCGATAATAATGACTCTTGTTATCGGCGCGATTGCATACTACTTTATGCTTCCTGCTCTCAATTTCAAGGCTACTGAGCTTTATATATTCTTCGGCTTGCTCTGCTTTGTCTATATCGGCGTTACCATGCTTCTGACAAAGGCTTTTATGAAGCCGGAATACGCCCCGTATGTAAGGCAGCGTTCTAAAATTCCGTTTATTATTATCGCCGCGCTTATAGCTGTCTGTATTATCGGCTGGCTTTTCGGCGCAGTTATTTTCAGGGCGAAGGCGTACAGCCGTATTATTACCGTTGAGTCGGGCGATTTCAGCGAGGACGTTGCGAACATTGACTTCTCATCTGTTCCCCGCCTTGACTCGGACGCGGCGAACGCAATCGCAACAAGAACTCTCGGCGACCTTTCCGATATGGTTTCGCAGTTCGCCATTTCCTACGAATCAACCCAGATTAACTATAAAAACCTTCCCGTAAGAGTAACTCCGCTTGAATACGGCGATATTTTCAAGTGGTTTAAGAATACAAAGAACGGTCTTCCCGCTTATATCATTGTCGATATGACCACTCAGGAGGGCAAATTAATCCGACTTGAAAACGGTATGAAATATTCTACCGCCGAGCATTTCTCACACTTTCTTATGAGAGTGCTTCGTTTCAAGTACCCGACTTATATGTTCGACAGCCCCAATTTTGAAATCAATGAAGAGGGCAAGCCGTTCTGGATTGTTCCGATTATTGATAAGACAATCGGTCTTTTCGGCGGTACCGACGTTATAGGCGCGGCGGTCGTAGACGCGTGCACGGGCGAGACTGCGGTAATAGCGACCGGCGACAGTTCGAAGGCAAAGCTTAAAACCGCATATACCGTAAACGACGAACAGTGGCAGTGGATTGACAGGGTTTACTCCGCTACGCTTGTCAACGAGCAGTTCAATTATTACGGAAGATATTCGGGCGGATTCTTCAATTCGATTTTCGGTCAGCAGGACGTAAAGGTTACCTCGGCGGGTTACAATTATCTCGCACTGAACGACGACGTATATATGTATACGGGCGTTACCTCGGTAGTTTCCGACCAGTCGATTATCGGTTTTACACTTATTAACCAGAGAACAAAGGAAGCAAAGTTCTACCTTGTTTCGGGCGCGCTTGAAACCTCGGCGCAGACGTCTGCCGAAGGTAAGGTTCAGCAGTATGAGTATACGGCTACGTTCCCGCTGCTTCTTAATATCAGCGGCGAGCCGACGTATTTCATAGCTCTTAAGGACTCAAGCAGCTATGTTAAAATGTATTCAATGGTTAACGTCAAGCAGGCTACGGTTGTCGCTATAGGCGCCTCGCTTTCGGAGTGTCTTGAAAATTATGCGGCTGAGCTCAAGTCAAACGGCATAGGCGTTGACATTGACGTTGACGCAATAAGCGAAAGCGAAAATCAGCCCGTTCAGGAAGAAAAGACAACAACTACGATTACGGGCGTTATTTCCGATATACGTTCTCAGGTTGTCAGCGGCGAGACGGTTTATTATATTCAGATAAGCTCGCTTGACACCTACTATTCGGTAAAGGCGTCGGTCTATGAGCAGGCGGTCATCCTCAACAAGGGCGACAAGGTCACAATCGAGTACAAGAAAGATGCGAAGGGCGATATAATAACAGCCGTTTCCGTCAAGCTCGAAAAGACCAAAGCAAAGGAAAAAGACAAAGATTAATCGGTAAAAAAATAAAAGCAGTTCGGTTTAAAAACCGAACTGCTTTTTGTTTTAATATTTTATTCCTGTTCCGAATAATGATGCGCCTGCTCAAGAAGCATATCCTTAACCTTCATAAGCCTTGCCTTTGACGAGCGGTCGTTTTCCTCAAGCTTCATTGAAATATACTTGATTGTGTCCGTATATCTCGGAATTAAAACGTGCTCAAGCGAATTGACTCTGCGCCTCGTCTTTTCGATTTCAACGCTCATCATTTCGCAGCTTTTTTCAATTTCGGCAAGCTCTACGAGCTGTTCGGAAACCTTTGCGAGAGCCGAAACCGCGTCGTCAAGCTCGAAGCTTGTGAAAGCGAAGCCGTAGGGGTAAACCGCCGAGGTATCGTTATTGCGTTTCTCGGTTGTGAATACGGGTACGTTTACGCTCATAATGTTCTTTGTCGACGGGTTGGCGAACATCTTCTGCGAGGTGGTCAGAAGCGACTGCGTAAGCATTTCGCTCGACATTACCGCGCCCGCGGACGCAAAGCTTTCGTTGCACTTTTTAAGCTGCTCCTCGATAGAAACGCGCAGCTCCATATTCCGCCTTACGAGGTCAAGAAACTGCCGCATAAGCTCGTCGCGCTTATCCTTGAGCATCTTGTGACCGCGCAGGGCAGTGTTAAGCTGCTTTTTAAGTTTTTGTAACTGCATCCTTGTCGGATTAACATTCATTACTGCCATAAAAGAGCCTCTTGTCAGTCTTTTTCGTAGTACTTGTCAAGCATTTCATCCTTGATACGCTTCAACTCGCTTCTCGGCAAGATACGGAGAAGCTCCCAGCCTATGTCGAGCGTTTCCTCGATAGGTCTGTTTGCAAGGTAGCCCTGAGAAACGTATTCGCTTTCAAATCTGTCGGCGAATTTTGCATAGAGCTTATCAATGTCCGTAAGAGCCGCTTCGCCGAGAATTACCATTAATTCCTTGGCGTCCTTGCCTCGCGCATAAGCCGCGAAAAGCTGGTTCATCGAAGCCGCGTGGTCTTCGCGCGTTCTGCCCGCGCCGATGCCCTTGTCCTTAAGACGGGAAAGCGACGGAAGAACGTCTACGGGCGGGGTAACGCCCTTTCTGTATAATTCACGCGAAAGAATAATCTGACCTTCCGTTATATAACCCGTAAGGTCGGGGATGGGATGAGTTTTGTCGTCCTCGGGCATCGAGAGAATTGGAATAAGCGTGATTGAGCCGTCTTTTCCCTTGATACGTCCCGCTCTTTCGTAAATGTTCGCAAGGTCGGTATACATATAGCCGGGGTAACCGCGTCTGCCGGGAACCTCTTTACGCGCGGCGGAAACCTCACGAAGAGCGTCGGCGTAGTTTGTGATATCGGTCATAATAACGAGAACGTGCATACCAAGCTCGAATGCAAGATACTCCGCGCAGGTAAGCGCAACTCGGGGAGTGGCGATTCTTTCAATCGCGGGGTCCTTTGCAAGGTTGACGAACATTACCGTTCTGTCAATAGCGCCCGATTCAGTGAACGAATTAATAAAGTAATCCGCTTCTTCAAATGTGATACCCATAGCCGCGAAAACAACGGCGAACTGCTCGTCCTTACCGCGTACCGTCGCCTGCCTTGCAATCTGCGCGGCGAGCTGGGCGTGGGGAAGTCCCGAAGCCGAGAAAATCGGAAGCTTCTGACCTCTTACAAGCGTGTTAAGTCCGTCAATTGCGGAAATACCCGTCTGAATGAATTCCTGAGGATAGTTTCTCGCGGCGGGATTCATAGGTCTGCCGTTAATGTCCATTCTCGCGTCGGGAATGATTTCGGGACCGCCGTCAATGGGATTTCCGAGACCGTCGAATACGCGTGAAAGCATATCGGACGATACGGGAAGCTCCATGCTACGTCCGAGAAACTTGACCTTAGAGCCCGAAAGATTGATGCCTGCGGATGACTCAAAAAGCTGAACAAGAGCGTTACCCTTGTCTATTTCAAGCACCTTGCAGCGGCGTTTTTCACCGTTCGGAAGCTCGATTTCGGCAAGCTCGTCGTACTTTACGTCCTCGACATCGGAAACCATCATAAGAGGTCCTGCGACCTCGCGTATTGTGCGATACTCTTTCGGCATCAGTCTTCGCCTCCCTTCTGCGCGGCGGAAATTTCACTCTTTAACTGTAAAACTATTGCTTCGTACTCTCTGTCCGCGCTGTCCTCGGCGCAGTATTTGAATCTGCCTATTCTCTCTCTTACGGGAAGGGAAAGAAGCTCGTTTATCGGCGCGCCCTCGTTTAAAGCCTCGGTAGCCAGATCAAAGTACGTAAGAATCGCTTTTATCATAAGATACTGCTTATGAAGCGAGGTGTAGGTGTCGGTGTCGTCAAATGCGTTCTGGTGAAGATAGTCTTCCCTTACGCTCCTTGCCGCCTCAAGCTTTATTCTGTCGGGAGCGGAAAGCGCGTCCATACCGACGAGGTTAACTATTTCCTGAAGCTCCGCCTCGTCCTGAAGAAGAGACATAAGCTTTATTCTGTATGACGACCAGTCCTCGGCAACCTCTTTTGAGAACCAGAGTTCAAGCTGGTCGGAGTAGAGCGAATAGGATGTAAGCCAGTTAATGGCGGGGAAGTGACGCTTGTACGCGAGTCCCGCGTCCAGTCCCCAGAAAACCTTGACTATTCGAAGAGTAGCCTGTGAAACGGGCTCGGAAATATCGCCGCCGGGAGGTGAAACCGCGCCGATAACCGATAAAGCGCCCTCTGTATCTTCGGTGCCGTTTACTATTACGCGGCCCGCTCTTTCATAGAACTGCGCGAGACGGCTGCCGAGATATGCGGGGTAACCTTCTTCACCGGGCATTTCTTCAAGTCTGCCCGACATTTCACGAAGAGCCTCCGCCCAGCGTGAGGTCGAGTCAGCCATAAGTGCGACCGTGTAACCCATATCGCGGAAGTATTCCGCAATAGTGATTCCCGTGTAAATTGACGCTTCACGCGCCGCAACGGGCATATCGGATGTATTCGCAATAAGAACGGTTCTCTCCATAAGCGAGTTGCCCGTCCTCGGGTCTTTCAGTTCGGGGAATTCGTTAAGAACGTCGGTCATTTCGTTGCCGCGTTCGCCGCAACCGATATATACTATAATGTCTGCCGCCGCCCATTTCGCAAGCTGATGCTGAACAACCGTTTTACCGCTTCCGAAAGGACCGGGAACAGCCGCAACGCCGCCCTTGGCAATCGGGAAAAGAGTGTCGATAACTCTCTGACCCGTTGTCAGAAGAACGTCGGGAGAAAGCTTTTTCTTATACGGTCTGCTTATTCTTACCGGCCAGGACTGGAAAAGCTTAACCTCTTTTTCACCGCCTTCGGTTTCGATTACCGCAACCGCGTCCTCGACCGTATGCTCGCCGGCTTTAATCTCCTTAACCGTGCCCTCAATACCCGCCGGAACAAGTATTTTATGGGTAACCGCGGCGGTTTCCTTTACAATGCCTACCGCGTCGCCGCCCGTGACCTTATCGCCGACGGAAACGGTCGGTTCGAAGTTCCACTTTTTATCTCTGTTAAGCGCGGGCACCTCAATACCTCTCTGGAGAAGAGAGCCCGTCTGCTTCATAATCTCTTCAAGCGGACGCTGAATGCCGTCGTAAATCGAGCCTATGAGTCCGGGACCGAGTTCGACCGAAAGAGGCTTGCCTGTCGACACAACCTTTTCGCCGGGACCTAAGCCCGCCGTTTCCTCATAAACCTGAATTGACGCGCGGTCCTCGTGCATTTCGATAATCTCGCCTATAAGGTTCTTATCGCTTACACGAACAACGTCGTACATATTCGCTTCACGCATTCCCTCCGCGATTACGAGAGGGCCTGCGACCTTGGTAATAATACCTTGGTTCATCTGTTTCACCTCAGTTGTTAAAAATGATATCGCTGCCGACTGCCCGTTCAACAAAGTCCGAGAGTCTTTGCCTGCCTATTCCGCAGTTGCCTTTAAGTCCGGGCACGGGAATAATGGCGGGAAGCGATTTTTCTTCATATTTTTTTCTCTCCCTTTCGGAAGACACAAATGTTTCTTCAGTCATATAAATAATTGAATACAGCTCGGTTTCCGCGGTGTTGCGCAGAAGCGCGCCCGCCTTTTCGGGCTTGTCGCATTCAATTAAATCAAAGCCGATGGCGGCGAAGCCCTTAATGCTTTCGCTGTCGCCGATAATTGCAATTTTATTAGGCATAAATCTCACGCAGCCTTTCTCTTGTCAGAACGGGATTTGCCTTTGCGTCTATGCCCGCCGCGATAATGTGAACGGCCTTTTCCTCCGCAAGTCTCGCTATATAGAAGCCGAGCGCCGCCTCGGGACCGCTGCCGCATCTCTTACAGTTGTCTCTCGCCATTTTAACAAGAAGATTTTCCGTAAACTTTTCAAACTCGGCAGGGGAGGAGAGGAATTTTTCAACAGCCTCTTTACAGCGGTATTCCTTTATTGTTGAAAAATAATCCGTCAGCTCGTTTACACCCTTTAAAGCTTCGGAGATTACCTTTTCCCTGTCAAACCCGTCGATTCCCTCGACAAGAGCGTCCCTGTAATACTCTTCGGGCGAAGAGGTAAGACACGCGCGCAGGGCAGTTTTTACGTTACGGTAAAAAATCTCGGTCTGAAAATACTTTTCAAGAAAAGCGTTCTTTAACTGCTTTGTCTTTTCTGTCTGAGCCGTCATACACGCGCGGTCAAGAAAGGCGTCGGCCTTTCTCGCGTCGGTGGTATGAGCAAGGGTTTCATACGCCTTTTTTGCGGCGGATGAAAACGGCTCGGGCAAAAGACCGTATTCGTTCTCCTTAACCGCTTCCTCAATAACGGCGGTGTCAATCGTGCAGGGAGAAATGAAAAGCTTTTTATAATCCGAATTTGAAAGTAAGCCTTTTATTACGGACTTTATATTATGAGCGTCGGCGGGGTAGAGAAAAACGTCGAAAACCGACATATCGGGAACGACCGACTTTAAATAGTCCATAGTCTGAGCGCGGTTTGAACGGATGATTTCCTCAACCGTGTCGCCGTCGCCGTAGCCCTTGTCCTTAAGAAAACCGACAAGAGCCTCTGACGAGTCAAGAGAAAGCATAGCTTCAATATCGCCGTGCGAGAAAAGATATTTTTCCCTCGCTCTGACAGAGCCGAAGGAGTATTCATAAGAATTAGGCATATCGGCTCTCCTTAATTAAAAATGCTTTCGTTTATGAAGTCCTCAATTTCGTTTCGTCTGTCCTCGATTACGGAGTCGATTGAACAGTTGATTTCAATCATATTGTTGCGCAGAATGAAACCGCCCGCAATATCGGCAGGAGCTTTCGAAACGTCGGCTTTAATGCCCGCTTCCTCCATTTTTTTGCCGAAATCCGAGGGCAAACGCTCAAGGTCCTTTTTATTGAGAAGAATTTCGCCGTTTTCAAATGAAACCGACTTTGCCATACGGTAAAGAATATCGAAATACCTGTCTTCGTCAAGCGAAAGAATGTATTCCTTCATACCGTCGATAGTGCGGTCAATTTCTTCTCTTTTTGCTTTAAGGACCATATTTCTCGCAACAAGCGAAGCGTTGCTTGAGGCAATATTGTTAAGACTCTGAGCCTTCTTTTCGGCGGCGTTCTCAATTTCCTTTGCGTTTTCCTCTGCCTTAAGGGAAGCGTTTTCGAGTATTTCGTCGCGCTTTATCTCCGCTTCGCGGCAGATTTCCTTCGCCTGAGCAGCCCCGTCCTCAAGAATGAAGCTCAATAATTTGTTATCAGTTGCCATCTTTTTAAAATCCTTTAAATATCAATTCTCGGAATTGAAATTACCGCGAGAAGGGAAACGATGAAAGAGAGAAGAGCGTAGATTTCAACAAGCGTAATCGAAACCATCGCCTTTGAGAAGTTCTTGTCATCCTTAGCCGTAAGAGCGATACCCGAAACGGCTGATTTACCCTGTTCAATAGCGGAAATGAGGCCGCCGAAACCTATTGCGAGAGCAGCGGCAAGAAAAGCGATGCCCTGACCCTTTGTGGGGAGCTCGCCGCCTAAAATACCGCAGTTGGCAATAATAAGGAAGCCTACGATAAAGCCGTAAAGTCCCTGCGTACCGGGAAGAAGCGTAAGAACAAGCATCTTACCGAACTTTGAGCTGTCCTCCGAAAGAACGCCCATTGAAGCCTGACCTGCGCCGCCTACGCCCTTAGCCGAGCCAATGCCCGAAAGAACCGTTGCGATTACCGCGGCGATTACCGCCAAAACTAAACCTAAATAACTCATTTCCTGTTATCCTCCTTGATTCTTATATATTTGCTGTTCAATGAAAACGGCTCGAACTGTTTTCCGCCGCCCTCATAAAATTTACTGAACATTTCAACGTACTGAAGTCGCATTGTATGAACGTATGAACCCAGCGCGTTAAGACCGATATTAATTGCGTGCCCTACAATGAACACAACTACCATAAGGAATATTCCCGGTATGGATTTGCCGAGCATTTCCGACAGAAGATTGAAAACCTCCGCCATAACGCCCGTGGTAAGACCTAAGGCGAGCAGTCTCGAATAACTTAAAAGGTCGCTGACATAGCTTGTAACGTCATAAAGCGAAGCCACGCCCGACATAAGCCTCATAAAGATATTCTTCTTGCCGCGTCCCTGAGTCAGTATGAGAACCGCCACGCAGAAAACGGCGATATAAATGCCGATATTCATAACGGTTTTGCCGAATTTTGCGCCTGCGGCGGCGACCGCCACGCCGACGAGAAGAAGCATCCAGCTGCCCACGTCGAACAGCGCGCCCTTTTTGTCGCCGTTTTTCCAGAGAACGTAGAACTTGCAGCCCATACCGACGAGTATGTGAATAAGTCCGAGGGCGACCGACAGAATCATAATCGTCATCGCGTCGTTCTTCTGGTCGAGTATCGGCCACGGGCAAATGTCCGCCATGGTAAGATTCGTTCCCGCGAAGTGGTTGTAATAAACCGCCGGCGCGTTGCCGAAGAATGAGCCGTAGACAAGTCCCCAAATAAAGGTGGAGATGCCGCAGTACTCAAACAGCTTGAGATTATTTCTCATGGCCTTTTCGGGCTTGAACTTCCTAATTGCCCAAACGCACGCCAAAAACATAAGCAGCCCGTAACCCGCGTCCGAGAACATCATTCCGAAGAAGAAATAGTAGAAAAACGCGAGTATCGGCGACGGGTCTATGTCCGTAATGCCGGGCGACGCGTACATTGTAACGATTCCCTGAGCCGGCTCGGCGAACTTATTGTTCTTAAGCTTGACCGGCGCGTCCTCGCCCGCGTCCTCGAATTCTATAACGCACATATCGAGCTTGCTGCATATTTCCTCAAGCTTTTTGCAGTCTTCCTCGGGAACATAGCCCGTGACTACAAAGGTGTGCGCCGAATGGTCAAAGGTGCTTATCGCGTCGTACTTGTCCGCTCTGATGGTGAAAAAGTCGCAGGCGAATTTGATTTTCTCGCGTTCGTCTTTGAACGAAGCGATCTTTTCTTTTGCCTGTTCATCTTCTTTTTCCGTATCGGCAAGTCTCTGACGGTATTTTTCTATAAGCTCCTTAGGCTCGTCTTTGCCCTGAAAAGCGGGGTACGAAAATCCTTCCGAGCGAAGAAATGCGTCCGCCTTTTGCTCCTGTTTTTTAGGAACGAAAAGAACAAAGCAGGTAATGTTGCCCGACGAATAAACGATTTCGCTTTCGAATACAAGGCCGTCGCATCCCGCGAGCTTTTCGGCGAGCTGTTTTTCGTCAAGCAGATACGGGAACGAGCCCGCTATGACGGAAACCGAAGCCGTCTTTTTAAGCGAAAACGGAATATCATAGTTTTCCCACGGCTCAAGCTGCGCAATCGAGTTTCTCAGCCTGACCTTTTCGGCGGCGTTTTCAACCTGCTTTTTATCGAGCTCAATAATGTCGGTGCAAAGGTCCGTAACCTCGGCAGCAATTTCTGCGAATTCGCCGATTTCGTCGGGGTCGATTTCACGCCTGCCCGAAAACGACGAAAGCATTGAACTCTTTTCGGGAACTACCGAGTCAAGAATTTTAAGCGCCTTTTCGGCATTTGCTTTCTGCCTTTCGAAAACCTGACGGCGTGAGGAAAGGTCGATTTTCTTAAAGCCCTCGGCGGATTCCTTATCGTACTTAAGCTCGACAATGGAGCTGTCCTGCAAATGCTCCGTTAAATATTTTCTGTCCTTGCGCAAAGCTACAATAGTAAAGGATTTCATTTTAAGCTTTGCCATTTTTTATCACCTCGCAAAGTAAGAAATCAAACCGCTGATTAAAAGAACTTTTCGACAGCCTTTTCGATAGTCTGACGTCTGTTCTTTTCGGCGGCGGAGCGAAGCGAAAGGCATTCGTTCTGAGCCTTTTCTTCAGCCGCTTTAACGGTTTGTTCGTTTTCTTTCTTTACCGAGGCTAAAAACTCTTCGGCTTTTTTCTTTGCCTGCGTTTCACCCGCGGCGATAATCTCGCCGGCTTTGACGTTTGCCTCGTCAATTATCGAACGGGCGATTTCTTCGGCACCTGAAATGATGTTTTCGCATTCCTTTTCCGCGCCGAGAACAGCATCTAAAATTTCTTTAGCCATTGGTTTTCCTCCGTAATAGAAACATATCTTAATAAGTATACCATATTATAAAGAAAAATGCGATAGATTTTTAAATCTTTTTTCGCATTTTTCGTAATTTTTATTTACTTGTTTCAACCTTCATAAGAAACTTATAAAACGGGGCGAGGGTTTTTAAATCCGTTGCGAGCTTTTCGGCAAGCCTGTCCGAAAAAAGAAGCTCGAAATCGTTGCTGTAACAGATTGCGCCGATATTTTTCATATCAAGCCATTCGCGTTTCTTTTCGCTTTCGTTCGGGTACTTTGTGCGCTTGAGTTTTTCTGCGTACAGCTCGAATATTTCGCTCTTTTCAACCGCTCTTCTCGCCGCCTTGTAGTCTTTGTCGTCATTAAGAATAAACTCCCTGAATTTCTCCATCGAAGCGGTGCTTGCCTTCCAGTAGCCGCAGCCGTATGAAAAGCCGTCGGGAGTAACCTCGACAAAAAACGCGGGCAGACCGTCATAGAGCTTTTTATCGCGTAAAAATATGCACCAGATTTTCTCCCTGAAAACCGACTTATCGCGTGAAAAACGTGTGTCGCGGTAAATGCGGGAAATTGACCTTCCGATTTTCGGCTCGCAAATCATTCTTTCGTCAATGTCAAGCATTGTCGGCGTAAGAGCTTCGACCAGTTCTCTCATCGGCTCAAGAACCTTTTCTTCATATATGCTCCTGTGTTCAAGAAACCAGGGCTTGCTGTCCATAAGCCTGTTTTCAAACAGAAAGTCAAGAGATTCCTTTGAAAAATTCATTATTTCTCAATCCTTTTTTCTTTATAATAGGGTTCGTAACGGCGTCCGGTCATTTTAACGCCGTCTTTTCAATTATTTTAACACAGTATTTTTACTTTTTCAATCGCGCTCGGTTGACTTTTTAATGATTATTTATTAAAATATATCTGTTATTATATTTTTTTCTAAAGGGGGAGAAAAAATGGATTTACAGAGAATAATTGACAAAAGGGATTGGGCTGCCAAGTATATGATTGATGAAATCACTCATATCATCAAGACCTTTGAAAAAAGAGGTCCCGGCTCAAAGGGCGAATTACAGGCGTGCGAGTATATGGCAGACGTGCTTAAGAACGACTGCGGCTGCGACAGCGCAGAGGTTGAAAGCTTTAAGGAGAATCCCGGCTCGTTCTTCGGCTGGATTTACTTTACAATCACCTTTGTTCTTCTTGCAATCGCTCTTTTCTTTGTGTTCCCGCTCGCTTCGGTTGTTCTTATAGTTGCCGGACTTATCATTGTTTTCCTTCAGTTCGGTCTTTACAAGAAATTTATCGACAAGGCGTTTAAAGAGGAAACGGGACACAATGTAACCGCCGTTAAAAAGCCCACGGGTGAGGTTAAGAGAAGGCTTGTTTTCAACGGTCACCCCGACGCTGCGTGGGAATGGCCCGTAAACTATGCTCTCGGCGGCGTAGGCTTCGAGTCTCACGCAATCATCTGCGGCGTAGGCGCGGTTTTCTACATTGTTGTTTCAATTATCTATCTTGCGAATCACGGTCTTATGGGACTTCTTGTAAACGGTAACGCTTCAACGGGCGACTGGTTTGTAAAGTGCGCTCTCTGGGGACTTATCTTTGTTCCGTTTGAATTCGGTCTCTATTTTATGTGGAATAAAAAGAGAATAGTTGACGGCGCTAACGATAACCTTACGGGTTGCTATATGGGCATCGCCGTTCTCAAGGCTCTCAAGGACGAAGGCATCGAGCTTGAAAACACCGAGCTTGCGGTTGTTCTTACAGGCTCCGAGGAAGCGGGACTTCGCGGCGCGAAGGCATGGAGCGAGGCTCATAAAAACGACTGGCACGACGTTCCAACCTTCTTCTTCTCGTATGATACGATTCACGACCCGAAATACCTTATGGTTAACTACCGCGACCTCAACGGTACGGTCAAAGCCGACAAAGACGTATCCGATTTGTTCTATGAGGCGGCAAAGGAGCTTGACGTTCACATTCTCAAGGGAATGGTTCCTCCGCTCGGCGGCGCTACCGACAACGCTGCGTTTTCTCAGGCGGGCTTCCGCTCAACGGGCATTACGGGACTTAACCACAAGCTCGAGGATTACTACCATACCCGCCGCGATACATACGACAATATGAACGAAAAGGGACTTGCGGACTGCTTCGCGGTATCGGTCAAGGCTCTTGAAATGTTCGACAACGGCGCAAAACAGTAAGCCTAATACATTATTAATAAGAGGTTCGGTTTAGGGCGATACCGACAAGGAGGTTTAAGCCCTAAAATAAGCACTTTTCCGTTATAACGGCTTCAAAAACGGGGTTAAGGCGTCAGCCTGAACCCCGTTTTATTCATTGTTCTGACGAAAAATTATCTTATTTTAGGGTGCAAAGCAGTTTTGGCAAAGTAATTTTAGTTCATAAAGTGATTATAAAATCTCCTGCATACTTTCGTATTCAGGAGA
>JAGADF010000011.1 GCA_017613735.1 Clostridia bacterium
CGAACTCGTGTTACCGCCGTGAAAGGGCGGTGTCTTAACCGCTTGACCACCGGGCCTTATTGGTAGCGGCAGTCGGATTTGAACCAACGACACCCCGGGTATGAACCGAGTGCTCTAGCCAGCTGAGCTATGCCGCCATATCAGGCGCCCTTTTTGAGCGCCTTGTTATTATAATAAACTTTAACCTGCTTGTCAACAGTTATTTTTTCATAATCCTAAAAATTTATGCCTTACCCGCCTTGAAAAGAAGGTGAGCGCTGACCAGTGAAACGACAACGCCTACCGGAATAAGCACGCCTACGCCGAGATTGCCCGCGAATACGAGCACGAGAATTATAAAGGCAATGGGTATAATTGAAATTCTCCAGTGCTTCATAAAGTAGCTGATGCCAAGCGCGCCGAAAAGGGCGGTCGTGACTTGCTGGAATGCGGGGGCGAGAACGGGGCTCTGAGTGATTTTCGGTAAAATGGGGGTGAATGCAACAACGCCTACTGCGATTATTATTGTAGTTACAATTGCCGAAACGCCGACCGCTATTGTCGCTATAACCTCGCCCTCGTCGGAGTTAATGCTGACGCCGTTATTTTCAAGCGCGTTAAGTCCGCAGGGCATTTTGAGATTTGTGATATTTCCCGTTACGAAGCTTAAATACGTCGCGCCCGCGCCGAGCATCGGCGTGTACGTAAAGACCTCGATTACAGCCGTCGGGTAGAACAAAGCCGCAACGGGTCCAAGTCCCTTGAGAATATATTTTACCTCGGGATGAACGCCTAAATGGTTGCTTATGAGAATGGGAATGGAAATGAGGACTGCAATAGCGATTACGTCCCATATTCTGCCGTAAAAATGAGTTCTGTCGTTATAGTTTTTCATTTTCAGCCCCTCCATTCAAAGTACGCTATGCTTTCGGGGAGCACCTGAGCGGCAAGTACGGCAGTACCCATCGCAAGAATCATGCTTAAAGGCATTGCGAAAGGTTCAAGCCATTTTACGTTGCCCTTTTTACAGATGAGCTGAAGAATAAGCATATAAAGCATTGAAGAAATAAGCGTTATAAGAGACATGACGCCTGCGCCGTCGCCCTTGACCGTCTTGTCGCCTTTGCCCATAACTGCCTTTCCTATGAACGCGGCGATAAGACCTATGAACGCGGCGGCGGCCATTGTGTCCGCCCATTTCTGATTTTTACTTGCTACCTTGCCGACCTTGTTCTGAATTTTCTTAAGAAGAAACGGAACAAGAAACAGCGGCAGAATACTGCCTAAGGTCATAACCCAGGCGATAGTTGAAAATACAGTCGGGTCCGTTATTTCCGACGAAAGTCCGCCCGTGCCGCCGAATGCTTCGATTGCGCTTGTCGCGGCGGGAACCTCATAGGATATAGCGCCTATAACCGTAAGGCGAATCCACGGCAAAACCGTACCTAACGCGCCCGAAAGAGTGAGCACCGTCGCAACGATGGCGAGAGCGGGAGCGATAGTGAAAAGCGCGCTCGAAACAACCGTCTTTTTAAGCGACGAGGACGAAATGCCGAGTTCTTTTGCACGTTTCCACGCCCTTACGATAAAGAACACCGACTGGATGAGAATGAATGCAACTACTCCGAAACCGAGCAGGTACATAAACGAGTCGGATTTGAAATCCATTTTTTTCACCCCGTAATTCAATATGAAAAAATGATACCATACTTTTTCCGATTGAACAATACGCAAATTCATTTACAGTAAAAATAAGTGGTATTTTTCTTATAAATATGATATAATTATAAGACATTAACTCGTGGAGGTATATTCTTTTGAAGTTAATAAACAAAAAATTTCTTAAAACAGTTTCTGTTATTTTAATACTTACGCTTGTTATTTCGCTGTTTTCGTCCTGCGGCGGAGTCCGTATTTCCCGTCACGCGATTGCCTCCGTCAAGGAAAAAACGTCTGAGTTTACTGACGCGAAATACCATAAGTACGATAAAAAGTCCGCTATCTTCGTCGCGAAGTCCGGACTTATTGAGCTTTATTTCGATAAGGCTTCCTGTTCAGTAGCGATTAAGGATACCGCAGCGGACAGAACCTGGTATTCCGTCCCCGCGTTCAACAGTGAAAATGAAAACGCCTCGGTTTTAACCGTAAGACTTTCGGACAAAAGCGGTAACGTCTGGCTTCTCAATTCTCAAGACTCGAGCGTTGCGTTCGGCAGCGCAGGCTTCGATTCGCTTGAGGGCGGCATTTCGCTTATTTACAGAATGGCTCTCGACGCGGAAACCGCGAAAAAAGATATTTCCGAACTGCCGAAGGGCACTCCCGCGGCTGAGGTTAAGGTTGATTTTTCCCTTGCGGACGGCTCTTTCTATGTAAGCGTCAAGGATGAAAATATAAAGGTTCCCGACGGTATCAACATTGAAAGCATAACGGTTTTCGATTACCTGACAAGCACCGAAAAGGTTTCGAAAGACGATTACATTTTTATACCCGACGGCTGCGGCGCGATTATAAAGAATTCTCTTGTGAAGGAAAAGGCCCAGTATAATGTTCCCGTCTATTCTTCGAATGACGTTTCTCCCGCTTCGGCTGTTCTTCCCGCCTTCGGCGTAAAGCAGGGCGACGCGGCTTTTATGGCGCTCGTTGAAAGCGGCGACGAAAGCTGTGAAATTAATGCCTTCACCGGCAGTAAGAATTCCGTCAGCGGCAGGGCGGGCGTCAGCTTTAACGTTACCGAAATGAAATACCGTCAGAATAAGAACGGAAAATACACCGTCTGGTCGGGTATGCGTTCAGGCGACGAGCTTAGAATCTGTTACAGATTCCTTTCGGGCAACAACGCGTCTTACGCGAGCTTTTCAACCGCCTGCAGGGAAATGCTTATAAGAAACTCGGCTCTTTCGGTAAAGAGTGTTGAAGAGACCGAGTATTACCCGATTTTTGTCGGCATTGACAGCGCGGTTTCGGTCAATAAGAGGGGAACGAAAACGCTTATTCTTTCCACCTTTGAAGAAACCGAGGACATTATTTCCCAGCTTAAGGCGAAGGGCATAAACAACGCGTATGTCGACGTTAAAAACGCGCTGAACGGCGCGAATGAGCAGTACGATATAAAGAACGCGAAGCTCAATCCCGCTCTTGGAAAAAAGAGCGATTTTGAAGCGCTTTACAGTTATGTCAGCATTCAGAAGATGAAGCTTCTTCTCGATATTTCGCTCGTTTCGTCGAATACGGGCTCGGGCGGCTTTTCTTCCTCTGACTGTCTTAAGGACATTACGGGCAAAAAAGCCCTTATTACCGGGAAAAACGATTTCTCCGAAATTGTCAGCGCGAAAAACACTTCGTACAGACTCTTAAAGCCCGGCAAAACGGACAACAGGGTTTCGTCGCTTCTAAAGAATTTCCAGAACATTCCCGTTTCCGGCTATTGCGTAAACGACTACGCCTTCGGGCTTGTTTCCGATTATTCGGGCGGAACCTCCGCTTCGGTTGCGGCTGACGAGACTCTCAAGGCTAATTCCTCGCTCGCTACGGAAAGACTTCTCGCCGTTGAGAGGGGCAATTTCAATTCAGTAAAGGGCGCGTCGCTTGTCACGAAACTGCCGTCCGACACGGGCTATGAACAGAACGAAAGCTATGTCGCCGTTCCGTTTGCCGAAATGGTTCTCCACGGTACCGCCGATTATACTTTCGAGCCGATTAACGCCTCGGCTGATACGAGAAAGGCTCTTCTCAGATGCGTTGAATACGGCGCAATACCGTCGTTTGAATGGTTTTACAGAGAAACGGGCGACGAGCTTCTTGACAAGACTTATAAGTACGATAATTCGATTAATATCGCCGCCGATTACTATCAGTCGGCTCTCGCGCTCAATCCTCTTCGTTCGTTGAGAATTACCGACCACAGCTTTGTTTCCGAGGGTGTTTATCTTGTCGAATATTCCGACGGCAGTATGGTTTACGTCAATTACAATGAAAAGGACGTCGAGGTAAACGACATTTTAATCGGCGCTGAGGACTTCGTTGTCATCAGTTAATTGTGCATAAAAAAGGCTTTGGCTTTTTATGAAATATACACATATAAGAAAAATGAAAACTATTGTATAATAAAATGTAATATATTTTTGTAGTCTGGGAGGCAGAAACATGAAAAAAACTGTTAAAAGCGTTATAGCGATTTGCCTGTGCTGGGTACTCGCTCTTTCGATTATACCCGTTTCGGCGTTTGCGAAAAGTAAAAACGCAAAGCTTTCAATCGGTATAATTTCCGATCCGCACGTCTATCCGCAGTCGTATATGGGCGACGATATTTCAAAGTTCGTCACCGATTACAGAGCGGACACAAAGCAGTTCGAGTATTCCGAACAGCTTCTTGACGTTGCGCTCAACACCCTTGCCGCTCACGCGAAGAAGAACGGTATGAAATACGTTATTCTTCCCGGCGACATTACAAAGGACAGCGAAATCTGCGCTCACGAGGTCGTTGCCGAAAGACTTGAAAAATTTGAAAAGGATACCGGAATTACGGTTCTCGTCATTAACGGTAACCACGATGTAAACAATTCCGACGCCGTTGATTACAGATCGGGCGATCCCGTAAAGGACGGCAGTCAGGTTACAACTCCAGAGAAGTATCTTGAGATATATAAGAACCTCGGCTATGACGTCGCATACCACACCTTCACTCCTCCCGAAGGCGCTCAGCAGGGTATGATGACTTATTCGGTCAAGCTTGACGGTAACTACAGGTTTATCGCTTTTGACTCAAACTGCTTCTCGTCCGACTGCACAAAGAAGGGCAGAAACGAGCACGATACAAGAGGTATGGTTTCCGACGCTCTTATGGAGTGGCTTATAGCCGAGTGCAAGGACGCTGTCAAACACGGCGAAACGATTATCGGTATGTGCCATCACAACATAGTCGCTCACCACGACCTTGAAAATAACGTACTTAACGAATTCGCAATTGACGATTGGCAGAATGTTGCGACTCAGCTTGCTAATGCGGGCATGCACTTTGTATTTACCGGCCATCAGCATTCAAACGACGTCGCTTCCTACGTAACCGAAGAAGGCGAAACGATTTTCGACTGCGAAACCGACTCGCTTTCATCTTTCCCTCATGATTTCAAAGAGGTTATATTTGACAATACCGACCCGAGCGGCAAAATAGTATGCGATTACTCGACATACAGAGCCGACGTTATGTATAAGCTTAAGGACCTTGAAGGCAATACCATAAATGACTTTGCCAAATTCTCGTTCCAGAAGGTATTTATGGACGGCGGCAACGGCGACGTAGGCCCGTACTTCGACGCGATTATCGACAAGTACGCTATGGACACGATTATAAGCATAGGCGGTAAAATCGGTCTGACCGAGGAACAGTCGTTCAACGTAGCGCGCGACCTCGTTACAAATCTTAAAACTCTTAAGGTTTCCGATACTCCCTCGACCAAGTTTAAAAAGGAAATCGGCTTCGGCGATGATGAATACGGCACGCTCGACAGCGCAATCTGCTCCGCGTGGTATTATCTGTCCTGCGGCGACGAATATATTGAGGATGACGAATTCCTCAAAGACGCCATTGAGCAGTGCAGACACGGCGACGTAGGCGCAAGAGTCGTATTTACGCTTCTTGAAACAATCCTTGATAATTCGGCGGGTAATGCAGACGTGCTTAAATTTGTCGAGGGCATTTATACCTCGGCTCTGAGTATGTATTCGGGACTTGCCGGCAATCTTCCGTTTGCTGCAAAATTCGCTCCCGCAAAAGCTCCCGACGACGCTTCCGACGACACCGTAACTGACGGCGACGACAGCGCGGTAACAACCGGCGCGACGGGCGAAACGGAGGAGAGCTCAGGCGGACTTGACCTTTCAATCCTTAAAAAGATTCCGGGTATGAATGTTGATACGCTTAAAGGCCTTCTTTCAAATCCCTCGCTCGTAGGTCAGCTTCTGGGCTATGCGCTTGAATCAATGTGCATTGACGAGAACCCCGGCGAAAAACAGGATAACAATTACGCCCATATTTATTCGGGCAAGGTTGAACCCGCGAATAATGAGGAGGAGAATCCCACCGAGCAGGCTAATAACGAGCCGACGAC
Source organism: Clostridia bacterium (assembly GCA_017613735.1). GTDB lineage: Bacteria > Bacillota > Clostridia > Oscillospirales > Acutalibacteraceae > Fimenecus. The sequence goes on from JAGADF010000011.1 coordinate 6,087, forward strand.
GACTCCGTCAAACAACAACGGCGGTTCGGCGGTTCCCGCTTCAAACATTCCCGGCGGCAACAACCCCGGAACGGGCGGAGCGATAAGCAATACGACAATCGAGCTTGAACCGAGAATTCCGTCAGTCGAGCTTGTTATAACTCTCGGCGCGTCGGCAATTGCGCTTTGCATTACAGCAATCCTTCGCAAAAAGAGAGAAGAAGCATAATTATTAAATAAGAATCATTACATAAAGAAAAACGCCTCCCTCTGATGAGGGAGGCGTTAAACTGTATTATTTTTGCAGAAACTTTTCAATATACTCTATCTGTTCCTTTACGCTTTCTTCGCCAGTGCCGCCCTGCGAAATGCGTTTTTTCACGCAGGCTTCAAGGGAGATTTCATCATATAAATCGTCTTCGAACAAATCCGAAAATTCCTTGAACTTTTCTGTCGCCAGGTTTTCGGGAACGGTTTTGTTTTCAATACAGTATGCAACAATCGTTCCTACCGTTTTGTATGCCGCGCGGAAAGGCATTCCCTTTTTGACAAGGTAATCGGCAATATCGGTCGCGTTTATGAATCCCTCTTTCGCGGCGGAATACATATTCTCCTTATGGACCTTCATTGTTTCAATCATCGGGGAGGCGACCGTAAGGCACATTTTAACGGTTTCGAGCGCGTCGAAAACCGCTTCCTTGTCCTCCTGCATATCCTTGTTATATGCGAGCGGAAGTCCTTTGAGCACCGTAAGCATTGTGATAAGGTCGCCGTAGACGCGTCCCGTTTTTCCGCGGATTAACTCCGCCATATCGGGATTCTTTTTCTGCGGCATAATGCTCGAGCCCGTCGTAAAGCTGTCGTCAAGTTCAATGAATTTGAACTCCCAGCTTGACCAGAGAATGAGTTCCTCCGAAAGCCTTGAAAGGTGCATCATAAGAATCGAATATGCGCTTAAAAGCTCAACGCAGAAATCTCTGTCCGAAACTCCGTCGAGTGAGTTCATAACAACCCCGTCGAAGCCTAACGCTTTGGCGGTCATTTCGCGGTCTGTGTCATAGGTTGTGCCCGCGAGCGCGCAGCATCCAAGAGGCGAAAGATTCATCCGCTTTTCGGCGTCGTTAAGCCTTTCATAATCCCTTTTGAGCATAAAAGCGTAGCTTAAAAGATGGTGAGCAAATGTTATGGGCTGGGCGCGCTGAAGATGAGTGTAACCGGGCATAATTGCGTCGGTATTTTCTTTTGCTTTTGAAGAGAGAGCGGAAATGAGAGAAACAATAAGGCACTTTATTTCTTCGGTTTCTTCCCGAAGATACAGCCGTATGTCAACGGCAACCTGGTCGTTGCGGCTGCGCGCGGTATGAAGGCGTTTGCCCGTGTTGCCTATGCGCTTTGTCAGCTCCTGTTCGACAAACATATGAACATCTTCAGCGCCGTTGTCAAAAAGGAGCTTGCCGTTTTCAATGTCCGAAAGAATTTCGCCGAGCGCGCCGATTATCTTTTCGCTTTCGTCCGGGGAAATAATCCCCTTTGCTCCGAGCATAGACGCGTGAGCTATCGAACCCTCAATATCCTGTTTATACATTTTACAGTCAAATTTCAGTGAGGAGTTGAAGTCGTCGGCGACCTCGTTTAATTCCTTGCTGAACCTGCCTGCCCACATTTTTTCCATAACGATACCAACTTTAAGAATTTGCTTTTGCTTTCATTTTCGCGCCGACCTCAATGGGAAGTCCGTACAGCTTTATAAAGCCTGCGCTGTCAGCCTGATTATAAACCTCGTCCTCGTCAAAGGTTGCGATTTCGCCGTCATAAAGCGAATAGGGCGAGGTGATTGACGAATTAATTATATTGCCCTTATAGAGCTTTAATTTAACGTCGCCCGTAACGGTTTCCTGAGTTTGTTTTACAAAAGCGAGAATCGCCTGAGTCAGGGGAGTGAACCACTGAGCGTTATATACGAGTTCGCCGAGTTTCTGGGCGACAATAGCCTTAAAATGCATTGTTTCCTTGTCGAGACAAATCGTTTCAAGCGCCGCGTGCGCCTTATAGAGAATCGTTCCGCCGGGCGTTTCGTAAAGTCCGCGGCTCTTCATGCCGACAAGCCTGTTTTCGACTATGTCGAGAAGCCCTATGCCGTTTTCGCCGCCGAGCTTATTGAGAAGAGTTACAAGCTCAACCGAACCCATTTCTTCGCCGTCGATTGCCGTCGGGATTCCCTTCTCAAAATGAATTGTAACGTATGTCGGCTTATCGGGAGCCATTTCGGGAGAAACGCTCATTTCAAGAAAGCCTTCCTTGTTGTACGTCGGCTCGTTCGCGGGGTCTTCAAGGTCAAGTCCCTCGTGCGAGAGGTGCCATATATTCTTGTCCTTTGAATAGTTTGTTTCGCGGCTTATGCGAAGGGGAATATTATGCGCTTCGGCGTATTCTATTTCTTCCTCGCGGGATTTTATGTCCCATTCGCGCCAGGGGGCGATAATCGGCATATCGGGAAGAATAGCCTTTATCGCAAGTTCAAAACGAACCTGGTCGTTGCCCTTGCCCGTACAGCCGTGACAGATGGCGTCGGCATTTTCCTTAACCGCTATCTCGGCTATTCTTTTGGCTATGGGCGGCCTTGCGCAGGCGGTGCCTAACGGGTAGTCTTCATATAACGCGCCCGCCTGAACGCAGGGGAAAGCGTATTCTTCGAGAAACTCCTTCGTCAGGTCTTCGATATAAAGCTTTGAAGCGCCCGTCTTAATCGCTTTTTCGGTGAGTCCGTCGAGCTCGGTGCCCTGACCGACGTTGCCCGAAACCGCGATTACCTCGCAATTATTGTAGTTTTCCTTAAGCCAGGGTATTATAATTGAAGTGTCGAGTCCGCCCGAATAAGCGAGAACTACCTTTTTGATTTTTGACTTGTCCATTTTGAAACCTCCGGAAACAATAACAAATGTATGTATAATTATGCAATAAAATATGTATAATGTCAAGAATAAAATGCAAAAATATACAAAAAACTGAATATTTTATTAAAAATATACATTATAACCGCATATTTAATCCGCCGACTTGTAAAAAAATTAAAAAAGTGATATAATAACTAAGTTATTTATCAGTAAAGGGGCGAGTTATATGGAAGTATTTCAGACCTTTTTAAACCATATTGTTGACCAGCTGCCGATGCTTCTTCGTATTGTCGTTGCCTGTATCTGCGGCGCTGCAATCGGTTACGAGCGCTCGGTCAGGCAAAAGGACGCGGGTATTCGTACCCATATTATTGTCGCTTTGGGCGCGGCGCTTATGATGATTGTTTCAAAGTACGGTTTCTTTGACGTCGTCATTCACGACAGCGTTCAGGTTGACGCCTCGCGTATCGCTTCGACAATTACAACCGGTATTTCGTTCCTCGGCGCGGGTGTTATCTTCGTAAGGAACGCTTCAATCAAAGGACTTACCACCGCGGCGGGAATCTGGGCGACTGCGGGCGTAGGTATTGCCATAGGCTCGGGAATGTATCTTATAGGTATTGTTTCCACGATTCTTATGATAATCATTCAGATTATTCTTCATAAGTATCTTCGCCATATTGACAATAACGTCGCGAGTGAAATCAAGGTTACGCTTGCGGGCGGCAACGCTTCGATTGACAGCTTTATCGCCGTTCTTGAACAGAATAATCTTAAGGTCCAGAGTTACAGCTTTAACCGCTTGGACGATAAAGTTACGTTCACTCTGCTTGTCAGGGCGGAAGCCGAAGATATGAATTTCGAAAAGACAATAGGTTATATCAGAAAGAATGAAAATGTTCTTTCACTTTCAATCGACGATGTAACGCTTTGATAATATCGGAAAAAAGGCGTGTCCTCACGGGCACGCCTTAATTTTATACAGTTTTTTCGTATATTTTTACAGTTTTTGTGTATTGTGCATAATAAACAAAGAAATATAAAATTCTTTGTGCAAAATGCTTGACAAATAAAATAAAGGTGCTATACTGAAGCCGTAAACCAAATAAAGGAGATGAGAAAAATGACAGTAAGTGAGGCTACATTTGAGCTTGAAAAGGAACTTGTCAACGAGCTTTCTCATTCAAAGCTTAGCTGGCACAGCTTCTGGCAGGGTATGAAGCTTTTTGCCATCACAAGAGGCTAATAGCCCAAACCCCGAAAACTACCGCGAAAGCGGTTTACATATAACCATAATTATTCATTAAATATAAAAAATGGGTATCGACATTTTGCCGATACCCATTTTTCTTTGTTTTGGTTTTACCAGCCTCTTGAAAGACCGATTTCCTTTGCCCTGTTACCCGAGGCAATCAGGTCCATAAGCGCTATGTCAAACGCGTCGAATACGCCGTCGTGGTTGACGTCTGCCGCATCGGCAAGCACGCCGTAGAATGCGGAACCGTAAATAATGTAATTGAATGCTTCGTCAATATCGGAATCATTGACAAGCGCGTCGCTTGACGACAAATCGCCGTAAAGAACAATATACATACTGTCGATATGGTCTTCGTTTGCGTCATCGGTAACGCATTCAACATTGTAATTCGTTCCCAGCGGGTCGGTTGACGGGTCAATTTCATTCCAGAAATTGTCATAGAACTTAAGCTTTGTGCCGGGCATAGTCGTAACAATTTCGCCGTTTACAAGCTGAATCGGGCTTTCAATTATCGTAATCATGAATGTTCCCTCATAGCCCATAAGCGAGAACGGAATAATGTTGTTGCCGACAAGCAGCTGATTTTCATACGACTGGTCAAGGTTGTAGTAAAAGTCGTAACCGAACTGGTTGTAGAATTCATCCGTTGTGCCCGTGAATGTGGGCGTACCGTCGGAGAAGGTTACCGTGATTTCATCAATTGAAACGGAGAAATAGAAATACCTGTTGGTCCAGTCCTGGTCGTCCTCGTTCCATTCGCTTTCCATATATCCGTAATCGCTGCTGCCTTTAATCATGGTCGGCGTTGTAACCGATACGCTTGAAATCGGGGAATTGACAATAACTACGTCAAAAACAGTTCTGTAATTGCCGATTTCCGCTATAGCCGTATTTGTTCCCGAAACCCACTGATTATCTTCATTCTGATATGATGAGGTTGAGAACCAGTAGCTATTGCCGTAAAGGTCGTTAAAATCAGAGGGAGTGCCCGTGAACGTGGGCGTTCCGTCGGAGAAAATAACGGTAATCTGAGTCGGTTCGTATGAGGTGTAATAATAGTACGAGCCTATTACGTTACCGTATTCGTCCCAGATGTCCTGGTCGTAACCGTGGGTGTTTTGAATAATCGTAACGGGGTTAATCGTAACGGACGAAATGGCGTAAGGCGTAAGGTCAACGCGGAATGTTGTCGAAACGTTGTCTATGGTTACGGTAACCGTATTCGTACTGTTGCGCGTCCACTGGCTGTAGAAGTCCTGACTGTCCGAGAATTCCGGATAAACGCCGCATTCGTCATATATCTGATAGGGTGTACCCGTAAATGTAGTTCCGTTGCTGAAACTGACGGTTAACTGAATACTGTCGGTGTCAATGTAATAGTGGAAATACGAGCCGACGTATGCGCCGTTTTCGTAGTAGTTTGACCAGTTGCCCGCTGAGTATTCCTCTATTTCAATATTGTCAACCGAAACGGATGTAACCGTCGCGTCAACAACCGTTACGGCGTAGGTGGTCGAAAGCTCGCCGAAGGTTGCGGTTGCGTAGTGCGTGCCGACTCCCCACTGGTTCGAATATGTGTTGTCGCTCGTAAACTCTACCCAGATGCCTGTCTCGTCGTAGATATCGTCAACAGTACCCGAAATGAATGAGCCGTCGGCACATTCGATTTCAATGTTTAAAGGCTGTTCGTATTTCGGGAAGTAGTGGTCGCCCTGCGCGTCGGAATAGACATTGTTGTACGGGTAATTATCAAGAGGTACCGTGTAATCGTAAACGGTAATTGAAACGTAGCCGTCCGAAGGAATTATTTCTACGTCAAAGGACGAATATATGCCCGCAAGGTAACCCGTCGCCTGATGAGGGCCTATATCCCATTCGTTATCGAGCGCCTGGTCGGTCATAAAGCGGACTTCGTAGCCGTACTGATTTTCGAAATCCGAAGCCGTGCCCGTGAAATCGGGAGTGCCGTCGCTGAAATGAACCTCAATATTGGGGTTGAAACGATACTGATAGTATTGTCCGACATAATTCCCGTTTTCATAACAGCTGCAGATACTTCCGTTTGTGCCTTCCTGATAAACGATATTGGTGTCCGTAACCGCAAAGTATTCTATGTTCGAAGCAAGAAGCGTAACTGTGTACTGACAGGTTCTTAAGCCGAGCGTCGCGGTTACGTTATATGTGCCGGGAGTCCACTGATTGTCAAAATCAAAATCGATTTCCGGCGTATAGGAAAGATACATTCCGTAGTCGTCATAAATGTCATAGATATGGTCATAATGAACGATGCTGTCGTCGTTAAGGGTTACGTCAACGCCCGTCGGATGAGCGTAATCGGGGTATTCGTTACCGCTCTGGTCGATTATCCACGAATCGGATTCGCCTACGGTACGGGTAACGTCGCTGATTGAAATGCTCTTAATCGGGCTCGGGGTAACGGTGTATGTCAGCGTTGCTTCGCAGCCCATAAAGAAAATCGGTACCGAATTGCTGCCGACAGAGAACTGATTGTCGATATCCTGCGGGTCACTGATAATGACCTCATAGCCCGTCTGGGATTCAAGCTCTTCGAGCGTGCCGGTGAAAGTGGGCGTGCCGTCCGAATACGTAACGGTACACTGTATTTCGTCGGGGTAAATGGAATATCTGAAATAAGCGTCGTCAATCCATTTTTCCAGATCGTCGTCCCAGTAACCCGCCATATAGCCGTGGGAGCCTTCAACAACCGAAACGGGAGTTATGGTAAAGCTCTGAACAGGCGAGGAAATAACTGTAAAGCTGAAAGAACCCTGACAGCCGTAAAAGCTTATAGGAACGTTGTTTATGCCTACTGTAAAGGGATTGTTGTGATTCTGAAGGTCTCTCGCTTCGACATAATGACCCGTCTGATTATAAATTTCCTCAGGAGTGCCGGTAAAAACGTCTCCGTTTTTATAGGTTACGGTATAGGTCTTGCTGTATATATCAAGGTTATATCTGAAATAAACATTGTCAATATACTGCTGGGTTGCATCGTCCCAGTAGCCGGACATATAACCGTTAGTGCCCTCGACAACGGTTTCGTTGCTTGTCGTAACGCTCAGAACGGGCGATTCAACGATATTTACGGTCATCTGACATGTGACGCCCGTTATGGATACGTTGGCTGTGTGCGTGCCGAGTCCCCAGGGGTTCTGCGCGGACTGGTCCGTTCCGACGTCAATAAAATATTCATAATGCTGCCAGAAATCATCGGCGCCCGTGAATGTCTCGGTTGTATCGTCATTGTATGTAACCGTAAACGTGCCGGGGTTGAAATTATATCTGAAGTAGTTTTCGTCCTCGTCATAATAACCGTCTTCGGTGCAGTTCTGTGTCAGCGTAATCGGAGACGCCGAAATGCTCTTGATGTTTGACTGAACAACGGTAACTTTATAAGTTCCGCTGATTATATTGCCGAGAGTTAGCGTGCAGGTATGTTCGCCGAGTCCCCACTGGTTTGTGTAGGACTGATTGCTTTCATAGTCCAGCTCTACGCCGAATTCATCAGAGAACTCCCAGATGTCACCCGTAAAGGTTGTGCCGTCGGAATAAGTAACGGTGACATTCTCCGGATGATCGTTGTAGTAGAAATATCTGCCGTTTTCGCTGTATATGTACCAGCCGTTTCCGAAATATATATCCGTTTTATCGTCCGCAGTGATTGAAACTACCGTTTTCTCTCCGTCGCCGAATGCGGCGATGGGCATAATGGTTATTACCATTATTACGGACAGTAAAACCGCAAGGTATTTGCGAAATACAGTGTTTTTCATTTTTAGCTGACCTCCTGTAAAGAATTATCCAATTATATTATAGTATACAAATATATGTGTGTCAATTTATTTTAAAGTTGAACTGACGGCTTTTTTGTGATAATATATTTAATAATCATTTATTCGGGGTGATATTATGGTTAACGATAAAATGTATGAGCTCGGCAGTCACCGTTCCGTCATACGCGAGATTTTCGAATATGCAAAAAAAAGGGCGGGGGAAATAGGCGCCGAAAACATATTCGATTTCAGCATCGGCAACCCGAGCGTACCCGCGCCCGACTGCGTTAACGAGGCTCTTATCGACCTTATAAAGAATACCGATTCGGTTAAGCTTCACGGCTACTCGTCCGCGCAGGGCGACGCGTCTGTCAGAAAAACGATTGCCGATTATATCAATAAGCGTTTCGGCACAACCGTTTCGGGCGACAATATTTATATGACGACGGGCGCGGCGGCGGCTTTAAGCATTGTTCTTAAATCCGTAGCCACCGAAAACAGCGAATATATCACCTTCGCCCCGTATTTTACCGAGTACAAGGTCTTTGTCGAGGCTACGGGCAGTAAGCTTGTTGTCCTTCCGAGCGAAGAAAAGACCTTTGATATGGATTTTGACGCTCTTGAAAATGCGATTAACGAAAATACCAAGGCGGTAATAATCAATTCCCCGAATAATCCGTCGGGCGTTGTCTATCCTGAAAAGAGCATTAAAAGACTTTCCGAAATACTTAAAAAATACTCCGAAAAATACGGTCACATTATTTATCTTATAGCCGACGAGCCGTACAGGGAGCTTGTCTATGACGGCATAGACGTTCCGTACCCGATTTGCTATTACGATAATACTTTTGTCTGCTATTCATACAGTAAATCTCTTTCGCTTCCGGGTGAAAGAATAGGTTATATCTGTGTTTCCGACAGAATGGAAAACTGGCAGACTCACTACGCCGCGGTCTGCGGGGCGGGCAGAGCATTAGGCTACGTCTGCGCTACAACGCTTTTCCAGTATCTCGCCGCGAAATGCGTTGATAAGACGAGCGACGTTTCGGTTTATAAAAGGAACAGGGATTTGCTTTATAATTCACTTACCGATTACGGATATGAGTGCGTTCATCCCGACGGAGCTTTCTATCTGTTTATGAAGGCGCTCGAAGATGACGCCTACGCCTTCTGCGAAAGAGCGAAAAAATATGAATTGCTTTTAGTTCCGGGCGACGATTTCGGCTGTCCGGGCTATGTAAGAATTGCCTACTGCGTAAAGCCCGAAACCATTGAAAGGGCTTTGCCGTCGTTCAAAAAACTTATTGAGGAATACGGAAAATAATTATGGTAGACGTAACTTTAATCGGAACGGGCGGGCTTATGCCTTTGCCCGAAAGAGCGCTCGCAAGCGTTTTTCTCAGATGTCAGGGAGGCTCGATTCTCTTTGACTGCGGCGAGGGCACTCAGTCAGCCGCGCAGAAAGCTGGCGTGAGCCTTGTAAATACGGATTTGATTGCCCTGACTCATTATCACGGTGACCATACCTTCGGTCTGCCGGGACTTTTACAGACTCTTCAGGTCAAGGAGAGAACGAAACCGCTCGTTATTGCAGGACCTAAAGGAATCGGGCCCGCTCTCGAGCCTCTTTTAAAGGCGGCGGGCGAGCTTTCCTATGAGATAAAGCTTATTGAACTGACGGGGGAACCGATAAAGCAGGGCGAGCTCATACCTGATTTTCCCGCTCTCGCAACTCTTACCCCGTTTGCGACGAGTCATAAGGTTTTAAGCTGCGGATACGTATTTGCGCTTGAAAGGGCAGGCAAGTTTTATCCCGAAAAGGCGGAAGAGCTCGGCGTTCCCGTTGAACAGTGGAGCGAATTGCAGTCGGGCAAAAGTGTCGAAACCGAAAACGGAACGGTTACGCCCGGTCAGGTTCTCGGCGAAAAACGCAAGGGAATTAAATTTGTATTTACGGGAGATACGGCTCAGTGCTATAACCTTGTCGGCTGCTCGGAAAATGCGGATTTGCTCGTAAGCGAGGCGACTTTCGGCGAAAACGAACACGAAAAGCTCGCTGCCGAAAGGGGACATATGACCTTCGCCCAGGCGGCAAAGGTTGCAAAGGATGCGAATGTAAAACAGCTTTGTCTTACGCATTTTTCACCGCGCGTGGTTAATCCCGCGGATTACCTCGAAAATGCAACGTCAATATTTGAAAACACTGTTATCGGCGAGGACGGAATGAAATTCACGCTCGATTTTGAGGAATAGTTTTTAAGCGGTAATTCTTAACGGATTGCCGCTTTATAATACATATAATAATTAAATCAAAAAAACTCTTGACTTGAGTTGACATTTGTGATATATTATCTTCACCTCTAAAAGAGGGCTTTATTTTTGTGCTCAAAAATAATATTCCGTTTTTGAGCAGGCATAGGGTTTAACCTCTTTACCGAGGTAGGCAGTTTATTTAGGAGGTGCCGAAATGAGAGTAAAGATTACATTGGCTTGCACAGAGTGCAAACAGCGTAACTACAACACAATGAAAAACAAAAAGAACACTCCCGACAGGTTGGAGATGAACAAGTATTGCAGATTCTGCAAGAAGCACACTCTCCACAGAGAAACAAAGTAAGTTTAGGAGGTACGAAAATGGCTGACGAAAAGAAAGAAGTCGTTAAGAAGACCGCCGAAACTAAAAAGCCCAAGAAGGACGGCAACGTTTTCTCCCGTGCTTGGAAGAGAATAAAGAAGTTCTTTAAGGATGAAAAGGGCGAGTGCAAAAAGGTCGTCTGGCCCAGCGCCAAGACAGTTGTCAAGAGCTCGCTTGTAGTTCTTGCGGTGGTCGCCGTTACAACTATTGTTATTTACGGTATTGACCAGGGCTTGTCTGCATTAATCCAGCTTCTTGTCGGTCTTGCGAAGGGTTCAAAGGAAACGACCGAAGCGGCGGCTGAAGCTACAAGCGGAATGATTCGCGCATTCTTCGGCTTTTAATCGGAGGTAACGTATGGCTGATATCACCAGATGGTATGTAGTTCATACCTATTCCGGCTATGAAAACAAGGTAATGACAAACATTGAAAAGTTTGTCGAAAACAGGGGTATGCAGGATTATATCCTTGAGGTCAAGGTTCCTACCGAAACCGTCACCGAAATCAAAGAGGACGGCAGCAAGAAGGAAATTGAACGCAAAAGCTATCCCGGTTACGTAATGGTTAAGCTTGCGGTTTTTGAGAACGAAGAAACGGGCGAGCTCGAAATGACGGACGATACCTGGTATCTCATCCGTAATACGAGAGGCGTCACTGGCTTTGTAGGTCCCGAAAGCAAGCCCGTACCGCTGACTGACGAAGAGGTTAAGGCTCTCGGCGTTGAAAAACGCGTTGTCGAGGTCAACTACGAAGTCGGCGATATGGTCCAGATTATCGACGGTCCCTTCGAGGGCGTCATGGGCGTTGTTAATTCAATCGACACTGAAGCGAATGCGGTCAATGTCACTATTTCAATGCTCGGCAGAGAGACTCCCGTTGATCTTGAGCTTGATCAGGTTGAGGCTCTTGAAAAATAATAATTGGTAATAAGCGTTACTACGCTTTTTATAGTGTGCGTTCACGCATACTGTGGGAGGGATGAAAAAAGTTTTCATTCCGCCACTACCACGAATTTTGGAGGTGCAAAAAATGGCTCAGAAAATCAAAGGTTACATTAAGTTGCAGATTCCTGCAGGCAAAGCGACACCCGCTCCGCCCGTAGGTCCCGCGCTCGGTCAGTACGGCGTCAACATTATGGCGTTCACAAAGGAATTCAACGAGCGTACGAAGAACGATATGGGACTTATCATCCCCGTCGTTATTACGGTATTCGCTGACGGAAGCTTTACGTTCATCACTAAGACTCCGCCTGCCGCAGTCCTTATCAAGAAGGCTTGCAATATCGAAAAGGCATCAGGCGAACCTAACAGAAACAAGGTTGCAACTATCACCAGTGAGCAGATCAGAAAAATCGCAGAGACAAAAATGCCCGACCTTAACGCGGCAAACATTGATACTGCTATGAGTATGATAGCAGGTACTGCACGCAGCATGGGCATCGTTGTCAAAGACTGATGCTCCCTGTGGGAGGAAAAATCCGATTAACCACATTTATTGGGAGGAAATTTAAATGAAACACGGTAAAAATTATGTCGAAAGCGCAAAGCTTATCGATAAATCAAAGCAATATGACGCTAACGAGGCTCTTGACATTTGCGTCAAGACCGCTAAAGCAAAGTTCGACGAAACAGTTGAAGTTCACGTTCGTCTCGGCGTTGACTCCCGTCACGCTGACCAGCAGGTAAGAGGCGCGGTCGTACTTCCCAACGGTACGGGTAAAACCGTAAGAGTTGCTGTTTTCGCAAAGGGCGACGCTGCAAAGGCTGCTGAGGAAGCCGGTGCTGAAATCGTAGGCGCTGAAGACCTTCTTCAGAAGATTCAGGGTGAAAACTTCCTTGATTTCGACGTTTGTATCGCTGCTCCCGATATGATGGGACTTGTCGGCCGTTTAGGTAAGGTTCTCGGACCGAGAGGTCTTATGCCTTCACCCAAAGCCGGTACGGTTACGCCCGACGTTGCGAAGGCTGTTACCGAGGCTAAGGCAGGTAAGATTGAATACCGCCTTGACAAGACTAACATCATCCACTGCCCGATAGGCAAGGCTTCCTTCGGCGCCGAGAAACTTCAGGAGAACTTCGACACTCTTCTTGACGCTATCATCAAGGCTAAGCCCGCTGCTGCAAAAGGTCAGTACATCAAGTCCTGCGTTGTAGCTACAACAATGGGCCCCGGCGTTAAAATCAACGCCAACAAGCTTACAGCGGCTTCAACAGCTGAAAACTAATTAATACTTGACAGAGCGAAAGCTCTGTGGTAGTATAAATAACGCTTGCCGAAGACAGTAGGTTCGGTTTCGACCGTATAATGGCTTAACGCCGCCCACCGAGGAAAGAATTTACTACTTATATTTAGTATTTTTCTGCTCTTCCTGTCTTTGCGGGGAGAGCAGTTTTATATGTAATAAAACGTTTCTCATAAGCAAGCGAAAAATTTCATAAGAGATGGAGGTGAATTCGTTTGCCAAGTGAGAAGATTTTAGAGTTGAAGAAGGAACAGGTAGCCGCTCTTAAAGCTAAGATTGACGCTTCCTGCGCCGGCGTTGTAGTCAGCTATCAGGGTATCAACGTTGCCGATGACACCAAGCTTCGTAAGGAGCTTCGTGAAGCAGGCGTTGATTACTTCGTAGTTAAGAACACGCTCCTTCACCTTGCTGTTGACGGTACTTCTCTTCAGGGTATGGATGACGTACTCGCAGGTACAACTGCTCTTGCGGTTTCCAATGAAGACTATGTCGCAGCGGCAAGAATTTTAGGTAAGTTTGCGAAAGCAAATCCCTATTTTGAACTTAAGTCAGGCTATCTCGACGGCGAGCTTATTTCTAAGGAAAAGCTTGTTGAGCTCTCTGCTCTTCCGTCAAGAGAGGTATTGCTTGCTACGGTTCTCAACGCTTTCAATGCTCCCATCGCATCCTTCGCCCGCGCTATTCAGGCTATAGTTGATAAGTTAGGCGAGGAGGTACCCGCAGCTGAAGAAAAGGCTGAAGAGGCACCCGCTGAGGAAGCAGCTCCCGCAGCTGAAGAGGCTCCTGCCGAAGAAGCAGCAGCTCCCGCTGAGGAGGTAAAGGCTGAAGAGGCTCCCGCCGAGGAAGCTCCCGCAGCCGAAGAGGCTCCTGCCGAAGAGGCAGCAGCTCCCGCAGAGGAATCTGCAGAATAATTAAAAAATAACTTTTAATATTAATTGGAGGAAATAAAAATGGCATCAGATAAGATTGCTGCTCTCATTGAAGAGATTAAAGCACTTTCAGTACTTGAGCTTTCAGAGCTCGTACACGCAGTAGAAGACGAGTTCGGCGTTTCCGCAGCAGCTGCAGTTGCAGTAGCAGCTCCCGCTGGCGACGCTGGCGCATCAGCAGAAGAGAAGACAGAGTTCGACGTAGTTCTTGCAGAAGTCGGCGCAAACAAAATCGCTGTTATTAAGGCAGTTCGTGAGCTCACAGGTCTTGGTCTTCAGGAAGCTAAGGCAGCTGTTGACGCGGCTCCCAAGGCTATCAAGGAAGGCGTTTCCAAGGACGACGCTGAGGCAGCTAAGGCTAAGCTTGAAGAAGCAGGCGCTAAGGTTGAACTCAAATAAGTTAAATCTTAACTTACTTAAAAAGCACATCCGTTTGGATGTGCTTTTTTATATTCCGTAGGGGACGGCGTCCCGACGTCCCGCGAAGTCAGATGTAATTACTCGAGCGAGTATTGCTCGCCCGTCTAATAATATAAAAAAATTCAAGATAACTATTGCAAAAACAAAAAAAGTATGATATTATATCGTGGCTGTGAAAAAGACGGCGATTTCCGGGTGTGGCGCAGCTGGTAGCGCGCTTGACTGGGGGTCAAGAGGCCGTGAGTTCAAGTCTCGCCACTCGGATAAAAGAAAACGCAAGCGTAAGCTTGCGTTTTTTCTTATTTATTTCAATTCCTCGGCGAGCTTGTTCAACTGCTCAAGCGATTCGTCATTGAGCGCGGATTTGAGCGTTACCGTGTTTTCGCAGAATGTAAGGTTTTTACAGCCTTCATGCTCGGTTTCTTAGAATCAGTTTTTTCGGGTTATTAATATACGAAAGTGACTATACCGTATCATTATTTAAAATCCAATTAAAACGGGGGATTATAAAGTGTCGGCATTTGTCATATTTTGTTGACTTGCCATGTTTTTTATGATATTATATGAAAACAAAAAATCCTTTGTTGTGCCTTATTTTGAAGGAGTCAGTGCGATGAAATTTTATGAGGACAGATTTAAAAAGACTAAAGAGCGTGATTTTTGCTTTTGGTTGTTGTTTCCGTTCTTTTGGGTAAACAGAAGAAAAAAGACATTAACGCTCAGGGCTATCCTGCGTTGCCGTTCAAAGAATCCGGTTGCGCTTTCTGACTTTGTATTGAAAATCGGTGAAGTGGAACACTGGCTCGGAATCAAGACTCCTTTTTACGATATACATACTCCGAAAGAAAAACACACGGCAATTATTAAAATCGTAATCTACAGAAGTGATTTAAAGAAACTCAAAAAGCATAATCTGGTATGCCTTTGTAAAAAGCATTATAATTCTATTTTATATAACGGGCTTAATAATTCTTACAAGCGCCGTCATTCGCCTTTGCTTCGCGACCGTAAAAACGGTAATATCGCTTATTTCAGACAATCTATTAACGGTAAACTTGTTGTTACGGTCAGAAAAGAAATGGAAGTTGATAAGCTTTCCTGCAAGGTCAGAGAAGTACTTGGTTATTTATTCGCTAAACCGATTAGTCTTTTTGAAAGAAAGCGCCCGATTTTAATGTATGAAAAATACGGAAGGTATGAAGAAGGCGCGTCCATACTTTATGAAAAGCTTATAGACGAAGGGTACAAAAAGATATATTTTGCAGCGGATGTCAACATGCTGCCAAGCGGTTACAACGAAAAATACAGAAAACATATTCTCCCGTTTTTTGGTTTTAAGCATTACTTTATTTTCTTCAGGGCGCGCACATATATTTCGACTGAGCAGATTTCAAGAGCAGTTGAAATAGACAGCCCTTCGTTCCTGATGTGGAAGCATTGCAGAATCGGTGATGACAAGATAACGCATGTACACCTGCAACACGGAGTATCGTATATGATTTCCATGGCGTCATCAAGTCGCTCGGCTGCAAGAAAAAGTACAAAGGTTCCTTTTTATTCACAGATATATGTTGTGTCATCTAAAAAAGAAGGTCAGTATTTCATCGATTGCGGCGACTATGATTGGGAAGACCTTTATGTTACGGGTATGCCTAAATTTGACAGGGCAGTACTCAATGAGGGAGCTGATAAAATAGTAATAATGCCCACCTGGAGACCGTGGGAAGAGAATCTTGCATTAAATAATCCTAAAAAGACGACATACTATAAACTTATTAAAAGAATCCAGAGATTGATACCGGAGGAGTTGGCGGATAAAGTTTTTATTTTGCCGCATCCGCTGTTTAATATAGCGTTCAGATACAGGGGTTCGAAAGCGGCTAAAGTTAATTATAACGAAATACTCAAAGATACAAAGTTGCTTATAACGGATTATTCAAGTATTTCCTATGATGCATTTTACCGCGGGAGCAATGTTGTTTTTGTCTGGACAGAACTGAAAAAATGTTTGAAGAATTACGGCGAAAACAGCGCTCTTTTATTAAGTGAGGATGACGCTTTCGGAGATATTTGCTACACCGATGATGAGCTTAAAGAGGCAATTGTCAAGGGCTATTACGGTGAACAGGATCAGAAGTATATTGATAATTACCGCACTATTGTCGAATTCCATGATAACAGGAACTGCGAGAGGGTTATCGAGAGCCTGGAAAGGGATAAGCTGATTTATCGTTAATAAAAAACAGATACGGAGAATCCGTCTCCGTATCTGTTTCTTTTTTATCTTTTTATGCCAATTCGTTTGCGAGCGCCTCAAGCTGTGCTTTCGATTCGTCATTGAGCGCGGATTTAAGCGTTACCGTGTTTTCGCAGAATGTAAGGTTTTTACAGCCTTCAAGCTCGGCTTTGATAATCTTTGCGACCTGCGGCGCCCACGAGCCGTTTTCGATTATGCCGACGGTTCTGTTCTGGAAACCTCTTTCTTTAAGTTCAGCAATAAATTCTCTCATCGGCGGAAAGATTTCGTTGTTATATGTGGTTGTCGCAAGAACAACCTTGCCGTATGAAAAAGCGTCTGCAACTGCAAATGATTTATGTGTTCTTGAAAGGTCGTATGTTTTAACATCAACACCATTTGCAGTCAGCTTGTCCGCAAGCATTTTTACGGCTTCTTTAGTGTGTCCGTAAACCGAGGTGTAGCAAATCACAACGCCGTCTTTTTCAACGCCGTAGGATGACCATATATTGTATTTTTCAATTACATTTTCAAGTCCGTTTTCAAGAACGGGACCGTGAAGCGAGCAGATTTTTTCGATTTCAAGACCTGCCGCTTTTTTAAGAAGAGCCTGAACCTGCATGCCGTACTTGCCGACAATGCCTATGTAATAACGTCTCGCTTCGTCAAGCCATTCTTCGTTCGCGTCCGACGCGCCGAATTTTCCGAAGGCGTCAGCCGAAAACAGAACCTTGTCGGTTTTGTCGTATGTCACCATAACCTCGGGCCAGTGTACCATAGGCGCGAAAACAAACGTCAGCTCGTGCCTGCCGAGCGAAAGTGAGTCACCCTCTTTGACAAGAACCTGCCTGTCGGCAAGGCTTTCGCCGAAAAACTGTTCCATAAATTTAAACGTCTTTGCGTTACCGACGAGCTTTGCCGTCGGGTATTTTTTTGCAAAGTTCATAATATTTGCCGAGTGGTCGGGCTCCATATGCTGAATTATAAGGTAATCGGGCGTTCTTTCGCCGAGAACTTCTTCAATATTTTTAAACCACTCGTCCGTGAAATGTCTTTCGACCGTATCAAAAATCGCTGTCTTTTCGTCCTTTATCAGATACGAATTATAAGCCATTCCGTTGGGCACGGGATACTGACTTTCAAAAAGGTCTATGTTTCTGTCATTAACTCCGATATGATAAATGTCATTTGTAATATTTTTCATTTTAATCGTAATCTCCTCTGACTATTTTATACGTCGCGCGGAAATCCTCCTTGCCGAGCCCGTTTGCCATACCCTTGTCATAAATTGTCTTGACGTATTCGACTCCCGGCATTTTAAAATTCTGTTCCTCGCTTAAACGCAGACAGATACCTAAATCCTTGTTCATATTTTCAAGCGAAAATGCGGTTGTCCAGTCCTCATTTTCAAGCTTTTCGTGCTGGAGTTCGACATAAAAGCATTTCGCGCCGCCGCATTCGACAGCCGCCGCGTAATTCTCGGTTGAAATGCCCATCTTTTTGGCAAGCAGAAGAGTCTCGTTCACGCCGTTCTGTATCTGACCGAGCAGGGTGTTCTGACAGATTTTCATGGCGAGTCCTTTGCCGTTGCCGCCCATATATATAATGGTACTGCCCATATATGCGAGTATCGGTTTAATAACGGGAAACAGCTCTTCGTCGCAGCCGACAAGAATACCGAGCGTGCCGTCAATAGCGGCGGGCTTTGATTTTACGACGGGGCAGTCCGCGAACTGCGCGCCCTTCGCCTTGATTTTATTTGCAACCTCGACCGAAACCGACGGGTCAATCGTGCCCATATCGATACATATTTTTGTTTCGTCAATAAAGGGCATAAGCTCGTCATAAAGATTTCTTACGTCGTCGGACGTGGGCACCATTGAGATAATGACGTCCGCGTTCTTCGCAACCTCGGTGTTTGTCTTGCAGCCGACTGCTCCGAGCGCCGAAAGCTCGTCGATTTTAGCCTGCTTGTGGTCCGAGCAGTAAACCGTGTCATTGTGCTTTTTAACAATGTTTGCGCACATTGATTCGCCCATGATTCCAAGTCCGATAAAACCTATTTTCATATTCCCGCCCCTTTTTATTTATTTGAATATTTAATATGGATTCCCTTTGCCTGTTCGTAATAATAGCTGTCGAGCCGTCTCATAAACGCGTTGTATGTGTGAGCGGCGACAAGCGGCATTTCGTTTTCGAAACCGACTACTATAAGCGTATGATAGCTTCTTTCGCCGGACATAAGCGAAATAAAATCGCCTTTTTCAAGCTCGAACGGATTTCTCTCCTCGCAGACGGGACCGACGCCCGTATTCTTAAGCATAAATCTTTTAAAATATTCCGCCGAGGTCCACGCGGCGGCGCGGTTATTAAGGTTAACGTAGTACCAGCCGGTGTCCTTCGTGTAATTCATTACAGGCGCGCCCGCGTAAAGACACTGCGAGGCGAAATTAGTGCAGTCGCCGCCGAGAGAATCGAAATTGTAATATTTCGGATTCCTTGAAAACGCCCATTTTTTCGCGTATTCAACAACTTTTTCGCGTTCGTATATTACTTTCAATTTTATCACCCATATCATTTTATGGGTGAACTTTTTTACTGTTAAATTCTATCATATCAAAACGTTTTTTTCAATATTTTCTCAAAAGGGGTTGACAAAAAACGGAATATGTTATATGGTTAGTTATAGAAGTAACTAACCTAACAGAAAAAGCAGAGAAGGAGGAGGTTAAATGAATTTTGATTTTGATTCGCAGATACCTATCTATCTTCAGATAGCTTCCGAGCTTGAGGACGCGATTTTCACGGGCGCGTACCCCGAAGAAACTCAGATTCCCTCAACCACCGAGCTGTCGGTCACGCTTAAGATTAATCCCGCGACCGTGCTTAAGGGGATGAATATTCTTGTTGACGAGAATATCATTTATAAAAAGCGCGGACTCGGAATGTTCGTAACTGACGGCGCGGTTAAAATTATAAGAAAGAAACGCCAGGCGGGATTTTTCGAAAAATACATTCTGCCTCTTAAGTCGGAGGCGAAAAAGCTCGGCTTAAGCGAAAAAGATATTGTCGAACTCATTGAAAGGGGAGAAAAAAATGAGTATTGAAATAAAAAACGTCACAAAGAACTTTGGAAAGGTCAAAGCTCTTGACGGCGTTACGATTAATTTTGAGGAAGAAACAATTTACGGACTTTTAGGCAGAAACGGCGCGGGCAAAAGCACACTCCTTAATATAATCTCGAACCGCCTTTTTGCGACGGACGGCGAGGTGTTTATCGACGGCGAAACCTCGGTGGAAAACGATAAGGCTCAGTCAAAGGTGTTCCTGATGACCGAAGTCGACGCTTACCCGTCGGCAATGAAATGCAGGGACATTCTTCGCTGGACAAAGGAGTTTTATCCCGAAACCGACCTCGAAAAGGGAAAAGAGCTTGCCGAAAAGTTTTCGCTCGACCTTAAAAAGAGCATAGGTTCGCTTTCGACCGGTTACAGGACGATTATCAAGTTTATCGCGGCGATTATTTCGAACGCAAAATACACTTTCCTTGATGAGCCCGTACTCGGACTTGACGCGAATCACAGGGAACTGCTTTATAAAACTATTCTTGAGCAGTATTCCGAAAATCCGAGAACAATCGTCATTTCAACCCATATTATCGAAGAGGTTTCAAATCTTCTTGAAAAAATTGTAATCATCGACGAGGGCAGGGTAATTGAGAATAACAGCGTTGAAAGCCTTCTTTCACGCGGGTACAGCGTATCGGGCAAGGCGCAGGACGTTGACGAGTTCGTTAAGGGTAAAAACGTAATAGGCGCGGACGTTCTCGGCGCTGTAAAAATCGCCTATATTCTCGGCGACGAAAAGGTTGACAGCCTGCCCGACGGACTTGAGATTTCGCCTATTAATCTTCAGAAGCTGTTTGTCGAACTGACAGGGGAGGAGAAATAAAATGAAACTGAAAACCGCTGTTAAATACAGATATCAAAAGATTTTAAAGACGGCAGGAATTTTCTATATTCTTATGCTTGAGCTTGCAATCGGCTCGGTAATTATAAGATATGTAACAAAATCCGATTACGCCTTTGACGATTTCTTTTCGGTTATTATGTGGGGATTTGTGTTCGTGCTCGGCATAATTTCTTATGCGGGCGAGCTTAATTTGTTTTTACAAAACGGAGTTTCAAGACAGACTGTTCATAAAAGCTTTATAGCGCTTTTACCCGTTAATTTCCTGTTCGCCGCCGTTTCGGTTATTTACGATTATATTGATTTTCTTGTAACAAAAAAGATAAATCCCAAGGTTGGAGAGGCAGGTTTTTTCAGCAGCCACACTCCCTCCGGAGTTAACTTCAGAATGCCGTCGTCGGCTTTTAAGCAGATACTTATTTGTATACTGCTTGTGGCTGTTTTTTACATTCTTATAATGACCTTCGGCTATCTTTTAGGCTCAATTTCACGCAGTATGAAGCTGTTTTACAAGGTGCTTTTAGGTGCAATACTTATAGCAGTTGCAGTTCTCGGCATAGTCCTTTACGATTATTTCAGCATCGAGTGGTATGACTATATCATTATGGGTTTAAGATCGTTCTTCTTAGGCTCGTATCTTGCGGTATACGGCAGAATGGGTAATTTCATAACCGCTTTGATTATTCTTTGCGTAATTAATCTTTCGGTTTCTCACCTTCTTGTTAACCGCGCAACAGTTAAGAAAGGGGCTGACAGAAAATGAAAAAAAGGTATAGGCTTATACCCGTAATCGCGATAATTCTTGCATTTGCGGCGGGTATACTGATGACGGTTCTTACAACGCCCGTTATGGGTTATATTGCCGAAAACAAAAGTCCCCGTACCGAAATTTATCATGACGACGGCTCAATAACCTATGAGTATAAAGACCGGTTTTATACAGCCAAAAAGGTCGGCAAATTAATGCAGACGGTCTATAAGCTCAATCCGTCTCAGGAAAATCTTGAAATGGTTTCGGGCATTTACAGCCCTTTTACCTATATTAACGGAACCTATAAAGGCAATACTCCGCCCGCGGATTTTCTTAAAAGCATGGTTAAGTATCAGAAGCTCGTTTACGAAAAAGGCTACGTTGAGGGCGATAGCACGTATATTGTTCCGTCGAACACCGATATTAAACAGCTTGTAAAGCTCAACGACGGAATCAGATATGCCCAGGCGCTTTATCTTAACGGACAGATTGAAGACTCCGAACAGCTTGTTGAACATCTGATTAATGAAATTAAGGAAAACAGCTCCTGGTCGCGCGACAACAGCTTTACAGGTTATCTTTCCCTGCGCGATTATTTCTATCTTGTCTATTCGACTGCGGAAAACGTAACGGTTAAAAAATGGGTTCTCGATACCGAAGCCGAAATAGAAAAGCAGGCAATAAAAAGCAGTAAGCTTTCCGAGTATATTGAAAGACACGGCTATCTATTCTCAAATCCCGATTACGAGAGCTATGTAACGAATAACTGGCCCGAGGCTCAGAGCGGTAAATATATAAATAATGTTCCCGACGAAAACCAGTCTGTCGAGGTCCAGGGCACTTGGTTTGTATATGAGAACAAATACGGCGAAAATGAGATTATAAACGGCACAAATATTAAGAATCAGGAAGACTTTTACAGAAATTTAGGTTATGAAGGTCTTGATGAAATACAGGATGACAGACTATACATTGTGAACATTGTGCCAACCCCCGGACAGATTGGTAAAATAAAGCTGTTGAGTGACTGTGAGGTACACCCGTATTTTTCAAGCGGCTTTGACGGTACCTGCCAGGTTGTTGATAAGAAAATCTATGCCGTTAAAAATCGAGATGAGATTGTAGTTTTTAATGAAAAGGGCGAAATCACCATGTCGCTGTATAAATCGGATGGCGAAATAAAAGCGCTTCTTGTTGACAATAACTTTATGTGGTTTTTGTGCAGTGATAAAATTTACAGGCTTAATCTTATGACAAATGAAGCGGAAATGATTTACGAGGGCGTTGATTTTGACGAGTTCTTATGTTTCCTTCGCCCGATTACAAATCACGAGATTCAGTGGCTGGAGGTGTTCCGTACCGATAAATCCAAGTTCGAGTGCGAAAGAGCATGTTATTACGAGGTAAACGAGAAACATATAATTACAAAAGAGTATATTCCCGACAGTCAGCCCCAGGAGACTCTTTACCCCGTATGGCATTGGTATGCTGTGGAAGACCCCAATTTCAAAGAGGTTGAGTCCTGATTTTCATACCTCAAAGGAGGTAATAAAATGAAAAAAATATTAATTGCCGTTTCCGTCGTAGCTTTGATTACGGTAGGACTTGTCGCGGGAATAATAGGCTATCATAACAAATACTATGATATCAGCGTAGGAATTCCCGACATATCCAAAGAAGCAGGGGGTCCTGTTATAAGCACCAAAGAATTAAGGGAGAATAATGAAAGCTTTTTGCTGTTCCCTATGTTCTCATTCGGAGATAAGGCGCCTCAAAAACAGCTCGGGTATATGGAAGAGATTTCAGAGGACATTGATAATTTTCAAAAGAATTTCATTGCAGAATACAAACAACCATATTATATCGAATGTAAATACGAGAACAAAAACGGTTCAACCGTAATAACCTATAAGGGCGAGGTAACAAATCCCGAAACGGGAGAACTTGAGCCATTTGAAAGAGTATTTCCGTACCCGTATATAGTAACGAAAAATATTGATAATCCCGAACCGAACGACACTTATTATTTTAAAGATTTAAACGAATAACCCATAAGAATAAATCCTTAAAAACCAAACCCGAAAAAATCCCCTGCTTTCGTCTGAAAGCAGGGGATTAGTCATATTAAACCGTTTATTCTTCGGGCTCGACCTTTACAAGGAATTTCGCGGCAAGCCACGCTTCCTGTTCGTTATACATTATCTTTGCCCAGTCGTCGGTTATACCGAACACCTCAATCTGTGTTCCGTTGTCGAATGTGCCGAGCACTTCGCTGTCGGTATTGGGTTCTTTTCTTATTCTCAGCGGGTCGCCCGCGGTCTTTACCTCGTAAACGACCGCCTCTTCGTATTCGGTAACCTCAACGGTTTCGGGTTCCGCGGTGGTCGGCTCGGTGTATTCTTCCTTAAGGTATTTCTCGTCCGCGCAGTTGACCAGCTCAAGCACCTCTGACTCAGCGAACTTCTTGATTGTAGAGTTGCTGCCGTGGTTTATTATAAGCATACTGTTGTTGCCCTGAAGATACTTTGAAATAATAAAGTTGTTGTATCTCGTATGGGTTGCGATGCTCTTGAAGCTGTTAAGCTTGATGCTTGCGGCGTAGATGCCGAGATTCTTGTAATTAAGCTCCTTGATTTCGCCCAGAGCGTTGAGAACGCATGCGGTGTATTCGCATATACGGGTTTCCGCGCTGTTGGGGTCGGACGAAATGTCGGCGACAACGTAAATGCTCTTAATAAGATTATCGGTCGGGGTGTATTCGAATATAATACCTATTCCCGCGTTGTTTATATAGCCCGCGTAATTATCGGTTCCGTTTACGGCGCCGAAATAATGCTCGCTTAATTTATCGTATTCGCTCGTGCAGTTTTCCTTTAAGGATTTTTCGATTAACGTCTTAAGCTCTTTCTGGTCGATTTTAAGCACGTCGAACCTGCTGTCGTACTTTTTGCCGCTGACCCATTTTAAGGAAACGTTGCCTACGACCTCGGTCTGCTCGGCGGGTTCCTTGTTGAACAGGGAAGTAACCTTTTCCTTTAACGAGCTGTTTGTGAGTATTATTATAGCCGCGACAGCGACGACGAAAATGATTATCGCGGGGATTAATTTCTTTAAGAGTCCCTTTTTACGTCTCTTGCCGACGGTAATCTTCTGCATCTTGATTACGGGCTGATTTGAGCCGCCGAATGACGGCTGCTCAGAGTCGGTCTTAATCTCGTTTATCGGCTCGGGCGTCTGCGCCTCATTGAGTTCTTCAGGCTCCTTAGGTTCCTTTGCCTTTGAGTGCTTTGACTCTTTTATTTTTGAAAATCTCGATTCCTTTGTCTTTTTTGAAGGCTTGGGCGATTCCTCATCCTCAACGGCGTGCGAATCGGGTATAATCTGGTATTTGCGGATTCTTTCCGTCATTGAAAGGTCGCTGCCCGTGTCGGCCGCTTTAGGCTTTTCTTCCTCGGCGGGCTTTTCTTCCTCGGCGGGTTTTTCGCCCTCGTCGGTTACGAATACAAAGCTGCTTTCATGATCGGGAGCCTCGTCATCACCGTCGTCGGCAATTGTTTCAAACGTAAATCCGCTTTCGGATGCCTGAACGGGTTCTTCTGCCTTTTCTTCGTCATTTTCGGGTTCTTCGTCGCCTGCCGGTTCTTCATCAGTAATGAAAACGAAGCCGCCGTCTTTTTCTTCCGTCTCTTCGACAGTTTCTTCAACGGGCTCTTCGGATTTTTCTTCTTTCTTTTCCTCAGCCTCTTCAAACACGTCGTCTGTTATCTCTTCGGCGGGTTCTTCGGTTTCTTCTTTCTCTTCTTCTATAGGTTTGTCGGTTATTATTTTAAACGAGGGAGCCTCTTCCTCTTCTTCGAATTCTTCTTCCTTTTCTTCCGCCTCTTCTTCAAAAGCGTCTTTTATTTCTTCCTGCGCCTCTTCGACGGGTTTATCGGTTATGATTTTAAATGAGGGCGTTTCTTCCTCTTCTTCGGGTTCGTCGTCCTCCCCGTCAAAGCTGACGGGTTTTATTGAAAAGCTGTCGTCCTTTTCTTCGCGGATTTCTTCAGCCTTTTCCTCAATCACTTCTTCGACCTTTTCTTCAACAGGTTCTTCGACCTTTTCTTCGACAGGTTCTTCGACCTTTTCTTCGACAGGCTCTTCCTCGTTTTTTTCGGGTTTACCCGCGTCGTTATCAATAAGATAATCCTTGTAATCGTCCAGGTTAAAGTCCTCGGTGAGTTCTTCCGTCTCCTGAGCGCCGGGATTAAGCTCAGTCACGACGGAGCCGCAGCTGGGGCATATTCCCTTGTTTTCATCCATAGGTCTTCCGCATACGGGACAGTATTTCATTTGTATCACACTCACAATACATAGTTGTCAAAAAGAATATTTACCTTTTTATAATACCATATATATACTTTTTCGTCAATAAACTTGAATAAAAAAATCAGAGCGAAGTTTTAACCTTGCTCTGACTCTTTTTAACTGTTATTTTTTAAGAATATCGACTATTTCCTTTTTCGCTTTTTTCGCTTCGGGAATAGGGTAGACGGGGAAAACGTGATTCATTTTTTCGTACTCGCGGTAGTCAAGCCTGGCTCCCGCTTTTTCACATTTTTCTTTGAAAATACGCGCGTCGGTGATAATCGCTTCGTACGTTCCGTAATAAACCGTAATCGGCGCGAGCGAGCTTAAATTCCCGTAAATCGGGCTTACCCTGTAGTCGTGAACGTCTGTGTCACCCGCCCAGTTTTTACCCGCGACTCTTAAAAAATCGCGTTGAAGCGACGGGTCGACCTTGTCAAAAATTTTGTCGAAAGGCGTGTCCATACTGACGTCAAGCCACGGCGAAAGAAGAATCATCCTCTTCGGCTGGGGCAGACCGATTTCGTTTAAATATTCGCAGAATGAAAGCGAAAGTCCGCCGCCCGACGAGTCGCCCATAAAGACGATATTTTGACTCTCAACCGTATTGAGCAGTTCCCTGTAGAACTTTTCAAGAAAATCAAACGTCTTTTCAAAAGTATAATTGGGCGATTTTTTATAGACGGGAAGAATTATTTCATAATCCGCCTTTTTCGCAATACTGTCGCAGAAAACGAAGTGCGGCAGCAGCGGCTGTTCGCAGAAAGCGCCGCCGTGAAGATAGATTATTTTTCTGTCTTTGCCCTTGTTGAATACAAAAACCTCGACGCCGTCGATTATTTCCTTTTTCGGCTTTGTGCTGTAGAAAAACGGCGGCGCGTTATAAGGCTTTTCGTTTTTCGCCCTTAATTTTTCAATGTATTTTTCGCGTCTTACGGGGGAGGCAACCTTCTTTTTATAACCGCTCAGCCCGATAACAAACGCCGAAAACGCGCTCATAAAACTTCTCATAAACCCCTCCGAGCTTTATTTATACATCGGGCCGTATGTCGCGCAGGCGCGGTAATCCGCGGACTGAATGTCTTCGGTGCCGAATGCCGCCCAGGCGTGCGGACGGAAAATTCTTGAGTCGTCCACGTTGTGCATATTTACGGGAATACGAAGCATTGAAGCAAGAGTTATAAGCTCGGCTCCGACGTGCCCGTAAACGGTAACGCCGTGATTTGCGCCCCAGTTCGCCATAACCGAATAGACGTCCTTGAACGCGCCCTTGCCTGTGAGATTAGGCACGAACCAGGTTGTCGGCCAGGTCGGGTCGGTTCTCTTATCAATTGTATTGTGAATTTCGTCGGGCAGGTCTGCCGTATAGCCTTCCGCAAGCTGAAGCACGGGGCCTATGCCGTCGATTACGTTTACTCTTAACATCGTAACGGGCATTTCGGCTCTGCAGCGGAAATGACTTGAGAATCCGCCGCCGCGGAAGTATTCGTAATTTGCCCTGCACCAGTCGGTAGCCTCAAGGCAGGCTTTGATGTCGCCGTCGGTCATTTCCCAGAACGGTTTCATACAGCCCTCGCCGTTTTCATTTTTCGAAGCGCCGCTTCCGTCAAGGGCGGTCGCGCCGGAATTGATAAGATGAATAAAGCCGTTTTTCGCAACGCCGTCGGGTTTAACGCCCGTAACTCTTTCGCACGCCTCGGGACTCCAGTATGTACGCACGTCGTGGAAACACGGAGCGGTATTCGAAACGAGAGTGCCGAGCATCATGGCGACGCAGTTGAGAGTGTCGTTTTCAGTCGCAAACGGAGTCGGAGCCTTTTTGCCGTTCCAGTCGAAGGTGCTCGCCATAATCGCCTCGGTAAAGTCGGCGTTCGGCAGCCAGTCGGTCCACTGTCTCTGTCCCTGGAAACCGCCTGCAAAAGCGTTTTTGCCGAGCGCTTCCTCGTGCCAGCCCATTTCGTCGAGCTTCTTGTTGCCGTAAAGAATGTCGCGCATAACCATAGTCATTTTAGCTATGAACTCCCAATCCTTATCGGGAGAAACGACCTTCGATTTCGTAATGATTTCGGGCAGGTTTTTGCCCGCGTTGCAGTCAAAGCCCTCTTTGCAGTTTTCCTTAATCCATTTAAGAGCTCTTTCGTATTCTTCCTTATCGTAAATTTCGAGGGTAATGCGGCGTATTATTTCGGTCATATCAACCCATTCCGCGCGGATTCCGAAATATTTCTGGAACATATCGGCGTTGCAGTAGCTGCCCGCGATACCCATGGCGATTCCGCCGAAATTGACATAGGCTTTATTTTTCATCCAGCCTACGCTGACGGCACATTTAGCGAAACGGAGAATTTTTTCTTTAACGTCAGAGGGGATTTCCGTGTCGTTTATGTCCTGAACGTCGTGACCGTAAATTGAAAAAGCGGGGAGTCCCTTCTGAGCGTATGCCGCCATAACCGCCGCAAGATAAACCGCGCCCGGTCTTTCGGTGCCGTTGAAGCCCCATACCGCTTTTATTGTCTGCGGGTCCATATCAAAGGTTTCGCTTCCGTAGCACCAGCAGGGCGTAACGGAAAGAGTAGCGACAACGTTTTCCTTTGAAAACTGCTCGGCGCATTTTGCCGCTTCCGCGCCGCCGCCGATTGTCGTTTCGCTTATAACGCATTTAACGGGCGAGCCGTCGGGATAGCGAAGATTGTTTTCGATAAGCGACTTCGCCGCTTTAGCCATACCCAAAGTCTGATTTTCAAGGCTTTCCCTGACTCCGCCCCAGCGACCGTCGATAACGGGCCTTATGCCTATTTTCGGATATAACATTTTTAACCCTCCTGATATAATTATTGAAAAATAAAACTTACAATTCTATGATAATATCCCCGCCTTAAATAGTCAAGTTATACTTGCGAAAGACGAAAAAAAGACATATAATTAAAAAAATCGGATTTTTTAAAAAATCCCCTTACGTAAGGTATTGCTCGTGACGTAACGTAATGAGGTAAAATTACGTTCGAAGGAGGTGAAAAGCTATGTCACAGTACACAACAGGTGAGCTTGCGAAGCTTTGCTCGGTCACGGTCAGGACAGTACAGTATTATGACACAAGAGGTATTCTTACCCCGTCGGAACTTACCGAGGGCGGAAGAAGACTGTTCTCGGATGATGACCTTAAAAAGCTTAAGACGATTTGCTTTTTAAGAGAGCTCGGCTTTTCAATTGACGACATTTCAAAGCTGCTTTCAGAGAAGAATTCCTCAAACGTAATTATGCTTTTGCTTGAACGTCAGGAAACAGAACTGAAAACCGAGCTTGAAAAGAATCAGGAAAGACTTGAAAAGATTATCGAACTGAAAAAAGAAATCGGTTCATCGCAAAGCATTGAGGTTGAATCCATATTTGACATAGCCGACACTATGGAGAACAAGAAGAAATTAAGGAAATTCCGCGTCACCGCCGGTTTAATCGCAATACTGCTCGGTTTGCTTGAGGCAGGTTCAATAAATCTATGGGTTTTCAAGGGCATATGGTGGCCGTGCATAGCCGTTTATGTATTGCTTGCAATTCCCTTCGCCATTATTTTTTCGAAGCTTTATTACGAAAAAATCGACTACATCTGCCCTGAATGCCATGAGCAGTTCAAGCCGAAATTCAGAGAGGTGTTCTTAGCAAGTCACACTCCGAAAACAAGAAAGCTCGTCTGCCCGAATTGCGGCAAAAAGAGCTATTGCGTCGAAACCTGGGGTGATAAAAAATGATTTCAGCCGTTCCCGTAACTTCAATAATTGCCATGGCGGTCAATGCGGTCGTCGTAACGCTTCTGCCGATTATTGCGTTTATTTATGTTACTAAAAAATTCAATTGCGCCCAGAACTGCGTGCTCGTCGGCGCGGGAACGTTTGTCGTATTCGCGCTTGTGCTTGAAACGGTTCTTCATCAGGTCGTGTTCCGTATTTTCGGCGAAACGCTTATGGGCAATACATGGCTTTACGCTCTTTACGGCGGGCTTGCGGCAGGGCTTTTTGAGGAGACGGGACGTCTTATCTCGATGAAGCTTTTTATGAAAAAGTGCCTGACAAAAGAAAATTCGCTTATGTTCGGCATAGGTCACGGCGGAGCGGAGGCGATAATCATCGGCGCTATGACCGCATTTTCAAATATAGTTATGTCGGTTATGATTAATATGAATCAGGTTGACAAGCTGCTTGCGACTGCGGGTGAAAACGAAAAGGACGCCGCGATACAGCAGCTTTCCGCCCTCGGAACTACACCTGCGGGCGAGTATCTTTTAGGCGGATTTGAAAGAATTGTGGCGTTTGCAATGCAGATTTGTCTGTCCTATATGGTTTACCGCGCGGTAAAATATAAAAAGCCTGTTTTCTATATTATCGCCATCTTAATTCACTTTGCGCTCGACGCTTCGACTGTGATTATATTAAAGGCAACCTCGGTTTATATTACGGAATGTATTTTGTTTGCCGAGACGGTGTGCCTTTCAATTATCGTTTATAAAGCTTACAGAGCCGAAAAGGACGAACCCGATAAAGAGCCCGTAACTCAATAAAAAAAGAGGTTAAGGCAACCGCCTTAACCTCTTTGTCAATCTTTGATTATTTTCCATTTTTCGGTGAGCTTTTCAATGCTCCATGCGGCGTTTGCGGGGCTTGTCGACGGAAGACAGACAGCCTTTATGCCCGTTGAGTTTTCAAGATATTTTTTATACAATTCGTCCGCCTTTTTGCCGTTGGTGAAAATCCGCTCTACCTTGCTTTCATTGAGTATCTGATTTATGTCGTTTGCGACGGCGTTTCTGATACTGCTGTCAGCCGAGCCCGTTATATCGCAGGAGTGAATAACGTCCCATACGGCGATATTGTTCTTTAATAAAAACGCCTTTTTTTCTTCAATGCTTTCGGGAACTTTTTCGCCGCAAACCTCAGCCGTAACACGCCAGAATCTGTTTTGCGGATGGCCGTAGAAAAATCCGTATTCCCTCGATTTTACAGACGGAAACGATCCGAGAATAAGCACCCTCGAGTTTTTGTCATATACGGGCGGAATGGGATGAATTATGAGTTCGGATTTCATTTTTTCACCTTTTTTACAGGGGATTTGCTGTTCTGAATTTATAAACCGATTTTACCACAAAAAAGCGGGGCGGGCAATATTCCTTGCTTTTCTTTTTTTCGGACGTATGGTATAATAAAACCGACAAATCGTGATTTGACGAGGTGACCGTTATGAAGAAACCCAATAAAGAATGGGAAAGAATGGTAAGCGGTAAGCTGTATAACGCCCAGAGCAAAGACCTTATCAAGAATCACGCGCTCGGAATGATGCGCTGCGACAGATTCAACAGAATCGCTTTCTGGCGTTTCATATCAAAACAGCGCGCTTTGCAGAAGCTGATTCCTTCTTCAAAGGGAAAGGATTTCTTTGTTTTCGCTCCGTTTTACTGTGAATACGGAAGAAATATCAAGGTCGGTTACGGCTGTTTTGTAAATTATAACTGCACTTTTCTGGACGTATCTCCGATTACGCTTGAGGACAACGTCTGGATCGGCGCAAACGTAACGCTTGCTACACCTATGCACCCGTACCTTGCCGACGAGCGTCTGCTGAATGACTATCCCGACGGAAGGCACGATCTGGAATACTCAAAGCCGATAACAATAAAGAAAAACTGCTGGATATGTTCAAGCGCTACAATCACGGGCGGCGTAACAATCGGCGAGAACAGCATTGTCGCCGCGGGAGCCGTAGTTACCCGTGACGTCCCGCCCAACTGTATCGCAGGCGGCGTTCCCGCAAAAGTAATCCGTGAAATCGACGAGCAGGACAGAATGAACGTGTGGGAAACATACATAAAAGACGAAACGCCGATGTCACTCAGAGACAAACTGAAGAACAATCCTGAAGATTAAATGAAAAATCGGGATTTGAGGAGAAAAAATAATGATTAAAATCTTTGGAAAAAATAACGATTTAAGAACCGAAGAAGGCAAAATAACAAAAACAGGATATTTAGTTTTGACGCTGTCCTCTGTATTCGGACTGTGCATATTTTTAACCAGAAGACATTTTTATGGAAAAAAGCTGCAAAAGAAACAGCAGGATTAATTCTTATACAAACGATATAATCAAAACAAGGCGGAACAGTTATGGAATTGATAATACCGAATAAGAAAGGAAATTGCTATGGTTAAAGACGGAAACAGATATGTCCCTTATGAAGAGCGTACAGGAGAGAGCTCCGTAGTATTTTTTACCCGGGATCTTTCCGAAGAGGGACTGAAAAAGATTTATGACAGAATAAGCTCCGTGCTTTGCGGTAAGGTTGCCGTAAAACTGCACACGGGCGAAGCCGAGGGACCGAATATTATTCCCCGCCCCTGGGTAAAGGAGCTGTTTGCTTCACGCCTTCCGGATGCTACAATTATTGAAACGAACACCTATTATGAGGGCAGCCGATATACCACCGAGGAACACCGTAAAACTCTTGAAATAAACGGCTGGACTTTCTGCCCCGTTGATATCACCGACAGCGAGGGCGTTGCAACTCTGCCCGTTAACGGCGGCAAATGGTTCAAAGAGATGCATGTCGGCAAGAGTATGCTGAATTACGATTCTCTTTTAGTGCTGACTCATTTCAAAGGCCATATGATGGGCGGCTTCGGCGGCAGCAACAAGAATATCGGTATCGGTTGTGTTGACGGACGAATAGGCAAAGCGGAAATACATACTGCAAAAGGCAGCGACGATATGTGGAGTATTGCCGAGGAAGAGCTTATGGAGCGCATTTCGGAAAGCACAAAAGCCACGGTTGACTTCTTTGCGCCGCATATCTGCTATATCAATGTTATGCGTAACATGTCTGTCTCATGCGACTGCGAAGGTCCCGAAGCTGAGCCGGTTGTGACTCCTGACGTCGGACTTGTCGCTTCTCTTGATATTCTTGCCGCAGATAATGCTTGTATGGATTTGATTTATAACCTTCCGTACGGCGGCGGTAAAGCGCTTATTGAGCGTGTTGAAACACGTCACGGTCTTCGCCAGCTCAGTTATATGAAGGAACTCTCAATGGGCAACGACAAATATACTCTTATTGATATTGACAACGGCGATGCGGTTATCACGGCGGCTGAAGCAGTCAAAGACGTTAAGCCCGTATGGAACCCCGACCGATACAACACATTCTGGGGACGGAATAAGAGAGGATAACAGCCGTGGACATGAACAAAAGAATAGAAGCCATAATCGAGAATGCAGACAAAGGCGATAATGTAATCAACTTCCCGGCATAAAACACACAGCCACCGAGCAACATCGGTGGCTGTACTTTTCTGGTGTTATATGGTATAATGAACCCGACAAATCGTAATTTGTGAGGATAAATATGAACTACAAGGTTATTAATAAAGAAACATATTACAGAAAAGGTGTTTACCGCCATTTCACCGAGGATTGCAAGTGCTCGACCTCTATGACAGCACGCATTGACGTGACCGAACTTGTTGAATATTCAAAAAAGACGGGCACAAAGTTTTATCTGAATTTCCTGTATATTCTCTCAAAGGTACTCAACTCCCGTGATGACTATAAAATGGATTATCTGTATAATACGGACGAGTTGATTTGCTATGACGTGATAAATCCGTGCCATTATGTCTTTCACGAGGACACCGAAACCTGTACTACGGTTCATTCCGAATACTGCGAGGATTACAAAACCTTTTATAAAAATGCTCTGCGTGATTTGGAAAACGCAAAGCAAAATCACGAGTATGAATTCGACAGTGCTAAATATCCCAACTGGTTTGACGCCTCATATGTATCATGGCTTTCCTATGATTCGCTAAACGTTGAATTACCAGACGGCTATCTTTATTTCCCACCCATTATTAACTGGGGCAGATACAGGGAAGAAAACGGCAGACTGATGATGCCTGTTACCGTACGCCTCAATCACGCAATCGCTGACGGCTATTTGGTTGCAAATGTGTATAGATTACTGCAAAAAGAAATCGTATCTTTCATTAAAAGCGAATAGACAAATTCTGATTTGTCGAGCAAATGATTTTACAAAAAAATAATAAATGGTCATTAGATGGTCATTGGCAGTTTTCAGAAAAATCTCATCCTGAGAAATTCAGGATGAGATTTATATTTTCTGTCAGGGTTTTCGGTTGAAAATTTCTGATTTTTCGGTCTTGATTTTTCTCGGTTTCAAAATTGAAAAATGCCTTTCTTGCTCTGTAATCGGCGAGTTGAAAAAACTCGCAAAAGATTGGTAGCGAAAGCGGAGCGTCGGGAGTGCGCTTGCAAACGAGCAGCGGAGCCGAGCGTGATCTTTTGCGAAAAGGAGGAGCGACGGCGTGAGCGAGAGGCGATAAAAAAATCGCCGCGAACGATACAAAGTCCGCGACGACGTGGAGCTACTGGTCGGCTCGAACCGACGACCTATGCATTACGAATTCTCAGGCGTTTTCCGCAGACAGGGTAATTACCTCATAATAACAGTGAGAATCCGTTCTGAACGGAACGCGCCATCCGCCTGCGCCGGAACTGACAAGCAAGGTTGCATAACTGTATTTAAACTCACCGTAAGCATAACCGATTACGGAGTATAACGATTTCAACGGAAACAGTTGACCCGCATGAGTATGGCCCGACAGCTGCAAATCGGGGGAGGCTTCACAATTCTCTTTGAACTCAAACGGCTGATGATCTGCAATAATAAGATACTTACTGTTATCGGGATTCAGGTCATTAAGCTCTTTTGCATCTGTACGCTTATCTCCCTCGCTGATATCCTCTCTTCCGAGAAGCATTAAATCTTCACCGAGCGAAACATATTCATCTTTAAGAACAGTAATATCGTTTTCTTCAAGTACGCTTTCAAGTTCTTCGGTAGTATATTGTAAACCGTGAGCATACTCAGCATGCTTTTGTCTGTCGTGATTTCCATATAAATAATAAACCGGAATACCCAGTGAACCAAAAAGATGATATATTTCTTCCATTTCCTCACGAGTTGTATAGTCGTCGGTAATGTCTCCGCCGAGAATAATACACTCGGGATTTTCCGCCTTGATATCAGCCGCTTCTTTTTCAAGTACCGAAAACGGCTGAACATTTTCTACATGAATGTCGGAAACGAAAACAATCTTGTGCTCGGTTTTAAGTTTTTCCGAAGTGTATGTATGATAGTTTGGCTTTACCGTCTGCATATTGACAGTACCGTAAACGAAGAAAAGAACTCCTAATACAAGGCTTAGAATCTTTTCGAATTTAAAGGTATGCTCCGCCTTTTTAATAAGACAAACAACCGTATAGATAAGATCTGTCAAAGCATCGGGCAGTAAAACGGCATACAGCGCTATCATAAGCGGCTGAGCAGGGCGAAACTGTACGGGCCCTGCCAGAGCAAGACCTGCAAAAGCAATACCAAGAACGGCTTTCAGAACAATTAAAACAAATCTGACAGCCGTTTTAACTTTCTTTTTCCGCAAAAAGAACTGTATTGCCGAAACTATTACAAGCGCAAATGCAAACCAAAGAATCCACGGGATATAAAAAGTCATTTGTTAAGTCCTTTATTAAAAATAAAGATTATCTGTCTTGGGAACATTTTCAGTCAGGTAGTTTTTACAGAAAGCAATAACCGCCTGAGCCTCTTTATCTTCCTTGCTTTTCTTTGTTGCGTACCAGCGAAGAAGGCGTGTGTAACAGATAATAGCTGCTTTTCTGATAATATTGTCAACGTACTGCTCGTCCTTGCCCTCAAAGTAATACTTAACTGTGTATTTCCACATATCAATACACTTTTCACCGGGAATATCAAAGAACTTTGCTGCATTATCCGGGTCGGCGCATGAGTAGCCGATATAAGCTGCATAAATTGCGGCAAACTCATAAATCGGATGTCCCATGGAAAGAGTGTCCATATCGATAAGCAGGTTTTCGCCGTTCTGCTGCATAATGTTTTTGATATGATAATCGCCGTGAAGCATTGTGTTTGTGTCGGGGGTTTCCTCAAACATTTTAAGAAGCTTTTCGCCGATTTCCGCGGGAAGATAATCCTTTGTATAGTTTACCCATTTCATTGATTCCTGCTTTTTGCTCGGCAATTCGCCGGGCTTTAATTCTGTTGAATGGATTGTCTTCAGGATTTCAACGCTCTGCCTTGCAAGGTCCTCGACGGATTCACCCGCTCTTATGAGCTTTGCAAAGGATTTTGCGTTGAGAAGTTCAAACACCGAGCCGTAATACTCACCGACCTGAACAACATCATAGGGAATCGCAGTCGGTATACCCATTACAAACGCTTTTCTTGCAAGCTCGCGCTCGTTATGTATTTCTTCAAGAGCGTCGTGGTTCTTATACACTTTAACGATAGTATCGGGATCCGTTCTGTAAACAATACCGTTTGCGCCTTCGCCGATAACCTCACAGCCATCAATTGAGATTTTGCGGTAAGCCTTTGAAATGTTCATCATCTCGGTGAAACCCGTCATATCGAAGATTTCATAGACCTCTGAATTACAGTTGATTATTCTGGTTGACGGAAACTGTTTTTTAACCCTGAGAATAACCCTGAGACCAGCGCTTGAGATGTATTCAAGCTCTGAAGCGTCAAAGATTACCTCACCGTCAAAACCGTTTAACTGATTCTGGATTTCAGTCTCTCTTTCAGCCGCGTTTGACGAATCAATTCTGCCTTTTAATTCAATAGTTTTTTCCATAATAGCCTCCCGTTAAATACCGTTGAATATTTTTTCAAAATAATTTTTATATTCTTTATATGCCGCATAGTTTTCAAGTTCTTTTGTATATTCAAGAACCTTTGAATGATACCATTTCTGTTCGGCGGGATTTTTTTCGTTGAACTTTTCAAAAACCGAAAAGCCATGTTTTTCAAAATCTCTGTAAAGAGAACGCATGTTTGAAAGCTTATCCGAAATCCAGAGAATTCTGACATCTCTGTCTCCGCAGTTTTCAAGCTCCTCAAGCGATTCTTCCTTGCGGATTTTCCAGCTCTTTGAAGGATCCGTTTCGGGGCGTTTGTTTTCGGTTTCGCTCGCTACAAGGTATGCAATTCTTTCACCGAAGTTTTCAAGTATTTCTTCCGCCGTAACGGGCGTGTCCTCAACGGTATCGTGAAGTACCGCCGCACAAAGCACGCTTTCATCCTGCGTCATTGTTCCGGCAATTACCGAAACCTCAAGCGGATGCAGAATATAAATTCCGCCGTCCTTTCTTGTCTGTCCTTCGTGCGCCTTCAAAGCAAAGCACACGGCTTTTTCGTACATGCTGCCCATATATTCACCCTTTTATCAAATTTTCTTTTTAATTGTCAGAATATTTTTTCCGTCGATATAATCATAGGAAACATCGTCCATATTCTTTTTTACAAGGAATATGCCCAGGCCGCCAATCTCGCGCTCATCAGCCGAAAGCGTTGTGTCGGGATCTTCTTTTTCAAGCGGATTGTAAGGAATACCGCTGTCGGCAAAAACTATTGTAACTTCGTTTTCCTCGTTGTAAATTGTGATTTCGGCAGTTCCGGTTTTATCGCCGTAAGCATAGGAAGCAATATTTACAAATATTTCTTCAACCGAAAGGTCAATCTGCATCTGAGTTTTCTGATGGCAGCCAAGCTCTTCAAGACGGCCGTCAACGAATTCAAGCACCTTATTAAGATTTTCGTTATCGGCA
Source organism: Clostridia bacterium (assembly GCA_017613735.1). Lineage (GTDB taxonomy): Bacteria > Bacillota > Clostridia > Oscillospirales > Acutalibacteraceae > Fimenecus. Next base: position 43,248 of record JAGADF010000011.1, read on the forward strand.
TCAACCGTCAGCGTATTTTTACTGTCCGTACCGATATACTTGAAGCAAAGCATTGTAAGGTCGTCAAACTGAGGAGCGTCGCCGACAAATGCGCTGACGGCGTTTTTAACGTTTTCAAGTATTTTGAATGAGGAAAGGTTATTGACATCGGAAAAACATCCGAGCAAACGCTCTTCGCCGAAAAGTTCATTTGCGGTATTGTTTGCCTCGGTGATACCGTCGGTATAAAGACAGACAACTTCTCCTCTGTCAAGCTTAAAACTGTTTTCTTTATATTTAATGCCGTCCATACCGGCAAGAACAAAGCCGTTTTTGGTTTTAAGAAACCTTACGCCGTCTTTCCCGACAATTACGGGAGGATTATGGCCGGCGCTTACATAGGTTATTTCGCCGCTCAAAAGGTCTAAAACTCCCACCCAGAGCGTAACAAACATATCCGCTTCGTTTCTTGCGCAAAGCGAGGTGTTTGCGGCACTTACGGCATCGGCGAGGTTAGGTATATCTCGGATACAGTTCTGAAGCGTCATTTTTGCCGTAGCCATAAACAGCGCGGCAGGAACGCCCTTGCCGGAAACGTCGCCGATTTCAAAGGCAATACGGTTTTTATCAACAAAGAAAGCGTCATAAAAGTCGCCGCCGACCTCTTTGGCTGTTTCCATATATGCGCTTACATCAATCTCAGTGCGTCCGGGATATATTTCATTTATTGTCGGAAGAAGCGAGTGCTGAATAACCGTTGCGACCTCAAGCTCCGATTGTATGCGGCTTTTTTCGACAACAAGAGCCCTCTGCCGTTCCGTGTATGATATTATTGTTACCATCAGCCCGAAACTCAATGCGTTTATAAGAATAAACAGTACGGCTATCTGCTTAACTATATCAAGAGCCGTTTCAAAGGGCCTGACCATAATCAGAACTACCCCGAGATGAAACGCCTCAAGAACTGCGGCAAGCAGGAATGCAAAGTATGGCTTTTTGACAAAACTGTGCCATTTCATTGAAACGAGTCCGCTGATAAGTCCTATGCAGCAAGTCGCAACAACGCAGGCTTCGGCTGTGATACCGCCGAGAAACAGTCGGTGCAGACCTGCGATAAGTCCTGCAATAACGCCGCCTATCGGACCGCCGACAAAGCCCGAAAGCATGGGGCCGATATCTCTTACGGACACAACCGCGCCGTTAAGATTAAATCCCGACAGATTGCCGTATATTCCGAGCGCGCCGCCTATAATACCGGCAACTACGGAATACAGCCATTTTTTATTGGAATTTGCGTACTTTGACAGTATATCACTTCCGCCGATAAATCCGGAAATAACAAGTATAACTGCAGCAGTACCAACAAGTTTAGAAAACATTTCCATAAAATCAATCCGTTCCTTTTTAACTGTTATTCAATATTCAGAATATCCGAAAAACCGGTAACATCAAATATTTCCATTACTTCGTCTCGTACATTGGTAACTTTTATTGAACCCTGCTTGTTCATAAGTTTCTGAGCTCTGAGGATGACACGAAGTCCCGAAGAAGAAGTGTATGTCATATCCTTAAGGTCAAGCACAAGCTCGCTTATGCCGTCAATGTTTTCGGTAATTCTTTTTTCAAGCTCGGGAGCCGTAACAGTATCAACTCTGCCCGATACGCTTATAACAAGGGAATTGCCGTCTTTTTTAGTTGAAATATCCATAAACTGCCTCCGAAAAATCTGATAATTAAATTATAAAGGAAAAAACGGAAAAGTTCAATAATAATATTGACTGTAATGACAGAAGGCTTTGAACTTTAAGTGTTATCATATTTTTCCTCTTTATGTATGAAAAAAGAGATAAGATTGCACGAACCGTTGCCGAGACAAACGGCGTCATTAAGTTCGTTGGTGAGGATAATGCACATTACCGATGATATGCAGAAAAATGCCGCAGACAAGATGAAAGCCATAATCGAGAATGCAGATAAGAGTGATAATGTAATCAACTTCCCGGCGTAAAACACACAGCCATCGAGCAACATCGGTGGCTGTACTTTTATTGTGTTGTATGATATAATGAACCCGATAAATCGGGATTTAAGGAGGTGACGATATGAAAGACGGAAAAATGCCAAATCCGAACACACTTTATCCTATTGCGGGATATGACAAGGAAATCTATGTTAAACCGACAATTACAAACCCAAATATCATTGTTGGTGATTTTACCTATATTGCCGATTTTGAATTTGAAAGCCATGTTACACACCTGTACGAATGGAACGGTGACAAACTGATTATCGGCAAATTCTGTCAGATTGCTTCGGGTGTTGAATTTGTAATGAATGGTGCGAACCATCAGATGAACGCTGTTTCAACTTATCCTTTTTACACTCTTGAAGGTTGGGATATGAAACCGCCTGAAGCTTCGGATTTACCGCTTAAAGGCGATACAGTTATTGGCAACGATGTGTGGATTGGGCAGAATGTAGTTATCCTGCCCGGTGTTCATATCGGAGACGGTGCTATTATCGGCGCAAACAGCGTAGTGGGCAGTAATGTCGAGCCATACACAATCGTTATCGGTAATCCTGCAAGGGTGCTCCGCAAAAGATTTGATGATGAGTTAATTGGTATTATGCTCAAATTTAAATGGTGGGATAAAAGCATTGAGGAAATCAACGAGTTGATACCTATTCTCACTTGCAGTGATACGGAAAAAGTGAAAAAGGAAATAAAGGCAAGATTATGATTATTCTTATTACAGGCGCATCGCATACAGGCAAAACGCTTTTAGCGCAGAGATTGCTTGAAAAGTATAAATATCCTTATCTGTCAATTGACCATTTGAAAATGGGACTTATCCGAAGCGGTTACACAG
>JAGADF010000012.1 GCA_017613735.1 Clostridia bacterium
AACGAACATCAAGCAGATCCTCACCAACGAGAAATACATCGGTGACGCGCTCCTTCAGAAAACCTACACGGTCAGCGTCCTCGACAAAAAGCGCAGCGTCAATGACGGCGCGATGCCAAAATACTATGTGGAAGGCTGCCACGAAGCCATCATCGACCGTGAAACGTTTCTCCTGGTGCAGGAGGAGCTTGCAAGACGGTCGGCTCTTTACAAAGGCGGCAAGAAGCGTGTCTACAGTTCAAAATACGCGCTTTCCGGCAACGTGGTCTGCGGTCACTGCGGAAACATCTACAGACGGGTCACCTGGTACGTCGGTGACACGAAGCCCGTAGTATGGCGGTGCGTTACAAGGCTGACTCCCGGAGAAGAATGTGTCGGACGAAGCATACCGGAAGAAGACCTTCATGCCGCAATAGCCTCCGCCGTGAATACGGCATACGCAAACAGGGATGACATCATTCCAGTCTTGAAGGAGAACATCGAGGCTGTTGTCGGCTGCGACGTCGACGAGGAGATTGAGGTCATCGACAACATGATACGCAAGAGCCAGATAGATCTTCTCGATGCCGGTAAGGACGAGGCACGGGTCCAGGAAATCGGCGAGAGAATCGTGTCCCTCCGTGAAAGGCGGCAGGACGTTCTCACGCAGGCTGCGGTGCGGAAGGACGAGATCGACAGAATCAAGGCAATGATTGCCTTCATCGAGGAACAGACCGGCGAGGCGGAATACAGCGAAGCGCTCGTCCGAAGCATGATCGGAAAGGTCACCATCCACGATGACAAAATCACTGTCGAGTTCAAGTCCGGTTTGGCAATAGATGTCGATGCATAAGAAAGCAGACGAATAAGGCGCTCGGAACTGTCCGGGCGTCTTTTTTGCTGTATGTATTGAAATATTCATAAACTTGTGGTATAATGAATTATCTTGTTAGTGCAAGCGGATTTCAACGGAAGCGAGGTGCGTTATGGTTAAGAACGATTTTGAGATAGATGTGAAAGTAAAATGCCTGGAAGAGCGTGTCACCCAGGCGCAGCTTGCGGAGATGGTGGGAACTTCCGCACCGTACATCAGCAGGCTCATTAACAAGCAGGATGGCATCGTAAACAAGACCTTCGTGGAGATGCTCGACAAGCTGGGGTACGATATTCAGATCACGTATGTGAGGAAGGAAACTAACTGACAAATTGGGATTTGCGGAGGTGATTTCATTGAACAACATCTTTTATGATATGATATTCAAGAGAAAGTCCTTTCATATTTTCAGAAACGTAGGAAACGAATCCATCGGCGAGTCCGAACGCAGGGAGATACAAAAGGCATATTCGGAGTTTCCTCCCCTGCATCCCGAAATCAAAACCGCCATTCGCATTGTTCCCGAAAAGGAGACGAACTGCAAACGAGGCGGAGAATACTGCATTCTGCTTTACAGCGAAAAGAAAGACGGCTATCTGCAAAACATAGGTTATCTCGGCGAACAGCTCGACCTTTATCTGGTATCCCGAAATATCGGAACGCTTTGGTTCGGAATCGGCAAAACAAAAGAAGAACCCTTTGAGGATATGGAGTTCGTCATTATGTTTTCCATCCGGAAGATCAGCGATGGTTCCAAGTTCCGCAAGGATCTGTTTCAGAGCAAAAGAAAGCGCGTTGCGGAAATCTGGGAGGGGGAACAGCTCCCGGGGGTGAGCGATCTTGTCAGGTTCGCGCCGAGCGCGTGTAATTCTCAGCCGTGGCTAGTCAAGAACGATGGCGAGCTTTTGGTTTACAGATACAGAAAGCCCGGCAAAAGAGGAATCATGCCTGCGGATAAGGTTTCATTTTATAATTGCATCGATATGGGTATTTTCCTCTGCTTTATGGATATTTGCCTTGCGCACAGCGGCATTGATTTTGACAGATCGCTATATCCGGACACCGGTGAAGATCAGGAATATGTTCTGAATGCAAAGTACAGACTGGATCGATAAATTCCGGTTTGCGGAAGTGATGCCATCAACGCTGCCCACTCGACCGCTTCAATAACCGGAAACTGCTCCACGAGGGCGGTTGCGGCAATAGCGTAAATATGTGCCTTTTTATTCACGCCATTGTCCCAAGGCACGTGGAGACGGTAACATTATTGACGCTCAAATAGGTGAAACAAATGAAACACGAAATCACATTGAAACCCGTTGACGATACAAACAGAGAAACCGTAATAAACCTCTCTGTGCGTGATGATCAACCATTCATAGCCACAAATCTGAGGTCATTGGAACAGGCAGAAGAGGCAAATGCCGAATGCCCGGGATTGGCGCGTCCGTTTGCTGTTTATGCGGGCGAAAGAATTGTCGGGTTCACTATGTTTGCTTTTGATGAGAAATATGAAGATCCAAATGACAGATATTGGCTCTGGCGTTTTATGATTGACAAAAATGAGCAGGGCAAAGGTTACGGAATGGCGGCTTTAAAAGAGATAATCCGATATTTTAAGGATAACGGCGCAGATATGATACTGCTTTCAACCGAGCCTGAAAATGAGAGAGGTTTACACCTTTATCATAAGTTGGGTTTTAAAGAAACCGGTGAAATGAATGACGGAGAAACAGTACTGAAACTAATGCTGTAGGGTTGCGGAGGTCAGAAGAATGTGCACAAGTATAGTTTCAAACAGAAATAAAACAATCGTCGGGTGGAATCTTGACCTTTTGAATATGGAATACCGCGTTACGTCGTCGGACGAAAACGTGATTATCGAATTTAACGATAAGACCGAGGGCTGGATGCCTCTTTTCGGCGCGAATAACCGCGGCGATTTTGTCGGTATGCCTACGTGCTGGCCCTTTGACGAAAGAAGCGACCCGAGGGGCGAGGGCGAAAACGTGATTCTTCTTGACATTGACCTTTTGCTTAAGAAAAAGACCTTGCAGGAAATAAAGGAAATTGCTGACACAAGACTGGTTTACAGTGTGCCGGGCCTTACATTTATGTCGGCTCTGTCGGACGGTGAGGGCAACGTGCTTCACATAATTCCCGGTCAGGGTTATAAGTATTACGAAAAACCCGAATATGCGGTCCTTACGAATTTTTCGCCTTTCAAGGGCAACAGCGAAATTCATCCGTGGATGGGCTATGACAGATACCAAAAGGCAGACGAAATGCTCAGAAATGCGTCAGATGATTTTGATGTCAAAGATTGCTTTGAAGTCTTAAAGGCGGTTTCACAGACGGTCTGCCCGACGGTTGTTTCAATGGTTTACGACGTGGGCGAAAGAAAGGTCTACTGGTGCGAAAACAGGGATTATGACAATATAAGCGAGAAGAGTCTGAAAAGGGAATAAATATGAAAGAATACATAATTCAGGCAGATGACGAAACAGTCGGCTATTACTACAAATATGACAAGGACTTTATTTTCAGGGCATATTTTTCCGATGTCAAAAACCATAAAAAGGAAATAGCCGAAAAGAAACTCGATAAAGATATCGACAGTAAAAAGCCGATAGAACATATAGAAAAAATGATTGTCCCCGAAAACCGCGTCGGCGTTCAGAAGCAGGACGTTTTCAAAGACGGCGGATTTACCGTTATAAGAATACCTCAACAGACAGATGAACGCTATGTTGTTTACAGGGCGAGCGCCGAAAAGGGCGAGGACGGCTATTCGAAAACAAAGTTTGTTGTGCCGCATAACGAGGGGCCCGGTACTCCCGAGGGTATGAACGAATGGGCGTCGTGGTATATCTTTTATAAAATGGACGACGGCACTTACGAAGCTGAGCTTGACGAAGCGTGGTGCTGGGGCGGCGGACATAACGAGGGCGGCACGATTAACGCGCCGATTCCCGAGGAATGGTTTGGCCTTTCCTATGACGAATTTCTTGAAAACGTTCTTACTCTTGCCCACGCGGGGCATTACGGCTTTACTTCGGATATACTTAAAAAGAAAAAGGGACTTAAAGAGTTTTTCGGTTTTGAAGGTGATAACAGTGAAAAAGACAGATGAAAAGACAAGAAAGCTGACCAAGGCGGAGCAAAAACGTCAGGAAAAGTTCGAAATAAAAAAGGCTGAGCTTGAAGAACAGGGCTACGAAATGAAAGAGCATACCTTAGGCATTACTTACGCCAATATTACGGCGTTTGTCGTTGCGCTTCCGCTTATTATTCCCGTAATTGTTCTCTATGTTCTTTTTGACGGCGGCTATATTATCGAAAAAGGCGATATGGCGCTTTTCCTTATTTTTGACATTGTTCTTATTGTCGTTCACGAGGCGGTGCACGGCGTTACCTGGGCTTGCTTTGCGAAAAATCATCTTAAGAGCATTGAATTCGGAATTATGCCCGAAATGTGCACGCCCTACTGCACCTGTTCGGAGCCGTTAAAGAGACGGCAGTATATTATCGGCTCGCTTATGCCGCTTTTCACTGTCGGCTTTATTCCTTCGGCTTTTGCTGTTGCAACGGGTAAGTTCTGGCTCCTTCTTGTCGGCGTTGTTATGATTGTCGGCGCGGGCGGAGATATTATTATTACTCACAGAATGTTAAAGTATAAACCCGAAAAGGATGAGATTGTCTATTACGACCACCCCACGAAATGCGGATTTATTACTTTTGAAAGATAAACTGATAAGGAGGATTAAAAATGTATTACCTTATTGAAAGCACGCTTACTCAACGTACTCTTGACGAGTGCATTGAGTCCGAAAAGCAGTATGTTATAGTACTTACTCCCGAGGAATGGCTCAAACAGCGTGAAAGATTTGAAATGGGCATTGACCTTGAAATTGACGCCATTGAAGTCCATAACACCAAGGCGGAGGTCAACTATGACTCGTTGACGGGTACATTTTCAATCCCGAGCCGCCGCGACGTTACGGGTGACGACTATAAATTTGCGTTTGCGCTTGACGAAAAGGGAATTGTTTTTATCGATTCGAGCGGCAGAGCGGAAAAAATAGTCAGGCGCGTAAAGAATACAAAAAAATGGCGTATGCCTTCTCTTGAAAGATTTATGTACGATTTTCTTGAGCAGATTATTCATTCCGACCAGGCGCTGCTCGAGAAATATGAAAGAGAGCTTGTAAAAATTGAGGACAGAATCGCCGAAAATGACGACGACGAGGAAATACTTAACCGCGTTAATGAAATCCGCGGCGACGTCAGAGAGCTTCACACCCATTACGAGCAGTTAATAGACTTCGGTCAGGAGCTTGAGGAAAACGAGAATAATTTCTTCAAGGAACAAAACGAGCGTTATTTCCGACTGTTTATCAATAAGGCGACGCGCCTTCAGGACAAGGCTACCTCGCTTCGTGATTACACGGTTCAGATTCGCGACCTTCAGAAAACCCAGCTTGACGTAAAGCAGAACCGAATAATGACAATCCTTACTGTTGTTACCACGATTTTTATGCCTCTGACTTTAATAGTCGGCTGGTACGGAATGAACTTCAAATATATGCCTGAACTTCAGTGGAAAATCAGTTACCCGCTTGTAATTCTCGTCAGCCTGTTAATAGGCGTCGGCGGACTTATATACTTTAAAAAGAAAAGGTGGCTTTAATATGAAAATAAGCGAAATTTTCAAGGCAAAAACCCCTGTTTCATTTGAAATCTTTCCCCCGAAAGGGGATTTGAGCGTAGAGACGCTCCGTGACACGTTATCTTCATTAAAAATGCTCAACCCCGATTTTATTTCCGTTACCTATTCTGCGGGCGGTACGGGCAACAGCGAAAAGACGGTTGAGCTCGCGTCTGTTGTCAAAAACGAATTCGGCATTGAGTCAATGGCTCATCTGACCTGCATAAATTCCGACAGAAACGGAGTCAGAGAGGTCGTTTCAAGAATAAAAGGTCAGGGAATTGAAAATATTCTCGCCTTAAGAGGAGATATAATCGAGGGCAATAAGCCGACGGATTTCAATTACGCCGCAGACCTTATCGAACAGCTCAGAAACGAGCCCGTCTGTGTAGGCGCGGCATGCTATCCCGAAGGTCACGTTACCTGCGAAAGCGTTGAAAAAGATATTGAATACCTCAAAGCAAAGCAGGACAAGGGCGCGTCGTTTTTTGTAAGTCAGCTGTTTTTTGAAAACCGAGTTTTCTACGATTTTCTTGAAAAGACTAAAAAAGCGGGCGTTACCGTCCCGATTACAGCGGGCATTATGCCTATGCTTTCCAAATCTCAGGTCAGCCGTATGATTTTTATGTGCGGCGCGTCGCTTCCGAGCGAAATTATAAGAATACTCAACAAGTATGAAAATGACGAAATCTCGCTTAAAAAAGCGGGCATTGAATACGCTTCGAATCAGGCAGCCGATTTAATAAAAAACGGCGTTGACGGAATTCACCTTTATACAATGAACAAGCCCGAAATCGCTTCGGGAATAATGGAAAGAATAAGATGATTAAGCTTGACGGCAACCGAAAAGAGGCTCTGCGGTATCTCGGCTACAAAGGTCAGATTTTAAACGCGCAGACCGAAGAACAGCTTGACCTTTGTTTAAAGGAAGGGCTTTCCCTTGCCGCGCCAAGAGGCGTTTATCATGTGTTTGATATTGAAAAAACCGATAAAGGCTTAAGTCTTATCGGAACGGATTTAACCCTTGAGGGCGAAAATATCGGCCGATATCTTGACGGTGCGAAAAAGTGCGCCGTAATGGCGGTGACCGTAGGTATTGCCATTGACAGAGCCGTTATTAAATACGAAAAGAGCGGCGAAATAACAAAAGCTCTTATGCTTGACTGCGTTGCTACCGCGCTTGTTGAGGAAGCGGCGGATAAATTCAACGCCGAAATAGACGAAAACGCGCGGGAAAACAGGTTTGTAACCCGAACGCGGTTCAGCCCCGGTTACGGCGATTTTCCGCTTGATACGCAAAGGAAGATTATTCCGCTTCTTGACTGCGAAAGGCGGCTCGGGATTATTCTTAATTCCGAATGTCTGATGACTCCGCGAAAAAGCGTGACCGCGGTTATAGGATTTTTTGAAGGGGAGGGGAACGAAAATGGATTTGAAAAATGATTTCCTGCTTTTTGACGGCGGCTTCGGCACAATGCTTCAGCAAAGAGGTCTTAAAACCGGCGAGCAGCCCGATATGTTAAACCTTACAAATCCCGACCTCGTAAGACAGATTCATAAGGAATACGTCGACGCGGGCGCGGACATAATTACCGCGAATACGTTTTCCTCGAACCGTAACAAGCTCCCTGAAAACGTAACCGTCGACGAGGTTGTCGGCGCGGCAATACGTCTTGCCAAGGAGGCGGGCGCGAAAAAGGTTGCGCTTGACGTAAGTCAGATAGGTATTCTTATGGAGCCCGTCGGCGAAATGACCTTTGACGAGGCTTACGGCTATTTTAAACAGACCGTCATTGCTGGCGCAGAACACGGCGCGGATTTGATTTTAATTGAAACAATGTCCGATATGCTTGAAACCAAGGCGGCGCTTTTAGCGGCTAAGGAAAATACCGATTTGCCCGTTTTTGTTTCAATGACGCTCGGCGAGGACGGACGGACGTTTCTCGGTACGGACGCGAAAACGATTGCGCTGACTTTCTCGGCTCTCGGCGCGGATGCGCTTGGTCTTAACTGTTCCCTCGGGCCTGTTGAAATGCTGCCGCTGATTAAAGAAATATGCGAGTATTCGACGGTTCCCGTCCTGTGTCAGCCTAACGCGGGCATGCCCGTTTATAAAGACGGAAAAACCGTATATACCGTTTCGGTTGACGAATTCGTTTCGGCGGTTTCAAAAATGCTCGATTACGGCGTTACCGTTATCGGCGGCTGTTGCGGAACGACTCCCGAATACACGGCGGCTTTAAGAAAACTCATTTCCGGAAGAAAACCCGTAAAAAGAGAAATAAAAAGAGTGACCGCGATTACAAGCTCTTCGCAGTCGGTAATTCTTGACGGCAGAAATATAGCGGTCATCGGCGAAAGAATAAATCCCACGGGTAAAAAGAGGTTAAGGCAGGCGCTTGTTGAAAAGGATTACGAATACATTCTCGGAGAAGCCATAACCCAGACCGAAAACGGCGCGGATTTGCTTGACGTCAACGCGGGACTGCCCGAAATCAACGAGGAAGAAACGCTTGAAGAATTAATCCGTCAGATTCAGGCGGTAACGGCTCTTCCGCTTCAGATAGACTCCTCAAGTCCCGAGGCTCTTGAAAGGGCGTGCAGGCATTACTGCGGAAAGCCGATAATAAATTCGGTCAACGGCAAGAAGGAAAGCCTTGAAACAATTTTGCCGATAGCGAAAAAATACGGCGCGGCGGTTGTCGGTCTTACGTTGGACGAAAACGGCATTCCCGACACCGCGGAAGAAAGATTTGAAATAGCCGAAAAAATACTCGAAACGGCTCTTTCTTACGGGATACCGAAAGAGGACGTTTTGATTGACTCGCTTGTGCTTACCGCTTCGACAAATCAGAAGGCGGTAATGGAAACGCTCGAAACGATTAAAAAGGTGAAAAACAGGCTTGGACTTAAAACGGTTCTCGGCGTGTCGAACGTTTCATTCGGACTGCCGAACAGAGAGCTTGTCAATTCAACCTTCCTTGCAGCGGCTTTCGGCGCGGGACTCGATATGCCGATTTTAAACCCGCTTTCGCAAAAGTATACAGATGTTGTAAATGTTTTCAAGGTGCTTAACGCTCAGGATGAAAACTCCGAAAAATATATAGAAAAATACGCTTCCCTTGGAACAACCGATTCGGGGCAGAACGTTAAAAAAGAAAGCGTAAACGCCGAAAACAGTATTGAAAACGTAATCCTTTCGGGAAGAAAGAGCGAGGCGGCGTCTCTTACGAAGGAAATGCTTAAAACCCTTTCGCCCGTTGAGATAATTGATAAGTATTTCATCCCTTCCCTTGACAAGGTCGGCGAAAAATACGAAAAAGGCGAATTTTTCCTGCCTCAGCTTATGTCGAGCGCGGAAACCGTAAAGGCGGGCTTCGACGTGCTTAAAAGGGAATGCCCCGCTTCCGAAACGGGCGGCAAGGGCGAAATACTTGTCGCTACCGTCAAGGGCGATATTCACGACATAGGCAAGAACATTGTCAAAATGCTGCTTGAAAATTACGGCTTTAAGGTGCTTGACCTCGGTAAAGACGTTGAGCCGGAAGATATAGTTAAAGCCGTGAAAGAGCATGACATTAAGCTTGTCGGTCTTTCCGCCCTTATGACGACAACGGTCAGGAATATGGAAAAGACAATAAACGCGCTTAAAAAAGAGGTTCCCGACTGTAAGGTCATGGTCGGCGGCGCGGTGCTTAACAGCGAATACGCTTCACAGGTCGGCGCGGACTTTTATTCAAAGGACGCCGCGGGAAGCGCAAGAATCGCGGAAGATTATTTCGGTAAATTAAAGTTGGAGGATAAATAAATGAAAGACGTAGTAATTATAGGCGCAGGTCCGTCGGGTATTTTTACGGCGGTGGAAATGCTCAGAAAAGGCGTAAAAAAAGATATACTTATCGTTGAAAAAGGTCAGCCTGTTGAAAAGAGGGCGTGCCCCAAGAGTAAAACTCAGAAATGTATGAACTGCCAGCCCTATTGCCATATCACAACTGGCTTTTCGGGCGCGGGCGCATTTTCCGACGGTAAGCTGTCATTAAGCTATGAGGTAGGCGGAGACCTGCCCACGCTTATAGGCGAGGATTTCGCTCAGGAATTAATCGATTACACCGATAAAATCTATCTTGAATTCGGCGCGGACACTCACGTCGAGGGCATAGGCAACGACGAAGAGGTTAAGAAGATAAGAATGAGAGCCATTCAGGCGGGATTAAAGCTTGTCGACTGCCCGATAAGACATATGGGCACGGAAAAGGCTCAGAAGATTTATTACGATATCGAGCAGTATCTTCTGAATAACGGAGTTGAGATTATCTTCGGCTACGAGTGCGTCGACATTATTCTCGAGGACGGCGTCTGTAAGGGCGTAAGAATCAAAAAGGGCGACGAGGAGAAGGAAATTCTTTCAAAGCGCACCGTCTTTGCGACCGGCAGAAGGGGAGCGGACTGGCTCGAAAAAATCTGCGCGGAGTACAATATTGCCCATTCGCCCGGCACGGTTGACATAGGCGTCCGCGTCGAGGTACGAAACGAAATAATGGAAAAGGTCAACAAGATTCTTTACGAATCAAAGCTTGTCGGTTACCCGAAACCGTTTAAAAACAAGGTACGCACCTTCTGTCAGAATCCGGGCGGCTTTGTCAGTCAGGAAAACTATGACGATAATCTTGCCGTCGTAAACGGACATTCGTATAAGGATTTGAAATCGAACAACACCAACCTCGCCATTCTTTGCTCGCATAATTTCAATCAGCCGTTCAATCAGCCGATTTCCTATGCGCAGAAGGTCGGCGAGCTTACGAATATGCTCGGCGCGGGACATATTCTTGTTCAGCGTTACGGCGATATTCTTGACGGCAAGCGCACCTGGCAGAAGGAGCTTGCGCGTTCAAACCTCAAACCCACTCTTCCCGACGCGGTTGCGGGCGATATAACGGCGGCAATGCCTTACCGTTCAATGGTTAATATTATCAACTTTATTGAGGCTATGGACAAGGTCGTTCCCGGCTTCGCCTCGACCGAAACGCTTCTCTATTCGCCCGAGCTGAAGTTCTATTCCAACAGGGTAAAGATGGACGAAAATCTTGATACGTCAGTAAAGGGACTTCACTGTCTCGGCGACTCGAGCGGCTGGACAAGAGGTCTTATGATGGCCTCGATTATGGGCGTTCTTATGGGCAGAAAGATTGCACAAGCCGATGAATAATAAAGAAAAGCCGTCTTCAAAGCGGCAAAGAGTGATAAGCTATATTCTGTTATTTATAGGCGCGTTTATATGGGGCTCGGCGTTCATTTTTCAGAAAAAGGGAATGGATTATCTTGAGCCTCTCGCCTTTAACGGAATAAGAAATATAATGGGCGCGACGGCGCTTTTACCGTTTATTCTTATAGGCGACAGGCGCAGGGATAAAGAGACGGTTGAAAAGGAAAAGCAGTCGAGAAAGACTCTTTTAAAGGCGGGTTTAATCTGCGGCGTCTGCCTCGCAGCGGCGTCGACCGTTCAGCAGTACGCCCTCGTTTACACCTCAACCGGCAAGGTCGGCTTTATAACCACGCTCTATATTATTTTTGTACCTCTTGTCGGTATTTTTATCGGCAAGCGGTTTCGCCCTGCGCTCTGGGCGAGCGTTATTCTCGCGATAGCGGGCTTTTACGTGCTCTGTATAAAAAGGGGAGAGGGCTTTTCGCTTCAGTCCGGCGACTGGATGGCTCTTGCGTGCGCATTTCTGTTCGCGTTCCAGATTCTCTCGCTTGACAGATTCACACCCGTTGTAAGCCCCCTGAAGCTTGCCTGCATTCAGTTTTATGTATGCGGAATAATCTGCTGTACGCTTATGTTCATTTTTGAAAAGCCGACGCTTTCCGCAATTCTTCAGGCTTATATACCGCTTTTGTATGCGGGACTTCTTTCGACAGGCGTTGCATATACGTTTCAGGCGCTTGCGCAAAAGCACACCAATCCCGTTATAGCCTCGCTGATAATGAGCCTTGAATCGGTTTTCTGCGTGCTGACAAGCTGGGCGCTTTTAGGCGAAGTTATGACAAGACGCGAAATGCTTGGCTGTGCAATAATTTTTATAGGAATTATTGTCGCGCAGCTGCCCGATTTCAGAAAGAAAAAGAAATACAAACAACCCGAAATAAAAGAAGAACCGACAGTGTGAAACTGCCGGTTCTTTTTTGAAAAATAATCAGTCTTAGTATATTGACTTTTAAAATATAAAGTGATATTATAGTTAGCGGCGGCTAACCAAATAAATCAAAGTCATTTTCGGGTGACTTTATTTTTTCGGCTTGCGGTTAGCGGTTGCTAACTCATTATTGAAAGCGAGGTGCGCGTTATGAGTTATGTTGAGCGTTCAAGAGAGCTTGCAACGCTCAAGGTGCTCGGTTTCAGAAGCAGAAAGATAGGACGGCTGCTGATTTCTCAGAACGTATGGCTGACGGTTATCGGCGTGTTGCTCGGATTGCCGGCGGGACTCGGAACGCTTCAGTGGATGCTTTCCGCCCTCGCCTCCGAATACGAAATGAAACTTATGCTCGGGCCGACGACATATACCGTTTCGATTCTGCTGACCTTCGGCGTTTCGCTTCTTGTCGGCTGGATGGTTGCGCGCAAAAACAAAAATATAGATATGGTTGAAGCTTTGAAAAATGCGGAATGAGAGGAGACCTATGAATAAGATAACGGTAAAAATTGACGGAATGATGTGCGGTATGTGCGAGGCGCATATCTGCGACACGATAAGGCGGGAATTCCCCGACGCGAAAAAGGTTTCAGCTTCAAAAAGCAAAAAGCAGGCAAGCTTTGTTGTTGAGGAATCAATTGACGAAGCAAAGCTGAAAAAGGCAATAGACGCGACAGGTTATACCTTTGTTTCCCTCATAAGCGAGGAATACAAAAAGCGCGGTCTGTTTAATTAATAAAAAAAGAACCGATGCATTTGAGCATCGGTTCTTTTTTATGATTATTCTGTTACTGAACGAATTCAAACTTGTCTATTATGCTTACAACCTCTTCAACGGTCTTGTTGTAGATGCGTTTGCCAAGCTCGACAAAATCCTCGTCGTTACTCTCGTCGTCGTCGCGGTCGCAGAGCTTTTTAAAGGTTTTGCCTATCGCGTCGGCAGAGGTCGGGCCCTCGCGGACTGCGAGCGAATAAAAGCTGAATTCGGGGCCGTCCGAAAGGTCGTTGTAAACGTCGCGGGTTTCCGAAATCTTATCGTAAAAGGAATTGACCGCCGTGTTTGAAAGAAGCGCCGCGGGAAGACGGTGGCTTAAGCACCACTGAGCCGAGAAAACTATGAGTATTCTGACCTGGTCCATAGAATACTTGGTTTTCGGGACCTTGCCGACGGCTGAAGCGATATGCTTATTAATCTCCTCGTCATTAAGGAAGATTTCCGCAAGGTAAACGCCTAATTTACGCGCCTTTTCGGTATTGCCGTTGGCGCGCTGACGGTTGACCTGCTCTAAAAGAAGAGCGGCCTCGTTTTTGTCGTCAACCTGGGATTTGCCGAATATTTTAATGTCGCTGTCGTCGTTGAACATTTTGTTTTCAGCCCTCCGCTGTCTGTTCTTCTTCCTGCCTTGCGGCTTCCTGGGCGGCTGCCTTTGCCGCCGCTTCGGCTTTCTTTTTAAGGCGTTTCTGTCTCGCCTTGTAGTTTATAAGCTTAGTAAGGTTTTCGTCGGGCATTTCGCAGTCGCCGACGGAAACGGGGTATTTATTGTAAAGACCGTGGAATTCGCTTCCGCCCGTAGTGACAAGCTTGTTCTTTGCGGCGAATTTTTTGAGGATTTCTCTGTCTTCGTCGGTGTTGTACGGCGACCAAACCTCGACGCCGTCAAGTCCCTGGGAAAGAAGCTTGTCCAGAAGCTCCATATTACCGTGCTTCGACGGGTGAGCGAGTACCGCAACGCCGCCTGCCGCGTGAATGGCTTCGATTACCTCGGCGGTGTCGGGATAAGCGGGCTTGGGGATTATATTGTTTTCGCTTTCGGGATTAAAAAGCTCTTCATAGACGTCGCCGTAAATGGTGGTGGCGAAGCCGCATTCAACGAGCGCGCGCATAATATGCTGTTTATAAAGGCTCGTCGAACCTGACGCGCACGCGGTCATAAAGTCAAGCGAAATTGGGTAACGCTTGGCAACGTGAAGCATCATATAGTGCGCTTCCTTACGTCTTATAAGGGTGTTCTTATGGCACAGCCCCTCAAGGCGGTCGGGAGCGTCCGCAAGGTAGCACAGAAGATGACAGAGCCTGCCGCTTTCTTTTTCGGTTGCGGAAAGCTCGACACAGTGAATTACCTGAACGCCGTGTCTCGCGCCGATTATCTTACCTCTGCCCGCGCCCGCCATACAGTCATGGTCGGTGATGGCAATGGTATTAATTCCTCTCTTTTTAGCCAATACAATAATTTCTTCAATTCCAAGAGAACCATTAGATAATTTTGTGTGGCAATGTAAGTCTACGCTCATAAAATCCCCTTTCTTAAATCCCAAAACAAGTGCATAGTACAGGCATTGCTTGATTTCCGGCTGAAATATGCCGAAAATCCCCTAATTTACATAATAATTATCTTTATTATACAACAAGATTTTTCATTTTGCAAGCATAAAATTATGTATATTATCAAATTGAATGTTAAAAGTCAATATAAAAAGACATATATAATTATTTTTGTTAAGGTTGCAAGAAATTTAATGCCGAAAAATGTGTATAGTGGAGAATTTCATAGGACGTTTCTATTGACAATCAAATGGAATTAATATAAACTCTATTAGTAATTTATTTATAGAGGAATGGAATAAGTAATGAATAATACCGAAAAGACAATGGACAAAATCACCGCGCTGTGTAAAACAAGGGGCTTTATCTTCCCCGGCAGCGATATTTACGGCGGACTTGCAAACACCTGGGATTACGGTCCTCTCGGCGCAAGGCTTAAAAATAACGTCAAGGACACCTGGAGAAAGCGTTTTATTCAGGAAATAAGAAACAGCTTTGAGGTTGACGCCGATATTCTTATGCACCCGAGAGTATGGGAGGCAAGCGGTCACGTAGCTTCGTTCTCCGACCCGCTTCTTGACTGTAAGGAATGTAAAATGCGTTTCCGTGCGGACAACCTTATCGACGACTTTAATCCCGACGCTCACGCCGACGGTATGACCAAGGAAGAGATGTTCGATTATATCAAGGCTCATTCGATTCCCTGCCCGAACTGCGGCAAGCATAATTTTACCGATATACGCGAATTCAATCTTATGTTCCAGACCTTCAGGGGCGTTACGAACAACGCTAAAAGCGTTATATATCTTCGTCCCGAAAACGCTCAGGGCGAATATGTAAATTTCCTTAACGTCCAGCGTACTATGAGAGCCAAGCTTCCCTTCTCCATAGGTCAGATAGGCAAGGCTTTCAGAAACGAAATCACGCCCGGTAATTTTACGTTCAGAACGATTGAATTTGAACAGATGGAATTCCAGACATTCTGCAAAGAGGGCGACGACACCGAGCTTTACGATTATTTCAAGGAATACGGCAAGAAGTACTATATCGACCTTGGTATTCCCGAAGAGCACCTTCGTTTCCACGACCACGAAAAGCTCGCCCACTACGCTAAGGCGGCTTGCGATATAGAATTCCTTTTCCCGTTCGGCTGGGGCGAAATCAACGGCACTCATAACAGAACCGATTTCGACCTTACCCGCCATCAGGAATATTCGGGTCAGAAGATGGAATATCTTGACCCCGAAACAAATGAAAAATTCATTCCCTATATCGTTGAAAGCACTTACGGACTTGACAGAACGGTTCTCGCTCTTCTCTGCGAAGCCTATGATGAGGAGACAATCGACGAGGAAAAGGGCGACGTAAGAGTTGTTCTTCACTTGAATCCCGCCATTGCTCCCTTTAAGGCCGCCGTTCTTCCCCTTTCGAAAAAGCTTTCGGACAACGCCTTGAACGAGGTTTACGATAAAATCAAGGGCTCGTTTATGGTTGATTTCGACGAGACGGGCTCAATAGGCAAGCGTTACCGCAGACAGGATGAAATAGGCACTCCGTTCTGTATCACTTATGACTTTGATTCGGTTGAAGATGGCTGCGTTACGGTACGCGAAAGAGATTCAATGGAGCAGGTGAGACTTCCCATAGACGAAATCGAAGCCTATATTTCCGAAAAAATCAGGTTCTGATAATTTCTAAAATACCGCTGATACCCGAAAGAGTATCAGCGGCTTTTTTATTGTATTATGTCAATCGGATTTATAAGCACGCCGCCTGAGCGTATTTCAAGGTGAATATGGCTTTTTTCGCTTTCAATCGGTATTGCACCGACAGTGCCTATCTTTTCGCCCGACTTAACCTTGTCGCCCTTGTCAACGGACGTGTTTTCGTTGAGCCCGCAGTATTTGGCGGTAACGCGGTTTCCGTGGTCGATTTCAATAACCATGCCCCAAAGCGCGTCGGAGTAAACGGCGGTTACAATGCCGTTGTTTATTGCCTTTACATCGGCGTCCTTTTCGGCGGCAAAATCCGTTCCGTTATGGGTTCTGTAGTCGTTTGTCCGCTCGTTTTTTATAAGCTCGCCGTTTGAATAGTGGCTTAAAACCTTTCCGTCAACGGGTGAAACAAAGTAATCGAGCGGTTTAAAAAGGGTTGTTTCTTCCGTAGTGTTTTCTCTTGTATCGGGAACATTTGTAACGGGAATGTCGACTGATTTTACCGTTCTCGGCTTGGTTGTCGTCAAAGCGGTTTTTTCGGAGCTTAAAGTATCGCCCATAAGCCGTCTTGCGGTTTGCGACGTCCTCCAGGCGGTAAGTGAAAAAGCGAGCACGAGAAACAGAATGCAAAGATAAGCAATTCTTCCCTTTTCGGAAATCTTTATTTTTTTCATAGACCAACCTCCCTTTGAGATTAGTTTTGACCTGAATGGAATATTTATGCAAAAAAATTTGATATTTTTGTGAACAAATGTTTGCTTTTTTGAAAAATATGTGTTATAATGACCTAAAGGCAGATGCATTTTAACTTTTTATGAGGTGATAAAATGACAGATACCCAGAAAAAGATATACGATTTTTTATTAGAGAGAAGTCAGACCAACGGCGTTCCGCCCTCAGTGCGTGAAATCGGCGCGGCGGTCGGTTTAAGCTCGACCTCGTCCGTTCAGGCGAATCTTGACGCGCTTGAAAGCGCGGGGCTTATTGAGCGTGACCCGATGCTTAAAAGGTCAATAAGAATTGTCGGTCAGGCTGAAAATGTTATAAGCGTTCCTCTGCTGGGAACCGTTGCCGCCGGTCAGCCTATTTTAGCGGTTGAACAGGCGGAGGATTACCTTCCCTATAACGGAAGAGTTTCAAAAGACAAACCTCTTTTCGCGCTTAAGGTTAAGGGCGAAAGTATGCTCTGGGCGGGTATTCTTGACGGCGATATTGTCTTCGCCGAAAGAACTCCGGTCGCGTCAAACGGCGAAATGGTTGTCGCGCTTGTCGGCGACGAAGCCACGGTCAAGACCTTTTATAAAGAAAAGGGCCATTTCCGTCTTCAGCCTGAAAACGACGCGTTTGAACCCATTATTGTAGACGAGGTAACAATCCTCGGCAAGGTTGTTGCGGTGCTTCGCTATTATTGATTATGAAAAAGCTCAATTTCGGCGCCGCGGTAGGCTTTGCCGGCGCGGCGGTCAATCTGGGGCTTTTTCTTGTAAAGCTTTCTGTCGCGCTTTCAAGTAACAGCCTCAGCATATATCTTGACTCGGTAAATAACGCAATGGATTCGCTGGTCTGTGTCGGCGCAGGCGTCGGCTTTATTATCGCCGCGAAAAAATCAACGGAAAAATACCCCTTCGGTTTCGGAAAAACGGAAGGGGTTGTAAGTTTTTTAATATCAGTTATAATATTAGTTACGGGAGCGTCGTTTTTATATTCGTCAATCGGGCGTATGATGTATCCGCTTCCGATATGGTATACGGCAAGGCGCGCGGTGATTTTGCTTCTTACCGTTCTCGTAAAGCTCGGTTTGCTAGCGTTTTACAGATGGGCGTCGAAAAAGCAGCCCTCGGCGGTTTTCGGCTCGCTGGGACTTGACAGCATACTCGACTTTTTTATCACTTTCTGTTCGCTTTGTGCTCTCGTCCTGTCCGAAAAAACGGGACTTTCGC
Organism: Clostridia bacterium; assembly: GCA_017613735.1. GTDB lineage: Bacteria > Bacillota > Clostridia > Oscillospirales > Acutalibacteraceae > Fimenecus. The sequence continues at coordinate 17,728 of JAGADF010000012.1, forward strand.
TTGACGGAATTGCGGGGCTTGTCATCAGCCTCATTCTTATCGTTCAGGGCGTAAAATTCGTAAGGGATTCGCTCGGCGTTCTTTTAGGCAGGCGCGATGACGGGCTTTGCGAAAGAATCGGAAACGCCGTTTCGGGCGTCGACGGGGTAACGGGCGTTCAAAGCGTTCAGTGCCACGTTTACGGCAAAAGAACGGTCGCCGATATCGTTATCGAAACCGAAAATGCGGCCGTTTCAAAGGAACTCATTGAAAAAATAAAGGAAAACATCAACGAAGAAAATATAAGCGATATTTATATAAATATTGGGGGTTAGTTTATGGAAACGACTCAGGAAAAGGTTGTCGGCTCCGCCGAAGAGGAAAAAGCGCGGAAAAAGTCTGTAAAAAAGGCTAAAAGGCGCAAAAGGGCAAAAAGATTTTTCATCGGCTTTGTTGCCATTGTTCTTGCCGTTATCATTCTTACCGCGGTTACAAATACGATTATCTATAAATCGCTTCTAAATAAGGTGCATTCCTTCAGCGCGGCTGACAGCGCCGGAATTGATTTTGAATATTACGACAACGGAAAAGCGAACATATACACCGATAACGGACTAAAGCTTCTTCAGATTACGGACGTCCATATCGGCGCGGGCTGGATGTGCCCGAACAAGGATACTATGGCGCTCAACGCCGTTGCGGCTATGGTTACCGCCGAAAAACCCGACCTTGTTATGGTTACGGGCGACGTCGGTTATCCCGTTCCGTTCCAGGCGGGCACTATAAACAATAAAACTTCCATCACCGTTTTTGCCGAGCTTATGGAGACGCTTCAGGTTTACTGGGTTTACTGCTTCGGCAATCACGACACCGAAAGCTACAGCTTTTATTCGAGGGAAAAGATTGTTGAATACCTTGATTCCGAAAAATACCCGCACTGTCTTCTTCAGAACGGACCCGTTGATATTGACGGCAGCGGAAACCAGATTTTCAATATAATAAACTCCGACGGCGTTATCACTAGAACTCTTTTCACATTCGACTCTCACGCCTATGCGAAGGGACATATTCCCGCAATAAGACTTCGTTATGACAATCTTCATCAGAATCAGATTGACTGGTACGAAAAGAGCGTAAAAGAAATTGAGGAAAAGAATAAGGACACGATTTCTTCTCTTTCAAAGGATAAGCAGAAGGAATATAAGGCTCTGGCGAATCATGTTCCGTCAAGTATTTTTCTCCATATTCCGCTCACGGCGTATAGGGATGCGTGGGACGAGTATCTTGACAACGGTATGAAGGACACCGAAAACGTCAGGTACAATTACGGAATTGTCGGCGAGCCTAACGACCTTATCTGCTGCGGCGCGAATGAGGACAATATGTTCGAAACAATGCTCAGGCTCGGCAGTACGGATTCGGTTTTCTGCGGTCACGACCATCTTAACAATATTTCCTTTAACTATAAGGGAATTAATCTTACATACGGCAAAAGCATTGACTATCTCGCGTATTACGGCATTTACAAGCTCGGTTCCCAGCGCGGATGCACGGTAATTAATATTGACGGCGACGGCAATATCGATTTCCATCCCGAAAGCTATTATCAGGACAAATACGTCTCGCCTTACGAAAAGGAAGAAGTCACGATGCAGCAACTCGGCAATCACTGAGATAATAAAACAATTAAAAAGGGGAGAGGTTTAACCTCTCCCCTTAATTTATTTAATTTTAATCAGTCGTTTTCGGGTGAAAGCAGGCCGTAGCCTCCGTCCTTTCTGCGATATACTACCGAAACCTTGTCGTCCTCCGAGTTGTTGAAAAGGTAGAACTGATGTCCGAGCATATTCATCTGAAGAATCGCTTCTTCAACGCTTTCGGGTTTTAAGATTACTGCCTTTGTTCTTACGATTTCGAACTCGTCCTCCGCTTCTTCCGCCTCTGCGAAAAAGTCGTCGATGTTAGCGTCTCTGAGACGTCTCTCAAGCTTTGTCTTATTCTTTCTTATCTGGCGGATAAGGGAGTCAACGCAAGCGTCCAGAGCGTCTTCAAGGTCGTCGCTTCTTTCCTGCGCCCTGAAAATCATACCGCCCTTATTGAGCGTGATTTCAACAATTTTGGCGCTTTTTTCAACCGATGCGGTAATTTTTGCTTCGGCATTTTCTCCGAAGAAACGCTCAACCTTCCTGAGCTTTTGTTCTGCCCTGTCTTTGAAAGACTGACGGGGTGTGCATTTGCGTCCTACGATTGTAATATTCATTATTACATCCCCTTTATATCTATTTAAAAGCAATATTCTTGCTTCATCTGTATTGTATCACTTATCAACAAAAAAATAAAGGGGATTTTGTCTTTTTTATTAAAAATTAACAAATAATTCACAATAAATTATTCATTTCGTCGGGTATAGGGCATTCAAGCTCCATTTTCGTACCTGTTACGGGATGCGTAAAGGATATTTTTCCGCAGAAGAGAGCCTGATGCGGAATTTCTTCGCTTTCTTTTCCGTACATTCTGTCGCCCGTCAGCGGAGTGCCGAGCGAGGCGAAATGAACCCGAATCTGGTGAGTCCTGCCCGTTTCGAGTTCTATTTCAAGAAGAGTTCTTTTTCCGTCGGTTTTCAGCGCTTTCCAGTGCGTTATTGCTCTGTCGCCGCTTTCGCCGACCGCGCGAAGGGTTTTTAACGGGTCGGGACGGTAAATTGGCCTGTCTATTGTTCCGCATCCTTTGTAAACACCGTCGGCTACGGCGTAATAGGTCTTTCTGATTTTTGCCTGCAGACGTGCCGCGCAGTGAGAATTCAGCGCGCATACGACAAGTCCGCCCGTGCCCTTATCAAGTCTTCCGACTGCCTTGAACGACGGCTGTTTTCCCTCGTTTATAAGGTGATTTACAACTGCGTTTGCAAGCGTGTCGCCCTGATGGTTATGAGTCGGGTGCATAGGCAGTAAAGCCGGCTTATTGATTATGAGCAAATCCTCGTCCTCATATATGACGTCAAGCTCGTATTCAAGCGGCTCAATTTCGTTTTTACTGTCGGGAAGAGTTACGCTTAAGGTATCGCCCGTTTTAAGCAAATCGACTGTTCTTGCGCGAATTCCGTTTAGAAGAATGCCGTCCTCATAGTGCTTAAGCGTTCGAATAAGACGAGAGGAGAGTTTTGCCTCTCCTCTCAAATAAGCTATAACCTTTTTTCCGTCATATTCCGTCGGGATTTTATATTCAATCCGACGGCGTGAAAAATCAGTCAATGAATTTACCTCTCTGCTTGGGCTCGACAATGTAGGGCAGGAAGAATACCACTTTCTTTACAATCGCAAGAAGGGCGGGATTCTTAATAAGGTCGCCCGCAAAGCCCTTCATATAGTTGGCAAAGTCCTTTGTGTCGGGGATGCTCGACGGCTTCATAACAACTCTCGTATGAGACTTGAAATTAAAGTTGAGCTTGCGTTTGCCGACAGTTTCGATAGGTCTTATTGTGACGTTGAGGTTTGTTCCGTCAAACCACTCCGCATAGCAGCAGACCTTGAAATCAATCTTGCCGAGTCTTATCTGACCGTAGCGATAGTGACCGTCCATACCGCAGGTGACTGTGTTGCTTTCGGGTCCCTCGTTCCAGCTCATATCGCAGCTCTTATCTTCAAAATGGAACTTGACGTGGTCGATATTGCCCGCCCTGTCGCTCATCATAAAGGTAACGTGAATCGGAATAACGCTTACGGGGAAACCGATGAGGTTAAGAACTATCTGCGGTATGCCCTTGCGGAACTTGATTGTTCTTCCTTCAATGTCATTTTCAAGGTCGGAACGGTAGCTTTCAACTACCTCGTCCATATTTGAATTGACAATCGGAACGGTTTTGGGCTCTTCCTTTTCTTCGGCGCTTTCGTCGATAAAGCCCTCGGGGAAGTGACGCCAGATACATTCTCTCGCGTCAGGCTCGTTTGAAATACCCGACGTGGTGATGATTACCGCGTCGTAATCGGGGGCGACAATGCCAAACTGTGAGAACATACCGTCGGCGCGGTATGAGTTCGGAAGAGCGGCGTTCTGCCAGAAACAGAAGCCGTAGCCCGCCTGATTGTCGCGTGTTTCGGACGTGCCCGCGTTTTCAACCTGCTTGCTCGTAGCCTGCTTTACCCAGTCTTTCGGAATAACCTGCTTGTTTTTCCATTTGCCGTTCTGAGCGTAGCAGAGAATGAATTTTGCAAAGTCCTCGGTTGAAAGATAAAGTCCCCAGCCGCCTGCTTCGATACCGTGAACGGGGTCTGTTTCCCAGAACGGTCTTTCGATTCCCAGCGGCTCAAAAAGACGGGGCATAAGATAATCTATAACGCCCATGCCCGTAACCTTTTTGATTATGGCGGCGAGCATATAGATATTTTCGTTTATGTAAAGGAAAGTTGTGTTAGGCTCGAACGTCCACGGAGCCTTGAAAAAGGTCTCAATCCAGTCAGCCTTCGCTTTGTCCGCAAAAAGGCTCGGCTGCTTGCCTGCAGTCATGGTCATAAGCGAGAAGACCGTAATCTGTTCAAGCTTTTCATCCTTTTTCTTAACGTATTCGGGGAACAGGTCTACGAGCTTTGTATCAAGCGACAGAAGTCCTTCGCTGATTGCAAAGCCTATGGCAGTCGCCGTAAAGCTCTTGCTTGCGGAGTACATAATATGCTTGCTGTCGTTGGTGAAAGGCTCGTTATACCACTCCGCCGCAACCTTGCCGTGACGTATTACCATAAACGAATGGAACTCCATGGAGTGTTCCTTCGCGTCGGCAATAAAATCCATTACCGCCTTTGACGATACGCCGACCTCTTCGGGAGTTTTTGCTCTCGGAATGCTTTTTGAAGATGTTGTTTTTGCCATTTTCATTTCCCTCCGATTGTATTTTATGATTTAACCGAGATTATTTTTCGTCAATACCAGTGTAGTTGGGAACAAGCGCCTTAAGGAATTTTCTTGTTTTCTGGGGTGAAAGCTTATTGATTTTTCCTATGTACTCAATAAGCAAATCATCGTCGTAGTCTATGGGTGAGGTAACGAAAATCTTACTGTTCTGGGTTGTTTTGCGGTTTGCGTTTTCCTCTTCGAGAGAAAGCTCCTCATAGAGCTTTTCGCCCGGACGAAGTCCCGTGAAAACAATGTCGATATCTTTATAAGGCTCAAAGCCCGAAAGCTTTATAAGGTTTTCCGCAAGGGTGACAATTTTTACGGGTTCGCCCATATCGAGAACAAAGATTTCGCCGCCGTTTGCGAGACCGCCTGCCTGAACGACAAGCTGGGCCGCTTCGGGAATAGTCATAAAGTACCTTGTAATATCGGGATGCGTAACGGTAATCGGGCCGCCGTTTTCGAGCTGATTTTTGAAAATCGGAATAACGCTTCCGTGAGAGCCGAGAACGTTGCCGAAACGTACTGCGGCGAATTTTGTATCTGTCGAAATACGCGCGAAGTGCTGAACTATAAGCTCGGCTACGCGCTTTGTCGCGCCCATTACGTTAGCGGGATTAACCGCCTTATCCGTTGAAAGAAGAACAAAGTTTTTAACCTTGTAATCGTTTGAGCAAAGAGCCGTGTTATATGTGCCGAGAATGTTGTTTTTAACGGCTTCGAGCGGACTGTCCTCCATAAGCGGAACGTGCTTGTGAGCTGCGGCGTGGAATACGCACGAGGGATGGAACTCCTCAAAAACCTCTTTAAGCCTTGTGATATCGCGGACGGAGCCTATGCGGATTGCAATTTCCGGCGTGCCGTAATATTTAGCGTCAAGGCTGTTCTTAAGAGTGAACGCCTCGTTTTCGTAGATATCAAAAATGACAATCTTGTCCGGCTTATAGCGCGCAATCTGACGGCAGAGCTCGCTGCCTATCGAACCGCCGCCGCCGGTTACGAGAACCGTTTCGCCGGTGACGTATTTGCATACGTCGGGGTCAAGCTTAACTTCGGGACGGGAGAGAAGGTCAAGAATATCGACCTTTCTGAATTTTTCATATACCTTGTCCTTCGCGTTTGAAAGCTCGTCCAGACCGGGAGAAACCTTGATTTCGCATCCGGTTGACATACAGATATTGAAAAGCTCTTTTTTCCTTTCGGGCTCCGCCGAAGGAATACAGAAGATTATTTCATTGACCTTATACTTCTTCGCAATTTCGGGTATTGAATCGCAGTCGCCCTCAATCGGAACGCCCGATATTGAATAACCGCTCTTGTTCTTGTCGTCGTCAACTATGACAACGGGATTGCCGAAACGGTAGCCGCCCTGCTGGATTTCCTTTAATACGGTTGCGCCCATCGCGCCGGCGCCGATAATCATAATTCTTTTGTTCGAATTTGATTCGGAGTGGCGATAACGTTCCTTGATAATGGTGTCGACCATTCTGTAGAAAACCCTTGAACCTATAATCAAAGCAAGGGTTATAAGCATACCGTCAAAATAAGCCGCGTAAGGGTAAACCTTATAGTTTATGCTTTCGCCGGTCGTTATAAGCTTAACGGAAATCAGATTCGACTTCATAATGAAATAGTCTGCGAAAGCCGCGACTACCGAAGCTATGCAGGTAGCAACGCCGAGCTTGAAGATATCAAGGAATGAAGACGTTTTCCACGAAACCTTGTATATCTTGAAAATCAGGAAAGTAACTATGAGTATAAACGTAAGAACCGGGAAACGGTAAAGGAACTGAACCCAGCGGTACTCGCTTATATGAATGCTCAGCTTGTGAAGAACAAGCGAGAAAACATAGGAAATATTGATAAAGAATGCGTCAAGAAGAATCAGTAACGCGATTTTTGACCTGCTTGACAAGCTCATTTTTCTCATTTTAATAACACCTCATAAAAATCAGAGCATAATTACACAAATTATATAATACTACTATACAGAAAAAATGTCAATTGAACTAAGTTACAAAAAGCGAAGCTCATAATTGATAAAAATGATAACAGGATTGCCGTTTTTGCCGAGAAAATCGCGATATATTGCGGTTTTTATCTTGATTAATAAGATATATCGTAGTATAATAATATATTATTAAACAAAAATCGGTAAAGGAGGCGCCGCAGTATGTACAGAAAAAAATGGTCTTTGTCTTCAATAGACAAGGAGCAGGCGGCTCTTCTTGCCGAAAAAATAAGCGTCGACCCGTTTATCGCTCTGATGCTTGTTTCAAGAGGCATTACCCAGCCGCTTGAAGCGGATGAGTTTTTCTCGAATGACGTTATACTCAGCAATCCCTTTGAAATACGCGATATGGACAGGGCTGTCGAGAGAATCCGTCCCGCAATCGAATCGAAGGAAAAAATAGCGGTCTTCGGCGATTATGATGCCGACGGCGTTACGGCTACCGCTCTTTTGTATTCCTATCTGAAAAGCTGCGGCGCCGACGCGGTTTACTATATTCCCGACAGAATGACCGAGGGATACGGCACGAGCTGCGATGCGATTGACGAGCTGAAGAAACAGGGCGTAAGCCTTATTATAACCGTCGATAACGGCATAGCCGCGGTTGAAGAAACCGAGTATGCTAAGAGCCTCGGTATAGATATGGTTATAACCGACCACCATAAGGCGGGCGAGGTTCTGCCCGATGCGGCGGCGGTTGTAGACCCTCACCGAGAGGACGACTGCTCCCATTTCAGGGAATGGGCGGGCGTCGGAGTAGCCTTTAAGCTTGTCTGCGCGATTGAGGGCGTTGACGGCGAGAGCCTTATAGACGAATACAGCGACCTTATTGCAATCGGCACTCTCGCCGACGTTGTGTCGCTTACGGATGAAAACAGAGTTCTCGTCAAGGCGGGACTTGAAAGAATTAACAGGAATCCAAGACTCGGTATTGAAATGATAAAGCAGGTTGCCTGCGCCCAGAAATCGCTGTCGTCTACGGGCGTTGCGTTCACCGTTGCGCCGAGAATCAACGCGGCGGGCAGAATGGGCTCGGCTTACAGGGCGCTCGAACTGCTTTTATGCGAAGATTCTTCAAGAGCGCTGGAGCTTGCCGAGGAAATTGACAAAGCAAATAAAGCGCGCCAGACGGTCGAAGCGGACATTACCGCTCAGGCGATTGCTTCGATTGAAAAGAACGGCTATAAATACGACCGCGTAATCGTTGTTTCCGGCGAGGGCTGGCATTCGGGGGTCATAGGCATAGTTGCCGCAAGACTTGTTGAAAAATACGGCAAGCCCGCAATTGTAATTGCCGTTGACGAAGACGGTGCTAAGGGCTCGGCGAGAAGTCTCGGCGATTTTTCGATGTACGACGCGCTTTGTCACTGCGCGCATATGCTCACTCATTTCGGCGGGCACACTCTTGCGGCGGGAATGGGTATTGAAAAGAACAGAATTGACGAGTTCAGAAAAGAAATCAACGAATATGCTTCAAAGCTTGAAATGCCTTTCCCGACTCTTACTCTTGACTGTAAACTCAATCCCGCGTATATAAGCGTTGAACTTGCGAATAATCTTTCTGCGATGGAGCCTTACGGCAACGGTAACGAGCAGCCGCTTTTCGGTCTTTACGGGATGACTGTCGCTTCCGTACGTCCCATCGGCGACGGCAAGCACCTGAGAATGACGCTTACAAAGGGCGTCAGCAACGTCTCCGTTGTGAAATTCGGCACTCCCGTTGAGTCGTTCCCGTTTGTCGCGGGCGATAAGGTCGATATTGCGGCTAAAATTGAAAGAAACGAATACAAGGGCGAAATCCGAACCTCCGTTCAGATGAGGGACATCCGTTTTTCGGGCGTTGATGAGGACGAAAGGGTTTCGTCCATAAGGCTTTATGAAAAATTCAGTCACGGCAACGCTCTTACGCAGGAAGAAACGGACCGTCTTCGTCCCGACCGTGATTTTTTAGGAAAGGTATTCACATTTATAAAGAACAATCCGTCCTATATTCTCGGAAGCGAAACGCTTGCGGTGAGAATGGGACTTGAAATGAACGGATTCGCCCGTCTGCTCATAGCTCTTGACGTGCTTGAGGAGCTGGGCACGGTTTCCAAAAATGAAGAGGGGAATTACTTTATTCCGCAAACAGTTGAAAAAACCGATTTATCGAATTCCGAAATTCTTAAGAGATTAGAGGGGAGGCAAAGTCTGTGAGCGATGACCCGAGAGCCGACTATGAACAGTTAAGGAAGCTTCTTAAACGTCAATATTCAAGAAAAGAATTGGACGTGGTTGACGCCGCGTTCGACAAGGCTTTTGACGCTCATAAGGCGCAGCTTCGCCATTCGGGACAGCCGTATATTATTCACCCGATTGCAGTAGCTCAGATACTTGCCGAGCTTGGTATGGACTATCAGTCGGTCGCCGCCGCCCTTCTCCACGATACCGTTGAGGACACGGACGTTACGCTTGAAGATATTAAAAACGAATTCGGCGCCGATATCGCTTCCCTTGTCGACGGCGTAACGAAATTGGGCAAGGTGCCGTGGATTTCACGCGAGGAACAGCAGGCTGAAAACGTAAGAAAGCTCCTTCTCGCCATGAGCGAGGACATAAGGGTAATCATTATAAAGCTTGCCGACCGTACCCACAATATGCGCACTCTTGATTTCGTCGCGCCGCAGAAAAGACGCGACACCGCGCTCGAAACGCTTGAAATATACGCTCCCATAGCTCACAGGCTCGGTATCAGGACAATAAAGGAAGAGCTTGAGGACAAGGCAATTCGCTTCCTTGACCCGATAGCTTACGCCGACATTGAAAAATATGTAGACAATATGACTCGCTCGCGCGGTGATTTCTTAAAGCAGATTAAAGAAAATATTTATAAAAGAGTTTCCGCCGAGGTAAAGGATGTTACCATTGAGGCGCGAATCAAGAGCGCCCACGGCATATACCGTAAAATGTATATGCAGCAGAAGAGCTTTGACGAGATTTACGATATCTTTGCAATAAGGCTTATTGTTGACAGCGTTATCGACTGCTACAACTGTCTCGGCATTATTCACGATATGTATAAGCCTCTTCCGGGAAGATTCAAGGATTACATTTCAACCCCGAAGCCGAATATGTATCAGTCGCTTCATACGACTCTTATCGGTAAAGAGGGAATCCCGTTTGAGGTTCAGATAAGAACAAAGGAAATGAACCACACCGCCGAATACGGTATCGCGGCGCACTGGAAATACAAGGACGGCGTTAAGGATAACGTCAGGTTTGAAGAGCGTCTTTCGTGGATAAGACAGATGCTTGAAGCCCAGACGAGCTCGACCGACGTAAAGGAAATTGTAAGGACAATAAAAACCGACCTTGCTCCCGAAGAAATATTCGTATTCACGCCGAAGGGCGACGTAATAAACCTTCCCGTTGGCGCAACGGTAATAGATTTTGCCTATGCAATTCACTCCGCGGTCGGTCATAAAATGGTCGGTGCGAAGGTCGACGGAAGAATAGTTCCGCTTGATTACAAGGTTAAAACGGGCGAAATCGTTGAGGTTCTGACCTCTTCCCAGCAGGGCAAGGGGCCGAGCCGCGACTGGCTTACAATCGTTACCACGAGTCAGGCGAGAAGTAAAATCCGCGCCTGGTTTAAAAAGGAAAGAAAAGAAGAAAATATTATAGAGGGCAAGGCGGAGGTTGAAAGCCAGTTCAGGAAGAGCTTTATACGCTTTGAAACCGACGAAGAGCTTGAAAAATTCCTTGAAAGAATAGCCGAAAGACAGCGCTGTAATTCTATTGAGGAATTCTATGCGGCGATAGGCTACGGCGGAATTATTCTTAAAAATCTTATGCCCAATATCCGTGAGGAATATCATAAGATTGCTTCTTCCAACGATAAAAAGCCCGACGAAATCATACCCGTCGCGCCGAGAAAGTCTGCTTCGAGCAACGGCGTTGTGGTTGAGGGAATCGACAACTGTCTCGTCAAGCTTTCAAAATGCTGTAATCCGCTTCCGGGCGACAGTATTATCGGCTTTATTACGCGCGGTCACGGCGTCTCGATTCACAAGCGCGACTGCCCGAATGTTCCTAAAAACGTCGCTTATGCCGATGAGCCCGAGCGCTGGATTAACGCATACTGGGACAGCAACGTAAAAACCGAATCCTTCCAGGCGACGCTTCAGATTACCTGTATTCAGCGCATAGGTCTTATGGCTGATATATCGACTCTTCTTGCGAATATGCACGTCAATATCAACGCTATTTCAACAAGGGAGTTTAAGGACACGAGAAACGAATTGCTTCTGACAATCACGGTTTCAAGCCTTGAACATCTTAACAATGTTATAGGCAAAATCAAAAAGATTGACAGCATACTTGAAATAGAAAGAACGGGACTTTAAATGAGAGCGGTTATTCAGAGAGTTTTGAACTCGTCCGTCACGGTTGACGGCGAAACGGTCGGCAGAATCGACAAAGGCTATATGGTGCTTCTCGGCGTACTTGAGGGCGACACCGAAAGCGAGGCTGAGCTTCTTGCAAGAAAGACCGCCCTTTTAAGAGTTTTCGAGGACGAAAACGGTAAGATGAATCTTTCCGTCCTCGACGTCGGCGGCGAAATACTTGCCGTTTCTCAGTTTACTCTCTGCGCCGATACGAAAAAGGGCAACAGGCCGTCCTTTACCCCGTCTGCCGAACCCTCAGAAGCGAAAAGGCTTTATGAGGTATACTGCGAGCAGTTAAAGGCGAACGGCGTAAAAAATGTTGAAAAAGGCGTTTTCGGCGCGGATATGAAGGTTTCGCTCGTCAATGACGGGCCCGTTACGATTTGTCTTGATACGGACACGTGGAGCAGGCAGAAATGAAAATAAAAACTATTCCGACAGGCCCTATACGCGCTAACTGTTATGTGGTATACGACGAAAAAACCGGCGACGCGGCCGTAATTGACCCCGGCTCGTTTGATTACTATGTTCAGTCGGCGACCGACGGTCTTAACGTAAAATATATTATCTGTACCCACGGGCATTTCGACCACATTCTCGGCGCGGGCGAAATTAAAGATAAAACGGGCGCGAAGCTGCTTATTCACAGACTTGACGAAGAATGTTTCAAAAGCTCAAGGGCTAACCTCATAGGCGATTTTTATTTTGATAAAGAGATTAACCTTGAAGCCGACAGACTTCTTGAGGACGGCGACGAAATTGCATTCGGAGATATTGTTTTAAAGGTTATGCACACTCCCGGTCATTCAAAAGGGAGCATAATCCTTATAGATGAAAAAGAACGGGTTATTTTTACGGGCGACACTCTTTTCGCAGGCGGCACGGGGAGAACCGATTTTTACGGCTCAAACCCTACCGATATGAGAAAATCAATTCTTAAGATTATGGAGCTTGACGGCGAATATCATATTCTGCCCGGCCACGATACGGATACTTTTCTTTCGGAAGAAAGGAAATACTACGTATGAAGCTTGTAACAGTCAATCACCCGTTCAGGTATGAAACGGAAAAGCTTTCGCGCGAGTTTTTTCCCGAAAGCGGAATAGAGGTTTCTGATGACGTTTGCGCGGAAAACGCGGTTATAACCGAAATAGACGGCGACGAAATATCAGTCCGCTTTGACGGTGACGAAAGGCGTCAGAACGTCGGCGGCGTTACCGATAAAAACGACCTTGAGCGAATTATGGCTCAGTTGCTCTATTCTCTTCTGAGCGAAAAAACGGGCATTTACCCGCCGTGGGGAATCCTTACGGGAATACGCCCGACAAAGGTTTTCAGGGCTAAGGAAAACGAACTCGGAAGCGAAAAAGCGAAGGAGTTTTTTAAAAACGAGCTTTTCGTTTCGGACAGTAAAACAGACCTTGTTCAGTCTGTCACAGACGCCCAGAGAAATATAATCGGTTTGTCCGGAAAAAACTCAATGAGCCTTTATATTTCGATTCCGTTCTGTCCGACAAGGTGTTCGTACTGTTCCTTTATTTCGCATTCTTTCGAGAGTGCCAAAAAGCTCATCCCCGAATATGTCGAAAAGCTTATCGACGAGATAAAATATACGGGCGAAATCGCGAAAGAACTTTCCCTGAAGCTTGAAACCGTTTATTACGGCGGCGGAACCCCGACGACTCTTTCGGCTCAGCAGTTAAAGCTTATTGAGGACGCCGTTGAAGAGAGCTTCGACCTGAGCGGTTTAAGGGAATATACCGTCGAGGCGGGACGGCCCGATACCGTAACCGAAGAAAAGCTTGACGTTCTTAAAAACAGCGGCGTTACGAGAATCAGTATCAATCCCCAGACCTTCAACAACGAGGTTTTAAAGGTGATCGGCAGACGGCATACGGCAGAAGAAACAGAAAAAGCTTTTCTTCTTGCGCGCGAAAAGGGCTTTGACAATATCAATATGGATTTGATTGCGGGCCTGCCGACCGATACGGTCCAAAGCTTTGAAAAAACCCTTGAAAAAACGCTTTCCCTTTCGCCCGAAAACGTGACGGTTCACACTTTAGCCATCAAGCGTTCTTCGTCGATGGGAATGACGTCGTCCGATATTTCACAGGCGAAGACAGCTGAAAAAATGCTCTCGCTTGCCCAAAAAGGACTTTGCGCGGATTATTTTCCGTATTATATGTACCGTCAGTCGAAATCGCTTTCGAATCTTGAAAACGTAGGCTGGTGCAGGTCGGGAAAAGAAGGGCTTTACAATATCTATATGATGGAGGAAACCCATTCCGTATTTTCCTGCGGGGCGGGCGCGGTAACGAAGCTGAAGGCGCCTGACGGCGAAGAAATCGAACGCATTTTCAATTTCAAATACCCGTTTGAATATATAAAGGATTACGGCGAGCTCATAAGCCGTAAGCAGAGAATAAAAGAGTTTTATAAAACATATACATATTAGATACGTGGAGGAAGTGCTATGGCAAGGATTAACAACTATATTGAGTATATCAATATGGAAGCGAAAAATGACCCCGCAGGACTTATTGAAAGATGCGAGGACCGCTACAAAAGAATTGTTGAAAGCGTGGTCGACGAGTGTATCGAAAGGGCGAAGGGCAGGCTTGTTATTATGCTTGCGGGCCCGTCCGCTTCGGGTAAGACGACAACGGCTCACAAAATCAAGCAGGAGTTTATCAAAAGGGGAGAAGACTGCCACGTCATTTCTCTTGACGACTTCTACCTTAACCGTGAGGATGTTCCCGGCTACAGCGAGGGCGAACCCGATTTTGAATCGGTCTATGCGCTCGACTTAAAGCTCATTGATTCGTGCCTTCAGTCACTTCTCAGCGGCGAGGAGACGTTTTTGCCGTCCTTTGATTTTGAAACGGGCAGAAGGGACGACCAGGCTAAGTTTTTCCGTCTGGGCGAAAAGGACGTCGTAATCGTTGAGGGACTTCACGCGCTCAATCCCATCGTCACCCAGAATATTCCAGAAGAATTTCTCTACAAAATCTATATCAGCGTTTCCTCGCGTATTTATAATGAGGAAAGCGAGGATATCATTCTCAACAAGCGTAACCTTCGCTTCATCCGCCGTATGATTCGCGACTACAAATTCCGCGCAAGCTCGGTCGACAATACATACCGGATGTGGGATTCGGTAAGAATGGGCGAGGACAAATACCTGTTCGCGTTCAAGGATTATGCGGATTTGAGAATCAATACCATTCATATTTATGAGCCGTGCGTATTTAAAGATATTGCGATAGAAATGCTTCAGTCCGTCAGCGAGGACAGCATCTACTACCGCGACGCGACAAGGCTTATAAAGTCGCTTAAAAAATTCGCCCAGATTGATATCGGCTTTGTTCCCGAGGATTCGCTTCTGCGTGAGTTTTTAGGTTGATTTTCAGTTTTTCGTTAGGAGTTGTTTTGTTTGGCTAAAAGGAAAAGTCAGTCGCTTTTAAACGGCGCGTTGGTGCTTCTTGTCGCGACTCTTCTTGTTAAAATAATAGGCGCGATTTATAAAATCCCGCTGTCAAATATGATAGGCACCGTCGGCAGAGGTTACTATGACGCCGCTTATAATATCTATCTTCCCATTTACACTATTTCCATGGCGGGACTTCCAGTCGCCGTTTCGAAGATGGTTTCCGAGCAGATGGCTTTGGGTCACTACCGTGACGCGAGAATGATTTTTAAGGTTTCTTCAAAGATTTTCCTTATTACGGGCACTCTCGGACTTATCATACTTCTTCTCCTCGCGTACCCTTACGCGGCTTTGTCTAAAAACCTTCCGACAATTCCCGCTATTATAGCAATCGCTCCCTCGATTTTCTTCTGCTGCCTGATGTCGATTTTCAGGGGCTATTACGAGGGACTGCGCAAAATGACTCCCACGGCTGTTTCCGAGGTCTTTGAGGCGCTCGGCAAACTGATTTTCGGTATCGTACTTGCAAAGCTTACCATCAATCACGGTATGGCTCAGTTTAATCAGGGCGAGCCCGTTTTCGGCAAAACAGTTTCAAATATTTCCGAAGCGTATTCGGCGATTTTCCCGTATGCTGCCGCGGCGGCGGCTCTCGGCGTAACGCTGGGTACGGTACTCGGACTTGTCTATCTCTTTATTCTTTATAAAATCAAGGGCGACGAAATCACCCGCGAAGAGCTGGTCAATTCGCCCGAGCCCGAAAAGAGCAACACCATAGCGAAAAATCTTATTAAGTTCGCGATTCCCGTTGCGACGAGCTCTCTTATATTTTCAATTACGAATATGATTGACTCGGTAATGGTTCAGAACAGATTGCAGACCGCTATTGACAAGGACCTTCCGCTTATCAAATCGCTTTACGGCGCGTCAATCACTATGGGCAACGTGCTTGACAAGGATATTAAGACTTTCCTTTTCGGCGCGTATTCTCTTTCGCTCGATTTCAAAAATCTTGTTCCCAATCTTGCCATGGCTCTCGGAATAAGCGCGATTCCCGCTCTTTCGGCGGCGTGGGCAATCAAAAACAGGGATGAAATACGAATTTCGGTTGAATCGGTTATAAGGGTTATTCTTTTAATCTCGTTCCCGGCGGGTATCGGTATGGCTGTTCTTTCCGAGCCTATTCTCTCGCTTCTTTATTCAAGGGGAGAAAGCGCGGCGGCAATCCCTATTACGACGCCTATTCTCGCCGCCTACGGCTTTACGGTTTTCATTATGGCTCTTTCTACGCCTATGACGAATATGCTTCAGGCAATAGGCAAGCCTATGGTGCCGTTAAAGGCTCTTACGGTCGGCGCAACAGCGAAAATTATAGTCAACTATGTTCTTGTCGGAATACCGTCGGTTAATATTAACGGAGCGGTTGTCGGCACGGTCGTATGTTACGTCATTATTCTCGGTATCAGTCTTTATTCGCTTATAAAGACAACCGGCGTAAAAATCAACGTGGTGTCGGTTGCGATAAAGCCGCTTATATGCGCCCTGCTCTGCGGCGCGGCGGCGTTCGTTTCGTATATGCTTCTTAACAGATTTTTGTCTTTCGGCTCTTCGGACAGCATCTTAAATTCCAAGACGCTCGCTACTTTTATATCAATAGGAATAGCGGCAGTTATCTACCTGATTTCGCTTCTTCTGGTCAGGGGAATAGCGAAAGATGATATCTTAATGCTCCCGAAAGGCGAAAAAATCGCCAAAACACTTGAAAAATATAGGTTTTTAGGCTAAAAAAATTGCTAAAACACTTGAAAAATATGGATTTTTGAGGTAAAATAAAGGGGAAGTTTGAAAGTGATTTCGGATTTTGAATTTAAATCTGTTTACGGCATTGAGGATTTACTCAATATAATGAAGCTCCTTCGTTCCGAGGACGGCTGCCCGTGGGACAGAGAACAGACGCATTCGTCGATTAAGTCAAGCCTTATTGAAGAAACCTACGAGGTTATCGAGGCTATAAATAAAAACGACAGCGAGCTTCTTTGCGAGGAACTCGGCGACGTTCTTCTTCAGGTCGTATTTCATTCACAGATGGCTAAGGAAGACGGCGTGTTCGGTTTTGAAAATGTTGTCGACGGCGTATGCAAAAAGCTTGTTGAAAGGCACCCTCACGTTTTCGGCGAGGTTAAGGCGGACACAAGCGAACAGGTCCTCAGAAACTGGGAGGACATAAAGAATAAATCCAAAAACCGCGTCACCGCGACTGAAAGCATGCTTTCGGTGCCCAGGGAATTGCCCGCGCTTATGCGAGGTCAGAAAATTCAGAAGAAGGCTAAAAAGGTCGGCTTTGACTGGGACAGCGTCGACGGCGCTCTCGAAAAGCTTGAAGAAGAAACAACGGAGCTTAAAAAAGCAATCGAAAAGAAAAATCATGACGAATGCTTTGAAGAACTCGGCGACCTTCTCTTCTCGGCCGTCAATGTTTCAAGGTTTATTGACTGCGACGCCGAAGAAGCGCTTACAGCCGCAAACGACAAATTTCTCTCCCGTTTTTCAAAGGTTGAACAGCTGGCGAATGAAAGAGGAATCGATATGAAAAATTCATCCCTTGAAGAGCTTGACAGGCTCTGGGATGAGGTTAAACAAGGTTCTTTTTAAGGTCGAAAGACCTCAAGGAATATAAATTTTTTTTGGAGGTAAAAAAATGAACAAGACAGAACTTATCGCAGCAGTTGCTAAGGATGCTAAGCTTTCAAAGAAAGACGCAGAGGCAGCAGTTAACGCTACCGTAGCAGCAGTTACAAAGGCTCTCAAGAAGGGCGACAAGGTTCAGCTCGTTGGTTTCGGCACATTTGAGGTTCGTAAACGCGCTGCTAAGCAGGCTCGCAATCCTCAGACAGGCGCTGTTATCAAGGTTCCTGCAACAAAGGTTCCCGCATTCAAGGCCGGCAAGGCTCTTAAAGACGCTGTTAAGAAATAATTCTTTTAAGCGCATACACAAGGGGAGCAAGTTTTCACTTGCTCCCTTTGTTTTAGGAGAGGTTAATGTATGAGGTTGGATAAATATCTTAAGGTTTCAAGAATAATAAAAAGAAGAACCGTTGCCAACGAGGTGTGCGACGCGAAGCACGTAAAGGTCAACGACAGAAGCGTTAAGGCCTCCTATGACGTTAAGGTCGGCGATATAATCGAAATAACCTTCGGCGCGAATACGACGAGGTACGAGGTTTTAAGAGTCAGCGAGCACGCCACTAAGGAACAGGCGAACGAAATGTTCAGGCAGTTAAAATAAAAACGGTAAAAGCTTTGTCGCTTTTACCGTTTTTTTATTTCCGTTATTTTTCTTTTGTTATCCGTTTTATATATGCCGAAATCTGTTCGCCTTTTCCGCTTGCGCGGTACGCCGCTATGAGATTTCTCTCTTCGGCGGTGAGACATTCGGGCGAAAAACGGTCGGCATTGTTTTCAAATTCTTTTTCAAAACTGTTTATGACCGACGAAGCGTTTGTGTAACAGCTCAAAAGGGTATCGGTTGTAACATTATAAAGCTGAGCGAGCTTAACAAGGTTTTCAAGCGACGGCGAGGTGCGCCCCGCTTCGTATGCGGTATATGCGACGCGCTTTACTCCGATATAGGTTGCGACCTGTTCCTGAGTAAGCTTGCTTGAGCGTCTTAAGAACTTTAATCTTTCGTTGAATTTCATTTTTGCCACTCCTTTTTAAGTGTCTTTCAAGTATAAATGTATCATAAAATGAAACAAAAATCAACATTTTTAATCAATTAAACCGAATACTATATTATTGACAAATGCGTTACTATTTTGTTATTATAGTATAGGTTATGAAAAAAATTCCGTTACATTAAGGAAGTGTTCAGATGGACGGTTTATGTATGAACTGCATGAGCGAAATCGGCTCGGCAAAGCAGTGTCCTTATTGCGGCTATCATACGGATTCGCCTCAGATGGCTCCGTATCTGCCGACAAAAACCATAATCGGCACCCGTTACCTTGTCGGTAAGCTTCGCGACTACAACGGCGACGGCGCTACATATATGGGCTTCGACCTTGAAAGAAAAACGCCCGTTTTAATCAGGGAATATCTTCCCGACGCTATTTCCACAAGGCGCGTCGGCGACACGTATCTTTCGCCCCTTTCCGGTTGCGATATGCTTTTTGCCCAGGCTAAAAGCGAGTTTACGGATATGTGGCGTAAAATTGCCCATCTCAGAAACGCGTCGGCTGTTTTCGGCGTGCTTGATATGCTTGAATTTAATAACACGGTTTACGTTGTTACGGAATATATCGAAAACGTTTCGCTCAGGGAATACCTTCTGAGAAGTCAGACCGGCTACATCCCCTGGGAAAAGGCGAGAATACTTTTTATGCCCGTGCTTTCAACCCTTGCCGCGCTCCATTCGGCGGGCGTTGTTCACGGCGGCATTTCACCCTCGACTTTAATTGTCTGTAAGGACGGCAAGCTTCGCATTACGGGCTTCAGCATCAGAAGAGTCCGTACCTCGCGCGGCGAAATTCCCGCTCAGCTTTTCCCGGGATATGCCGCAATTGAGCAGTATTCCAACGGCGAGAATCAGGGCCCGTGGACCGATATTTACGGATTCGCGGCAGTTCTTTACAGGGCGCTTATCGGCTCGACTCCGCTTGAGGCGACCTCAAGAGTTTCGAACGACCGGCTTATGGTTCCCGCAAAATTTGCCGAGGAAATTCCCGCTTACGTTATAAACGCGCTTATTAACGCGCTTCAGATTCTTCCCGACGACAGGACGAAGAATGTTGAGCAGTTCCGCGCCGAGCTTTCGGCTTCGCCTATGGCGACCAATTCACAGCAGGCGCAGGAGATGCGCAAGCCCGCCTCGGCGGTCAGCGAATACGTCGCCGAAAAGACCGCCTCAAATCCCGATTTCAAAAAGAACGCGGTAATCGCTTTCCTTGCGGTGCTTCTTGTCGGCTTAATCGCTCTCGGCATTTTCTACGTTGTTAATCAAAATAAGAATAAGCCTAAGGTTGAAGAGCCGTCCGCTTCCGCTTCGCAGGAAATGGTTGAGGTTCCCAATTTTGTCGGCGCGAGCTATCAGCGGCTTGAAAACGAGTCGAGTTTCAAAGAACGATTCAATATCAACTTTGTTGAGGAATTTTCGTCCGAGGTTGAAGCCGGCTATGTTATTTCGCAGGACGTTGAAAAGGGCACTATGGTCGAAAAGGGCTCGACTATCAATATCGTAGTCAGTAAGGGCGTTGAGTATGTCGACCTTCCCGATTTGAAGGGACTTCCCTATGACGACGTCAAGCAGAGGCTCGAATCCCTCGGCTTCGAATGCAGAAAGGTCGAAAAGAGTAACGACGGCAGTCATATTGAGGGCGAGGTTGTTTCCTTCGTTCCCGAAGCCGGTAAACAGTACGCCAAGGGCGAGCAGATTTACGTTCAGGTTTGGGGCGCGCCGCCTACGACTCAGGCTCCGTCGGAAAGCTCCGATTCAAATCAGAACTAAACAGTTAAAAATCAAAAAGGCAGTTCGTCAGAACTGCCTTTTTATTATGCGTTTAATCGGTTTTGATTAATAAATGCCTTCAGCCATCATAGCTTCCGCAACCTTTTCGAAGCCTGCGATATTAGCGCCTGCGACAAGGTTGTAGCCGAGTCCGTAACGCTGCGCCGCGTCAACGGAGTTTTTGAATATATTCTTCATGGCTTCGTGAAGTCTCTTGTCAACCTCTTCCGCCGTCCAGCCGAGTCTCATTGAGTTCTGGCTCATTTCAAGACCGGAGGTGCAAACGCCGCCCGCATTTACTGCTTTTGAGGGAGCGACGGTAAGACCGTTGTCCATAAGGTAAGCAAGAGCTTCGTTTGTAGTGGGCATATTGGAAACCTCGATATAGTACTTGACGCCGTTGGCGACAATCTGCTCGGCTTCTTTCATGCCTACCTCATTCTGAGTAGCGCACGGAAGCATAACGTCAGCCTTCACGCCCCAGGGCTTCTGACCTTCGAAATACTGTACGCCGAATTTTTCCGCATAGGGTTTAACTATGTTTTTGCCGCTTGCGCGAAGCTCAAGCATATAGTTGATTTTTTCGTCGGTTGTGATGCCGTCGGGGTCATAAACGTAACCGTCGGGACCGCTTATTGTAATTGCCTTGCCGCCGAGCTGGGCAATCTTTTTAACCGCGCCCCACGCGACGTTGCCGAAACCGGAAACTGCAAAAGTCTTTCCCTTGATGCTGTCGCCGTCATGAGAAAATACCTCGTTTGCATAGTAGATTGCGCCGTAGCCCGTAGCCTCGGGACGGATGAGCGAACCGCCGTATGCCAGACCTTTGCCCGTGAGAACGCCGTTCTCATAAGCGTTGCGGATTCTCTTGTACTGGCCGAAGAGATAACCGATTTCTCTTCCGCCTACGCCCATATCGCCGGCGGGAACGTCAATGTCGGGCCCGATATGACGGTAAAGCTCGGTCATAAACGCCTGACAGAAACGCATTATTTCAGCGTCGCTCTTGCCCGCGGGGTCAAAGTCCGAGCCGCCCTTGCCGCCGCCCATGGGAAGGCCGGTAAGGCTGTTCTTGAATACCTGTTCAAAGCCGAGGAACCAGATAACGCTGGGATTTACGTTAGCCTGAAAACGAAGGCCGCCCTTGTAAGGACCTATTGCAGAGTTGAACTGAACTCTGTAGCCTCTGTTCGTGCGCGTAACGCCTGCGTCGTCAACCCAGGTAACCCTGAAAGAAATGAATCTGTCGGGATTTGCCATTCTTCCGAGAATGTCGTTTTTGACATATTCGGGATGAGCCTCGACAACCTTTTCGAGCGAACCGAAAACCTCGGTAACAGTCTGCAGAAATTCGGGCTTGTCGCCGTCGCGCTGCTTGACCTGCTCAATTACGCTGTTGATGTAATCGTTCATAGTAATACAACCTCCATATATGGTGAATTATCATTCACCTTAATTATACTACGCAAAAAATATATGTCAATATTTTTTTACATAGTAAAATCAATTAGCTTAAGGCTCTTCCTTAAATAGATAATGCCGGAAATAACCGCAAATACGGCAGTTATCCAGAGAAGAACATTCGAGACGACCGCAAGCGGAAATTCACCCGAGGGATAAATCTTTTCAAGAATGAACGGAAATTCCGCCTTCGTCTCTATAAGAAGCATAATAATTATGGTGAAAACCATCTGCGAAGCGGTCTTGATTTTGCCGAAAATGTTTGCGGGAATGACGACGCCCTGAGTCGACGAAACGAGACGAAGCGACGTTATAACGAATTCTCTTGTGAGAATTATCATTACAATCCAAACCGAGCACAGGTTCATTTCAAGAAAAGCGAGAAGAGCCGCGGTCGTAAGCATTTTGTCGGCAACGGGGTCGGCGAGCTTGCCGAAAACGGTTATCATTTCGTACTTTCTTGCGATATGACCGTCAAGCGCGTCAGTTACGGAGCCGATTATAAATATAACCGTACCCCAGAATATATGATGAGGTATGCCCTCAAAAAGAAAGATAAAAAGAAAAATCGGAGTGATGACCATTCTTGCAACGGTCAGTTTATTCGGTAAATTCATTTAAACCACCTCGCCGATAAGTCCGTATTCGTTAGCGCCCATTATTTCTACCTGAACGAATTCGCCGGTTTTTAACTCGAATCCGCAGGTGAAGCTGACAATGCCGTCGATTTCGGGCGCATCCATAACGCTTCTGCCGTAGTAAACGTCGGCGTAGTCGTCATAGCCTTCGACAACGCATTCGACAGTTTTTCCCGTATGCGAGTCGTTGATTTCGTCCATAATTCTGTTCTGTTGTTCCATTATTATTTCGCAGCGGTCAAGCTTTACCTGTTCGTCAATCTGGTCGGGGAACGAAGCGGCGGGAGTGTCCTCCTCCGCCGAATATGTAAAGCAGCCGAGCCTGTCGAAACGCGCTTCGTTAACAAATTCCGAAAGAGTTTCAAATGCCTCTTCGGTTTCTCCGGGAAAACCGACAATAAGAGTGGTCCGAAGAACCACGTCGGGCACCTTTTCGCGTATATGCTTTATAAGCGATAAAAGCTTTTCCCTGTTGCCGTAACGGTTCATCCGTTTCAGAACCGTTTCGTCCGCGTGCTGAAGCGGAAGGTCAATATAATTAAGCACCTTTTCATTTTCCGCCATTGTTTCAAGCAATTCGTCCGAGAGCCTGTCGGGGTAGCAGTAGAGAATTCTTATCCACCTGATACCGTCGATTTTGCTCAACTCGGTAAGTAATTCGGGCAATCTCTGTCTGCCGTATAAATCTTCACCGTATCTTGTTGTGTCCTGCGCGACAACTATCAATTCCTTAACGCCTTTGTCCGCGAGCGCCTTCGCCTCGTCGATAATATCTTCAAATTTCCTTGAACGGAATTCGCCGCGTATTGACGGAATAGCGCAGTAGGTGCAGTGATTTGAGCAGCCCTCCGCAATTTTAAGATATGCGTAATACGGGGGATTGAGAAGCTCCCTTTCGCCGTTGAACGATAGTTTTTCCTTGTCGGGATAGCATTCGTAAATACTGTCCTGACAGAGCTTTTCGACAGCCGAAACTATATCGTCGTTCGCGCCGATTCCGATAACGCCGTCGATTTCGGGAATTTCTTTTCTTAACTGCTCCTTATAGCGCTCGGCAAGACAGCCCGTTACAAGGATTTTACCGACTGTGCCCTCTTTTTTTAGCTCAGCCATATCGAGAATCGTGTCAATGGCTTCCTGCTTCGCACTTTCGATAAAGCCGCAGGTGTTTACGATTACGACGTCGCTTGAGTCGACGTTTTCGAGTATTTCGAATCCGCTTTTTTTAAGCGCGCCGAGCATTCTTTCGCCGTCAATCTGGTTTTTAGGGCAGCCGAGAGAAACAAGACTGATTTTTTTACTCATAAGTCCTCCTCAAACTCTCTGAGAGCGGAGTTTATTTCGCTGTAGGAATACCCGAGGCGAAGAAACGCGTTAAAGACCTTTTTTCTTCCTTTTTCGTCACCCAGATATTTGCCGTACTTATTTTCCAGTAACTCTATAATACGCTTATGGGAATTTTTGTCAAGGCTTAAAAGAGCCGTTTCGGCGGTGTCGCGGTCTATTCCCTTTAATAAAAGCTCCTGCATAATCCGCTTTTCGGAACAGCCCTTTTTCTCTAAATGACGGACCGCCATTTCGGCGTAGTCGAGGTCGTTTATGAGCTTAAGCTCTTCAAGCCGTTCAACCGCTTTTTCGGCGGAAGCTCTGTCGTGCTTTTTGGCGACGAGCTTGTTTACAAGCTCCTTTTTCCCGTGGGCGCGGTATGAAAGAAGATTCATTCCCGCGTTGAATGCACGACGAAAACTGACCGCGCCGTCAAGCGCAGCCAGTTCTTCTTCATCAATATCTTTTAACTTGTGCCATTTTTCGGAATACCAGTATTCGCCGTCCACTGTGTAACGGTATTCGCCGTCAATATAAATATGAACCTTGCCACGGTTTCCGTTTTTAACGTTCAGTTTCATTCGTCGTCATCCACAACTATATCGAGCTTAGCCTTGGCGGCAGCCTTTGTAGTCGGTTCAATCGGGATTTCCGCGGGTGCGGGAGCCGAAGCGGGAGCGCCCTTTCTTGAGTGAAGCTCCGCTTCCTCTTTGATTTTTGCGCGAATCTGTTTTTCGATGTCGTCGGCAAGCTCGCTGTTTTCCTTGAAGAGCATTTTGACGTTGTCTCTGCCCTGACCGAGTCTTTCCTCGCCGTATGAGAACCACGCGCCGCTTTTCTGAATAATGCCGTACTTTACGCCGAGGTCGACCAGCTCGCCGACCTTTGAGATGCCTTCGCCGTACATAATATCGAATTCAGCCTCTTTGAACGGGGGAGCGACCTTGTTTTTAATAATCTTCGCCCTTGTTCTTGAACCGATAAATTCGTTGCCGGGAGCCTTGAGCTGTTCAATCTTGCGAACGTCGATACGCATTGTCGCAAAGAACTTGAGCGCCCTGCCGCCCGTTGTAACCTCGGGATTGCCGTAGATTACGCCGATTTTCTCACGAAGCTGATTTATAAAGATAACAACAGTGTTTGATTTCGCAATAGCGCCCGCGAGCTTTCTTAACGCCTGCGACATAAGGCGCGCGTGCTGACCGACGTGGCTTTCGCCCATGTCGCCTTCGATTTCGGCTTTCGGAACAAGAGCCGCAACCGAGTCAACAACGATTATATCAATAGCTCCCGAACGGGCAAGAGCCTCGGTGATTTCGAGAGCCTGTTCGCCGTCGTCGGGCTGGGAAACAAGAAGCGAGTCAATATCGACGCCGAGATTTCTTGCGTAAACCGGGTCGAGCGCGTGTTCCGCGTCAATGAATGCAGCCTCGCCGCCTAATTTCTGAGCCTCGGCTATAACGTGGAGCGCGAGGGTAGTTTTACCCGAGCTTTCGGGGCCGTAAATCTCGACAATTCGACCTCTGGGAAGTCCGCCGACTCCCGTAGCCGCGTCAAGTGAAATCGAGCCGGTTGAAATAGCCTCGATATTGAGCGCCGAGGTGTCGCCCAGGCGCATAACCGTACCCTTGCCGTAAGCCTTTTCAAGTTGAAGTAATGCTGTTTCCAATGCTTTTTTCTTATCTGCCATTATCGTAAACCTCCGAAAAAGGAATATTAACTTACCGAACTTTTGTTCGACTAATGCCATTATATATTATAAAAATGAAAAATGCAACAGTTTTTTTAAAAAAATTCAATATTTGGTGTATAAATCGGACACATACTATTGTACCATACAATTATATTAAAAACAAACCGAAAAAAATAAAAAAAAGACTTGCAATTTGAAAAATTATCTGTTAGAATATCGTCTGTTACTTTAGAAACCCTTGAAGGAGGTGCCCAAAATGGCAAAATGTGAGTTCTGCGGCAAGGATGTTAAATTCGGTATTAAGGTTTCCCACTCACACAGAAGGTCAAACAGAACCTGGAAGCCCAATGTAAAAAGAGTTAAGGCAATAGTTGACGGCTCTCCCAAGAGAGTTTATGCCTGCACACGTTGCCTTCGTTCAGGCAAGGTTACACGCGCTAACTGATTGAAATTTATTAAACATCCAAAGCGGTGCTGTTTTCACAGCGCCGCTTTTGTCTTTTTTATCTTTATTTTTAATTGTATTTATGCTAAAATAATAAAAAAACAACGGGAGGCGGGAAAATGAGCGAGAGAAGTGACAGAGCCGTTGAGTTATTCAAAGACGGCTTCAACTGTTCTCAGGCAGTGGTCGGCGCATTCGCGAAGGACATAGGTCTTGACGAAAAAACTGCTCTTAAAATCTCTGCGGGCTTCGGCGGCGGAGTCGCAAGAACGGGTGAAATCTGCGGCGCGCTTTCGGGCGCGGCAATAATTGCTGGCGTGCTTTACGGCGCAACTGACGGCAGGGACGCCGAAAGCAAGGCTCATACATACGAGGAGCTTCAGAGGGTTATAAATATTTTTAAGGAGAAAAATACCTTTGTAACCTGCCGTGAGCTTAAAAATCCGCCCGAAAAAAGCGAGGACGGCGCGCCCGTCTATAACAGACGCCCCTGCGTTTCGCTTGTAGAGGACGTCGCGCTTGCCGTTGAAAAGGTTATGTTTGAGGGAGAGGTTAAAAAGTATGGAGAAGATTAGAAAGGCGAAACTTTCGTTTGCCAATATGGTCGGCTACGGCGTAGGCGCGATAGGTCTTGACTTAAGCTACGGAATGTTCTATTCGTTTTTAAGCCACTATCTTGTTACCACGCTCGGTCTTAAAGAGGGATTTTTGCTGCTGCTGACGCCGCTTGCGCGTATCTGGGACGGCATTAACGACCCGATGATGGGAACTATTGTCGATAACACAAGAACAAAGCACGGCAAATACCGCCCGTGGATTGTAATCGGCGCGCTCTGTAACGCGGTAGTTCTTTTCCTTCTGTTTTCGCGCTTCGGACTTTCGGGTACGCCGCTTTATATCTATGTTGCGGTTATGTACGTCCTCTGGGGTATGACAAACACTCTTGCCGATATTCCGTACTGGTCAATGATTCCCTCATTCACGAGTGAAGAAAAAGAGCGTAATCTTGTTTCAACTGTCGCCCGTACCTTCTCGGGACTCGGTCAGGGAATCATTATGGTTCTTACTCCCATAATACTTCCCCGTCTTTCGGGCGGAATTGATACCGACGCCGACGGATACAGCGCAGCGGGCTTCTCCCGCTGGGCAGGTATATGCGGAATACTGCTTGTTCTCTTTGCCGTTATCTGCGTTCTTGTTACCAAAGAGAGAAACGTAGTCTACGGCGAGAAAAAGAAATTCTCATTTAAACAGATTTTTAAGGTTATAAAAGGCAACGACCAGCTTGTTATCTTTATGGTTTTTGCAATGCTTTCAAATGCGGGCTGGTATCTGACCAGCGGCACGGCTTATACATATTTTACAATGGTTGTCGGCGACGGCGAAAAGCAGTCGCTTTTCGGAATGATAGGCGCGGTCGGCTCGGTAGTCGGTCTTGTCGTAATTCCCGTCCTTTCAAAGCTCGGACTTAATAAGAGAACAATTTATACCTTCTCGCTCTGCACAACCATTACGGGTTATGTGCTTATGTTCATTTTCGGGCCGATACTTAAAATCACAATAGCTCTTGATATCTGTTATATTTTAGCGTCAATCGGTATTGCTTCAATGTTCGTTTCGCAGACGGTTTTCCTTGCGGATATAGTCGACTACGGCGAATACAAGAACGGTGAAAGAAACGAGAGTATTACCTTCTCGATGAAGGGCTTTTTGCAGAAGCTCGCTTATACTATTCAGACAATTATCTATTACGGCGGGCTTGCGCTTGTAAACTATTCGGCGCAGATTAACGAATGTAAGGCAAAGGGCGTTGACCCCACGGTTAATTCGCAGACGCAGATGGCAATCGGAATTATCGCTTTTGCCGTTCCGCCCATACTGATTGTCCTTTCACTCATAGTTTTCAGAAGCAAGTTCAAGCTTTACGGCGAGCTTTCGGATAAGATTCATTATTTCATAACCGAAAAACGCGCTTCCGAATTTCAGGAAGAATTGAATTAATTATAATGATATTCTGTAAAAAAGCACCCGATGTGAAAACATCGGGTGCTTTAATTTGTCTTTCTTATTCCTTAACCGTGCCGTCGGAATTGAAAACGGGAAGCTTCTCAAGATAAACGAGGTCGGGACGGTTCTGGGCGTCGCCCTCGGCGAGAATGCACATTCTTCCGCAGATTATTCCGCCTGCTTTTTTAACAAGCTCTTCAATAGCTCTTAAGGATTCGCCGGTTGAAATAACGTCGTCGACAATGAGGATTCTCTTGCCCTTCATCAATTCTGCGTCTGCCGTATCAAGATAAAGCGTCTGGGTTTTATTGGTAGTGATTGAGTTGACCGTTACCTCAAAAACGCCCGTCATATAAAGCTTCGGGTATTTTCTCGCAAGAAAATATTTTTTGTCGCCGTGCTGACGCGCCATTTCGTGAATAAGCGGAATTCCCTTTGCCTCGGCTGTGATAAGATAGTCGTATTCGGGAGCTCTCTCGTTAAGCGCCTTGGCGCAGGCTACCGTCAGCTCCTGGTCGCCGAAGATAACGAAAGCGCCGATATAGAGGTCGTCGGTTACTCGGCATATAGGCAGCGCTCTGTCAAGCCCTGCGATATTCATTTTGTAGTAATTCATAAAAATATCTCCCAATAAAAAGATTACGGAATTATTATACTACTTTTATTTTTAATGTCAAATATGTCCATTTGACAACAATGTCGAAAAATAGTATTATTATTCACACAAATTCTTGAAAGGGTATTTGTATGAAACGAATAACAGCTTTACTTTTAATAATTATTACCGTCTTTTCGCTTTGCTCCTGCAAAAAGGAAAATAATCCCGCCGACATAGGCTTCGGCGACGACGTTTCCGCGACCGAGGGCACAAGCTCAAATGAGGACAGATATGCAATCCCCGATGACGAAGATGAACAGTCGGAGGACGAGGATACGGTTATGATTTCTCTTCCCGAGGGTTATACGCTTGTCCGCTTTGCGTGGAAGCTTGAAGAAAACGGCATCTGCTCTGCCGACGATTTCATCGAAGAAGCGCAGAACGGCGATTTCTCGTCCTATGCACTTGTGAACGAGGAGCCCGACGACGAGAATATCTGTTTTAAATTAGAGGGTTATCTCTACCCGTGCACAATTGAAATCGATAAAAACAACGACACGCCCAAAACGATTATCGAAAAGCTTCTTTCGGCGGGCGAGAGTTACATAACCGAGGATATGAGAGCGAAAGCGAAATCGCTCGGCTATTCATGGCACGAGATTCTTACAATCGCGTCTATTGTCGAAAAGGAAGCCTTTCTTGAAGACCAGCGCGCGCAGATAGCCTCCGTTCTCTATAACAGACTTGACGCGGGTATGCAGATTCAGTGCGACGTCACTATTAAATATGTAACGGGCGTTATTGAGGAAATATATCCCGAAAAGGTTGAAACCCTTAAATACTATTATAATACATACCGCTGCGCGGGACTTCCCGCAGGCCCTATCTGCAATCCCGGAATTGAGTCGATAAGGGCGGCTCTTAACCCGCCGCAAACGGACTATCTTTTCTTCGCAATTCAGACCGAGGAGCCTTATGACTCGCTTTTCGCCGCGACGTATGAGGAGCATGTTGAAAACTGCAAGAAGCTTGGTATTTATTAAAAAATAAAAAATCAAACTCCCGTCGGCTTTTGCCGACGGGAGTTTTTTGCTTTTAGCAGCAACCGTTGTTGTTGCAGCCGCAGCCGTTATTATCGCCGAAAAGAAGAATAACGATGATAATAACAATCAACCATGTGTTGTTACCGAAGAAGTTCACAGTTCTGCCTCCTTTCGTAGGGCACGTATATACCGCCTACAATGCCATATTATGAAAGGACGGCGCAATAGGTGAATAAAAGTTTGACTTTCGGCATAAAATATATGTATTAGCGTATTTTAATAACAAAGAAAAATATATGAAAAACAAAGAAAAACAGAGAAAACAAAAGAAAAATGCTTGTAATTATAAAAATTTGACCTTTTTTGACCTTTGACCTTTAAGTCAAAGATGCTATAATAAATACCGTAAAGGTCAAAGAAAGTCAAAGTCAAAAATCAAAGAAAAGAAGGTGACGGGAAGTGAATTTAAGTAATATTATCGCTCAGATGATTTCCGATATGCTTGACGACGAAGGCAGCACGGAAATCCAGCGTAACGAGCTTGCCGAAAAAATAGGCTGCGTTCCGAGCCAGATAAACTATGTAATCTCATCACGGTTCACACCCGAACATGGCTACATAGTCGAGAGCAGAAGGGGCGGCGGAGGTTATATAAGAATAACCAGAGCCAACTATTCTTCCTCAACTCTTAAAATGCAGCTTATAAATGCGATAGGCCCGTCGCTTGACGAAAAAACCTGCAGAGCGCATATCTTAAATCTCAACGGAAGAGATATAATCACCGCCCAGCAGGCAAAGCTTATGCTTTCGGCGACAAACGAAAAGGCGTATCTGAATATACCGACCGAATACAGAGACAAGGCAAGGGCGGCGATATTCAAGAATATGCTGTTAACCACGATTGAATAAGGAGGTATTTTTATGATTTGTCAATCATGCGGTAAGGCTGAGGCCACCACTCATTTTAAAAGAATAATAAACGGCGAGGTAACCGAAGGACATCTTTGCTCGGACTGTGCAAAGGCGCTCGGAGTAAACGATATGTTCTCGGGCTTCGACTTCGGATTTTCGGATTTGTTAAGCGAATTTTTTGCCGACTCGCCCGTTGCGGCGCTGAGCGCAAATTCGGTTAAGTGCGAAAACTGCGGTTCTTCTTTCAGCGACATTGTAAAGAGCGGAAGAATCGGCTGCGCGGACTGCTACGAAACCTTTTTCGACAAGCTAATGCCGTCGATTCAGAGACTTCACGGCAACACAAAGCACGAGGGCAAGGTTCCGCTTAACGAGGTTACGAACGAGCCCGAAGAGGCGGACGAAATCGCAACTCTTCGCGAAAAGATGAACAAGGCGATTGAAAACGAGGATTTTGAGGAAGCTGCTGAGCTTCGCGATAAGATAAAGGAGCTGGAGGGAAAGAAAAATGGCTAAATGGTATCTGACTGCAGGCGACCAGAGAGATACGGTTGTAAGTACAAGAATAAGACTTGCCCGTAATATAAAGGGCTATCCGTTCCCCTGGAGACTTGATATTCCCTCGCGCCTTAAGGTAAACGAGCTTATTATCAAAGCCGCCGAGGACGAAAACCTCGGACTCAGGGCAGTGAATATGAAAGAGTTGACCGCTTTTCAGGCGGCGTCTCTTGCGGAAAGAAAAATTATAAGCGAGGAGTTTGCCTCTGTCTCCGACGGCAGGGCGTTGCTCTTAAGCGAAGACGAGGATATAAGCATAATGCTTTGCGAGGATGACCACATCCGCCTTCAGGTAATAATGAGCGGACTTTCTCTCGAAGCGGCTCTCGAAAAGGCGAATGAGATTGACGACAAACTCAATAAACGTCTTAACTTCGCCTTCGACGAAAGGCTCGGCTACTTAACCGAAAAGCCTATGGATTTAGGCACGGGTATGAGAGCGAGCGTGCTTCTGCATCTTCCCGCTTTAACATCCGCAGGTCAGATTTCGAGACTGTCGGCGACAGTTTCAAAGCTGGGACTTTCCATTAGTCCCGTATTTTCGGGCGGCGCAAGAAGCGTCGGCGATTTCTATCAGTTGAGCAATCAGCTCACCCTCGGAATATCCGAAAAGGCGGCGATTGCCAACCTTAAATCCATAACAACCCAGATTGTCAATCAGGAACGCGCCGCGAGAAAGGAACTTGTTTCCTCGCTCGCAGGTCAGGACGGAATCTACCGTTCATACGGGATTCTTAAGTCCGCGCGGCTTCTGACGGGCGAAGAACTTCTTGAGTACATTTCATACGTAAGGCTCGGCGCGGCGGTAGGAATACTGCCCGTAAGCACCGAACTTCTTGACGAAATGGCGCTGACTCTTCAGCCCGCGTCAATAAATGCGGCTGAGGGTTCAAAGCTCGACAGAACCGAAAGAGACAAAAAACGGGCCGATATGGTAAGAGAAAAATTAGGGTAATGTCGGCAATTTAATAATTGCCTTACCCGTTATGTTATGAGGTGATTATTATGTATAAATTTACCGGTTTTACGGAGAAAGCGAATAACGCTTTAAACGCCGCAGTTGAAATTGCGGAGGATTTAGGTCACACATATATAGGCAGCGAGCATATACTCACCGGTATTCTGACCGATACCTCGTCTGTCGCGTCAATAGTTCTTTCAAGACATTCCGTGACGGCGGCTAAGGTTGAAAGCCTTATTAAAAGAATAATCGGCGTGGGTATGCCTACAAGCCTTACCCAGAACGACTTTACGCCTAAGGCGAAGGAAATTCTTACAATAGCGAATTCCGTCGCTCACGCGATGGGGCAGTCGTTAATCGGCACCGAGCATATCTTAATCGCTATTGCCCGCGACGGCAATTCAAGCGCAAGCCAGCTTCTTAATCAGCTCGGCGTTGCGGGAAGCACCGTCGTAGGCGAAATCAGTCAGGCTCTTATGGGCGGCGGGATTTCGGACCGTAACGGGAACGAAACGGATGACGGCAACAAGACTGCCGTACAGCAGTTCGGCAGAGACCTGACCGAGATGGCGAGAAAGGGCGAAATCGACCCCGTTATCGGTCGTGAGCAGGAAATTGAAAGGGTAATTCAGATTCTTTCGAGAAGAACGAAAAACAATCCCTGCCTTATAGGCGAGCCGGGCGTAGGTAAAACAGCTATCGCCGAGGGACTTGCCTTAAAAATAGCTTCGGGCGAGGTACCCGAGCTCTTAAAGGACAAAAAGCTTATCAACCTTGACCTTACGGGAATGGTTGCGGGCACAAAGTACAGAGGCGATTTTGAAGAGCGTATCAAGGGCGTTATCGACGAGGTTATCGCGTCAAAGGATACAATCCTCTTTATTGACGAGGTTCATACTCTTATCGGTACGGGCAGCGCCGAGGGCGCGGTAGACGCGGCTAATATTCTTAAGCCCTCTCTCGCAAGGGGAGAGTTACAGATTATCGGTGCCACAACGCTTGACGAATACAGAAAGAATATCGAAAAGGACGCGGCTCTTGAAAGACGTTTTCAGCCCATAGTTGTCGGCGAGCCGAGCGAGGAAGAGGCAATAGAAATCCTCAAGGGACTTCGCGACAGATACGAGGCGCACCACAAGGTAAAGATTACTGATGAAGCGATTATCTCCGCGGTTAAGCTTTCGAGCCGTTATATCGGCGACAGATACCTGCCCGACAAGGCTATTGACCTTATTGACGAGGCGGCTTCAAGAGTAAGGCTTCGCGCTTTCACCGCTCCGCCCGAACTCAAGGCGCTTGAAAAGGCGCTTAAAGAGGCTCAGGCAGAAAAAGAGGCGGCGGTTCTTTCTCAGGATTTTGAACGCGCGGCGACTCTTCGCGACGCGGAAAAAGGACTTCAGATGAAGGTTGACGAGGCTAAGGCTTCTTTCAATGAACAGAACACAAGAATCAAGGACGAGGTAACCGAAAACGAGGTTGTCGATATTGTTTCTTCGTGGACGGGTATTCCGCTTTCACAGCTGACTGTGGAAGAAAGTCAGAGATTACTGAACCTTGAAAACGAACTGCACGAAAGAATTGTCGGTCAGAATGAGGCGGTTTCCGCGGTCGCGAAAGCGATAAGACGCGGAAGAGTCGGACTTAAGGACCCGAAAAGACCTGTCGGCTCGTTCCTGTTCTTAGGGCCTACGGGCGTAGGTAAAACGGAGCTTTGCAAGGCTCTCGCAGCGGCTATGTTCGGCGATGAAAACGCTATGATTCGGCTTGATATGTCCGAGTATATGGAAAAGCATACCGTTTCAAAGCTTATCGGTTCGCCGCCCGGTTACGTCGGTTTTGAGGAGGGCGGACAGCTCACCGAAAAAATCCGCAGAAAGCCGTATTCCGTACTTCTTCTTGACGAGATTGAAAAGGCGCACCCCGACGTGTTCAACATTCTTTTACAGATACTTGACGACGGCGTGCTGACCGATTCGCAGGGCAGAAAGGTCGATTTCAAAAACTGCGTAATTATTATGACCTCGAATATCGGCGCAAGGCTCATAACCGATAAAATAAAGAAATTCGGTTTTGCCAATGACGAGAATGAGGAAGAGCAGGACGTCAAGGACGTCAAGGAAGCGGTAATGGGCGAGCTTAAAAATACGTTCAGACCGGAATTTCTCAACAGAATTGACGACATTATCGTATTCAGCCGTCTTTCAAAGGATGAAATTGAACTTATCGCAAAGAGAATGCTTGTCACCCTTAAAAACAGGGCGAAGGATATGGACATCGACGTTGAGTTCTCCGATAAGGTAATTGAAACGATTGCCAAAGCAGGCTATGACCCCGTTTACGGCGCGAGACCGCTTAAACGCGCAATCGGCAGTAAAATTGAGGACTTGCTCAGCGAAAAGATGCTTGACGGTTCTATTACTCCTAACGAAAGCTACCTTTGCACCGTAAAACGCGGCAAGATAGTTTTTGAGAAAAAAGAAAAAACCCTGACCGAAACAAAGTCAGAGTAATCAAAAGATAAAGGGCAGTTCATTGAACTGCCCTTTTTGATGTTAATAACCGTACGATTAGTATTAAATTACCAAAAAACAAGCCCCCTCTATCGAGGAGGCTTATGAATGTTATGTATTATTTTACGCTTTTTTGCAAACTCCGTTTTTGTCTGCGACCCATTTAACGCCTTTGACTGAGAATGTCTTACTCTTATACATTACGCAGTCGGAACCGAAATAATATTTTACACCGCTGAGTGACGCAAATTTTGATTTATAAGCTATGCAATCCTTACCGATATAATACTTCTTTCCGCTTACGGAAATGAGCTTCGACTTGTAGGCAACGCCGTCAGAGCCCATATAATACTTCTTACCGTCAACCGAGATAAGTCTCTTTGTGTAAGCAACGCCGTCTTTACCCATATAATATTTCTTACCGCTTACGGAAATAAGTCTGCTCGTATAGGCAATACCGTCAGCGCCCATGTAATACTTCTTACCGCTTACGGAAATAAGGCGTTTTGTGTAAGCAGCTCCGTCAGCACCCATATAGTACTTTTTACCGCTGACAGATATAAGACGTTTTGTGTACATCGCTCCGTCTTTGCCGAAGTAGTACTTCTTGCCGTCTATAAGTTGCAATCCCTTTAACGGACTTGAATATCTGTAAAAATAAGTGTACCCGTCTTCCTGTGACCAACCGATTTTGCAGTTGTAATTGACTTCAATTTGATTCATCTGATATTCGTTGACTTCAACATTAACGTTTGACCATTCAAACTCGGAGCCGCCGTAATTAATGGTTTTTAATTTTTCACAGTTATTAAATGCGGAAGCTTCAATTAATTTAATGCTATTGGGAATATCTACGGATGTCAGCTTGGAACAACCGTTAAAAACTCCGACGCATAAAGCGACGACGCCTTGGGGAATATTGATTTTTTCTAATGACGAACAGTTACTGAATGTGTATTTTTCAATACTTTTAACACTGTTGCCTAAAATTGCCGAACGCAAGGATGTGCAATAATAAAAAGCGTATTCGCCGATTTTATTAACCGAATCGGGAATGATGATTGACTCTAATGCTTTACAATGGTTAAAACAGTAGCTTCCGATGGTTGTAAGTGAATCGGGGAGCGTAATGCTTTTGAGCATCTTACAGTTGCTGAATGCCCTACTGCCTATTGAAACAACACCGTTTCTAATAACAACTTCCTGTAACACTACGCAATCTGCAAAAGCGTTTTTTGGAATATCCTTTATTCCACCGCTGATAACAATGCTTTCAAGGGTATTTGAACCGCTAAAAGCTGTTCCACCTATGGAACAAACTTTTTTACCATTAATTTCAGAAGGAATTATAACATGTGAATCAAAACCGGTATATTTGTCGATTGTAACAGTGCCGTCGCTACGGGAAGAGTATGTAAAATCACCGCTTACGGCCGCAAACGAATTGACTGCCGTTAATGATAATGCTGAAAACATTATTGTTAACGCCAATATGATTGATAAACTCCTTTTAATCATTTTGCAGTACCTCCTTATGATACAATAAGTTTAAGCAAGTTTTATAGAATAATCTTTATTCTCTTCTCAACGCCTCGATCGGCGGCATAAGCGCCGCGCGCCTTGCAGGGTAAACGCCGAAGATAATTCCTATCGCGCTTGAGAAACCAACCGCAAGAGCGATTGTCGAAAGCTTGACCTGAAGCGGAACGTGCATAATATTTGAAACAACCACTGCGCCGACTACGCCGATGATAAGTCCTATAATACCGCCTATCATACAGAGAATAATAGACTCGGTAAGGAACTGGAACAAAATTGTTCCCGTCTTTGCGCCGAGCGCTTTTCTTATGCCTATTTCTCTTGTCCTTTCGGTAATTGAAACCAGCATTATATTCATAACTCCTATACCGCCGACTATAAGCGAGATAGCGCTGACGGCGGCAATGAAAATAGTGAAAATATGAATAACCGAGTCAAGCAGGTCAATATAGGTTGCCATATTGACAACCGTATAGCAATCACGCTCAAAGTTGTTGTGCCTTGCTTTTATAAGGTTCTGCGCCGCGTTGCCCGCAGCCTCAAGCTGCATTTCGTCATTGGCGGTAAGGTAAACCGATTCGTACCTGTCGTCCGCGCCGACAATTTCAAGCGAAAGCGTTGCGGGAATCATAACCGAGCAGTATTTTACCGACGAGCCGCCCGTGAGAGCCGACATTGATTCCATAGCCGATTCGCTGTTTCCGCCGAACATACTCATTCCGTTATCGCCTACGCCGATTATTTTAAGCGTAATGGTAACTCCGTTATAGGTGTATTTGATTGTTTCGCCGACAACGTCCTCACGGCCGAAAACCATTAAAGCGCTGCCGTTATCGATTATGGCAACGGGCTTTGCGGAGAGGTATTCTTCTTCGGTAAAGAATCTGCCGTAAAGACAGTTGGTTTTCATTATCTGCTGAGCGTCGGGCGTTGCGCCAAGGGTTATGCCGATACCCGATTCGCTGTCGGTTGCAATCGCGCCCATGCCCATAACGATAGGCGAGGCGTAGTCAACGCCGTCAAGCTGTTTAATCGCGGCGATGTCGGCGGAGGTTATATAATCCGTCGGCTCGGCTACCGATGAATCGACCGTTATATTGATTGCCGACGCGCCCATATCGCGAATCATACCGATAATATAATCGCGCCCGCCGTTGCCTACGGTGATAATGGAGATAACGCTCGATACCCCTATAATGATACCAAGCATTGTCAGCAGTGAACGCATAAGATTTGTGCGTATGCTGAAGATAGCTATTCTTATGTTTTCCTTGATGTTCAAACTGCTTTTCTCCCGTTAACAGATTTTATTTCTTGGGTATAATTTTGTCGCCGTCCTTAAGCGCGGACAGGGGATTTTTAACTACCATTTCGCCGACTTCGAGTCCGCCGGTGATTTCGTATTTCGTGTCCTCGCTGCTGCCGAGTTCAACGTTCCTCTTTTCAACCGTCTTTGTCTCGCTGTTATAAACGAAAATGTATTTCTGGCCGTTATCGAATCTGAGCGCTTCGACGGGAAGGATTAAAACGTCGTCGACCTCGCCTATTTTAATCTTGATATCGACGTCAAAGCCTATAATGACCTTTTCGTCGGGGTTGAGGATTTTAACCTTGGCGAGAGCCGAGTTCGCCGTATTCGTGCCGCCCGTAAGCGAGCTTGTGATTGAAGAAATGTCAAGTCCCGTGTTTTCACTCGCGGTCGCCGAAACGTAATCCACAACGCCTTTGTATTCGCTGTCGAGCGAGGTAATCGTCGCTTCCTGACCGACCTTAAGATTAAGCAAATCGTATTTGCCTACGTTAAAGGAGGCGATGAACTGGTCGTAATTGTCGACCTGAATGCCGACGGCATTTTCGTTTGAAGCGGAGGTCAGCTGTGAAATGATGCTTGTAATATCGACGTTTCCTCCGCCGAGCATATTAAGCATTTCCGAAAAGTCCGCGTTTGAAGAAGATTGCTTTTTGTCAGCCGAGTAAACCTCGCCCTGAGTGATGTTGACCTTGGTGACGATGCCGTTGCCCTGGGCAAACCAGCCCGCGTCAAGGGCGTCAATCGTTTCCTGAAGGGCGTCGTATTCCTTCTTCTTTATATCGGCTACCGCTTTATATGCCTTTGCGAGCGTGTCGCCGGTCTGCATTTCAAAATAGGTCTGCTGTGTTTTAAGGGAGGTAAGCTGTGTCTTTAACTGAATAAGCTCGAGCGATTTGCCCGCAGAAGTGCCCTTTAATTTTTCGGCGAGTTCTTCGGTCGAAATCTCCTCGGCGGATTTTTTAGCGTTCTCTTCGGCGGAATTGAGAGCGGCTATCATCTGGTTTACCTGCTCCTTTGTGCCGTCGTTATCGAGAATCTGCTGGGTAAGGGCGTCAATCTGTTCTTTCGTATAGGTTGTGCCCGTGTATTTTGTTATTTCGTCCTTAGCCTTTTTTTCGGCGTCTTTCGCGGCTTTTTCGGCGTCCTTCTGACTCTTTTCAAGCTCTGCCTTTTCTTTCGCCTGAGTTTCCTCAATTTCCTTTTCAAGCTTTGAAATCTGTTTTTCAAGCTTTGAAATTTCGCTGTTCGTGTCCTTAAGATTTGAGGAAGCGTCATTCGAAGACGATACGGCTTTATTGTACCTCGAAAGAGCCTCGTTGTATTCGCTCCTGACTTCGTTCAGGCGGGGACTCAGACCGCTCGTGTCAAAAGTGGCGAGCTCGTCGCCCTTTTTGACCTTGTCGCCGACCTTGACCTTGACCTCAAGCACCTCAACGCCGTCAAGTATTTCGTAAACGCTTGAGTTGTTGCTCTCAACCGTGCCCGTGGCGATAAGCGTCTGCATAATACTGCCCTTCTGAGCTTCGACGAGTTCGTATTCGGGAAGCGGAGCGGGCTTCAAAAGCTCATAGCATAAAACGCCCGCAAGGCCGACAAGAATTACCGCTATGACGATAACCCTTATCTTCTTTCCTTTGGGATATTTTTTGAAATTCTTAAACACAGCTTCAACCCCTTTTCTGGGAATTATTAATTTATTATATCATACTATACCGAATAAATCTATGAACAATTCATTAATATTTCAAAAAAATCATATATTTTTCAGAGGTGAGAACAGGTGAAAACAAGAATGATTGCATTGGCGGTTTTGGTTTGCGCGGTATTCAGTTCCTGCACGGTTCAGACTCAGTTTGACGTCTACAGCTTTGTTCAGCGGTTCAACGCTCTTTCGCAGGACGAAATTCTTTCTACCGACGACTTTCTTTCGGACAAAGAAAACTCGCTTTGCGCCTTTTTCAAAATCGGCGAAAGCGAACTGCTTATAACGCTTTATGAAAATGAAAACGGCTCGCTTGACGGAGTGAGTGTAACCGCCGCGAAAAGCCTTTATAACGAGAATGACCTTTCCGAAATAATCAATACGGTTTACCGTGTTTTCGGCGCGTTCAATTACGGCGATACCGACAGGGCGAAAGAAAAGCTTATGTCTGTCGGCTTTGACGGCGACTTCGAGCCGTTTTATGACGAATACAGGGGAGAAACGGATGAAAAGTATAAAATCACGCTTTATTCGGACGAGTATTCCTTCACCGTTTCTCAGGAAAAAAATCCCCGCGATTAGTTGTTTTTTCGCCCGAAAAATGTTAAAATATATTAAATATTTTTTATCGGGTGAAATATGTTTAAAAAGAACGACGAAATTGAACTTGTCATTGACGGCTACACTGCTGAGGGAAGCGGTGTCGGTCACTTTGACGGCATGGCTGTTTTCGTCGCCAATTCCGCCGTCGGTGACAGGCTGAAGGTACATATTATCAAAGCAAAAAAGACCTACGCAATAGGCAAAATTATCGAGATTGTTTCGCCCTCGCCCGACAGAATCGAAACCGACTGTCCGTATTTTAATTCCTGCGGCGGCTGCGCTTTCAGACATATTTCCTATCAGGCGGAATTGAACGCCAAAAAGGACAGGGTTGAACAGGCGTTTTCACGTCTTGCCCGTATCGATATAAAA
This sequence comes from Clostridia bacterium, assembly GCA_017613735.1. GTDB lineage: Bacteria > Bacillota > Clostridia > Oscillospirales > Acutalibacteraceae > Fimenecus. The sequence goes on from JAGADF010000012.1 coordinate 57,642, forward strand.
GCGGAATCGGTCTGCGGCGGCGAAACCGAAAGATACAGAAATAAAGCGCAGTTTCCCGTCGGCTTTGACGGGGACGTCAAAATCGGATTTTTCGCTCCGAGGTCGCACAGAATAGTTGACTGCCCCGACTGTCTTTTACAGCCTGAGGATTTTTCGGAAATCGTAAATATATTCAGAGAGTGGATTAAAGACAACGGCATTTCGCTTTATGACGAGGAAGCCCATAAGGGAGTTTTAAGGCATATTTATCTGAGAAAAGCAACCGCAACGGGCGAGATTATGGCGTGCGCCGTTATTAATGCGGACTGCCTGCCTGCCGTTTCGGATTTAGCCGAAAGATTAAAAAAGAACGAAAGCATAAAAACCTTCGCCCTTAATATCAATAAAGAAAAGACAAACGTTATTCTCGGCGATAAATGCGTTAATGTTTTCGGCGACGGCTATATCACCGATATTCTCTGCAAGAATAGAATCCGCATTTCGCCGCTTTCGTTTTATCAGGTCAATAAAAATCAGGCTCAAAAGCTCTATGAAAAGGCTCTTGAATACGCCGCGGTAAACGGGGACGAAACGGTTCTCGATTTGTATTGCGGCGCGGGAACAATAGGTCTTTCAATGGCGAAAAAGGTTAAAAGGGTAATCGGAGTTGAGATTATTCCCGAGGCTGTAGAGGATGCCAAAATCAACGCCGCGATTAATGATATTGACAACGCGGATTTTTTCTGCTCCGACGCGTCAGAGGCGGCACAAATGCTTAAAGAAAAGGGCATTAAGCCCGACTGCATTATTCTTGACCCGCCGAGAAAGGGCTGCGATAATTCGCTTATAAAAACCGTTAGCGAAATGAATCCCGAAAGAATTGTCTACGTTTCCTGCGACCCCGCGACGCTCGCGCGCGACTGCGCGGTGTTTAAAGAATACGGCTATAATGCGGACAGGCTTTCGGTGTTTGATTTGTTTCCCCGCACTATTCATGTGGAAAGCGTTGTTCTTTTAACAAGAGGATAATAATATGATTCTTGAAACCGAAAGATTAATTCTTCGCCCGTGGGAAGAAACGGACGCCGAAGAATTATATAAGTATGCAAAGGACGACAGAGTCGGCCCGCCTGCGGGCTGGAAACCGCATACGAGCATTGAAAACAGCCTTGAAATAATAAGGACAATTCTGTCCGAGCCCGAAACCTATGCGATAATTCTTAAGGAAACGGGACTTCCCATAGGCAGTATCGGTCTTATGCGAAACAGTGACCTTGCCGAAAGAGGCGATGAGGTTGAGCTCGGCTACTGGCTCGGCGTTCCGTACTGGGGCAGGGGATTTGTGCCCGAGGCGTCAGCGGAGCTTATACGCTACGCCTTTGAGGATTTAAAGGTTAACCGTGTCTGGTGCGGCTATTCTGACGGCAACGAAAAGTCGAAGCGAGTTCAGGAAAAGCTCGGTTTTAAATACCATCACACGAGCGAAAACGTTCCTTTCCCGCAGGTCGGCGAAACAAGAAAAGCTCACGCGAATCTGTTAACCAAAGAGGATTGGTTATCCCAAAGGAGTAAAAAGTGAAAGTTATAAACTATTTTGACAGTGACAGACAGTATCACTGGCTCGAAGAAATAAAACAAAGCGACTGGGGCGCGGGGCAGTTTCTTTATAAGCTGCTTAACGACGGAACTTTTTTCAAAGCCGTGGGCGAAAGCTCAAAGGTGCTTCTGCTCACCGACGGCGACGAGCTCGTTTCGTTCTGCACCTACGCCGAAAAAGACGACATTCAGCCGACAAAGCTCACCCCGTGGCTCGGCTTCGTATATACCTTTCCCGCCCGCAGAGGCAACCGTTATTTCGGATTTCTTCTCGACGAGGCGGTTCGCCTTGCTAAAAATGACGGCGTAAAGGAGATTTATATTTCCACAAATCAGAAGGGGCTTTATGAAAAATACGGCTGCACATTTCTTAAAATGCTTAACGATATTGAAGGCAACCCGTCAAGAATCTATGTAAAAAAGGTGAACTGATATGGGATTTTTCAGACCTGCATGGATGTCCGACAAATTCAATGACGAGAAAAAAGCCCGTGACGAGATTTCAAAAATCACGGACAATAATAAGCTTTATGAAATTGCTCTCAAAGCTCCGCGTGAAAGCGTAAAAAGCGCGGCGATTTTCAGGATTACCGACGAAAACGTCCTTGCTTCGCTCTATTTTGAGCCGGTGATTTTCAACAGCTACGTCGCCGACATTGTTCTCGGCGAAATCCGTGACAAAGATATAATTAAACAAATTATCGCGAGAGAGGCGTCATTTAATTCATATAACTGCGCAGCGAAAAGGGGAACGGACGGCGAATTCTTAAGAAACATAATTCTTGCCGACTCTTTTTCAATTGTTACCGACAGTAACAACGTAATCGCAAATCACGCCTATGAGCTTCTTGTCAGGGCGGTAAAATATCTTCAGACGGCGGAAGAAACCGAAATAATAAAGTCGAAATTCAGTTCCTATACGGTTGTAAAAATGCTCTGCGACCTGCGTAAGGACGAACTTGAGGGCGCAGTCGGATACAGATTCATCTGCCCGAACTGTAACGAAGAGGTAGTTCACCATACATATACGGACAATGACGTTTACGGCGAGGTTATGAAAGGCTATTTCACCTGCGGCTGTCCGAAATTTACGCTTAACGATTTGCCGAAGGAATGTAAAAAGAAAAAGATAACCGAAATCCCGACGGGCCATACGGTAAAATACTGTTCGTGCTGCGGTCTTATTAAGGACAATACCGCTCTGGGGCATCCGTTCCGCGATAAGCTCGGAATGTGTAAGGATTTCGGCGGTTACAAACACGATTATATTATGACTTATGTTGACAGTCTGAAATAAAATAAATAAGGAGATATAATTATGGAAAACACTAAAAAGCGTTCACCCGTAAAACTTGTTTTTAAGATTATAGGAATAGTTTTACTTGTAATTATTGTCGCTTTCGCGGGACTTGTCGGTTTCCTTTCGGTAACCGAATATAAACCTGCGGATATTACCGCCAATCTTGAAATAGGCGGAAAAGCCGATAAATCGGTCAAGGTCGGCGACAGCCTGACCGTAATGAGCTGGAATATCGGTTACGGCGCATTGGGCGATAACGCCGACTTCTTTATGGACGGCGGCGAATCGGTCAATACAGCCGACACGCAGCGCGTTACGGAAAATATGCAGGGCGTTGTTAATGAGATTACCTCCGTCAATCCCGATATCTTCTTTATTCAGGAGGCGGACAGGAATTCCTCAAGGTCGCACCGTATAAACGAATACGGTATGCTGCAGGATGTTTTCAATAATTATAATTCGACCTTTGCGAATAACTTTAAGGTCTCTTTCCTGCCTTACCCCATACCGCCTATCGGCAAGGTTGATTCGGGCGTTGCGACCTTTTCGTCATACCCGATAATTGACGCCGAAAGACGCCAGCTTCCGATACCGTTTTCGTGGCCTGTAAGTATGATGAATCTTAAAAGATGTCTTCTTGTTTCAAGGGTTAAAATTGAGGGTACGGACAAGTATCTTGTACTTGTCAATCTTCACCTTGAGGCGTATGATGACGGCGAGGGAAAAATCGCCCAGACAAAGATGCTTGCCGATTTCCTTAACGAGGAGGCAAAGAACGGCAATTATATCATAGCAGGCGGCGACTTTAACCAGATTTTCTCATCCGCTGACGTTAACGCATATCCCGCTCAGGAGGGTAAATGGGCGGCAGGTGAAATTGACGTTACACAGATAGACGGCGAATGGCAGTTCCTTATGGATTCTTCCGTTCCGTCCTGCAGAAGTCTTGACCAGCCGCTTGAAAATGCCGATAAGGATTCGTTCCAGTATTATCTTATAGACGGCTTTATCGTTTCGGGTAATATCAAAGTCGAGTCCTGCGAAAATCAGGATCTGGGCTTTAAGGTTTCCGACCACAACCCCGTTGTGCTTAAGATTACTCTTGAGGAAAGTAAATAATATGAAGGATTACGCAAAAACGGCGGAAGAACTCTTTAAAAACGGCTGCAACTGTTCTCAGGCGGTCCTGCTTGCGTTTTCGGACGTTACGGGACTTGACGACGAAACCGCGTTAAAGCTCGCCTCGTCATTCGGCGGGGGAATGGGCAGAATGCGTGAGGTCTGCGGCGCAGTCAGCGGCGCGCTGATGGTGCTTGGTATCGCCAAAGGCTATTCCGATTTGTCTGACGCCGAAGCGAAAAAAGAGCATTACGCTCTTGTGCAGGAATTTGCCCGCTGTTTCAAGGAAGAAAACGGCTCGATAATCTGCCGCGAGCTTCTTGCGGGAGTGAAAACCGAAGAGGGCACTGTGCCCGAAAAGAGAACTGACGAATACTATAAAAAACGCCCGTGCGGCGAGCTTTGCTTCACGGCGGCAAAAATAACGGAGGAACTGTTAAAATGATAAGACACATTGTACTTTTTAAAATCAAGGATGAATTCAAGAGCGAAATACCGACTCTTGTTGAAAATTTCTACGGTATGAAGGGAAAAATCGAGGGTATGACCGACCTGTTTTCCGCCGCCGATTTTCTTCACAGCGGCAGAAGTTACGATATTGCTCTTATTACCGATTTTGACAGCGAGGAAGCCTTTGAGGGTTACCCGACTCATCCCGTCCACGCACCCGTCAAGGCGCATATGCACGAGGTCGCCGAAAGCTCGGTTTCGTGCGATATGAGGTTCTGAAATGGAACTGGATTTCTGTCCCGTATGCGGGACAAAACTGTATAAAAGGTATCTTGAACACGAGGGCGAAATACCCTATTGCGAAAGCTGCGGGGATTTCCGTTTCCCGATTTTCAGTACTGCCGTGAGTATGATTACCCTTTCTCCCGACAGGAGCAAAATGCTTTTTTTAAAGCAGTACGGCAATAACTTTTTCGTTTTGCCCGCAGGCTACGTCAATAAAGGCGAAAGCGCGGAGCAAGCCGTAAAACGCGAAATTGCCGAAGAGCTCGGCGTGTCGGTTAAAGAGTTTTGGTTTAACCGCTCGGGCTATTTTGAAAAAAGCCAGACGCTGATTTTGAATTTCACGGCTGTTCTTGAAAGCGAAGAACTGAATACGAATTATGAGGTTGACTCTTTCGGCTGGTTTTCGCCTGACGAGGCTGTTCTGAATATCAAACCCAATTCCCTCGCCAGTCAGTTTGTAAAAAGCTTTATTGATAACAATGAGGTGATAAAATGAAAAAATATATTCCCAACACCGTATCGGTTTTAAGAATCATCGGCGCGGTTGCGCTTATCGCCGTTCCGATTTTTACAAGGTATTTCTTCGCCGTATATGCGGTCTGCGCGGTATTTGATTTTGTCGACGGCTTTCTTGCAAAGACAATGAATCTTAAAACCGTTCTCGGCGACAGACTTGACCATATCGCCTCAATATTGTTCATTGTCGTTATGAGCCTGAGATATTTTTCCGTAATGGACGTTCCCGACTGGGCGGTCTATACTCTTATGGGACTTGCGTTTATAAAATGCGCTTCGATGGTTTTCGGCGGGGTAAGGTTCAAAAAGGCTCCGTTTATCGGCTCGGACTGGAATAAGGCTGCAAAGGTCGCCTTTTATTTAAGTCCGCTGTGGTATATGTTCGCGGGTATGACCTTCGCGTGCGTGGTCGTTATCTCGATTATGTTTGTCGCGTGCGTCGAGGAACTGATAATCAATCTTACGTCAAAGGAATACAACCCCGAGGTCAAAACGATTATTCCGTTTGACAGGCTTGTAAAAAAATTAAAAAAGAAATCGAAATAACTGTTGACAACAGTTCGGTTTAGTGCTATAGTGAGTTAAACCGTTGAAGAAGAGTGAGTAGGTTTTACCGTTACTCTTTAAGCGAGCCGCGGACGGTGTGAGCGCGGTAAGAGAAGTAATTCCGAATGGGCTTCCGAGGGCGAGCAGAAAGTTTTTACAAGTATGTGAGCCGGAGTTGACACTCCGTAAACAAATGTCTGCGTATGACAGTACGCGTAAGTGGGCGAATTAATTCGTCAAGCCGGGTGGCACCGCAGGATATTACATCCTGTCCCAGCAAGGGACAGGATTATTTTTTGTTTTTTTGAAAACAACTGATAATCCTGACCTACAAATGCCATTTTAAAAAATAATAATTAAGGAGGAAAAAACAATGGCAGAAAACAAAATCCCTTACAAGATTTATCTCGAAGAAGATGAGATGCCCAAAGCTTGGTACAACGTCCGCGCCGATATGAAAAACAAGCCGGCGCCGTTGCTTAATCCCGGTACGCTTCAGCCTATGACGGCGGAAGAACTCGGCGGAGTTTTCTGTGAGGAGCTTGTCGCTCAGGAACTCGACAACGACAACGCTTATATTGAAATTCCGCAGGAAATAAGAGATTTCTATAAAATGTACCGTCCGTCTCCTCTTGTACGCGCTTATTGCCTTGAGGAAAAGCTTCAGACTCCTGCAAAAATTTATTATAAATTTGAGGGTAATAATACCTCGGGTTCGCATAAACTCAATTCAGCTATCGCTCAGGCTTATTACGCTAAAAATCAGGGACTTAAAGGCGTTACTACCGAAACGGGCGCAGGTCAGTGGGGAACGGCTCTTTCGATGGCTTGCTCGTATCTCGGACTTGACTGCAAGGTCTATATGGTTAAGGTTTCCTATGAACAGAAGCCTTTCAGACGCGAGGTTATGAGAGTTTACGGCGCGTCCGTCACTCCCTCGCCGTCAATGGAAACGGAAATCGGAAAGAAGATTAACGCGGAGCATCCCGGTACGACGGGCTCGCTTGGCTGCGCAATTTCAGAGGCGGTTGAGGTTGCCGTAAAGAATCCGGGTTACAGATATGTTCTCGGCTCTGTTCTCAATCAGGTTCTTCTTCATCAGTCAATTATCGGTCTTGAAACAAAGGCTGCGCTTGATAAATACAATATCAAGCCCGATATGATTATCGGCTGCGCCGGCGGCGGAAGCAACCTCGGCGGTCTTATCGCTCCGTTTATGGGCGAAAAGCTCAGGGGCGAAGCGGATTATGAAATTGTTGCGGTTGAACCTGCGTCCTGCCCGAGCTTTACAAGAGGCGTTTTTGCATACGATTTCTGCGATACGGGTATGGTTTGCCCGCTTGCCAAAATGTATACTCTCGGTTCGGATTTCATTCCCTCGGCAAACCACGCGGGCGGACTTCGTTATCACGGTATGAGCCCCGTTCTTTCGCAGCTTTATCACGACGGGTATATGAAGGCTGTTTCGGTTGAGCAGACAAAGGTCTTTGAAGCCGCCGAGGAGTTCGCAAGGGTTGAGGGTATTCTTCCCGCTCCCGAAAGCTCGCACGCTATTAGAGCGGCGATTGACGAAGCTTTGAGATGCAAGGAAACCGGCGAAGAAAAGACAATAGTATTCGGTCTTACGGGCACGGGTTACTTTGATATGGTAGCGTATGAAAAGTTCCATGACGGAAAAATGAGCGATTACATCCCCACCGACGAAGAACTTGCGAAATATGCCGCTAAACTCCCGAAGGTTGAATAAGATTTTTTAAAATTAAAAATCCCCGATTCGTCTGAATCGGGGATTTGATTTTTTTATTTGCCCTGCTGCTGTTTTTTCTTCGCGAGCTTTTCTTCGTATCTTTGTTTTAATCTGCTCACGTCAGCCGAAGCCGAAACCGCCATCATAAGAATAATAAGCGAAACAATTCCAACGGCTCCCGCAACAACATAAAAAACATTGAAGCCCGTAATGGTAACGGGTTCGGTTACCACCTCAAAAACATTCGGATAAACGACCGAAAGAATCGACTTGTTGTATTCGTTGTCCGTACTGCTTAAGGCGTCGGTAAGGTTCTTTGACATTTCAATCGAATAGCCGTAAAGGGTGACTTTTTTATCATAGTCGAGTATTCCGAGCGTACCCGTTTGAATATCCTGAACGCAGTTGTCCTCAAGCTCTTTGATATTTTCCTCGTAGTATTCCTTGGGAACGCTTATCATAAACTTGTTGTCCTCGCCGTCAACCGCTATCGCAAGATAATTAGTGCCTTTTACCTTGCCCTCGTCGTCAAGCTGGTCCTGCTCATACATTGCCGTTGTAAGACAGACGTCAACCGTAGCGTAGGTATCGGCTGCGGTAGTCTTTGTGAATTCTACTGCTTTAAGCTTTTTTGCTTTAGGCTTGATAAAGAATCCGAGAGCGAGAATTATTAAGCAAATAACCGCGCCGACTCCGAAGATTAAATAGCGCCTGACTGCCTTTTTATGAGCAGCTTCAATTGCCGGATGGGACTTTTTTTGTTTCATTTTCTTTAACCTTTCTGTGTTTCCTGCGGAAGATTTCGATTGTTTCGTTCTCGCCCTTTTCGTTGCACTTTTCAACTATTACAATGAACATTGTAACAAGGAAAAGATACGGTACGGGACAGAAAACGCCGGGGTTTACAAGCGACATCATTTCGACTCCGAGATACGAAACCGCAACCGCGATATTGAAAACGGTAGTCCGTTTAAAAAGTATATAGAGCCTTGTGATTCCCTGATAGACGTAACCGATAACGCCGACAATGCCGAAGGACGCGATAATCTGCAGCGGCTCGCAGTGATACCAGCAAAGCGCGAATTTCGCGCTGTGGAATACGTCTCTGTTTCCGAAATATGTAAGTCCCGTTCCGAAAATCGGGTTTGATTTGAAATCGTAAAACGCCCTTGCGAAAAGACCGAGACGGACTTCTTTGTCGTTGCCGCGAAGTCCCATAATAAGCCTGTCGAAGGTCTGACCGAAAAAGCTGTAAAAGTTCTGGAAATAAATAAGAAGAACAAGCGAAATTGAAATAATAATCGCAAGATACGGTACGCGGTGCCTTTTGTCAATGCTGAAAATAAGCGCGATACAGATGAACATTTCTATTCCGCCGAAAACAAGTCCTCCGCGCGAACCCGTAAGAAGAATACAGCCGTAGAAAAGGAAGCCGAGAAGCGCGTAGTACGAATGTTTTGTCGCTTTATAGAAAGCAAACGGAATTGAGAACATAAAGAAGGTCGAAAGGTTATTTCGCCACTGCATAAAGATAATGCTCTGGGTATCTATAACCGTTTCAATGTTCTTTATGTAATAAGAAACTATCATAAACACGCCGAAAAGTCCGACGGTAATCATAATCTGAGTCAGTTTGTCGCTTAACGAGTAATCGTCGCTCGCTTTAAGGTACGTCGAAAGCAGAACGTAAACGAGAAGCATTCCGAAACCGCAGCCGAAAATATAGTAAAAGCCGACAAGCGACATATAGTTTTCAAGCGGAAGAAAGCCTACGCCGCCGAGAGTAGTCGCTATTGATGCGGCGAGAATCGCCCATACGCATTTTCCGACCTGGATTTTCGTTCTGTAAAAAATGAAATGGAAAAGAAGACTGCCTATAACGGGAAAAGCGAGCCAGACATAGCCTATAAACGTCGAATAGGAATCGTAGCATTTTATAAGCGTCATCGCCAGAAGCAAAAACGGAAGAGTGGTCGCCATAAGGTCTTCGCAGAGGATGAGTATAATGCAGATAATACCCGCAAACACAATAAGACCGTAAGTTTCGAGTGAAAAAACGGTTACAACGCATGCGAGTATGAAAATAAGTATCATGAATCTTTTGCCCATAAAGAATGAGCGTATCGGAGCAAGCTTACTGTCAAGCTTTTCTCTTATTGCCATATTCGGAAACAATCTCCTCCTGAATATTTATTAAATTATTATATCACACGCGAAATTGCTTTTCAACAAGAAAAAGTCTTTTATTTTAGCTCAAAAGGTGATAGAATAAACGGGAGGTGATTTTATGGAGAACAACAAGCCGTTCAGGGGCAAAAGGAAGCTCGGTTACTGCACGGGAATTATTACCGAGTCCATTGTCTATAACGTTTATTATGTTCACTATCTTTTCTTTCTGACAAACATAGCGCATCTTGACCCCGCCTTCGCAGGCACAATCAGTCTTATTTCGGTTTTCTGGGACGCGGTGACCGACCCCGTAATCGGTTATTATGTCGACAAGCCGGGCGCGGACAAGAGAAAGTTTATGTTAAGGGCGATTTTCCCGCTGGTTATTACCTTTTTAGGTATTTTCATCCCGCTGGGAAACGCGGGCGGACTTGTAAAGTTCATTTTCTATACCGTAATGACAATGCTTTTCTGGCTGTTTTACACGCTTTACACAATACCGTATTACGCCGTCGTTGCCGATATAACCGAGGACTATGACGAAAGAACGTCAATCCGCGGACTTTCTTCATTAATAAACACCTTCCCGATAGCGGGCGGCGCAATCGCTCCCGCAGTTCTTCCCGGACTTTTTGTCGGCATGGGACTTTCGCTTACAATGGGCTGGGAGCTTATGGCGGTTATTATAGGCGTCATTTCCCTTGTTTTCGGTCTTCTGGCAGTCAAATCACTTCGCGGCGTTAATACAAAGGCGCGGGAACCTGAGGAAAAAGCGGAAAGAGGCAAATGGAGCGATATTTTTGTCACCTTCGCTCAGGTTATAAGGCTTAAGCCTTTCCTTACGTTTATGTTCTTCATTTTCTTCTTCCTTATGGCTTCGTCGATGATTCAGTCGAATCTTATGTATACAATCGACTACTGCGTAAGAGGCTCGCACGACGTCCTTGAACCGATATTCATAGGCGGGCTCGTGCTTACAATGGCTGTTGTAATTCCGATTGTTACTAAGCTTGCCGAAAAGCTTGACCGAAAGACGACCTGCCTTATTTTCTTCGCGATTTCGCTTGTCGGTCTTATTGTGATAAAAATCGTCGGACTTAAAACCGTCCCCGTTTTCGTATGTCAGCCTATAGTTCTCGGCTTTTCGTCGGGCGCGTTCTGGACTCTTTTCTACACAATGGCTTACGACCTTGTCGAGGTTGACGAATTCAAGCACGGAAAACGCCGCGAGTCCGTAATTACGGGACTTCCCCAGTTTTTCCAGAAGTTCGGCTCTGCAGTCGGTATGTGGACAATAGGACTCATTCTTAAGTTCACGGGATACGACGCTCAGCTTACAGAACAGAATCCCGCCGCGGTAAAGGCGATTGAAAATATGTCGTCAATTATTCCTGCAATTCTGCTTGCTGTTTCAATTCTCGCATTGGCGCTCTATCCGGTCACCAGAAAGCGTATGGAAATTCTTCAGCGTGAGCTTGAAAAGAAACGCAATGGCGAAGAGTATTCATCCGAAGGAATTGAAAATATAGTAGGATAAAAAAGTCTTGACATATCGGTAAAACATATATATAATATCAAGGCTATCAAAATTTGAAGATAGCTCCTTTCCCTGGACAGGGGTTCAGGGGCAAAAGTCCACAAGGAGGTGCAAAAAAATGGTAAACTATGAAACCGTTGCTGTTTTTTCGCTTAAAGACGGCGAGGAGGCAGCGGCAGGTCTTGTTGAGAAGTTCAAGGCTCTTATCGAGGCTAACGGCACTCTTGACAGCGTTGACGAGTGGGGCAAACGTAAGCTTGCTTATCCCATCAACTATGAAGAAGAGGGCTTCTACGTACTTTACAACTATTCCTGCGAGCCGGCTTTCCCCACAGAGCTCGAGCGTGTATTTAAAATCACTGACGGCGTTCTGCGTTGGTTAGTCGTAAAGAAATAAGGAGGTAATTTAATGCTTAATTGTGCAGTAATTATGGGCCGTCTGACTGCAGACCCCGAACTTCGTACAACTAATAACGGCACTTCGGTTACGTCCTTTACGGTCGCTGTTGACCGTTCTTTCGTCAGAACAGGCGAAGAAAGACAGACAGACTTCATCAACGTTGTTGCTTGGCGTCAGTCTGCGGAATTTGTTTCGCGTTATTTTCATAAGGGCAGTATGATTGCTGTTCAGGGCTCAATCCAGACCCGTAATTATGAAGATAAGAACGGTAACAGAAGAACAGCAGTTGAAATAGTTGCAGACAGAGTTTCGTTCTGCGGCTCAAAGTCTGAGTCAAATACGGGCACCCGTTATGACAACGCTCCCGCTCCGAGCTTTTCAAGCGGCAGCGAAACGTCATTCTCGGTTCTTCCCGACGACGATGATACGGATTATTCCTTTGACGGCGGCGCGTCTGACGACGGCCTTCCGTTCTGATTAGATTGGAGGAAATATAAATGGCATTTGATAAGTCCCGTCCCGGCAACAGAAGGGACCGCAGAAAGGTATGCTCCTTCTGCGTTGAAAAGGTCGACACAATCGACTATAAGGATGCAGCTAAGCTTCGCCGTTTCACTTCTGACAGAGCTAAGATTCTTCCCAGAAGAGTAACAGGCACTTGCGCATACCATCAGAGACAGCTCACAACGGCTATCAAGCGTGCGCGTCACCTTGCTATCCTGCCTTATTCGGCTGACTGATGTAAATAAAATCAAAAGCATCTCGGAAGAGGTGCTTTGTTTTTATGTCCGCCTCGCTCCGCCCTTGGCGAACCGCTCGGCATGGACTGTTACCGTTCAATTCTCTTACCTTTTCGTCAAATAAAAATACCACCTGCGGATGCAGGTGATATTTTTATGACCCGGACGAGAATCGAACTCGTGTTACCGCCGTGAAAGGGCGGTGTCTTAACCGCTTGACCACCGGGCCTTATTGGTAGCGGCAGTCGGATTTGAACCAACGACACCCCGGGTATGAACCGAGTGCTCTAGCCAGCTGAGCTATGCCGCCATAT
>JAGADF010000013.1 GCA_017613735.1 Clostridia bacterium
AACCGAGTCAACTGTTGAGCCCTCGGATACCTTGTTGATAATACCGTTCAATGTGTCCTTACTGGGTACGTTAAGCTCTGTGATATTACCTGTTCTTGACCAGGTATAGCCTGCGTTTGCCGCAGCTGCCATTGCGCTGTTGATAAGGTTTGCTACCGACGCCGCGTCGTTTGCCGCGGGCTGCTCGCTGCCGCCGTTGTCGCCGTTATCTGCGGGTGTTGCGGGGGTTGTGCCGCCGTTGTTCGAGGGAGTTGACGGCGTTGAAGGTGTGGACGGTGTTGAAGGTGTTGTGTTACCGCCCGTTGAAGGAGCCGCCGCGGGAGTAGTCCCGTTACCCTGAACAACTATCTGATGCTTAACAATTGTAGGTCTTGTGAAAGCTATGTATGCAACCGAGAAAATCAAAGCAAGAGTAACGAAAACCGCGACCGCCTTGAAGAACGAATCCGCAAACAGCTTTCTCTTCTTTAATTTCTTTTCGAGTTTTTCAGCTTTTTCTTCGGGAGTAAGCTCCCTTTTTTCTTTTTTAGCCATAAGCTTTCCCCTTTCTTGGGTATTATGCCATTTCACCATGACATAAAATGATACACTAACAATTTACAATAAATTTAAGCAAATGTCAATTGAAATTTTTAGTAATTTTGATTTATTTACCCTTTTTCGGCAAAAAATCCGATAATTTTTGATTAATAAGCGCTGCGGGCAGTCCCATTACGTTAAAAAAGTCGCCTTCAATGCCCTTTACGAAAAGGCTTCCCCTGCCCTGAATTCCGTAAGCGCCCGCCTTGTCCATAGGCTCGCCGCTTTTTATATATTCGTTTACTTCTTCTTTTGTCAGACGGTAAAATTCGACTTCGGTCCTGTCCGAAAAGATTTCTTCTTTTTCATTATATAATAGGCAAACTCCCGTATAAACCGTATGCCGTCTGCCCGAAAGAGCCGAAAGCATTTCAAACGCCTCGTTTTCGTCGGCGGGTTTTCCGAGGATTTTACCGTCAAGAACAACAACCGTGTCCGCGGCGATTATAAGTTCGTCTTTTTCTCTTTCAACCGCGTTTGCCTTGACCTTCGCGAGATACTCAACCGCCTTTGCGGGAGCAATTCCGCAGGGGAGCGTTTCGTCCGCGTCGGACACTCTTACCTTCACCGAAAAGCCCGCTTTTTCAAGAATCGTTTTTCTTCTCGGCGAAGCGGACGCCAGTACCACGTTCATTTTCTGTTCCTCACAATGTTATATATCTTAAGCACGGCCGTCTGGGTTTTGCTGTCGTAAATCTCGTTATTCATTACCATTTCATAGGCCTTTTCGAGCGGGATTTTTTCAACGCCCAGAAATTCGTCCTCATCAAGCGACTGTTCGCCCGAATGAAGCCCCTCGGCAAGATAAATGCTTATAATCTCGCTCGTATAACCGGGCGAGGGATAAAGCTTGCCCAGAAATGTGTATCTGTCAGCCGTACAGCCTGTTTCCTCTTTCAATTCGCGTTTGCCCGATTCAAACGGGTCCTCGCCTTTTTCGAGCTTGCCCGCGGGCAGCTCAAGAACAACCTCCGAATAAGCGTAGCGAAACTGCCTTACAAAAATCAGTTCGTTGTTTTCGGTAAGCGGCGCGACGCATACTCCGCCGCGGTGCTTCACAATTTCTCTCTTCCCGGTTTTGCCGTTCGGGAGAAGAACGTCGTCGTTACACAGCGTAAGCACCTTGCCCTCAAATAATACATTGTTATTTATCGTCTTTTCAGTCAAGTCCATAATATGTTCCTTTATAAAAATTCGGCGGGAGTGTTTCGGCACCCCCGCCTTTTTAATTATTTCTTAACCGATTCGATTACGCCTTCCGCAAGACCTGCAAGTCCCTGCAGCTCGGACGGAATAATAATCTTGGTCGCCTGACCGTCGGCAGCCTTTGCGAATGCCTCAAGGCTCTTTAATTTGAGAACCGCGTCGTTCGCGTTAGCCTCATTGAGCATCTTGATAGCCTCTGCATTAGCCTGCTGAACCTTTGCGATAGCCTCAGCCTCACCTTCCGCCTCGCGGATTTTGGCTTCCTTAACAGCCTCAGCCGCAAGAATAGCGGACTGCTTGTCAGCCTGAGCCTCAAGAATCTTTGACTCCTTATGACCTTCGGCGACAAGAATCTTCGACTGCTTTTCACCCTCTGCGCGAAGAATTGCCTCACGGCGTTCACGCTCTGCCTTCATCTGCTTCTCCATCGCGTCCTGAATTTCACGCGGGGGAATAATGTTCTTAAGCTCAACGCGGTTGACCTTAATGCCCCACGGGTCGGTCGCTTCGTCAAGAATAACGCGGATTTTGGCGTTAATTGTATCTCTTGAGGTAAGAGTCGAGTCAAGCTCGAGCTCGCCTATGATATTACGAAGAGTCGTTGCCGAAAGATTTTCGATAGCCGAAATAGGTCTTTCAACGCCGTAGGTGTAAAGCTTCGGGTCGGTAATCTGATAGAAAACGACCGTATCTATCTGCATTGTTACGTTATCTTTCGTGATAACGGGCTGAGGGTCGAAGTCAACGACCTGTTCCTTTAATGAAACGATTTTTGCGATTCTGTCAATAAAGGGAACCTTGATGTGAAGTCCCGTGTCCCAGGTCTCCGAATAAGCGCCAAGACGCTCCATAACATAAGCCTTTGACTGCGGAACAACCCTGATGTTAGTAAATACCAGCGCAATAATTGCAGCTGCGATTAAACCGATAATGATATAAGCGATAGGATCCATAGTAATACTCCTTTTTAATATTTATTTCTCAGCGACTATCAGCTTTACGCCGTCTATTCGCTTGATTTCAACCTGACTGCCTTCTTCAATAACCGAGTCGTCGGTACTTCGCGCGGACCATATCTGCCCGTCGACCTTGACCTGACCTCTGGCGGCAAGATTGTCAATTTTTTCGGTAACAACCGCCGTCTGACCGATAACTCTGTCGGCATTAGTCGGCTCGTTTTTCGGCTTAAGATGCTTTTTGATAAGCGGTCTTGTAAGTACGAGCGTTATAACGCTTATTCCCACAAAGACGATAAGCTGAAGATAGAACGGCGCGCCGAGCCACTTACTTATAAGCGCCGCTATTGAACCTGCAATAAACCACACGGACACAAGCTGTGTCGTTATTGCCTCGAGTATTGCAAACACAACGATTGCAACAGCCCAGATAATGTACTCATTCATACCTATCCCTCCTTTTTCGAATAACCATAAATGAGCTTTTTATAATGCGCTCCCTTTTCTTCAAAGTTCTTGTAAACGTTGTAACTTGAAGCTGCGGGAGATAGCAGGCATATTTTACCCTTTTCCGTGTTTTCAAATGCAAGCGAAACAGCCTTTTCCATATCTTCTGCAAAAAGGATATTGCTTTTTGCGTTCTTTTCTTCAAGCTGTCTGCCGATTTTGTAACCCGTGTCGGGCATACAGATTATATTATCTATATCTTCATTGAGCAAATCCTCAACGAATGACGAATAATCAAGTCCCCTGTCCTTGCCGCCGATAATGAGCGTACCGACATTTTTAAGAGCGTGAACCGCGTTGAGAACGGCGAAGGGAATAGTCGCAATACAGTCGTTATAGAAAATTATGCCGTCAAACTCGCCGACCTTTTCCATCCTGTGCTCGATTCCCTCAAATTTTTCCGCTGCGGCAACCGCCTGCTCCCTTGTCACGCCGAACCGCCTTGAAGCGGCAAAAGCGTAGCAGACGTCGGTTTTATTGTGAACGCCTAAAAGATGCTCGTTATCGAAAGGCAGGTCAAACGTTTCGTCGCTGACGGGAAGCTTTTCGGATTTTATCTTGCTTAAATCCACAAACTGCGGTATGTCGCTTTTTTCGCCGTATATGAACAGGCCGTTTTCGTCCTGAAAACGCGCGATATTCGTTTTCGCGTTGACGTAGCCCGTGAATCCGCCGGTGTAATGGTCGAGGTGCTCCTCAAAAATATTCGTGAAAACCGCAACCTCGGGTGAGCACGAACAGAATTCAAGCTGATGGGACGACATTTCGATTACCGCGACCGTATCCGGATTAACCTTTTCAATACATTCAAGGACCGGCACGCCGATATTGCCTATAAGCACCGCGTCAACGCCTGCCTCCTTAAGCATCATATAGGTAAGAGTCGAGGTTGTGGTCTTGCCCTTCGAGCCGGTGACGCCGATTTTTCTGCAGGGCGCGTAACGCAGGAACAAATCCACCTGACAGGTTATTTTTGCCCTGTCCGCGATATCAACATCCTTGAGCGAAATGCCGGGACTTTTTATAACTAAATCGTATTCGTTAATGCAGTCGAGATAGCATTCCCCGATAACCGTTTCGACGTTTTCGTCGTCGGGCGAAACGGGATTTTTGTCCGCAAGGGTTATCTTCTTGTCGGGCAGGTACTTTCTTATATATTCGAGCGTACTTCTGCCCTCTCTGCCGAAGCCGAGCAGAAGTATGTCCTTATCCTTTAAAAATTCAATTATCTGAGGAAACATACTTATACATCTCCGAAATCTTACCTGCAAACTCGACGGGAATGTTATTTTCGGAATTGAATTCCTTTAAAACGTTCCTTTCGGGTTTTTTACCGCTTTTATCGAAATAGTCAAGAAGCGCGGGGAGCGGTCTGCCGGCTTTTTTATACTTCTCAATTGTTTTTGAAAGCGCGAAGCAAACCTCGTCGGCAGTGCCGACGCACTCAAACGGTTTTACGGGAGAAATTCCCGTAAGCCCGTCAAAATCAGCCTTTAAAGTTTCGTCGTCAAGCATATTCTTTCCGAAAATCTCTTCAAGAGTTTCGGGCTTAATAAACGGCGAAAGAATTGAATACACGAAAAGACATTTCGCGCACTCGCCGCACCAGACATTCGTTTTCGAACCCCTGTTGCACGAGCGGAATTCCTTAAAATACTTCGGAAAAGCGGCGAATTCCTTTGCAATCTGTAATTCGTTGAAAGCGCGCAGCAGACTGAAATAACCTATTCCCCTTACGACGTATTTATCAAGATAATACACAAAGTCGCTCTCAAACTCAAACGATTTTGAATACTGATGATTAACCTCGGCGCCGATTAAGTTGGCGTCATTCGCGCTCGACTCGTTTGAAAGAACAATGTAGTTCGCACCGATAAGGTACGCGCAGTACGCGCTAAGGAAGGCGACTATCGCCGAAAACGGCGTATGCCCGTTAAGGAAACCGAGCTTGTTAAGCTCAAGCAGCTCGGGCGAAATAGTGCGGTATGTTCTTATTATACCCGTTTCGTTATAGCCCGCCGCCTTGACCGTTTCCGTCCTCGCCTTCTGGTCGTTGACGGTGAAAAAGAAGTTGTCAAGCCGTCTGTCGCTCATAAGCTCCGCGGTAACCGCGCTGTCCTTGCCGCCGCCGACGGGTATGATATTTTTACCCATAAGATTTATTTCTGCGGCTTCGTATTTTTCTCCCGAGGACGTTATATTCATAAACGAATCCATGTCCGTTTCAATGCCGTTACGATAGAAAAACTCCGACAGACCGTTGAAATAGAGCTTTTTCCAGAACGAAACCTGCTCATCCGAAAGGCAGCCGCATTCTATAATCACGTTTTTACAGCATGCCGCTTTCCAGTAGCTTACAAGCTCGACCATTCCGAGAGAAAAAACGAGGTTTTTCCCTGCGGGCGAATCGAATCCGTTAACCACTATAAGATTGTCGGTTTTAATTCTTGTTTCGGGGTGAAATCCCGTCAGCCCCTTGATTTCAAAATCAAAGGAAATTCTGATTTCGTCCCCCGCCTCTTCAAGCGAAAAACCGTGGTAGACGAAGCTGTCGTATTTCTCCCTTAATTCAAGAAATTTTTCGTTCTGCATAGCCTTTTCCTTAACAGTATTTTACGGACGGTAAAAAGCCCATCCGCACCTAATATATTATACTATTTTTTCGCCCGAAAATCAAGAAAAATCGTACCGGAATCAAACGATTTTCGCCCGAAGAAAAAAGGGTGATTTGAAGCCCTGCAAAAACAAATTTATTAAAGCCGTTTTCAAAATTATGACTATAACTTGTTCATTACTTTCGGGCTTATATTAATTATGTATAAAAAGTTGCGTTTTATTTCGTAGGTTTTTACATTGTAAAAATGCTGTCCGATATAGTATAATTAGTTGCTAATGATTACTTCTTTTGTAATTATACTTTTCTATATAGGAGGAATATTATGAAACCTTATACAGCAGAAGACATTCGCAACATCGCTGTCGTCGGCCATGGCGGCAGGGGTAAAACAACTCTTTGTGAGGCTATGCTTTTTACCGCAGGCGCAACAGACCGTCTTGGTAAAGTTGCCGACGGCAACACAGT
>JAGADF010000002.1 GCA_017613735.1 Clostridia bacterium
CACCCTAAAATAAGATAATTTTTCGTCAGAACAATGAATAAAACGGGGTTCAGGCTGACGCCTTAACCCCGTTTTTGAAGCCGTTATAACGGAAAAGTGCTTATTTTAGGGCTTAAACCTCCTTGTCGGTATCGCCCTAATGGCTGTGAATTTTATTTTTTTCTTATTTATTCAGTTCCTTATTAATCCGGCTCGCATTGATTTTAGTGTTGAGAAAGACAATCAGGTAAACGACTGCGTAAATAATCAGGAAGCCCGGAAGCACATTTTTAACTACCTCAAGGGGTGACGAGACATAACCGAGAATAAGATTCGTCGCAAGTACCGTCGCAAAGGTCAGTACAAGATGAATCGCCGTAAGCGCGAGAAGCGGAAGCTTTTCCGTGAACATAATCTTTGAAATTACGCCGATAATGAACGAAGAAACGAGCCAAACCGCAATTTCCTTAAGAGAAGGTGTATAAACCTTATTAACGTATAAGCTTAAAACCGTTACAAATGCGCCGATGCCTGCGCCTACTATGCCGAAAAGAAATACACTCTGTAATTTTTTCATAATATTATCTCCTTACGAATTCTTTGAATGAATTGAAAAATTTTCTTGAAATAACAAGAGTTTCGTCGCTGCCCTTTATTCTTGCAACGTAGTTTCCGCTGAATTCAGCCGAAATTGATTTTACAAAGTTGATATTTACAACCGTACTCTTGTTAATCTGAATGAAGCCCTTGCTTTTAAGCGAATCGCAAAGCTCATAGAGCTTTTCCCTGACCTCATATTTACCGTTTTCGGTAGAAGCGTACGTTTTTCCGAGAGCCGATTCAAAGTAAATAATATCTTTTGAATTATAAAGAAAGCTCTCGTCCTCGCCTAAAAGCATAATCTTACCGAAAGCAGAAGAACTTCCGAGAACCGTCACAAGATTTAACGCCTCCTGTGACTGAATGTTTCCTCTGATAATTACTTCAAGCTCGTTATTTTCGGCTTGTTCCAAACTGATTTTCAAACAATCACCTCCTGATGACTGCAGTATAGCTCAAATGTATTTCTTTGTGACTGATTTTTCGCTAAGTGGTAGAAAAACGCTTGTGACAGGAAAAAATAAGCGCCCGAAAACGCTTATTCCTCCCAACTCTTAATATCAATAACAATCGGTTTGTGGCGGACGCGCGGAAGATATTTTTCAAAAATATCGCTCGTCTTTATTTTTAAAGTCGAGGTATTAATGCACGGGTGACAGCGTATATAGTCGCTGTCATAAATATCCTTGTCGACCACAAGCTGTACGCGGTTGTTTTTATCGTTCATAAGTCCCATAATGCTCACCGAGCCGGGAGTTATGTCGAGAAATTCTTCCATAAAAGAGGGTTTGCCGAACGAAAGGCGCGATACGCCGAGAAGCTTTGAGACGACCGACGTGCGAAACGGCTTTAACGCAGGCATAAGGAGAATGTAAAACACCGTTTCCTGCCTGTTGCAGAGAAAAAGGTTTTTACAAATCTGAACGCCTATTACCTCTTCGATTTTCTGACAGTCCTCTATTGTGTCGGCGGGCGAATGGTCCGCCCTTTTATACTCGATTCCCAGTTCGTCAAGAAGGTCGTAAACGCGCTCTTCCTTATCAATTCTCTTTTCTTCGGGACGCCCGTCATAAAGCACGGGGTCCACATAAAACTCACTCATTTTTTCGCTGTCGCTTTCTTCTTTTTTTCTTCAACAATGTACGACCTGAAAAAGTCGGTCATTTCGTCGTTGGTTTCCCTGCTCTGTTCCCATTCGGGATTTGTTACGTTGAATACGTGAGGCAGAGCTCTTTCCTTTATCTTATCCCAGTAGCGGAACATATGCTCCTTATTGTTCGCAGTCAGCACTCTGTCAAGATGCCTTGACTGGAAATTATAAATGTCCTGCTTACTGCTGACAAGGTAAAACGGCGGAAGATTTTTGACCGTTACAAGATTCTTGAACGAGGTGTAATAGAGCTTTCTGTCCTTTATATTTTTGCCGAACATCATTTTGCCGTACTGTTTCAGAAGCGGAACGGGGACTTTAAGGAACATATCCATATTCGTCACCGCGCATATACAGCCGACGGCGCGGACGGGAAAACTTACGGGCTTTACGTTATAAACCGACTGATACTCCTTTGAAAGATTAACAGCCGCGGTTATTGCGGCGAGATGACCGCCCGCCGAGTCGCCGACAATAAAAACGTTATTCATATCGCACGGGAAATCCCCGCCGTTTTCCTCAAGCCAGTGAAAAGCCGCAAAAATATCGCGGACCTGACCGAAAACCGTTGTTTCGGGCACAAGACGGTAGCTTATGTTTACAACGGCAAAGCCCCTTGACGCAATATCAAGGCAGAAATACTTGTTCAGATCCTTATCGCCGTAAACCCAGCCGCCGCCGTGAATATCAATTATTACGGGCAGCTTTTCCTTCGTTCCCTCGGGATAGTAAACGTCAAGAAGGTGCATTCTGTCGCCGTCTGCGATATAGGGAATATTGTTCTTTTCCTCAATGCCCGCTGTCGGCGTCTGAGTCGCCTTTCTTTTGACGTCGCCGTCTTTTATCATATTCCACATTGTGAAAATAAGCCGTCTGTTAATATTCATACTATCACCCCGTTATCTTTATAATTAAACTATATCACAAATTGTCCGAAAATAAAAGCGCGGATTCTTTCCGTTGTAAAAATCCTTAAAATGTGATATAACATATATTGTCAGAGAGGTATTTATATGTTTTATCATTTTAAAAATATTGACCTTGATTTTCTTTTCGAAAAGCAGGAGGGGATTTCGGGCTTTGTTTCAAACGTGCTTAAAAACGCGAAGCTTATAAACGGCTACGGCTCGGTTTATTTTTATTCGTCCATAGGCGAACCCGAGTTTGAAATCATTTCCGATATCGACGACGAAAAGCAGGAGCTTGAGCTCGCTTCAATGGAAGCTCACGTCTGCGGCGACAACGTATGGGAAATGTCGGTCGCTACCGACATAACGCGCAAAGAAGCTCATCCGCTTAAAAGGAGCGTCGTTTTCCGTGACGCCGAAACCGGCGAAGGGCTCGTTCCCATAGGACTTCGTTTTTCGGACGTTATTCCGTCGTTTCTTCCCGACGACGTAATTAAAATGCAGGTTGTCGCCTTTGCGGAAACGGTTGAGCTTTATAAAGACGAGCAGGCGTATTTTGACGCGTGCGACAGGGATGAAAACGGAAATATCGTCGAGCCGGGCAACGGAGTTATCTTTCCGTCGGGGCTTGTTCACAATCACACCCCCTCTCCCGACGGAGACGACGATGAAAGCGATAAAAGCCAGACCGATTTATACGTCATTTTACGTTCGAAAATCAAGTCCGTAACAAAAGGCGGTATGACAAACTGGTGGAAAATCGAGGGCGAAGAGGAACAGAGCTTTCACACCTTCTACTACGTCAACGTCGACACCCTCTACGGCGAGCTCGACCTCATTATCGGCGCAAATCAGCTTTCCGAGGAACAGCTTGAGCTTCTTGAAGAAGGCTCGGTCATCTACGGCGCGTACACCTTAAGCGGCGACGTGGTTCTCGACGAGTTTGAAAACGGCGCGGTTTATAACGAGGAATGCTGTCTGAGACTTCTTCGTCAGGGACTTGTAAAAGGCGAAACCGACAGATGCCTTTCGGCGTTCGGTAAAAACTGCGAATTCGAATTCGCGGCTGAAAGAATAAAGGTCGGGGGCGACAGAAACGCCTTTGAGGAATTTAAAAAATATCAGAAATCAAAAGAGAGATTTATTACCGCCCTTGCGAGTGCCTCGGTGGTTTTTGACGACGGAAGCGTCGATTATTCAAGCTCAAAGCGGTGCGTTGCGATTTCCTACGGCAACGAAATTGCCGAGCATCTTCTCTTTATCGACACGCTTGACGACGGGAAAATATCAAAGCTGAAAATTGTTTCCGCGCTCGGCTTTGAGGTAAAAATCGACCGTCCCGAATTTGAAGACGACGACGATTTATACGGCGTCGAAGGCTTTTCGGATATGAACTGAAAAAACGGAGTGCTAAAGGCACTCCGCTTTTTTATTCAGTCATTTTTTTACAGATTTTGTTATATATCAGCGTAAGAACAAACGCGATAAGTATGAACACTCCCATACCCATTAAAAGCATCGGCAGCATAAGAAGGTAAGCCGCAGCCGCGTTCATTTCGCGCCCTTTGAGGAATATGTTCCAGAAAAATTCGGGGCGGTAAAACGGGTAAGGGTAAAACTCGGGATTTGAAACTGCGCCGCGTATTATTGAGAAAACCGAATAAACAAACGGGTAAACGGCGACAATCCATAGTTTCCTTTTCCTTATTCTCTCTTGCGTGGGCGGAATAAGGAAAAGTATAAGCATAAACGGCGGCATTATCATATGGTGAAAAACCTGAACAGTGCCGAGCATTATGTGCTGGAAATTATCCCAGTAAAGAGGCGGAGTCATTTTCATAGGTATTCCGCCGCAGTATACCGCGCCCGTAACCAAAATATAAGTTGTAACCGTCAGCCTTACCATCGGGTTAAAGGCGATTTTTTTCGCCCTTTCGTTGCCGAATACCGCAAGAGCGAGACAGACAAGATAAAAGCTGACATAAATATTCGACTGAACCGTGAAATATGAAAAGAAATTAAATCTGCCGTAATCCACCTCGTAATAGCCGGGAACAAATTCAAACTCATAACAGACAATTCTCATAACGATAATTGCAAAGCCTGTTATTCCCGTCAACAGAAGAAACGCTCCGAAAGGCTTATTCTTCATAAGAGGTCTTGCGTTATATTCCATTCTTCACACCTCTTTTTTCAGTTATCGGAAAGTTTATACCCGTTCTTCATATTTTTGCTCGCTTCTTCAAGGACTCTTGTGAGAGTAAATGCGGTCGACTCTTTAGCCATTTTGCAGATTTCCTCATTCGCCTTTTCCGTAAGCGAAAAGTCCTTTGTTTCGGTCATTTTCTTATCATATTCAAGAATGATTTTTCTGCCCTCGGTCATAATTTTATCTTCATATCTTTCGATATGCTGAACGCAATCGGGGTAGTTATGGTCGGCGAGCGCGCCTATAAGACGGCTGTTCCAGTAAAGGTTTTCGGTCGACGCCTCAAGCCCTACGTTACTTAAATATTTCGGCGCCTTTGAAACCGCCGCGTAAATCGGAACTACGGGATTGAACGCTGTCGAGCCGAAGCAGACCCATTCAATGCCCTTTATTTTTTCGGGAACCGAGCTTCTTATCTGACAGATGGTTGAAACTCCCGTGCGGTTAATGCCTATTGAACGGTACATACCGTTTTTGCCCGTATCTTTATTTGAATACGGATTATAGGGCGTGCCCTGATAGTGACCGGAAATGAGGTATTTTACGTCCTCGACCGCGACCTTTCTGTCGGGCACAAGACTCCAGGGAATATTGTCGCTTTCGGGAGTGAATTCGGCGTTCTCGCCGTCCCAGCGGTGAGAATACGGGGTAAGATATCTGCCCATAAACCACGCTCTGGGAGTATTGTAAATA
Organism: Clostridia bacterium; assembly: GCA_017613735.1. Taxonomy (GTDB): domain Bacteria; phylum Bacillota; class Clostridia; order Oscillospirales; family Acutalibacteraceae; genus Fimenecus. The sequence continues at coordinate 5,540 of JAGADF010000002.1, forward strand.
TGGTCCATATCGGTATGAGAGCCGAAAACGTCGCGTGGGTTGAAAACGCCGTTCTGATTCAGGTCAAGGTTGTTTTCGTTTATAAATTCCCTTAAGTCGGCTGAGCACATATGCGCCTTTTTCTTGCCGAAAGCGTCCGTAAAATCAAAGGAATCCATCGCAAACTGATTTGGCGCAAGAACTACCGAGTCGTCGGGAACGCGCTTCGCCATCCAGTGATGACCGCCTATCGTTTCGAGCCACCACACCTCGTTTTCGTCATTGAAAGCGATACCGTTCGACTCGTAGGTTCCGTATTTTTCAAGCAGTCCGCCCAGACGCAGAACGCCCTCTCGCGCGGTTTTGATATAGGGCAGGACAAGAACTACTATGTCCTCCTCGCCTATTCCGCCTTTTTTCGCTTTTTTATTGCCCTTGGCCTTTTCGTAAGCTACAAGCGGGTCCGCCGCAAGCACGCGCGGATTCGACGTAATGGTTTCGGTTGCGGTCATACCGACGTTCGCTTCGTTAATGCCCGTTGCCGCCCATATTCCCTCTTTATTGTCAACGCTCGGGCACGAGGTATATCTCATAGGATTATCGGGCAGGTCGATTTCAACGTGAGAAATGACGCTCTTATATTTTTTCGGCTGTTTTTCCGGCTCAACGACAGTAAGCTTTTTGACGTCGAAATGGCCGTCGTCGGTTCTGGCTATCATCGTTGAATTATCGTTTGTCGCCTTTTTACCGACAAGTACGGTTGTGCATGGCATAGTATTCACTCCTTGTGAAGAATTACAAAGATAATTATATCACAAATCGCTTATTATTCAAGAACGCTTTTTCTTGACGGCAAAGGAGTTTTGCGAGTATAATGATTATAATATGTTTATTCGGGTGATATAGATGAAGCTTGTGGAATACCACTGTCCGAACTGCACGGCTACGTTGCAGGTAGACACCGAAAAGCGTGAGGCTGTCTGCGAGTACTGCGGTTCAAAATTCAATATCAGCGACGAAAGATACGACGCCGAACAGGAAGGCTACGATTTCGAAAAAGGCGGGATGAGAGCGCGCGAGGAAATGAGAAACGAAAATCAGTTCTCATCCCCGTCCGTTTATTCCGCGCCGAAAAAGCGAAGGACGTGGCTCTGGGTGCTCGGCTGGATTTTCTTTTTCCCGATTCCCCTGACCGTTCTTATAGTTAAAAGCAAGCTGAACACACCGCTTAAAATCGTTCTTATTGCGATTTTATGGGGCTTTGTGTTCTATGCCGGCGCAACGGGCGACGAAGGAACGGGAAGCGCGGCGAACATTCTTATTAATTCCCTTTATTAATTTTCAGGAGGGTGAAAATGAAGTTAGCTGTTATCGGCGGCGGCGGAGTAAGGTCGCTGTTTCTTGCGAAAAGTCTTGCCCAAAGGTCAAAGGAGCTTGGAATAGACGAGCTTGCCTTTATGGACAACAATGAGACAAAGCTCGGTATCTACGGCAAAATGGCAAGGCAGACCGCCCTTCTTATTAATCCCGATATTGAATTCACTCTCACGTCCGACTCAAGGCAGGCGGTCGAAAACGCCGATTACATTATAACGACAATCCGCGAGGGCGGCGACGAAATGCGCGTCAGGGACGAAAGAACAGCCCTTTCTCTCGGCGTATTAGGTCAGGAAACCACGGGCGCGGCGGGTTTTTCATTCGCGATAAGAAGCGTTAATGTTCTTAAAGATTATTGCGAACTGATTAAAAAATACTCAAAGCCCGGTTGCAAGGTCTTTAATTTCACAAATCCCGCGGGAGTCGTAAGCCAGACTCTTCGCGATATGGGATACGATTTTACATACGGTATCTGCGACGCGCCGACGGGTATGCTTTCATCCTTCGCCTCGCTTTACGGCGTTTCGCCCGACAGATTAAAGGGCGAGGTTTACGGGCTTAACCACCTTTCGTATTTTTCGTCGATAAAGCTTGACGGAAAAGAGATTATGAATGAAATAATCGAAAACGACGATTCTTACGTTAAAACCGATATGCGCTATTTCGAAAAGGATTTACTCAGGGAACGCGGCTGCGTTTTGAACGAATACCTATACTATTTCTACTACCGCGAAAAAGCTCTCGAAAACATTCTCAAAGCGAAAAAAACAAGAGGAGAACAGATTCTCGAAATCAACCGTTCAATGACGGAAGAATTAAAAAACATAGATATAGACAACGATTTCAATACTGCTCTTAAAATCTTCGAAAAATGGTACGGCGTTCGCGAAAACAATTATATGGCAAGCGAAACCGGAGTTAAGCGGGCGAGTGAGTGGACCTTTGACATTAATAAAAAAGACAGCGGCGGCTACGCGGGAGTTGCACTTAAATTCATTGAAATCGAAAAAAGCGGCAAGCAGGACAGTATGATTCTCTGCGTGCCGAACAACGGCGCGATACCCGGACTTTACGACAGCGATATAGTTGAAATCACGTGCGACATAACTAAAAACGGAGCGGTCGCTCACAGGTTTGAAACGGTTGACGAACAGAATCTCGAACTCATACGCCGCGTTAAAATCTATGAACGTCTCGCCTCGAAGGCTATAAGGGAAAAGAGCGCTCAGGCGGCGGTTGAGGCGCTTACTCTTCACCCGCTTGTAAATTCCTATTCGCTCGCAAGGGAATTGATAAAGCAGTATCTTGAATTAAACCGCGATTACACAAAAGACTGGAAATAACGGGAGAAATGAAAATGTCTGAAATTAAGGAAAAACGCTATGTAAGTCCGAAGGAAACTCTTGCCTACGGCTTTGCAAACAGCGGTCAGTGCTTCGGCTACAACCTCGTGGCGGGCGGCTATCTTTCAATTTTCTTTACAAAGGTTTTCGGCATTCCGTCCGAGGCAGTCGCTACGATGATTCTGTTCCTGGGCATCTGGGACACGGTAAACGACCCGCTTATGGGCGCGGTTGTTGACAAAACGAGAACGCGGTACGGCAAGCTGCGTCCGTATCTTCTCTTTGTTCCTCTGCCGCTTGCGGTTACGACCATACTTCTGTTTTCGGGTCCGCTTATTTTGGCGGACGCCAAAAGCGTGGTCACTAAAATTATATATATGTATATCTCATATTTTATATGGGAATTTTTCTACACAATAGGCGACATTCCCTTCTGGGGAATGAGCGCGGCTATTTCTCCCCTGCCGTCTGACAGGACGAGATGTATTTCAAGCGCGAGATTTCTTTCGGGCATCTTCGGCGGAATATCAATACCGATTCTCACCCTTCTTATGGACGCGAGCGAAAAACAGATTCTTCATATTTCACTCGCTCAGGTTTTCTGTATTATGTCCGTTATCGCGGCGACCTTCGGAATGGGACTGTTTTCGCTTGCAGGTCTTAAATGCAAGGAAAGGGTTGTCCAGACCGTAAAGGAGCCGAGTGTAATCGAGGGCTTTAAGGTAATGTTCCGCAACAAGCCGCTGCTTCTTATCATCTGCGGAAACGTCATAGGCGCGTTAAGCGGTCTTGCGGGCGTATTCCAGACCTATTATCTCGCCGAGGTTATCAACATAAACTCGCTTATGATTATAGTTTCTCTGCCGGGAACGATTCTCGGCTGGGCGACCTATCTTGTAATACCCAAGCTCAAAAAGCATTTTGACAACAGGCAGATAGTTTTTCTTAACGGAATTACGAGAATTATCGTCGCGACGCTTGTATTCATAATCGGTTTCAGACATTTCAGCGAGGTTAAGGTTATTCTTCCCCTGCTGATGATAAGAAACCTGATTTTCAGCTTTTTTGACACTATAAACAGCGTCATCCCGACCGAGATGATAGGCGACACGGTCGATTATATGGAGTGGAAAACGGGCGAAAGGAACGAGGGCGTTTCGTTCTCCGTTCTCACCTTTGTCGGCAAGCTGACCGGCTCGCTGTCGACCTCGGTTGCAACGGCTGTTCTTCCGCTTATCGGTCTTGCCTATCACGAGGTTGACGGTAAAAACATAGCCGTCAAGGGCGAGAGTACGGATTTATGGATATGGGCTTTTTACAGCTTCATTCCCTATCTTATCGGCGCGCTCGGTCTCATACCCTATTTCTGGTACGACCTGACGGGCAAAAAGCTTAAGACAATACGTTCCGACCTTAAGGAACGCCATGACGAAATGTCAAGAAAGGTTTCGGGAGGTGACTACGTTGGCGAAGATTAATCAGTGTCCTAAATGCGGTAAAAAGCTCAGCCCGTTTTATCTTAAACCGAAATGTCCCTTCTGTAACGTGGACCTTCTCTATTATCAGCTTGACGAAAGGCTTGAAGCCGACGCGCTCGAAGCCGAACGCCAGGTCGAAAAGCTGGACAGATTCAAAAATACAATCAAGTCCTCCGCCTTCGCTTCGCCGCTTCTGATAATAAGATTCATACTGTTTTTCACGCCCTTAGGCTCAATGTGCCTGCCTATGTATAACGGTCTTACCTTAATCGGCGTCATTATGGGGCTTATCAAAGGCGAGCTTGATTTCGGCGCAAATCTTTTACCGGTTTTAAGTATGATTTTCGTTATTGTTCTTTCGCTCGCGGTTATTATTTCGTCACTTTTTTCGAGCACGAAAAACGGGCTGTTAAGAAATATGATTTTCAGTCTTATCAACCTTTCCGTATTCCTCGTTTTAAGCTTTCTTACAGGAAATTTCGGTATCGGCTGGTATATAACGCTTGCGATTTACTTAGCGGAAGATTCTCTGCACCTGCTTTGTGACAGACAGATAAAAAAGAATAAGGATTAAATAATACAGAGCACCGCCCGCGGTCATTAAACCGCGGGCGGTGTTTTTTAATTCATCATTCAAATAACGCTGTGGAGAAATACCTTTCGCCCGTATCGGGAAGAACCGTAACTACGGTTTTGCCCTTTCCGAGCCGTCTTGCGAGCTTTATCGCCGCGGCGACGTTTGTGCCGCTTGAAATTCCGCACATAATGCCCTCTTCGCTCGCGAGGGCGCGTGCCGTGTCTATCGCTTCCTTATCGGAGATAACGCAGATATTGTCGTAGATTTTTGTGTTAAGATTTTCGGGAATAAGCCCGTCGCCTATACCCATCTGAAGGTGAGTTCCGACCGCGCCGCCCGAAAGAATAGCCGCGTCCGCCGGCTCAACCGCCCAGATTACTATTGACGGATTCTGTCTTTTAAGAACCGTGCCTATACCGCTTATTGTACCGCCCGTGCCTACGCCGCTGCAAAAGCCGTCGATATCGCAGTTAACCTGTTCAAGAATTTCCGTAGCGGTAAAGTAGATATGAGCCTTGGGATTATCGGGATTGTCAAACTGCGAGGGAACAAATACGTTTTTGTCCTCCTCGCTCATTTTTTTTGCAAGGTTAATGCATTCTTCCATACATTTGCCTATGTCACCGTCGTCGTGGATGAGAATAACCTCGGCTCCGTAATTCTTAATAAGCTTTCTTCTCTCCTCCGAAACAGAGTCGGGCATAATGATTTTTACGTTCAAATCAAGCACCGCGCCGACAAGAGCGAGACCTATTCCCTGATTGCCGCTGGTCGGCTCAACTATAACCGACTCCTTTGTGACCTTGCCCTTTTCGAGAGCGCGCTTAATCATATTGTAAGCCGTGCGGGTTTTTATTGAGCCGCCGATATTGACGCCCTCATACTTTACAAAAACCTGCGCCGCGTCCTCGGGCACGATTTTATTGAGCTTTATCATAGGCGTATGACCTATCGCGTCAAGAATAGTATTGTAAACCATAATATACCTCGCTTGTTTTGATAATGTAAAAATACCAATATATTATATTTTTGTCAAGACGGAATGTGAAAAAGGGGCGTCCTGCGACGCCCCTTAATCAGTTTTGATTATTCAAACAGATAAACTCTCGTTTCGTACGGATTCATAATAAAGCCGTTGTCCGTGAGCTTTTCGGTCGTATAGTTACCCAGAACCTTTTTGCCGTTTTTAAGGTTAAAGCCTTCGGGAGCGTTAAAGGTTACGGGTTTGTCGGAGAATGAGGAAATGACGAGCAACCGTTTGCCCTCATAGTTTCTCTCATAAACATACAGCTTGTCGCTTTCCTTATAATGCTCCTTGTAATCGCCGTAGATAACAATCGGGTTTTCCTTTCGGAATTTGAGAAGCTTTCTGTAATAATTGAGAATTGAGTTTTCGTCGTTTTCCGCCTGCTCAACATTTATCTGTTTATAATTCGGGTTCAGGTGGAACCACGGCTCGGTTGTCGAAAAGCCCGCGTATTCACCGCTCGTCCACTGGACGGGAGTTCTCGAATTTTCACGGCTGGTCTTATTTGCGACCTTGAGATAGAAATTGTCCGAGAAGCCGAGCTTTTTGAAAATCTTCTGGTTGTTGAAGGTTACGACGTCCTTGAACTGGTCAAGGGAGTCGAGGTGGAAATTCGTCATACCGATTTCCTGACCCTGATAAATGAACACCGTGCCGCTCTGCATATAGCACATTGTCGCAAGCATTTTCGCGCTTTCAATTCTGTAATTGAGGTCGCCGTAGCGGTCGACAATTCGCGGATGGTCGTGATTTTCAAGGTAGAGCGCGGGCCAGCCCTTGCCGTCAAGCGTCTTATGCCAGTTCGCAAACGCCTTTTTCATCTTTTTAAGATTAAAGGGAAGATGAATGGTGTCGGTCATAAAGCAGTCCGCTTCCATATGGTCGAAAAGGAACATCATATCGAGCTCCTTGTCGCCGTGCTCGTCGGTAAATTCGAGGGCGGTTTTGGCGTCAGTCATAGGCGATTCGCCGACTACAAAGCAGTCGTACTTATCAAGCACGTCGTGACGGAATTCCGAAAGGTATTCGTGAATATGCGGTCCTTTTTTATAATGCTCAAGTCCCGTGCCTATGGGAAGCGGGAAGCCGTTGGGAAGCCCTTCCGCCTTTGAAATAAAGGTGATAACGTCCTCCCTGAAGCCGTCGACGCCCATATCGAGCCAGAACTTCATTATCTCCTTAACCTCTTCGCGCACCTTCGGGTTGTCCATATTGAGGTCAACCTGCTTTTTGGCGAAAACGTGAAGATAATACTGCTTTAAATCCTCATTGTATTCCCATGCGCCGCCTTCAAAAACGCTCAGCCAGTTGTTGGGCGGTTTTTTGCCGTCCTTGCCCTTGCCGTCGCGCCAGAAATAATAATCGTGATACGGGTTGTCCTTTCCCTTTTTACTTTCGATAAACCACTGATGCTCGTCCGACGTGTGGTTTACGACAAGGTCCATAATAACTTTCAGCCCGCGCTTATGCGCCTCGTCAAGAACTTTTTTGAAAAGCTCGTTGTCGCCGTATTCGGGACTGATTTTTCTGTAATCGGAAATATCGTAACCGTAGTCCGCGTTCGGCGAACAGTAAAGCGGCGAAAACCAGATGGCGTCAACGCCGAGACTCTTTATATAATCAAGCTCTTCAAGTACGCCCCAGAGGTCGCCGATACCGTCGCCGTTGCCGTCCTTGAAGCTTCTCGGCCAAATCTGATAAACCGCAAGTTCCTTATACCATTGATTATTTGCCATAATAACGTCCTCCCGTTATTAAAATATCATAACATAATAATTATATAGCAATTTCCTTTCATTTTCAAACCATAATAATTAATGAAAAACACGTCGGTTTTTTGGTAAAGTGTAACCTAATCGGGCTTAACACATAAACTGTTACTGAAGTTTTTTAACTTTAATATTATTTTGGAGGAGTTTAAATGCCCGACAACAAAAATTGCTGCAAAAGGCAAATCCGCGAAGCAGTCTGTATTGACACCGACAGAGTGTACGACTCCTGCGCAGACAAGGATTGCCTTGCGGATTTAAGAGTTTATTTCACGGCCGAAACGCAGGAAACCATCAACGAAGCGACGAACATACGCTGCAGAGGCGCCGAAATACTCAACGCTTTTATTGAGGTTGAAAAGATACCCTTTAACAGAGGGTGCTATTCGGTAGACGTAACCTTCTATTTCCGGGTTACTCTTGACGTATTCACAACGCCTACCGCCGCACCAACAACCGTCAGCGGACTGTCGACCTATGCCAAGAAGTGCATTCTTTACGGCAGCGAAGGCAACGTCAAGGTTTATTCGTCCGAATACACAGCCGACGACATTGACGAACAGCTTCCCGTCACGAACACCAATCCCAAGGCGAAGGTTCAGACGGTCGACCCGATTTGTCTTGACGCGAGACTCTGCGACACGACTCAGTGCTGCAACAACCTTTACGCGACAAACAGACGCCTGCCCGCGTCAATCAGCCGTTTCTTTGACGGCGATATCGTTCTCGACGCCGAAAGGACCGTTGCAGTAACTCTCGGTCTTTTCACCATCATTCAGCTTGAACGCGACGTACAGATGCTTATTCCCGCATACGACTTCTGTATTCCCGACAAGGAATGCACCTGCGAAACCGACGACCCGTGCGAAACCTTCAGAAAGATTGAATTCCCGCTTGACGAGTTTTTCCCGCCCAATGAGAGAGACCTCGACAGAAGCGAACCGAACAATCTTTCGTGCGGCTGCGGCTGATAAGAAAACCGAAAGCCAAAAAGAAAAAGGGCTACTCTTTCGAGTAGCCCTTAAATCATAACTAATCAGTCCTCTGCAGGAGCGCCAACGGGGCAGACATCTGCACAGTTACCGCAGGAAATGCAAGCATTCTCATCGATAACATATTTGGAATCGCCCTCAGAAATAGCCTCACAGGGGCATTCAGCTGCGCATGCGCCGCAGGAGATGCAATCGTCGGAAATTTTGTATGCCATTTACAATTACCTCCTCTTAATAATTAAAAAAGTAACCCTTACTTTTCAAACACATTGTAACAAACACATTATATAAATGCAAGATATTTTTCAGTTAGCATAGGCTAATTTTTATTCCATGTCCTTGAACTCGGCGAGCTCGCTGTCATCAATCTGGATTTTAGCGTCGCGTATAATCTTAACCTGACGTCTGTCATATACCGCCGGCGCCGCCTCCGGACGTCTGTCGAGCTGTACCTTGACTACGCCCGTAATAAGGTTGTTTTCAACAACCGTGCCCTGTCCCTCCTGAGTTTCGACTATCGCTCCGACCTTGGGAGTAACGCGTAAAAGATGCTCATACGATTCCTGCTCGTATTTCAGACAGCACATAAGCCTTCCGCAGGTGCCGCTGATTTTAGTGGGATTGAGCGAAAGTCCCTGCTCCTTAGCCATTTTAATCGATACCGGCTGAAATTCACCTAAAAACGTCCTGCAGCAGAAAGGTCTTCCGCATACGCCGAAACCGCCGAGCATTTTGCTTTCGTCCCTTACGCCTATCTGACGAAGCTCGATTCTTGTTCTGAAAACAGAGGCAAGGTCTTTGACAAGCTCTCTGAAATCGACTCTGCCGTCGGCTGTGAAATAGAAAAGAATCTTGCTGTTATCAAATGTATATTCAACCTCGACAAGTTTCATGTCAAGCCCGTGGTTTTTAATCTTCTGAAGGCAGATGTCAAATGCCTTCTTTTCTTTTTCACGGTTTTCCTCGACCTTTCTGAGGTCCTCGTCCGTAGCCTTTCTGATTATGGCTTTAAGCGGCTTAACAATCGCCTCGTCGTCAACCTCGCGGTTTTTAAGCGCGACCTCGCCGCACTCTATTCCCCTTGCGGTCTCGACTATTGCGAAATCGCCCTCGTTATATTCCTTACCGTCGGGGTCAAAGTAGTAAATCTTACCGACCTGCTTAAATCTAATTCCGACAACCTTAGCCATCTTATCCTCCGATTGCGCGCCTGAACAAGGCGCTGATTAAAGTTATTAAAAGCTTTTCGTTTGCATTTCTGTCGCAAGCGCTTATTATTTCGTCCGCGCCTGAATTAAGGTTCATAAGCTCCTCACCCGTAAAGCGCGAAGCCATATCCGTACTGTCCTCGCCGAAGCCCTGTCTTGCTCGAAGCGAGGCGTTGACAAAGCCCTTGAAGCATTCCATCGTCTTTTTGACGAGCTGTCTGTCCCTGTCAAGCGGAACGGTAGCTCTTATGAGGTCAATTTCATTAATCTTCATAAGCGCGTCAATAATATTAAGGGCAATTCCCCTCGCCGTTTCATCCTCGGTTTCGGTTTCGTTGCCGACGTTAAAGACGCTTACCCTTGACATAACCGTCGAAAGCATCGCGCTCGGATTGGTGCAAAGCAGAATGAAATAAACATACTGCGGCGGCTCTTCAAGGATTTTAAGCATCGCATTCTGCACCTTTTCGTCAAGAGTCTGGGCAGAGGTGACAATATATACCTTTCGCTGAGCTTCATTCGGAAGAACGTACGAATCCATAACCATTTCACGGCATTCGTCCATATTGACGCTCTTACGTTTTTCACGCGGGGAGACCGTTCTGATATCGGGATGAACGTTCTTCTCGCTTTTAAGGCAGTTCGGGCACTGACCGCAGGGAGCGCCGTCATTTTCGCAGACAAGCGCCGCCGAAAGAAAGCGCGCAACCTCAAGAAGCTTTTCTTCATCCGCGCCGACAATAAGCGACGAATGCGGAAAAGTGCCTGAAGCGATATGCCGCTCAAACGCCGAAAGAGCGAGCGAGGGAATATTTAAACCGTTTAAATTCATCATAATTTATAAAACTGGTCGACATTAAGCACGAATACCGTCGCGCCGCCTACGGTGACCTTTTCGGGAGAAATGCTGTTCATAAAGCTCTCCGTAATATATGCCGAGGCGTTTTTCGGAATCGGCTGACTTCTTTTTGAGCTGAACTGACTTATTATATCAATCGCCTGAGAGACCTTTTCATCCTCGGTGCCCATTAAAAGCGTGACGTTTTTTGTGCGAAGAAGCGCGCCCGACGTTGAAAGATTGGTGACTGAAAAGCCCGTTCTTGTAAGCTCATTAAGAACAGCCTGCGAATCCTCGTTATTGACAATTGCAACTATTAATTTCATTTCATCACCGCTTTTTTATTTTTACATTTGTTGCGCAAGCGCGATAATCAACGGCATTGTGATTACCGAAAGAAAGCTGACCGCCGTAACCGTTCTCGAAGCGGTATTAAGGTCCCTGCCGTACTGGGCGGTAAATATAACCGTATTATTCGCCGACGGAGCCGAAGCGGTTATCATCGCCGCGACAAGAAACGCGCCCGAAAAACCTAAAAGCCGGTAGGCTCCGAATATGCAAAGCGGCATACAGACAAGCTTAATAAACGCCGTAAGAAAGATGTTTTTATCTTTGAAAATGCTTTTTAATTCGGCGTTTGCAAGGTACGTTCCGAAAACTATCATCGCAAGCGGAGTATTGCACGCCGCCACCGAATAAAGCGGGGTTTCAATTATTTCGGGAAGCTTAACCGAGAAAAGGAAAAGCGGAAGCCCGATAAGAACCGATATTACGCCGGGATTGAGAAAAAGCTTTTTCGCCTTGAATTTTGACTGCCCGTCCTCTTTCTTTGTCATTATGAATGAGCCGTGCGTAAAGCAGAAAATGTTAAACGCTATTACGCCGACCGAGCAGTAGAAAACGCCCTCGGCTCCGAGAATCTCCTGAGCGAGCGGCAGCGCCATATAGCCGACGTTACCGTATACGCAGGCGAATCTGTAAACCGCCTTTTTATCAAGAGGTTCCTTCCTGAAAAGAAAGGATGAAAACGCTATTCCTATAAGGTGAACCGCAACCGCCCCGCCGAAGGCTATAAGCAGTTTTATTGCGCTTTCCCTGGAAAATTCGGTTTTGAGAAAAGACTGGATAATCACCGCGGGAGTCGTCACGAAAAACAGAAGCGAATTCGTGCCGCGGGCGGTCTTTTCGGTAAACAGTCCCGTTTTGTCACATACAAAGCCGACTGCAACCATAATATATAAAATCAGAACCTGCTTTGCCGCAATAAGGGCGTTACCCAGAAAAAAATCCACTGTAATTCTCCAATTAATTATTCAGAAAGAAAATCGTCGTCAATGGCTTCGTTTTCAATCTGTTCCTCAAGCTCTTCGGGAATTTCCCTGTTGCCCATATACAGAGCCATAGCGATATAAACAAGAATGAATACTGCGGTTGAAAGGAGCATTACCTCCGCCCTGTATTCCGCGCCGAGTCTCGCTTTCTGACCTACGAGCGTGAGAACCCATCTGGGAACCGCGCAGATAAGGCAGAAAAGAGCCGCGGGAAGACCGAAGGCAAAAATCTTTCTCATTTCGCCTTTTTCGCTTAACTGGGACGAAACTCTTGCGAAGGAAAGGAACGTAAGCATAAGAAGAGACATCGCGAATAATTCAAGCAGAAGCTCGCTGACCTTTACGTAGCTAATAGGTCTCATAAGAAGCGAAATCATTCTCGTAACCGCCCAGAGCATAGGCGCAAGAGCCAAGAGCTTACTGTCGCGGAAGGTATTTTTGCCCGAGTAGTAGGACATACCGAAAACTATGAAATAAATAGCCGCAAACAGAGCGAACAGCGCCTGAAGAATAACGGGGAGATAGCCGTTTGCCGTGATATATCTCCACACGCCGAGTTTTATTGAGCCCGACGCATAGCCGATAAACGCCATGGCGAAGGAGCTGATTTTTGAAATTGTGTCGATAATAAAGCAAGCCGCGTAAACCATGGCGACAACGCCCATAAGCTTATTCTGACCCTCGGGCATTTTGCTTTCAACCGCTTCGGCGGAAACAAAGGACAGCGCAATCGTTATTACCGAGAATATCGCGACTATAAAATAAAGCGCATAAACAGCCGCGTTAAGCGACGTATAGAAGCCCGTTTCGGGAGCAATAACCGAAAAATACTGGTAAATCCTTAAAGGAACTGTCAGCGCAAAAGCCGCGGCAAACAGAATGAACAACCATTTAACCTTGATAAAACTCAATTTTCCTTTCATAACAACTGTCTCCTTTATCTTTCGTCCTGCGGTATGTAATCGCTCGGAGTTAATTCAAAATCACTTTTTCTTTCGTCTATGGGAATATATTCCGTCGGCTGAGCCACGTTCTTGAACGCGGGGCGGATAATGCGGTTATTCGTAAGCAGCTCCTCAATTCTGTGAGCCGCCCAGCCTGCAGACCGCGCGCATAAGAACATAGGCGTAAACAAATCTTCGGGAATTCTGAGTATGTCGTAAATTATGCCCGAATACAGGTCGACGTTCGCGCACATCTTTTTCTTCGAGCCCTTGACCTGTTCAAAGACCTGCGGGGTGAGGCTTTCAATAAGCTTTAACGCCTCCAGCTCTTTTTCAAGCCCGTATTCGCCCGCGTACTTTTCGGCGCACGCCTTAAGGATTTTCGCCCTCGGGTCGGACAGAGTGTAAACCGCGTGTCCCATACCGTAAACGAGTCCCGAGCCGTCGTTCGCCTCTTTTTTAATAACTTTTGTAAGGTAATCCGCGACCATATCGACGTCGGTTATGTCGTCAATCGAATTTTTCATATCCTCAAGCATTCTGCGGACCTTTATGTTCGCGCCGCCGTGTCTCGGGCCCTTGAGCGCGCCAATTCCCGCCGCAAATGCCGAAAACGTATCTGTTCCGCTTGAGGTCAGACACCTTGTCGAGAACGTGGAGTTATTACCGCCGCCGTGCTCGGCGTGAACTATAAGCGCAATATCGAGAAGCTTCGCTTCTTTATCCGTAAATTTTTTGTCCGAGCGGATATAGTGAAGAATCGACTGCGCCGTAGTCATAGACGGGTCAACCTGATGAATATACATACTCTTATGGTCGTACACGCGCCTTTTTACCTGATAGGCGTATGAAACGATAGAGGGTATCTGCGCTATTAACTGAACGCACTGACGGGTGACGTTTTCGATATCGGTCGATTCGGGGTTCTCGTCATACGAATAAAGCGCAAGCACGCTTCTCGCCGCCTTGTTCATAACGTTGGGCGAAGGCGCCTTCATAATCATATCTTCAATAAATTCGTCGGGCAGTTCCCTGCACGAGCCGAGAATCTCGTTAAACTCGTCAAGCTGGGATTTGGTGGGAAGCTGACCTAAAATGAGAAGCCACGCAACCTCTTCATACCCGAAGCGGTTTTCTTTAATACAATTATCGACTATATCTTCAATATTTATTCCTCTGTAAACGAGCTTGCCTTCCTTGGGAACGCGCTCGCCGTCGGACAGGTAGTAACCCTCGACGCTGCACACTCTCGTAAGCCCCGCCATAACGCCCGTATCATCGGCGTTACGCAGACCGCGCTTTACGTCAAACCGTGTGTAGTAATCAGGATTGATATAGTTATTTTTTCGTATTTCCGACCATAAACTGTTAAGGGAATCATCGGAAATAGGTGAGATTACCGACATAGTTTTTCTCCCTTTTTTCTTAATATCAGTATTATTAATAATCAAACTTATTCAACATAGTATTTTACTACATTTAAAAACCAATGTCAAACGAAAGGAACGAGAATATGAGAAGATTTTTAATACTTGCGCTGATAATTGCGATTTTTACCGTATCCGCCCCGCTCATCGCCCTGCCCGACAGCGACGGGCCGCTTATAAATCTTAACGAAAAGGCTGAAAAATCAGCCGAAACGACAACCGAACAAGCCGAAGAAAAGAAAGAGAAAACCGTAAAGGTCTTTTCGCCGTCCAATGAAACGGTAAGCGAAATCGAAGAACGGGAATATATAATCGGCTGCGTCGCGGGAGAAATGCCCGTAACCTATGAAAAAGAGGCGTTAAAGGCGCAGGCGGTAGCGTGTTACACCTTTCTTAAATGGAAGCAGGCACAGAATGACAGCGAAAAGACGGACGCCGATATTTCGGATTCAACCCTTCACCAGTCCTTTATGACAAAGGACGAAATGAAGGAAAAATGGGGAAAAAGCTTTGACAAATACTATAAAAAGCTCACCGAGGCGGTCGACTCGGTTTACGGAAAAACAATAACATACAAGGGCGAGCCGATTATGGCTGTTTTTCACGCCCTAAGTCCGGGCAAAACCGAGGACGCCGAAAACGTATGGGGTTACAAGGTGCCGTATCTCAAAAGCGTTCCGAGCGAGGGCGACAAGCTTTCGCCGTCATTTTCGACCACGCTTGTTTTATCGGACGAAGAGTTTAAAAAGCTTATATCGGATGCGGAGAAAATAGATTTTTCGGGCAAAGCCGAAAACTGGATAAAAGAAATTGACCGCACCGACGCAGGCACGGTCAGAGAAATCGGAATATGTAATAAAACCTTAACGGGCGAGCAGGTGCGCAACGCCCTTTCGTTAAAGAGTTCGGCTTTTACGGTAAAGCACGCCGAAAACTCCTTTATTTTCACGGTAAACGGCTACGGGCATTTCGTCGGGATGAGCCAGTACGGCGCGGATTACCTAGCGAAGCAGGGCTTTAAATACGACGAGATTTTAAAGCATTATTATACGGGGGTTAAAATAGAATAAAAAAACGGCAGGGAACGGTTTTCCGTTCCCTGCTTTTTTGGATTTTATGGATTTAATGACGCATTAATGGAAGAAACGGCGTCGTTAATCATTTCAAAAGGTTCGGAGTCAACTTTAACATATACCGTTACCGTGAATTTTTGCATAGACTTTGATTGGACATTGTAATCTGCGTAGCCGTATCTGCTGCTTATATCGTTGCCCAGCGGGTCATAGTAATACATACCGTTTCTTTCAAGTGATTCCTGCGCTTCATCAGTCTTAAAGGAGCATTCAAACTCAATTCTGTACTCGAAGGCAGTACTGCTGTATTTCTCGTCCGTAATGCCGACCCGGGAATTATACGAAGTCAAAAGCGAGTCCACGTATTTTTCACACGAATTGAAAAGTTTCTGAACGTCTATGTCATAAGACGGAACATATTTTTCGTCATACTCTTCAAAAATCTTCGCTATGCTGCATGAATCAACCGTAAAATCTATTCCTTTAAGCTTTGTGAAAACGCTGTCGGGATGCTGTTTGTTTTCAAGCTCATAAAGCATTTCCACAAGCTCTTTCTCGCTCTGCGAGAAGGTGTAGTACCGGATGACAACCCTGCCGTCTTTAAGCAAATAGCTGATGGTTACGCCGTATTCGTCAAAAGAATCGTCATAACTTGTAATCATTCTGTCGAAAAAGTTTTCTTTGCTGATAGGCTTTTTCTTGACGCTCTCAATAAGAGCCTTGTGGAACTTTTCGGCTTCCTTTATGGTTTCTTCATCCTTAATCGTAATGTCGTAAGAGCAGTTAACCGTCATCGATTCCAACTTTGAAGGTTTCGGAATATAATTCGTCCTGTAAACGGAAATGCAGTAAATACCGACTATCGCGACTATAGCGGTAACCGCCCAGAGTATAAGGTTTTTAACGCTGAAAACCTTCGGCGTTTTTCTTAAAATCATCTGCGTAACAATGAATACGACAAACGAGAACGCGATAAACAGTATAACGAAACCAATCAACTTATACGGCACAAAGATATTGACAAACATACTCAAAAGCGCGCCGCCTACAAAGGTTACTATAACGCTTATTATCGGTATTTCAATTTTGAACGCCGTCATATCGCCCGCGCATTCAAGCTTTCTCTTTTTATAGAACAGATACGAAAGCGCAATAAATACAATGGCTATTGCAAAGTAAAAGGCTAATTTCGGGTAATAAGAATTAAGAATGCTCGCCTTTATTCCCTCAAGTCCCGCGCTGTCATAATCCCCATAGGCAAGCACAACCTTGAACGAAACAAGCTCCGTAACGGGCGAAAACGAAACAACGCTGTTTATAACGCTCGAAAAAGCGTCAAGTATTCCGTATGAAATGTTTGAGACAGCGGCGTTGATAATAGCCTCAACCGCGGGTACGGCAAAGTTTATTATAAGATAAAGCACCGCTCCCGCGAAGATATTGCCCGCGAGCATTACCGCAAGCACGCCCGTCGAATAGAAGATAAACGACTCGGCAAAAATCGAAACGAACTGTAAAAGAAGTATCTGACCGGTCACCTTGCTTGTCATATAAATTCCGGGTATTGAAACGGCAAAGCCTATTACCTGAGGAACAACAAGAAGAATGTAGCCGGCAAGAAAGCTCGTTATAAACAGTCCCCTTCTGCCTATGGGGAAAGCGTGAATCGCGTTGCACGTACTCGGCTTATAAAGGAACGAGAACATAAGCAGCGCAAACATTCCCGAAAAGACGAAGCTGACAACGTCCGAAGCTACGCTCATACCGACAAAGCTCTCAAAATCGAGAGGGTCGTTCGGCAGATTGAAGTTCGAATAAATAATAATCGGAAAGATTATTAAATCAAGTATTAAAAGCGGAATTGTAAACGGAAGAAAGCGTTTGATATCCGACTTGAAAATTGCTTTGTTAAATAAGCATCTGTTTGACATCATCGTCTGCCTCCCCCAATTCATAAATAAATATTTCCTCAAGCGTCAAGGGCAGCTCCTCGACAAACAGAGGATTTGCCTTATTAAGCTTTTCGGTTATTTCGTCCCTGTCGCCGCTGACAATAAGCTCGTAAACCCTGCCGGACTGCTTTGAGTGAAGAATATCGACGCCCAACGTCGACAGGTCAGTTTCACCGGCAAAGGAAATCTGAACCTTAAGAAGCTTTGTTTTAAGGTCGTCAAGCGACGCTTCCATAAAGATTTTACCCTTGTTCATAATGCCTACCGTGTCGCATACGTCCTCAAGCTCACGAAGATTGTGAGAGGAAATGAGAACGGTTACCTCACGGGAAGCGACCTCGTTCATAATAAGTCCCCATACCTGATGGCGCATCATCGGGTCAAGACCGTCAACGGGCTCGTCAAGTACAAGTATGTCGGGCTTACAGCAGATGGCAATCCAGAACGCAACCTGCTTTTTCATACCCTTTGAAAGACGTCTTATATTCGCTTTCGGATTAATCGACGGAAAATATTTGGCGTATTCAACGAACATCTCCTCGTCAAAATCGGGGTAAATGCCCTTGTAGAAGTTCTTTAATCCGTCTGTGGTTGAGTTGTGGAAATAAAAAACGTCGTCCGAAATATATACAATCCTCTTTTTGACCGCATTGTTTTCATAAACGCTTGCGCCGTCAACAAGAATCTGACCTGCGTCCGCCCTGTAAATACCGCAGAGCGTGTTCATCAAAGTCGTTTTACCCGCTCCGTTAGGTCCTACAAGTCCGTAAACCGAGCCGGTGTCAACGTGCATATTCACACCGTCAAGCGCGTTAAAACCGTCAAATGATTTAACAACCGTTTTAAGATCAATCATCACGTCTTACCTCCTTACCGATTGCTTCGACCTCTTTTTCAAGCTCGTCACAGCTTACTCCGTTAAAAACAAGCTTTGCGGCGGTCTCCCTGAAGGTTTCCATAAGCTTTTTTGTGTCCGCCTTCATTTCACCTTTAGGCGAAATGAAAGTGCCTTTGCCCGCGACGACATAGATATAGCCCTCGCTTTCGAGCTCACGGTACGCCCTCTGAATAGTGTTCGGATTAATCGCAAGCTCAACCGCCAGCTCCCTGACGGACGGCAGCTTGTCGTCCTGTCTTAAAGAGCCCGACATTATCTGCCTGATGACATTCTCTTTAATCTGAACATAGATAGGTCTTGAATCGCGAAAATTTACGCTTATCATATTACCGTATCGGCCTCCTCTCTTAAGTGTATTAGTTCAGTTAGTACACATTGATTATATGACAGTATTTTTTATTTGTCAAGAGTTTTAAAAAAAGAGCCTCATCCGAGGCTCTTTATTACATATTCAGCAGTCTGTTCCGCCGTATCGCGGCTTTTGATTTTTATGTCAGCCGCCTTTTCGTAAAATTCTTTTCTCTCTTCAAACAGCTTTTCAATGTCAGCCGAAAGCGGTCTGTCATCCGAAATCAATTCGTTCAACGGTCTGTCAAGATAAACAAGAACGCCGTTCTGTTTTAACGCGTCGACGTTTTCTTCCCTTAAAACCGCGCCGCCGCCGACAGAAATGACAGCTCCTGTTTCAGTTGAAATCGTTTTGATTTCGGCTGTTTCAAGGTCGCGGAAAGTCTTTTCGCCCTCGCTTAAAATTATCTCCGACGGTTTTCTTCCGTCGGTTTCTTCAACCAGTTCGTCTGTATCAAAGAACATTTTTCCGAGTTTTTTTGCGACAATTCCGCCGACCGTCGACTTGCCGCACGAGGGCATACCTATAAAGACAATGTTACGCACAAAAGCAATCATTGCCTTTTCAACCTCTTCTGCTTTTTCGTCTGAAATTGCTTTGCCCTCAAAAAGTTCCGCGCTCTTTCTCGCCTGAAAAACAAGCATTGTAAGACCGCCCGAGGTTTTTATTTTTTTCTTTTCGGCTTCGATTAAAAGCTTTGACCTGAGCGGAGTATAGTTTATGTCAATAACCGCTTCAAGGCTGTTGAAACCGTCAAGCGACAACGGCATTTTATCATTCTCCGGATATTTGCCGACGGGCGTTGTGTTTACAATAAGGCTTGCGTCAAAGTGCTTTGAAAGATTCCCGTAATTGTCTTCGCCGCTTCTTGAAATTATAACGACATTCGCTCCCCTGTCGGCAAGCGCCTGCTTTACGCTCAGCGACGCGCCGCCCGAGCCAAGCACCAGACATTTTTTGTTTTCGGGGTTGAAAGAAACCTTTTCAAGCGTCTTTTCAAAGCCGTAATAATCGGTGTTATAGCCGTAAAGCGCGCCGTTTTTATTGACAATTGTGTTAACGCTTCCTATTTTTTCGGCAAGGGGCGAAATGCTGTCAAGAAACCGCATTACCGTCTTTTTGTAGGGCACGGTTACATTGAGCCCGTCAAAATCCTTCGCCTTTAACTTTTCTTCAACCTCTTTTTCGTTTTCCAATGAAAAAAGCTCATAGTAATAGTTAAAAAAACTCGTATGAATTATCGGGGAAAGACTGTAAGAAATATTTCTGCCGATTAAACCGAAATTGCCGAGCACTGTTTCACCGCCCTCCTGTTTTAATCCATTTTAGCATACAAACCAAACTTTTTAAAGGTATTTTTTATTGACTTTTTTTCAAGTGTACCTTAATATTATAGTATAAATATTATAGTATAATAAAAACGCGGAGGAAAACAATGTCGGAAAACAGTTTGAAATTCTACCTTATAACCGATTTGCACCACTGGGCAAAGGCGCAGGGTTCAAGTGGAAAGGGCTATGAAAAGATTTATCACGCCGAACACCGCTGCATGGCTGAAACCGGCGCAATAATAAACGAAGCGATTGACAGAATAATCGCCGACAAAGAAATTGACATTGTTCTTGTCGCGGGCGACATTGTTGCCGACGGCGCAAGGGAAGCTCACGACGAGATTATTCCGATGCTTCGCCGTTTTAAGGACGCGGGCAAAAGAGTATTCGCAATTACCGCAACCCATGACTATCACGATAAGCCCCTGAAGGCAGAGGGCGATGAAGTCGGTCTTGCCACACCGATTAAAAGGAAAGAACTCTACGATATGTATTACGAGTTCGGCCGCAACGAAGCAATAAGCGAAAACAAGAAAAGCCATTCTTATTCCGTTATGCTTAATGAGAAAACCCGTCTTTTATGTATGAACGACGACGGCAAGGGCGGCGGAAGCGATTTCTGCGGCTACTTTGAGGACTGCGTCGAATGGATTAAGAGCCAGCTTGACGAAGCCAGGGCGAACGGCGAATACGTTATGGTTATGACTCACCACCCCGCGCTTCCTCCCTCGCCGATTTATCCCATTTTTTCAAAGCGGGATATGCTCGGCAATTATGAAGAAATCACGACAATGCTTGCCGACAACGGCGTGAACTTCATTTTCACGGGCCATACCCATATGACAAACGTCGCCGTAAAAACAACCGAAAAAGGCAATAAGATTTATGATATAAACACAGGCTCGCTCGTAGCCTACCCCTGCCCGTACAGAAAGCTGGAGCTTACGGACACCGAGCTTAAAATCGAAACTCTTACGGTCGACAACTTCGACTGGGATTTCGGCGGAAAAACCGCTCCCGAATATGTTAAGGACCATTTCAACGGCTTCCTTGAAGACCTGTTTGACGCCGTTGCGGGCGATATTGACCGCGTAGCGGAGCTCGGACTTGCCTTTTCAATGGACAGGGAAACCGTTTACGAAAATAAAAAGCTGATTCTTTTCTTCGGCAAAAGGCTTAACACCTGGACTCTCGGCTCGCTGGGAAGAAGGCTCGGGGTCGGCGGCAAAATTGACAAAAGCGTTAAGGACATAGTTTTAAGGGATTTCCTTATTGAAATTGTCGATAACGTTTTCTACGGCGACGAGCCGTACACGCCCGATACGCCTATGTATAAATCGGTAGCGGCGATACTCGACCGCATTTCGGCTCTTATGAAACCGATTCCGAAGCTCAAGGGCGCGCGTGAAATTCTCGCGGTGGTTAAAGACGGCGTTTTATACGACGCCCCGCCCGCCGACTGGAACGTGGTTTTACCGAGGTGATTAAATGAATCTTAAACCGATTAAAAAGCTTATCGTCGCGGGCACTGCAGTAACCGCCGTTGCTTCGGTTGTAAAAAAGAAAATCGAAAGCGAAGCGATTAAAAGCGCGTACACCCTGCCCGACAGCTTTACCGTCACCGCTCATTCGGGCTGTAACGGCACGAAGGACAATACGATTGAAAGTCTTCGGGAAGCCATTAATTCGGGAGCTCAGATTCTCGAACTTGACATCCTTGACGACGAGAACGGAAACGTCCTTATGACTCACGACTACGAAAGCGGAAAAGAATACCCCTCGTTTGAAGAGGGCTTAAGATTTATCAAAGAAAACTCCGACGATATAAAAGTCAACGTCGACCTTAAAAGAAGCAGCGCGTCCTTTGCGGCGGATGAAATAATCCGTTCCCTCGGTATGGAGGACAGATGCTTTTTCACGGGAGTCAACGAAAAGGACGTCCCTGCGGTCGCTTCTACCGTGAGCATTCCCTACTACATAAATATAAGGTCGTCTCTTAAAGAGATGTTTGACGAGGAATACTGGATTTCGGTCGCCTCAAGAATAAATGCGCTCGGCGGCGTCGGAATCAACAGTAATTTCAGATTAATAACAAAAAAAGGCGTTGAAATATGTAAAAAGAATTCGCTTCTTGTTTCCGTTTTCACGCCCGACAGCGAAACCGAGCTCAATTACGCGCTCACCCTTTCGCCCGATAATATAACAACCCGCAATCCCGAACTTATTCTTTCAAAAAGGAGATTCGTCAAATGAACTTATTATTGATTCAGAAAATCTATCTGTCGGTCATCATTTTCCTTTTCGGCATAGTAATAGGCAGTTTCCTCAACGTGCTCATTTACCGCCTGCCGATAGGTCTTGATTTCAAAAAGGGCTCTTCCTTCTGCCCGAAATGCAATCACAATTTAAAATGGTATGACCTTGTTCCGCTGTTCTCATTTATATTCTTAGGCGGAAAATGTCGTTACTGCAAGGCGAAAATCTCGCCGCAGTACCCGATAGTCGAGGCTCTCAACGGTATTTTTTACGTGCTTGCGTTCCTGTTTCTGTGCGACGGAAAGCTTATGCCCGAAATGGCAGGCTATTTTTTGATTCTTTCCTGCCTTATCGTACTCACCTGGACGGATTTTCAGCACAATATTATTCCCGATTCAATGTGGATTTGCGTTCTTCTCGGCGGCATTATTCTCTATGTCTGCGACGTGGTCAGAAACGGCTTTGACCTTGAAAAGCTTCTTGAAAGAATTATAGGTTTCTTCCTTGTATCGGGCATTCTTCTCATACTCGGTCTTATCTTTACTAAGCTCAAGGGCGTTGACGCAATAGGCGGCGGCGATATAAAGCTTATGGCTGCGGCAGGCTTTGCTCTCGGCTGGAAGTGCACCGTTCTCGCAACCGTTGTCGGAACGGTAATAGGTCTTCTCTTCACGGTTATTTATCTTTCAATCCTCTATAAAAAGGAACAGAAGGAAAAAGGCATAGACCCCAAGGAAGAGAGAAAGAAAGCAAAAGAAGCAAAAGCCAAGGCTAAAAAGGAAACCGTTTCTTACGAGACAAACAGCAAAATCGCTAAAAAGGTCAAGGCGCAAAGAGCTCTTGAGGAAGTCAATGAAGACGAAGATATCGACGAAGACATTGACCTGGGCCTTGACGAAGAAGAGAATGAGGAAGACACCGGCAGAGAGGTTCCTTTCGGACCTCACCTCGCATTCGGTATTGCGTTTGCGCTTTTCCTCGGTCAGAGAATACTTCAGTGGTATTTCGACATGGTAGTTGACAAGCTGCTCGTTCAGTAAAAACCATATAATATAATTAAACGCCTTGCAGGAAACTGCAAGGCGTTTTCTTATTCACAAAAAAGCCTTCGGCGTTTTTCATTTCACAAAGAAAAAAGCCGATGCTTTTGCATCGGCGTTTTTCTGGAAAGAGAAAAATAAAGAATATTTTTGGATTGGCTTCGGGAAGACCTTACATCCTCCCTATGTCAATTACATAATAACAGTACATTTTGTCAAACCCGTCACAAAATTATGAACAAATTGTTAACAAATTGCATTTTTTGGTCTTTTTTCCCTCTTTTTTTATCTTTTATCAGGTAATGCCTACCGTTTCAAGTCCGGCTTTGGCAGGAAGTATGCGTTCAATTTCAAAATATGCGTAAGTCGAAATTGCGGTGTTATCATCCTTATAGAGAGTGCCGAGAAGGTCATGAAGATAGCTGTATATTTCGTCGCCCTCTTTGGCAATCTTAAGCTTGCCCGTAACCTCAACCCAGGTCTTATCTTCGGGAAGGTCGCCGTCATAAACGACTACGAAGCCGGGAGTGGTGCCGCTGCCGCAGCAGCCGGGTCCGTAACGGCAAACCCAGGGATAGCTGATGCTTTTATCGGAGGGGTCCTCCTGATGAAGAACGAAGCCTACGTACTTAACGTAATTATATTCACCGATATAATAATCGGTCTCTCTGTACATATTGTCAACCGAAGCGACAAAGGTGTTTTCACGAACCGTAAAAACCTTTTCAAGGGTTTCAACCGTGGTTTCCTTTTCCTTTCTCGCCCTGTCGATAACGCCCTGCTTACCGCTGCAGGAAGAAAATGAAACAAGCATTACCGCGCTGAGAAACAAACATATAATCTTTTTCATATAAGCACCTCTTTTTTAAGAAACTGCAAAATGATTATACCGCCTTTTTTCTCTTTATGCAAGAAGCAATAATGCTGAACACAAGGAACAGCAGAAGATTGCAAAGAACTATTGACGAGCCTGTGGGAGTGCCGAACACAATGCCCGCAATAATTCCCGTAATACAGCAGATTATCGAAATAACCGCCGACGAAATCACAACTCCGCGAAAGCTCTTGCAAAGCCGCATGGAAGTAAGCGCGGGGAAAATTATGAGCGCGGAGATAAGAAGAGTGCCCATTATCTTCATTCCCATAACAATAGTTACCGCGGTAAGAAAGGCGATAAGCATATTGTAAAGTCCGCTCTTCGTTCCTGTCGCTTTTGCAAAGGTTTCGTCAAAGGTTACGGCGAAAATACGGTTATAAAAGAAAACGAATATTACAAGAACTACTACCGAAAGAAGAATCGACGGAAGCACCTCGCTCTTTTTTATTGTCAGAAGAGAGCCGAACATAAAGTTACAAACATCCACGCTCGAGGAATTAGTCGAGGTGTAGGACATTGTATAACCTATGGCAAGCGCACTTGTGGAAATAAGAGCGATAGCCGAGTCGCCCTTGATTTTACTGCTTTCATTCAACCTTAAAAGCAGAAAAGCGGCAAGCACGACAACGGGGATTGAAATAAACATCGACTTATTCGTCAGGTTAAGCGCGGACGCAACGGCGAGAGTGCCGAAGCCTACGTGCGAAAGTCCGTCGCCTATCATCGAGTATCTTTTAAGAACGAGGCTTACGCCTAAAAGCGACGAACAAAGCGAAACGATAATTCCGACAATAAAGGCGTACTGAATAAAGGGAAGGGCGAAATAATCAAGAAACTGTGAAAACGTCATATCCATTATTCGTCACCTCCTATGAACGCCTTGCCGATAGGACTTTTAACGTAGTCCTCGGTTGTTCCGAAGAACAGCGGTTTATGGCTCATATGAAGAATGTGGCTTGAATACTCGACAGCCGCATTTATATCGTGAGAGACCATTATTATCGTTATTCCGCTCTTGTTAAGCTCGGAAATAAGAGCGTAAAAATCCATTGTAACCTTCGGGTCAAGTCCCGCGGTAGGCTCGTCTAAAAGCAAAAGCTTTTCCGTAGCGCACAGTGCGCGCGCAAGCAGAACTCTCTGCTGCTGACCGCCCGAAAGCTCTCTGTAACAGCGTTTTTTGAGATTTGAAATGCCGAGCCTTTCAATATTTTTTTCCGCAAGCTGCTTTGAGCTTTTACCGAAGAACGGCTTTTTGCCGAGCTTATTCAAACAGCCCGAAAGAACAACCTCCAGAACCGACGCGGGAAAGTCCTTCTGCGCGCTCGTCTGCTGGGGACGATAGCCGATTTCATCCTGAGTAAGCCCGTCGCCGAAAGAGATACTGCCGTCGGCGGGCGTTTTAAGTCCGAGAAGAGTTTTGACAAGCGTGCTCTTGCCCGAGCCGTTTTCACCGACTATGCACAGATAGTCGCCCTTATTCACCTCAAAATTCAAATCGGAAACAATTTTCATTCCGTCATAGGCTAACGAAACGTTTTCGCATTTAACCTGCGCCATCAGTTGAGCGCCTCCCTGAGTGCATCAAGATTTCTTGTCATCAGTTCAATATAACCGACACCGTTGTTAAAGTCCTCCGCCGAAACATTGTGGCACGAATGAAGCTCCATCGCCTTCGCGTCAGTCGACTGAAGAACGGTATTCGCAACGGTTTTCTGTGAAAATTCGATATAGAAAATCACGGGGATTTTTTCTTCGTTAACTTTATTTATAAGATATTTAACCGTATTTGCGCTCGGGTCTGTCGAAGCAGAACAGCCCGCAAATGCCGCCGAATACTTAATGTTGTATTCATCGCAAAGATACCTGAACGGGAAACGGTCGGCGACGACAATTCTGTCGCGTTTTGCCGAAGAAACCATTTCTCTGTAATCACTGTCAAGCTTTTCCAATCTTGCTATATACGTTAAAGCATTGTACTGATACTCTTTTGCATTGGCCTCGTCTTTTTCGCAAATTGCGTCGCAAATTGACTTTGTAATCCGCTCGGCATTAACGGGTGAAGTCCAGACGTGCTCGTCATATTCGACCTTCGCTCCGCCTTCTTCCTCTTCTTCGGCTTCCATGCCTTCTACAACCTCTTCCTCTTTCGCGTCAACGAGGTCGAGAAGTGATATAACCTTAACCTTTTCGGTGTCAAGTGAATCCATAACCTTTTCAACCCACTTTTCACTTTCACCGCCGATACAGATAAATACATCGCAATTCTGAATTGCAACTATATCCTGAGTGGTCGGCTCAAACGAATGAGACTCGCTTCCCAAGGGCAAAAGCATAGTGACGTCTGCCATATCCGATACAATATTCTTTGCAAAATCATAAGGCGGAAAAATCGTTGTAATAATCTTCAGTTTTCCGTTATTTTCTTTCTGCTTTTCAGTGGTGTTATTCTCAGCCGGCTTTTTTGCGCACGCGCCGAAAACCGTAATTACCATAACTAAAACAAGCAATATGCTTAACAGTCTTTTCATCATTTTTCCTCCCTGCATTTTTCGCATTTGCCGTAAAGAACGGTTTTGCATTTGTCAAGCTCGAAGCTGTGGTCATTCATAAGGTGCCTGGCAAGCTCGTCAAGAAAATCGCATTCAACGTGAATAAGCTTGCCGCAGGATGAGCATTTAAGATGGTAATGCTCGTTACAGTGAGAATCCGCAAGCTGATAGCACGCGCCGGAATTGTCGCCTGAAGAGTAGCGGCGGATTGTACCGTCGGCAGTAAGCTTTTCGAGATGTCTGTAGACCGTCGTCTTGCCGACCTGCTTTCCCTGACGGATAAGCTTTAAATATATTTCATCCGCAGTCATATGCTTACCCTTACTGCTTTTAAGAGCCGAAAGGATAGCGTCCTGCTGTTTAGTATTATAGCCCATACATTCACCCTCATTCTGAAAATGAAAACCGTTTTCAATTTTAGTATAAAAGTTCAGTATTGTCAAGGCTTTTAAAAAAATAATCCCCGACTTTTCAGTCGGGGTTTAACTGTTATCTGAATATTGCCGCGGTGTCGGGCGGGATTAAAACCCTGTTGCCGTCGGTTTTAAGTCCGTTGACTTCGCTCGCGCCGAACCACTCGGGCGGGAGCGTGTATTCAATTTCTTCCGCATTTTTATTCGCTATGACAAGCAGTCTGCTATTGGCGCTGACTCTTTCAAAGGCGACGCACGAAAGAATATTCGAAACAAAGCGGATTTTTCCGTCCTTTAACGCGGGAATGCCCTTTCTCAGTTTACAGAGCTTTTTATAGAAGGAAAGAAGCTCCTCATTCTCCTCCCCCCACGGGTAACAGCCGCGGTTAAACGGGTCCTTGTAGCCCTGCATTCCCGCTTCGTCGCCGTAATAAACCGACGGAACGCCCGGCAGGGTAAACTGAAGAACGGCAGCCAGCTTAAGAAGCTTAACGCCCTTGCAGTAATTTCTTTTGCTCAGTTTATGAGTTGCCTGCCACGGTCTGCCGCGGTTTTCACACGATTCGCCCGCAAGAAAGGTTATCGCCCTTTCGGTATCGTGAGTGCCGATATGGTTCATAAGAACGTTCAGCGCTTCGGGCGGATAATTCTCAACAACCGAGATAACTCTTTCGTAAAAATCCTCGGCGTTTCCGAAACGCACGAAATCGAGAACGGCGTTCGCGAACGGGTAATTCATAACGCTGTCAAGCTGGTCGCCCAGAAGGTACCTTCGCCTTTCGCCGTAGCTTTCCTTATTTGTCGCGTCCTCCCATACCTCGCCTATGAGGACGGCATTTTTGTCCGTTCTTTTGACGCTTTTTCTGAGGACGTCTATAAAGCAGTCGGGCAATTCGTCCGCAACGTCGAGCCTGAAGCCAGACGCGCCCGCTTTAAGCCAGGTTTCCACGACGCCGCCCTTACCCGTTATGAATTTCTGATAGCTTTCGTTTTCCTCCCTGACCTCGGGCAGAGTGTCAAAGCCCCACCAGCTTTTATATTCATCGGGGAAAACATCAAATTTATACCAGCTGAAATAAGGCGACTTTTCGCTGTTATACGCGCCGACGGAGTCATATCTGTTATACCTGTTAAAATAAACGCTGTCGTCGCCGGTATGCGAAAACACGCCGTCAAGAATAATCCTTATGCCCTTTTCCTTCGCCTTTTCGCAAAGGGAAACAAAATCCTCTTTCGTGCCTAAAAGCGGGTCGATTTTCATATAATCGGCGGTATTGTATCGGTGATTCGAATGCGCCTCAAAAATCGGATTGAGATAAATACAGGTAACGCCGAGCCCGCTTAAATAGCCGAGCTTTTTCTCAATTCCCTTAAGGTCGCCGCAGAAATAGTCGTTATTCAGAACCTTGCCGTTTTTGTCAGGCTTCCAGAAAGGCATTTCGCCCCAGTCGTCGCGGAGTATTCTGTCGGACGGGACGTTTTCTTTCTTTTTGCCCGATTTAAAGAAACGGTCGGGAAAAATCTGATAAATAATTCCGCCCTTGAGCCAGTCGGGAGTTTTAAAGGATGGCGAATAAACCGTCAGCTGCCAGTTGTCGCCGTAGTTTACCGAGCAGGTGTCGTTTCCGAGATTTTTTATAGCGGCGGTTCCGAAATCGGTAGAATACTCGAAATAGTACCAGTAAAGCCCCGCTTCGTCAAGCGTGAACGAAACATCCCAGACCTCACAGTCCTCGCCGTTCATCCCCGCCCAGTACATAGACAGCTTTTTTTCATATTCGCCGTCCTTGCAGATGACAAGGGAGGCGGAATGAACGCAGAAATGCCTCGGCATAAGAAGACAAAGCCGCAGAGATTCCCCTGCGGCTACGGCACCGAATTTATTCTTGTAAAAACTGTTTCGTGAAGAATAAAAACAAAAATCCATACTGATTAATTCTTAAATGCAGATTTTGTATGCCAGATATTGTCGGCGTATTCCCTTATTGAACGGTCCGCCGCGAAAATGCCCGCCGAAGCAGTATTCATAAGCGACATCTGGGCAAATTTCTTTTTATTGTTCCAAAGCTCGGTAATCGTCTGCTGAGCGTTGTGATAATCCTGGAAATCGGCAAGAACCATATACGGGTCGTTGTAAAGAATATTCGAAGTGATTTCCGGGAAGAACTGACCGTTTACGCCGTTGCGGTTAAGGAAGTCGAGAACCTTTCTGATTTCCTCATTATTGTCGTAATAGGTCTGGGGATTGTAGCCCCTGTGCTTAAGCTGCTCGACCTCGGGAGTAGTCATACCGAAAATAACGATATTACTGTCGCCCACCGCGTCGTGAATTTCAACGTTTGCGCCGTCGAGAGTGCCTATCGTTACCGCGCCGTTAATCATAAATTTCATATTGCTCGTTCCGCTCGCTTCCGTACCGGCGAGTGAAATCTGCTCTGAAATGTCGGCAGTAGGTATAAGTCTTTCAGCCTTTGTTACGTTGTAATCCTCAACGTAAAATACCTTAAGGTACTTATTTACGTCGGGGTCGTTATTAATCATTTCCGAAAGCGCGCAGATAAAGCTTATAATCTTTTTCGCCATAAAGTAGCCTGCCGCCGCCTTTGCGCCGAAAATGTATGTGTGAGGCGTATAGTTGCCGTTCGGATTTTCCTTAATCTTAAGGTATTCGGCAACGATATTAAGTGCGTTAAGATGCTGTCTCTTATACTCGTGAAGGCGTTTTACCTGGACGTCGAAAATCGACTCGGGGTCCAAGGACACGCCCGTTGTCTTTTTGATATAATTCGAGAAATCAACCTTATTCTTATACTTGACCTCGGCGATTTTTTCAAGAACTTCCTTGTCTTTTTTAAACGCCTTAAGTCTTTCAAGCTCGCTCGCGTCAAGCACAAAGCCGTCGCCGATAAGCTCCTTAATAAGCTTTGAAAGCTCGGGATTGGACTGGCACAGCCAACGTCTGTGAGCGATACCGTTAGTGACGTTTGTGAATTTCGAGGGCGTAAGAGCGTAGAAATCGCTGAAAACAGTGTCCTTAAGAATTTCGCTGTGAAGAGCCGAAACGCCGTTTACGCAGTGACTGCCCGCGACGCAGAGATTCGCCATTCTTACAACGCCGTTTGAAACAATAGCCATTCTTTCAACTGTATCGGCGTTGCCGGTTGCGTTCCATACGAAAGCGCGGAAGCGGTTGTCAATTTCCTTTGTAATCTGATATATTCTCGGCAAAAGCCTCTGGAACAAATCCTCGGGCCAGCATTCGAGAGCTTCTTTCATAACGGTATGGTTTGTATAAGCTACCGTGGAGGTAACTATATTCCATGCCTCGTCCCAGCCGTAGCCGCATTCGTCAAGAAGAATACGCATAAGCTCGGGAATAGCGAGCGTCGGATGAGTGTCGTTAATATGAATTGCAACCTTCTGTGCAAAATTGTCGATTGTATTGTAATGGCGAAGATGACGTCTTACAATATCCTGAATCGAGGCGGAAACGAGGAAATACTGCTGACGGAGACGAAGCGATTTGCCCTCGGGATGATTGTCCGCAGGGTAAAGCACCTTTGAAATAACCTCCGCCATGGCGTTCTGTTCAAGAGCTCTTATATAATCGCCCTGATTGAAAAGATTCATATCAAGAGCCGCTGCCTTGGCAGACCACAGACGAAGAACCGAAATGCCCTTGCCGTCCTTGCCGGCAACGTACATATCGTAAGGAACAGCCTTAACGGGCTTTGAATTAACAATTTCAACGTGGTGGAAGCTGCCCTCCCACGAATCGCTGACCTCGCCCTCAAAGGTTACGTCGAGCGCCCATTCCTCGTGAGGAACAAGCCATACCTCGCCGCCGGGAAGCCAGAAATCGGGAAGCTCGGTCTGCCAGCCGTCGATAAGCTTCTGCTTGAAGATACCCGCTTCGTAAAGAATCGAATAACCTCTCGCGGGGTAACCGTCGGTTGCAAGTCCGTCAAGATAGCACGCCGCAAGACGGCCAAGGCCGCCGTTGCCGAGTCCCGCGTCAGGCTCGCATTCATAAAGCTTTTCGAGCTTTACGCCGTAGTCCTTGAGTACGCTTTTAAATGTATTTGTAAGATTAAGATTATAAAGCGTGTTTTTAAGAGAACGCCCCATAAGAAATTCCATGCAAAGGTAGTAAACGGTCTTTGCCCCGTTCTTTTCGCCCTTTTCAAAAAATTCCGTACGTCCCCTGCTCATAAGGTCCCTGAGCACTAAAGCAACCGCCTTGTAATACTGCTCATCCGTTGCATTCTGCGGCTCAACGCCGATAAAATGAGACAGCTTGTTTTCAAGCAGTTCCTTTGCCTGAACCTTTGTCAAACGATAGTTCATATATATCCTCCGAAATAATAATACATTAATAAAATAACATAATTATTCTATACCAATTTTCTCTCATTTTCAACCTTTCAAATACGATTTTGGATTTTCTCACAGTTTAACATATTGTTAAAACGGAAATTATGTGATAAAATAGCAGACAGACTGTAAAAAGGAGTAAAAGCGGTGTATAATCTGTCCGACATTTCAACCGTAAAAAGGCTTCTCGAACAGGGCGGCTTTCATTTTTCAAAGTCGCTCGGTCAGAACTTTCTCATAGACGGGTCCGTCTGCCCTAAAATGGCTGACGAAGCGGTTTCCGACGGCGAAACGGGCGTGCTTGAAATAGGCGCGGGAATCGGAGTTCTGACAAGCGAGCTTTCAAAAAGAGCCGAAAAGGTTGTGTCGGTAGAGCTTGACGCGAGGCTTTTGCCGATTCTTTCAAAAACCCTCGGCGAATACGACAATATAGAAATAATCAACGAAGATATTTTAAAGGTCGATTTGCCCGAACTGTTAAAGGAAAAATTCGGCGACAGAAAGGTTTCGGTCTGCGCCAACCTTCCCTACTATATAACCTCGCCCGTTATAATGAAGCTGCTTGAAAGCAGGCTCCCGATTGAAAAAATCGTGGTTATGGTTCAGAAGGAAGCCGCGGACAGAATCTGCGCGAATGTCGGCGACAGGGAATCCGGCGCGCTGACGGCAGCGGTTAATTACTACTCAAAAGCCGAAAAGCTGTTCTTTGTTTCAAAGGAAAGCTTTATTCCCTCCCCGAAGGTTGACAGCGAGGTTATTTCTCTTCGCCTTCTTAAAAATCCGCCCGTAAATCCGAAGGATATTTCGGTTTTCGGTCAGGTCGTCAAATCCGCCTTTGCCCAGAGAAGAAAGACCGCGGTAAATTCCTTAAGCGCGGGGCTCGGCATTGAAAAGAGCGTTATTTCCGATATATTAAAGCGGCTCGGCTTTGACGAAAACATAAGGGCGGAACGCTTTACAATGACCGATTTCGAAAAAATATCAGACGCAGTTTACGAATACAGAAACAAAGGTTAAGGTGAAAACAATGAATAACTCATTTTTTGCATTTTCTTCGAGAACAAAATACATTAACCGCTGGGCGCTCATGAGGAATACCGAAAAAGAGAGCCTTGCCGAACACACCCTTGAGGTCGCTTCGCTCGCTCACGCGCTTGCGGTAATCGGCAATAAGAGATTCAATAAAAACTATAACGCCGAGCGCGCGGCGGCGCTTGCGCTTTACCATGACACGCCCGAAATCATCACGGGCGATATGCCCACGCCCGTTAAATACAACAGCGACGAAATGCGCAGGGAGTTTAAAAAGATTGAGGACAACGCATGCAACAGGCTTCTTGATATGCTTCCCGACGACCTTCGGGACGAGTACTCGCCGTTCTTTTTCAAAAAAGACGAGGACGAGGAACTCTGGCTTCTTGTCAAGGCGGCGGACAAATTAAGCGCGCTCATAAAGTGCATTGAGGAAAGGAAAGCGGGCAACGCCGAATTCAAAATGGCTGAAAAAAGCACAAAGCAGCTTATAAAAAAGCTCGGCTGTCCCGAATGCGACGTATTTCTTGAAGAGTTTCTTCCCGCTTACGAATTAACTCTTGACCAGTTATAATAAAGCGAAAAGAAAAAACGGTATGTAAGTTTCCTTACATACCGTTTGATTTTTTATTATCAGAAATAACTGAAATTATTTACTTCATTCGCAAGCGAAACGCGGAATACAGCGGTAAGAACGAAAACAATAATGCCGATAACCATTCCGATTACAAACCAGATCCAGTAAGAACGCGCGAAATTCCGGCGGTTAATATTGCCCGAATCAACCGAGAAGATTATAAGGCAGATAAAGCCTACAATCGGGATTGAGAACAGAAGCATATAGCCGAAATATGCCCACGGACTTAACGGCTTATACTCAGGCGGAACCTGAGATACGGGCGCGCTCGCCGGGTAAACGGGCGTTGCCGGATAAGTGTTGTATGTATTCTGCTGGGGAATAGGCTGAGCAACGGGCTGGGGAGCCGGAGCGGGAGCGCTTACGGAAGCGCCGCAGTTACTGCAGAAAGCCGTTCCGGGAGCAACGGGAGCGCCGCACTTTGGACAATTCATAATAAAACCTCCGTTTTTTAATTTACCATTTGATTATAGAATAAAACGCGAGATATGTCAAATAAATAATAAACCCGTCGAAGATTGCCTTCAACGGGTTTAAGCTTTTTAATTACTGCTCAACAGCGTAAACGCTGACCTTTTTGCGGTCCTTGCCATATCTTTCGAACTTGACCGTACCGTCAATAAGAGCGAAGAGTGTGTCGTCAGAGCCCTTGCCGACGTTGTTGCCGGGATGGATGTGAGTGCCTCTCTGTCTTACAAGAACGTTACCTGCAAGTACGAACTGACCGTCAGCGCGCTTTGCGCCGAGTCTCTTTGACTCTGAGTCACGGCCGTTACGGGTTGAACCCATACCTTTTTTATGAGCGAATAACTGAATGTTAATTTTAAGCATTTTTTACACCTCTCTTACCCTAATATAATCGGGATATTGCTTTACAAGCTCTTTCATCTGCAGATAAAAGCCCTTAAGCGGAATTTCGCATTTGTTTTCATCGCCCGGATTGACCTTAAGCGATAAAAATCCGTCGTCGGTTTTTATATCGGCATTAACTCCGATAACCTCGGTAATTGTGTTGGCCGTAAGATAAGCCATCGCCGAAACCGCGGCGCACACAATATCTTTACCCTCTTCGGAATAGCCCGAGTGTCCCGACACGCGAAAACCCGAAAGAACTCCGCCGTCTGCGGCGAAAAAATCTGCGCTAATCATAATTAAGCGTTAATAGCGGTAATCTCAACCATTGTATACGGCTGACGATGTCCCATCTTACGCTTTTCGTTCTTCTTGGGCTTGTAGGTGAAAACCGTGACCTTCTTT
Source organism: Clostridia bacterium (assembly GCA_017613735.1). Taxonomy (GTDB): domain Bacteria; phylum Bacillota; class Clostridia; order Oscillospirales; family Acutalibacteraceae; genus Fimenecus. Next base: position 39,868 of record JAGADF010000002.1, read on the forward strand.
GCCTTGCCGTTCTTTACGACCTTTGCGGCAACCGTTGCGCCCTTAACATAGGGAGTACCCGCTTTAAAGCCCTTATCGGTACCAAGCGCGACAACCTTGTCAAAGGTAACGTCACTTTCAGCCTCGACTGCAAGCTTTTCAATGTAGAGCGTATCGCCCGCTTCTACCTTGTACTGCTTACCGCCTGTCTCGATGACTGCGTACATTCTTTTTTCCTTCCTTCATTACGGTCTCGCTAATCAGGCTAAATCACTGATTTATTATGTGTTTTTTAACACGCCCTTAATATGCGGCAAATGGCATTATATCACAGTAAATGTGAATATGTCAAGTAAAATTTTAAAGCGTGTGAATTAATTTTCACACGCTTTTTTATCATTCGTCAGATTCTTTTTTATCTTTCTTTTTCTTCTTCTCTTTTTTCGGTTTTTCTTCCTTATAACCGTAGCCGAGGGTATGGAGCTTTTCAATCTCCACAGCAGTCGCCTCCTCAATTGTAGGCTGTTCCTTTTTCTGCTTTGAAAGACCGATACCGACAATTATATTGAGTATCATATTAAGAAGGAAAAGCGCGATTCCGACAAAGAATGCGAAGGACATTGAGCCGCTTACAGCCGTAAATGAAGTTCCCTCGTTAAGCATAAAGAAATTTCTTAAATAATAGTAACCCGCCGCGAATGAGCAAGCCGCAAGGGCGTTTAAAATAACGTTAAAACGCCAGTGCAGATTAAAGGCGGCAATAAGCAATACGAAGAAATTAAGCACGCCGAACACAACCGCAAGGAACATACCTATAACTGAAATAAGCAAATCCGTTGAGAGCTGACCTAAAAGCTCGCCCTTTGAAAGGTTAATCATATGACCTATAAGTCCCGTATCACCGAAGACCTTAAGAGCCACGTTCAGAAACGACAGCGAGCCGCTCTTTGAAAAGAAAGGAAGCTCGATGCTGTATTTTGCGAGCGGTAAAACGAGCGCAATAAGCGGCAGGAAAGTGCAGATAAGCCTGACTATGCGGAGCGGACTGCCAACAGTCGCGCTCTTGAAATTGCCTGTCTTGTAATGAAGACGGGCAAACGCCATTTCAGCCTTATCGGCGTCTTCCTCAAGACGTCTTTCCCAGTCATAATTCGGAATATTAACTCCGCATTTTGGACATTCGGCTCTGAAATTTAGAATTGTCAATTCTTTGCCGCATTTAGGACACTTAGCCATAAAATCACCTATTTTTTAAATCTTACTACGTTCCACGAAAGAGGCGGAAGCTTAATCTGAACTCTGTCGCCGTCAAGTTCGGGCAGTTCGGCATTCTTCGGCTTGACCGGCGAAGAATCGAAGCCGTTGGTTTCTTTAAGACCGAAGCCGCTCATCTGTATAAACTCGACGGGTTTCATCCCGTCCATTTCAATAAGTCTTACGTCAAATAAAACGTCTTCCTTTTCGTTTCTGTTGACCGCAAAAACAGTCAGTTCGTTTTCGTCGTCGCTGAGAACAGAAACGCTGTCAATATCGGGCACAAGCGAAAACTCCCTTGTGTCGTGCATCGGGGAATCGATAACCTGATAAAGCACTGAACCCCTGCCGAAATTGCTAACATGCGAAAACGGGTAAAAAATCGTCTGTTCAAACATTCTTCCGCCGTTTTCGGTCATTATCGGAGCAATAACGTTTACAAGCTGCGCAAGGCAGGCAACCTTAACCCTGTCGCAGTTGCGAAGAAGAGTTATGAGGATAAGCCCTATAAGAAGCGCGTCCTCAAAGTTATAGATATCTTCGAGCTGATGCGGAGCCTTGGACCATTTATCAAAGGGAATATCGTTTGAATGGTACCAGACGTTCCACTCGTCAAACGAAAGATTGACGGTATGGTTAGAATGCTTTTTGCCCTTTATGTAGTCGCAGATACTGACAACTGACTTTATAAAGCGTTCCATATCCATATTCTTCGCAAGGAACGAAGCCGTATCGTCGCATCTGTTATCAAAATACTGGTGAAGAGAAACGTAGTTTACCGCGTCATAGGCTATGTCGAGCGTTGTCGCTTCCCATTCGCCGAAGGTTCTCATCCCGTAATTCGAGCTGCCGCAGATAACCGTTTCAATAGAATTGTCAACCGCCTTCATAGCCTTAGCGGCTTCATTGGCGAGAAGACCGTAATCCTCAGCCGTTTTATGACCTAACTGCCAGGGGCCGTCCATTTCGTTGCCGAGGCACCAGAGCTTAATGTTATGAGGTTCCTTTGCGCCGTTTTTTACGCGCATATCGCTGTAAAACGTGCCTGACGGGTGATTGCAGTATTCGACAAGATTTCTCGCCGCGTCAACTCCCCTTGTGCCGAGGTTGACAGCCATCATACAATCGGTATCGGCCTTTTTACACCATTTCATAAACTCGTCCGTGCCGAAGGAATTGTCCTCGGTAACGCTCCAGGCGAGTTCAAGCTTTTTCGGGCGAAGCTCCTTGGGGCCTACGCCGTCCTCCCAGTTATAACCCGAAACGAAGTTGCCGCCCGGATACCTTACAATCGGGACGTTAAGCCTTTTTACGGAATCGATGACGTCTGTGCGCAAGCCGTCTTCATCCGCCAGCGGATGGCCGGGGTCGTAAATACCGCCGTAGACGGCTCTGCCGAGATGCTCGATAAACGAGCCGTAGATTCTTTTGTCAATCTGACCGACTTTAAAACTTTTAACAAGAGTAGTCTTAGCTGTTTTCATCCGAATTCCTCCGAAAATCAGTTGTTTTCTTCCACAGGCTCCGTAGGTTCAACGTATACTCCGCCGTAAATAAACTGATTGAGCACTTCCTTATTCGCCTCAAGGTCAATTCCGAGCGACGCGCCCGCCTGAGTGCTTACATTCTCCCAGGTGCCGTCGGCGGGAATCTGAATGCCGACTATGTCGTACTTAAGGAATGAAAGCGCCTGCTGAGCATAGCTGTTAATCTGCTGCTTTGTGATATCGGTTGTAACTAAGCTTGCGCCGAATTTCATAATGTCAAGAAGCTCGGTAATGCTCTTGCCCTTCGCTTTCTGAAGAGCCGCGTTAAGCGTCTTGCGCTGTCTTTCGGTGCGGTTGAAATCCGAATCGAGATAACGGATTCTGCAGTACCAAAGAGCCTGAGACCCCGTAAAGTGATTCATGCCGCCCGAAATCGCGTTCGGGAACGCCGCGCGTTCAACCTCGGTCATATGGTCGTGGCTGTTGATATATCTCGCCTCGTTGTCCGTAATCTCAACGTCAACTCCGCCGAGCTTGTCAATAACGTCCTTGAACGATTCAAAATCAATCGCGACATAGTAGTCAATATCAACCTTGAAGTTGTATTCAAGCGTGTCCATAAGCAGCTGCGTGCTGCCGAAACTGAACGCCGCGTTCAGTTTGTTGTAGCCCTGCTCGGGAATTTCTATATAAGTATCTCTTAAGAAAGAAGCGAGCTTTAACTGCTTGCTCTTCGTATCGACCGAAAGAAGAATCGTCGTGTCCGAGCGCGAGCCCGACGTATCGCTGACTCTTGAGTCCGAGCCGATAAGAAGAATGTTTGTTATGCCGTCGCCTCTTGTAAGTTCGTTTTCGTTGACATACTTGTTCTTTTCGCTCTTCTTATAATTGAGCTGATTAAGAATGTCGTTATAATTATACAAAACAAATCCGCCGATAATAAGCAGAACAATAAGTACGCCCGCAATGATTGTAATTACCGCTCTTTTCTTACCGCCTTTGTTCTTGCCCTTACCGTTTGAAGAAATATCTTCAAAATGAATCGGTTCGTTTTTCATATCCTCACCCTGCTGTGATTGAGTCTCGTCTGAATCCCCGTTTTTCGGCGTGTAGGAAAAATAGCTCATATCGAAATCCTTCCTTACCTCGCCGTCGGCGTTACCCCGTACAGGCTCCTTTGAAGAGTCGCTGAACAGGTCGTCAATCTCCTTCTGGGAATTACTGAAAATGTCCTCAAATTCGTCACCCGAAGACGAGTGACTGCTTATATCCTCAAAATCATCGTTTTTAGGACCGTTGGAAAATAAATCTTCCATAAACACCTCCAAAAATCCGCAAACCGAAATAACTGTATCGGAAAGTATAATCAATTTATTTTACAGCAAAACGAAGATTTATACAATGCTTTTTATAAAAAAAGATGATTTTGGCTATATTTTTTAATTATAATCTTGCAACTCGCCGCCGTTTTATATATAATATTGGTTAATGTGTCGTCACCCGTTAACGTAAATCAAAGGGGTGACAGTTGAAAGGGAATATTATGCTCGGAAAATGCATCAGAGTCAGGGTTACAAATCCCATTGGCTCTATTGATGAGGTTTCAGGCAACGAGTTTATGCTCAATTTCGGCTCTGTCGAGACGCCTGTTGAGTCTCATTATCACATCAAAGGAGCGTACATAATCGGCATTTCCCATCCCGTTATGAATTTTGACGGAAGGGTTATTGCCATTGTGCGCAGGAAAAACAAAAACGGCTCGGTACTTGTCGTATCGCCTAAAAGCCAGCGGTTTATTATAAACGACGTCACCGACGGCATAGACTCGACCGAAAGCGTTTACGGTTATTCGGTTGAATGCCTTTACGAAAGAAGCTGCGGCGCAATAGTTTTCAGGGAGATTATGGGCGACAGACGCTATCTTCTTATAAAGAACAAGCGCAGCACCAACTGGGGCTTCCCGAAAGGGCATATGGAAAAGGGCGAGGACGAAAAGACGACCGCCCGCCGCGAAGTGCTTGAGGAAACGGGAATTCACATTGACATTCTTGACGGCTTCCGCTATAAGAGCGAATACACAATTCAAGGCAGAATTGAAAAAAGCGTAGCTCTTTTTCTCGCTACGACAAAGGACGTTAAAACCATAATTCAGCCCGAAGAGATTGAGGATTACGTCTGGCTTGACTATGACAAGGCGATTAAACGCCTCAGATACGCTAATGACAAGGACATCCTTTACCACGCGAAGCAGTTTATTGAGGACAACTATTCGGAGGAAGTAAATGGCTGAACAGATAGTCAATTTTTTTGTTGAGCTTTTTAAAAACAGAATACCCGAAGAACTGACGATATTCATAATTTCGCTTTTTCCGATACTTGAAATCAGGGGCGGAATGATTGCCGCGCGGATTCTTGAGGTCGATTTTTTAAGAGCTTTTATAATCTGTTATATCGGCAATATGCTTCCCATACCGTTTATTCTTCTTTTCATCCGAAAGATTTTCAAATTCTTAAGACGGTTTGAGTTTATGCATAAAATACTTGACCGACTTGAAGCGAAGGGCGAAAAAAACCGTGAAAAGGTGCTTCGGTATAAGGCGTGGGGGCTTCTCGCATTCGTTGCGATTCCCCTTCCCGGAACGGGCGGCTGGACGGGCGCGCTTATTGCCGCGCTTCTTGACTTGAGAATGAAAAAAGCCCTACCGATTATAGCCTTGGGCGTTTTCATAGCGGGACTTATAATGTCGCTTCTGACATACGGAATATTCCAGATTTAAAATAAAAAAAACAGAGGACAGGTCGTAAGACCTGTCCTTTTTTTGAGGTTTTATGGATTACTGCGATTTTTTCGGAAGATATACTCTTGCTTTAAACATATCGCCGTCAATCTGCAATTCGAGTCTGCCATTCTGTAATTTGCAAAGCTCTTTGGCAATTGACAACCCGAGTCCGTTGCCCTCCTGATTTCTTGATTTATCGCCTCTGACAAAACGCTCGATCAGTTCATCGGGCATAATATCAAGCGGTTGAGCGGAAATATTCTTTATCTCTACAATTCCGTTGTTTTCGTCCTCTGACACAGTAACATAAACCCTTGAATACCTTGCGGAATACTTGCGCGCATTTGAAAGCAGATTCTCTATAATTCGGTTCGTCTTAACTCCGTCGGCATATACAATCGTCTGATTCCTCCCTGACTTTACAACAAGCTCAAGACCGTTTTTCTCAAAATCGGACTGAGCATCCACGGTAGCCTGAAGACAAAGCTCAGAAAGATTAATAACCGACGGATTTACCGTGACGTTTCCGGAAGTGACTTTTGAAGCTTCAATCAAGTCGTCAATAAGCTTTTTGAGTTTGTTTCCCTTTTCGTCAATAATCTGAATATACTCCTTGGCTTTTTCATCATCAATATCGCATTTTGAAAGAAGGTCTGCATAAAGGATAATTGACGTCAGCGGGGTTTTAAGGTCATGTGAAACATTTGTAATAAGCTCCGTACGCAGTCTTTCGTCCTTAACCGCTCTGTCTATTGCCGACTGAAGCTCCGAATTTGAATATTTCATATTAAGCGCAAGAACCCGAAGCGAATTATCAAGCTTTTCAAGTTCGATATTGGTATAGTCGCGGCGCGAGCTTGCATCAATAAGAGTATCAAGGTTTTTAACATACTTGCACACTCTGTAAAACGCATATGCATTCACGGGTATAATCGGCATCAGGCAAAGAAGCGCCAAAAGCGGATTGCCGTCAAGCAAGCAGACTACAAACAAGCATATAAGCAACAAATCAAGAATTATAAGAAGCAGACCGAAAACAACAACATTTCTCAAAAACTTTGTAGGTCTGTAAAATATGGTCTTTATTACCGACTTGAACGCATCTTTGATTCTTATAAACAGTTTTTTGATTGCCTTGAAAGCTTTTCCGATTGCATAAAGAAACCAATACGCAAGAAAATGCTTATACGCCTTTTTCCCCGAGCGGAAATACCTTACGTTTGACGCGCACAGTACAAACAATGCCGCAAAGCACACAACCGCAACCGAAATTACAATATAAGCAAAACCGATTTCCGAAAAACCTCTGACCTGCTCATACGCCTCAAACAAAAGATACAGTATTCCCGCAATTACCGTTCCCGCAAAAGCCAGACCGACTTCAAGCGGAACGAAATCATAAAAACGCTGTTTTGTTTTTTCCTCTGCGCTTTTCTTTCCCGTTATCTCAAAATAGACTAATGCGAAAACAATACTAATAAGAAGCAACGCCACCGCGATAGCAAAACATCTTGCGGTATTTGCGTAAAATCCCCTGCTGAGGTTATACATATGATATAACTGCGAGTATTTAAGGTCGTTGTTTTTGATGCTTTGATTTACAAGATTTTCAAAGCCGGTTTTCTCAAACGCAGACGTATTAAGATAAGCAATAACCGTAATTTTCTCAAATCCCGTCAGCGGTTTAACATATTCAAGCGTATCCTTTATGACGTCGTCACAGATACCCTTGCTCTCAACCTTACCTTGGCTGAGAATAAAATACGTACCGGAGGAACGGGCTTTTTTGATGTCTGCGCCGTTTTTTGAACTGTATTCCTCGCCCTTATACGAAACGGTATAATTCAGCTCGCTTGAAATTCCGGCTTTATAGCTGTATTTTGCCTGAATATAGTCGTTGAGCCATATATTTGAACAGTTGTCAAAACGTTCTTCAAGCGTCCGCTTCGTGTCGTCCGCAAAAATATCCAAAACGCCGACCTGCTTACCGTCAACAATTATGTCCGTTTCGGACGTGAACTCATTATGGTCGTCGTCATAATAAGCCACGGTTGTTGTTTCGGTTTCATAAGGCTCATCGTTTTCGTCGTAATCATAGTCCGCCGTGTTTTCTTCGGCTTCCCTTTTCTGTCGCGCCTCATATTCTTCCTTCTGAAGCCTGAGCGAATCGGCAATTTCAAGAGCCTTTTCAATACAGGTCTGCTTTCCTTCTGCAAGAGCGGCTTTGAACTTATCCGTTTCCTCATCCTCGCAGGCAAGGAACATAATACTGCCGATATCACCCTCAAATGCCCTCAGAAACTCATAGTTTGAAGTCCAGTCTGACGTTGAATTGATTTTTGTTTTGCCGTTGGAACTGCCATAATAAGACTCGTTGATGTATTCCGCCGTGAACAGATTTATAACGCCTATTCTTACCGCCGCAAAGAAGCTGACAAAACTGATTAATACGCAAATAATCTTAAAAAATATTGAGTACTTAAACCTTTTCACATTTGTATCCAAGACCGTACACCACCTTTAAGTATTTCGGATCTTTGGGATTGATTTCAATCTTTTCACGGATGTTTTTAATATGCACTGTTACTGTCTTTTCGCTTGTATAGGACGGCTCGTTCCATACCGCTTCGTAAATTTGTGACGACGATAAAACCCTGCCCATATTCTCCATAAGATATTCAAGGATTTTATACTCCATCGCAGTAAGCCGAACCTCAATTCCGTCAACCGTAACCTGCTTTGTTTCGGTATCAAGAACCAGACCGCCCGTAACAAGAAGACTGTTTTTCATTTCCAGTGAACCGAGGCTTACATATCTTCTTATCTGAGATTTGACTCTTGCAACAAGCTCAAGCGGATTAAACGGCTTCGTCACATAGTCATCCGCGCCGAAACCCAATCCCGCAATTTTGTCGGTATCCTCGCTCTTTGCGGAAAGCAGAATAATAGGAAAGTTAAACTGCTCCCTGATTTTAAGAGTTGTTTTGAGTCCGTCAAGCTTAGGCATCATAATGTCAAGCACCACACAATGAACCGTGTTATTTTTTATCTGTTCGAGCGCCTGTTCACCGTCTACGGCGGTCAGGACATTGTAACCCTCATTTTTAAGATAAATACATAATGATTCAAGTATAGCCTTATCGTCATCACAAACAAGCACACTGTACATATTAATTCTCCGTTTCCCTTAAATCCGTTATACAAAAAATACCATTCCTTTTCAAATCCGTGATAAAGAAAAAGTAAAAAAGCGGTAAAGTTTTAAATGTATAACGACATATAAGATTACAACAATTATTATAAACACATAGTTTTAAAAAACAAGGGCAGGCCTCGTAAGACCTGTCCTTTTTTTAAACCGGAATTTTGAAAAGTTTAGGGGGAGAAGTACTTTTCAATTCTCCGGCATAAATGACGGCATTAATTCAAGCTTGAACTGATTAATCTTATGAAGATGGTCAATCCTCGCCTTCTTTTCCTTATCTTCTATAACGCCCTCGCGGATATATCTGTCCAGCTCGGCGTATGTAAAGCCGAGGTTGTCCTCATCCGTTTTTCCGCTGAGTCCGTCAATAGGAACCTTGTCAATAAGCACGTCGGGTAAACACAGAACCCGTCCGATTTGTTTGACCTCCTGAACTGTCAGATTCGAACACGGGCTGAAATCGCCCACGCTGTCGCCGTATCTTGTCGAATAGCCTACCCAGTCCTCCGAAAGATTGCACGTATTTGCAACCCTGCCGTTATGCGACTGAGACACCGCATAAAGCGTACTCATTCTTATTCTCGACGGAAGATTAACTCTCGACTGCTCCGAAAGCTCAAACGGCATATTCTTCTTAAGACCGTCAACCGCGTCCTTTATATTTATAATGTAATATCTTATACCGAGATGGCTGACAAGCAGCTTCGCCATATCAATATCGTGCTGAAAACCGTTTGGCATAAGAACGCCTATAACCCTGTCCTTACCGAGAGCCTCAACGCAAAGCGCCGCAACAACGGAACTGTCCTTTCCGCCCGAAATACCGACAACAGCATTGCATCCCTTGCCGTTTTCCTCAAAGAAATCTCTTATCCATTCCACACAGTCATTTTTAACCTTTTCGGCGTTAAACATACAATCGCTCCTTATTCAGATTAGTGTTCAAAACAAGTCTTATTTTCTATTCAACTCTTTCTCAATCAGTTCGGTTAAAAACTGGTTCACGCTGTACCCTCGGGCGCGTTTTTTCTCTTTTTGAACAAACTCCATCATCTTTTGATATGTATCAGGCGGCAAGCGCAAAGGGAGCATTATTTTATCGTATGTTTTAACATCCGATTTGTTCACCTTCTCACCTCGTTTGTGATATCATAATATCTTGGTATTATGATATCACACTTTTTCATAAAAGTCAACAGCCGTTTTTGGCGGCTGTTAAAATTTTTTATTTTATATCATATTTCATTACGCACGAGCCGAAACCCCTGAAAACGGTTTTAAATCCGTTTTTCTTATAAAAGCCGATTGCGGATTTGTTGCCGCTTGAGCAGGTAAGCTGTACTCTCTTTATATTCTGCGCCGCAAGGTGATTTTTAAGAGCGTTCATAAGCTTCGTGCCGACACCCTGCCCCCGCGCCGATTTAGTCAGGTCAATATGAAGATGCGACGGGGCGAAAACTACGCAGAGCTTATGAAGAAAAACCATTCCCCTCGCCTCAAGCGAATATTTAAATCCAAGCTCTGCTGTTTGCGGAAGAATGTGTTTGCGAAAATCCTTGAAAAACAGACGCGTATTCTCCGCGCAAAGAATATAACCGACAGGTTGGTCTGCTTCATCAACCGCGACAAAGCATTTTCCGTATTCGGCGTATGAATCGCAGAACATTAAAAGCAGCAACCGTCTGTCCTTTTCGTCATTCAACGGCAGCGACGAGGTCTCAATGCAGATTTCACGCATCGTCTCAAGGTCATCCGCCCTGCACGGACGGATTGTATAATTGTCGGGCATCTTCTCCCCCCGTTTCCGTAAATCCTTTTCAGCTATTGCTTTCTTTTACCGATGCAACGTTAATCCATTTCGCACCTCCGTCGGAAATCACTCCGCACGCTTTTTAAGCGCTTCGCATATTTCGGCAGGGTTACCATTCACCGAATCGTAACGGTAATCATAATCGCCGCCGTCAAATACTCCGTGCTTGCCCTCAAGCATACGTGCAACGGGCTCGGGCAGAACGCCGTGCATTCTCTGTTTAAAGCGCTCCTTTATCGTGTCAATATCAGCGCTCGCGAGAATCCTTACCGCACCGTCCGGCAACATTTTCACAAGCTCTGACTCGGTTATTACATATATAATATTGTTGCCTGAAACAGCATCAAGAAGCTTTTGCTTAAACAAAGCCACAGCCTCGCTCTCGGATTTTGCCATTTTCAGATAATCCCGCCCCGAAATAATCTCGGCAGGGATTGTTTTTTTAATTTCATCTGCAAGGGTTGACTTTCCCGTGCAGTTCTCCCCGATAATTGCTATTAACATATTATCAACTTCCTTTTTGTTTATGAGTTGATTATATAACAGATTGGAAATTTTGTAAACCGACACCCGCAAATGCGTCTACCAAAACAAGGTGACGGTGATTCAACATCTAATTAGAAACAAAAAGAACAGACATCCGAAGATGTCTGTTGTGTCACTTAATTCCTGTCAAATTTTCTTTACTCCCTGTCGGTCAGAAACATGGTCGCCTTGCTCGCTTGGAGCGCTTCGCAATTCTCCCTGTTTCTTCCTGCTCACACCCTCCCTTTGTCTGCCACAGGCAGCGGGATGACGTGAGCCAGTTAACAGCCGCAACGCGTCTGCCGAAACAAGGTGACGGTGGTTCAACATCTAATTAGAAAACAAAAAAGAGAAATGCCAAATGGCATTTCTCTTTTTTGGCTCCCCCAGTTGGACTCGAACCAACGACACCGCGGTTAACAGCCGCGTGCTCTACCGACTGAGCTATGGAGGAATATCTAAACCTCCCGAATAATCGAGAGGTTTGTGTCGGCGTTACCTATCTTCCCGGGCGGCTGCCCGCCAAGTATTGTCAGCGTGAACGAGCTTAACTACCGTGTTCGGAATGGGAACGGGTGGACCCTCGTCACAATCAACACCGACTGATTAACTGTCTTTCGACCGCTAATCTATGTACCCAAAAGGGCTTGGAACACAAGCACCGAGGGTTCAATGACCCGTAGCGGATTCGAACCGCTGTTGCCGGCGTGAGAGGCCGGAGTCTTAGGCCACTTGACCAACGGGCCGTTTATAAACAAATGGTACACCTTCAGGGACTCGAACCCTGGACACCCTGATTAAGAGTCAGGTGCTCTACCAGCTGAGCTAAAGGTGCATATAAAAATTACACCCTAAAAACTGAACAAAGGGAGCTTGGGGAAGTGAGATTTGAGAGAAATAAGAACCAAGAATTGGTCAAGCCCTCGACCTATTAGTATCGCTTAGCTGAATA
>JAGADF010000014.1 GCA_017613735.1 Clostridia bacterium
CCCCGTTTTATTCATTGTTCTGACGAAAAATTATCTTATTTTAGGGTGCAAAGCAGTTTTGGCAAAGTAATTTTAGTTCATAAAGTGATTATAAAATCTCCTGCATACTTTCGTATTCAGGAGATTTTTAATTGCTTTAGGGACAAAAGGACAAAGCCAAAACCTAAACATCCTTATCGGTATCGCCCTTTCGCGGCGGTGAATTTTTTTGAGCTTTTTTTACTTGACAGAATGTATATTTTTAACGCTCTTTTTTGTACGTCCTGTCAAGTCATTTTCATTGACAATAAGTATATTTATACTATATAATTAAACTGTTATAAAACTTTAACCGAAGCTTTGATTTTTAATCTCTCGGGGAGGAAGAAATATGAAAAAGATTTTAGCGGTATTACTGTCTGTTATGCTTGTAATGTCGTCTCTTGCCGTTCTCGCTTTCGCGGCGCAGTATAACGATATTCCGTGCGTAATAGTGCCGGGCATCGGTCAGTCGAGAGCCTGGCTTGTAGACGATAACGGCGAATATGTGCTTAACGACAGCGGCGAGAAGATTCACTGCTTCCCCGGTAACTTTGACGTTAAGAAAATCCTTTCCGACGTCGCCGTTCCGCTCGCCTCGTCAGTCGCGACTCAGTCCGACGCGGGGCTTTCCGACGCGCTTGCGGACAGTATTGAAAACGCGTTCTATATGAATAAAACGAAGGACAACGGCGAGCCTTGCGGTTACGTTAAGGTTGAGACCTACCCACACTCGCTTGCCGAATGCACCGAGGAACAGCGTCAGTATATCTTTGACTGTATTCCGATGCAGCGCATGGGCGAAACCATAGGCTTCGAGAATATGTATTACTACGCGTACAATTCCTTCGGCAACGCTATTGATATGGCTGACGGGCTTTATGATTTTATTCAGCTTGTCAAGCAGCAGACGGGTAAGGACAAGGTCAATATTATACCTATTTCAATGGGCGGAGCTATCTTCAACGGTCTTATGGAGCTTCATCCCGAGGTTGCCGACGACCTTCACAGAGTCGTATTCGTTGTTCCCGCGCTCAACGGCTCGCTTATCGTGTCCGATATCTATGAAAAGGAGCTCGCGTTCCTTGACGCGGACTATCTTTACAGCGATTTCTTCGACGGAATTCTGGGCGAGGCAAACGCAAGCTTAATCGAGGTTGCGATAAGAGTTCTTCCAAAGGACGTTCTTATGACCTGCCTTGACAAAACGGTCGACAGACTTCTCGAAAACGTCTTTGCGAACTGTACGGGAATATGGATGCTCGTTCCGAATGACCAGTACGGCAAATGCGTCAAAAAGAACCTGTCGGATAAAAGCAAGGCCGAAATCCGCCGCCAGACCGATATATATCACAGGGCGCAGTCAAATTCGAACAAGAATATTCTTTCTCTTATGAGCAAGGGCGTTGAGGTGTTTGACGTTCTCGGCTACGACGTTCCGCTCTACAATGTTGGCAATTCCTGGAACAGCCAGAATGCCGACGGCGTTATTCATACCTATTCGACCTCGATAGGCGCAAAAATGGCTAACGTCGGCGAAACGCTTCCCGACGGCTACGTTCAGGCGAACACATACTGCAAGACGGGAAAAGCCGTAAGCTTTTTCGATAAAATATTCGCTCCCGCGGCTTCAAATGTCGTTCAGTGCTCGAATCCGAAGCACAATCACATTTCGCCCGACAACGTTGTCGACGCGTCAACGGGACTTCTTCCCGATTACACGTTCTATTTCGACAATCAGGCTCACGCTACGGCAAATCAGAACGATATTATTATGAGGCTTTGCTGCGAGCTGGTTGAAACCGACAGAATAAAGGACGTTTATACGGATGAAAATTTCCCGCAGTTCAATGTCGGCAGAGCCACGAAGGAGCTGCGCGAGGTTCTTCTTCCCGCGGCGGAAAATGTTGACAAATCCTCTTTGAGCGACGCCGACAGACAGGAGCTCGAGCAGGCGGTTGCGGACGCCGAGGCTATGCTATCGCGTACAATCGCCGAGGAGGGCGAAGCCCCCGCAGTCGAACAGAGACTGCGTTCGATTCTTGAAAAGGTCGGTGCTGTCGAGCCGAACGAAAGTGCGCTCGACTCCGTTTCGCCCGTAGTCAAGACGATAAGCGATACTTTGCTTTCCGTCGGCGGCGCAAAGGGCTATTCGGATATGCCGAAGGATTTGATTTCAAATCTTACTAACAGCAATTCCGACGACAACCCGACCGATAATAACGGCGGCTCCGATACAAATTCGCCCGCGAACAATACCCCTGCGGTAACTCCGACGGGAACCTCGGCAAATACAATCCCGTCAGGCACGGCGGCAAATAACCCGAAGACAACGGGCGGCGTCACTCACGGACTCTATGCAACGGTCGCCGCGTTCGCCGCATTCTCGGTCCTCGCAACTGTTAAGGTTAAGAGGAAAAAGGAAGAATAATAATATAAATGACCGGGCAAAAGCTCGGTCATTTTTATAACGGGATTTTGAATTTACAAATAATGTAATAGGAATGTCAATAGACAGTGAAAAATGAAAGAGCGGCGGTTATATGGCAACCATAATACAAAAGAATAACGAACCATCAGTACCCGAGCCCGATAACAGCACAAGCAGAATACCTGCCGTATTGTTTTTGCTTTCTGCAATCGCCTGCGGAGTAATCTTTGCTGCTACAAAGTCTTTATTTTCAATCATACTCGGCGGAATACTGCTTTTGAGGAAAGTTTTGATTTGATTTGTTTTGGTTCTCTTAAAATTTGAAAAAAAGCAAACGATGTGTTAATATTTTATTGATATTTTTATTTGTTTCAGGGAGACAGTGAAAATGAAAAAGATTCTTGTCGGAGTTATCGTGCTGAGTGTGGCAATACTCATATTTGTAAAACTCAATGCCGGCAGTTCAAACAGAAGTGTGCCCGGAATTCCCGCACCGGTACAGACTGCGGCAACAGGCGGCACTTCGTTTGAAAAGGACGGCTATAAGATTACGATTGATTATAAAGCGGCATATACGGTAGAGGCGCTTGTGCTCAGCAGCCGAAAATACAGCTCGATAGATATAGACGGCAAGCTTATGCCAAAGGATGTGGCATTAGGGTGGGGTACCGTTGCCGAATATAACGACAGAATAAATTTTCATTGGCGGCAAAGCGGCAGATGGTATTTCTGGCAGGTAAAAAGTTATTCCGAGCTTTCGCCTGTCGGCAACGAATCGGATGTCAGCAGGCAGTCTGCAAACAATCATCTTGCTCCGTCAAATGACGAAATCAGAAAACAGATTGCAAAAATAAAAACCGGCGACCATGTCATAATAACCGGCTATCTTGTCGATATTAGGGCGGAAAAAGATAACGGTGACTATAAAATCTGGAGAACAAGTACCTCGCGCGAGGATGTGGGAGGCGGCTCGTGTGAAATAATATACGTTACGGAAATTCAAATTCTTTAACTAACGATTTTGAGGGGATTTGAAAAAGCGTGATGCTATTATGATGCTGTACGGCACGAATTCGTCAGATTATTGACCGCAAAACGGGCAATTGTAGGGGACGGCGTCCTCGACGTCCCGCCAGATTCATATCTGACTTTTGGTACGGACTTGACAAAGAATTGCTTCACAATTCTTTGCGTGCTCACCGACCGAAATCCTTGCGGATTTTGGTACCCGCCTCGCACATTTTTTCTAAAAATGCTTCACTGAAGCATTTTCTTAACGAAAAAATCCTTCGGTTCAAGTCCTTTGTAAAGCCGCGCCAAAGAAAAGACCGCCATTGGCGGTCTTTTCTTTGGCAGGGGCATAAGGACTCGAACTAAGTGTCGGCTTTTATCAGCCATAGGGGGGTGCATTTTATTACACTACCCCACCCGGAAAATCCCGGCTCAAACTATTAGAAGGGCGAACACGGAGAAGCTTTTAATAAGAAAAACTGTGGCAAGTTCCTGAATGTTTTTTGAATTGTCTATTCCGACCTTGATAAGCTCCTTTTCTTCTTGCGTGAATTTGTAGCTTGTGTTAGAAGTGTTTATTTTTCTGATAATGTTAACGATTTGTTAATTATTATATTATAATATTGACTATTGGTCATTTTGTGGTAAAATGTCACACGGAATTTAAAAATGACTGATAGTCATTTTTTGTCGGAGGTGTTATTTTTTGGGTAAAATTGAGGAAAAAAAGCTCGATAAATTTCGCAGAATCCTTGACTCTGCTTATGTGCTGTCTGAGCATAAGGACGTCCATTTTGTATCCATTGATGAAATAGTGAAAAACGCAGGCGTTTCAAAGGGTACATTTTATTTATATTTCAAGGATAAGTACGATTTGATTTCAAAAATCATTGTTGATAAAATAAGCGCTTTTATGTCGGAAAACGACGCCGAAGGTCTTTGGCTCGACAGCTCGTCCGATTGCGGAGAAAGTATTGAAAGTCTTGTAAAAGGGATTTCCGAATTCTTAAAAAAGAATATGACGCTGACAAAGCTGATTGATAAAAATGTTCATATCTGCGTCAATGCGGTTATCGAAAATCTTTCCGGTTCTCCGAAAAAACTTTATGACGCAACTCTTGCGGCTCTTGTGACAAGCGGTCTGAGTAAAGCCGAGGCGGAGAATAAACTGTATATTTTCTTTGATATGACGGTTTCGTGCTGCTGTAACGCGCTTATAAGAGGCAAACCGTTGGGCACTGATGAGGTTTGCAGAAATCTTACCGATATATTTACCTGTTATGTAGCGGGCGTTTCTTTATCTGACAGGGGGGCGAAAGCATGAAAAGAATGGCTCTATGGGAGGCCAAGCACCCGAAAATTGTTATAGCAATAGCCCTTGCGCTTGTAATTCCCGCAATTATCGGCTTTATTATGACGAGAGTTAATTATGATATTATGTCATATTTGCCCGACAGTGTTGAATCGGTGCAAGGCGAAGAAATACTTGACAAAACCTTCAATAATGCGAGTATGTCAATTATTGTCGTTGAAAAATCGGATGCAAGATATGTTGCCGCATTAAAGGAAGAAATAGAAAAAATGGACGCAGTAAGCTCAGTTATCTGGGTGAACTCGCTTGCGGATATTTCTATTCCTCAGGATGTTTTGCCCGACGCACTCAAGGATATTTTTTACAGCAAATCCTCTGACAGTACAATGATGCTTGTTCAGTACAAGTACGCAGGTTCGTCCGCCGAAACCATGCAAACCATAAAGAATATCAAAACGCTTTTGAGCAAGAATGCGTTTATTTCGGGCGTTTCGGCTATAGTTGAGGATACAAAGGAGCTATCCGATAAAGAAGCGCCGATTTATATAGTCCTTGCGATTGTAGTTGCGCTTGTTGCGATGTCTTTTATGATGGAATCCTGGCTGCAGCCGTTTATCGTGCTTGCCGCTTTGGGCATTGCAATAATATACAATATGGGTACAAATGTGTTTAAGGGTGAAATATCGTTTATAACTCAGAGCATAGCGGCGATTCTTCAGCTCGGCGTTACAATGGACTACTCGGTATTTCTTATTGACCGATATAACGAAGAAAAGCTGAAAACTCCCATGCGCGAGGAAGCTATGGCGAACGCCGTTACAAAATCGTTTACGGCTCTTATAGGCAGCTCGTTGACGACCATTTTCGGCTTTCTTGCCCTGTGCTTTATGACCTTTACGCTCGGACTGGATATAGGTCTGGTTATGGCTAAAGGCGTTGTTTTCGGTATTCTTACGGTTGTTCTTATCCTTCCCGAGCTTGTGCTGATATTTGAGGATACAATGAATAAATATAAGCATAAGTCATTTCTGCCCCATTTTGAGAAACTTAATAATTTTGTTTTCAAATACAAAGCTGTATTTGCGGTGCTTTTCGTCTTACTGTTAATTCCCGCATATTTGCTTCAGAGCAAGGTAGACCTTTATTACAGTATGGATAAGGCGCTTCCCCAAGACTTAATTTCAATTCAGGGACTTTACAAAATGAAGAACGAATTTCAGATGGCGTCAACTCAATTCGTTATCATTGACGACAGTATTGATTCGGGTAAGCTTACAAAGCTCGAAAACGAAATTGAGAATCTTGACGGAGTATCATCAGTTCTTTCATATAACAAGGTAATCGGCCCCGCCATTCCCGACGATATCGTGCCGGATAAGATACTTGATATCTGCAAAAAAGACGGCAAGCAGTTGATTATGGTGAACTCTGTTTATGAATCTGCATCGGACGAACTCAACAGTCAGATTGATAAAATGACTGCAATAATCAAATCCTATGACCCTAATGCGATTGTAACGGGCGAAGGGGCAATCACCAAGGATATGATAGTTACCACAAACAGAGATTTCAATGTAACTGCAATGCTTTCGTTAATAGCGATTTTTATATTGCTTGCGGTAACTTTCAAGTCAATTTCGCTTCCCGTGCTTCTTATTCTGTCAATTGAGCTTGCAATCTGGATTAATCTTTCGATTTCAAAAATACTCGGCGCTGAGGTTTCGTTTGTCGGCCCGACGGTTATTAACTGTATTCAGCTCGGCGCGACGGTTGACTATGCGGTGCTTCTGACCACAAGATTCCGCGAGGAACTTCATTCGGGACTTGACAAAAAAGAAGCCATACTCAAGGCGGCAAACGCAGCGGAGCGTTCGGTATTTCAAAGCGCGGTTGTATTCTTCGTTGCAACATTCGCTGTCTATCTGGTATGCAATATTTCAATTGTCAAGGGCATCTGCTCACTTCTTGCAAGAGGCTCGGTTATAAGCGCGGCGTCAATAGTATTTTTCTTAATGCCCTTGCTCTATATATTTGAAGGCGTTATTTCAAAGACGACATTCGGATGGGCGAAAGGTAAAAAAGCCGCTTCAGTCAATACGGAAAATATAGCTAAGGAGGAAAACCAAAATGCGTAAACAAACCTCACTTAAAATCATATCTGCAATTATTGTATTAACTCTCGGGGTGTTAACCTTTTCGGGATGCGGTAAAAAAGCAGCCACAAACAACAAGATAATTCTCAACGAAATCGGCGAGGAAGAATATGTTCAGCAGGTTTATACAACAATAGCGACTAATGTAAACAAGCAGGAGTCAGTTTATGTTAATCTCTCACCTGAAGGAAAGGTCAAAAAGGTCAGCGTAACGGACTGGCTTCATACGGATTCTCCGCAGGTCAGAATTGTTGATACAAGTCCGCTGACGGAAATACATAACGTTAAATCGATGACCAATCCTGTGCTTGAAAACGGAATGCTGTGCTGGGATATGGACACAACCGACCTTTATTATAACGGTATCAGTGAAGATAAGCCGCCTATGGAGATAGGTATCAAGTACTTTATTGACGATAAAGAGGTCAGCCCTTCAAAAATAGCCGGAATGAACGGTCATGTGAGAATTGAAATCACACCGAAAAACAACCTGAAAAAACAGGTTACTGTTAACGGAACGGAATACACTGTTTCCTGTCCGATGTTGCTTGTAGGCGGAATGATACTTCCCGAAGGGCAGTACACAAATATTTCAATCGATAACGGCACCTCAATCAGCGACGGCTCTAAGCAGATAGTTTTCTTTGCAGGAGTTCCCGGGATTGAGGAAAGTCTGGGTATATCGCAGCTTAATATTTCCGTTTTGAATCAGAGTCTTGTCAATGATAAATATACAATTCAGGCAGACGTCAAGGACTTTACAATCGGTAATATAATGTTTGCCGTTCTTCCTTTCTCATCAATCGGCTCTATAGGTAACGGAGAGCTGCCCGAAACAGTTGATGATGTCAAGGATATTCTTTCCGACGTTCAGCTTGTTTCGTCTGCTTTTAAGGGGCTTGATATGAACAGGATTATCAGTCTTCTTTACGGTGACGCGGATAAGGCGGCTGATATGCTTTCGGCAATCAAAGAGGCAATTGAGCTTTATTCAAGCAATGAAAAACTTATAAAAACTCTCGGTGCGTATATGACAGACGACAATATTGCAAAGCTTGATAAGCTTATTACCGACCTTAACAGCACCGATGTAAACGCCCTTTCAAAGACGCTTTCAGACCCTGCAGTCAGAACGCTGCTCAGTCTTCTCCCTCAGCTTTCTTCATCGGTATCAGAGGTTTCAAAGCTGTCAGCCGACATCAACGATGTAATGCCTATCTTTAAGGCAATGAGCAAGGATATGGAAGATCCGGAAATACAGCAGTCACTCGAAAACCTTCCCGCAACTCTGGAGGAGCTCAAAGCAATACTTGCAGTTGTTGAAGAGAATCAGGATCTTATCGAGGCGATAGGCAATTTTACAAGCGAAGATAATTCAAAAAGAATAGACCAAATTCTGAAAACATCCGAAAAGTATATAAGCATGGATAACCTTTCCGAGGCTCAGGCCCAGGCTCTTGCCGGAAGAACTAAGGAATGGCTCAGCTTCGGTATGAGTTATGATATTTTCACCGCAAAGACAGACGGTATGAGATCAAGTGTGGTTTTTGCCTACAAGACCGAAGCAATTACCGAATCCAAAAAGAAATAGTTTGTTAGTCAAATCTGAATTTGACTAATTTTGAGGTTGCTTATATATTGTGGGGAAAAGAAAAATGCAAAGTGTAAAATCGATATTTAAATATAACTTTTTCCAGTATGTATGGATTTTTATTGCAGGCTGTTATCTTGGATATGCCGTTGAAACTATTTGGTGTCTTATTAGAAACGGCTATATAGAGAGCAGAAAATCATTGGTGCTCGGTCATTTAAGTGTTGCCTATGGAATGGGAGCAGTGCTTTTGACCCTGTTACTTGTGAATTTTGAAAAGGCGCCCTTATGGAAAACGTTTCTGGTTTCCTTTGTCAGCGGAACGCTTGTGGAATATATCTGCTCATGGGGTCAGGAAACCTTTTTCCATTCTGTAGCGTGGGACTACAGCCATTTACCATTGAATATAAACGGCAGAGTATGCCTGCTTTATTCGATTTTCTGGGGATTCCTCGGTGTTGTCTGGGTTAAGGCAGTTATTCCTGCTCTTTCAAAGATATTTGATAAGGTGCATATTCCGTATGAAAAATACTTGATATATTCGTTTCTGGCCTTCTTTTTATTCGATGCACTTCTGTCTGCGTCAGCGGCGGTAAGAATGAACCAAAGACAGAACGGCATTAAAGCAAATAATGTTTATGAGGAATATCTTGACGGACATTTCGATGATGAAAAAATGAGAAGCATTTATGCCAATTCAGTCAGAACGGATAATGAATAAGTATTCTGTTTACATCACAGAAAAAACCGACAATTATCTGAATCAGGTTGGCTTGGCGGTGTAAGAAACCGCCCAAGTTCAACCGTCAACCAAACGAAAGCCAAATAACCGCTGTAAACAGTAAGCGAGAGTGGGAAAGGATAAATATTGATTGTGTACCTATAATCTTTTCCTTTATGTAAATGAAAAGAATACAGTATGGATATAAAGAGTAACGGCCCCGATGCTTAGCATCGGGGCCGTTTATTTGTGATTAATCGAGTTCAATATATTTTGTTGTGTTCGGTATTTCCTTAGGCTGCGTTTTCGGTATAGTCAGCTTAAGAATACCGTGCTTGAATTCACCCTTTATGTCCTTATCGGTGATATCCTCACCAACATAAAAGCTTCTTGAGCAGGAACCGTAAACTCTCTCCCTGCGGATGTATTTGCCGTTTTTCTTTTCTTCCTCATCCTGATCATGGTTCTTTTCAGCTGAAATTGTCAGGTAACCGTCCTTAAGAGCAACCTTAACATCCTCTTTCTTAAAGCCCGGTAAATCCATAACCAGATTATAGCTTGTGTCGTTTTCCTGAACATCGGTTTTCATAATTCCTTTTTCGTGATGTCCGTAAAGCCTTTTTTCTGCTTTCCTCATTTCCGAATCATCAAAGAACGGAAAATCAAACCAATCATCAAATAAATCTCTTCCGAATACGCTAGGCAACATAAGTATCGCTCCTTTCCAAAGCACCATTAATAGTTATTGCCATTATGATTTGCTTTATTCGAATTATTTGAACTCATAAGGAAGCATTTGCAGTAGTGCTGAAACTCTGGCTTGCTGTTTCGTGTTTCTTTCTTTGTTCTGTAATCACTATAGCACAACGAATTAGCACTGTCAACAGTAGAGTGCTAATTTAACAATTTATGCAATGATTGTTAACAACTTATGCAATGATTGTTAACAATTTATACGATAAATTACCTTGGCGTACAAAGATTTACGGAATTGGAATATACGGCGTGTTGTGTTCGACGAGCGTGGTGGTTTCCGTTGACCGCTCTGTTGTAGCGGTTGTTGTTTGCTTTTCCGTTGCAGAAGCGGTTTCCGTTGACCGCCTTTTATATATTCTTTATGCGCAATCCACTGCACCGGGGCAGGGCAACCGGTTGCACAATGTATGACATATTGAAAATGAAAAAGCACCCTGCATTTGCAAGGTGCCGCAAGTTCGTTGAATAGGATTTTTATTTATCGCAAAAACATTTTGGTCGGCTTAGTTCAGAGCACCATAAACAAGGTCCCCGCGCCTATAAGGATGCAACCTATTACAGATTTCGGCGTAAATTCCTCATGCAAAAAGACAAACGCAAGAATAAGCGTTATAACAACGCTCAGCTTGTCAATCGGCACGACCTTTGAAACATCGCCAAGCTGAATTGCCTTGTAGTAGCAGAGCCATGAAACGCCTGTAGCAATGCCTGACAGTATCAAAAATATCCAGCTTTTTCTGCTGATTTGTAACAAGCCGGATTGAGCGTTTGTGATAAACACCATAGCCCATGCCATTATTACCACTACTATGGTGCGCACTGCCGTTGCCAGATTGGAATCTACGCCTTCTATTCCAATCTTTGCAAGAATTGAGGTCAACGCCGCAAATACAGCAGAAAGAATTGCAAATATCCACCACATATTCATTCGACCATCCCCAAAGAGTTTTAACAAATTCAGTAATCTAAAGCGGATTATTTCCCGATGATGCCGGTAATGAAGATTTCAACGCCTATACCGATAAGTATCAATCCGCCAAGTATGGAAGCCTTACCGGCAAGTCGGTTACCGAAACGCCTGCCTATGTGCAGTCCGCAAAGGCAAATGATAAATGTTACCACGCCTATGATGAGACCGGCTGCAAGGGCTTTGGCAATATGATATTCCGCAATCGTGAAACCTACGGACAGTGCATCAATTGATGTCGCAATACCCTGTATAAGCAATGAACCCGGTTTCAGATCTGCTTCTGTTTGTTCCGTATCACCGCCGCGAAGCCCTTCAATCAGCATTTTTCCGCCGATGAACAGAAGCAGTATCAGCGCAATCCACGGAATCGCCCTGCGGAATGAGCTAAAAGCTTCTGCAATGCTTCTGACACAAAGCCAACCGATCATTGGCATAAGAAACTGAAATCCCGCAAATGTCAACGGTATTATATTCTTTGAACTACGGGACATCTTGGGCGCATTCAGACCGTTAGCTAACGATACAGAGAAAGCGTCCATTGCCAATCCTATGCCTAATAGAATGCTGTTAATAACAAAAGAAATAATTGTACCCATTAAACTTCCCCATGTTTCATACCAATAATTTTTCTTTTTAATTATACCACACAATCCTCCCTGTGAAAATATATTTCCCGAAATGATTTGACAAAGACTGCAAACAGAGTTAACATCCAACCGAGCCGAAGAAAGGAGGATTCAATATGGTTAAACGAAAGCCGAAAAATCATTACGGCGAAGGGAGTATTTTCTACTCCAACATTAAGCAGAAATGGATGGCTCAGATAAATGTCGGCAAGGACGAGAACGGCAAGGTGATACGCAAGTCGGTTATAGCCGATACCCAGGAAGAAGTCAAAACCAAGCTCGATGAATTCGTTTGGTTATTGTGATGCAATAAAAACTACCGATTTGGTAACATCGGAAGGAATCAAACCATAAAACCAAGATCTTGTATTAAGTACCCGTGCAAAATCTTTACACAGAACAATAAAAAACGCAGAGTCAAAAGAACTGATAAAAAGATCCGCCAGAGAGAGAAGGAAAAGAAAATCGCCCTCGGTCAGCATCCTAATGACAACGAGGATGAAGGCGAAGACGAAGGCATGTCAATGTCAATGTAAACGACTGAAAAATATTGATTTTGGGTATGGATATTCGCGAACTTGTGTGGTATTGTGTCTGCTTGAAAGAGGTGATTAAATGCAAAGAAAGCTTTTAACAAACGGGAATATTCACAAGCGCACTCTCTTGCAACGGCGTTTATACTTATGTTAAATACAGGACTGCGAACCGGAGAAGTGCTCGGACTTCGCAACTGTGATATCGACCTTGAAAACAAAGTGCTTCATGTGAATCAGGCTATTAAGGAAGTTAACAGGCGTGATGGATCGAAAAAGCTTTCAGGTAAAGAAGTGGTGGTCGGTCCTCCGAAATCCGGCACAAGCAAGCGAACTGTCCCGCTGAATGAGGCGGCAATCAATGCTATAAATACCATCAGAGAAGAAAGATTCTTCGGTGAAGACGCTCCGCTCATATGCGATGTGAACGGTTACTATATCAGTCCGAATCAATTGAGAAAAAGATTCTACAGAATTCTTGAAGGAGCAGGGCTTGAACAAAGAGGCCTTCACGCCCTCCGCCATACATTCGCAACCACGCTCATAAACGGAATAAGGCAAGAAGACGGAACGCTCAAGAGCTTATCGGTCAAGCAGGTTGCAGATATACTCGGACACACGACTTCCGAGGTTACGGAAATGTATTATGTAAAGAAAGACACATCTCGACTTGTCGGTATGACAGACGGATTTGAGATATAAAAAAGAGGGGGACGAAATAATTTATACTGCCCTTCCCAAAAATACGACAAAAGCTAAGAGCATATCCGAACGGATATGCTCTTACTTGGTGCGAGAGTGGGGGTATAATGCCCTGCTCTTGTTTACTGTT
This sequence comes from Clostridia bacterium, assembly GCA_017613735.1. Taxonomy (GTDB): domain Bacteria; phylum Bacillota; class Clostridia; order Oscillospirales; family Acutalibacteraceae; genus Fimenecus. The sequence goes on from JAGADF010000014.1 coordinate 12,955, forward strand.
TCAACGCTTTTCACTTCCGTCGGTTGCAAAGCGGTTGCGTTTGAGCAATTTCCCGTGTGCAGACTAAAAATAAAGGAGCTATCCTCACGGATAGCTCCTTTGCGTTTTGAGAATTATTTTATAAACAACTCGTTCAGCTTGTTTCTGTCAATCTTTCTTGCGTTTTCGTTGTCGGGTATGACACGCAGAACCTTACCTGCATACGAAGCGACAATCACACGGCATTCAAGGCCGTCAACGGTTACGCTTTGAAGTGAATACTCCTCTTTGAGAGGAACCTGCTTTCTGAGCGCGGATTTTTCGGCCAGCGCGCCTGTGGGACAAAGCTTTACGCAAAGTCCGCAATTTGTGCATTTCGTTTCATCAAGCGGAAGTGAAAATGAGGTTGCAACTTCGGTCTTGAAGCCTCTGCCGAGAAGTCCCCATACACTAAGCTTTTCGGTTTCACGGCAGGAGCGTACGCACAGCCCGCAGAGAATGCACTTTGCGGGATTTCTTTCAATAAATGCGTTTTCGTCGTGGGTGTATTCCTGCGGCATTTCGCCTGCAAAGCGCTCGGGATTGATGTCATACCTTTGCGCAACATTGAGCAGACGGCATTTGAAATATTCACGGCAGCCGCATTCAAGACAGCGCTGAGCTTCTTTCTGAGCTTCTTCTGCCGTCAATCCGAGGGAAACCTCGTCAAAGCAATTTCTTCTGTAATTTGCTTCAAGCACCTTTGCTACAGTTCTCGGCTGAAATTCTCTGTCGGAAACATCAACCCTGTCTTCATCTCTTTTGCTGAGATACGGCTGCGTAAAGCTTAATTTCTCACCGTTAAGATAAGCATTGACAACCTTTGCGCATCTGTCTGCTTCGCCTATAGCCTCAATGGCTATCGAAGCGCCCTTGTTGGTGGCGTCGCCTATAGCGAACACGCCGTCAATATTTGTTTTGAAACTGTTTTCGCCGACAAGAATATTTCCTCTGTCATTGAGTGTAATTTCACCAAAATCACTTGTGTCAAGCTTCTGACCGATTGCCATTATTACGCTGTCAAGCTCAATGTATTCGGTTTTGCCCTCAATCGGAATAGGACGCCTTCTGCCGCTTGCATCGGACTCGCCTAGCTCCATGAGCTGCAGTGTCATACCGCAAACTTTACCGCCTTCTCCGTGAATTTCAACGGGATTGGTCAGGAATTTATAAATAACGCCTTCTTCCTTTGACTCCTTTATTTCAATTTCCTCTGCAGGCATTTCCGCTTCGGTTCTGCGGTATATTACATATACTTCTTCTGCACCGAGCCGCACAGCCGTTCTGCAGGCGTCCATGGCAGTGTTTCCGCCGCCGCAGACGGCAACTCTTTTGCCTATGTCAACGGAATTTTCTTTAATAACGCTTCTTAAGAAATCAATGCCGCCGTAAACACCTTCGAGTTCCTCGCCCTTAACTCTCATCGGGCTTGATTTCCATGCGCCCGGCGCAAGAATTACGGCATCGTTTTGTGTTTTAAGAGCATCAAGGGTAATGTCCTTGCCGAGCTTAACATTGTTGCAAAGTTTAACTCCCGTCTTTTCAATCAAGGCTATTTCGCTGTCAAGTACCTTTTTGGGAAGTCTGTATTCGGGAATGCCGTAACGTAGCATACCGCCCATTTTGTCCATCATATCATAGACGGTAACCTCGTGACCTTCGGTTCGAAGATAATATGCGGCAGTAAGTCCTCCGGGACCTCCGCCGACAACGGCGACTTTTTTGCCGGTATTTTCCTTAACTTCGGTAAGATAGCTTTCGCCTTTGAGGTCAAGATCCGCCGCAAAGGATTTGAGCTGAGCTATGTTGATCGGTTCCTCCGCCTTTTTTCTGCGGCACGCCTTTTCGCAGGGGTGCGGACACACTCTGCCTATCGAAGCGGGAAGCGGTATTTTGGTTTTAATCAGCTTTAATGCTTCTTTGAATTCGCCGTTTGCAATTAGTCCCACATAACCCTGACAGTCGGTGTTTGCAGGGCAGGCAAGCTGACACGGTGCAATGCAGTCGCCGTCATGCGCTGACATAATAAGCTCTATGGCAATTTTCCTTGCCTTTATTACTCTTTCGCTTTCGGTATGAATAACCATTCCGTCCGAAATCTTTGCCGAGCACGAGCGAAGAAGCTTAGGTATGCCTTCAGCCTCGACAACGCAAACTCCGCAACCGCCGTAAGCTTCAAGTGAACCGTCAAAGCAGAGCGTGGGAATATCAATGCCTGCGCTGCGTGCAGCTTCAAGTACGGTGCTGCCCTCGGGAGCCGTTATTTCTTTTCCGTTGATTGTAAGTTTAATATAATTCATAACCGCTCCTCCTTATCTTTTAATGATTGCGTCAAATTTGCATGACTGATAGCATTTTTTGCATTTTATGCATTTTTCGGTATCTATTTTGTGCACGGTCTTAACGCTTCCGCTTATTGCGTCAACGGGACAGTTTCTTGCGCAAAGCGTACAGCCTTTGCATTTTTCGGGAACAATGTAATATTCAATCAGCTCGGAGCATTCGCCTGCAGGGCAGTTTTTACTGTTTATATGCGCCTCGTATTCGTCACGGAAATATCTGATTGTTGTCAGTACGGGATTCGGAGCAGTCTGACCCAGACCGCACAGCGAGCCATCCTTAATTCCGTAGCAAAGTTCCTCAAGCAGCTCAATGTCGCCCTCTTTTCCGTTGCCGTCCGTAATCCTTTTGAGAATTTCCAGCATCCGTGTTGTACCGATACGGCAGGGCACGCATTTTCCGCAGCTTTCCTTGGCGGTGAAATCGAGGAAGAACTTTGCCATGTTTACCATACAGGTTCCCTCGTCCATGACGACCATACCGCCCGAGCCCATAATTGCGCCGGTTGCGCCGAGCGCCTTGTAGTCAATAACTGTGTCAATAAGCTCTGCAGGGATACAGCCGCCCGAGGGACCGCCCATCTGCACTGCCTTGAATTCTTTGCCGTCCTTTATACCGCCGCCTATGTCAAAAATAACATCGCGCAGAGTCTTGCCCATCGGAATTTCAACAAGTCCCGAACGCTTGATTTTGCCCGTTACGGCAAAAACCTTTGTACCCTTTGAGCCTTCGGTTCCCATTGCGGCAAACGCTTCTCCTCCGTTATTGATAATCCAGCCGACATTTGCAAAGGTTTCAACATTGTTGATATTTGACGGCTTTCTCCAGAAGCCGCTCTGAGCAGGGAAGGGAGGTTTAAGTCTCGGCATACCTCTGTGTCCTTCAAGGCTTTCAATCAGCGCTGTTTCCTCACCGCAGACAAATGCGCCTGCGCCTGCTTTTATGGTCATATTGCAGGAAAAATCCGAGCCGAAAATGTTGCTTCCGAGATAGCCTGCTTCGGTTGCCTGTTTGATAGCCCTTTTAAGTCTTTTGATTGCAAGCGGGTATTCCGCTCTGACATATACAACTGCATTCTGAGCGCCGATAGCATATGCTCCGATAAGCATACCTTCAATCAGATTATGCGGATCGGATTCTATTACCGCTCTGTCCATAAATGCACCGGGATCGCCTTCGTCGGCATTGCAGATAAGATATTTTTCGTCACCCTCGGCCTGACGGGCGGCATTCCATTTAAACCATGTCGGGAAGCCTGCGCCGCCTCTGCCCGCAAGACCCGAGGTCTTGATAACCTCAATGACCTCTTCGGGAGTCATTTCCGTAACCGCCTTTTTTAAAGCGGAATAGCCGTCGGCTTTTTCGTAATCCGCAAGCTCCTCGGGATTGATTATGCCGCAGCGGCGAAGCGCAATTCGTGTCTGCTTTTTAAGAAATTGAGCATCCTCCTCGCTGACAAGCAAATCGGAAATCAATCCGATATTTCCCGTTCTGATATATTCTGCAATTTTCGGAGCGTCCATTTCGCTGACCTTAACCAGTCGTTTAACATCGCCGTTATCATCATAGATGTCAACAATAGGCTCAAGATAGCACATACCTATACAGCCGGCTATGGTAAGCTCGGGAGCGGTAAATCCTTCTTTGATAAGAGCCTGTCTGACCTTTTCGGCGCCGGCAGCTATGCCGCAGGAGCCCTGACCGACTACTATTCTCATATCACTGCGCCTCCCTTAACTGTCTGAGTATTGTCTTTGTTTTGTCGGGAGTCAGCGAGCCGTATGCGTTCTCGTTTATCATCATAACCGGTGAAAGAGAGCAGCAGCCGAGGCACGCAACGCATTTCAGCGAAAACAGACCGTCCTCGGTTGTTTCACCGTCGTCTATGCCGAGCTCGTCTTTAATTGTCTGAAGAATAAGCTCGCTTGAATTAACATGACACGCAGTACCCTGACAGAGCATAATAAGGTATTTGCCTACGGGAGTAAGACGGAACTGGGTGTAAAATGTCGCAACGCCCATTATTTCGCTGATTTCAATTCCCGTCCTTTGGGCGATATATTCAATCGCCTCCTTCGGCAGATAACCGTAAATCTCCTGAGTCTGCTGAAGAATTGTAATGAGTGAGCCTTTGACCTCGCCGTATTCGTCAAGAACAGGCTTGATAAGCTCCATATCAATTTTGTTGTCCATATGTTCTTCTCCTATGTATGTTCCTGAAAATCTTTTCTCTAATAATACTAAAAAACATATATATTTTCAACTGTTTTTAATTGAAATAAACATATTATTTAATGTGTGCCATAGTGACTGACAGCTTAAATATAGCTAACGATGCTTGAAGCGTGGACATTTAAAGTGTGCATAAGCCTTGAAACAATATATATCGGCACGGGGCTGAATGAAGTAAGAGTAGACGCGTTCTATAACTGTAATTCACTTATGGATGTCTATTATTCAAAAAGTGCTTCGGATTTCAGCTATATTAATATTTATTCCGACAACGGAAATCTGTTGAATGCAACTCTTCATCCGTACACATATACCCATGTACATACATGGGATTCAGGTGTGGTAACAACAACGCCGACCTGTATATCTGACGGCGAAATGTTATACACCTGTACTTTGTGCGGGGCAACAAGAACAGAAACGATTTCTGACGGTGACCACAACTGGGACAGCAAGCGTGATGCTTTTATGATGCTGTACGGTCCGAATTCGTCGGATTATTGACCACAAAACGGGCAATTTTCAATAAATCCAGTCGGAAAAGACGCTTGAAAAATTGATGCTCAGAACAACGAAAAAAGCCTTGAAACCAAGTGTTTCAAGGCTTTATCCATGGCAGGGGCAGAAGGACTTGAACCCTCGGCACGCGGTTTTGGAGACCGCTGCTCTACCAACTGAGCTATACCCCTAAAAATGGTGGACCATCAGGGACTCGAACCCCGGACCAACCGGTTATGAGCCGGTTGCTCTAACCAACTGAGCTAATGGTCCTCAAGTTTTGTGCTCGATTATTATATAGGTTTATCGGTCTTATGTCAAGAGTTTTGATTAATAAAAAATCAGTGTTTAATTCATTTTTTTCTTGACAACAGAGCGATACTGTGATAATATTTCTGCAATAAATAGAGGCGCGGTTGACAAAAGTAACACGGCTCACGGTACGGAAATACCGCCGTGCGAAAGGGGATACCGCCGAAGTTTGAACAGAATTTCCGTTCTGTTTTTGCTGGGCCGATGTGAAATACATATCGGACTGTCACGTAATGTGGAGCGCTATTTACAGTATTGAGTTATTGTGTCAGGTTGCGCTTTGCTGCGCGACCTGTTTTTTATTACCCGAAAAGGAGATATGAAAATGTTAAGAAGAAATCTTGCAAAAACACGCATTCGCAGACTTATAGTTATGGCTGCGCTTGTGTTTGCGCTGTGCTTTATCGGCACATTTACTGCACTGGGTGAAACCGCCGATGAGCCCGAGGTTATTGCTCCCGCTCCCGGCCTTGTAACCGTTACAAACGCCGACGGCGATGAAACGGTCTATGACCTGAGCACAGATTCGCTTGCCGACGACAGCGAGGCAGACGGCTCGGCAAAGGACTATGTTGATTCGTATGCCGACAACGTTCAGTATGACGGCAATTTCAGCGAAAACATTGAAACGGCTATAGGCGCAGTCCGTCAGTCGATTCCGAAATACGCTTCGTTCTGGGCTCTTGTTCCCGCTCTTGTGGCGATTGTTCTTGCGCTTATTACGAAAGAGGTTTACTCGTCGCTGTTTATCGGTATTCTCTGCGGCGGAGTTATATACGCCAATTTCAATTTTGAAACGACTATGGTTCACACGCTTCAGGACGGTTTTATAGCGAGCGTTGCCGATTCCTACAATGTCGGTATTCTTATCTTCCTTGTAATGCTTGGCGCCCTTGTTTCGATGATGAATAAGGCAGGCGGCTCGCGCGCATTCGGTCAGTGGACTACAAAGCACATTAAATCAAGAGTCGGCGCACAGCTCGCGACGATTCTTTTGGGCGTTCTTATTTTCATTGACGACTATTTCAACTGCCTGACGGTAGGCTCGGTTATGCGTCCGGTTACCGACAAGCACAATATCTCAAGGGCAAAGCTGTCATACCTTATTGATGCTACGGCTGCTCCCGTCTGCATTATCGCTCCCATTTCTTCATGGGCAGCGGCGGTTGCAGGCTTTGCAAAGGGCTCGGGCGCGGCGAGCGGTATGTCGCTGTTCATTAACGCCATTCCCTATAACTTCTATGCTATTCTCACTATAGTTATGATGCTCTTCCTCGCGGTCACTAACTTTGACTACGGCCCGATGAAAAAGCACGAAGTGAACGCTCTTAACGGCGATATTTTCACAACGGGCGACGAGTCAAAAGACAGCGGCGAAATTGCCGATAATCCGAAGGGAAAGGTAATCGACCTTGTTATTCCCGTAATCGCTCTTATAATCTTCTGCGTACTCGGTATGATTTATTCCGGCGGTTTCTTCTCGGGCGAGGGCGTAGGCTTTATTACCGCGTTCTCTGACTCCGACGCGTCGGTAGGTCTTGTAATAGGCTCTTTTGCGGCGATTATATTTACCGTAATATTCTTCCTTATAAGAAGAGTTCTTTCGTTTAAACAGCTTATGGAATCAATCCCCGACGGCTTTAAGGCGATGGTTCCCGCGATTCTCATTCTCTGCTGCGCGTGGACTCTTAAGGCTATGACCGATTCGCTCGGCGCAAAGATATTTATTTCCCAGCTTGTCGGCTCGTCGGCTTCCTCGCTTCAGTATTTCCTGCCCGCAATTATCTTCCTTATTGCAGTCGGACTTTCGTTCTCGACGGGTACGTCGTGGGGCACATTCGGCATTCTTATTCCCATTGTTCTTTCCGTATTCGGCTCGAACAGCGGCTCAATTACAATCGTTGCGATTTCCGCCTGTATGGCAGGCGCGGTTTGCGGCGACCATTGCTCGCCGATTTCGGACACAACGATTATGGCTTCCGCGGGCGCGCAGTGCAATCATATTAACCACGTTTCGACTCAGCTGCCGTACGCTCTTACGGTCGCGGGCGTATCGTTCGTCGGTTATATTATCGCGGGCGTTCTTCCCGAGGGACTTAAGCTCATAGGACTTCCCGTTTCGATAGTTCTTATGGTCGCAACCCTTATTGTTATAAAGGCCGTTTCAAAGAATAAGGCAAAGGCTTAACTGCATTCCTTCAAAAGAATAATAGGAAAACCGCTGTTCATAAGAACGGCGGTTTTTTATATCAAATCCATAATATATCGGTTGTCCTTAAGCCATTTTCTTCGCCTTTTGTAATCGGGAACCGTCTTTTCAACCTCGTTCCAGAAAAGGCGGGAGTGGTCGGGATGCTTTATGTGACAAAGCTCGTGAACAATAACGTAATCTATAATATCAAGGGGACACATTACAAGAAAAAGCGAATAGTTAATATTTCTTTTTGAAGTGCACGAGCCCCAGCGGGTTTTCGCGCTCGTTACCTTAACCGAGGACGGTACAAAGCCCGTAAGGGACGAAAAATACTCCGTCCTTTCCGTAAAATAGTTTAACGCGATTTTTCTGTAAAGCTTTTTAAGCTGCTCTTCGGGATTTTTTTCGGAAAGGAAAATCGTTCTGCCCTCAACCTTTGCCGAGCTGACAGGCGAAAAGACTGTTTCGAAATCCTCGCCTAAAAGCGGGATTTTACCGCCGTTTCTTATGCCGTATATTTCGCGGATTAAACGGCTTTCTTCATACTTTTTCAATTGCTTTTCAAGCCACTTTTCAGAATCGAGAAGAGCCTCCCGAATTCTTTTTTCGGAGCAGTCAAGCGGCGCACGGACAATAACCCTGCCTTCGTTATCGACCGACAGGGCGACAGTCTTTCTTTTTGTTCTGATATTTTTATCTGCGTTAATCATACGGTAATTGTACAACCTGAATATAAAATAAGTCAAGTTTTTCGCTTGCTATATTAAACAAAATATCTTTTGTCATTTTGTCGAATACTCCAAACTTGCCCCCGTAATAGTTACAAATCGGTTGAAATGTGGTAAAATACCTCTAATTGAAAAAACCAATTCCCGTTAAGGAGGAAATATATAATGGAAATATTGACTAAGGAATATTCGTTCCCGTCAAAATCAGGACTCTGTGATATTTACGCTCAGTCCGTCGCTCCCATGGATTACGGCAAATTAAAGGGCGTCGTTCAGATTGCTCACGGCATGGCTGAACACGGCGGCCGCTACGGCGAACTTGCGGCAAGGCTTTGCAAGGCGGGTTACGCCGTATTTATAAACGACCACGTAGGTCACGGCAGGTCGGTCGCGAATGAAGATATGCTCGGTTACTTCGGCAAGAAGAACGGCTATATGAATTTTATCGACGACTGCAAACAGCTTACCGATATAGCCAAGAGCGAGTACAAGGGACTTCCCTTCATCTTCTTCGGTCATTCAATGGGCTCGTTTATCGCCCGCGAATACACCGCCCATTTCGGTAACGAAATCGACGGCGCGGTTTACTGCGGCACAAGCGGACCGAACCCCGGCGCGTCGGTAGGCGGAACGCTCGCGAATATGATAGCCAAAAGAAAGGGCGAAATGTATCGCTCGGAATTTATTAATAATATCGCTTTCGGCACTTACAATAAAAAGACCGAAAAGAAAACGCCCTTTGACTGGCTGACAAAGGACGCGAAAATTGTCGAAAAATACATTGAAGACCCGCACTGCGGTTTTCTTTTCACGGCTACGGGCTACCGCGATTTGTTTAACCTTCTTCAGTCGGTTTCGGCTAAAAAATGGTACACGTCCGTTCCCGCCGATTTGCCGATACTTCTTATGGCGGGCGAGGATGACCCCGTAGGCGCTTACGGCAAAGGCGTTAAACAGGTTTTCCGCACTCTTAAGGAAACGAAGCACAAGAACGTAACCCTTAATCTCTATCCCGGCGACCGCCACGAGATTCACAACGAGCTCGATAAGGAAAAGGTTATCGACGACCTTATCGCGTGGCTTGACAGTATCGCGGGCGACGGCGAGGTTGAGGTTGAAAAGGCGGTCAACGACGCGGTTGAGGAATTCAACACGAAGATTGACGAAGCCATTCAGAAATCAAAGGATTCAATAAACGAGGCTATTGAAAGCACGAACGAGGTCGTTGAACAGATTGTTCAGGACGCCGCCGAGCAGGCAAAGGTCGACGCAGAAAACATTTCGGTTGAGGACAAGCTTATTGAAGAAACTGCCGAGCCGCAGACGGTTGAGGAAATCGTAGCCGAGGCGGCGGAAGCCGTTGAAGAATCCGCGGAGGAATAATATGGCGAGTTATAATTACGTTCCGTCGGGCGTTTGCTCAAGAAAAATCTTTTTTGATATTGAGGACGGAAAGCTTCATAACATTTCCTTTATAGGCGGCTGTGACGGCAACCTCAAGGCGATTTCAAAGCTGCTTGAAGGTCAGGACGCTCAGTGGGCAATCGATACGCTTAAGGGCAACGACTGCGGCGGCAGGGGAACCTCCTGCGCGGACCAGCTCGCAAGAGCGGTTGAACAGGCACTTGAACAGGAATAACTGTTAAAAAACAAAACGGACCCGATAGCTTTATCAGGTCCGTTTTTTATATATCGCAAAACCAGATATTAAGAGGGGAGAAGGCGTCGCTTAAAAGCAGTGAAAAATCTTCCGACGTAATTTTTTCGGGGATTTGTTTTTCCCTTTTCATATTCAGCGCAAGCGAAAGGGTATTGTATTCATAAACCGAAAATACGTTTTTCGGCGGCTTTTCAGAAAGACTGCCGTCGACGTTTTTTGCCGAGATTACTATAGAACAGTAGCGGGAAACACAACGGAGTTCAACTGTCGCTTCGTCGTTTTTAATCATAAGGCGTGAGACGATATCGAAAAAACGGTTTTCAAACGAGCGCTTATTGATTTTTACGAAGATTTCGCTTTCGGCTTCAAGAAGGCGTATGAGCTTTTCCTTTTCAAGAAGATAAAACGAAGCCGCAAGGCAAAGCTCGCGAAGCAGTGAGTTGATTTCGCAAAAGTCGCAGCCCTCGCCGCGGGCAGGTTCAGGCAGGCTGCGAAGCGTTTTCCGCAGCCTGTTGAGTTTTTCGTCTTTTTCGGCTTTGCCAAGCGAAGCGTCGGTAATAATACAAAGATAAACAACCTGCGCCCCGTCTCTTATATAACGCTCGTTTTTTCTTTCGACGATACCGTTCTCAAGCTCTTTTATTTTTATATCAATTATACTTTCTTTCATATACTAATTATTATGCCCATAATTTAAATCAAATCCCATTCCTTTTTAAGCACATTGACAAAAAGTTGTCATTCTTCAAAAATAACACAAAAAACACTTGCATTAATGACGTAAAGAATATAAAATAATAGCGCAATTAAAATAAAAACTTTTTCGGAGGTAACAAATTATGGCAGTTAAAGTTGCAATTAACGGTTTCGGCCGTATCGGACGTCTCGCTTTCAGACAGATGTTCGGCGCAGAAGGTTATGAAGTTGTTGCTATCAACGACCTTACAAAGCCCTCAATGCTTGCTCATCTTCTCAAGTACGATACCGCTCAGGGCGGCTACGCAGGCAGAATAGGCGAAGGTCTTCACACTGTTTCGGCTGACGACGAGGCAGGCACAATCACGGTTGACGGCAAGACTCTTAAGATTTACGCTGAGAAGGACGCTAAGGACCTTCCCTGGGGCGAAATCGGTGTTGACGTTGTTCTTGAGTGCACAGGCTTCTATTGCTCAAAGGAAAAGAGCCAGGCTCACATTGACGCAGGCGCAAAGAAGGTAGTTATTTCCGCTCCCGCAGGCAACGACCTTCCCACAATCGTTTACAATGTTAACCACAAGACTCTTACGGCTGACGACAATATTATTTCAGCTGCTTCCTGCACAACAAACTGCCTTGCTCCCATGGCTAAGGCTCTTAACGATTACGCTCCCATTCAGAGCGGTATTATGTGCACGATTCACGCTTACACAGGCGACCAGATGATTCTTGACGGTCCTCACAGAAAGGGCGACTTAAGAAGAGCAAGAGCCGGCGCTGCTAACATCGTTCCCAATTCAACGGGCGCTGCAAAGGCAATCGGTCTTGTAATTCCCGAACTCAACGGCAAGCTTATCGGCGCCGCTCAGAGAGTTCCCACACCCACAGGTTCGACAACGCTTCTTTTCGCAGTTGTTAAGGGCGCTGACATCACCGTTGACGGCATCAACGCTGCTATGAAGGCTGCTGCTTCCGAATCTTTCGGTTATAACACAGACCCCATCGTTTCATCCGACATTATCGGTATGAGATACGGCTCACTCTTTGATGCAACTCAGACAATGGTTTCAAAAATCGGCGACGACCTTTATGAGGTTCAGGTAGTTTCATGGTATGACAATGAGAACTCCTACACTTCACAGATGGTTCGCACAATCAAGTATTTTGCTGAACTTGCATAAGAAAAAGTAATAATTTAACAATGAAAACAGTCGGTGGAAATCGGCTGTTTTCTGTTTTTCGATAAACCTTAAATGACTAACGATAACGGCAAAAAAATATCTTAAAATAATTCGTTTTTTTGCTTTACAAAAGGGTTTTCGTGTGCTATTATTAGGTTACCGTATTTTGCGGATACTAGTATCTAAAAAAGAAACAAGGAGAGATTTCTAATGAAAAAGATTATTAGTATAGCACTTGTTGCTGTTCTTCTCGTTGCTTTTGCAGTTCCCGCTTTCGCAGCAGGCATCAACGCAAACGAGCAGAAACTTCTTGACTATGCTGCAACAGCTTATGTTGTCGACGGTCAGGCAATCACAGTTACTGACGACATCATAGCTCAGGCTAAGAACGCTTTCAACAGCGATTCTATCGATGTAACTGACGCTCAGTACAAAGAGATCAAAGCTATCCTTGACGAAGGCCTTGCTTATGCAAAGAAGAACAATCTTACAAAGATTGCTGACCTTCAGAAGAACAGAGAAGCTACTGAGACTCTTCTTGAGTACGGCCGCAAGGCAGCTGCAGTTCTCGGTTGCACAGTAGCAACTAAGGGCTACATCACAGACGCTGACCACGGTCTCGTTATCATCTATGATGCAAACGGCAATAAGATTGCTGAGTTCCATCCCAACCTTATCGCTAAGACAGGCGCTTCAACAACATCAATCGCTATCTGCACACTCGCTGCAGCAAGCGTACTTGCAGTTGCAGGCGTTAGCGTTAAGAAGTTCCGCAAGGTAGATGAGGACTAATTCCGAATCAAATCGGAGCAGAAAAAACTATCGGGTGAGCTTTTGGGTTCTCCCGATAGCTTTTTTCATAATAGGATATTTACTGTTCTATTTTGCGCTGGCTCCGGTTATCGAACCTGCAAAATCAATTTACGGTCTGGCGTTCTCAAACGTCAATGCCGTCACCACTGACGATTTGCAGGGAAAAGATTTGTTCAGCGGGAAAACCGGCGTATATGACGGAATACTGAAAGCGAGCGAGCTTCATTTCCCCTATGTAGGCGATAAGTGGGGAACGCTCACTATTGAGGATATAGGCATTAACGATATGCCGCTCATATACGGCGATAATATGGAGCTTCTGCTTCAGGGCGCCTGTATGTCCGAGAGAAGCCGACTGCCCGGTTACGGCAGCGGAACTCTTGTCGCAGCGCATAACTACAACTATTTCCACGAGCTTCAGAATATCAAGGAGGGAGCCGAGGTAAGCGTTGAAACCTACTACGGCTCTTATAAATACAGGGTGTACCGCACCGAGATAATCGACGTCTACGAATCAAAATCCTACTGGGACGAGGTTTACGGCGATAAAGAGATGTTTGTGCTTTACACCTGCTATCCGAATAACGCTCTTCGGTCGACTCATTACCGTTTCTTCGCGTTCTGCGAATTTCTTTCGGGACCGAAGATTGACGAATATTCATAAGGAGGCGGCGAAATGAATAAAACTAAAAGAATCCGTTCCGTCGTCGCCGTTATGCTTTCCTTTTTACTGAGCGTATGTATTGTCGCTATGGCGGGCTCGCTCGTTTTAAGAAATACGGTTTTAAGCGGCTCGTATGCGAAGAAAACCGTTTCTTCCTGTGACCTTGGCGAAAAGAAATCGGAAGAGCTTAAAACCCAGCTTGTATCATACGGCAACGCCTGTAATATAGGCGAGGATTTCTTTGACGAATTCTTTAAGAACACTCTGACGACCACGTTTATAGAAAACGACCTAAAGGCTTATTACAACGGAATTTTTTACGGCGGTAACGCAAAAGTGGACACCGCCCAGCTTGAAAGACTTTTAAAGGAAGCCCTTATAAAATACGCTGAGGAAAACGGTTATTCAGACGAAGAAACTCTTGAAGAGGACGTTGAACTAATAGCGGGCGAAATGGGCGAAATCTACTCGGGAGTGCTCTCCCTTCCGGGCGCGTCAAAAATAAGCTCTGTTATTTTAAAAACAAGAGATTATATTGATATAGTGATGTATGTCTCGTCCTGCGCGGTAATGGTTGCGACTTTTATGCTAACCTTTATGTTTAAGCCTAAAACCTATTCGACAAGATACCTTATTTACGGCTGGTCGGGCGCGTGCCTTATGCTTCTCGCGGCGCCGCTGTACCTTCGGGTTACAAACCTTATAGGCAAGGTAAACATTGTCAGCAAGGCTTTGTATTCGTTTGTGGTTGCATTTGGCACCGGCGTACTCAACGCTTTTATTATAAGCGCGTGCGCGTGCGCGGCGGTAACGGCGGTGTTATCGCTGATATATATCAGGCTTTCAAAAAAGGCCGAATAACAGAATAAAATAAAAGGTTGGTATCGTCGGATACCAACCTTTTTTTGTTTAACCGCTTAATCCTTAAGCGTTTCGTTATAAAGACGGATGTATTCGTTAGCCGATTTACCCCAGCTGTTGTCGCATTCCATAGCGCGCTTAACAAGTATCTTCCAGCCCTTTTTGTCCTCATAGCCTTTGAGGGCACGGCGGATGGTGTAGAGCATCTCATGAGCGTTGTAGTTGGCGAACGTAAAGCCGTTGCCTTCGCCGTTTTCGCTGTCCTGAATACTGTCGCGAAGACCGCCTGTTTCGCGGACAATCGGGACTGAGCCGTAACGAAGGGCAATCATCTGGGAAAGACCGCACGGCTCGCTCTTGGAGGGCATAAGGAACATATCGCTGCCCGCATAAATCTTTCTTGCAAGCGCGGGGTCAAAGCCGAGACGAAGCCCTACCTTGCCGGGATACCTCGCGGCAAGTCCCTTGAAGTATTCCTCATACTCCCAGTCGCCCGAGCCGAGAATAACGAGCTGAACATTGTCATTTGCAAGAAGCTCATCCATAACGGCTTTGCAAAGGTCAAGTCCCTTATGGGAAACAAGACGGGTTACCATACCGATTACGGGAATGTCCTTGTTGACCTCAAGTCCTAAATCCTCCTGAAGTCCTTTCTTGTTTTTCGCCTTGTTGGTCGGCTTCGCGGCGGAGAATTTCGCATAAATCTTTTCGTCTGTTTCGGGGTTGTAGTTGTCAACGTCAATGCCGTTGAGAATGCCCGAAAGCTTCCATTCGCGCTGCTTGAGAATTGTATCAAGACCGTGGGAGTACCACGGGTCAAGAATCTCCTTCGCATAAGACGGGCTTACCGTGCAAACTCTGTTCGCCGTTTCAATGGCGCCCTTCATAAAGTTTACGGTGCCGTCATATTCAATAAGCGAAGTGTACTGCGGCTCAAGACCTACAACCTCGTTGATAAGGTCCATTCCGTAAATGCCCTGATACTGAATGTTGTGAATTGAGAAAACGGTTTTAATGTTTTCGTATCCCTCGCGGGTAGCGTACATCGTGCTGTAATAAAGGGGAGTCAGAGCCGACTGCCAGTCGTTACAGTGAATAATGTCGGGTTTGAAATCGATATAGGGTATCATTTCAAGCACCGCGCGCGAGAAGAAGGCGAACCTTTCCGCGTCGTCGTAATAGCCGTAAAGACCGTCACGCTTGAAATAGTACTGGTTATCGATAAAGTAGTAAATAACGCCGTTGTGCTTGGCTTCGAATACGCCGCAGTACTGTCTGCGCCATGCGACGGGAACCGTGAAGGAGGCTATAAAGGTCATGGAGTCCTTTAATTCCTGACTGATTCCGTCATACATAGGCATTACTACGCGGCAACCGATAAGTCTTTTGCGAAGAGCCGCGGGAAGAGAACCCGCAACGTCGCCCAAACCGCCCGAAGCCATATAGGGAAGAGCCTCGCTGGAAACGTATAATACTTTCATAATAATACTCCTTTAGATTATAATTCCCTTGCCTACATAAACGGGATAGCTCGCGTCGCCGGAAATGTGCTTGTGAGGAGTAATGGCGACCTTTTTATCAAGTACTACGCAGTTAAGGAACTGCCCGTGCCGACAAAAGAATCCTGCATAATAATAGAATTCTTTACTACCGCGCCCTTTTCAACCCTGACGCCTCTGAAGAGGATTGAGTTTTCGACCTCGCCGTCGATTATGCATCCGCTTGAAACAAGCGAGCCTTTGACGGATGAGCCGAGACCGTAAATGGCGGGCATATCGTCACGTACCTTTGTGTAAATCGGTCTTTCCTTATCGAAAAGCTCGTTGCGGTTTTTGATGCTGAGAAGCTCCATACTGACAGAATAGTAACTGAGCATAGAGTCAATCATTCTTACAAAGCCCTTTGCCTCGAAGCCGCAGATTTTAAGACGCGATACGTTGCCCTTAATCAAATCTCTTTCAAGAGAATCGTAGTTCTGGCTTATTGCGTCGTTGATGAGCCTTTCAAGAAGCTGCTTTGACATAAAGATTATGTTTGCCGAATAATTTACCTTCTCGTCCTTCGGGGGATTGAAGGTGATGTCCTTTACCGTATTGCCGTCCATACTGAAAACCATAAGATTTTCGAGAGAGGGCGCAATACCGTTCTGGTAAACAATAGTGATATCGGCGTTGTTAGCCTTGTGGAATTCGGTGATTTCATCAATGTCCATATTCCACACGACGTTACAGTCCGAAAGAAGAACGTAATCCTCGTTGGACTGTGAAATGAAAGAGCTTATGCCCTTTATTGACTGAAGCTTGTTGCCTGACGTCGTTCTTCCGAAAAGCGAGAACGGCGGAAGGATATACATACCCTCGGTCTTTCTCGAAAGGTCCCAGGGTTTGCCCGTTCCGAGATGGTCCATAAGCGACTGATAATTGCTCTTGGTTATAACGCCGACCTTTGTTATGCCGGAGTTTACCATTGTAGAAAGGGCGAAGTCGATAAGACGGTATCTTCCTGCAAAGGGAACGGAGCCCATTGTGCGAAGTCCCGTCATTTCGCTGAGAACTTCGTCATACGCGTTGGAATAGATTATTCCGAGAGTGTTTTTGCCTGACATTTACTCCGCCTCCTTTACGTCTTCGCTTATCATCGCTTTCGGTTCAACCGAAGCGCCTTTGCCTATTGTTCTGCTTTCGCCGACAACCGCGACGCCCCAGTTTTCGAGGTCGTCCATTTCCTCGGGACGTTTGCCGACTACCGCATTTTCTTCGATAACGGCGTTTTCGCCTATAATTGCGTACTGAACTGTCGCGCCCGCCTTGATTACGGTTCCGGGCATAACAATCGAGTCGCGTACAACCGCGCCTTCTTCAACAGTAACGTTTGCGAAAATGACCGAGAAATCAATCTCGCCGTCGATTGTCGAGCCGTCGGCTATCATTGAATTCTGAACCTTCGCCTTTGACGAAACAAAGTGCGGGGGAGCGACGGGATTGCGTGAATAAATCTTCCAGCTCGAGTCGCTCAGGTCAAGGTCAACCTTCGGGTTGAGAAGGTCAAGGTTTGCTTCCCAGAGGCTGTCGATTGTTCCTACGTCCTTCCAGTAGCCGTCGAACTTATACGCGAAAAGTCTTTCGCCCGCTTCGTGCATCGCGGGAATTACGTCGTGACCAAAGTCGTTCGACGAATCCGGATTGGCCTCGTCGTCAAGAAGATACTGACGAAGCTTCTTCCACGTGAAGATATAAACGCCCATTGAAGCCTTATTTGACTTCGGATTTTTCGGCTTTTCCTCAAACGCGGTGATTTTGCCGTCGTCATCAACAAACATAAGACCGAATCTCGACGCCTCTTCCCACGGGACTTCGAGCATCGCTATTGTGCATGCCGCGTCCTTTTCCTTATGGTAGTCAAGCATTTTCGAGTAATCCATCTTGTAAATATGGTCACCCGAAAGAACCGCAACATACTCGGGATTATATCTGTCGATAAAATTGATGTTCTGATAAATTGCGTTTGCCGTGCCCTTGTACCATTCGCTGCCCTGAATCTGCTGATAGGGCGAGAGAACGTGAACGCCGCCGTTCTGACGGTCAAGGTCCCAGGGTTGGCCGTTGCCGATATAATCGTTTAATTCAAGCGGCTGATACTGGGTGAGAACGCCTACCGTGTAAATACCCGAATTCACACAGTTTGACAGCGGGAAGTCGATAATTCTGTACTTGCCGCCGTAGGGTACCGCAGGCTTGGCGATTTTCTTAGTCAGTATGCCTAAACGGCTGCCCTGACCGCCTGCAAGAAGCATGGCAATACATTCTGTTTTACGTGCCATAGAATTCCTCCTGTATATTTAGTATAATGATTTATTATTTTATCTCGTTTTCTTGAGATATATGGTTGACATCGGGGGTAAATCCAGCGAAATGCTGTTCTCAAGCCCGTGCATGGGAACCGACGAGGTTTTAATTTTATCGGTATTTCCCTTGCCTTCGCCGCCGAACTGTTTGTCGTCGGAATTGAAAACGACCTTGTAATTGCCCTTTGAGGGAACGCCTATGCAGTAGCCGTTTCTCTCGATATTGGTGAAGTTGCAGACCGCGATAACTTCCTTGCCCTTTTCGTCGATTCGTCTGAACGCGATAACGGAATTGTCCGTGTCGTCGCTCGAAATCCAGGAAAAGCCTTCCCACGAATAATCTATTTCCCAGAATGAAGGATTATGTTTGTAGAATTCGTTCAGCTGCTTAACATATTCCTTTAACTGACGGTGCTTTTCATAGTCGAGCAGAAGCCAGTCGAGTCCCTTTTCGTAATTCCACTCAATAAACTGACCGAATTCGCTTCCCATAAACAAAAGCTTCTTGCCGGGATGAGCGTACATATAACCGAGAAACGCCCGTACTCCCGCAAATTTTTCTTCGTAAGTTCCGGGCATTTTTTCTATAAGCGATTTCTTGCCGTGAACGACCTCGTCATGAGAAATCGGAAGAACAAAATTCTCGGAAAAAGCGTAGAAGAAAGAGAAGGTAATGCAGTCGTGATTGTATTTTCTGAAATACCCGTCAAGCGAAAAATAGCGAAGGATGTCGTTCATCCAGCCCATATTCCACTTGAAATTGAAACCGAGTCCGCCCATAAACACGGGTTTCGAAACCATCGGCCACGCCGTGCTTTCCTCGGCTACCATCATAACGTCGGGGTAATCGCGGAAAATATTTTCATTGAGCTTTCTTAAAAATGCAACCGCCTCAAGGTTTTCGTTGGAGCCGTTCTGGTTCGGAATCCATTCGCCGTCCTTGCGGTCGTAGTCGAGATAGAGCATTGAAGCTACCGCGTCGACGCGAAGCCCGTCGATATGGAATTTATCGAGCCAGTAAACCGCGCTCGACATAAGGAAGGACTGAACCTCGTTTCTTCCGAAATCGAAAACTCTTGTGCCCCACTGTTTATGCTCGCCCTTTCTGACGTCCGCGTATTCGTAGCAGGCTCTGCCGTCAAATTCGTAAAGACCGTTAGCGTCCTTGGGGAAATGAGCAGGCACCCAGTCAAGAATAACGCCTATGCCGTTCTGGTGGAACTTGTCGATAAGATACATTAAATCCTTCGGCTCGCCGTAGCGCGAGGTCGGGGCGAAATAGCCCGTTACCTGATAACCCCAGCTGCCGTCAAACGGATATTCGGACAGCGGCATAAACTCGACGTGAGTGTAGCCCATATCCTTGACATAGGGGACAAGCTCGTCCGCAAGAGCCCTGTATGACAGGAAATTGCCGTCGTCATACTGCTTCCAGCTGCCCGCGTGTAATTCGTAAATGCTTACGGGCGAGGAATAAATCCTCTTTGAGGCTCTGTCCTTAAGCCATTTATCGTCGTGCCAGACGTAACCTTCAAGCTCGTAAAACTTGCTTGCGGTGCCCGGCCTTGTTTCGGTATGAAAGCCGTACGGGTCGCTTTTCATATTAAGCTTTTCGTCGGGAGTGCGAATGGCGTATTTATAGGTGTCAAAATTCTTTATGCCCTTGACCTCGGCTTCCCAGATGCCCGCCTCGGTCGCTTTGAACATTGTGTTGGCGGACGAGTCCCAGGAATTGAAGTCGCCGACAACGCTTACGCACTCGGCATTAGGCGCCCAGACTCTGAAAACAACTCTTTCGCTGTCGATTCTGTGCGCGCCGAGAAATTCGTATGATTTGATGTTGTTACCCTGGTGGAAAAGATATGCAGGGACCTCAAGAACATTTTTTTGCTCTTTTGCCGCCATAAAAACACCTCACAAATCTGAAGATACTTATATACCATATTATTTTAACAAAACGAACCTGCGTTTTCAAGTGTTTTTTGGTTATTTAGTTAAAAAACATTCACAAATTTATTACAGCCGTTTGTGCACTTTGTTACAAAAAATCGTCAAAATGCAAAAGAAAAAGCTCTTCGTCTTATACGAAGAGCCATTTCTTTGCCCTTAAGGGCGCCGGAGAGATTTTTATGAGAGATTTCAGAATGAAATTAAAATTCAGTTCAACTTGTGCTGACTGCATAGGGCGGCTTCAACCCGGCTTCTATGCAATTCTGCTGCTTTGGGGAAACTGCAAAATAAACTGCCTTGTCAAAAACCGTGCAGTCAGCACAAGAGCATTTGGGGACTTATTCGTTTTCTTCATCCTCATCCTTAACATATTCAAGGATGTCGGATACCTCACAGTCAAGTGCTTCGCAGATGGCTTCAAGAGTCGAGAAGCGGATTGCCTTAGCCTTGCCTGTTTTTAATATTGAAAGATTCGGCAGTGTTATGCCGACTTTTTCGCTCAGCTGTGTGGAAGTCATTTTCCTTTTGGCGAGCATTACGTCTATATTAACTCTAATCATATCTTACCCACTCAAATTGTCATTGAATTTTCTTCCTGCAACTCGTTAGCGCGTTTAAGCATTTCAATAAGCACCGAGCAGGCGAGACAGAGGATCAACGCCGTAAACGAGATAAGCGCCGTCGCGACGACAGCCGTCAGCGCGGGAACGCCTTTATTGGCTGTAAATAAATAAATGAAAACCGACGCAACGAGATAAAGCGCAAATTCAATTCCGGCGCAGTTGCGCGCAACCTTGAAATTATAAATGTTAGATTTTGAAAAAGGCTTGTTTTCAATAACCTTTTTGCAAATCCTTACGCCCTGGAAAACCGCTATGTAGAAGAGCACCGACGTAACGTAAACGAAAATGAGAAACGCGGTTCGTATGTTGGAAAAGCTCTGTACCCTGTAAGCGTATTTAATTGAAAGAGGGTAAAGCATAAAAGCTTCGAAAAGGAAAACCGCAGCGGATACTATTATTAAAAGCACCCTGAGAGTTTTAACGCTTTTGTTGTTCATAATTTCAATCATGCCCTTTTATCTGATTTTCTTTTTCCGCCTAAAATATAACACAGTTTTTATCGTTTGTCAATAAACGTTTAACGAAAATAGTTATATTTACAGCGGTTTTCGGGACTTTCTGCGAAAAGAAGAAATAATGTATATTTGCAAAAAAACGGGGATTTTTATACATTTTTTTGCAAAAATCACTTTAGTATGCGAAAAAACCAGAAAATGGCAGGTAAAGTAAAATGCCTTTACAGTGGGCAAAACCCTGTTCAAAAAGTAAAAAACTTTGACCGAAATCCCGGTTTTTGACATTTTTCGGTGTTCAAAACCAAAAAGTTAGAAACATTTTGAACAGAGTTTTAAACATAGGGGTATGTATATACATTTTTACACGTTTTATACAATTTTTATAAAGAATACTGAGAAAATAAAATATTTTTTCGGTCGAATAAAAGCCTTTTAATATTTCTACTTTAATTCGACAGGGTAAAGGCAAAATCTCGTTGACCTTGTTTTTCGCCGTTGGTATAATATAATCGGAGGCGATACTGTGGACAAATATAAGTTCGGCAATAAGTTAACTGAATACAGAACAGAAAAAGGTCTTACCCAAAGCGAACTGGGTGAGATTCTCGGTGTGTCCAACAAAGCTGTTTCCAAATGGGAAAACGGCTCGGCAATGCCCCGCCTCGATATGATGAGTAAAATTACGGATTTCTTCGGCGTGAGTATGGACGAGTTTCTTGATATACCGTCGGGAAAAGCAGGTACAAACGAAGAACTCGAGCAGAAATACCTTAAGTTATATAATGAAAAAATGAAAAGACGTCATATAATCCGCGTCCTTTTGTTCTTTGTTCTTCCCGTGTTTCTCTTAACCGCAGTTTTTATTTATGTTTTCGGACCGGTTCTGCTTGTGAGAATTACGTATGACAATATGTCGGAATACGCGAAAATGAAACCCGAAAAGTATGAAGATTATGATTTGACCTTTGATTACACCAATTCTTTCGGAAAGGTCGGGAATGTTGCTTTTTCACTGCCTGACGGGACGGAATTATTCAGTGAGCTTTCAAATGTGGAAAAAAGCTATAAGAAAATATCGGAGAACGGTGAAATGCTTGCCGAGGACGGACCGTTCGACATTTATCATATGCTTTACAGCGGGAATGACGGCGGACTTGAGCATATTGATTATCTTCTTAATTTTGAGGAAGAATGGTTTACCGATAATTTTGACGGAAAGCATTACAGAATGTATGATTTAAAATGGCTCGAATATAACTATGACTGGAAACATAATATAAAGCTCTGTGACTGGAAAAAGGCAAAAATGTCTTACAGAATTCTTTCTTTATGGAGCGTTGCGGCTCCGGTCAGCGACAGGGTTATAGAATACAACGGCGAAAATGCAAAGGGATTTATAATGGTATTGAGTGATAACGGCGTTACAACCTATATTGCCGACCTTTATAATGAAAACGGCGAAAGCATAGGAATTGTATATAACGACGCTAACAAAAACGATTCGTCCGATTATAAAACCTTTTGTATGGTGCTTAATTCCGTCACATTTACGGGCGAGGAGGTCCTTGACGAAGAAACCGAGAGAATGCAAAGTGAATATGAGACGGCGGAACGCGAACGTGAAGAAATGAATCGCCGCAAAGAAGAGCTGCCGTATGTAACGCCCAATCCCGACCTTGAAATTCTTACTGCAGACGAAATGAAAGTGTATTCGCTTAATGAGGATATGACCGAAGAAAACATTGTAAGTTTACTCGGCCAGCCGAAAGAGATTAAAGAGGAAGTACTTGAGAATATATGGGGTAAAAAAGTTTATGTTTATGACGGAGTAAATATTACGTTTCTGACAACTCTTTACGGTGAACCGCTTTATGACAAAATATATTCAGCCGTGTTTACCGAGAATATAACGGAGTTCCCAAGAGGTATAAAAATCGGTGACTCCATGGAAAGCGTTATTTCCAAATTTCCTCAGGAAAGGGATAAGGATTATCGTATTACGGGTGAGATTTACGGTGACGGAAACTATAAATTTACAAAAGGCTTTGCAAATGTAAAAGACTATTATGTAAACGGCGAATGTCAGGTCGGCGAATACGAGATGTATATCAGCTGCGGTTATTGGCCGACACTGTATTTGAGATTCGATAAGGATTTGAATGTAAGCTTAATAGCGATTGTTTACCGAAGCAACGGTATTTCCACGGGCTTCATCGAATAAATAATAAAATTTAATAATTTTTCGGGCTTTGTTGCGGCTTTTTTGCAACAAAGCCCGTTTTTTTATCTATGGGTGAAAGCGGTGAAAACCACGAAAAGAAATCAGGAGGAAAAATGAATAAGACATATATGAATTCAAACGGCGGTTCTTCGCAGGGTGAAAAGCTCACCTCAAAGGAAAAGGAGTTCTGCCGTATTTTTGCGGAAACGCGCGACAAAAGGCGCGCCGCGTTTGAGGCGGGCTTTAAGCTCATGCCGACAAAAAATGCGTTAAAGCTTCTCGAAAAGCAGAAGGTCAGGGATTACCTTGATTCTTTATTTGAAAGTCAGTCTGCTTTTTCGGGCGAAGCGGAGGCGGGCTTTCGCAGGCTCGCTTTCGGCTCGTCCGCCGACGCGGTAAAGCTGATTTTTTCGGAGAATATGACCGACGAGCAGATTGAGTCGCTTGACCTTTTTAATGTTTCGGACATTAAAAGACCGAAGGGCGGCGGCATTGAAATAAAATTCTTTGACCGTCTTAAGGCGCTTGAAATGCTTGAAACTCTGTCCGAAAGCAAACCCGACGGCGCTCTGCCTTTCTACAAGGCGCTTGAAAGAAGCGTGACCGACCTGGAAGAGGATGAAATTTAATGCCGAAAACAAGATTTGAATCCTTTTCAAAAAAGCAGCTCACGGCTCTTTCGTTCTGGTGCGACGGCAGTAAATTCAGCGACCGCGACGCGATTATCTGCGACGGCGCGGTAAGAAGCGGAAAAACCGTCTGCCTTACGCTTTCATTTTTTTCGTGGGCATTTTACCGCTTCAACGATACTTCGTTTGCGCTCTGCGGCAAGACGGTCACTTCTCTTAAAAGAAACGTGATTGTTCCGCTTCTGCCCGTGCTTGAGGAGCTTGGCTTTCGGTGCAGGGAGTACAAATCGAAGAATTATCTTGAAATAAAAAGGGGAAAGGTTAAAAATCGGTTTTATCTCTTCGGTGGCAAGGATGAGGGTTCGGCCGCGCTGATTCAGGGTATGACTCTGGGCGGCGTGCTTTTCGACGAGGTGGCTCTTATGCCGCGCTCATTCGTTGAGCAGGCGCTTGCCCGTTGCTCGCTGGAGGGCGCAAAGTTCTTTTTTAACTGTAACCCCGAAAATCCGCAGCACTGGTTTTACAGAGAATGGATTAAGAAAACGAAGGAGAAAAACGCGCTTTATCTCCATTTTAAGATGGAGGACAATCCCTCGCTGTCGGGCGAAATAATTGCGCGTTACAAGTCGCTTTACAGCGGCACCTTTTACGAGCGTTTCGTCGAGGGTAAGTGGGTGGCGGCTCAGGGGCTCGTCTACCCGTTCTTTAATGAAAAGACGAATATCGGAACGCCCGACGGCGAATGCTCGCGCTATTTTGTTTCCTGCGACTACGGTACTGTGAATCCCGCTTCATTCGGTCTGTGGGGACAATACGGCGGAAAGTGGTACAGACTGAGCGAATACTATCACGATTCGCGCAGAGAGGGTTTTCAGAAAACCGATGAGGAATACTATTCGGATTTGGTTTCCCTTATTGACGGAAGAAAAGTCGAGGCGGTTATTGTCGACCCGTCGGCGGCGTCGTTTATCGAATGTATCAGACGCCATAAAAAATACACGGTGTTGCCGGCTAAAAACGACGTTGACGACGGAATCCGCAAGGTTTCATCTCTTCTCAAGGAGGGCAGGCTGGTGTTTTCACCCGTATGTAAGGACTCCTTAAGAGAGTTTTCGCTTTACAGATGGGACAGCACGTATATCAAAGACAAGCCCGTCAAGGAGAATGACCACGCGATGGACGATATCCGCTATTTTGTGTCCACCGCATTGAATGAAAGCGAGGAAAGATTCTTTGCTTTATCGGTGGAAAGGTGAAAAAATTGCCCGACTGCCGAAAATGAAAGGAGTGTTTATGAAAAATAACCTTTTTTCACGCCTTAAAAAGAATAAGAGCTTTGTTGCGGCGCAGACGGGACCGTATATCAATAACCCGTTTTCGTTGATGGAAAATTTCTTTCCCTCGGCTGCCGAAGAGGTTGAGCTTTATTCGGCTCTTAAAAACAGCGTTCCGATAATTTCGGCGGCTATAACGAAGCTTGTTCATCTTACGGGCGGCTTTAAAATGAAATGTTCAAAGGAGATTTATCAGCCGGTTCTCGACGAATTTGTTTCCCGTATCGATGTTGGCTCTACGGGGTACGGACTCGACAGATTCATGGCGGTATTCTTCGAGTGCCTTTTGACCTACGGAACGGCGGTAGGCGAAATGGTGCTGGACGAAAACGGTAAAGTAGTTCAACTTTACAATACGCCGATTAAGAATATAAAATTGCGCAGAAATCCCGCAAAACCAATAGAAGTTCAACTTTGCAGGTTTAACGGCATTGACACCGAACCTGTAAAGTACCCTGACTTTACAGTAATGTCAACTCTCAATCCCGAATCGGGTGAGATTTACGGCAAATCTCTTCTTAAAGGATTGCCGTTTGTGACATCCGTACTTATGAAAATTTATAATTCAATAGGTCAGAATTGGGTGCGCGCGGGCGCGCTGCGTTACGCGGTTACTTATAAGCCGCAGAACGATACTCTTGAAAGAGGCTTTGCCAAGGACAGGGCGTTACAGATAGCAAGCGAGTGGAGTAACGCTATGAATTCATCGGGCACGAAGGACTTTATCGCAGTAGGCGACGTCGATATCAAGGTCATAGGCGCGGACAGCCAGATACTTGACAGCGAGGTGCCCGTAAGACAGATGCTCGAACAGATTGTTTCGAAGACGGGATTACCGCCTTTTATGCTCGGGCTTTCCTGGTCGTCGACCGAAAGAATGTCGGCTCAGCAGGCGGACGCGCTTACAAGCGAGCTTTGGGCGTACAGACGGATTTTAACCCCCGTTGCGGAGAAAATCTGCAATATGTATCTTGCTCTTCTCGGACTTGACGCGACCGCTTCAATCGAATGGGACGAAATCACCCTTCAGGATGAAACCGAGCAGGCGAGAGCGAAGCTTATGAACGCTCAGGCAAAGCAGATTGAAAATGAGTCGGGAGGTGAGGGCGATTAATAAATCGATAATTGCCAAAACAAAAAGCGTTAAAAAGGTAACTGACGCGGATATGGAGAAAATCAATACCTACGCCATTTCCGAACTGAAAAGCGCGGACGTTTTCGTTTTTTCGGTCGTGCTTTGCGATAACGAAATAGACCGCGACGGAGAAAGGTTTACGGTTGAATCGCTTAAAACGCTTGAAAAGCTGTATGTGGGCAAAACCGCAATAATGAATCACAGTATGAAAACCGAGGACCAGAGCGCGCGCACCTTCAAGACCGAGCTTATAACCGACGGCAGAAAGAATTCGCTCGGCGAGGATTATTACTATCTTAAGGCGTGGGCGTATATGGTCAGGACCGAAAAGAACGCCGACCTGATTAAGGAAATCGAGGCCGGAATTAAAAAGGAGACGAGCGTCGGGTGTTCGGTTGAGGAAATAAGGTGCTCGGTCTGCGGAGCGAACAGACGTAAAAAGCGCTGCGCTCATATAAAGGGCGAAAAATATGACGGCAGGCTTTGCTTTGACGAGCTTGTCAATCCTACCGACGCATATGAATGGTCATTTGTCGCTGTCCCCGCACAGAAAAATGCGGGCGTTACAAAGACTTTTTCGGAAAAGGAGGAAAAAGCTACGCAGAATATTTTTAAATCAATGGAAAGCAAAGAGGAAATCACGCTTACAAAGGGAGAAATCGAAAAGATTCTTTCAGCCGTAAAGGAGCTTGAAGAAAAAGCGAAGGACGGCGAGGAATACAGAAAGGCGCTTGTTAAAAACGTCATTTCCCTTTCGGCAATATGCTTTCCCGAAATCGGCGCAGAGGGTATGGGCGATATTTGTAAGAGCCTTTCAACAGAGGGGCTCAGAACGCTTCGGAATGCGCTTGAAAAAAGAAAAACGTCGTCTCTTCCCATTGGCTGTCAGACGGGAGAAACGACCGATAATAAAGCGGATGAAAACAATTCATCCTTTGTTTTTTAACAGGAGGTAAATATGGCAGATTACAAAAACATTACGCTCGATAAGGGCTTATATGTCGGCAAGGGCTTTTCTTATAACCTTGAACAGCTTGACCCGAGCGAAAACTACAAGGGCACATCCCTTGAAGGACTTGACGCCTTTGGACGTCAGCTTAAGAGATTCGACATTAAAATCAGCGGTAAGAACAGCGACGTTATTGATAAGTTCTTCTCTTCTTCTCAGACTGCCGCGCTCTTCCCCGAATTTGTTGTAAGAGCGGTTTCAAACGGCCTTGAAGGTTCCGAGGCTCTTTCGGCTATTTCCGCAGTTAAAACAAAAATTGACGGTCTTGATTACAGGGGACTTACTTCCTCTATCTCCGATACGTCTACTCCTGATACAATCGTAGGCGAAGGCAGTCAGATTCCCGAGATTAATATTTCACTGTCGAATAGTATTATAAGCCTCAGAAAGTACGGCAGAATGCTTGTAGCTTCGTATGAGGCGCTTCGTTTCCAGAAAATCGGAGTTTTTTCAATCGCTCTTAAGCAGATTGGCGAGTATATTGCCTATATGCAGCTCGGCGCTGCTCTTGGCGTTCTTGTGAACGGTAACGACGGTTACGGTACCTGCGAAAACATCGGCGTTAATAACGACCTTTCGTACACAGACCTTATAAACCTGTGGAACAGCATGGGTCAGCACAAAATGACGACTCTTATTATCAATCCGTCAACTTTGCCCAAGCTTCTTAATATGACGGAGTTCAGAGATGCGGCTGCGGGTCTTAATTTCCACGCTACGGGCAAGCTTATAACTCCCTTCGGCGCGCAGATTATCAGGTCGGACTATGTGCCCGCAAACTCTGTTGTAGCGCTTGACAGGAACTCCGCTCTTGAAATGGTTCAGTCGGGCGACGTTACGGTTGAAAGCGATAAGCTTATTGACCGTCAGCTTGAAAAGGTTGCGATTACAAGCACCTGCGGCTTTAACAGAATTGACGAAAGTGCGGTCAAGACCTTAACGTTCGTTTCATAAGAGGTGAAAAAATGATTGACACTTCTTTGGTTGAAGAGCGTTTCCTTCTGCTTTCCTCTTTAAGCGAGGCCGACGAAACGGTTGAAGCCCTGTGTCAGTCCGGCGTAAGCAAGGTTGAGCATATGCTTAAAAGCGACGCGGACCTTACCGACGTCAGGGTTATTGACGCCGCCGCGGGCGACGCGTTTTATCAGTGGATTCTTATTAAAAAATCGGCGGATACGGATAGTTTCAGGAGCTTTCGCGCAGGAGACATCACCGTTCAGAATGACGTGTCAGTCAGCCTTGAAGCCGCCGGAAAAATAAGGGATGAGGCGTTTAAGGCGATTTCGGATTTGCTTATTGACAGGGACTTTTATTTCGGCGAGGTGTTGATAAATGACGTTGGACCGACTCTTTGATAAATTCGGCAGAAGCGTCAGAGTCACCTCGGTCGACGAGAGCTGGCAGGGCGACCTGTACCGCGCTTTCATTCAGCCTCTGAGATATAAAAATAAAATGTATCTTGAGGACAAAAGAGTGCCTCTGGGAATCGGCGATATGAGCTATTACCTTTATTTAGGGCCTGCTTCCTTTGACCTGACGACTGTTGACGAGGACGAGTATATGCTCAAATCAGGCAACGAAAAGTTCTTTATCACAAGGGCGGAAAAGCTTTATTTTTCCGACAGCGTCTGCTATATCTGGGCGGTTATCAAACGCTTTAAGGAGGAAGAATTATGTTAGTAACGGGTAATACGGTTTCCGCGATTGTAAACGCCGCCAATCAGCATATTAACGACATCGGCGGCAGAACCGTTCTCGCTTTTCCGGACAAATACTTTTCGACTCCGTTAAAGCAGACGATGTATTCCTTAGGCATAAAGAAAACACTTGTCGGGCCGAGAATTGCGACAACAAACTCAAACGGCACAATGTCGCTGACAAGAAACAGAAATGTTACGGTCACTATTGCGCTTAATGTCTACGCGCCTCATTCAATGGGCGGCGAGGCCTGTTCGGTCGGGTTTGACAAATTCATTGACTTTGTCGTAAGGACGCTGCAGATAAACATAATCGACGCGGGATGCTCGGAGGTCGAATATGACCAGTCGATAGGAACGAATGTGCTTAAATGCTATTTCACTATTGAAAGAACGGTTTCGGAAACGACTCCCGCATAAATAAAAAGGGCGGCGCGGTTTAACCGCGTCGCCTGATTTTTTTGTTTTTTATTCAAGGTAATTCTTTTCAAAGTCATCCGCGTTTACCGCCTTGCTGAACAAAAAGCCCTGCGCCGTCTGCGCGCCGCATTCGAGAAGAATCTGCGCCTGCTCTTCGGTTTCAACGCCCTCGAATATCAGCTCTTTTTCGCTTGTGTGAATAAGCTTTATTAGGGTTTTAAGGTAAGTCAGATACTTTTCCGAAAAATCAACGTCCGTAATGAAACTGCGGTCGATTTTAACAACGTCGAAAGGTGCGTCAAGAAGCATATGAAGCGACGAATAGCCCGTGCCGAAATCGTCAATGTCGATTTTAAAGCCCATGGAGTGGAACTGCTCCATTATCCTTAAGAAATGCTCATTATCGCTTATCGATTCGCTTTCGGTAATTTCAAGCTCAATATATTCGGGCGGAACATTATATTTTTCAGTAAGAATAAATACTTCCTTAACAAAGTCAGGCGCCTGAAGATGACGGCGCGAGAAGTTGACAGAAATCGGGAAAACTCTCTTGTCTTCATCAAGCCACTGCCTTATGTATTTAAGAGTCTGTTCATAGATAAAAAAGTCAAGCTCGACTACATAGCCCATGCGTTCAAGAATGGGGATGAACGTATCGGGATAGCGGACGGTGCCGTCGGGTAAAATCCAGCGTACAAGAGCCTCCGCGCCGACGGTTACGCGGTTTTTAAGTGAGAATTTAGGCTGAAGGAAGAGCTGTAATTCGCCCGTCTTCATAGCCTGATGCAAATCGTTCGCAGCCGTCTGCTCGCGCGCTCTCTGGATTGAAAGCTCGTCGTTATATACGTAATAAGTCGAATCTGTGGTTTTAGATTCCTTTCTCGCGAGGTTGGCGTTTTCAATCAGCGCGCTGACCGAGTGCTCGGGTATCTCGTTTACAAAGTAAATGCCCGTTGAAAGGGTTAAATTGCTTGCGGGGTATATTGCGCGCTGCTGACCTATGAAATAAGTATTGATGTCCTCGACCGAATCAATCGCTTCCTGCCTTGAGTCGCAGGCGGAAATAGTAAGGAAAAAATCAGAATAAATTCTTCCGTTTATTTTCGGGTGATTGGTGTCGGTTGAAATCGCGTCCGCGAAATCGCAGAGCATTTTATCGCCCGCTTCGTAACCGAAGTTCTCGTTGACATAGGAAAAACCGTTGATATCGGTGTAAATGAGCGCGATAACCTTTGAGTCAATATATTTCTTTATAAATTCCTTTGAAAGGTCTATGAACGTGTCCTGATTATAAAGACCTGTCAGCGAGTCCTTCGTGGAGAGCAATTCAATCTGTTCCATTGAACGGATACGCTCGCGTCGTAACGCTATGAAAACCGAAATAATTCTCGTAAGCTCCGAAAAGGTTCCTATTTCAAATTCGTTCCATTCCCTGGCTTTTGTGCAGTCCGTAAAGAACAGACAGCCGTCGACCTGATTCCCGTCGGGGAAACGGCCGCTGACAAAGGCGTGACAGTTATAGTTTGTATAAATCAGCTCGCCGACTTCCTTGTCGCTTTTCATTTTTCTTGTGTCTTCAATTATATAAATGCTCGACGTGGGAGCCTTTGCGGCTATATATCTCGTATTCTGGGCGTGAAGGGGAGGGATGGCGTTGAGATGCTGGATGCCGTCCTGAAAATGCCACGAATTCGTAAAATGCATATAACCGTCGTTCTGAATATCCTCAAGCACGGCGACATAGGACAGGTCAAACTGCTTGCCTATTCTTTCAAGAAGAATATTAAGAGACGAGTCAATATCTCTTGAATGCGAAAGCAGGGAGAACGTATAGGTTATGAAATCCGTATCGTATACAAGCGTTCTGCCGGAAGTGATGCTTTCCTGCTCGTCCTTTTTCATACTCATAATATCGGCTTTCGAGGAGAGCATTTTCTTGTCGTATTCGCTGAAGCAGTTTTTGCCCTTTGACTTTGAATAGTACATAGCCAGGTCGGCTTTGTCGAATACGGTCTGAAAAGCCGTTCCGTTTTCGGGAACATAGGCTATGCCTATGCTGCAGCCGACGTTGTCCGGCAGGTGAAGCTGGTCGCCGACGTACGCTTCCTTGATAAGAGTGCACAGATGGGAAGCGGTTTCCACGGCGGTCTCTTTCGTCGCGTCGGGAATGAATACAAGAAATTCGTCGCCGCCGATACGTCCGACGATAACGCCGTCCCATACGACGGATTTTATGCCCTGGGCGAAGTTTTCAATAACCGTGTCGCCGAAGGTGTGACCGAAGGTGTCGTTTATGAGCTTGAAATTGTCAATGTCAAGAACGAGCATAGCGCCCGAAACATTTCCCTTTTCAAGCATTTCGCTGAGCACCTTTTCGCAGGCACTCTTGTTATAAAGCCCGGTCATTTCGTCGTTCATAAGACGGCGCTCAATTTCGAGCTGGGCGTTCTTTTCGTTGTCGTATGCGTTGACACGTCCGACGATTCTTTCCGGTACGGAATTTTCGTCAAGGACGGTGGTGTAATGCATTATGTACCAGTGGTATTGCCCGTCGTCGCGGAATTTGCCCTGAAATTCAAACGAACCGCTGAATTTGCCCTGTTTGGCTTTTTTAATATTGTTTTTGAATTCTTCCTTCTGGTCGGGATGAATAAAGTCGGTTTCGTCAATCTGCTTTAAGAAATCATATATTCTGCTGCCCAGACCCGGCCTTGTCCAGAGAATTTTTGAAACAATAAGAGTGTCGGTCGCGATAACATAGTCGAAGGGCAGCTCGTCCATATTTTCTTCAATAGCCTTATATCGCTCGGACTGGCGGTAAAGCTCGTTTTCAACTTCCTTACGCTTTGTCGTGTCCCAGATAACCGAATAGAAAACGGGGTTGTCGCCGTGATATTTGAATACCTTAGCCTTTATTGAAACCCAGACGTTTATGTCGTCGTTACGGTTTACGCGGTATTCGTATTCGAATGACGACGAGCCCAGAAGCGATTCCTCAAGCGCGCGTCTGAACTTCGGGTACTCATCCTTGCTGACGAAACGGGAGATGTCCATATCGCCGAGCATATAGAAATACTCGCTTGTAAAACCGTTGAGCACAAAATACTCTTCATTAGCGTACTGAATATTCATTCTGCCGTTTTCATATTCGAAAACGCAGATGCCGCCGGGAATGTTTGTCATAAGAGTTTCAAGCTCGTATGACGCGTCCTTGAGCCTCTCGTTTGCCTCGACCGTATCGGTAATGTCGGTAATAGTTGAGAAAAAACGTTCCTCGCCGTCAGCGCCGACAAGCTTCTGACCTATATCGCGAACCCATTTGATATTGCCGTATTCGTCGACAATACGGTATGTGACGTCGCTTCTGTCGCCGAACTGAAGCTGAGCGACGGCTGTGTCCGACGCCCATTTTCTGTCGGGAGAATAAA
Organism: Clostridia bacterium; assembly: GCA_017613735.1. GTDB lineage: Bacteria > Bacillota > Clostridia > Oscillospirales > Acutalibacteraceae > Fimenecus. The sequence goes on from JAGADF010000014.1 coordinate 45,897, forward strand.
TCATATTTTCGGGGTTGTTTCCGGTCATCTCGATAAAGGAATCCATATCCTTGCCGAAAAGGCGCAGAAGACCGTCGGTGACGTAAAGAAACTCACAGTCTTCACCGACCGTTGAGATGAATCCGCCGCCGTTTACGTTGTCGAAAAGAGCCTTGTAGGTAATCAGGTCGTTGGCAACCTGACGCTCGTTTTCGTCTGAATTTTCGTCGCGAAGTATTTCGTTTGCAAGTTCGAAATCGGACATAAAACCATAACTCCCAAAAAATAATTACTATAATTCTATACTTTTTACCTATTAAAGTCAATATTTTTAAGCAGTAATATGTTATAACACTTGACAAAATACGCTTATACCAATATAATGTAAAATGAGTATAATTTGTTTAATTTATACAAAATTTTTATATTTGAAGGAGTGTTTTTATGGACCTTAAGGGCACAAAAACAGAGGCTAACCTTTTGACTGCATTTGCCGGCGAATCGCAGGCGAGAAATAAGTACACATATTTCGCATCAAAGGCTAAGAAGGAAGGCTATGAGCAGATAGCCGCGATTTTTGAAGAAACCGCCAATAACGAAAAAGAACACGCTAAAATGTGGTTCAAGCTTCTCGGCGGTATCGGCTCCACGACGGACAACCTCAAGGCGGCTGCCGACGGCGAAAACTTCGAGTGGACCGATATGTATGACAAGTTCGCTAAGGAAGCAAGGGAAGAGGGCTTTGATAAGATTGCCGCCATGTTTGAAGGCGTAGCAAAGATTGAAAAAGACCACGAGGAAAGATACCGCAAGCTTCTTGCAAATATCGAAGGCGGTCTCGTATTCTCAAGGGACGGCGATATGGTCTGGATTTGCCGTAACTGCGGCCACGTCCATATCGGCAAGCAGGCTCCCGAGGTTTGCCCCGTATGCGCTCATCCCCAGAAATATTTCGAGCTCAAGAGCGAGAATTATTAATAATTTCGGAGGAATGAAAAATGGCTAAGTATTTATGTGATATCTGCGGTTACGAATATGATTCCGCAACAGGCGATCCCGATAACGGCATCGCTGCAGGTACTGCTTTCAAGGACCTTCCCGATGACTGGGAATGCCCGATTTGCGGAGCTTCAAAGGACAGCTTCAGTGAGGAATACATATTATGAGATTTTTTAAATGCTCCCATTGCGGCAATATCATCGCCTTTGTCGAAAACAAGGGCGTTCCGGTAAAATGCTGCGGTGAAAAGATGGAAGAAATCGTCGCCAATACGGTTGACGCGGCTAAAGAAAAGCACGTCCCCGTAATTAAGGTCGACGGCAATCTCGTTACCGTTACCGTCGGCGACGTCGCTCATCCGATGTTAGCCGAACACAGCATCCTCTGGGTCGCTCTTGAAACAAAGCAGGGCGCGCAGAGAAAGGAACTGGCGGTAGGAGGCGAGCCTTCGGTTCAGTTCGCCCTTGTCGACGGCGACGAGGTAAAGGCGGCTTACGCCTATTGCAATCTTCACGGACTGTGGAAGGCGGAAGCGTAATTTAAGCCCAAAAAAGAGCAGGATTAATTCCTGCTCTTTTTTTATGCCCGAAAGGTTGAAAAGTTGATTAATTTATAGTATTATAATATTTTGTAGAAATATGTTCATTTTATTTTTAAGCAGGTGAAAAAATGAAAACCGCAGTTGTTACCGGCGCGTCACGAGGAATAGGAAAAGCGCTTGCCGAAATGCTTTGTAAAAACGGCTTTGCAGTCGCGCTTATTTATAAAAGCAGCGGAGAAAAGGCGGATGCGTTAAAAACCGAGCTGTTAAAAAGCGGTTTTGTCGCCGAATGTTACAAAGCCGACGTTTCAAAAAGCGACGAGGTAAACGCCGTTTTTGAAAAAATACAAAAAGAACTCGGAACAGTTTCGGTTCTTATTAACAACGCGGGCATTTCTTCACAGTCCGTTTTCACCGATATCACCGACGAAATGTGGAGCGAAATGCTCGGCGTAAACCTTACGGGCGTATTCACCTGCTGCCGCGCCGCTCTTCCCGATATGATTAAAAATCACTCGGGCGTAATTATTAATATCGCTTCAATGTGGGGCGAGGTCGGCTCATCCTGCGAAGTCCATTATTCGGCGGCTAAAGCGGGCGTAATCGGTCTTACAAAGGCTCTTGCGAAAGAGGTCGGCGTTTCGGGAATTCGCGTAAATGCGGTTTCCCCCGGCGTAATAAAAACGGATATGCTTTCGTCTTTTTCCGAAAATGACCTTGAAGAACTGAGAAACGAAACTCCGCTTATGAGACTCGGAACACCCGAAGATGTTGCGAATGCGGTTGAATTTCTTATAAGCGAAAAAGCTTCGTTTATAACCGGTCAGGTGCTTTCGGTCAACGGGGGATTCGTAATATGAACTGCCCCGTAATGAAAAAATGCGGCGGCTGTCAGTTACTCAATTTAAGCTATGAAGAGCAATTAAGCTTCAAGCAGGCGTCGGTCATAAAGCTTTTGGGCAAGTTTCATCACGTCGACGAAATTATCGGTATGGAAAACCCGTATCACTACCGCAATAAGGTTCAGGCGGCGTTTTCCGTTGACAGAAATAAGAATATCATTTCGGGCGTTTATCAGTCATCGACTCACAGGGTAGTAAATGTCGACTCTTGTCTTCTCGAAGACGAAACGGCAGACGCAATAAACGTGACAATCCGTTCTCTTTTAAAGAGCTTTAAATTAACTTCTTTTAATGAGGACACGCTCAGGGGATTTCTCCGTCACACCCTTATAAAACGCGGCTTTAAAAGCGGTCAGGTTATGGTGGTTCTCGTCTCGGGAACAAACATTTTCCCGAAGAAAAAGCAGTTTGTCAACGCCCTTATTAAGAAACATCCCGAAATAACGACGGTCGTATGGAATATAAACGATAAAAGAACCTCGCTTGTTCTCGGGAGCAGAAATGAAATCCTTTACGGCGAGGGCAAAATCGAAGAAGAATTATGCGGCTTTACGTTCAGGATTTCTCCGTCCGCGTTTTATCAGATAAATCCCGTTCAGACCGAGGTTTTATATAACAAGGCTCTTGAATTCGCTTCTCTTAAAAAGACCGATACCGTAATAGACGCCTACTGCGGCACGGGAACGATAGGCATTATCGCGTCAGAAAATGCAGGTCAGGTTATCGGCGTTGAACTCAATGCCGACGCGGTAAAGGACGCAAAGGAAAACGCAAAGCTTAACGGCGTTAAGAATATAAAGTTCATAAAAGCGGACGCAGGGAAATTTATGCTTGACCTCGCAAAGGAAAAACAGAAAATCGACGTTGTGATTATGGACCCGCCGAGGGCAGGCAGCGACAAAGCCTTTCTTTCGTCGCTTGTTTCGCTTTCACCCGAAAAAGTGGTTTACATTTCCTGTAACCCCGAAACTCAGCAGAGAGACCTGTTTTTTCTCGTGAAGAACGGCTATAAAGTCCGCAAAATTCAACCCGTCGATATGTTCCCGCATACGAGACATGTGGAGACAGTAGTATTGATGACAAGAACCGATGCCGGAAAGGGCTGAAATGTACTGAAATAAAGGGATTCCGAGGTTTGCCCCCAAAAACCGGCGGCGGCCCGGAATCCCTTTCAAACTTTTTCACTATCTATCCTGCACACCGAAAAAGCCAAAATGCGAGGCTACGGGTTAGATAATTGCGTGGCGAGGCTATAGGTTAGATATGAAAGAGAATAACAACAAATTATATGAAACCGCGCAAGATGATAAATGTTCACAAGAAACATATTGAAAATTCAATCAAACCGTGCTATACTTATATGGCTACGTGCAAGATTGTTTTAAGGAGGCACCCTCATGACAGATATGGCCAATGAAAAGTGGGTAAATAATGATAAGTGGATAAATATAGATGAGGCTGCAGCTTACCTGGGGGTCAAGCCTGCAACAATTCGCGACTGGATTCGTAAGGGCAAAGACATTCCCGCTCAAAAGATTGGAAAGCAGTGGAAGTTTAAGTGCTCTGAACTTGATCGTTGGGTTAAGAGCGGGAAAAGCGCATTATAAACTTTGGAGTGGGGAAAATGAACGGATTATCGTTGTTTGCTAATGTCGGCATAGCCGAAACATATTTGTACAAAGAGGGTATAGACATTGTGGTGGCCAATGAGCTTCTTGAAGAGCGCGCCGCCTTTTATCAGCATCTTTATCCCGAATGCCACATGATTTGTGGTGATATCACAAAAGATGAAATCTTCAATGAGATAATTACCGAAGCAAAGCAGAAGAATGTTGAGTTCATTCTTGCTACTCCGCCATGCCAAGGGATGAGCATAGCTGGATATATGCTACCTGAGGATCCGAGAAACTATCTTATTACTTATGCCGTCGAGGCAATAAAAAAACTTGGACCAAAGTATGTTTTGCTTGAAAATGTTTTCATGCAACTGCAGACGTATATCAAATATGAAGGCAAGAGCATCCTGATCCCTGATTTGATAGATGAGGCTCTCGGCACAGATTATTATATCGAAAAGAAAGTCGTTGATACAAAGTTCTACGGAGTTCCTCAACAACGCAAACGGGCTATTATGCTGCTTTCACGGAAAGATAATGGCATTCACTGGGAGTTCCCTGCTGAAGATAAGCACATCATTACGTTAGAAGATGCCATTGGAGATCTGCCTTCTCTCGATCCTCTCATCAAGGAAAAGGAGTACCGATACATTTTCCCGGATTATGAGAAGAAACGGCTTAAAGGCCTTGAAGTTTCAAAATGGCACTTCCCCAGGGAACACGTTTGGAGAAATGTTGAAGTGATGATGCATACTCCAACGGGAAAAAGCGCAAGGCAAAACCCTGTTTATTTCCCAAAGAAAAAAGATGGAACTATGGTCGGTGGTGCGCCAAGAACATATATGCGTATGGAATGGGACAAAGCTGCTCCAACAATCACGAGTTACAACCACACTATTTCCTCATTCCAAAACGTTCATCCTGGGCGGTTAATTAAGGAAACAGGGCTGTATTCAGATCCAAGAGTGTTAACGATTTTTGAGATGATGAGGGTTATGAGTTTGCCGGATGATTGGGATATTCCCGAATGGGCTCCTCACCCCTTGATTCGCCAAGTTATTGGTGAGGGCGTTCCTCCCGAGGCTGTTCGGCGTTTCGTATCAGCATTAAATATTGGGAGGCAATCAAAATGAACGCACTATCATTATTTGCCAATGTCGGTGTCGCAGAGGCATATCTTTCGGATATTGGAATTAACGTTGTCGTTGCCAATGAACTCGAGGAAGATCGTGCTCGATTCTATCACCACCTGTACCCAACATGTAATATGATTTGCGGTGATATTACGGATAGTGTGGTTTATGACAGTATCATTACCGCATCTAAGGAGCAGCAAATCGAGATGATTCTGGCCACTCCTCCGTGCCAAGGCATGAGTATTGCGGGTCATAACAGTCCGTATGATGAACGCAACAGCCTGATTAAGTATGCTGTTGATGCGATTCTGGATTTATCTCCCAAATATGTCTTTATGGAGAATGTGCCTCAACAACTGGACACACCAATTTATTATCAAGACCAGGAAATGCTGATTCCTGCCTATCTTGAAAAGAGACTCGGAGATAAGTATAGATTTAATTCCGAGAAAATTACCAATGCGATGTATTATGGTGTGCCACAAATGCGTCGTCGTTCGGTTATCCTTCTCGTGCGAAAAGACATCGACTTTATATGGGAGTTTCCTGAACCTGAAGAAAAAGTAGTTACGTTATCCCAGGCTTTTGATGGAATTCCAGATTTGTGGCCGGAGATCCGCGAAAAAGGCTACAGGGATAAGCTTCCCAAGAATTCCGAGGAAGCACTGTCATTTCATAAATGGCATCGACCCCCTTGTCATGTATGGAGAAACGTGGAGTGTATGCTTCACACGCCGGCCGGTAATACCGCCTTTGATAATCCGTTCTACTATCCTAAAAAGACAAACGGAGAAAAAGTTAAAGGTTATGACACAACATACCACAGGCTGTTTTGGGAAAAACCTGCGGCCACGATAACAAAATGGAATGGCATTATGGGATCTCAGAACAATGTTCATCCTGGAAAACTGTGGAAATACGATGAGAATGGAGATCCTTTATACACGAATCCAAGGGTGTTAACAATTTACGAATTACTGATCGTTTCTTCTCTCCCGACAGACTGGGATATCCCCGATTGGGCAAATGATCAATTAATAAGGTTTGTTATTGGTGAGGGTGTCCCTCCGCTGATGGTTAAAAAAATAATAGAGCCGATTATGGCTCATGAGAGGAGTTAACTATGGCAGGTAATATGGATAAAATTCAGTTGCCTACAAACTCAACTGACATTTCAACTTTAGTTCGTTATTTGAAAGGAATCAAAGCCTCCGAACCGCTAAACAATAATACGGCTCAGAGTGTATATCAAGCTGTAAAAGCCACGGGAAGGAAGCAAAAATCTTATACAGCAAAAGTTGCAGAGGCTGATGGAAAAATGCCGGCGCGTGATACCCACACAACCGGCACGCTGGCAACATACGGCTTGATTCGCTATATTGACAACAATAAGCCTGCCAATTTTGTCGTTTCAGATTTAGGTTGCGAGTTAATATCCCTTTACGATGCTGAAGGCAAACCGTTGAAAAATGCTGACGGAGTTCAGCTCCATTCCAATGGTAAATATGTGGTAATGCTTCTGAGAGTTTTTTCTGCATGGCACGAAACAGGTAAAGGCAGAGATATACATCCGGGCAAAATTATGCTTCAGCTAATGAGTGATCCGGATCTTGACTATTATCTGACAGAACACGATGTAGCATATTTTACATCCAACCCGGACTTCAAGTCTGATAATCAGTACATCGAAATCAAGAACTCGATATTGGAATTTCGACAGAAATACGATGGGGTTTATGGTTTCACGAGTAAACCCTGCAAAGCAGAAATCTTCATGCCTACATTCGTTCGCAATTGGGGCCTATTTGAGAAAAAGGAAATCTATGAAATAGCTCCTGATGCTTCAAATCCAGGTCATTTCATTTTCACTCTGAAGAGCTCAAGTGCGACTTCTGATGATGAAATAGATGAAGCTGATGTGGAAGATTCGGATTCTGACGGCGCTTCTGTGGGTGCCCAAGTAGGCGAAACACATCAAGTTGGCAGTGATCCGGAAGGACTCGGTAAATCCATTGATCTCGAAACGCTTTATAAAAATGTGACTCATTATGTTCTGGCAAATGGAGCCGATGTTTATTGTGACATGGTCTTTAGACAGGATGGAGACTACGATTGGATCTATACCGCCAACGATAAAACAACACCGGATTTCGCGGTTCTCTCACCAGAGTGGTTCCACGATAAGGCTCAAGAATTTGCAGCCGAAGATAGCGAAGCGGCCGCAATGTACATCGATTTCAACAGCAGATTTGGTGTCGATGCTCTTTCCGCGTTGTCTGGGGAGGACCTTCTTAAAACACTGTTCCTGGGTGCAAGTTCCGATAACCTCTGCCACGAGCTTGAATATGTAGCCCGTAATACGGAGCTTTTCGGTAGCGTAAAAGGCGGAAATGCCTTCAAGTATCCGATGTTCTTCGACAAAGAAGCTTCGATGTGGACCTCTGGTACGAGAGCGAATCCGAAGCAGCTGTCCCTTGATGAAGCAATAATCAAAGGTACCGCTGTTAGAGACGGATTAGTTAAGGGTGCAGAAATAATCAAGAACTCACTCCCAGTCGATTCAGTCGAGGACTATTTGACTCTCTACACAGAGCTATATGCTGCGATCCCGGATTTGGTCGACAGCCTTTGGGTTATCAAGTACTACCATATGCTATTCCCGGAACTCATCCCTGTTTTCTATAACAAGGACTGGCAGATTCGCGTTTTGACTGCGTTGAAGATTACACCGAACGATACTGCATATGGCCGCCTTGGTCAGATCGACGCATTTGTAAAAGAGTGCGATGTTACAAACGTGGCATTTGCCCGCGTGTTTCATAAGTATTGCCGCAACATTTCTGTAGATGAGCATGAAGACATCGGTCTGGACGAAGTGGTTGCACAGCGTGTTAAAGGCGGCACCAACATTATTCTATATGGTGTCCCTGGCGCCGGTAAATCGTGGACGATCAAGCATGAATACTGTGATGATGAGTCTCGTATGGAGCGCCTTGTTTTCCACCCGGATTATACCTACTCCGACTTTGTGGGTCAGATTCTTCCGAAGGTCGGGGATGATGGCAGTGTTAGCTACGAATTCTCTGCCGGCCCGTTTACAAAACTTGTTCGCAAGGCATACATTAACCCGGATAAGATGTATTATCTCGTCATCGAAGAGGTCAACCGTGGCAATGCGCCGGCAATCTTCGGTGATGTGTTCCAACTGCTGGACAGAGACAAAGATGGTGCAAGTGAATACGAAATCACGAATGCCGATATCGCAAAAATCGTTTATTTGAACGATAGCCATAAGGTGTCCATTCCGTCCAACATGTGCATCCTATGCACAATGAATACGAGTGACCAGAACGTATTTACTTTGGATACTGCATTCCAAAGAAGATGGAATATGCGACTGATTAAGAATAAGTTCCATGACGAAGAGGATGAGTTGCGCTTTGCAGGCACTATGATTCTCGACACGGACGTAACCTGGGAGAAGTTCTTTACTGAAATCAACAGTTTCATCCTCGGGAAAAACATCCGAATGACATCTTCAGAAGACAAACGCCTTGGAACCCATTTTGTTTCGGAAGATGACCTTCGGTATGAAGAGGGCAATGAGCGGCAAAACAGCCGTTTTGCGGAAAAGGTGCTCAAGTATCTTTGGGATGATGCTTTCAAGTTTACTAAGGAAGACGTGTTCGACCTTGAAAAGGTAAAGAGCCTTGAGGACGTGATTGAACTGTTCGTGTCATCGACCGGCAATGCCAGATTCCTTGTGTTTAAGGAGAATATTTATAATTCGCTTGTTCCTAAGAGCAATGCATAACGGATTGGTGGTGAGTTCATGGCTATAGATCGTGAGCATTTTGTAATAAGAGAACACTGCCATATCAATCAAAACGGAGACGGTGATCGTTTTGTCGGTGTAAAGGCCGACAGCAACAATGCGATGATCTATTTCCCTATGGGCTATGAATTGCCCGCGCAGGACGATGAACTTCGCCGTGACATTAAAAATCTGTTTCAAGTGCTGGCAACTTTTACTGAGAAAACCGATCGCGTGCTTGAAATGGACAAGTTCACGGCACCGCAATCTGTGGACTTCCCGATCCAGGCCTACCTAAACGTTATCAACTATTATCTGGATCACAACGGCAGCTACTATACGGAAACAGAGACTGCGTATAAGGTCGATAAACGCGGGAAAACGCATTGGGGTCGAACAATAAAAACACAGACACCTATGGTACAAGGAAAATCCTTGCTTTACTTGAACCAGGTGGTGCGTGTGAATACACCCGATCTGAATCGTCTCATTACTCGTATCCATCGTTATTGTGTTTACGAGAGCTTTGAACGAATCGGCTGGTTATATACAACCAATTCACCGGAGCAGCCGGACATTACATTCGACAAGAATATGTTTTTGGCTACCCTCAATGCGAAGCTCGGCAGTACAAACAATGATAATGACAAGAAGCTCTTTCGTTCCATGATTGCTATGATCGAGTTCCGGGATAATCAGACCATAGACAAACAGTTTTATTTCGGCACCGACAAATTTGAGACAGTTTGGGAGAGACTCATCGATAAAGTCTTCGGTGTCCCGAATAAAGATGATTATTTCCCGCACGGCTTGTGGACGGAACGATATGGCAAAAACAAAGGCAAACCCGCAAGTGCGCTTGAACCCGATACGATTATGATTTACGGCGGGAAATACTATGTTCTCGACGCAAAATACTATCGATACGGAATTCTTCCGCAGTACGGTCCCGGATTGTTGCCGCAGTCATCCGATATCAATAAACAGATTACATATGGGCAATTCGTGAAGAATCAACGGACCCCGGATGGCGCACAGGTTTTCAACGCATTTATCATGCCATATAACAGAGCCAATAATCAGTTTAAGATCAACGGCTTATTTGGAAATGTTGCGGAGGCTGTCGGTGATTGGGTAGACCACCCGGACAACCCGGAAATCTATGAACGAGTTCAAGGTATCGTGTTTGACACTCGGTATTTATTGAAGAACTATGATGGCAATCACGATTCCGACAAGGAAGAGTTGATTCGAGAGATTGAAAAACCGTTTATAGCAGAAAACGCAGACGGAGAGGACTAACCATCCTCCCCGTCTTTTTTATTGCCCTTTAGTTGCATTCAGTTTGTCTCTTGCTCGTTTCCGGGCCGCCATGTCCCTGTTCATACAGGCAGTACAGCAGTATTTTTTCTTTCTTGACGAAACAGGAACGAGAAAGAATTCACCGCATTTCGGATTTGCGCAGCGCCGGTAGGTTTCCATGTTGGGGCGCATATAGAACAATCCAAAATACAACGCACTGAGGAGCGAATCAATCTTCCATGCCGGTTCAAGTTTGGAAATGCTGTATGTCGGACGAACACGCTGAAGGTTTTTCTCAATTTCCTCTTTTATGATGTATTTGGCTGTTTCAACCGCAGCCGCTTTAAGCCTTCCCTCAAAACGTGTTTTGTCCAGCTCATCATTAACATAGTGAGTCTCATAGAGATCCACATAGTCGATTATGCCAACCTCATAGAGATAATGGAAAACAAAATCATTGATGAAAAGCATGGATTTCGGTTTTCCTGCTCGTGGGGCGCAGTATACGGTAAACACTTCCTTAAAGAAGGGTAATTCGTATTTGCTGTCTGCAGGAGTTCCATTAAGCACAGAATCAACAAAATCCGCATTCATGCTGAATGAAGTAATAGTGTCCGTAAATGAGAAGTCGGTATTATTGAAGGTGTCATTCAACCTTGAGTCTCTTTTGGCATCCTTGTTTGACTCGAGAAAAGAACTGTACTGGTGCTTGTCGGAATAATATTTGTATTTTCCGCCATTTAACTCAACAGATACAATCGGTGCAAACAAATGGTAGAAAACCATACGGACTATTTTTTCATAGCTTGTTCGTGACATATCTGTAATTGTAGACATCAGCTCCAATGTTGCGTGGAGCCGATCAACCAAAGTCTGTAATTCAAGTATTCCTATGACCTCAGAGCCGCCAGGAGCAATTGGAAACAGAAATCCATTTGTCTCAAAGAAGGAACAGTATCCTTGTACATCATTCGCTTTAATAGCTACAAGTTTTCCGAGAATGTTGTTTTCTGCGATGGAACCATCCTCGTTCAGACGAACAAGACCGACCTTTGAGCCAAATGCAAAATGAATCCGTTTACTACTGACCGGTGTAAGTCTCACGGCCGGCATGGGCTGCAGACTGATATTTGTTGAGACAAGAGTCTCTTCGCAATTGCAACTATACGATTCAAATGTAAAAACATTGCTGGTTAAAAAATTTTCTTCGATTTTCTTCGCCTTTTTTGTCATTTTCATCACCCGTAACTATCTGTCAACGAGCCCTCCCGAGGGGCTCTTATTTTTTTGCCCATATAGAAGTAATGCAAAAAATAATGGACTGCCATAATTATAGCAGAAACAATGTCCATTTTCAAGAGCGGGCAAGGCATATTTACAGAAAAGTAATGTTATTTAAGCGGAATATACATTACTTTCTTTTTGTGGTTTACTAATGGCACAGGGCAAGAATGCCTTGAAAAAAGCCGTTAGGAGGATTGAAAAATGACCAGACAAGACTGGCGGATCAATATAGAAAACCTCGCTGCGTCCGTGTCGGCGGAGTACGGCAGCGAGGTTGCGGAGTCGGTATTCAGGAGGTATGGCGCTACCTGTTTTGAGAATCTCAGCCCGATCTTCTACGATGAGGTTTTCGGTAATCTGCTGCTCATCGATTCGGATAATTAGCGTTCACGGAGTTTTCCCAGGTAGCTGTCCACCACGGTGCGGTAAGCGTCATCATCGACGCCGTTTGCCTCATGGATCTCAAAAATCTGGATGAACTTACGCAGGAAATCATTAAGCGGCATCATCCTGGATTCGTTGCCAACCTGCTGCGCTTCACTGAGAAGGTCCATTGCCGCATCGTCAAAATTGTCTTTAGGTGCTGGCACTTTCCAATAGTCCGGGAAATAGATAGCTGGATAAGACACCTTTTTCGTGACCTGCTCCGTTTTGAGTTCCGGACCGTTGAAAACGTTATAGACCGTTTTCACATCGAACACCTCTTCCTCAATCTCGATCGTGGTGTAACGAGCGTCGTGGCTTTCGAGAACACCGGTGAGGAAGCGTGCGACGGCACGTGGGCCTGTTTCGAGAGATTTCGGAGCAGTATTGCCGACAAGCTGATCGATGGACACGCCGAAGTGTTCAGCTATCCCAACGACCTGATCAAGGGTGAAGCATTTCTTGTCTCTGAGGCTCAAAGCCTTGCTCACGTTAGGCTGCGACATGCCGAGAATATCCGCGAGTTTCTCCTGGGTTATGCCATTATCCTTCATCAGTTGGGTGATATTCCGAATAAGTATATCAGTATTGCAAAACGACATATAAGAAATTCCTTTCTTGAATAGTTATTCCGAAATAAGATGTTTATTCAATATTTGAATATATCATAGCACGGAATGTACAATTTTACAAGAGGAAAGGTCAAATTCTGAGTTGAGGGCAGATGAAGATCCGCTTTCACCTGAGTGTTTGACACTCAAAAATACATCTCATAGTCCGAGATGGCCATTAGGACGATGGGACGCATAGCGAACTTAGAACACCGCGATAACGGCGGCGTTTGAAGTGAGGATGCACCCACCGTTAGTTTCCTGCGCCCATTTTCGGATTGCCGGAGCCTGTGGTCATCTTCACCGCAGGCTCTCTTTGTGTCCCACCGTACCTTGCCCCCGGACGGAAAGGACACATTATGAAACTGAGAATCCGTTACGACGAAGCCTACCAGGTGCTTGACCTGGACGAGAAGGCGACCGAACAGCTGTGGGTCTCCCTTGACCTTGACGGCGGCGAGGGACTTACCCAGGCGGAGCGCGAGAAGCGTATCCAGGAAGCCTTCGACGCCAAGTACAACCGCCCCGAGTACAACAACTGGCGCAAGCTGAACCGCCATAGAGGCGAAACGAAGGCGAAGCCTGGTAAGGACGAGACCGAGGACGATGTCGACACCTCCGAACCGCTGATGAGCGAGGTGGCCGACGACCGCATTTTCCGCAGGGACGAGCTTGCCCGCGCGGAGCGTGAAGAATACGAAGATGTCTGCGCGTGGGTACGCAAGGTTCTGAAGGACAAGCCGCAGTGGTCGGCGGCATTCATCGCGGTACATATGGACGGTGAACAGACAAAGGATTATGCAGCCTCCATCGGCGTCGACCCCACCACGGTGACGCACTGGCTGCGCCGCGCAGAAAAAAAGTTGAGGGAAAATTATAAGAACCGTCAGTTTTGACCTCCCGCCGAGGCTACCCGTTAGAGGCGTGGCCTCGGCAAATCTATAAAAGGAGGTCGTTTGAATGAGAAACGATACAAATGAAAAGCCGTTCCGTCCGCTGATTTACGTCTGCAGCCCGTTTTCCGGGGACGTCGAGGGCAACACGGAACGCACCAGGCAGTTCTGCCGTTTCGCGCTGGAACACGGGCAGATCCCGCTTGCGCCGCACCTGATGTTTCCACAGTTCGTGAATGACGAAGACCCGGAGGAAAGGGATCTCGCTCTGTTCATGGACATCGTTCTGCAGGGCAAGTGCCAGGAGCTGTGGGTTCTCGGCGACGTGATCTCCGAAGGCATGAGCGTGGAGATCGAGACGGCCAAGCGCCGCAGACAGCCGGTACGGTATTTCAACGCTGATTTCGAGGAGGTGGATTCGCTGTGAGCGGACTGAAAGCAATCGAGACCGAATACAAGGGCTACCGCTTCCGCTCCCGCCTTGAGGCGCGTTGGGCGGTATTCTTCGACGCCTGCGGGGTCAGATGGGAATATGAGCCGGAGGGATACGACCTCGGCGACGGCACGTATTATCTGCCGGACTTCCTGCTCCACGGCGTGACCGTGAACCACGCCACCTACGCTGAAAACTGTGATATCTACGTCGAGGTCAAGGGTCAGATGAACGACGCCGATGCGGACAAGATCAAGCGGTTCGCAGAAGCCGGTATGCCGGAGGACGGTATGTGCGGTCTTTCCAAAACTCCAGTGCTTGTGGTCGGCAACATCCCCTGGGGCGAGACCTTCTACGGTCTGCTCGACGATATCCAGAGCGAGGCTTACAACGATCATCACGGATGGCCGAACTACTACAATTTTGAAACCATCGACGGCGACTATTTCGCTGCGTATCCCGGCATCGACAGGAACGGCGGATTTCAGCTGTTCGGCGACGACTCCGGCTACCTCGGCGACATGAACCGCGGCGCTACGCTGAAGGCATACGCGGCGGCGAGACAGGCGCGCTTTGAACACGGCGAAACGCCGAGAGTCAGGAGGTTCAGATGATGAGAGACCTTGCCATATCCTACGGCAACAGCCGGCAGGCAAAGAAATGGGTCAACAAGACGATATCGTTCGACGCTCTGAAGGAGCGGCTGAAGACTACCATCCGCACAACGGAGTCGGCGGAGGAATACGCGAAGATGTCCAAGGCGCAGAGGGACGCTGCGAAGGATCACGGCGGTTTTGTGGGCGGTACGCTGAAAGGCGGCCGCCGCAAGATCGACACCGTGGAACTGCGTTCCATGATCGCCCTGGACGGCGACCGCATCGACAAAGCCTTCCTCGACAATTACGAAACCGTCGCGCCGTATACCTCCGTGCTGTACACCACCCACAGCAGCACGGAGGATTCTCCGCGTATCCGCATTATTTTCCCCATGACCCGCGACGTCTCCTCCGAGGAGTTCGTGGCGGTTTCCCGTTATGTGGCGCAGGCGCTCGGCATCGACTTTTTTGACGAGTGCAGCTATCAGCCGAATCAGCTGATGTACTGGCCGTCCACGCCGCAGAACGGAGTGTTCGTATATAAGGAAACAGATAAGGAATGGCTCGACCCGGACGCCATCCTGTCGGCGCACCCGGAATGGACGGACCCCACACGGCTTCCGACCTCCTCCCGCGAAAGCAAGGCGAACACGGTCACGCAGCAGAAGGTGCAGGATCCGCTGTCGAAGGACGGCGTGGTCGGTCTGTTCAACAGGGTCTTCTTCCCTGTGACGAAGGCGCTGGAGGCGTTCCTCTCCGATATCTATGAGCCGACTGACAATCCGAACCGCTGGCATCTGATAGAATCACGCAGCATCGCCGGCGTGGAGGTCAAGGAGGACCGATTCGTCTACAGCCATCACGCCAAAGACCCCGCGTACCTCAAGCTCTGCAACGCATTTGACATCGTCCGCATACACAAATTCGGCGACGATGATGACAAGGCTTCCTTCCGCGCCATGTGCGACTTCGCCATGCAGCAGGAGGACGTGAAGCTGCTTGCCGCCAACGAGCGCCTTGCCGAAGCGGAGGCGGACTTCACCGCCGGGGACGATGACTGGAAGAAACGGCTCAAATATCAGCCGCGGACGAGCCTGCTCGAAAACAGCGTGTACAACCTCAATCTGATCCTCGCCAACGACCCCGACTTCCGCGGTTTCGCGTTCAACGAGATGGCGAACCGCATCCAGGTCACGGGACCACTGCCGTGGGATCGTCCGAAGGGCAATCTGTTCTGGCGTGACGCGGACACGGCGCAACTGAAGTCCGTAATCGACATCAGATATCTGCCTTTCTCAAGCCGGAACCACGACGTGGCCTTCACGAAGATCGCCGACGACCGGCACTTCCACCCCGTCAGGAATTACCTTGACGGTCTTCCAGCGTGGGACGGCGTGAAGCGTGTGGAGGACCTTTTCATTAAGTATCTGAAAGCCGACGATA
>JAGADF010000015.1 GCA_017613735.1 Clostridia bacterium
AGAAGGAGGCAATACTGTGATACAGCAACAGACTTTGCTTAAAGTTGCCGACAACACAGGGGCTAAGGAGCTTATGTGCATCCGAGTTCTCGGTGGTTCAGGCAAAAGATATGCCAATATCGGCGATGTCATTGTAGCTTCGGTCAAGAAGGCGGCTCCCGGCGGAACAGCCAAGAAGGGCGAAGTTGTAAGGGCAGTAGTTGTTAGAACAGTTTCAGGCGTTCGCAGAGAAGACGGTACTTACATCCGTTTCGACGAAAACGCAGCTGTTATAATCAGAGAAGACAAGAATCCCAGAGGCACCCGTATTTTCGGGCCTGTCGCAAGAGAGCTCCGTGAGAAGGACTATATGAAGATATTGTCCCTTGCTCCGGAAGTGCTTTAATGGGAGGTGCAGACTATGAATAATGTTCATGTTAAGACAGGTGACGAGGTAGTCGTCATCAACGGCAAAAACCGCGGCAAGAGGGGTAAGGTCATGCAGGTCAGCCCCAAAGAAGGCAAGGTTATTGTCGAAGGCGTTAACGTAGTTACAAAGCACGTTAAGCCGCGTCAGATGGGTGAGCCCGGCGGTCTTATCAAGGCTGAAAGCGCTCTCTACGCTGACAAGGTTCAGCTTATTTGCCCCAAGTGCGGCAAGCCCACGAGAGTAGGCCATGATGTCGACAAGAACGGCAAAAAAGTAAGAGTTTGCAAAAAGTGCAACGCTCAGTTTGAATAAGGGAGGGACATAACAAATGGCAGCAAGACTTAAAGAAATGTATCAGAAAGAAGTCGCCCCCGCGCTTTTCAAGAAGTTCGGTTACAAGAGTGTTATGCAAATCCCGAAGCTTGATAAAATTGTTATCAACGTAGGCTGCGGCGAAGCCAAGGATAACCCCAAGGCTATCGAAGCAATCGTCGGCGATATCGCAACAATCACGGGTCAGAAGCCCATCGTTTGTAAGGCGAAGAAATCAGTCGCTAACTTTAAGCTTCGTGAAGGCATGCCTGTCGGCGTTAAGGTAACGCTCAGAGGCGACAAGATGTATGAGTTCCTTGACAGGTTCTTCAACATCGCGCTTCCCAGAGTTCGTGACTTCAGAGGAATCAACCCCGACTCATTTGACGGCAGAGGCAATTACTCAACCGGTATCAAGGAGCAGTTGATTTTCCCCGAAATCGAGTACGATAAAGTTGACAAGGTTCGCGGTATGGACATTTGTTTCGTAACCACGGCCAAAACCGATGAAGAGGCCAGAGAGCTGCTTACTCTCATGGGCGCTCCGTTTGCGAAATAAGGAGGGATAACAAGTGGCTAAAACAGCAATGAAAGTTAAGCAGGCTCGTCCCGCTAAGTATTCATCAAGACAGTATAACCGCTGCAAAATCTGCGGAAGACCACATGCTTATCTCCGCAAATACGGAGTATGCCGCATCTGTTTCAGAGAGTTGGCGCATGCAGGTCAGATTCCCGGCGTAAAGAAGTCAAGTTGGTAAGAAAACGAGCAATCTAAGGAGGTAAACAGTATGCAAATTACTGATTCTATCGCCGATATGCTTACGAGAATTCGCAACGCGAACTCAGCGAAGCATGACACGGTGAAGGTACCCGCATCAAACATGAAGAAAGCGATTGCTCAGATTCTTGTTGATGAAGGTTACATTAAGGGATTCACGGTTGAAGAAGACGGCAAGCAGGGCATGATGGAGATTACTCTCAAGTACGGCCCCAACAAGTCTTCCGTAATCACCGGTTTACGCAGAGTTTCAAAGCCCGGTCTGCGTATTTATACAAGCTGTGAGGAAATGCCCAAGGTCATGAAGGGCCTCGGTATCGCAATCCTCTCAACACCTAAGGGCGTAATGACAGATAAGGACGCACGCAAGGCTAATGTCGGCGGTGAAGTCCTCGCATTCATCTGGTAAGGAGGTACAGTACTATGTCTCGTATCGGCAGAGAGCCCATCGTTATTCCGGCGGGCGTCGATGTTACTGTTGACGGCAGCACTGTTACCGTAAAAGGCCCCAAGGGCGAACTTTCCAGAACAGTGCACAGCAATATGACAGTTGAGAAAAAGGACGGTCAGATTATTGTTACCCGTCCTAACGACAATAAGGAAAACCGTTCACTTCACGGTTTGACAAGAACTCTTATTGCCAACATGGTAACAGGCGTTGAAAAGGGCTTCTCAAAGGAGCTTGAAATCAACGGTATCGGTTACCGTGCAGAGAAGAAGGGCAAGGACCTTGTAATGACCATCGGTTATTCACATCAGGTTGTTATGCCCGAGATTGACGGCATCACTATTGATGTTCCGGCACCTAACAAAATCATCATTTCCGGTCCCGACAAGCAGAAGGTTGGCCAGTTCGCAGCTGAGGTCAGAGAAAAAAGACCTCCCGAGCCGTATAAGGGCAAGGGCATTAAGTATGCTTCTGAGCACATCCGTCGCAAAGAGGGTAAAGCCGGTAAGGGCGGTAAATAATAGGAGGGTTTCTAAATGGTTAAAAAGCTTGATACAAACAAGGCAAGACTTAATCGCCATAAGAGAGTCCGTGGAAAGGTTACAGGCACTGCCGAGTGCCCTCGCCTTAATGTATTCCGCTCACTTCAGCACATCTATGCTCAGCTTATAGATGATGTTGCCGGCGTTACATTGGTTTCAGCTTCATCGGTTGAAAAGGACTTTACGGAATATGGCGGTAATATGTCAGCTGCTCGCAGCGTTGGCAAATTATTGGCAGAAAGAGCCGCTGAAAAGAATATCAAGGATTGTGTATTCGACAGAGGCGGTTATATCTATCACGGCAGAGTTAAAGAACTCGCCGAGGGCGCTCGCGAGGGCGGCTTAAACTTCTAAGAGAGGAGAGAATATTATGGCTAAAATGGATGCTTCAACAATGGAGCTTCAGGAACGTGTAGTTTCTATCAACAGAGTTTCAAAGACTGTAAAGGGCGGCCGTATTTTCAAGTTCTCTGCTCTTGTAGTCGTAGGTGACGGAAACGGCACCATCGGTTTCGGTCTTGGTAAGTCCGGCGAAGTTCCGGACGCAATCCGTAAGGGTATCGACGACGCTAAGAAGAATCTTATGAAGGTTTCTCTTAAGGGTACAACGATTCCTCACGAGGTTATCGGTAAGTTCGGCGCAGGCGTAGTTCTCCTCAAGCCCGCAGCACCCGGTACCGGCGTTATCGCCGGCGGCCCCGTTCGTGCGGTTGTTGAGACAGTCGGCATCAAGGACATCCGTTCCAAGGCTCTTCGTTCAAACAATCCCTGCAACGTAGTAAGAGCTACCATCAACGGTCTTGCTCAGCTGCGTAACGCAGATGAAGTTGCCGCTATCCGCGGTAAAAACGTAAAAGACATTTAAGGAGGGCGTAAAGTATGGCTAATTTGCAGATTAAGCTTGTAAAGAGCACTATCGGCAGCAAAAAGGACCAGATTGCTACAGTTCGCTCTCTCGGTCTTAAGAAAATCGGCGACACTGTAGTCCAGCCCGACAATCCTCAGACTAAGGGTAAGATTCACAAGGTCGCACATCTTATCGAGGTTACAGAAGCTTAAAGGAGGTGCCTAAGCATATGAAATTACATGAGCTTTCACCCTCTCAGGGCAGCAAGAAAGCTGTCAAGAGAATCGGACGCGGTCCCGCGTCAGGTCAGGGTAAAACAGCCGGTAAAGGTCATAAGGGCCAGAAGGCAAGAGCAGGCAGAGGCATGCGCCCCGGTTTTGAAGGCGGCCAGATGCCTTTACAGAGAAGACTTCCCAAGAGAGGCTTCAATAACATCTTCGCTAAGGAGATTGCAATCGTCAACGTTGCGGCACTCGATAAGAAATTTGAGGACGGCGCAACAGTTGATATCGAGGCTCTCAAGGCTACAGGTCTTATAAAGAAGGAGCTTGACGGTGTCAAGGTTCTCGGCAACGGTGAAATCACCAAAAAGCTTACTGTCAAGGTCAACGCTTTTTCCGAGTCGGCAAAGGCTAAGATTGAAGCAGCAGGCGGAAAGGCCGAGGTGATTTAACAATGATACAGACCATTGTTAACGCTTGGAAAATCGCAGACCTTAGAAAAAAGTTAATTTTTACGGCATTAATGGTGCTCGTATTCAGAATCGGTTGTTCTTTGCCCGTACCGTTTGTTAATATAGCAAGCGACGGCATTCTTCCGGATTCAACCGCGAACAACTTTATGACATACCTGAGCATGATGACAGGTAACGCCTTCAATTACGGAACGCTTTTCGCAATGTCGGTTACACCCTACATCAACGCTTCAATTATCATTCAGTTGCTCACAGTTGCCATCCCGCCTCTTCAGAAGCTCTCTCAGGAGGGTGAAGAAGGCAGAAGAAAGATAGGCAAAATCACCCGTTATTCAGCGGCGGCATTAGCGCTTATGCAGAGTACGGCTTACTTCTTCTACATCCGTTCACAGGGCTACATTTCAACTGCAGCCGACGGTTCGAAGTACACAGGCTTTGCTGCAGTCTTCCAGGCGGCAGTTATCATTCTCTGCTATACAGCAGGCGCAGCGTTTATTATCTGGCTGGGCGACCTTATCAATGAAAAAGGTGTCGGCAACGGTATTTCAATTATCCTTTTTGCCGGTATCGTAGCAAGGATTCCCACGATAATTTATCAGCTGTATTCATATCTGAGCCACGGCGGCGTTTACTACGCGCTTTCACCTCTTGCGGCAATCTTCCTTATTCTTATGATTGCTTATATAGTATGGATGGATAACGCTGAAAGACGTATTCCCGTTCAGTATGCGAAAAGAGTTGTCGGCAGAAAGATGTACGGCGGACAGAGCTCACACATTCCGATTAAGGTTAATATGTGCGGCGTTCTTCCCATCATCTTCGCTTCGTCAATTCTTTCATTGCCCCCGACAGTAGGTATGTTTGTAACACCTAAAGAGGGCAGCTTCTGGGAGACTTTCCTCAACTGGTTCAACTCAGACAGCGTTGTATACGGAGTAATTTACTTTATTCTTATAATTTTCTTCGCATATTTCTATGCGGCGATTCAGTACAATCCGATTGAGATGTCCAACAACATCCGTAACCAGGGCGGCGTCATTCCCGGCATCCGCGCCGGCAGACCGACTTCGGAGTTTATTACAAAGGTCCTCAACAGACTTACACTGCTCGGAGCTTTACTCCTTTCGGTAGTTGCAATATTCCCGATTATCTTCACTCAGGTTACGACAGCGGTTAAGTACCCGATGAACATTTCTCTCGGCGGTACGTCAATCATCATTGTCGTCGGCGTTGCTCTTGAAACAGTCAAGCAGCTTGAAAGCCAGATGATGATGCGTCACTACAAGGGCTTCCTTGATTAATCGAGGTAACAAGATGAATCTTATTTTATTGGGAGCTCCCGGCGCAGGTAAGGGCACACAGGCTGAAAAAATCTGTGAAAAACTGAGTATTCCTGCAATATCAACGGGTAACATTATCCGTGAAGCTCTGGCAAACGGTACCGAAATGGGACTTAAAGCCAAAGAGTATATAAATGCGGGCAAGCTCGTACCCGACGAGGTTGTCATAGGCATTATCAAGGAAAGACTTGCGAAGGATGACTGTAAAAACGGTTTCATCCTCGACGGTTTTCCGAGAACGATTCCTCAGGCTCAGGCGCTCGACGAGATGGGCGTTGTCATTGACAAGGTCATCGATATCGAGGTTGCCGACGAAACGGTAGTCAGAAGAATGTCCGGCAGAAGAGTATGCTCCAAGTGCGGCGCTTCTTATCATCTTGAATATAAGAAGCCGATTAACGACGGAGTATGCGACAGCTGCGGCGCTGAGCTTATTCAGCGTAAAGACGACCATCCCGACACCGTGCTCGACAGACTTAATGTATATCATGAGCAGACCGAGCCGCTCAAGGACTATTACGAAAAAACGGGTAAACTTAAAGTCGTCGAAGGTCAGGAAGAGGTTAAAGATACAACCGCTCTTGTCTTCGAGGCATTGGAGAATTAAGCATGATAGTGCTCAAATCCGCAAGAGAAATTGACATAATGCGTAAAGCGTGTCAGATCTCGGCAGAAGCATTAAGGTTAGCAGGTGAGGCAGTCAAGGAGGGCGTTTCGACCTACGAGATTGACAAGATAGCCTACGATTATATAAAGAAGCAGGGCGCTGAGCCCAACTTCCTTAATTACAACGGCTACCCTGCTACCGCATGCATTTCTATTAATGATGAGATTATTCATGGTATTCCGAGCAAGAACCGTATACTGCATCGCGGCGACATAGTCAGTATTGACCTTGGCGCCAGGATTGACGGCTATAACGGTGACAATGCCGCTACCTTTGCCGTCGGCGAAATATCCGACGAGGCAAAACGTCTTTGCGAGACGACCGAAGAAAGCCTTTATAAAGGCATTGAAAAGGCGCTCGCGGGCGGCAGACTCGGTGATATTGGTTATGCAGTACAGAGTTATTGCGAGGACAGAGGGTTCTCTGTCGTGCGTGAATACACAGGTCACGGCGTGGGAACTCATCTGCATGAAGATCCAAGCGTACCTAACTACGGAACTCCCGGAAGAGGAGTACGCCTGTTACCGGGTATGACAATAGCAATCGAGCCTATGATTACATTGGGTTCGGCGGCAATAAAGGTTATGCCCGACGGCTGGACGGTCAAGACCAGGGACGGTTCAATCGCCGCTCATTATGAGCATACGGTGGCCATTACCTCGTCA
This sequence comes from Clostridia bacterium, assembly GCA_017613735.1. Taxonomy (GTDB): domain Bacteria; phylum Bacillota; class Clostridia; order Oscillospirales; family Acutalibacteraceae; genus Fimenecus. The sequence continues at coordinate 6,703 of JAGADF010000015.1, forward strand.
GGTCCCGTAATTCTTACAAAGCTATGATTACGGAATTTAAAAAGGGTATGGTTGTCGTATCCGCGGCAGGGCGCGATAAAACACGGCTAATGGTCGTGGTGAGCCTGAACGGCAACAGGGTGCAGGTTTGCGACGGTAAGGAGAGAACTCTTAATAACCCGAAGAGTAAAAATCCAAGACACCTTAAACAGACAAAACGCACCGTTGATATGGTCTTGATTTGTTCGGACCGAGCATTAAGAAAAGCGTTAAGAGAAATCCGCGAGGATTTTTAAGGAGGCTAATTGATATGTCAAAACAGGATATGATTGAAATAGAGGGTACGGTAACGGAGGCTTTGCCGAACGCAACGTTTTTGGTAGAGCTTGAAAACGGCCATCAGATTACGGCCCATATTTCGGGAAAGCTCAGGATGAACTACATCCGCATCCTTCCCGGCGACAAGGTTACGGTTGAAATGTCACCCTATGACCTTACACGCGGCCGAATCACATGGCGTTCGAAATAATTTTAGGAGGTAAATTTATATGAAAGTCAGACCTTCTGTCAGAAAAATGTGCGAAAAGTGCAAAATTATTAAGCGCAAGGGTAAAGTCATGGTTATCTGTGAAAACCCGAAGCATAAGCAGCGTCAAGGTTAATTCCTTGCAATACTAAATGGAGGTAATTGTATATGGCGCGTATTTCCGGTGTTGATTTACCGAGAGATAAGAGAGTCGAAATCGGCTTGACCTATATTTTCGGAATCGGACGCAAAACAGCAAGCGACATTATTGCTGCAACAGGTATAAATCCCGACACTCGAGTAAAGGATTTGACCGAAGAAGATGTATCAAAGATTCGTGAGTATATCGATCACAACGTTAAGGTCGAGGGTGACCTTCGCCGTGAGACTGCTTACGATATTAAGAGACTTGTCGAAATCGGTTGCTACAGAGGCATTCGTCACAGAAAGGGCTTGCCCGTAAGAGGTCAGACCTCAAAGAACAATGCCCGCACACGCAAGGGCCCGAAGAAGACAGTCGCCAACAAGAAGAAGTAATTGAGGAGGGAAAGAAATGGCCGCAACAAAAAAAGGCGCTACCAGAAAGCGTCGTGAAAAGAAAAATATTGAAAAGGGTGCCGCTCATATTCAATCCACCTTCAATAACACGATTGTAACCATTGCCGATGTACAGGGTAATGTAATTTCGTGGGCTACTTCAGGTGAAATGGGCTTCAGAGGCTCAAAGAAGTCAACTCCCTTCGCAGCTCAGACAGCAGCGGAAACAGCAGCTAAGGCTGCTATGGAGCACGGTCTCAAGACTGTTGAAGTCTTTGTCAAAGGCCCCGGCCAGGGCCGTGAGGCAGCTATCCGTGCGCTTCAGGCAGCAGGCTTGGAAATTACTCTTATCAAAGACGTAACTCCCATTCCTCACAATGGCTGCCGTCCGCCTAAGAGAAGACGTGTATAAAGGAGGAGAATAAGAATGGCAAAGAATATGCAGCCCGTAGCTAAGCGCTGTAAGGCTCTCGGTCTTTCACCCGCTACCCTCGGTTACGCGAAGAAGAACACTAACCGTAACCCCAAGGGCCAGATGAGAAGAAAGCAGTCCGAATACGGCATGCAGCTCAATGAAAAGCAAAAGGTTAAGTTTATTTACGGAATGCTTGAAAAGCAGTTCAGCTCATACTATGAGAAGGCAGCTAAAATGCCCGGTAAAACAGGTGAAAACCTGCTTGTACTTTGCGAAAGACGCCTTGACAACGTAGTATTCCATCTCGGCTTCGCGGCTACCCGCCGTCAGGCCCGTCAGCTCGTAAACCACGGTCACTTCACCGTTGACGGTAAGAAGGTTGACATTCCTTCATATCAGGTTAAGCCCGGTCAGGTTATAGCTGTCAGAGAAAAGAGCAAGGCTTCAAGCCTTTTCCAGCGTCTTACAGGTGAGGATGCTCCGTTCATTACCACACCTGCTTGGATGGAGAAGGACGCTAACGAGCTTAAGGGTACAATTTTAAGAATGCCCACTCGCGAGGATATCGACTATCCCGTTGAAGAGCACCTTATCGTCGAGCTCTATTCTAAGTAATAGCAACAAACCCAAACATCATAAACTTTTTCTACGGTTTTTCCGTAAATATAATAGGAGGGTTTTAAATGATTGGTATTGAAAAGCCCAACATCGAAGCGTTGGATTTATCCGCTGACGGAACTTACGGTAAGTTCGTTGTAGAGCCGCTTGAAAGAGGTTACGGCGTAACTCTGGGCAATTCGCTCAGAAGAGTGCTTCTCTCTTCAATTCCCGGCTATGCAATTACATCAGTAAAAATAGACGGCGTCCTCCACGAGTTTTCAACTATTCCCGGTATCAAGGAAGACGTCACTGAGATAGTCCTTAATTTAAAGGGCGTTATTCTCAAGATTCACGGCGACGGTCCCAAGACCATCTATGTGGACGCAAAGGGCGAAGGCGTTGTCACTGCCGGTGACATCAAGACCGATTCAGAGGTTGAAATTCTCAATCCCGATCACGTTATCGCCACTCTCGGCGACGGCGCGGAATTGGTTATGGAAATGACTGCGGATAAGGGCAGAGGCTACGTTTCTTCAGACAGAAACAAGCAGCTTCTCAATCCCGCAATCGGCGTAATCGCCATGGATTCCATTTATACGCCCGTTCTTAAAGTAAACTACACTATAGAGAACACCCGTGTAGGTCAGATTACCGACTACGACAAGCTTTCTCTTGAGGCTTGGACTAACGGTACAATCACCGCGCAGGAAGCAGTTTCTCTCGGTGCGAAGATTCTCACTGAGCATCTCAATCTCTTCGTTGAGCTTTCAGAGGAAGCAGGCAACGCCGAGATTATGGTAGTCAAGGATGACAACGGCAAGGAAAAGGCTCTTGAAATGACTATTGAAGAGCTTGACCTTTCTGTTCGTTCCTTCAACTGCCTTAAGAGAGCAGGCATCAACACGGTTGAGGATCTTATCAGCAAATCTGAGGAAGATATGATGAAGGTAAGAAATCTCGGCAGAAAATCTCTTGAAGAGGTTGTCGCTAAATTGGCAAGCCTTAACTTTACCCTCAGAAACGACGACGAATAATTACCGTTATCCAGATATAAAGGAGTGATTTTTAATGCCCGGTACAAGAAAGCTTGGCAGACCGACTGATCACAGAAAGTCGATGCTGAGAGGTATGGTAACATACCTTTTCGAGAACGGTCAGATAGAAACCACCGTTACAAGAGCTAAAGAGGTTCGCGCTATTGCGGAGAAGATGATTACTCTTGCAAAAGAGAATAATCTCAACAATAAGAGAGCGGCTCTCTCATATATCACAAAGGAAGCAGTTGTTAAAAAGCTTTTTGACGAGATTGCTCCCAAGTATGCAGACGTAAACGGCGGTTACACAAGAATTACAAAGACCGGTCCCCGCAGGGGCGACGCGGCTGAGATGTGTATCATCGAGCTCATAGAGAAATAATTTTAAAACCCGACTGATTTTCAGTCGGGTTTTTTTCGCGCGTTTTTGACAAAAAATTCACTATTCGTCATTATATCCCATATATTGAGGTTCATTTTATTATACAGTTGTCTAACTTGTAGAAATTAGGGAAAACGTGTAATTTTTAATTGACTATACAGACTCAATGTGTAATAATTAAAGAGGTAAGAAAAACCAAATATAACTTTTCAAAGTACATTAAGGGAGGAAATGAAAATGAATCTTACTTACGGCATTAAAGATAAGCCGAAGTTCGGTCAGCTTATCGTTTTTGCACTTCAGCAGTTGCTTGCTATTCTTGCGGCTACAATTGCGGTACCGACAATCATTAACGGAGCTACAGGTTCCGAAATGAGCCAGTCGGCAGCCCTTTTCGGCGCAGGCGTAGGCTCAATTGTTTATCTTTTATTCACAAAGTTCAGAAGTCCCGTATTCCTCGGCTCATCGTTCGCTTTCTTAGGCTCAATGATGGCGGCTTTTGCAGGCGCAGCTTCTGCAGCGGCAGGTTACGCAGGATTTATTCTCGGCGCGGTTTTTGCAGGTCTTGTTTATGTAGTTCTTGCTATTATCGTTAAGTTTGCAGGCGTTAAGTGGATTAACAAGCTTATGCCCGCAACAGTTATCGGACCGACAGTTTCCATTATCGGTCTTTGCCTTGCCGGAAATGCTATCGGTGATTTCAACGGCGCAAATCTTCTTGCGAACGCAGGTATTGAGGTTAACACTTACGCAAGCGTTTGCATCGGTCTTGTAACACTCTTCGTTGTTGTTATCAGCTCGGTATTCGGCAAGAAGATGATGAAACTCATCCCCTTCATCATCGGTATAATTGCAGGTTACATTGTTGCAACAATCATTACAATTGTCGGCCTTAAGACAGGCGACACAACGCTTCAGTTCATCGATTTCAGCGTATTTAAGGATATGACAATCTTCGCAGTTCCGGACTTTACATTCCTCAAGGCTGCAAAAGGCTTGTCAGACATCAGCGGAAGCTATATAGCAACTGTTGCTGTTGCTTATGCTCCTGTTGCATTCGTTGTATTTGCTGAGCATATCGCGGACCACAAGAACCTTTCAACTGTTGTCGGTCAGGACCTTCTTGAAGACCCCGGTCTCCACAGAACTCTTCTCGGTGACGGCGTTGGCTCAATGGCCGGCGCATTCTTCGGCGGCTGCCCGAACACAACTTACGGCGAGTCAATCGGCTGCGTAGCTATTACAGGCAACGCTTCAATAGTTACTATCCTTACAACAGCAATTTTAGCTATTGTTATATCGTTCTTCGGACCGTTCGTAACCTTCCTCGCTTCAATTCCCAGCGCGGTAATGGGCGGCGTTTGCATTACGCTTTACGGCTTCATCGCTGTATCGGGTCTTAAGATGATTCAGAAGGTTGACCTCGGCGAGAACAAGAATCTGTTTGTTGTCGCAGTTATTCTTATCTGCGGTATCGGCGGACTCAGCTTAACCTTTGGCAAGATTACTATTACAAATATTGCCTGCGCTTTGATTCTCGGTATCATCACAAATCTTATCGTTTCAAAGAAAAAGGACGAAACTCCCGCAGAGGAAAAGGCTGAATAATTTCAGACTGAACAAAAATAAAACGGTTCAATCTTCGGATTGAGCCGTTTTTTCTTGACTAAAAGCGTCTGCGGTGGTAGATTTAAACCAAGAGGTGATAAAATGAAATACTTAAGAATAATCACGGCGGTTTTACTTTCGCTTGTAATTACGTTTTCGCTTTGTTCATGCTCAATTGAGATGATAGACAAAAGCCCCGCAACAACTACGGAGCCAATACCTACCGACGACCACGACGGCTGGGACGGCGTACCGGAATATGAGGTTAAAAAATACGAGATTGAGGACAGAACCGCGTTTGAGGTTCAGGGCGACCTTAATGTTTATAAATACGATACCATTGACGATGCGGAAAAGGTTATAGACGTTCTCAACGACTATTATAAGGTCGATTTGAAGGTCGACGAGGACACGCACTATGAGGACGGCTACGGCAACTGGTTCTGGGACAACGGTGAAACGGCGGACGTAATAAGCGCGGCGGTTTCGCTTTCGTCAAAAACCGGTAAGTTCTCTTTCTATTACGCGCCGGGTCAGAATGCTGTTCTTTCGGCTTCAAAGGTCGGCTCGATTGACGAGGACAAGTGGGACGAAAAGGTTACCGAATTTGTAAGCAAGTTCGAATTTGTTACGGGCAAGCTTGAAATGGACGGCTCCATAGTCTATAACGATTTGTACTACCCCTGCATTACCGAGGACGGAGGGGACAGCGAGGACGTTCAGGTTAAGGGCAGAAGATATTTCTTCGTTTCGGATGAATACAGCAAGCAGAGGGTTGACGCTCAGGACGGCTTAAGCTGTTATGTCGAATGCGGAAACAGCGAAATAACGGCGCGCGACGTCCAGTACTTTGTCGTAACTATATTTAACGACGGCACAATCGTTTCCGTAGACAACAATATTACAAAGGCTCCGATTATTCCCGACGGAACACAGAAGATGATTGACGAAAACGATATGGAAAAGCTTGTTTCATTTTTCACGTCAACTGTCGAGGACGATACGTTCATTCTTAAAAGAGCGTATGTATGTTCGTACGATAACTATTTCGGCAGACCGGGCATTTCTCCCGTAATCAAGATTGAGTACGCGTTCAAGAGTAATCCTTCGGATGTTCAGGCAACGGAAATCGCGCTTGAAGGCTTCTACGATTAAAGAAATATAAAAAATACCCGTTGGTACATTCGTACCAACGGGCTTTTCTTTTTTAATTATTCGTCTTTTGCTTCGTCGTCGTCATCAAGCTCAAAATCGAATTCAAGCTTTTCGCCGCAGGCGGGGCAGACAACATAATCGTCGTCAAGTGCGGAATCTTCAAAGTAAACTGTCTCGCCGCAGGCGGGGCAAACTACCTCGAACATTTCCTCGCCGTAGTCCTCGTCTTCCCAGTCCTCGTAGAAATCGTCTTCAAGAGAAGCAAGGTCGTCGTCAACCTCGTCAAGCTGAGCGCCGATGAGTTCAACCTCGTCGTCAAGGTCGGCAACCGTCAGAGCCATATCATCGAGAACGTCAATAATCGCGTTGATAACCTTTACGGTGTCGTCCTTTTCGTCAAGCTTAAGGCCTTCGACAAGACCTTTAAGGTAAGCAACTTTTTCGGTAATGTTCATCATAACAACCTCCTTGCCAACTTAACCGTTAGCTCTGGACATATATTCACCTGTTCTTGTGTCGACATTAATCATCTCGCCCTCTTCAATGAAAAGGGGAACGCGGATTTCAGCGCCTGTTTCAAGCGTAGCGGGCTTTGTAGCGTTTGTCGCGGTGTTGCCTGCGAAACCGGGTTCGGTCTTTGTAACCTGAAGAACTACGAAGTTCGGAGGCTCAACGCCGAATACCTTACCCTTATAGGAGAGTACCTTACAGGTCATATTCTCTTTGACAAACTTGAAGTTGTCGCCAAGCTCGCTTGCATTGATAGGAACAAGTTCATATGTTTCGGGATCCATGAAATAATAGAGGTCGCCGTCAGCGTATGAGAAATCCATGTCCTTTCTCTCGATAAATGCCGTCGGGAATTTATCGGTGGGGCTGAAGGTCTTTTCAACAACGCTGCCCGCAATTACGTTACGGATTTTTGTACGTACGAACGCGGCGCCCTTACCGGGTTTAACGTGCTGAAACTCAATAATCTGATAGACCTGACCGTCCATTTCGAAAGTAATGCCGTTTTTAAAATCGCCAGCTGATACCATAAATTTTTTCCTCCAATGAGTTTTTTTACTTTAACAAGAATATTTTACACTATAAAAGCATATTTTTCAAGAAAAAATATGTGTTTTTAAAGGATTATAAGCTCTTTCGGAGCAAGAGTAAGATTCGTATTGCCGTTTTCGGTGACAAGAAGCATATCTTCAATTCTTACGCCGAAGTTATCGGGAATATAAATGCCGGGCTCGTCGGTGACAATATTGCCTGAGTGAAGGGTGCTTTCGCTTCTCGGAGACAGTGACGGATGCTCGTGAATTTCAACGCCTACGCCGTGACCGAGACCGTGACCGAAATATTCGCCGTAACCCGCATTTTTAATTACATCACGCGCCGCCCTGTCTGCGTCAGAGCATTTGACGCCCTCTTTAATAACGTCCATAGCCGCATTCTGCGCATTAAGAACTGTTTGGTAAACTTTTCTTTGTTCGTCCGAAACAGAGCCCAGGGCGACAGTTCTTGTCATATCGCTGTGGTACCCGTTAACTACCGCGCCGAAATCCATTGTTATAAAATCACCGTTTTTAACAATGTTGTCGGACGGTACGCCGTGGGGCATACTTGTTTTTTTGCCTGCAACCGCTATTGTTTCAAATGAAAGGGCTTCGGCGCCGTTTCTTAACATAAAGAAATCAAGTTCAAGCTGAATGTCCTTTTCGGTTACGCCCTCTTTAATAAAACCGAGGGTGTGTTCAAGCGCTTTTTCCGCAATCCTCTGCGCCGCCTTTATGCACTCAACCTCAGCGTAGCTTTTAACCGAGCGAAGCGAAGAAATATATGTGTCGAGTTTATCGTCAGCTACAAATTCAAGCGAGGTAAGCTTGCTTTTAAGCATATCAAGAGTTGAAACTGTTGTTCTTGACGCCTCAATGCCGACTTTTTTAACATTCATTTCTTCAAACAGGTTTTGTATTTGAAGAATATCCGCCGACTGTAAAAGCACCTCGCTGTCGGTTATTTTTTTACCTGCCGCCTCAACATAACGGCTGTCCGTTATAAAAACCGCTCTTTCCCTTGAAACAAGAAGATAGCCGTCCGAGGACTCAAAGGATGTGAAATAACGTCTGTTTTCGGGTGAGATAATAAGACAGCCGTCAAACGGACAATCGGGCAAATTTAAAAGTGACTGTAACTGTTTAATCATTGAAACCGTACCTCTTTGTTTTTAAAACTTCATCCATAATTTTCTTTTCTTTTTTTCTGCGTCTTTTATAAAGCAGGGCAAAGCGGATTTCGTCGGCAACCTTGTCGGTTTTAATTGAAACCGCTCCGCTTCTGTTCGCGGCGACAATGTCCGAGGAAATCTGGTCGCCTATCATAGCAATTTCGCTCGGCTTTACGTTAAAATCCTTTGCCGCCCTGAGAATACCGCGCGGACTCGGCTTAAAGCAGGCGCCGTAGGTTTTTATGCCAAGATGTCCGCTGATTTTTTTTGCCCTGTTGGGAGACGCGTTGGAAACAACCGTGATTTTAAGTCCGCTTTTCCGGATTTTTTCAACCCAGTCCTTCGCGCCGTCTATAAAATCTATCGTGTTATCGTAGACGAGCGTGTTGTCCGCGTCGACCGCAACGAGCTTTATGCCGCGGCTTATCAAGTCCTCGGGTGAAATGTCGAGAACCGAATGAAAAAGATAATCGGGGATGTAAATACTGTCAATCATAACCTAACCGATAAAACAAAAACGGGCAGGAAACCCCACCCGCCTTTATTCTTAATTACTTAAACTTACGTTTACGAGCAGCCTCGCTCTTCTTTTTTCTTTTAACAGAAGGCTTCTCGTAATGCTCTCTCTTACGGACTTCCTGGATAACTCCGTCACGTGAGGTCTGTCTCTTAAAGCGACGAAGAGCGCTGTCGAGAGATTCGTTTTCTTTAACTTTTACCTGGCTCACTTACATTCCCTCCCTTTTTATTTGGGATTTATACTGAGTTATTTTAACAGAAAGAGACCGTGTTGTCAAGCGTTTTCTTTTCTTTTGCGAATCAAATCGGGTTTGGAAAAATCAAGCACAAGGCTGATAAGAATTGCGCCGATAACTGTGATAATCAATTCGGGCAGCATATAGGTCGCGTTGTACGATAAAGAGTAAAGCCAGACGGGCGTTCCCTCGGGTGCGTAACCGCCCCAGATTGTCGCGCCGCTGACAAAATGACAAAGGCAACGGATTACGGAAACGACCGCTCCGCCCAGAGCCAATGCCGCGCCCTGATTTTTAATCTTGTTTCTGAACATACCGCCGAGTCCGAGGCAGGTGTACGCTACAAGATAATCGGCAAGAATGAGAATAAGAACTCCCGAAATGCCCGTGACGTAAGAAAGGTTTTTAAGCCCGAAAATGAACTGGAAAACGCTCATTGTAAAGCCCGAGAAAAGACCCCACTTAACGCCGTAGCGGTACGAGAGAATGATGATGGGAAGCTGGCTGAAAAACGTAACGCTTCCGCCGAAGGGCAGATGAATTACCGCGAATTCATTTAAAGCGACCGCGAGCGCAATCATAAGCGCGCTTTCGACCATCCGTCTTGTTGTTTTTACTTGTTCCATTTTTATTTCCTCCAATAAAAAATCCCTGCGGAAAACCGCAGGGAGACTGTTTTTTAATAACTTCCTACGGCGGCATTATCCGCATCAGGTCGAGGGTTCAAGGTCGCATCTGACCTTATCTCAGCCGACATACCGTCAGCACCCCTGTCTATTTGCAATTTGATTTTAGCACTGCAAAGTGCATTTGTCAACGGTTTAATGAATACTTCCCGTTGAAATGAGCTTGACAATAAAATAAAGAAAAACTATCGCGCCGAGAATAATTCTGTAATAGCCGAAGGCTTTGAAATCGTGTCGTCTGATATATTTTAAAAGGAATTTGATGGCGACGACCGAAACGATGAACGAAACAATGCAACCGAAGAAAAGAACTGCGATTTCGGTACCCGTAACGGGCGTGCCCGAGGCGGCGAACTTAATTATCTTAATAAGCGATGCGCCCGCCATGGCGGGAACGGCGAGGAAAAAGGTGAACTGAGCCGCGACCGGACGTGAAATGCCGAGCGCGAGCGAGCCTATAATCGTAGCTCCCGACCTTGAAGTGCCGGGGAAAATCGCCGCGATAAGCTGAAAACAGCCGATTATAAGCGCGTCGAGAAATGAAATCTGATTAATCGATTTGATTTTCGGGACGGCGTTTTTGTTTCTGTTTTCAACGTAGATAAACGCTACGCCGAAAAGGATAAGCATTATAGCCACCGAAAGCCCGTTGTAAAAATACTTCTGGCTGAAGTTGTCGAGCGGGAGACCTATAATGACGGTCGGAATGCACGCGACAATTATTTTCATCCACATAACGACGGTAGTTCTTTTGTAATAGCCTTCTTCCTTTGAGGTAAAGGGCCACAGCTTTTTCCAGAACATAAGAACGACCGCCATAATTGCGCCGAGCTGAATGACGACGTTGAACATTTCAAGAAACTCGTCGGAGCATTTGAGGGAAACAAAGTCGTTGAGAAGAATAAGGTGTCCCGTGCTGCTTATGGGCAGCCATTCGGTGATACCCTCAATTATTCCGAAAAGAATAGATTTTAATATTTCAACAAAAACCATATATAAACTCCAAAAAACGACAAATTTTTTAATAACATAATAATTATAACTTTAAAACCGCATTTTTTCAACCCGAAATTGCTTAATTGAGTTGTAAAAAACAATAAAATATGATATATTATATTGATTAATTATTCGGAGGCTATTTTAATGAAAACCGCTTTAGTCATATTCGGTTCCGATTCAAGCGAGCACGACGTTTCGTGCGTTTCCGCCTGCTCGGTAATTAAGAATATTCCCGCTGATAAATACGATACGGTAATGCTCGGCATTACAAAGGACGGCAAATGGTATCTTTACGAGGGCGACGTCGACCTGCTGCCCGAGGACAAATGGGTTTATTCAGGTAAAATCACGCCTGCCGTTCTTTCTCCCGATTCCAATGACAGAGGACTTATTGTCTTCGGCGAAAACGGGGTAAGGAAGATTCATATTGACGTTGTGTTCCCCGTGCTTCACGGCAAAAACGGCGAGGACGGAACGATTCAGGGACTTTTTGAGCTTGCTAAAATCCCCTATGTCGGCTGCGGAGTGCTTTCTTCGGCTGTTTGTATGGATAAGGCGTTCGCGAACGCCATGGCTGATTTCGCGGGCATAAAGCAGGCAAAATGGCTTTCGGTCAAGAAGAGCGAATACCCGAAAATTAAGAACGATTTTATTGAAAAATGCGCTTCATATCTCGGCTTCCCGATTTTTGTCAAGCCCGCAAACGCCGGTTCGTCAGTCGGCATTTCAAAGGCGAAGAACGCTTCGGAGCTTGAAAAGGCTATTGATTTTGCGTTCGGTTTTGACTCGAAGCTCGTGCTTGAGGAAGCGATTGTCGGCAAAGAGGTTGAATGCGCCGTGCTCGGTAACGGCGAGCCTGCGGCGTCCTGCGTAGGTGAAATTGCGCCGTGCAACGAGTTTTACGATTATGAGGCTAAATATCAGGCTGACAGCGGACTGTTCATACCCGCAAGAATAAGCGACGAGGAAGCCGAAAAGGTACGGGCGGCTGCGATTAACGTCTATAAGGCGCTTGACTGCAGAGGACTTTCGCGCTGTGATTTCTTTTTACGCGAAAGCGACGGCGAGGTTTATTTCAACGAAGTAAACACTATTCCCGGCTTTACGTCAATAAGTATGTACCCGAAGCTTTTCGGAGCAGTCGGAATTGAATACGGGGAGCTGCTTGACAGACTCTTCACGCTTGCAGAGGAAAAGGAATGACGGTTCTTATTCAGATAGTCAATACCCAGACAGCGGACGGCGAAATGCAGGAAATAACCGAAACGGTTCTCGGGGAATATGTCCGTTCCGGCGACGAGTTTACGCTGACGTATAACTCGAAAGAGCCCATAGGCGGGAAAACCGTTGTCGCTTTCTCGGGCGGTGATTTTATTTCGGTTATAAGAACCGAATCGGGTTTTGATACCGAAATGTATTTTGAAAAGGGCAAAACGCGCCCCGCCGTATACAACACGCCTTACGGCGAGATTTTAATTGAAACGAAAACCGGTTCGGTTTCTTCCCTCGTTGAAGAAAACGGCGGCTTTATCGAATTTGAATACGAGCTTCTGTCGGGCGGTGAACTGCAGTCGCAGAACAGAATGAAGATAAGTTTTTCGGAGGAAAAGGATGTCAAAATTAGTCAGGACTGCTGAACAACAGATTAAAAAAGCAATTGAAACCGCGCTTGAAAAGGCGATGGAGAGCGGCGCTCTGCCGCAGGCGGAACTGCCCGAAATCAACGTCGAGGTTCCTGCCGACAGGGCGAACGGCGACTATTCGTCAAACGCGGCTCTTGCGTCCGCGCGTATTTTCAGGACTTCGCCGAGAGCTATTGCCGACGCGGTTAAAAACAATATCTCCCTTGACGGCACCTATTTCGAAAGGTGCGAGGTCGCGGGAGCGGGCTTTATTAACTTCTTTTTTAAGCAGGACTTCTATTCGGATATAGTTCTCGATATTCTTCAGTCGGGCGAAAGCTACGGCTCGTCGGATATGGGAGCTGGCAAGAGAATAAACGTCGAATTTGTTTCGGCTAATCCTACGGGACCTATGCATATGGGCAACGCAAGGGGCGGCGCGCTGGGCGATTGCCTTGCTGCAGTGCTTGAAAAGGCGGGTTATGAGGTCGAAAGGGAGTTCTATGTAAACGACGCGGGCAATCAGATTGACAAGTTCGCCCTGTCGCTTGACATCCGCTATAAACAGCTGTTTCTTGGCGAGGACGCAGTCGAACTGCCCGAGGATAGCTATCACGGCAACGATATTACTGAGCGCGCAAAGCAGTTTGCCGAAATTTACGGCGACGAATATATGAACAAAAGCGAGGAAGAAAGAAGAAAAGCTCTTGTCGATTTCGCGCTGCCCAAAAACATTGCTCTTATGAAAGAGAATATGTCAAAGTACCGCATTGTTTACGATACGTGGTTTATGGAAAGCACTCTTCATAAGGGCGAAATTGAGGACTGTATAAACATTCTTAAAAAGAACGGCTGTACTTACGAAAAGGACGGCGCGCTCTGGTATAAGAATGCCGAGCTTATGACGAAAATGCTTCTTTCTCAGGGCAAAACACCCGAGGAAATTGAAAAGCTCGAATTAAAGGACGACGTCTTAATCCGCCAGAACGGTAATCCGACTTATTTCGCGGCGGATATTGCCTATCACAGAAACAAGCTTGAAAAAAGGAATTTCGACACCGCTATCGATATATGGGGAGCTGACCACCACGGTCACGTCGCAAGAATGAAATGCGCGCTTGAGGCAATCGGCATTGATTCCTCAAGGCTTGAAATAGTTCTTATGCAGCTTGTTAATCTTGTGAAGGACGGAAAACCCGTTAAAATGTCGAAACGTACCGGCGACGCGATTACGCTTTCGGATTTGCTTGACGAAATTCCCGTTGACGCGGCGAGATTTTTCTTCAATATGCGCGAGGCGGGCTCGACAATCGATTTCGACCTCGGGCTTGCCGCCGAGCAGACCTCGCAGAATCCCGTTTACTACTGCCAGTACGCTCATGCGAGAATTTGCAGTATAATTAAAAAAGCGGCGGCGGAGGGCGTTGAAATAAAAAAGGTCACAGGGGACGAGCTGGCGCTTCTGACCTCGCCCGAGGAAACCGAGATAATCCGTTTTCTCTCGACTCTTACGGCAGTCATTGAGGGCGCGGCGAAATTCCGCGACGTAGCGAGAATTACCCATTATGTCTATGACCTTGCGACTCTTTTCCATAAATTCTATAACGCTCATAAGGTTATGGTTGACGATGAAAGGCAAATGCAGGCGCGTCTTTCGCTTTGCATCTGCGTCCGCGATACGTTGAGGAACCTGCTTTCGCTTCTTAAAATCACGGCTCCCGAATCAATGTAGACAAAACGGAATTTATATAGTATAATACACTTCACACCTTCAGGGGGAGGAATAATAAATGGAATTTGAAAATGCATTACAGCAGTTTTTAAAGGGTATGGAACCCGCGCTTTCTATGCAGGGTTTCTCCGTTGTCGTTCCCGACGGCGCTTCGAAGGAATTGCCCCTGACCGACGACGGCAACAGAAAATATGTCGAATACGCGGGCGACAAGGGCAAGGTAAGGTTTGTTTATGCGAATAATCTTGTTACTCTTCTCTATACCGATATAAAGGCTGACGAAGCCGACGGACTTGATTTTAAAATCGGTTCCCAGACTCTTTTCGAAGCCGATAACCTTGACGATAAGGAGATTAAATCGCTCTGTAATATTTTTACGGAGGATATTGAAGAGTACTACGGAACGAAAACTCAGGCAAGAAGCGCGAAAAAGAATATTCCCGTTTCAAAGGCTGCGGTTAAAAGCGGCGCAATGCAGTATGACGCGAACACTCTCGCTTCAAGGCTGACGGCGGCTTATCCCGACCTCAAGGAGCCGTATAAGGCTAATCTTGAAAAGTACGGCGAATTCTACGGCGAGGAGTTCTTTGTCGAATACGCTCCCGTTATTATCAATACGATTAAGCAGAAGGACAAAATGCTTCTCAAAAAGGTTTTCAATATTCTTAACGATATCTACGAAAACGGCTCGTCAGACGTTCAGGGACTTATCGCAGTTACAATTCTCGGCGAGATGAATAATGACGAAGCCCTTCTCGCAACCGCAAAGGAATATATGTGCGACGAGTTAAGAGACCCCGTTATCTATATAAACGAGTATTTCCAGACCGCCGCAGGCAAACGCAAGAGGGAAAAGCTTAATAACCCGCCTCCCTATAAGCCGAAAAAGCAGAAAAAGCCCGGCTTCTTCTCACAGATGATGGCGGCGTCCGCAAGTCAGGGCCAGCCCCCGATGCCGATGTAAAAAAATAAAGGCGTATCGATTGATACGCCTTTTTCTTATGTCATTTTTATACTTATTTCCCCGCTTTGCAGGGTTGATATTTCGCCGTCCGTATTCTTTATAATCAGCCCGCCGTTTTCATCTATGTCAACGGCGGTTGCGAAAAACCTTTCGCCGTTTCTTTCGTAGGATATTTCTTTTCCGATTACGAAGCAACGTTTTCGGTATTCTTCAATAAAACCGTCAGAAAAAAGGTCGGCGGCATAGCCGAAAACTCCTTTGCAGATTTCGGCAATAAGACTGTTTTTGTCAAGGCCGTTTTCGTTGAGCGAGCCTGCGATATCCTTGATTTCATCGGGAAAATCCGAGGTGTAAACATTAATCCCTATTCCGATTATAAGAGCGTCGGCTGTGCGGCTGCCGGCAGTTGAAACCGCTTCTGTAAGTATTCCGCAAACCTTTTTATTATTTATAAAAATATCGTTCACCCATTTGATTTCAGGCTTTTTATCGGTCAGTTTTTCTATCGCTTTGCAGACTGCGACCGCGGCGGCGGTTGTTGCTCTTGCCGCGTGATTTAACGGTAAATCGGCGTGAACGACAAGCGACATATATATTCCCGTTTCTTCGGGCGAATAAAAGCTTTTTCCGTGTCTGCCTCTGCCTGCGGTCTGTTTCCCGGCAACAATAAGCATGTCTTTGCCGTCTTTTACGAAAACACGCTTCGCTTCGCTGTTTGTAGAATCAATGACGTTAAAAACAATTATTTCAGTCCCTGTGTATTCTTCGGGCAGAAGGGATTTTATTTTTTCGCTGTCGAGAGAAAGCATATTCTCACCTCAAAGATATTCTATCATTTATTGTCGGACTTGTAAATCGGTGAAATAAGCATTATAATTAATAGTTGAAAACGGAGGACTGAAAGATGAGAAAGCTTCCCGTAAACAAAATATGCGACGGCGTTTTTCTTCTTGACGAATTCGGCGGTACGAACTGCTATCTTGTCGTCGGGAGCGAAAGGGCTTTGCTTATCGACTGCGGAACGGGCTTCGCCGACCTTAAGGGAACGGTTGAAAGCATAATCGACTTGCCGCTTACGGTTATTGCGACTCACGGCCATTGCGACCATATAGGCGGAGCGGGCGCATTCCCCGAAATATATATTCATAAGGACGATACGGCTTTCATAAACAGAATTCAGTTCACCGTTCCCGTGAGAAAAATTTTCTCAATGGGCGTGGGCGACGCAAGAAGGCAGGGCGTAAAGGTTTCGGACGTTAAAAAAGGCGAATACAAAACAAAATTCATTCCCATTGACGAAAGCTTTTCGCTTGACCTTGGCGGGAAACAAATAAAAATAAAGCACACTCCCGGCCATTCAAAGGGAAGCATTGCCGTAATAGACGAAACGGACAAAATTATTTTCAGCGGCGACAATGTCTGCGATGCGCTCTGGCTGTTTTTACCCGGCGGACTGAGCGTTGAAGAGTGGCTGCCTTCGGCTCAGTGGCTCTACGAAATGAGTAAAAGCTACCGCGTTTTCTGGGGACACAGAAACGCCGAGCTTAAAAGCGAATACATTCTTCAGGTTATCACCTGGGGAAAGGAAATTATGGCGAAAACAAAGAAAAACGCTTTTCCGTCACGAAAGAAACAGTATCCCGAAAGAGAAGACGGGATTATTTATATGACCGGCAGGGTCTTTAAAAAATGAGGTGTTCAAATGGAAGAAAAAACAACTGAAATTGTTCAGACCGAAGAAAAGGTTTCGGCACTGAGTAAATTCTGGCTTTGTCTTGCGGACTGCCTTTGCGGTACGGCAAACGGTCTGCTTACCGGCGGCGGAATGTCGTATTTCTTCGTCAGCTATCTCGGAATGGACGAAAAGCTCGCAAGCATTGTCTGGATTATATTCGGTATCTGGAATGCGTTCAACGACCCGCTTTTCGGCTACATTTCGGACAGGACGAAATCAAAGCTCGGCAGAAGAATCCCGTATATACGCTACGGCGCGATTTTCTATGCGGTGTTCTTTATCGCGACCTGGGTAAAATGGCCCATAGGTCAGTCGCAGACGGCTCTGTTCGTTCAGATGCTTGTTACCTTATTCCTTTTCGACACGCTTTACACGGCTATTGCGACGTCCCTTTACGTTATGCCCTATACAATGGCGGTTTCGAACAAGGCGAGGAGCAATATCTTTCTTTGGAAAATCTTTTTCACGCTCATTTCTCTGGGCGTACCGCTTGTGCTTTTCCCGATGATTAAGCCGAATCCGGGCGAGAGCGCAAGGCAGTTCCAGATTATTATGACAGTTCTCGGCATTGTCATTTTCGCCGTTATTTTCGCGTCGACATTCTTCTATAAAGAAAAGGTACAGAGCGAAAACGAGGAAACCGAAAACATTTTCAGGGCGGTCATTTCCTGCTTTAAAAACCGTTCGTTCGTCATTTTTGAAATACTGTCCTTTACGGTAATTTTCATCCAGACAATTCTTATGCAGGGCGTTATCTATTATTTCGACGCGTATAAGAATGTTCCCATGGCTTTCGCTTACGGCGCATTGGGACTCGGCGCGGTATTCGGCGTTGTTCTCTTTGCGAGTAAAACAAGCTCGTGGGGCGTTAAAAAATGCACCGTGCTTATGTGTATTGTTTTCGCAATAGGCGCAACAGTTATGGTGTTCTTCGGAAAATTCCTTCCCGTCGCTCTTGCCTGCTTCTTCACTGCGGGAATGGGCTTTGCGGGCGGTATGTACCTGATTCCGCTTATGAACGGCGACGTTATCGACTATGACGAAAGCGTTACGGGCGTTAGAAGAGAGGGTATGTACGCGGGCGTTAACAGCCTTATAACAAAGCCCGCGATTTCTCTTGCGAACGCGGCGTTTCTTATGATTATAGCCTGGTTCGGATTTGACAAGACAATTAAAACCGAGCTTCAGACGCCTCTTGCCAAGCAGGGAATCCTTGTTGCGTGGATGGCTATTCCCGCGATTCTTCTTGTAATCTGCGCGTTCAGTCTTAAGTTCTATCCGCTCGCGGGCGAAAAGTGGCAAAAGACAAAGAAAGAGCTTGAGGAAAGACATAAAAACGACTGAAATTAACTATTGACAGTAGCGGTGAGGGTTGGTATAATATCACTTGCCCTTGCTGCTATGGCTCAGGAGGCAGAGCACATCCTTGGTAAGGATGAGGTCACCAGTTCGAATCTGGTTAGCAGCTTAATAAAAAACCGTCTGTTCCGAAGAACAGGCGGTTTTTGTTATGCCTTTATGAACTTAAGAAAATAATCCGTTATATTACATTCAATACCGGGTTTCTTCCTGCTGACTGTCCTCGGCGTCCCATTCCTCGTTCCAGTCTTTGTAGTTCAGGTTGCCCCAGACCCAGTGCTCGGTTTCCTCTGTGCTGAAACCAATACGCCTTTCGTCAAGGATTTTTTCGGCTTCCGAAAGACCGAGGTTGAAATTGATTCCGCACTGCCTGCCGTAGAAGTTTTCAAGCTTGTATTTCATTACGGCTTCGGCGCGCGTTGCGAGAGTGTTGTATCTTGTGCCTTCAAGACGGACTATCTGGGGAAGAGCCTCGGGAGAGAGCTGCTTGAGATAGTTGACGTCAACCGTAACTTCCTTTTCGGGCGCGGCATTAAGGAAAAGGTCGACGTTGTATTTTGAAACCAGCGTGTCGAGCCTCATTCCTCCGAGAACAATTGTGAAAAGCGTTACCGCGATTACCGTATACCCGAAAAGCGGGAACTTTTTCGGCAGCCAGATTTTTATAACGATACCTATAAGCAACGCAAGAAGCAGGGTGATAAGCCAGCATATTGCAACGCGCTTTACGGTAAGTCCGAGCGCCGTCATATACATATACATTCTGAAATATGCCGACGCGAAAAGTATTGTAGCCGTCGCGCTGAATACGGTCAGCATAATCTTGACCGGAATTTTAATCTTTCCGCAGATGAAATATACGCCCGCGATTATCGCTACCGTAAGCGCCGTAGCGCCTGCGATATGGAAAAATCCGCTTCTTGCATACTCGGCGTAGTTGATGTTTTCAGGGAGCCTTCCTGCAAAAAGACCGCGGACCTGAACAAAGCCGAACAGACCTTCAAGCAGGGTGAGAATGACGAGAAAGGCGCATACCGCAACTGAATTTAATCTTGAAGGCTTTTCCTTCTCGGTTATTGTGTCTTCCTCGGAGGTTACAACCGAAAAAAGCATCGGCGCAACGAATAATGTGACTAATGACGAAGCGATAACGGCGCCGATAATTCTGAAAACGTCGCTCAAACCGAAGTTTTTGAAGAAATTATCCACGGTGTTTTTAAAAAGCGCGTCAGCCGAGGTGAAAAGCGCCGTCAGTATTATTACAAACGGAACGGTGCAGGCGACGCCTATGAGCGCGTTCAGAATAATTTTGCTTTTTCCCTCTTTGTTGCGAAGCATAAAACCGACCGACTTTACGGGAGCAGGCAGAATCGCGAACGCCTGCGAAAGATATACCCTTGAAGCCTCGACGGGAGTTGCGAGCGTGAACGCGTCAATGCTTAAGTCCGACTGCTGCATAAAAAGCAGAGCGGTCAGCACAACCGCAACGGGAGCCGTTACAAGATTTGTAAGCGTGTTCGAGTTAAAAGCATAGGTCGAGTACAGGAACACGCACGAAATAAGAAGCAGTATCGACACCGCGTCAAAGTGAAGCCTGTTTTTAGGTATAAGAATAAGAAATGCGGCGTAAAGAATCACAAAGCCGACGGGAATCAGCACGCCGCCGTAAATGCCGTAATTGAGTAAAAGGAAACCGCCGAAAAACAGAGCGAAAAGAAGAAGAACGCAAACTCCCGCTTTTTTCTGTTTTATAAATTCGTCGATTATCTTTTTAAAACGGTTTAGTTTTGCAACCGACGGCGAAACGGGAACCATGGGATTTACGTATACGCCGGCGGGCGTCCCGTTGCCGTAAGGCGGAATAACGGGAGGCTGAGTGTTATTGTTAGGTATGTTATCCATAATCATCCCTCTTTATCAAGCGCATCCGCAACCTTTTATTCAGGTGTTCTGCGGATTGAATTTGACATTTTTTTGTGGTGGAACACGTACAATATAGCACCGAATTTATCGTTTGTCAATAAAAAATTATCGAAAAATAATATAAAACGCCAAATACAGATAAAAATTCTTCTAAAAGGGAGAGACTCGAAATGCCCCTCAGAAATATGGTCGCATTGCTCGCTTGGAGCGCGTCGCACTGCTCCCTATTTCTTCATCTCAGCGCCTCGCTTCATCGTCCGCCGGACGCGCTTCGGCGCTTCGCCCCGCGCCGTCCCGTCGCTCGGGTTCGAGCTTATACAACCAAAACAAAACACCGTATACCCGAATGGGTATACGGTGTTTTACGCGGAAGGAGAGACTCGATAGTGCTTCGCACTGTAGAATTTGCTTCGCAAAATAATCCTATTGTATGTCCGTCTCGCTCTGCCTGACGGCAAACCGCTCGACATGGACGATATCGTTCGAGTCTCTTTTACCGTTACAGCAAACAAAAATACGGAACACCCAGTTGGGTATTCCGTATTTCTACGCGGAAGGAGAGACTCGACAGTGCTTCGCACTGTAGAATTTGCTTCGCAAAATAATCCTATTGTATGTCCGTCTCGCTCCGCCTGACGGCAAACCGCTCGACATGGACGATATCGTTCGAGTCTCTTTTACCGTTACAGCAAACAAAAATACGGAACACCCAGTTGGATATTCCGTATTTCTACGCGGAAGGAGAGACTCGAACTCTCGCGCCGGGGTTTAGCCGACCTACGCCCTTAGCAGGGGCGCCTCGTCACCAACTTGAGTACTTCCGCACATTGATAACGTCTTTAAGAGTATTAAATTGAAAATATATAAACAGAACATTAAAGCTCTGCGAAATTCATCTGGCGGAGAGAGTGGGATTCGACAGCCCGCTCGCTGCGCTCTCGTGCTGACAGCTCGGCGACTATGCTTCGCACAGTAACCGCTCTCGCTGATTTCGTCTAAAAACAGTTCACAGAACTGTTTTCTTAACGCCGAAATCCTTCGGTTCGAATCGCTTTTGTAAGCAATTAGGTATATATTAACGGGATATTCCCAATTAATGACTTTTGGCGGAGAGAGTGGGATTCGAACCCACGGTGCCCGTAAAGACACGACGGTTTTCAAGACCGTTCCGTTATGACCACTTCGGTATCTCTCCATAGGCGAAGATTATAATACCACAACGAGTGTTTATTGTCAACAATAATTTGCTTTTTGCGTTTTAAAAAAATACCCCCGTTTTTTGTCGAATTTAACCCGTTCCAAATGCCGTTTTTGTTTGACATTTATAATGTATTTTGATACAATTTAATGTAAGTAATTTTCGGAGGAAAAAACAATGCTTTCTCTTAATTCCGACAAGAAAAATCTTAATATTATTTTTAATTCCGACGCGGTTCTCACCTTTTCAAAAAAAGAGCCTGTAATGTGGCTCGGCTACGGCGAGGACGGCTTTTCTATGTCGCGCGGTTCCTTTAAATTCAGGGAGAGCGTGAAGAGTAAAACCGCGCTGTACTACGATACTCACGAGGTGCTTAACGGCTCGGTTATTCTCAGACTGAAGTCCAAAAAGGATGAGCTCAGGGCGAACGTCACCGTTTCGACGCAGGGCGACATTGTTAAACTCACTCCCGAAATTTCAACACAGGGCGAATTTAACCGTATGTGGATTCGCATTCCCGCAACGGAGACCGAGCACGTCTACGGCTGCGGCGAGATTTTTACAAAATTCGATTTACGCGGCGAAAAGGTCCGCATCTGGGTCGCCGAGCATCAGAACGCGACAAGGATTGCGAAAAAGACGGTCCGTGACATAATCCGCAAGCATCCGCACCATATAGGCAGGTTTTCAAAGTATGAAAGCTATTACGCCCAGCCGACGTTTATGTCGTCAAGAAAATACTTTGTTCACGTTGACAGCAACGCCTATATGGATTTCAATTTTAACCAGACCGCTTTTCACGAGCTTGTCGTCCGCGATATCGCGCCGGTTTATTTCGGCTTTGCCGATACGTTTGAGGCGTTAAGCGGAGTTCTTTCGTCGCTTCTCGGAAGGCAGCCCGCTCTTCCCGAATGGGTTTATGACGGAACAATTCTCGGCATTCAGGGCGGTACTGAAACAATGCTCAGAAAGATTGAAACCGCCGAAAACGCGGGAGTAAAGGTCTGCGGCGTATGGTGTCAGGACTGGGAGGGCGAAAGAATAACCGCCTTCGGCAAGCAGCTTATGTGGAACTGGGTTTGGGACAGGGAACTGTATCCCGACCTTGATAAGGCTATTGCCGACCTGCACGAAAGAGGAATAAAATTCCTCGGCTATATCAATCCGTTCCTTGCGATTGAAAAGGAATTATACAAGGAAGCGACGGAAAAAGGCTACTGCGTAAAGGACGCGAACGGCGAGGATTACCTTGTTAAAATCACAACCTTCCCAGCGGCTATGATTGACCTTACGAATCCCGACGCTTACGAGTGGATTAAGAATATTATAAAGGAAAATATGATAGGTCTGGGCCTCGACGGCTGGATGGCGGATTTTTCCGAGTATCTGCCGACCGACTGTGTTCTTTCAAACGGTATGAATGCAAAGGACATTCACAACACCTGGCCCGCTCTCTGGGCGAAGGTCAACCGCGAAGCGCTTGAGGAGACGGGAAAGCTCGGCGAAATCGTTTTCTTCACCCGCGCGGGACATACAAATACAATTAAGTATTCGACTCTTATGTGGAACGGCGACCAGCACGTTGACTTTTCCTATGATGACGGTCTGCCGTCGGTTATTCCCGCTACGCTTTCGCTTGCGGTCAGCGGTTTCGGACTCTGTCACAGCGATATAGGCGGTTACACGACCTTCGGCAAAATGAAAAGAAACGAAGAGCTGTTTATGCGCTGGTCTGAGATGAACGTCTTTACGCCTATGTTCAGAGGTCACGAGGGCAATCAGCCGAACAACAACACCCAGTTCGATAAAAACGAAGCCGTTCTTGCGCATTACGCGAAAATGTCAAGACTTCATTACGGTCTTAAGGATTACATAAAGGCTCTTGTTGCCGAAAACAGTCAGTACGGCGTGCCCGTAAACAGACCGCTTTTCTATTACTATGAAAAGGAAAAGGATTTTTCCGAAACATACGAATTTATGCTCGGCAGGGATTTGCTTGTCGCGCCGGTGCTTGAAGAGGGCGAAAGCTCAAGAAGCGTTTACCTTCCCGATGACGAATGGGTAAATCTCTGGAACGGTTACGAGCTTGTAGGCGGAACCTACAATATCGACGCTCCCTTAGGCGAGCCGCCCGTATTCTGCAGAAAATCGAGCTCGTATCTTGAGCAGTTCAAAGCCCTGTTCAATTCGGAAAAGAATAACTGATAAATTATTCCAAGGAGGAACTTTTATAAATGAAAAAGGTTAAAATCGGCGTAGTTTGTCTTGCGAGAAAGACCTACGATTTTGAAGCGGCGGCTGAAATATACGCCGACTTACAGAAAAGATTAAAGGCGAGAGACGACGTTGAATTTGTATTTGTCGACGGCCTTGTAATTGAGGTTGACGAGGCGCAGAAGGCTGCGGCTTATCTCGCGGGGCAGGAGCTTGACGGCGTCGCGATTATCAGCGGCACGTTCCATCTCGGCCACCTTGCGCCGACTATAAAAAAGTCGCTTAAATGCCCCGTACTTCTCTGGGCGTTCAACGAGCTTCCCTATAACGGCGGCAAAATCAGACTTAATTCGGTCTGCGGACTTAATCTCAACGCGTCCGTTTTCTATAAATCGGGTATTGACGATTATTCCTGCCACGTAGGCGACGATATTGACGAGGTATGGCTTAACGTTATTAAGATGAAAGCGGCGATTTCCCACGCTCATATCGGTCTTGCGGGTTACAGGGCGGACGGTTTCTTCAATCTTTCGGTTGAGGACACCTATCTCTTTAACCGCACGGGCGTTCTTGTTGACCACTATGAATTAAGCGAGCTTATGAATGAGTATAAAATGGCTGAAACGGGCTTTACCGTTGACCAGGTCAGGGACATTTACGATTGCTCCGACATAAACGAAACACAGCTTGACAAGGTTGCCGTTCTTTCACGCTCGATGGAGAATTTTATAAACAAAAACAAGCTTGACGCGCTTGCAATCCGTTGCTGGCCCGAATTTGCGAATACGTTCGGAACCTCTCCCTGCGCGGCGATGAGCCTTCTTCAGGGCAAGGGCTATACGCTCGGCTGCGAGGGCGATATCGAAGGCACTCTTTCGCTTCTTGCGTGCAACGCCATTGCGAAGGACCCGGCTTTTCTTGCAGACCTTTCACAGGTTAATTTTGAAGAAAACTACGCTCTTCTCTGGCACTGCGGCGTTGCGGCTTACCCGCTCTGGGACGGAAAATCGCTCCGCTCGCTCGACACCTATTTCGCGGGCGGCAGGGGAGTTACGGCAGGCTTTGTTATGAAGAGCGGAACGATTACGGTTATGAGAATCGACACTGCGCGCGGCAAAACAAGACTCTTTATAGGCAGGGGCGAGGCGGTTCCCATGGAGCGCGAGCTTTCGGGAACATACGCAAAGGTCATCTTTGACCAGCCTATTTCCGAGCTTATTGATACCGTTACCGAAACGGGCGTCGCTCACCATATTTCAATGATTTACGGCGATTACGTTAAGGAAATGAAATTGTTCGCCCGTCTTATGGGCTTTGAGGTGATTGAATAATGCTCAAGGCATTACAGGCGAAAAACCCTCATTTAAAAATACTTGATATTTCTTCTGAGGAATTCGGAAAGTACGGCGAAATTCTGTCGCCGGAGCCGTTTGAGGAGCTTTCCGAAAAAATGAAGAGCACTCCGCTCCCCGCGGAAGGCAATATTTACGTCGCTTCGGACGAGGAACTCGAAAAGCTTGATATCTTTCAGAAGCTTGAGAGCAATTACTACGGCGGAATGCCCGTTGAAATAGGCTACTGCAACGGTCAGAATACAAAAATCAACGCTCTTGAATACCATAAGGGCGAGGAAATCAATCTTGCCGTAACGGACCTTGCGCTGTTTCTCGGTCAGGTTCAGCAGCTTAAAGACAACACCATTTCGACAGACGAGCTTGAATGCTTTTTTGTGCCGAAGGGCACGGCGTATTCGATGTACCCGACCACTCTTCACTTTTCGCCGTGTAAGGTTCACGAAAGCGGCTTCCTTTGCGCGGTAATTCTGCCGAGAGGCACGAATTCGCCGTTAAAGGAAAAAACGGAAGAAATATTTAAAAACGATAAAACCCTCTGGATGACAAACAAATGGCTCATAGGCCATAAGGAGAGCCGCCCAGTTTCAAACGGAGCGTTCTGCGGTCTCGGGGGAGAAAACTACGAACTTAAGCCACTGGAGGATTAAAATGAACTGGGATTTCCTTTTGCCCGTTAAGCTTTATTTCGGCTCGGGCAGAATAAACGAGCTTTCCGACATTATTGACGCGAAGGGCTATAAAAGAGGCGTTCTTGTCTGCGACGGGATTTTTAAAGATAACGGACTTGCGGATGAGATTGTTAAAAAAAGCGGCGGAAAGCTGACTGCCGTATTTTCCGATATTACGCCTAATCCCACGACCGATAACGTCAACAACTGCGTTTCGCTTTTAAGGAGCGAAAACGCCGAATTTGTAGTGGCTCTCGGCGGCGGAAGTTCAATGGACTGCGCAAAGGCTGCCTGCGCGATTAAGAATTCGGACGACTTGATTGACGATTACCACGCGGGGCTTAAAAAGCTTAATCCCGCCGATAAAATCCCGCTTATTGCCGTTCCGACTACCGCGGGCACGGGCAGCGAGGTCACCTTTGTATCGGTGCTTACCAATGAAAAAAAGTCGCTTAAGGCTCCGCTCGGCAATCCTCTTCTTTATGCCGAGGCGGCGATAATCGACCCCGAATTAACTCTTTCGGTACCCGCAAGGGTAACCGCTTCAACGGGACTTGACGTGCTTTCTCACGCGCTTGAGGGTTACTGGAGCATTTACCATCAGCCAATCTGCGACGCGGTTTCGCTTTCGGCGGCGAGAACTGTTTTCGAGTATCTTCCCGAGGTTTTTGAAAACCCGTCCGATTTAAAGGCGAGAGAAAAAATGTGCGAGGCGTCGCTTCTTGCGGGCATAGGCTTTTCCTACCCGAAAACAACCGGCTCGCACGCCTGCTCGTTCCCGCTGACGAATATATATCACGTTCCTCACGGCGAGGCGTGCGCGTTCACGCTTGACTATTTCCTTCGCCTTAACGCGAGGGAGGAAACCGACGGCAGAATCGACCGCTTCGTAAAGGACTGCGGTTTCGAAAATGCCGAAAAGGCGGCTGACAGAATTTCAGAAATGAAAAAGGCTTTCGGTATGCGCTGCACTCTCGGTGAAATCGGCGTCAGGGATGAAGATATAAGGGAACTGAGCGAAAAGAGTATGCATCCGAATATGCTTAACAATCCCGTTAAAATGACGGTTGAATCTGTTGAAGAAATGTACAGGGCGCTTAAATGAGTGGTTTTATCAGGTATGCGTTAATAGGAATAATTGTCCTTCTCGCCAATATTCTTGAATCCATAACGGGCTTCGGCGCAACGGTTGCGGAGCTGCCGTTTGTTTCGGCTCTTGTCGGCATTAAAACGGCTGTCGTCGCCCTTTGTATGGTAAGCCTGACTCTTGCTGTTTTTGTAGTAATAAGGTTTCATAAGGATATTGACAAAAAGGCGTATCTTAATATTGTCGGCTTTGCGCTTCTCGGTATGCCCGTAGGTATGCTCGCGTTTTCATACCTGCCCGAAAGGGCTTTGAAAATCGCTCTCGGAATATTCATTATTCTTGCGGCGGCGCGCGGATTTTTCGTTTTGTTTTCAAAAAAAGAGAACAGAAAACCGGTTAACGGCATAGTTCTTCGGATTCTTCTCTTCATAGGCGGAGTCGTTCACGGCGCGTTCGCGTCGGGCGGGCCGTTCCTTGTAATATATGCGGGCGAAAAAATCAGGGAAAAAGGCTCTTTCAGGGCGACAATGTGCTCGGTCTGGGCGACGCTCAATTCCGTATTGCTTATTAAATACATAATTACGGGGGATTTTACCGTCAAAACCGTAATGCCCGTTTATCTTCTTGCGATTCCGTTTCTGGCTGTGGGAGTTGCAATCGGAATGTTCTTACATAAAAAGGTCAGCCAGAAGGTTTTTTCAATCATTGTTTACTGTATACTGCTTGCGGCAGGCTGCACCATGCTCGGTCTGGCAATAGCGGGGTAAAAATATGTTTCTGCAAAATGAGGTGTTTTTATGGCAGAAAGTTCTTTGACTCACGGTATTAAGTTTAAGGACAAAGTCGGCTATGCTCTCGGTGACGCGGGCGGTCTTCTGACCTTTTCGCTTATAGGAGCATTCCAGAATAAGTTTTATACCGACGCTCTGGGGATAAAGCCCGAAAGCATTATACTGCTTATTCTCATAGCGAGAATCTGGGACGCAATCAACGACCCGCTCTGGGGCGCGTTTGTTCAGTCGAGAAAACCGAAAAAGAGCGGTCAGTTCAGGCCGTGGATTATCGGATTTTCCATCCCGCTTGCCATATCGGCGGTGCTTATGTTCTTTAAGATTCCCGGCCTTAACGGCACTCAGTATCTTATCTACGCTTATATTACCTATATCGCGTACGGTATGATGTATACCGCCGTAAACATTCCCTACGGCTCTCTCGCTTCGGTTGTAACCGACGACGAGCTTGAGCGCTCTTCGCTTTCAATGTGGCGTTCAATAGGCGCGGGCGTAGGCGGACTTCCCGGAACAATAGTTCTTCCGATGATTGTTTTCACCGTTACGGGAAAATATGCAAACGGCACGGACATCAAGGCGCTTGACGACAAAAAGCTTTTCTATTGTGTGCTTGTACTCGCGGCGGTTTCCGTTCTTGTATATTTCCTGCACTACAAGATGACAAAAGAGCGTATCGCTCCGCAGGAAAAGAAAAAGGATGAGCACTATAACGCGGTTGCGACGGTCAAGGCGTTGTTTAGGAACAGAGCTTTCGTTACCCTGTCGCTTGCCTCGATGCTTCTTATCGCTTTCCAGTTTTATTATCAGTCGACCTATACGTATCTTTTCACCGACTATTACGGAAAGCCAGGTTTTTACGCGTTTGTAACTATCTGCACATACGGACCTATGGCGATATTCATTCCGATAATGAACAGACTTATAAGAAAGTTCGGCAAGAAAGAGCTTTGCGCCGTAGGCATGGCTTTCGCTGCGGTTGCGAACATAGGACTTTTTGTCCTCCGCTGGACTGCGCTTGCTCACAACCCGTTTGTATTCCTCGGCTTTACCTTCCTTTCGGGACTCGGTCAGACCTTCCTTGTTCTTGAGGTCTGGGCGCTCGTTATGGACGTTATCGACTATCACGAGGTCAGAACGGGCAAGCGTGAAGAGGGTATGGCATACGCCGTATTCTCATTCACAAGAAAACTCGGTCAGACTCTTGCGGGCGTAGGTCTTAACGCGCTTCTTGCGTTCATAAAGTATGACGGCGAGCTTTCAAAGCAGGGCAAACCGCTCGGCGAGGACGTTCTTTCGAAACTTTATGACATTTCAACCATAGTTCCCGCAGTAATGCTCGCGCTTATGGCGATAATCCTTTTCTGCGGCTATAACCTTTCAAAGTCAAAGCTTGTTGAGGTTCACGAGCAGCTGGCGGAAGTAAGAAAACAGGAGGAAGCATAATGAAAATCTCAATCGGTTCGGACAAATCGGGTTATCCTTTGAGAAAAGAGCTTGAGGCTCATCTTAAGGAAAAAGGTATTGAGCTTACGGTTTACGGCCCCGCGAATGAAGAAGAGGCGGTTCCGTTCTATAAGGTTGCTCCGTGCGTTGCGAAGGACATTCAGGCGGGCAGCGCCGACCTCGGAATCCTTATCTGCGGAACGGGTATGGGTATGTCTCAGGTCGCGAATAAGTTCAAAGGCGTCCGCGCGGCGTGCGTTGAAACGGTTTACGGCGCGAAGATGTGCAGGGTTATTAACGACTCGAACATTCTTTGTATGGGCGGCTGGATGATAGCTCCCGTTCTCGGCGTTTCAATGGTTGACGCTTTTCTTGACGCGCAGTTCGTAACGGGCGTTGAGGAATGGCGTAAGGAATGGCTTCAGAACGCCAAAAAGGAATTTGCCGCTCTTGAAGAGGAAATATATAAATAAGTATTGATTTCTCATTTTGCCGCAGAGCAGACAAACCTGCCCTGCGGCAAGGGTGATTTCCTTTTTTGAGCAGACAGAAATATCTGTTGAAAAAATAAAATCACATCCCACGGAGGATTCTATGTTTAATAAAAGAATAGTAAAGTTAATATCGCTGCTTCTTATTGTTTTATTCGCTTTTTCGCTTTCCCTTAGCGTTTTCGCCGAGGGCGAAACGGAAAAGACGACCGAAGAAACTACTCAGCAGCAGTCTCAGGGCACAAAGAAGGAAAAGGAAATCGTCAGTCAGACGGTTATGGACGAATACAATAATCCCTCGGGCAGAATACTCTGCGTTTCCAAGCAGGGCGACGTTTCTTCCTACCCCGAAAACAGCTGGCAGGGAATAAAATCCGCTATCAAAAAGGGCGCGGACATAGTTGAAATCGACGTCAGCAAGACCTCGGACGGTTTTCTTGTTCTTATGAAGGACGAGGATTTTACAAGAATGTGCGTTGACCCTGCGGGCAACACAATTACCTCAAAGGTCAGCGAAACCGAGTCCTGGGAAGTAATCGCCATGTGCCTTCGTCAGGGAAGAGGCGGCGAGGCTTCGGAGATTACCGAATATCATCCCCAGACTCTTGAAGCCGTTATCAAAGCAGTCGGCGACAAGGCGGTGCTTTTAATTAACTTTGATTCGGAAATAAGAGAAGAAGTCTTTGAGGAGGTTGCCTCTCTCGGCGCGGTCGACAGAGTTATTTTTAAATTCGACTCTCAGGCGGGCGCGGTCAAAAAGTTTATTTCCGCTCACGAGGACAGCAAGGTCGCCGTAATGGGCTCTTATACGGGCAACGTAGTTTTTTCGGCGAGAAAATATATAAAGAAGATGCAGAAGAACAGCGTATCGTCCGTAATGCTCGGCGTTAAAAACCCCAATTCGGTAATCTTTGACAAGTCGGTTCTCGGTCTGTTTAACGATAGTTCGAGAGCGGCGGTTGATATGACTAACCCGAAAAAATGCGGTGAACGAGAGGACAACGAAAACGGCTGGAACGACCTTCTCGGCAGGGGATACAGCGTTATTGAAACTGACTACCCCGATAAGCTCGCAAGCTATATCAAGGGCTATGAAAAAGAGAAGGCGGCTCTTGAAAAGCTCTGCGAAAAGGCAAGGGCTCTGGATATGACAAAGTACGGCTATAAAACCTCCGAGACGCTTAAAAAAGAGCTCGAAAACAGCGAAAAGCTTTTAGCCGTTCATACCTCAAAGTTAAAAATTAACGAGCAGTATTCAAGACTTAACGGCGCGATAATGTCGCTTGACGCGGCGGACGGCTCGACAAACGGAAGAACAATCACCGCGGGCAGGGTTATAGCGGCTTTACTGATAACGGCTCTGTTTGCTTTTGTTCAGGTTGTTGTTTACAGGCATTCCCGAAAAGATAAATAAAGGAGCAAAATTATGGTAGGTGTTATTGATGTGGGCGGCGGGCTTCGCGATATTTACGGCGCGGGCGTTTTTGACTGGTGTATTGATAACGGCGTTACCTTTGACTACGGCATAGGCGTTTCCGCGGGAAGCGGAAATATGATGAATTTCCTGACGGGGCAGAGGGGAAGAACCTTCGGCTTTTACCATTTCTTTGCCTTCCGCAAGGAATATATGAGCGCGGGCAATTTTATAAAGAATCACTCGTATATAGACCTCGATTACATATACGGAAAGATGACCAATTCCGACGGCGAATACCCGTTTGACTACGAAAAATTCGCCGAAAACCCGATGAAATATACGATTGTCGCGACTGACGCCGAAACCTGCGAGCCGCATTATTTCGACAAAAGCGAAATCAAAAAGGACTGCTATGACATCATAAAGGCGTCGTGTGCGATTCCCTTTGTCTGCAAGCCCATTAATATTGACGGCAGGGATTACTATGACGGCGGAGTAGCCGACCCGGTTCCGCTGAAAAAGGCCTATGAGGACGGCTGCGACTTCGTTGTGGTTATTCTCACGCTGCCGCGCGATTACAGAATGGAAGGCGGCGGAAAGGACGCTTTCGCGGCGAGAATGCTCAATGACAAATACCCGAATATGTCGCACGGACTTTACGCGAGATTCGATATATATAATCAGCAGATAAACTATCTTGAAAAGATGGAACGCGAGGGCAGGGCGCTTATTATCGCTCCCGACGACCTTTGCGGAATGACGACTCTTTCAAAGGACCGCGAGAAAATGAGAAAAATGTACGAAAAGGGCTATGAGGACGCGAAAATTCTTAAGGATTGCGTTTTTCTGAATATGAAATAATGCAGGTTGACAATGCAAAAGGCATTTGATATAATTTAAGTTGAGTTATTACCTTATTATAAAGAGGAGTATTATTATGAAAAAGACAGTTAAATATGTTGTTTCTGTTCTTGCGGTAGTTTCGCTTCTTATGACAAGCCTCGTTCTTGTTTCATTTGCGGCTTCTCCCAAAATCACAATGAGCACGGGTACGACCTCGAATAATCAGACCGAGGTTATTATCACCGTTTCAAAGGGCAGCGACCTGGCTACTTTCCAGGCGGCTGTTAAATATGAGACCGATAAGGTTAAGCTTATGAGCGTAGAATACCTTTCGGGCGACAAGAACGTTTCCAATACCGATACCGAGGGCGTCGCTCTTGTTAATGACGTCTGGCTTGAAAGCATTAACGACAAGACCGACATTATAAGACTTGTTTTCTCGGGCACGAGCGATGCGGAAACCACCTTTACTCTTGAAGATATTGTCGCTACCGACAGTAACGACAAGACCATCAGTTTCAAACAGCCCGTCACCGTAAAGACCAAGGTTAAGGCTAATACGCCCGACCAGGCTACGGACCCTGCGAACACGACTCCCGCTGCGGACGGTTCTTCTTCGGGTAACAGCAATATCCCCGGCGGCAGCACAAACGGCACTTCGCCGAACACAGGTCGTATAATAGCTTCGGCTGCAGGTATCTGCGGCGCGGCGGCGGCAGCGGCGGCAGTTGTTGTTGTTCTTAAGAAAAAGGGCAAGGAAGACTGAATAAAAAATAATTGAACGGGAGGTAATTTGCCTCCCGTTTTTTATTGACCTTGAGCTGTATTTATTGTATAATTAATTGTTATCTGATTTATAATTAGTTATTAATATATTCGGAGGTGCTTTACATTGGTTAAAGCTATTGTCGGCGCAAACTGGGGCGACGAGGGAAAAGGTAAGATTACCGATATGTTTTCGGCTAAGGCGGACATTGTAATCCGTTTTCAGGGCGGAGCAAACGCCGGGCACACAATTATCAACGAGCACGGCAGATTCGCTTTTCACCTTATGCCGTCGGGCGTGTGCTATGACCACACGACCTGCATTATAGGCAACGGCGTCGCGCTTGACATAAACAAGTTTATCAACGAGCTTAACGACATTAAGGCGGCGGGGCTTAACCCGAAGCTTCTTGTGTCCGACAGGGCTCAGATTCTTATGCCCTATCACATTCTTCTTGACACCTATGAGGAAGAAAGACTCGGCAAAAACGCCTTCGGCTCGACAAAGAGCGGTATCGCCCCGTTCTTCAGCGACAAGTACGCGAAAATCGGCATTCAGGTCAATGAGCTCTTTGACGACGAGACCTTAAAGGCGAAGCTTAAGAATATCTGCACGCTCAAGAACCTTACGCTTAAATACGTCTACAATAAACCTCTTCTCGACGAGGATGAATTATACAGAACTTGTCTTGATTACAGGGAGAAAATAAGGCCCTATGTCTGCGATACCCACGAGTTTATTTCAAAGGCCCTCAAAGAGGGAAAGGAAATTCTTCTCGAAGGTCAGTTAGGCACCTTGAAGGACCCCGATTTCGGCATTTACCCGATGGTTACGTCGTCGTCCACTCTTGCGGGCTACGGCGCGGTCGGCGCGGGCATTCCCCCTCACGAAATCAAAGAGGTTATAGCCGTCACGAAGGCTTATTCCTCGGCTGTCGGCGCGGGCGAATTTGTTTCGGAGATTCTTGACGAGGACGAGGCTCATCAGCTTCGCATTCACGGCGGCGACAAGGGCGAATTCGGCGCAACTACCGGAAGGCCGAGAAGAGTCGGCTGGTTTGACTGCGTCGCGTCGCGTTACGGCGTTGAAATGCAGGGAGCGACTCAGGTTGTTTTAACCGCTCTTGACTGTCTTTCATATCTTGAGGAAATCAAAATCTGCGTCGGCTATGAGGTTGACGGCGAGGTTATAAAGAATTTCCCGACAACTCCCACGCTTAAAAAATGCAGACCCGTTCTTAAGACAATGAAGGGCTGGCACTGCGATATTAAGGGCATTAGAAATTATGAGGAGCTTCCGAAAGAAGCGAGAGATTACGTCGAGTTTATTGAAAGCGAGCTCGGCTACCCGATTAAGATGGTTTCAAACGGCCCCGAAAGAGAAGCAATAATTTACAGATAATAAATCATATATAAATTACGGAGGGAACAATATGTCAAATGTAAGACCCGAGTCTATGGCTCGAATCACCACAAAAGAACTTGCGGACGCATTTATCGCCGAGCAGATTGACGCTCTTAAAAAGTAAATCGGCGATAACAAGGTTCTCCTTGCGCTTTCGGGCGGCGTTGATTCGTCGGTTGTCGCCGCGCTTTTAATAAAGGCTGTCGGCAAACAGCTTGTATGCGTTCACGTTAATCACGGACTTTTAAGAAAGGGCGAACCCGAACAGGTTATCGAGGTATTCAGAAATCAGATGGACGCCAACCTCATTTATGTTGACGCGGTTGACCGTTTCCTTGATAAGCTCGAGGGCATTGAAGAACCCGAAAATAAGAGAAAGATTATCGGTGCGGAGTTTATTCGCGTATTTGAGGAAGAGGCGAGAAAGCTCGACGGAATCAAATTCCTCGCTCAGGGCACAATTTATCCCGACATCCTTGAAAGCGGTCCCGTAAAGGCTCATCACAACGTCGGCGGACTTCCCGACGACCTTCAGTTTGAGCTTGTTGAGCCGCTGAAGTTCCTGTTTAAGGATGAGGTAAGAGTAGTCGGCAAGGCGTTGGGTCTTCCCGACAATATGGTTTTCCGTCAGCCGTTCCCCGGCCCCGGACTCGGCGTAAGATGTCTCGGCGCGATTACCCGTGACAGGCTTGAAGCAGTCCGCGAAAGCGACGCGATTCTTCGCGAAGAGTTTGCCAAAGCGGGACTTGCGGGCAAGGTATGGCAGTATTTCACGGTTGTTCCCGATTTTAAATCCGTCGGTATTAAGAATAATGCCCGCACATTCGCTTACCCCGTAATCATCCGCGCAGTCAATACGGTAGACGCCATGACCGCGTCGGTTGAGGACGTTCCCTTTGACCTTTTACAGCGCATTACGGACAGAATTACAAACGAGGTTCCCAATGTAAACCGCGTGCTCTTTGACCTGACTCCCAAGCCCGGTGCGACGATAGAGTGGGAATAATCGCCGAGCGCTGCCTGCGGCAGATGAAGCGAAGGCGGTTATTTGTGTAAAACAAGGAGTATCGCGACGCGCTCCAAGCGAGCGAGACGACTATGTTTTTCGTGGGCGAAATCGCCGAGCGCTGCCTGCGGCA
>JAGADF010000016.1 GCA_017613735.1 Clostridia bacterium
CGAATTATTTGTAGGGAACAAGACGTTTAATCTGTCTCTGGTTTGTTTTGTCAGCAACACTTGTCTTGCGAAGATTTCTCTTGCGCTTTGTGGACTTCTTGTTAAGGATGTGTGACTTGTAGGCATGAGCACGGATAGGCTTGCCGTTCTTGGACAGTTTAAAGCGCTTCTTTGCGCCGCTGTGAGTTTTGATTTTAGGCATCTTAATTTCCTCCTGTTATTTCGTCGCCTTCGGGGCAAGGAACATCAGCATCTGACGGCCCTCAAGCTTAGCCGCTTTTTCGACCGTTGCAAATTCCTCGCACCTCTGGGCAAATTTTTCCATACTTTGGGTACCAATTTCGGGATGCGCCATTTCACGGCCCCTGAAACGGATTGAAACCTTTACCTTGTTTCCTTCCTTAAGGAAGCGCTCCGCATGCTTTGCTTTGGTTTCAAAGTCATGCGTATCAATGTTGAGTGACAAACGGATTTCCTTGATTTCAACTATGCGCTGATTCTTGCGGTTTTCCTTTTCTTTCTTTGCCTGGTCAAATTTGTACTTGCCGTAGTTCATAATTTTACATACGGGCGGGGTTGCCTGCGGTGCAATCTTGACTAAATCGAGGTTACGCTTTTCGGCTTCTTTAAGGGCGTCCTTTGCGGACATAATGCCGAGCTGTTCGCCCGTGTCAAGAATAACTCGGATTTCCTTGTCACGAATTGCCTCATTGATCTGGCATTCCTTGGTGCTGATAAAAAACACTCCTTTTAAATTGGTATCAAAATAAAAAATTGCGCAAACGAACGCCGTTTACACAATACTTCTGACTTTGTCTGTATTGACCTGATAACTAAAGCGCGTACAGGTGAGAACGGAATTCGTTTCTTCTTTATTGCAGACGTATTTTAACAGTACGGTTGCCATTTGTCAAGCATTTTTTTAAAAAAATACGGCGCGGAGAGCTTTTTCGTTCTCCGCGCCGCAGGAAATCATTATCAATGGTTAAAATCGAAGGGATTAAAGTACTCGCTTTCGGAAGCGGGCTCCTCGTCCTCGGTAGTGCCTCTGTCCTCGACAAGAGTGGCCTCGACCTCAAATTCCGTTGTTTCGTAATTTGAGCTTATGCGTACAAGCGTGAGCTTTATCTTGTCGCCGACGTGACCGTTCTGAATAAGGTCAAGAAGAATATCGGGCGAGGTAAGTTCCTTGCCGTTCGCCTTGATAATAAGGTCGCCCGACTGAGCCTTCGTGTTCGCAAGCGAGGAATCGCTCGTGATTGAGCTTATAATAATCGAGCCTGCGGGGTAATTCTTAATCTGGACTACCATGCTGTAAGCCTGACTCTGCGAAACCGTGGCGTAGGTTATGCCGAGCTTTGCCCTGTCAGTAATGTAGCCGTGTGCTATAAGCTCGTCGGCGATTTCCTTAACCGTTTCGCTCGGAACCGCGAAGCCCATGCCCTCGTATTCTTCGGCGGCAATCTTTGAAGAGTTGATACCGATTACCTGACCGAGTTCATTTACAAGCGCACCGCCCGAGTTACCGGGATTTATTGCCGCGTCGTGCTGAATACAGTTCATTTCATAGCCTACGGGGCTGTTTATAGGACGGGCGATTGCCGAAACAATACCCGAAGTGAACGAGCCGAAGAAATCCGTGCCTCCGGGATTGCCGATGGCATAGACGGTCTGACCTACCTTAAGGTCCTTTGTCGAACCGAAGGACGCGGCTTTAAGTCCGGTCTTGTTCATAAGAAGAACCGCGATATCGGTCTTGTTGTCGATACCGACAATGTCCGCGCTGTACTGCTCGCCGTCGTTAAGCTGAACCTTGACCGTAAGTCCCGAACCCGAAACTACGTGAGCGCAGGTTATTACATAGGTTCCCGTGTGGTCGGAATTCTCCTCGGTGATAACGCCCGAGCCCTCGCCGTAAAGATTCGACGCGAAGCTCGCCGCGCCCGCCGACTGATAGACGAGAACGCCGACGGAAACGTCGCTTACCTTATCGTAAATTTCCGTAGCCGTAAGAGCGTCTGCGGAAGTCTTTGGCTTTTGCGAAACCGACGCGGTATCGTCAATGGGAAGAGTCACGTTGTCGGAAACAGTCTCGCTCTTCTGACTTGAGGAAGTCGTCTTTTCGGGTTTTTCGGCAATATTCTTTTTAGCGGAATGAACCGCATATACGCCGGCTATGCCGAGAATGGCGACTATGAGAATTATAAGCACTGCCCTGCCCGCGCTGCTCTTTTTCGGCTTCGGCGGAGCGGGACGGTTATTTACGGGCGGATAGCCGTTGGGGTTCTGATAATAAGGCTGCTGTGAATAGGGGTTGTTATAGCCGCCCGGCATAGGCGAATACGGATAAGCCGTATTCGGAGCCGCACCCTGACCGTAGGGATAGCCCGTCTGAGGGGGAACCGGCGGCGCATAAGTCGGCTGAACGGGAGGCTGAGGCTCGTTAAACCTTGGTTCTTCCGCCTGAGGAAACGCGTTTTCCCGAACCGATTCTTCGGCAGCGGGGGTTTCGGTTATCTCCGCCTGCTTTTCGGTTTCGTTTTCACCCATTTCGTTATTCTTCTCAAAATCATCCATATTAAAAACCTCCAGTAGGAATAGTGAATGTGAATTCGACGTACCGTCCTTCGACGCTGTCGGCGGAAACCGTTCCGCCGTGCATTTCGATAACGGTCTTTACTATATAAAGTCCTAAGCCCGCGCCCTTTACGTCGTAGCTTCGGGACTTGTCAACCTTGTAAAAGCGTTCAAACACCTTTGAAATCTCTTCCGGGGAAATACCCGCGCCGGTATTTGAAATAGAAAACGTGACGTTCTTTTCGTCGCCGTTAAGCTTAAGCCTGATTTCGCCGTTTTCGGGAGTGAATTTTACGGCATTGTCAACGAGATTGTAGACAGCCTGATGAAGCATATCCCTGTCCGCGCTGACGGTAACGGATTCAAGATTTTCTATGCCTTCAACCCGTATATTCTTATTGCTTACAGCCTGCTCAAACGAAAGCATCGTCGTGAATATAAGCTCGGTTATATCGAACTTGCTTCTGTGAATCTGTATTTCGCCCGCCTCGATTTTCGACATATTCAGCATCGCAACGACAAGCCTTGAAAGACGTTTAACCTCGTCGGAAACAATACGCAGATAGTGATTCTGTTCATTTTCCCTGATTGTCCCGTCAAGAATAGCGTCAATGTAGCCGCTTATTGTCGTCATAGGCGTTTTAAGCTCATGGGAAACGTTTGCGACGAAGCTTCTTCGCGAGCTTTCAAGAGTCGCAAGCGCGGCGGCCATTGAGTTGAATTCGGCGCAAAGAGACGCGAGTTCGTCCTCGCCCCTGACCTCAACTCTCGGGCTGAAGTCGCCTACCGAATACCGCTTGGTCGCGTATGACATCTGCCTGAACGGCTTGGTAAGCCTGTATGTCATAAGATAGACCGCAATAAAACAAATCACGAGCGCAACAACGGCGGAAAACAGGAACATCTTGAAAATATCAAGAACGTATAAGTTTACCCCCTGCTCAAGCGGCTGGAAACAAAAGCTGTAAGCGACGGTTTCGCCGTTTACCGTTATCGGCTCCGCGGCGACGATATAATTCGTTTCGAGCATACCGCCGAGCTTCGTTATCTCGCAATAGCTGCCCTTTCTTACGGCGTTGAGCGTTTCGTCGGAAAACTTATAGGACGAATGAATGCTGCAGGAATTACCGCCTTCGTTTTCATCCTTCGTTTTCTGAAAATCGGTGACAACCGATTCCTGACAGATAACAACCCTGCCGTCCGAACCGACGATGAAAAAATCCGCATTAACCGCGCGCGAAACCGTGCGCAGGTTATTGCACAGCATCATTATTGTACCCTCGGTGTCGACCTCCATTCTCTGAGAAGAGAGAACGTCGCCCGTCGTCCTCGCGAGGTCGGAAACATTAGCCCTGATAATCTCGGTCTTTTCGTCCTTCCAGTAATTTCCTACAAAGACAAGGAAGGCTCCGCCGAGAATCGAGAAGCACACTATTATTATTAGTATGGAAACCGTAAAATATCTCGCAAACAGACTTCTTGTGTATTTGCGGTCCTTTACGGCGGAACCGATTTCTCTGATTTTACCTATCATTAAACCTTACTCTTTGACTTCAAATTTATAGCCTACGCTCCAGACCGTGCGAAGCTCCCACTTATCGGAAACTCCCTTGAGCTTTTCTCTGAGCCTTTTGATATGAACGTCAACCGTTCTCGAATCGACGTAGTATTCAAAGCCCCATACCTCGTCAAGAAGCTGGTCGCGCGTGAAAACCTTATTCGGATGAGAGGCGAGATGATAAATAAGCTCAAGTTCTTTCGGCGGA
This sequence comes from Clostridia bacterium, assembly GCA_017613735.1. Lineage (GTDB taxonomy): Bacteria > Bacillota > Clostridia > Oscillospirales > Acutalibacteraceae > Fimenecus. The sequence continues at coordinate 4,344 of JAGADF010000016.1, forward strand.
GTGTCAATCTGTTTGCCGTCAACTTTTAAAACATAGTTCGTAAGATTAATCTGAAGCTTGTCGTAGTTTACTTCCTTAATCGTATCTTCCGCCTCGTTTACGGTGCCGGCATTAGTTCTGCGCAGAACCGATTTTATTCTCGCAACAATTTCCTTTGTGTCAAAAGGCTTTGTGACGTAATCGTCCGCGCCCAGCTCAAGACCGAGAACCTTGTCGAAGGTTTCGCCCTTTGCCGAAAGCATTATTATAGGCGTTTCGGAGAATTTGCGGATTTCCCTGCAAACCTGCCAGCCGTCGAGCTTCGGAAGCATTATATCAAGAAGAACCATATCGGGTTCCTCGCTTTTAAAAACGGAAAGCGCGGTTTCGCCGTCGTTTGCGCTAATGACGGAAAAACCTTCCTTTTCAAGATAAAGCCTTAACAGCTCGCAGATATTGGTGTCGTCGTCAACGACAAGTACCTTGATATTGTCCATTTTTACCCCCTGAATCCGTTTTAACGAACGGTTTTATTATACAACTATTTTTTTGAATTTGGTTAACTGTTTTTTAAACAAATTTTATTAAATTGTGAACAAATTTATAAAAAGCGGAGAAATACTCCGCTTTTTGTTGATTATTCAACCGAGAATTTGTAGACCGTTTCGCTCTCGTAAGGATTCTCCTCATCGAACACCGGCTGAGCAAAAGCCTTATGATGAACCGCGTCGGGATGATACTGCGTTTCAAGACAGAAGCCGCTTCTTCTGTTGTTTTTAAAGCCGTATTTGCCCTCGAGTCCGCAGAGGAAATTGCCCGTATAGAACTGAACCGCGGGAAGAGTGGTAAAGCATTCGAGCTTTCTTCCCGTCTTTTCGCTTCTGACGGTTGCCGCAAGGCGAAGCGAGCCGTCGCAATCCCTTATTTCAAGGCTGTGGTCGTAACCCCTGCCCCATACCGTCTGGTCGCAGGTTTTGTCGTCTATTCTCTCGCCTATTCTCTTAAACTCCCTTAAATCAAAGGGCGTGCCGTCAACCGCCTTCGTCTCGCCGTAGGGAATGCTGTTTTCATCCGTCGGAACAAAGTAATCGCAGTTGAATTTAACCTCGTGGTCAAGAACGTCTGCGCCGCTGCAGCCGTCGAGATTGAAATAAGCGTGATTTGTAAGATTAATATAAGCCGTTCTGTCGGGAACCGCCTTGTAAACAATGGAAAGTTCATTGTCGTCCGAAAGAGTATAAGTAACAATTGCGGTAATGTTGGCGGGAAGTCCCGCGGTGCCGTCCGTTCTTCCGATTGAAAGACTTATCGAATTATCGGTGTAATCGGTAACAGCCCAGTTTCTGAAGGACATATCGCCGTTTGAATGAAGAATAATACCGTTTTCGGGATTGACCTCGGGCGAATAGGTTTTACCGTCAATGGTAAAATCGCCGTTGATTCTGTTCGCAACGGGGCCTACGACAAGTCCCGAATAATCGTCGCAGCCGTCATAGTCGTCGGGCTTTGAATAACCGAGAAGAATGTCGTCTTTTTTGCCGTATCTGTCGGGAACAACAATGCTGTAAAGTCCCGCGCCGAAGGTATGAACGGTAATCTCAACGCCGTTTGCGTTTTTAAGAGTGTAAAGCCTGTCCTCTTCGCCGTTCTTCATTATTCCGAAAGATTTTATTTCCAATTCGTTTCACCTCTTAATGAATATCACCCCATAGTATAGTCGAAATTTCAGGCTGTTGTCAACAATATTAAATAAAATAAATATATATGCTTTATAAAAAAGGAAAAATGTGCTATAATAACGTGAATAAAAAAAGGAGGTGTCGGCTTGGAACAGCTTATATCAAATCTGCTCTACATTTTAAGATTTGTCCTGGGCTTTATTGCGGTGTTCGTTCTCGCGCGCTGTATTACTATGCTCATGCGTAAAAAAATAAGCCGCGCTTCCTGTTTCGGTGCGCTTTACAACGCCGCCAACGGCGACGAAATCGAAATAACGGGCTACGAAACCTCAATAGGCAGAAGTAAGCTGTGCGATATCAAGCTCGGCTATTCAACCGTTTCGCGTTTTCACGCGGTGCTCGCCTACAGAAAGGGCAGATTTGTTATAGTCGACACCAATTCAAAAATGGGCGTGTTCGTAAACGGCGTCAAAATCGAAAAACCGACCGAGGTTTTTAACGGCGACAACATAGCCTTCGGCAATATTCCGATGAAGCTTCTCTGTCCCGAGGACGAAAACGTCGAACCGCTTGACGAAAGGGAAAACCGATATATCGACTCGGTAATAGCCGATACCGATATTTACTCAAGCAAGCCGAAATTCGATACCGACGAAGTGCCGAGCGTATATGACGGCGCGTTTCTCTATAACGAAATCAACGGCGAAAGGCTTCACCTTATAGGCGACTCCGTCATTTTCGGCAGAGACGCGTCACAGTGCGACATTCCCGTCGACAGTCCCTACGCCTCGCGGGTTCACGCCCGTCTTTTCAAGGCAGGCAACGGCAGATGGGCAATTGAAGACGCGGGCTCGACTGCGGGCACTCTTCTCAACGGTCAGCGACTTACGCAGGCAATGTATCTTGACGACGGCGATAGAATTGACATAGCCGGCTTCGAGTTTGTCTACGGGGAAGGGGGAATACGGTGAAAAAGAACAGGTATTTCTTCCTTATGCTGCTTGTAACTCTGTTTCAGGCGATATGTCTTTTTGAAATAATTCTTAAGCTTGAGGCGACAGACCTACGATACCCCGCAATAGCTTTCGGCGGCTACATTCTTCTCGAATGGATTTATTTCATAATCCACCGTGGAATTATGCGCAGCCAGAGCTTTGAGGTTGAACTCATAGGCTTTTTCCTTTCGGGAATAGGGCTTGCGATTACCGTCAGCGTCTATCCCGAAAAAAGCATAATTCAGCTTGCGGCAATTCTTTTAGGCTTTGCGGGCTACCTTGTCCTGCTCTGGATTTTAAAGGACGTCGAAAGGTGTATGAAGCTTCGCTATATCGCCGCTGTAGGCTCGGTAGGGCTTCTGGGACTTACGCTCATGCTTGCGAAGTTCACCAACGGCGCGAAAAACTGGCTGTATTTCGGCGGTATGTCGATTCAGCCGTCCGAGCTTGTAAAGGTCGCGTTCGTATTCGTCGGCGCGGCAACGCTTGAAAAGCTTCAGTCGACGAGGAGCCTGACAAGATATATCGTCTTCGCCGTAGCGTGCATAGGCTGTCTGTTCCTTATGTACGACTTCGGCACCGCGCTTATTTTCTTCTTTACATTCATAGTTATTTCATTCCTGCGCTCGGGCGATATACGGACTATCGTTTTCATCTGCGTTATAGCGGCTCTCGGCGCGGTATTGATTCTTATGTTCAAACCTTACGTCGCCTCGCGTTTTTCAAGCTATATGCACATCTGGGAGGACGTTGAAGGCGGAGGCTTCCAGCAGACGAGAACGCTGACCTACGCAGTCAGCGGCGGTCTTTTCGGGCTTGGGCTCGGCAACGGCGAGCTGCGCAATATCTTCGCCGCGACGGAGGACCTTGTTTTCGGCGTAGTAAGCGAGGAATTCGGTCTTATAATTGCATTTTCGATTATGCTCACTTACGTTGGACTTCTCGCGTATGCGATAAAAAATTCAAAATCGGTTCATTCGACCTTTTATTCAATACTTTCCGTCTCGGCGGCGGCTCTGCTTTTATTCCAGGCGGCGGTAAACGTGTTCGGCGTTTCCGATTTGATACCGTTCACGGGCGTTACACTGCCGTTTATCAGCCGCGGCGGTTCAAGCATTATGGGCTGCTGGATGCTTTTAAGCTTTATCAAGGCGGTCAGCTTTAAGGAAAAGGGGGCGGCGACTAAATGAGAGCAATAGCAAACCGTTCCAAATGGCTTTTCGCGCTTATAGGCTTATTCCTTTTCGGTCTGTGTATTCTCGGTTACCGTTTCTTTACCAACGCCGAAGGCTGGACCGGAATGAAATACAACAAGCACCTTTTCGAAAGCGGAACTCTTGTAAGCGGCGGTAAAATCCTTGACCGCGAGGGCGTGCCGCTCGCCTATAACGAGGACGGCGCAAGACGTTTCAACGACGACCGCGCAATCCGTATGTCAACTCTCCATACGATAGGCGACCTCGAAGGTTACATTTCAACCGGAATTCACGCAAGGTACAAATCCGTTCTCACGGGTTACAGCTATATTGACGGGCTTTACAACACCGTCGCAAACGGCAGCGGAAACGACATAACGCTTACAATAAGCGCCGAGCTCTGCGCAACCGCTTATCGGGCGCTCGACGGCAGAAAGGGCGTTGTCGGGGTTTATAATTACAGAACCGGCGAGGTGCTCTGCTGCACAAGCGCTCCGTCCTTTGACACGAGGAACAGACCTTCCGAGCAGGAGGTAAAGGAAAACGACAGCTACGAGGGCGTTTATATCGACCGCTTTGTTTCGGGCGAATACGTTCCCGGCTCGATTTTCAAAATTGTAACGGCGGCTGCGGCAATCGACAACATACCCGATATTTATTCCCAGACCTTTGAATGCGACGGCGAATACAACATAGGCGAGGGCATTGTAAAATGCAACGGCGTTCACGGTAAAATAAGCTTTGAAAAGGCGCTGAGCCATTCGTGCAACTGCGCTTTCGCACAGATAGCCGAACAGCTCGGCAATCAGAAGCTTCAGGAAGAAGCCGAAAAGCTCGGCTTTAACGACTCCTCCGCCGCGGGCGGGAATTACCTTAACTTTACGGGCAACAAAATCGACCTGTCAAAGGCGAAGAAGCTCGACCTCGGCTGGGCGGGCATAGGTCAGTACACGACAAAGGTAAATCCCTGCCGTTATCTGACTCTTGTCGGCGCTATTGCAAACGGCGGCGCGTCGCCGAAGCCCTATGTCGTAAGTAAAATCACAACGTCTTCGGGCATAAAGGTCTTTTCGCAGAAAACGAAGCTTATGGACGAATATATGTCGGGCGAAACGGCTTCAAAGCTTAAGAAAATGCTTCGCTTTGACGTTGAGGACGTCTACGGCGACTGGAGCTTCCCGAACCTTGAAATGTGCGGTAAAACAGGCACTGCCGAGGTCGGCGGAGACAAGAGACCGCACGCGTGGTTCGTAGGTTTTTCCCAGAGAGAGGATTTGCCGCTGGCAGTAGTCGTTATAATCGAAAACGGCGGCTCGGGCAGCGGAAACGCAATACCCGTTGCGAACAGAGTAATGCAGGAAGCGAAAAAGCTTTACGAAAATTGATTATCATAAAAAGAAACAGACCGAAGGAAAACTCCTTCGGTCTGTTTTATTGTCTTTTCTCAGAATTTTTCGGCTAATTCCTTTAACTGCTCATCCGTAAACGAGCCGTTGAGCATAAAGCCGTCTGCTATTTCGCTGTCGGGCGCCGAGCCTTCGAGCTTTTTAGCGCTTTTTCCGAGTCCGCTTCCGCCCGATGTCGCGAAAAGAACTATCTTTTTGCCCGAAAAGTCGTAAGCCTCAAGAAACGAATTGATAACCGTCGGCGCGACGTACCACCAGACGGGATAGCCGATAAAAACCACATCATATTCGCTGACATCGATGTCGCCTGTAACAATTTCGGGGTGCTTTGCGCCGAGTTTCATTTCCTTTGTCGAACGGGAAAGCGGATTCATGTAATTCAAATCCGACTTTGTATAAGGGACGACGGGCTTGATTTCATAAATATCAAGTCCCGAAGCGGCGGCAAACGCCTTCGCCTTTTCGGCTGTCGTTCCCGTAGCGGAAAAATAAGCTACCAACTTTTTACTCATATTATTCTCCTTTACAGAATATGACTTCTGATTTCGTCACCCGAAAGAGGCGAAATATACGCGGGCGCAATATCGAATACGGTTTTTGCGCCGAAATTGCCCTCGCGGTTAAGACGGTAAACCGCCCTTGCGAAAGCTATAATAACCGAGCCCGTAAATTCGGGATTTGAATCGAGCTTAAGCGAGTATTCGATAACGTGGTTCACCCCGTCGCTCGTCTCGCCCGAATAGATAACGCTGCCGCCGTGGGGAAGGGTGCTGTGGTCGCGTTTCATTTCTTCCTCGGAAATAAAATGAACAACCGTATCGTAATCCGCAAAGTAGTTCGGCATCGTCTTTATCTCATTTTCAATTCTCGCTTTGTCGGCTCCCTCTTCGGCTACTACGAAGCACTCTCTCGTGTGCTTCTGTCTTGTCGTAAGCTCGGGATTTTCGCCGTTCCTTACCTTTTCAAGAGCTTCGGGAACGGGGATTGTATACTGACGGCAGTCCTTAACTCCGTCAATTCTTCTTACCGCGTCGGAATGTCCCTGACTGACTCCCCTGCCCCAGAAGGTGTAGTCCTTTCCGTCGGGAAGAATCGAAGTCGCATACAGTCTGTTGAGCGAAAACATACCGGGGTCCCAGCCGCAGGAGATTATTCCCGTCTTGCCGTTGCTCTTCGCAGCGGTATCGACATTTTTAAAATGCTCGGGCACTCTTGCGTGAGTGTCAAACGAATCAATTACGTTATAAAGAGAAGCGAATTTCGGCGTCATTTCGGGCAAATCAGTCGCGCTTCCGCCGCAGATTACAAGAACGTCAATGTCCTCGTTGCCCTTTTCAAGCTCGCTTACGGTTTTGACCTCAACGCCGTCGGTTCTGATTTTGACCGAATCGGGAGAACGTCTTGTATAAACCGCCTTAAGAACCATATCGTCATTCTTTTTTACAGCCGCCTCAACGCCTCTTCCGAGATTGCCGTAGCCTAAAATACCGATTTTAATACTCATTTTATTTCCTCCGTTCCTTATGAACTTTAATGCTTTAATCAATTAAAAGTTATTATAAATAATTTTATTCCTTTTTTCAATATTTTTGAAAAACTTTTTTTACACAATTTCAATTTGCCGTTTTTGTATATTTATTACATTGAAAACTCGGTTTATTATATGTTATCATTATTCACGGAAAAAATTAAATCGGAGGAATGAAAATGGCACAAACTAAAACTGCCGGCACGGTTGAAATATCAACAAAGCTCGGTAAAATCCGCGGCGTCGATACGGGCGACTGCATTGAATTCCGCGGCATAAGATACGCGACTGCCGAGCGTTTTAAAAAGGCTTTGCCCGTTACGAAATGGGCGGGCGTTTATGACGCGACCCGGTTCGGCGCGTGCTGCTATCAGCGCAGAGCCTTTACCGACGACTCGGTAACAAACCCGTTTTATCATAAGGAATTCCGCAAGGGACTTTCCTTCACTTACAGCGAGGACTGTCTGTTTATAAATATCTGGAAACCGAAAACCGAGGGAAAATGTCCCGTTCTCGTTTACGTTCACGGCGGCTCGTTTACCGGCGGCAGCGGCGACGAAGGCCATATCAGAGGCAACGCGTTCGCAAAGGAAGGCGTTATGGTTGTAACTCTCAACTACCGTTTAGGTCCCTACGGCTTTGCCTGCCATCCCGATTTCACAACCGAGGACGGCGCCTGCGGCAACTTCGGTCTTTTCGACCAGGCTCTCGCTTTTAAATGGATTAAAGAAAATATTGCCGACTACGGCGGCGACGAGAACAACATTACACTTTCGGGTCAGTCAGCCGGCGCCATGAGCGTTGATATGCAGCTTTCCAATCCCGATATCGAGGGCATTTTCAGCGGCGCGATTCTCATAAGCGGCGCGGGACTCCAGAGATTTGTTTTAAAGCCTATTTCACCTGAAAAAGAGGGCAAAGAATTCTGGGAAAAGATTGCCCAAAAGGCAGGTCTCAGCTCGGTTGAAGGACTTCGCACGCTTGAACCCGACAAGCTTTTCACAGCCTGGGAAGAAGCGCAGAAAGAGGTTAAACTCGCTATTCGCTGCACTCTTCCGTGCTACGACGGTTATATAGTCCGCAAGGGCGGCTATAACGAAAAGACAATCCCCGATATGCCCTATCTTATCGGCATTACGACCAACGATATGTTCCCCGCCATTCTTGAGCATACGACAAAGAAATGGACAAAGTACGCCCAGCGCAATTTCAGAAACAAGTGCTTTGTATACAGCTTCGGCAGGGCTCTTCCCGGCGACGACATAGGCGCGTGGCACGCGGCTGACTTGCTTTATGCGTTCAAGACGCTTGATTTCAACTGGCGTGAATTCGAGCCGATTGACTACGAAATTTCGGATAAAATGTTCGCCTGCTACAAAGCTTTCTGCGAAAATCAGAATCCGAACTGCCGTGAGGTTCCGCGCTGGGATTCGGGCATTGAAGCGCCTATGTATTTCGGCGACGTAACAGGCCCGAGAAAGCTTGAAACAAAGCTGTTCTTAAAGAATACGGTTAAACATAAGGGCCCGATTTAAAAAACAAAAAAGAAGAGGAATTGGATTTCCAATTCCTCTTTTTTTATTATTCGTTTTCTTCCCTGCCCAGAGTCGCTATCTGATTTTCGGCTCTCTTTTTTCTGAAAAGGCTGACAATAAACGGTACGCAGCCGACAAATACGTAAAGATACAAAAGCCAGAGGTAACCGAAAAACCGACGCCTGAATTCGCGAAATGCCGGATCGAAATATTTTGTGGGCATTTCCTTCATCGCGTCCCAGAGCGTATATTCCGCAAGGGAAATCGGCGCGCGGAACAAAATCGCGTTGTTAACATAATGCGCCGCAAAGGTCATAAGAATCATTATTACAAGACTGATTATGCCGCCTCTTATTGTAAGCTTGCCGCTGAAAAGACGGTATAAAAGAAGAGTCGCAAACGCCATTACAAGACCCGAAATAGCGGTAACGTAGCCGAAATGACCGAGAAGGACTATACAAACCGCGCCTATGACCGAGCCTAAAACCGCGCCGAAAACGCCCAGAACGGACCTTTCCTTTTTGTCGACAAGCTTAAGCTGTTTTGAGCGTTCAACCGCGCTGCCGTAGCACTCGTCGCAGACCATCATATAGGTTCCGCCGATTTTCTGCGGAGAGGCGGAAATATCCCTGTTACAGCCGGGGCAGGCGTTTTTATAGCCGTTGTCCTTAAGAAACTGCGCGCCCGTTTTAAGCGAATCCATACAGTAACCTATAAACTTGTCCTTGCCCGAACACATACAGACCGTAATTTCAATGCCCTCTGCGTTAGGCTTGCAGTCACCTATACCGTCGACTCCGTTTCTTATATTGCGGCACTCTTCCGCAGTAACGCTTTCGCCGTCGGTCGACGCGAAAAAGCTGATTAACGGGGTGAACGGCGAAGTGCCGTTATTACCGTTAATAATAACATTGAACGAATCGAATTTGCCGTAGGCTATGCCCTGCTTCGGAATGAACGTAAGTCCCGCCGTCGCGGACAGCTCTTCATATATTGCCTGAACATTTTTGTTCATTGTCTCACCTCATTAGCCCGATTATTATACTCTATATTCTTTAAAAAGTCCATTGTAGAATGTTGAAATTTGTCGCGCGGTGGTCTATAATATTTTTGTATATTTTTAAGGCTTATGCCAATGAGGTAAAATATGAAATTCAGACATTTCTTCACAAAGACCGCACAGAACGACTTTTCCGTCCGCTACGAAGACGAAAAGGTTTCGGCAACGATTGATTTTATTAACGATAAAACCCTTCGCGTCACCGTAATAAAAGGTGAAGGCGACCTTACCGAAACTTTTAACACGGTTAACGCCGCGCCTTTCTACAGGCCCGAAAAAAAGGATGAAAACACCTTTGTTCTCGGCGGTATTACGGTTAATATCAATCCCGAAAACCTTGTCATTTCTTATTATAAAGACGGTAAAAAGCTCTTTTCCGACAGAAAACCGCTCGCATATAATTTCGGAAACGAATTCGGCGCGGGCGCGTTTCACTATGTTTCGAGAGAAAAGGACGAAAAAATCTTCGGCCTTGGCGACAAGGGCGGCTCTATGAATAAAAACGGCAGGTCGTTCACCGTCGAAACAACCGACACAATGGGCTATAACGCCGAAACGAGCGACCCGCTTTATAAACACGTTCCTTTTTATATCTGCGAAAATTCGGTCGGCTGTTACGGCATTTTCTACGACACCGCCGACACGTCATATATGGATTTCGGCAGGGAGCATAACAACTATTACGAAACGTATAAATATTTCAGAACAGAAGGCGAAAGCCTTCGGTACTACGTCTTTTTCGGCACAAAGCTTGAGATTTTAAAGAGCTTTTGTTCCCTTACGGGCAAAAACGCCTTCCCACCGAAATGGAGCTTCGACTATAACGCGAGCACCATGGCTTATACCGACAGCGAAAACGCGTATAAAAAAATGCTTTCGTTTATTGAAAAGCTTAAGGAATGCGACCTTTCGTGCACGGGCTTTTATCTTTCGTCGGGCTATACGTCAATAGGCAATCAGCGCTGCGTTTTCAACTGGAATTATGATAAATTCCCCTCCCCCGAAGAATTTGTAAAGGTGTTTAAAGACAACGGCATTGAGATTATTCCGAATATCAAGCCCGCGTTTCTTGAGTCGCACCCTATGTATGAGGAGCTTAAAAGCAAGGGATTATTCATTAAAAATCCCGACGGCACGCCGTTTGTCACGCAGTTCTGGGACGGACTCGGCAGTTATCTTGATTTCACCAATCCCGAGGCGTTTTCATTCTGGAAAACTCAGGTCAGGGAAAAGCTTCTCGACCTCGGAATCGAAAGCACCTGGAACGATAATAACGAATTTGACATAAGGGACGCGGACGCGCTCGCATTCAGCGGCGAAAAAGCCCATAGAATACGTCCGGCTCTTACTTTCCTTATGAACAAGGCTTCCTTTGAAGCGCAAAGGGAAAAATACCCCGAAAAGCGTCCGTTTCTTTCTACAAGAAGCGGCGGCATCGGCGTAAAAAGGATGGCTCAGACCTGGTCGGGCGACAATTTCACGTCCTTTAACGACCTTAAATTCTGTCACAACATAGGTCTTACGATGAGCCTTTCGGGCTATTATTTCTACGGTCACGATTTAGGCGGTTTCGCGGGCGAAATGCCGTCGAGAGAGCTGCTTATACGCTGGCTCCAGCTCGGCGTATTCGAACCGAGGTTTACGATTCACTCGTGGAACGCGGACAAAAGCGCGACAATGCCCTGGAGTTACCCCGACATTTTACCGTCCGTCAGAAGTATTTTTGCCGAAAGGAAGAGGCTGATTCCCTATCTCTACAACTGCGCGTACGAGGCGGTAACAAGGGATTTGCCGATAAACGCGCCCGTTTATCTTTATTATGACGACGAGGAGCTTCCCGTTGATTCGCCCTCGTTTATGGTCGGCAGAAAAGTCCTCGCTTCCTGTATTCTCGAAGAGGGAAAGACAAGTCAGAACGTCTTTCTGCCGAAAGGGAACGACTGGTATCTCGGTAACAAAAAATACAGCGGCGGTTCGCAGGTCGCCGTTGATATTCCGACCGACTCCCCCGCCGCGTTTTTCGTAAAGGCGGGCTGCGTTCTGCCTACGGACGATGGAAAATACGGTTTCAGAAGCGAAAGCAGAACCGTTCTTACCGTCTATCCCGTCGAAAACGGCGAATTCGGGGATTTCTTCTTTGACGACGACGGAAAAACCTATGAATACGAAAACGGCAACTGCGTAAATCTTGAAATTAAGGTTGTCTGCGACAGCGAAAAGGTTACGGTAAGCTATAAAAACAACGGCAAGATGAGCTTTGAACCCGAATTCGTCCTCTGCAAAGGCGATAACAGAAAGCTCATTGTCAGCGAGGTCTGATTTCCATGAAAAAATGCATTAAAATCATTTCAGTGCTTATTGCCGTAACCCTGCTTTTTAGCAGTTGCTCGGCGAATATCGACATAAGCGAAATAGTAAATATTTTTTCGGGAAAAACCGTTTTTGAGATTACCGAGGGTATCGCGGGAGACGGAATAACTGACGTAAAGATATTTGACAACACTGTTTTCATTCTGTCTTCAGCCTTTAACGAAAAAGACGAAAGCACCGATTACTACCTTTGCACAATCAACGCAAAAAACGCAAAGCCCATAGCCTCGTCAAAGCTTGACGGCTGCCCGATTGACTACCCGTACGGACTTGATATAAACGAAAACGGCGACATTGTTTTATACGGTACGCGTGACGAAGACGCCGAAAGCGAGGAAATCAATGACTATTGCGTATGCTATAACGCGGACACGTTTGAACAGACAGCAGACCTTAAAAAATACACCCCGTCTCTCCCGTCAATAGAGATTGAACAGGCGCCTATGGGCCTTTATATGAACGAAGACGAGTCGGTTACCGGCAACGAATATACCGACATTCCCGGTCAGCCTATCAGGTTCTATTATCTTCGCAGCGATATGGATACCGTCATTCTTGCAAACGACCTTGATTTTTCCATTTTTTCAAGCTGCGGAAATCTCGCCGCGGGGCTTAAAAACAACCTTCCCGGGGAGAATGACGAAACACAGACAATTCTCGTTTACGATTTCGAAAACTCGGTGCTTGTAAACAGTCTGACGACAATGGAGCCGACTGACGAAAATATGACAAAATACATTGTCTCATTGTATTTAAGCGAAAAATACGTTCTCTTTTCTGAGGAACTGGGAAATCAGGATTCAGAGGAATATGAGACTAAATACTTTATCTGGAGATTCAGGAAGGACGCTCTTGACGAGCCTTTTGAATCGACAAAAATGACCGTCGGGGAGATTGAAGAAGCAAACGAAAAGCTTTGCGGGCAGATTAATAAAGCCACGGGCATAAACGTCTATATCAACAGCGATAAATTCGATTTTTACGGCGAGGACGAGGATTACTACCTCTATAAAGACGCCAAGCCGCTTGAAACCAACATTCTTCTCACCCGAATAAAGGCGTTTATCGACTATCTTCCCGAGGGCTTTGTAAAGGAAATGTATACCGACCTTAAAATCTTCGATAATTACGGCGGTTTCGACATTTTTATAGGCAGTTCAATCAAGGGTACGGCGAGCGCCTACGCCTCGTCCTTTATGGAAAATCTGACAATCGTTTTCGGAACCGACACCTCGGATTTCCGCACCGTCGCCCACGAATTTATGCACATTATGGACACAAGAATCGAGGATTACCTCGGAACTGACGTTTCATTCTATGAACTGTGGGGCGAATACAATCCCGACGGATTTGAATACACCGGCTACGACGATGAAAACGGCTATTTTGAGGACGAAAAATATGACGACTGGTTTATCTCGGCGTATTCAATGTCAACAGATGCCGAGGACAGAGCCGAAATCTTTTCATATCTTTTCATTGACTCTTTTTCAGACGAACCCGTTCCCGACTGGTATAAAGACAAGGAGCCGCTCAGGGAAAAGACCGATTACCTTATAAAGATGATTCGCGAGGCGTATCCCTCACTTAAGGACGTCAAAACGGCTCAGTGGGAAAAAATCCCCGAATCATATAAAAAGCAGGTCACTTTCCTTCGCTGTTCATAAAAACTCTTGAAAAGCAGTGAAAAGTACTGTATAATAATTCCGTTAATAAAAATTATGGAGGAATCTGTATGGCATGTTTTATAGTTCCCGCAGTTGAAGCGGTTGCAGTTACGGCGGCTTTTGTCGCCGCTAAAAAACACGAGCAGAAAATCACCGCTCCCGCTCATGAGCGCGGTGAAATCGGCGAAAAGGACGTTAAGATTACCTGGTCAAAGAGACTTTCCTGGCTTATGGCTCTTCTCTGGGGCGGCGTTCTTCTTCTCGCGTTTGAGCATTTCTGGCACGGCGAGGTGGTTCCCTTCCCGCCCTTCCTGACGGCTATGGCTTCACCGGAAGACACGGCCGAAATGTTACACGAAATGGCGACAGTCGGCGTTTCCATGGCGGTTACGGTTACCGCTTTCTGGGGCGTTATGTGCGCTATTGCTCAGGCAAAGGTTAAGAAAATCAAGGCTTCCGTCGCAAAGGAGAACTGAATATGACTTTGCTTATCACAATTATTGCGGCTATTATTGCATCGGTTTGCTGGTATTCCAACGAAAAGCGCGACGAATATAAGCTCGGCGTTCTTTCGCTCATTTACTGGGGCGCTTCGCTTATGTGGTTTATAGATTTCGTCTTTGAATATGCGGAACTTAAGACAGAGTATTTTTCACAGAGCTTTTCCGATATTCTCAACGACTCGCTTTTAGGCGTAACCGTTGTCGCTATCGGTCTTGCCGCATGGCTTGTTTACCTTTTCATAAAGGACCCGAAAGGCGTATTCAACAGAAAACTGCTTAAAAAATAAGAAAAAAATAAGAAATAAGGGCAGCGGAAATTCCGCTGCCCTTTATTTTTATGTGTCGCTGAAATCAACGTCGAGAACTATCTGAATATCGTAGTCGGGATATTTTTCCCTGACGGACGCCATAATGCTTTTATATACCTCGCCCCTGCTCGGAGCGTCAAAGCCGACCACTACGTCAAACCGCATTTTCTTCTTTTCCTCATTGATATAAAAGCCGTGAATCTGTAAAGCGTAGTCATTGGCGAGAACGATTTTTTTAATTTCCTCTCTCGCGCTGACGATTTTCCCGTCGTGCATATTGACCGAGTAAACGCCGATTGCCGTAAGAATTACGTTGTGCTTTTCGTAAACTCTGTCGGTAATTTCACGCAGCAGCTCGTCAAGCTCGTTTACGGAATATGTATCGGGAATTTCAATGTGGAGCGAGCCGAGAAAAGTATCGGGGCCGTAATCATTGAGTACAAGGTCATAGACGCCTGTAACGTTTTCAAACTCTCTGACGGTTTCCTTTATACCCGCCGCCAGAGATGAATCCGCCCTCTCGCCCAGAAGCGAGGAGATGCCGGCGCGAAGCATATCAACGCCCGATTTAATAATTATTGCAGAAATGACAGCGCCGAGATACGCCTCAACCGATATTCCGGTTTTCATATAGACAACCGCCGCGATAAAGGTAGTCGCGGAGATAATCGAGTCAAGCCGTGCGTCCTCGCCCGAGTTTATAAGCGAGGCGGAATTGACCTTTTTACCGACTTTCTTTACATAGCCGCCGAGAATAATTTTCACAAAAACCGCGACGCCGACAACGACAAGAGTTATCCACGTGTATTCCGGCGCAGAAGGATGTATTATTTTTTTGACCGATTCAACAAGGGACGTTACGCCGGCGTAAAGAACGATTACGGAAATAATAATCGCCGTAAGGTACTCAACCCTGCCGTGACCGAAAGGATGCTTTCTGTCAGGCGCCTTGCCTGCAAGCTTTGTACCGATTATCGTTATAACCGAAGACGCCATGTCCGAGGTGTTGTTAACCGCGTCAAGTACAATGGCTATTGAATTCGACATTATTCCGAAAACCGCCTTGAACGAAGCAAGAAACAGGTTTGCAAGAATCCCTGTAACGCTTGTTCTGACAATGGTCTTTTTTCTGTTTTTATCAACGGAGACGCCCTTTAACTCGGTTTCGTCCATTTTCTTCACCGCCCTGAAAAATCACTTCAGCATTGAACTCAATTATAAACCTTTTTACCGTCAATTACAACACCGGAAATCAAGCTTTTTCATTCCTCTATATTTAATTGACTTGTATAAATAACTATGGTATAATTACTTTATGTATGCTATATATTGGTAAACAAATAAACTTTTTTATAAAAAACAGGAGGAGAATATGTATTATCTCGACAACAACATCAAAACTCTTGACAGAATCTTTGACCAGCACAAAAGAGAGGGTTATTTAAGACTCGACCTTAACGAGAATCCCGGCGGACTTCCGCTCGAATTCATCAAAGAGGTTCTGAGTGATGTTGACCAGGAATTTGTTTCACAGTACCCCGAAACTCTTGAGTTTACGGAGGTTCTTGCGGACTATCTCGGAACCGACATTACACACCTCTGTCTTGTCAACGGCTCTTCCGAGGGCATCCGTTATATTATCAAGGCTTATACCGCTCCCGGCGGAAAAATCGTCGGCGTCGTTCCGACATACGCGATGTTCGAGGTCTATTCAAAAATGTTCGGCAGGGAGTTCATCCCCGTTGAATACACGGACGACCTTAAAATGCCCATAGAAAACATTATCGCGAAATTAAGTCCCGACGTTCAGCTTCTTATACTTCTTGCGCCGAACAATCCCGTAGGCAACGCCTATACCGACGAAGAGGTTGAAGAGCTTTTAAGAGTTGCAAAAGAAATGGAAATAACGGTTCTCATTGACGAGGCGTACCATTATTTCTGCCCCCAGACGTATATAAAGCACGCTCTTAACGAAGAGCATATCTTTGTTACAAGAACATTCTCAAAGCTGTTCTCCCTTGCGGGCGCAAGACTCGGCTACGTTGCCGGCTGGCCCGAGGGAATAGCTATGATTCAGAAGCTTTGCACTCCGCATAACGTAAACGCTTTCGCAATGCTGTTTGCAAAGAAGATAATCCAGACCGACGG
Organism: Clostridia bacterium; assembly: GCA_017613735.1. Classification (GTDB taxonomy): domain Bacteria; phylum Bacillota; class Clostridia; order Oscillospirales; family Acutalibacteraceae; genus Fimenecus. Next base: position 20,718 of record JAGADF010000016.1, read on the forward strand.
TATGATTGACCGCCTTGTCGCCCTTCATAAAGAGGGCCGCGATTATCTTATAAAGACTCTTGACGAGCACGGCTATGCGCATCACGGCGACGAGGGCAACTTCATTTTCATAAAGCCCAAGACCGACGCCGTAAAGCTTGTTGACAGAATGAAGAGCGAAAAAGGCATTCTTATAAAGCACTATTCGGGAATCGGAATGCTCGGCACCTGCCTTCGCGTAACAACCGGCGAAAAGCAGTATATGGAGCGTTTCCTCGACGCTCTCTTTGAGCTGGACAAGTAACGGGAGACCTTTATGGGCAACGATACTCTTTCTGCCGTTAAAAGCGTAGAAAAAGATATTTTAAAAAAGCTTCTTGAGGTCTGTGAGGAAAACAATCTGAAAATATTTGCGGACGGCGGCACTCTTCTCGGAGCAGTCAGGGAACAGCATTTTATTTCCTATGACGACGATATCGATATGGCTATGCTTCGCGAGGATTACGACAAACTGATGAAAATCGGTCCCGGCTGCTTTGAATACCCCTACTTTTTTCAGTCGGCGTATACCGACGAGGGTTATTTCCGCGAGCATATTCAGATTCGCCGCAGCGACACCTGCGGCGCGCTGGATTTCGAGCTTGAACACGTCAAATTCAATCAGGGAATTTTTGTTGACGTTTTCCCGCTTGACGGAGTTACCGACAGGGAGCCCGCGGGCAAAATTCAGTGGTTTAAAATCAAAGCCTGTAAAAAACTTATGCACCTGCTGTATAATCCCATCCCCACAGGCAATCCTTTAAAGGATATAATCAAAAAGCTTCTTCGTCCTCTGGGCAGGCTTATAAAAAGGGAACGGCTTTACGGGCATTTTGAAAAAGTCTGTAAAAAGTATTCGGGTTCTTCCGATACCGTTACCCTGCTTTCGTTCAACGCCGATTACAGAATGCGGCTTCTCGACAGAAGCTGGTATAGCGAAACGGTCTGGCTTCCGTTTGACGAGATGACAGTTCCCTGCCCTAAAGAATACGAAAACGTTCTTACCCGAAAGTTCGGCGACTGGAAAACGCCGAGAGAGGGAAATATACACGGCGACCTTATTTTTGACGCCGAAAAAAGCTATAAAGAAATGAAAAAGAAAAACGGGGTGTAAAAATGCTTGCACGCATACGCAAAAAAATCAGAACGGTCTTTATTAACCGCTTTCTCAAAAAGTTTGTTCCGACCTATATCGCTCAGAGACGTACCGAATCCTACGTCAAAAAGTATGTCGGCGGTCTTTTCAACAAGCAGGAATACCTTTTCTGGCTCTCACAGCATAAGGAAGGCGAATCCTTCGCCGACACCAAAAAGCGCGTGTTTGCGACGATTCCGCCGGCAGAGGGAATCCTCAGGGATATTCAGATGCTTGCTCTGAGAATACTCTGCGAGTTTGACGAAATCTGCAAACAGAATTCGATTAACTACTTTGTTATGGGCGGTACAATAATCGGTTCCGTCCGTCACAAGGGCTTTATTCCGTGGGATGACGACATCGATATCGGAATGATGCGTAAGGACTACGATAAGCTCAAGCAGGTTCTTAAGGAGAGCAACAGGCTCGATATTCTTGAGTTCTATAATTTCAACGGCCTTTACAGAATTCCGAAAGTCGTTCTCAAGAATTCGGAAACGAAGCTTGCGATGGATATTATCCTTTTCGATTATACAAACGAAGCGGATTACGATATTCCCGAGGAAGCCACTCTTGAGGAAAAATATGACATTATCTGGAACAGACAAATGAAGTTCCGTAATAAATATGTCCGCAAACTCAAGTCAATGAAGTTCCAGCACAGAGACGTTATAAGGACAGACCTTATACGCAACGAAAAGCGTTTCGCAAAAACAAGCGCGATTACCCAGAAATACATTGACAAGTGCGGTTACGAGTATGACGACGGCGACTTCATCATCTGGGGTATCGACAACTTCACGAGCAAGGCGCCCGACAAACGCCGCCTTTACACAAAGGAATCCGTTTTCCCGCTTACCGAGCTCGAATTTGAGGGAAAAACGTTCCCCGCTCCGCTTGACTATATGGGTATGATTACAAGAGAGGCCGGTAATATCTGGTCATTCCCGAACGACATAGGCAGTCCGAAATTCTTCAGCGAATCTCAGCTTGCCGAAGAATACGCAAAGAGTGCAGATGCCATGAAAGAGCTTTTTGGGGAGGAATAAGAAATGAACGTAACCGTTGTCGGCGCAGGCAATATGGGACTTGCCATGGTAGCGTATCTTGCCCTTAAAGGCAAAGATAACGTAACCCTTTACACGGGCAAACCGCTTCCCCCCGTTATGACATTGAAGGATGTCGAGGGCGGCGTGTTTGAAAAAACCGATAATTACAAGGTCGCTTCCTCAAAGGAAGAGGCTTTTTCCGACGCAGACATTATTTTCTGCACATACCCCGCTTTTTTAAGAATTAAATTCATAAGTGAAATTTCCGGTTATCTTAAAGCAGGTCAGCGCATAGGCTTTGTGCCCGGCTACGGCGGCGCGGAATACGCCTGCCGCGACCTGATTAAAAAGGGAGTAATTGTTTTCGGACTTCAGCGCGTTCCCTACGTCGCCCGTCACGAGAACAACGAAAACGGCGTTACGGCGGGAATTCTTTCAAAAAAGAATTCGCTGTTCCTGGCGACAATTCCGTATAAATATACCGAAGAAACCGCTGATACGGTCGGCTCTCTTCTCGATATTCCCTGCCACGCGCTTAAGGAATATCTTTCAATAACCCTTGCCCCGTCAAACCCGCTTCTTCATATAACGGGTATGTATACGGCGTTCAAGGATTATAAAGACGGCGACACCTACCCGTCGGAAATTCCGTTCTACGAGCAGTGGACGGACGAAACGAGCGAAATCCTTTTCGAATATGACGAAGAGGTTCAGGAAATCTGCAGAAAACTCGCTCCGCTTGACCTTAAAGACGTTGTTTCTCTTCCGATTTACTATGAATCGCCCACGCCTCACGATATGACAAAGAAGCTTCAGAGCATCGAATCGTTCAAGGCGGTAAGAGTTCCGCTCAAAAAGGTCGGCGACAGCTTCGTCCCCGATCTTGGCTCAAGAATGTTTGTCGAGGATTTCCCGTTCGGCGTATGTATCTTAAAGGCGTTTGCGCTTATGACCGGCGTCGCTTCCCCCGTAATTGATATGATGCTTGATTTCTATAAAAGAATGTCTGGCATTGAGTATTTCAGGGAGAACGGCGAGTTCGGCGAGCACATAAAAGAAACCGGCATTCCGCAGAATTTCGGTCTTAACACCCTTGAAGATATTCTTGACTTTTATATTTGACAGAGGAAAAACCAGATGAAAAAAGTTATTACTTACGGAACATACGACAAGCTCCATTTCGGTCATATCCGTCTGCTTGAGCGCGCAAAGGCTCTCGGCGACTATCTTATTGTAGGCGTTACCGCGGACGACTTTGACAGAACAAGGGGCAAAATCAACGTTCAGCAGCCTCTCGAGGAGAGAATTGAAGCTGTCCGCGCGACAGGGCTTGCGGACGAAATAATCGTCGAGGAGTACGAAGGTCAGAAGATTGACGACATAAGAAGACTCGGCGTCGACATTTTTACCGTCGGCTCGGACTGGGTAGGTCAGTTCGACTATCTTAACGAGTACTGCAAGGTCGTCTATCTTGAAAGGACAGCGGGCGTTTCGAGCAGCGAGCTGCGCGCCGAGCAGGTTTCCTTAAATCTCGGCGTAGTCGGCAAAAAGCGTTCTCTTGTAAAGTTCATAAACGAAAGCGAATTCGTCAACGGCGTGAACGTTAATTACGCCTGCATTATAGGCGATAAAATGAACAAGGACGGCGTTGAGGAATTCCCATATTCGCCCGAGTCTTATGAAGATATGCTCTCAAAGGTCGACGCGGTTTACATTGCCTCGGCTCCCGTTCTTCATTACGAGCAGGCTCTCGCCGCGCTCAAGAGCGGAAAGCACGTCTTCTGCGAATCGCCGGTTGCCCTTAAGAAAAGCGAATGCGAACAGCTTTTTGAACTGGCGAAGGAAAACGGGCTCATCTTAATGGAGTCCATAAAAACCGCTTATATGAACGCGTACGTAAGACTTCTTCTTCTGGTTAAAAGCGGCCGCATAGGCGACGTCGTTTCTATCGACGCGACCTGCACAAGCCTCAAGGACATTTCGGGCGTTCCCGAGGACGAGCTTAAGCTCAACTGGAACAGTATCTGCGCCTGGGGCCCGACGGGTATGCTTCCCGTTTTCCAGCTGCTCGGAACCGAATATTCCCATAAGAATATCATTTCAAAGTGCATTGATAAAAACAAGACTTACGATATTTTCACAAAAATCGATTTCGAATACCCCAACGCGGTTGCAACCGTCAAGGTCGGCAACGGAATAAAATCCGAGGGCGAGCTTGTTATCTGCGGAACGAAGGGTTATATTTTCGTTCCCGCTCCGTGGTGGAAGACCGACTATTTTGAGGTAAGATACGAGGATTCCGCCAATAACAAGAGGTATTTCTATCAGCTTGACGGCGACGGCATCCGCTACGAAATCGTCGCCTTCGCAAAGGCTGTATTTGAAGGCAAAACCGCCAATTATTATCTTGAAAACAACATTTCAACTTCCATTTCTTCGGTTATCGAAGACTTTTATTCAAAAATCGACACTACCGATATCTGATAACTGATAGGAGAAATCAATGTTTAAAAAGCTACGAGAAAACAAGTTCCTTTTTGAAGAGCTTGTCAAAAGAGATTTCAAGAAAAAGTACACGAGAACGGTTCTCGGCGTATTCTGGAGCCTTCTGTCTCCCCTGCTTCAGCTGCTCGTAATGAGCCTTGTATTCAAGCAGTTCTTCGGAAGAAATACGCCGCACTACACCATCTACCTTTTCTGCGGTACTCTTTTATTTAACTGGTACAAGGAAGCTACAAAGGGCGGCATGGCAGCGCTTGTTTCAAACGCAAACATTTTCACAAAGGTCAACGTGCCGAAATATCTTTTCCTGCTTTCAAAGAACATTCAGGCGTTTATCAATTTTATACTGACGCTTGTTATATTCGCAATTTTCCTTGCGTTCGATAAAATCGTACCGACCTGGAGATTTGTTCTTCTCATATACCCGATTATCTGTCTTATCTTTTTCAATATCGGCGTAGGAATGGTGCTTTCGGCGCTCAACGTTTTCTTCAGGGATATCGCTTATCTTTACGATATTTTCTGTATGCTTCTTTCTTATCTGTCCGCGATTTTCTACAGCATCGACAGGTTCGACGAAAGCGTTCAGAGATACTTTATGTTAAATCCCATGTACTGCTACATAAGTTATTTCCGAGAAGTTGTCATTGACGCAAGCATTCCCGGACCCTATCACCATGCGCTGTGCGCAGGCTTCGCATTGGTTATGATTATTATCGGCGCATGGACATACAGACATTATAATCAGAAGTTCCTTTATTATCTGTAAACGGAGGATAGATATGAGTATTATTCAGGCAAAAAACGTATCCATCCGTTATATTACGGGTGATTTTAAAGACATAGGTCTTAAGGAATACGTAATCAAAAAGATAACGCGCAAATATAAGGTCAAGGAATTCTGGGCTGACAAAGACGTTTCCTTTTCACTTGAACAAGGCGATATGCTCGGCATTATCGGTTCAAACGGCGCGGGCAAATCAACGCTTCTCAAAGCTGTTTCGGGAATAATGATTCCGACCAAGGGCCATATGGAAACCCATGGAACAATCGCCGCGCTTCTTGAACTGACAAGCGGCTTCGACAAAGATATGACCGTTAAGGAAAACACGTATCTTCGCGGCGCAATGCTCGGCTACACCCGTGAGTTTATGGACGAAAAATACAGCGAGATTATTGCGTTTGCTGAGCTCGAGGAGTTTGAGGACAGAGCTTACAAACAGCTTTCAAGCGGTATGAAGAGCCGTCTGGCTTTTTCTATCGCCTGCCTTGTAAAGCCCGACATTATCATTCTTGACGAGGTTCTTTCCGTAGGCGACGGCGCGTTCAGGAAAAAGAGCGGAAACAAGATGAAGGAAATTCTTGCGACGGGCGTTACGGGAATAATCGTTTCGCACTCCATTCCTCAGATAAGAGATATGTGCAATAAGATTCTCTGGCTCGACCACGGCAATCAGATTGCTTTTACCGAAGAGGTTCAGCTTTACTGCGACGCGTACGAGGAATTTCTTTTAACCAAAAAGCTGCCCAAGACAAAGGACGATATCTTCGCCCTCGCGCAGGCACACGACGAACGCCTTGAGCAGGAACGTCTTGAGAAACAGCTTAAAGAGCAGAAAAGGATTGAAAAGGTTCTTGAACAAGGCACGTCCGACGCGGCTATCGACGCGGCGCTGAACGTAATAAGAAAAAACCGTCCCGAATTGCTCAATCCGGAAATATTCTCCGAAAACAAATAAAAAGGAGACCGTTGTATGAACCCTGTTTTATCGGTTGCAGTCGCGTGTTATAACGTCGAAAACTATCTTGACAAGTGTCTCTCTTCATTTTCCGACGACAGATTAAGGGGAAAGGTTCAGGTTATCGTTGTAAACGACGGCTCAAAGGACGGCACGCTGAATATTGCCGAAGGCTATAAAAACCGGTATCCCGATATTTTTGAAATCGTCGACAAGGAAAACGGCGGTCACGGCTCGGCGGTCAACGTCGCGATTGAAAAAGCCAGAGGCAAATACTTTCGCATTGTCGACGGCGACGACTGGGTTAATACGGAAAACACGGTTTCCCTTATCTCATATATGGAAAGCGCCGAATCCGATATGATTATCGACTGCAAACGCGAGGTCGATATGCTTTCGGGCGATTCCGTTTTCTTCCCTCTTCCCGCAGGCGTCACTCCCGACAGAGAATATGAATTCAAGACCATCTGCGGCGACAGGGACGTTTACGCGAACATAATGATTCACACCGCCTCGGTTAAAACGTCAATTCTTCAGCAAAACAATATAAGAGTTCTCGAAGGCGTTTTTTATGAGGACATTGAATACGTTATCAAGGCAACGGCGAGGGTTAAAACCGCCGTATTCAAAAATCTTGAGATTTATCAGTACCTTGTCGGCAACGCAAATCAAAGCGTAAGCCTTACAAATTATGTAAAAAGATATTCCCAGCACTCGCTTGTTACAAACGAGCTTATCTCATTCGCTTCGGATTTTGAATGCGAAAAAGAAATAAGGGAATATCTCATCAACCGCGTCAGCCTTCTTATAAACACCAATATAAATATTTCGCTCCTTTATAATGAGAACCGAAAAGAGGGAAGAATTCTCGCAAGGGAATTCCGCGAAAATCTTAAAGAGAAAAATTCCGTTCTCTATAATGCGACCGAAAAAAGATACCGCGCCGCCCTTGCTCTTAACAGGCTCGGCATAAGCTATAACAGGCTGATGAAAATAAAAAGCATTTTACACAGAGGTTAAAAATGAGCAAACCGTTTTTTTCGATAATACTGCCGTCATATAAGGTCGAAGAATATCTTGAAAGCGCAGTTTCTTCCATTCTTAACCAGACCTTTAACGACTATGAAATTATCATTGTCGACGACGCGTCCCCCGATTCCGTCGGGGCTGTCGCCGACTGCCTTTGTGAAAAGCATCCGTTTATAAAAGCAGTTCACCATCAGACTAATCTGGGCCTGAGCGAAGCGCGAAACAGCGGTCTTCGTTCAGCCTCGGGCGAGTTTGTTTTTTTTATGGATCCCGACGACGTTATAGAAAGCAACCTGCTTGAAACGGTTAAGCTCTCTCTTGACTCTCAGCCATCGGACGTCGTTGTTTTCGGCGTAATCGAGGAATATTTCAACAATAAAAATCAGCTCTGCAACAGCGTTACAATCACTCACGCGCAAAAGCCTCTTTTCTTAAACACAAAAGAAGAAGTCCGCAGAGAAATGATTTATCTTGAAAAGAACACTCTTCTCGGCTACGCGTGGAACAAGGTTTACAGACGCGATTACCTTATCTCAAACCGTCTTGAATTTGAAACCGTCGAGTTTATAGAGGACATTGATTTTAACCTTAAGGTTTTTTGCGATTTATCCTCTCTTATCATTCTCGACGCGCCCTTATACCACTATATAAAAAGGGTGAACGCCGGGCTTACGAGCAAGTATTCCGAATCGTTTTACGCGGTTCACAGAAAAAGGGTTGAAATGCTTTTCAGCCAGTATAAAAACTGGGATATGCTCACGGACGACGTATACGGTATTCTCGCAAGCGAGTTTGCGCGGTTCGTATTTTCATCCGCCCAGAGGAATTGCTCAAAACAGTCCGGAATGAACGATAAAATGAGAAGGGATTTCATCCGCTCGGTATATGGCGACGAAATATACAAAGTCCTGATACCGAAAGCTGATTCGAACAGCAAATCCGTTAAGCTTATGCTATATCTGTTAAAGCGAAAATCGGTGCATCTTACCGCGCTTGTATGCAGAATGCTTTATATAATTAAGACGGTTTTCCCCGTCTTCTTCTCAAAAATAAAACAGGAAAGATAAAAGAGGTACGAAAATGGCTTCAAGCAGGGAATATCTCGACTTTATTCTTGAACAGCTTTCAGAGCTTGATAATATTACATTCCGTTCTATGATGGGCGAATACATAATCTATTACGGCGGTAAAATTGTCGGCGGCATCTATGACGACAGGTTTCTGGTAAAAATAACCCCTTCGTCCGAAAAAATGCTCGAAAACTCACGCGCCGAGCTGCCCTATGAGGGCGCGAAGGAAATGCTTCTTGTCGACAACGTTGATGACAGACAGTTTTTAAAGGAACTGATTTCGGCTATGTATAACGAATTACCGAATCCGAAAAAGAAATAAACGGGGAGATGAATTAATGGACAGAATCTTTACAAAAGAGATGAGATTTGTCGACGAAAACGGCAGAACAAGACTTTTTAACGGCTTCAATATCGACGACAAGCATCTTGACAGAAAGGAATTCCGCCATAACCTTGACGACGAATTCTTCAAAAAGTTTAAGGCAAACGGGCTTGACATAATCCGTCTTGCCGTCACCTGGCAGAATCTTGAGCCTGAAATGGGCGTTTATAACGAAAGCTATCTTGAGTCCATTGACCGTATTTTCGATATGGCTGAAAAATACGGCGTTTACATTCTTCTCGATATGCATCAGGATTTGTATTCGGGTTTCGACGGCAAAAGCGTCGGCGACGGCGCGCCTTCATGGGCTTCGATTACCGACGGCGCAAAACCGAGAAAACCGTTCTTCGTCTGGGCGGAAGGCTATTTCTGGGGCAAGGCGGTTCACAGGGCGTTTGACCATTTCTGGGACAATTCCCCCGTAAACGGCGAGGGCATTCAGGACAGATACCGCAAGCTGTGGAAAATGCTTGCCGACCGCTACGGAAACAAAAACGCGCTTTTCGGCTTCGACCTTATGAACGAGCCTTTCCCGGGCTCCGACAGTAAAAGAATGTTTATTGCCCTAATAGGCGGCGCGGCAAAGGTCTTCCTTTTCAGCGGCGACATCAACCGCTGTTCCCTGTTAACGTCTGTTATAAGGCTCGATATGCCCGGTATTCTCAATAATATTACGGGCGGCGCGATGGCTAAAATCGCCGGTCACGTCGATAAGCTTGCCGAGCAGTTTGACCTTAATAAGTATTCCCCGTTCCTTAATAAAACAGCCTCAGCTATAAGAGAAAAGACCTCAAACGGTATAATTATGATGGAACAGAGTTACCTCTGCAACGTAGGCGTAAAGCAATCCGTTCCGCCAATTACGGTAAACGGAGTGCGCGAGCCCAATCAGTGCTACGGCCCTCATTCGTACGATATGACGGTCGACACCCCGCTCTATAAATACGCAAATGCAGACAGGGTTAAAACCTTCTTCTCGCAGATGAGAAACGCTCAGGAAAGGCTAAATATTCCCGTCATTGTCGGCGAATGGGGCGGCAACAGCGACAACTCGGACACGTCCTGGTTCCCGCACGCCTTTGAACTTCTTGATTTCTTTGACGAAAAGCAGTGGGGACAGATTTACTGGACATTTAAGGACAACGACCTGGATTCGCCGCTCATGGAAATGCTCAGAAGGACTCATCCCGTCGCAATCGCGGGCGAGCTTAAAAGCTACGGCTACGACAGGGAAAATAAGGTCTTTACGCTTAAATATACCGGCGACTCAAAGGGCGAAACCCTTATTTATGTTCATAAGCCTTTTACCACCGATATCAAGTACAAAACAGTTGAAAAATACGATAACGGCTCAAGCGTTATAAGTATAAAATCCAAGGGTGAAACCGAGGTTAAAATACAGATAGAAGAATAAAGGAGAAAAACTATGGCTAAGATACTCGGCGAAAGCATTAAAAATCTTCCCTGGGAGGACAAGCCCGTCGGTTACAGATACCCCGTATGGCGTTATTCGGGCAATCCCATTATTACACGCGATAATCTTTTCTTTGCGAACAGCATTTTCAATTCCGCTGTCGTTCCGTTCGGCGACGGCTTTGCGGGCGTTTTCAGAGTTGACGACAGAACAAGAGACCAGGTTATAGTAACCGGCTTCAGCAAGGACGCCGTCAACTGGGAGCTTGAGGAAAAGGTGATTTTCAGAGGTTATGATCCGAGAATCTGTGAAATCGACGGCAAATACTATCTGACCTGGGTTAACCTCACCCCGAGAGGCACAACCATAGGCGTCGCCGTAACAGAGGATTTTAAAATCTGGGAACAGAAAGAGGACGCAACCTATCCCGTAGCGAGAAACGGCGTTCTTTTCCCGAGAAAAATCAACGGCGAATACGTTCTTCTTGTCCGCCCGTGCGACAGAGGTCACACGCCATACGGCGACATTTTCATTCAGAGAAGTCCCGACCTGAACTACTGGGGTAATTACCGCTTTGTAATGAAGCCCGAAAGAAACTGGGAAATGACAAAAATCGGCGCAGGCCCGACTCCCATTGAAACCGATATCGGCTGGCTGATGTTCTATCACGGCGTTATCACAAGCTGTAACGGCTTTACATACAGTATGGGCGCGGCAATCCTTGACCGCGACGAGCCGTGGAAGGTTCTTCACAGAGCGGACAGCTTCCTGCTCGCTCCCCACGAGCTGTACGAGACAGTCGGCGACGTGCCCAACGTAGTTTTCCCCTGTGCCGCGCTTGCGGACGCCGAAAGCGGAAAAATCGCGATTTACTACGGCGCGGCGGACACCTCGGTCGCCCTCGCGTTCACAACGGTTGACGAAACGGTTGATTATATTTTAAAGCACGATATGCTTAAATAAAACATAAAAAGGAGAACAGATTATGCAATACAAAACAACGCAGGTAGTATTAAAGGAAAAATTCATAGGTCATGACGCCAGAAATCTTCAGGAGCTTGACAACGTGCTTAATTCATGGGCGGCTCAGGGCTGGGTTCTTAATACAATGACCACAACCGTTGCAGGCGGAACAGGTCTCGGCGGCGGCGACCGCACGGTATTCACCCTTGTATTTATGCATCAGTAAAAAACTGAATTTTGAATTTTTAAACAAAAAAGAGGTAATTGATATGCCACTCGTTTTAGCACACAGAGGCGCCAATAAAAGGGCTCCCCAGAACACAATACCCGCCTTTAAAAAGGCTGTTGAATTCAATGCCGACGGTATTGAAACCGACGTTCATCTTTCAAAGGACGGCGAGATAGTTATTTGTCACAACTACACTATCGACGCGACCTCGAACGGAAAAGGGCTTATAAGCGACTACGCCTGCGAAGAGCTTAAGAAATTTGACTTCGGCTCATATTTCAGCGAGGATTTCAGGGGCGTTACCCTTCCCACGCTTTCCCAATGCCTTGACGTAGTTAAAAATATGAAGCTCATAAACATTGAAATCAAGGCTCCCAAGCAGAAAAACGACCTTGTAAAGCGTACGGTTGAAATGGTCAACAAATACGGTCTTAACGACTCTGTTATCATCTCCTGCTTCAACCCCGAATGCATCAGGGAATCAAAGGAAACAGACCCGTCAATAAGAACAGGTCTGCTTTACGAAAACGACGATTTAGGCAAGGAGATTATGTCCTTCGGCGTTGAAAAGTACTGCGCCCAGCTGAATGCAAACGCGGCTCATCCCGACAGGGAGCTCATAACCGAGGACGAGGTCAAACGCCTTCACGCGATGAATATGACCGTCAACGTCTGGACCGTCAACGAAAAGGAAGATATTTTAAAGCTTACCGAATGGGGCGTTGACTCCCTCATTTCCGACGTTCCCGACTACGTCATAAGCGTACTGAACGAGAGATAAAAAAATAAAAGCCCCCGAAACGGATTTCCGTTTCGGGGTTGTTTTTTTATGAGTATTTTTTGATAATTTCTTCTGCGACGACGCGCTTTGAAACACAGCGGTCCATCGCTTCTTTCTCGATATGACGGTGAGCGTCGGGCTCCGCCATTTTTCCCTTGTCTATAAGCAGCCATTTCGCTTTGTTGACAAGCCGGATTTCCTGCATTTTATCTTCAATCGAAACCGCCTTGCTTTCGAGTCTGGCAACCTTTGATTTCGTAGTTATCATCCAGTGCAGGGCGTTTAACATACTCTGCTTCGAAATGGGCTTGGGCAGGGTAAACACGCCGTAAGCGGAATTTTTTTCGTATATTTCCTCATACAGCTCAGCCCTGACAAGCTGAAGGACAACCGTGTTTTTAGCCTCGCCCGAATCAATCGCAAAATCCGTGCCGAAGCCGTCGGCAAGCGGCGAATTGACAATAATAAAATCAAAATGTCTTTGCGCCTTGATTCTTCCGGCGGAGCTTATATCGGTTGCAAACTGCACGGGACTGAATAACGCTTCGGAGAGCATTAACGCAGTTTCATTATTGAATTTTTCACCTGAGGACACAACGAGTACGCTGTATACACGCTCTTCAAGTTCCGTAATGCTCCCCCCTTTCAAATGACTTTTGAAAAACTTATTTCAGTATTTCAAGTATTCTTTCGGGAATATACTTTTTGATAAACCCGCTTTCAAGCGCAATCGCCTTTGCCTCGTCAAGAGTCGAGGGAAGCTTTTCGAACTTTTCAAGCTCTTTTTCATCAGCCGTGAAGAGATTGAAATCGGCTACAAACGGCAGTTCGAGCTTATTTTCAATTCCGTAAATACCGGCGTAAATGATTAAAGCGAAAGCGATATACGGATTTACCGTCGGGTCGGGCGAGCGAAGCTCGGCTCTTTTGTATTCGCCGTAGGCGGCGGGTATTCTTACAAGCTGAGAGCGGTTTTCACTCGACCAGGAAACATATTTGGGAGCCTTGTTATTGCCGAGTCTTTCATAGGATTTTTCCGTCGGGTTAAGAAATGCCGTCATTTCAACAGCCTTATCAAGAACGCCCGCTATTGTAGAGGGCATAATATTGCTCTCCTTTTCGGACGAAACGGAAAAATTGATATGGAAGCCGTTGCCCGGCAGATTTTCAAGCGGCTTCGCCGAAAAATCTGCAAAGAGTCCGTTGCGCTTGGCGACAGTATTGACTACCGTCTGGAATGTCATTACGTTGTCCGCCGCGGCAAGCGGGTCGGAATAACGGAAGTCGATTTCGTTCTGTCCCGGTCCTTCCTCGTGGTGAGAGCTTTCGGGCTTAATGCCCATCTGCTCAAGAGTAAGGCAGATTTCGCGGCGGATGTTCTCGCCCCTGTCCTGCGGAGCCAGATCCATATATGACGCGTTGTCGTAGGGAATTTTCGTCGGCTCGTCATTTTCGTCGAGCTTAAAGAGATAAAACTCCTGCTCGGCGCCGAAACGGAATTCGTAGCCCGCCTCGGTCGCTTTCTCAACCGCCTTTATAAGAATGGTTCTTGTATCGCATTCAAAAGGTCTTCCGTCGGGATAGGTTATCGAGCAGTACATTCTGACAACCTTGCCGTGCTCCGGTCTCCACGGGAGGACGCAGAGCGTGTCGCAGTCGGGATGAAGAAGCAAATCCGAATGAATCTGAGCTCCGAAACCCGAAATAGCCGAGCCGTCTATGGTAATTCCGAATTCAAAGGCGCGCGGCAGTTCATCGGCTAAAATCGAAATATTCTTCTGTCTGCCGAATACGTCGCAGAATGCAAGACGGACAAATTTGACATCCTCCTCAACGCAGAACTGCATAACCTCATCCTTGGTATATTTCATACTGGTACCTTCTTTCAAAGTAAAAATGCGCCCATTAAAAGCGGACACCTGCCCGAAATTAACGAACGCCTTTGCTCATATAATAAATATACAATATCTGTTTTTTTGTGTCAAGAAAAAACTTATTGACAAATATAAAAAAAGGGTGTAACATAGTTGCGTAAATTAGATAGAAGGCAACGGCGTCTTCAGTGTTTTTTTGCACTGGAGGCGTCTTTTCTTTTATCCGAAAAGGAGTTTTTAATTATGGCTTATGTTGATGAAGTAATGGAATTTTTGAAGAAACGTGACGGCAACGAGCCCGAATTTCTTCAGGCGGTCAGCGAGGTTTTTGATTCGCTTCGCCCCGTAATTGACGCAAACGAAGAGAAATACAGAAAGCTCGCTCTTCTTGAAAGACTTGTCGAGCCCGAAAGAATTCTCCGTTTCCGCGTTCCGTGGATTGACGACAACGGTCAGGTTCACGTTAACCGTGCATACAGAGTTCAGTTCAACTCTGCTATCGGTCCATACAAGGGCGGCCTTCGACTTCACCCGAGCGTAACGCTTTCGGTTATCAAGTTCCTCGGCTTTGAACAGATTTTCAAGAACTCACTCACGGGTCTTCCCATCGGCGGCGGTAAAGGCGGAAGCGACTTTGACCCCAAGGGCAAGAGTGACAGGGAGATTATGATGTTCTGCCAGTCCTTTATGACAGAGCTTTGCAAGATTATCGGCGAGAACACAGACGTCCCCGCAGGCGACATCGGTGTAGGCGGCCGTGAAATCGGTTATATGTTCGGTCAGTACAAGAGAATTCAGGGCAGATACGAAGGCGTTCTTACGGGCAAGGGACTTTCCTACGGCGGCTCGCTGACAAGAACCGAAGCGACAGGCTACGGACTTCTCTATATAACCGAAGAAATGCTCAAATGCCACGGGCAGGATATGTCGGGCAAGACCGTCGTTGTTTCCGGTTCGGGCAACGTAGCGATTTATGCGGTTGAAAAGGCAACCCAGATGGGCGCAAAGGTCGTTACCGTTTCGGATTCAACAGGCTGGATTTACGATAAAGACGGCATTAATGTCGCTCTTCTTAAAGAGGTTAAGGAAGTTAAAAGAGCAAGACTTACCGAATATGCCGCAGCCCGTCCCTCAGCCGAATATCACGAGGGCAGAGGCGTATGGCAGATTAAATGCGATGTCGCTCTTCCGTGCGCAACGCAGAACGAGCTTCATCTCGAGGACGCAAAGCAGCTTGTCGCAAACGGCGTAATCGCAGTCTGCGAGGGCGCGAATATGCCTACGACGAGAGACGCTACGGAATACCTTCAGAAGAACGGCGTTCTCTTCCTTCCCGGCAAGGCTGCAAACGCAGGCGGCGTTGCAACCTCCGCTCTTGAAATGAGCCAGAACTCCGAAAGGATTTACTGGTCATTCGAAAAGGTTGACCATATGCTTCAGAACATTATGGTAAACATTTATCACAACATAGACGCAGCGGCAAGAAAGTACGGCCTTGAAAACGACTATGTTGCAGGCGCAAATATCGCGGGCTTTGAAAAGGTCGCGGACGCTATGATTGCGCAGGGCGTTGTTTAATTAACGCCAATCTGACAAGAAGCTATTGGCGAAACATCGTCATAGTGATACAACCCAAGGCAAGGGCGTCATTGGTGGAAACATCAATGGTGCCCTTCGCTCATTTTTTCGGAGGTTTATTATGAAAACAGAAACAATTTTTTCACCGATTTTTCATATGATAGAGATTAATGAAATAGCGCAAGGAGATAACAGCGTTATTCACCCGAAAAATCCCAACGGTCAGTTTATCAATTCCGGCAGGGACGATATATGTGAATACTGCTTTAACACGACTTCCTGGGATTAAGGTGATATTATGACAAAATATATTTTTGTTACGGGCGGCGTTGTTTCGGGACTCGGAAAAGGCATTACGGCGGCTTCGCTCGGCAGACTTCTCAAATCAAGAGGACTTAAGGTCGCGGCGCAGAAGCTCGACCCGTATATAAACGTCGACCCGGGCACTATGAGCCCGTTTCAGCACGGCGAGGTATACGTCACCGAGGACGGCGCGGAAACCGACCTTGACCTCGGTCACTACGAAAGATTTATTGACGAGGATTTGAACAAGTATTCAAATCTCACTACGGGCAAGGTTTACTGGAACGTGCTTAATAAGGAACGCCGCGGAGAATATCTCGGCTCGACCGTTCAGGTCATTCCTCATATCACAAACGAAATAAAGGAATTTGTCTACCGCGTCGGCAAAAAAACCAATGCGGACGTAGTAATAACCGAAATCGGCGGCACGATAGGCGACATTGAAGGTCAGCCGTTTATTGAGGCGATACGACAGATTTCGCTTGAGGTCGGACGGGAGAACAGCCTTTTTATTCACGTCACGCTTGTCCCCTATCTTCACGGAAGCGAAGAGCACAAGTCAAAACCGACTCAGCATTCGGTAAAGGAGCTTCAGGGAATGGGCGTCGCGCCGAATATTATTGTTCTTCGCTGCGACGAGCCGCTTGAGGAATCGATTTTCAAAAAGATTTCGCTTTTCTGTAACGTCAAGCCCGACTGCGTTATTGAAAACATAACTCTTCCCAACCTCTACGAAGCTCCGCTTATGCTCGAAAAATCCCATTTTTCCGAAATCGTCTGCCGTGAGCTCGGTCTTGACGCAAAGGCGCCCGACCTTAAAGAATGGGAACAGATGGTCGAAAAAATCAAGTCAAGACCGTATACGGTCAATATCGGTCTTGTCGGAAAATATGTCGAACTGCACGACGCTTACCTTTCGGTAGCCGAGGCGTTAAGACACGCTGGCTACTATCACAATACCCATATTAAAATCCACTGGATTGATTCCGAGAAAATCACAAGGGAAAACGTCTCGGAAATTCTTTCTGACCTTGACGGAATTATCGTTCCCGGCGGCTTCGGCAATAGGGGAATCGAGGGTATGATTCTTTCGGCTCAGTATGCGAGAGAAAACAACATTCCGTATTTCGGCATTTGCCTCGGTATGCAGATTGCCGTTATCGAATACGCGAGAAACGTTCTCGGCATAGCCGACGCGAATTCGGGCGAGTTTGACGAGCTTTGCAAAAACAAGGTCATTGACTTTATGCCCGGTCAGAGCGACGATATCGACAAGGGCGGAACCTTAAGGCTCGGAGCGTACCCCTGTATTTTACAGGAAAACACGGTTATCCGTTCACTGTATGAAAAAGACGAAATCAGCGAACGTCACCGTCACCGCTACGAGTTCAACAACCTTTACCGCGACGCGTTCAGGGAAAACGGCCTTACATTGAGCGGCATTTCGCCCGATGGTTTGCTTATAGAAACGGTCGAGCTTTCGGACAGACCGTTCTATGTCGGGGTTCAGTATCACCCCGATTTCAAATCAAGGCCCAATAAGCCGCACCCGCTTTTCAAGGGCTTTGTAGGCGCGGCGTTAAAAAAGTCTCAGGAGTAAAAGATGAAATTTACTAAAATGCAGGGGCTCGGGAACGATTACCTTTACGTTTACGGTATAGTTCCCGAAAATATAAAGGAGCTGTGCATAAAGTTTTCCGACCGACATTTCGGCGCGGGAAGCGACGGGATGATATACATATCGCCGTCTGAAATCGCCGACTTTAAAATGAGGATTTTTAACGCCGACGGCAGCGAAGCAAAAATGTGCGGCAACGGTATAAGATGCGTAGGCAAATATGTTTACGACAAAAACTATACCCGTAAAACCGAAATAACGGTCGAAACTCTTTCGGGCGTTAAAACGCTTAAACTTTCGGTTTCTGACGGAAAGGTAACCGAAGCGACCGTCGATATGGGAAAGGCGAAAACCTCCGACGAAAAAAATATTGAAATCGACGGCGGACTCTTTTCGTTTGTTCCCGTATCTGTCGGCAATCCGCACGCCGTTTTCTTCACTGACAGTATAAAAGAAATCGAGCTTGAAAAAATCGGGCCGAAAATAGAGCATAACAGATTATTCCCCGACGGAGTAAACGCCGAATTTGTTCAGGTGCTCTCCCCCGATAAAATACAGATGAGAGTCTGGGAACGCGGAAGCGGAATCACCCTCGCCTGCGGTACCGGCTCATGCGCCAGTGTCGCCGCCTGCGTTAAAAAGGGATTTTGCAAAGCGGGCGAACCCGTAACAGTCATACTTGACGGCGGGGAATTGAAGATTACCGTTTCAGACGATTTCAGCGTTAAAATGACAGGCCCCGCCGAAACGGTTTATGAGGGAGAAAGCGTAATATGTTAAAGCCGAATGCCAATTATGCAAAACTGAATGAATCCTATCTGTTTTTTAATATTGCCCGGAAGGTTAAGGCATATCAGCAAAAAAATCCCAACAAAAAGCTTTTACACCTCGGCATAGGCGACGTCTCGCTTCCGCTTTGCGAAGCGGTTATAAACGAACTTCACAACGCCGTAAACGAGCAATCGGACGAAAAGACCTTTCACGGCTATATGCCCGAATGCGGCGCGCCTTTTTTAAGAGAAAGAATATCGGATTATTACAAAAGCAAGGGCATTGAAATCGAGCCCGACGAGGTTTTTGTTTCAAGCGGAGCGAGCGACGAATTAGGCGATATTCAGGACTTGTTTGACAAAAGCAGTAACGCGCTCATAATCGAGCCCGCCTACCCCGCTTACGTTGACGCGAATACAATGGCGGGAAGAGAAATAATCCATTTCCCCTCGGGCGAAAAGGACCGTTTTGCGCCTTATCCCGACAAAAATGTTAAAGCCGATATTATCTATATCTGTTCGCCGAACAACCCGACGGGCGCGGTTTTTACAAGGGAAAAGCTTGCGTCGTGGGTTGAATATGCAAACAAAAACGGCTCTGTTATTCTTTTTGACGCGGCTTATGAAGCGTTTATTGAGGACGAGGAAATACCGCACAGTATTTTCGAAATTGACGGCGCGAGAAGCTGCGCAATTGAAATCTGTTCGCTTTCAAAAACCGCTGGATTTACGGGCACAAGGCTCGGCTATACAATAATCCCTAAAGACCTTGAAAAGCAGGGTATGAACCTGAACGCCATGTGGGTAAGAAACCGCACCACAAAGACAAACGGCGTTTCATATATCATTCAGAAGGGCGCGGCGGCTGTTTTTACGCCCGAAGGGCAGAAACAGATTAAAGAAAATATAAATGTATATAAGCATAACGCAAAAATACTTGCGGACGCATTTGACAGTATAGGTCTTTGGTATTGCGGAGGTAAAAATGCGCCGTATCTTTGGGTAAAATGTCCCGACGGTATGAAAAGCTGGGAGTTTTTCGATTATCTTTTAAATGAACTCCAGATTATCGGTACGCCGGGCGTCGGCTTCGGCAAAAACGCCGACGGCTATTTCCGTTTTACGTCATTCGGAAGCAAAGAGGAAACCCTCCTCGCCGCCGAAAGAATAAAGACTTTTTTGAAAAACGCTTAAATCCGTAATAAGAAAAAGCGTGTATTTCTCTTGAAATACACGCTTAATTTGCTATAATGTAAATATCAAATTTTCGGGAGAAAAATATGGAAAAGATTTTAGTTCTTGATTTCGGCGGTCAGTATAATCAGTTAATCGCAAGACGCGTGCGCGACCACAGGGTTTTTGCGGAAATTCTGCCTTATACGACCGACCTCGAAACCATAAGGAAAAATAAGTACAAAGGTATTATTTTTACGGGCGGGCCCAATTCCGTTTTCGATATGTCCTCGCCTCATTACAGCCGCGATATTCTTAATCTGGGAATCCCCGTTCTCGGTATCTGCTACGGCTGTCAGCTAATAGCGTGGATGGAAAACGGCGTTGTTTCAACCGCGCCAGTTTCCGAATACGGTAAAATCGAGCTTACCGCGAAGAATTCTCCGCTTTTCCATAATATTCCCGAAAAATCTATCGTATGGATGAGCCATACCGACTATATCTCCTCTGCTCCCGAAGGGTATGATATTATTGCTGTCACTCCCGACTGCCCGTGCGCGGCTATGGAGAATAAAAAGAAGAATATCTACGCCGTTCAGTTTCATCCCGAAGTCACTCACAGCGAATACGGCGACCGGATTTTGTATAATTTCCTTTATAACGTCTGCGACTGCAGGGGCGACTGGGTTATGGACAGCTTTATCGATTCAACGGTCAAAAAATTAAGAGAGCATATAGGCGATAAAAACGTCATTCTCGGTCTTTCGGGCGGCGTTGACAGCTCGGTCGCGGCGGCTCTTCTTTCAAAGGCTGTCGGCAAACAGCTGACCTGCGTTTTCGTTGACCAGGGACTTATGAGAAAAGACGAAGGCGACTTCGTTGAAAAGACTTTCACCTCGCTTTTTGATATGAATTTTGTCCGCGTAAACTGCGGCGAGCTGTTCCTCGAAAAATTAAAAGGCGTTACCGACCCCGAGCAGAAACGAAAGATAATCGGCGCGGAATTTTTCAACGTTTTCTGGAACGAAATTCGAAAGCAGAACGACAAAGGCTTTTTCGCGCAGGGCACTATTTACCCCGACTGCATCGAATCGGGCAAGGGCGACGCCGACGTAATCAAAACCCATCACAACAGAGTAAAAACTCCCGACGACGTTGAATTTTTAGGCATAATCGAGCCGCTTGCGGATTTGTTCAAGGACGAGGTAAGGCGCGTCGGCGAAAAACTCGGCATTCCGCGCGAGCTTGTATGGCGCCAGCCGTTCCCAGGTCCCGGACTCGGCGTGCGCATAATCGGCGAAATAACAAAGGAAAAAGTCGCTCTTCTTCAGGAAGCGGATTTCGTGCTCCGCGACGAGATGGCAAGAAACGGCTATGAGAGTAAAATGTCACAGTTTTTCTGCGTTCTTCCCGACGTTAAAACCGTCGGCGTAATGGGTGACCACAGAACGTACGAAAATCTTGTAATCATCCGCGCCGTCACGACAGACGACTTTATGACGGCGGACTGGGCGAAAATCCCGTATGACATTCTCGCAAAGGTCTCCAACCGCATCACAAACGAGGTTAAAGGCATAAACCGCGTAGTCTATGACATAACCTCAAAACCCCCCGCGACGGTTGAATATGAATAAAACCAATAAAAAGGAACTGCGAATTGCAGTTCCTTTTTTATTCATCAAATTCTTTTTATTTTCCGCTGTCGCCGTAGTTTGAAAGCACTCTTGCCGACGGGTCGTTGACATCGCAGCCCTCCCAGGATTTGTTGGGCATCCAGAAATCGACTATCATCTGCGACTGGTCGGGATAATATTTCTCAAATATATCTCTGTAAAGCAGGGATTCCTTTGTGAACGGCTTTGCGTGAGAGTATTTTTCACAACCGTCTCTGAACTGCTCGTCCGTATAAACGGTTTCGGCGTATTCCTTTAGATAGTCGACCATCGAATGACCTACCGCATCCGAGAACGCCGCCTTTTCACGCCAGAGAATTTCGTCGGGAAGATAACCGAGTCCCTCAAAGGCGTGGCGCAGAAGATACTTGCCTTTGCCGTAAGTATTCATCTTGATTTTCGGGTCAAGAGCCATTACGTAATCGACAAAATCAAGGTCGCCGAAGGGCACTCTTGCCTCAAGCGAGTTTACCGAAATACAGCGGTCGGCACGAAGCACGTCATACATATGAAGCTCGTGCAGGCGCTTTTCTGCTTCTCTCTGAAATTCCTCCGCAGACGGAGCAAAATCGGTGTATTTATAGCCGAAAAGCTCGTCGGAAATTTCGCCCGTAAGAAGTACGCGCAAATCGGTTGTTTCGTGTATCGCCTTGCAGATAAGATACATTCCCATACTCGCACGGATGGTTGTAATATCAAAGGTGCCGAGCATTTTTATAACGTCCTCAAGCGAGGAAATAACTTCGTCGGGAGTCATAAAAATTTCGGTGTGGTCGCTGCCTATGTAGTCGGCAACCTGCTTTGCGTATTTAAGGTCGATGGCGTCCTCGCTCATACCTATCGCAAAGGTTTTAATCGGCTTTTGCTCCTTTTTCGCCGCTATTGCGCAGACAAGCGAGGAATCAAGGCCGCCCGACAAAAGAAAGCCGACCTTGGCATCGGAAACAAGCCTTTTTTCAACGCCCGCAACAAGCTTTTCACGGATGTTTTTACAGGCGGTTTCAACGTCGTCGTGACAAACACATTCAACCTTTGAAATGTCATTGTAGCAAACAAATTCGCCGTTTTTATAATAATGTCCGGGCGGGAAGGGACGAATTTCCCCTGCAAGCCCGACGAGGTTTTTCGCCTCGCTGGCGAAGACTATATAACCCTTGCTGTCGTAGCCGTAGTAAAGCGGACGGATGCCTATAGGATCTCTCGCTGCTATGTACTCGCCTTCTGTCCCGTCATAGATAATCAGCGCAAACTCGGCGTCCATTTTTTTGAACATTTCCAAACCGTATTCGCGGTACATGGGCAAAAGGATTTCGCAGTCGCTGTCGCTTTTAAAGGTATAACCCTTTTTTATAAGCTCATCCTTTTCCTTCTGAAAGCCGTAAAGCTCGCCGTTGCAGACAACGTAGTTCCCGTCCATTTCAAACGGCTGCATACCCTCGTCATGAAGTCCCATAATCGCAAGACGGTGAAAGCCTAACAATCCTTTCCCCGTATCAATGATACGGCTGTCGTCGGGTCCTCTTGACTTTGTTTTTTCAAAGCCTTGTTTAAATAAATCAAAACAGGCACCGTCAGAACAGTAACCCATAATAGAACACATAGAAATACCTCCGTAAAGTAAGTAATTCAGCCTACAACAGGGCGATGCTGTTATCGCGGTGCCACCTGCATTTTTCTCTTTTTAACGCTCCGAACAGAGCTTGCTATTTAACGCATAACCTACGGCGCACCTACTTGTTTTCACTTTCGGCTTGCTGCTTGAAAAGTGTTATTCGTCCGAATTCGTTATACGGCTTTCACCTTGCCCGTACTCTCTGAAAACGTTTTATCGGATTACTTCTCTTTTCTCAAACGCATTTATTATTAGTTGTTATTCAACGTCCTGAAGGGCGTCATAGCCTTCCTCACCCGTACGGACCTTAACTACGTTTTCAACGTCATAGACAAAAATCTTTCCGTCGCCGATATTGCCGGTATAAAGGACCTTTTTAGCCGTTTCAATAACGGTTCTGACGGGAATCTTGCTGACAACTATATCAACCTGAACCTTGGGCAGCAGACTTGCCTCAACCTGAACGCCTCTGTAGTATTCAGGTGTTCCCTTCTGCCAGCCGCAGCCAAGAACATGTGAAACAGTCATACCGGCAATTCCTATGTCAATCATAGCGGTCTTGAGAGCTTCAAAGCGTGATTCCTTACAAATGATTTCAACCTTTGTAAACTTAGGCGTTGTCTCGTCAAATGCCGGAACTTTCTTTACCGGTATAGCTTCCGCAACGGGAACATAACCGGGAACTGCCGTGGCATTTTCATAACCGTAGTCAATGCTTTCAACTGCCGGCAGGAAGTCTGCATAGGCGCTCGGAAGTCCGTGCTCGGTCTTGTCAAGCCCCTTGATTTCTTCCTCCTGTGAAACTCGAAGTCCGACAGTTTTCTTAATAATTGCAAAGGTCAGAGTCATTAGAAGCGCCGTCCATGCAAGTATGCAGAAAATGCCGAGTGCCTGGATACCCAAGAGTCTGAATTTTCCTGTGTAGAACAGACCTTCAAGTCCTGCGGGTGCTGCGGGATTTGCAAGCAAACCTACCGCTATTGTTCCCCATACGCCGTTTGCGAAGTGTACTCCGACAGCGCCGACAGGGTCGTCAATGTGACATTTAAGGTCAAGCAGTTCAACGATCACTACCACCAAAACACCCGAAACGATACCGACTATTGCCGAACCGAGAGCATCAAGAGCGTCGCACCCCGCCGTTATTCCAACCAGTCCTGCAAGCGAACCGTTGATACACATCGAAACATCGGGCTTGCCGTTTTTAATCCAGGTAAAAATCATCGTCGTGCAGGTTGCAACCGCAGGTGCAATCGTAGTAGTTACAAAAATCGAAGCGAGTGATTTGCTGTCCCATGCAGCCGCTCCGTTAAATCCGTACCAGCCGAACCAGAGTATAAAACAGCCGAGTGCGCCGAGCGTAATGGAATGTCCGGGAATTGCGTTGACCTTCGAGACCTTGTTCTGTTTATTTCTTTGATATTTGCCAAGTCTCGGCCCAACCATTATTGCTCCGATAAGCGCCGTGATGCCGCCAACTGAGTGTATTGCCGCAGAACCGGCAAAATCGTGAAATCCAAGTTGTGCCAGCCAGCCCTGAGAATTCCATACCCAGCCCGCTTCGACGGGATAGACAAAAAGCGAAATAACTGCAGAATAAATACAGTATGAAGCAAATCTTGTTCTCTCTGCCATTGAACCGGAAACTATTGTGGCTGCAGTTGCGCAGAAAACGAGATTAAACACGAATGAGGGTGCATTTCCTTTTTCAAGGAATGAACCGAAGTCTGTGAGAATTTTAAGATTCGGAACTCCGATAAAACCGAGAACATAGTCCTCCGCCATCATCAGACTGAAACCGAGCAGTACGAAAACGACTGTTCCTATGCAGAAATCCATAAGATTTTTCATTATGATATTTCCTGCGTTTTTCGCCCTTGTAAAACCCGTTTCAACCATTGCGAAGCCAGCCTGCATAAAGAAAACCAGCGCTGCGCCGATTAAAAACCAGACGCCGAATACCTCTTTTGTTGCGGATTCCTGTATAAGTTTGGTTATTTCTTCTATAGCCATATAAAATCAAGTCCTTTGTTCGTTTATTTAACGCTGAAAAGTATATCGCCGTAAGTCGGGTAAGGCCAGTATTTCTTTGAGGTCAGCGTTTCCGCTTCGTCGCTCGCCGCACGCAGTTCATCCATCTTGGGAAGAACGCTGTCACGGATTGCATACGCCTGAACGCTGATTTCGTCATTACCGTCGATGGCGGCAACCGCTTTTTCAAGCTCGCCTGCCTTTTCGTAAATGGTATCGGTTAATGCCGAAAGCTTGCCGACAAGCGAGGTTTCATAATCGCATTTTAGCTTTCCGTCAAGCGCCTTTTTTACCGCCGCAGACGAGGCAACCTCTGCGCAATACGCTTCAACTGCGGGAGCAATTTCCGTTTTTGCCATAGTTACCATTGTATTTGCCTCAATAATTACCGACTTGACATAGTTTTCAAGAGTAATTTCATATCTTGACTCAATTTCCGCATTGGTAAATACGCCCTGAGAAGTGAGCATATCAACATTTTTCTTGTCAAGCAGATGAGGAATGGCGTCTGCCGTTGTGCGGTAGTTGAGAAGTCCTCTCTTTTCGGTCGCTTCCTTAATCCAGCTCTCATCGTAGCCGTTGCCGTTGAAAATGATTTTCTTATGGTCTTTAATCGTCTTTTTAATCATTTCGTGAAGCTTGGTTTCGAAATCCTTTGCGCCTTCAAGTCTGTCGGCATAAATTTTAAGTGATTCGGCAACCGCGCTGTTAAGCATAATGTTCGCGCACGCGATACTGTTGGACGAGCCGAGCATACGGAACTCGAACTTGTTGCCCGTAAATGCGAACGGCGACGTTCTGTTTCTGTCCGTATTGTCGCGGTTGAATTTCGGCAGAACATCAACACCTAATTTCATCTGAGTCTTTTTAGCGGATTTATAAGGCTTATCCTTTTCAATTGCTTCCATTACGGCGTTTAATTCATCGCCGAGGAAAATCGAAACAACTGCAGGCGGAGCCTCATTAGCGCCGAGTCTGTGGTCGTTGCCTGCGGTAGCGACGGAGATACGAAGCAAATCCTGATAATCGTCAACCGCCTTGATAACAGCGCAAAGGAAAAGCAAAAACTGAGCGTTCTCATACGGCGTTTCGCCGGGTGAAAGAAGGTTAATGCCCGTATCCGTCGCTATTGACCAGTTGTTATGCTTTCCGCTTCCGTTTACGCCTGCAAACGGCTTTTCATGAAGCAGACATACAAGTCCGTGCTTAGCGGCAACCTTCTGCATAATCTCCATTGTAATCTGGTTGTGGTCGGTTGCAATATTGGTGGTAGTATAAATCGGAGCGAGCTCATGCTGAGCGGGAGCAACCTCGTTGTGCTCGGTCTTGGCAAGAATTCCGAGCTTCCATAATTCGTCGTTAAGCTCCTCCATATATGCGGCTACTCTCGGCTTGATAACGCCGAAATAGTGGTCGTCCATTTCCTGACCTTTGGGTGATTTCGCGCCGAAAAGCGTTCTGCCCGTAAAACGAAGGTCGGGTCTCTTATCATACATTTCTTTAGTGATAAGGAAATATTCCTGCTCGGGACCTACGGAGCTGACTACCCTTTTAACGTCGTCGTTTCCGAAAAGCTTTACTATTCTCAAAGCCTGCTTATTGAGTGCTTCCATTGAACGAAGCAACGGGGTTTTCTTGTCAAGTGCGTGACCGCCGTATGAACAGAACGCTGTCGGAATACAAAGCGTCTTTCCTTTAATAAATGCATAAGAGGTCGGATCCCATGCGGTGTAGCCCCTAGCTTCAAAGGTGGCTCTGAGTCCTCCGCTCGGGAAAGAGGATGCGTCGGGCTCGCCCTTTATGAGCTCCTTGCCTGAAAACTCCATTATTACTCCGCCGTCGGGAGAAGGAGCAATAAAGCTGTCGTGCTTTTCAGCCGTAATGCCGGTAAGCGGCTGGAACCAGTGGGTAAAATGAGTTGCGCCCTGTGAAACCGCCCAATCCTTCATTGCAATTGCAACTGCATTGGCAACGCCTATATTAAGCTCCGTGCCCTCGTCGATTGTCTTTTTAAGCGAATTATAAACCTCTGCGGAGAGCATTGATTTCATAACTCTGTCGTCAAAGACCTTACTGCCGAAATAATCTGTTACGGTTTTCATAAGTGTATCCTCCTGAAAAAATTATTTGTAAAAAAAGAGTGAAGGCGCCTTCGGCGATAAAAACCGCCAAAGACGCCTTTGCCTTTTATTAGGTTGTAAAAATGAGAGAAGCGCCTTTGAGAATAAACTCAAAGACGCCGTTGCCTCTATCAATATGTGAAAAAGTTTACACCCCTCGGAAAGGTTTGTCAACCCTTTTTTTGACAAAAGCCGAATATTTTTTTCGGGAAATAAAAATTAATGCTTGATTTTTAAAAAAATCGGGAATATAATACACACAAATGAGCAATGGAGTTCGTCCATACACTAAAGCAGTGCGGACGGGCTCTTTTTTTATTTGTCAGGAAAGGAAGCGACCGCAGTTTTATGTTAAAGGAAGGTCAGGTAAGAATCCCGTCGGGCTGCGCGATAGCGGCGATTATCGACCGAAAGGGCGGACTTATCAACGGAAGCGAAATTATCAAGTCAATTTCGCTTATGCACGACCGTTCAAACGGTCTCGGCGGCGGCTTTGCGGCTTACGGTATTTACCCCGAGCACAAGGACGAATACGCATTTCATATCTTCTTTGAAAACAAGGAAGCCCATCAGAAATGCGAGGAGTTTCTGTTCAAGCATTTCAATATAGACGTTGCCGAGAGGATTCCAACGAAAAAAGTTGCGTCAATCAGCAACGGTCCCGACATCTGGCGCTATTTCGGCAGAGTCAATCGTGTGCGTATGAAGAATTCCCGTCTTGACGAGGGCGAATACGTTGTCCAGTGTGTTACAAAAATAAATGCGGCGTACGACGGCGCATACATTTTTTCGTCAGGCAAAAATATGGGCTGTTTCAAGGCGGTAGGCTTCCCGGAGGACGTCGGCGAATTCTATATGCTCGACAGGTATGACGCGTATCTCTGGACGGCTCACGGTCGTTTCCCGACAAACACTCCCGGCTGGTGGGGCGGCGCGCATCCGTTCAATATTCTTGACTGGTCAATAGTTCACAACGGCGAAATATCAAGCTATGACGCCAACAGAAGGTATATTGAGCAGTTCGGTTACAAATGCACAATGCAGACGGACACCGAGGTAATCACTT
Organism: Clostridia bacterium; assembly: GCA_017613735.1. Taxonomy (GTDB): domain Bacteria; phylum Bacillota; class Clostridia; order Oscillospirales; family Acutalibacteraceae; genus Fimenecus. The sequence continues at coordinate 48,850 of JAGADF010000016.1, forward strand.
ACCTGTTTGACCACCTTATACGCCATCACGGTCTGCCCGCAAATGTTGCGGCTGATGTTCTGACGGCCCCCGAATGGGATGAAATTGACAGAATGGATGATGAAAAAAAGGAGTATTTCACCAATCTCCGTGCCATTTACAGCGGCGCTCTTGTAAACGGCCCGTTTTCGGTAATACTTGGCTCAAATAAGGGCTTGCTTGCAATAAATGACAGACTCAAGCTTCGTTCCCTGACAGCTGCTGTCAAGGGCGACAGAGCATACTTTGCGAGTGAGGAAAGCGCCATCCGTATAATCTGTCCCGATCCCGATAAGGTCTGGTCGGTAAGCGGTGCGGACCCCGTATTTGTTCCGCTTGAAATTGAAAATAAGGAGGATGAATAATATGGCTGTTAATTACATCCCCCGAAGATTTACGGTAATACGCGATAAAAATCTCTGTATCGACTGCGGCTGCTGTGTGCGTCAGTGCTCAAACGAATGTCATTTCTTTGACGGCGACGGAAAAACGGTTGTTTCGGATTCCGAAAACTGCGTTGCGTGTCACCGCTGTGTAGATCTTTGTCCGACAAGGGCATTACGGATTGAAAAGTATGTCTGCGATTACAGAGAAAATGCAAACTGGACGCCTCAGTATCAGCAGGAAATCTGCCGTCAGGCGGAAACCGGCGGAGTTTTGCTTTCCGGTATGGGAACGCCCAAGCCGTATCCGATATACTGGGACAAAATCCTGCTAAACGCTTCTCAGGTAACAAACCCGTCCATCGACCCGCTTCGGGAGCCGATGGAAATAAGAACGATTCTGGGCAGAAAACCCGAAAAGATAACTGTTGAGAAAAAGGGCAAATCAACTGTCGAAATGCCTCCTCAGGTAATAATAGAAACACCGATTATGTTCTCGGCAATGAGCTTCGGCTCTATAAGCTTAAACGCTCAGAAATCACTCGCCATGGCGGCGAAAAACCTCGGCACTCTCTTCAATACAGGTGAAGGCGGTCTGCATCCCGACCTTAAGGAATATACCGACTGCGCCATAGTTCAGGTGGCGTCGGGCAGATTCGGCGTGCATAAGGAATACCTTAACAATTCTCGTTTTGTTGAAATAAAAATCGGTCAGGGCGCAAAGCCCGGCATAGGCGGACATCTTCCGGGCGAAAAGGTTAATGTCGAGGTTTCAAACGCCCGTATGATTCCCGAGGGCAGCGACGCTATCTCCCCTGCCCCGCATCACGATATCTATTCAATCGAGGATTTGCGCCAGCTTATCTGGTCGATAAAGCAGGCAACAGACAACAAAAAGCCCGTTTCGGTTAAAATTGCGGCGGTACATAACGTTGCGGCAATCGCTTCGGGCTGTGTAAGGGCGGGAGCCGATATTGTTGTAATCGACGGCTTCAGAGGCGGTACGGGAGCCGCACCGACAAGAATAAGAGACAACGTCGGAATTCCTATTGAGCTTGCGTTAGCAGCGGCAGACCAGCGGCTTCGCGACGAGGGAATACGCTCAAGAATTTCGCTCGTTGCGGCAGGTTCGTTCAGGTGCTCCGCCGATATAGTAAAGGCTATTGCTCTGGGCGCAGACGCCTGCTACTGTGCTTCGGCTCCGCTTATAGCGATGGGCTGTCATATGTGTCAGACCTGCAATACGGGCAAATGCAACTGGGGTATTGCGACTCAGCGTCCCGAGCTTACAAAACGGCTTAACCCCGAAATAATGCACCTGAGAGTTGAAAATCTTATTAACGCCTGGAATCACGAAATAAAAGAAATTATGGGCGGTATGGGTATCAACTCGGTTGACTCGCTTCGGGGAAACCGCCTTATGCTCAGAGGTATCGGTTTAAGCGAAAAAGAGCTTGAAATACTCGGCATTATGCATGCGGGAGAATAGGAGGACGGCAGTATGAAAAAGGTATATGCAAAAGAAGAGCTTTGTCTTAACTGCCGTCTTTGCGAGGTTTACTGCAAAACGGCTCATTCAAAGACGAAGGATGTGCTTAAGGCTAATAAATATGAAAATCCCACACCCGTTTCAAGAATAACGGTTTACGGAGATAAAATGCTTTCGGCGGCTGTCAACTGCCGTCACTGTGACAATCCGAAATGCGTTCAGGCGTGCATAACGGGAGCTATGACAAAGGATGAAAAGACGGGTATAGTTTCAGTCAACGAGAAAAAATGCATCGGCTGCATGACCTGCCTTTCCGTCTGTCCCTTCGGCTGTATAAAAACGGGCAAATTCGCCGTGAAATGCGATTTGTGTCAGGATGAGGACGAACCTGCATGTGTTAAGAACTGCCCTAACCACGCACTTGTTTATATTGATCTGGGAGGTGCGAAATAATGAAAAAATATATCATTATCGGCGCCTCTGCGGCAGGTCTTGCCTGCGCCGAGCAGATAAGAAAAGAGGATAAAAACTGCAGTATTACCGTTCTTACAAGGGAAGCTTATCTTCCTTACAGCAGACCTTCAATCAGCTATTATCTCAAGGGCGCAGTAAAAGAAAACGATATGTATCTGCGTTCACCGAATTACTATATAGAAAAAGGAATTGATATAGTTACAAGCGCGCCTGTAAGGTCAATAGACAAAAAGAACAAAACGGTTAAAGCGGGCAGAAAAGCATATTCCTACGATAAGCTTTGTATATGCACGGGCTCTAAGCCGTTTGTTCCACCGATAAAAAATATAAACGGAAAGGTTAATGCTTACACCTTCCTCGATTTAGCTTCGACAAAGGCGGTTAAGGCAAAGGCGAACGGCAATACGAAGGCCGTTGTAATAGGAGCGGGACTTATCGGTATGAAAGCCGCCGAGGGACTTTCAAAAATCTGTAAAAGCGTAGATGTTGTTGAGCTTTCGCCGAGAATACTTCCGTCTATACTTGATGAAAAATCAGCTCGAAGCGTAAAGAAGTATATTGAAGAAAACGGTCATATTGTTTTTCATCTCGGAGACACCGTTACCGAAGCGAAAAGCAATGCAAACAGAATAACCTCCGTTGTTCTCAAAAGCGGAAAAGAGCTCGAGTGCGATATGCTTATACTTGCTGTCGGTGTGCGTCCCGAAACCGAACTTGCCGAGAAAGCAGGAATTAAGGTCGAAAGAGGCATTGTTACAAATCCCGAAACCATGCAGACAAGCGACAAAAGCATTTACGCCGCAGGCGACTGTACCGTGAGCGTTGATATGCTTGACGGCAGCAAAAGAGTTATTGCCCTTTATCCGAATGCGGTTTATCAGGGAACGGCGGCGGGTTCGCAAATGGCGGGCGGAGATATAAAGCTCGACGGAGCATATTCCGTAAACGCCATTGACTTTTACGGACTGCGAATATGCACCTGCGGACTTATCAATGCCGTAGGCGAACAGTATTCTGACAGAACAGTCAGAAGCGGTGACAAGTATAAACGGCTGATATTTGAAAATAACCGTCTTGTCGGATTTGTGCTCATAAACGCAAGCGAGAATGCGGGTATATACACAAGTCTTATTGAAAACAAAACCGATTTGTCCGAAATAAAAACGGATATTTTTGATACGCCTTCTCTTTTTATGTTTGATAAAGCAGAAAGAGAAAAACGCCTGAAAGGAGAGATTGCATGAGTATTATTGCAGGACTTCGCAGATATGCAGAGGTAAACGGTGATATAAAGACAAAGCTTCTTTCACAGAATAAGGTTACAGTTGAGGATGTTAACGGTCAGCGTTATCTCGGCTGTGCGCTCGATTCGGGAAAAACCATTGAAATACACGGTACGGCGGGGAATGACCTTGCCTGCTACCTCAACGGAGGAAAAATCCTGCTTTACGGAAACGGTCAGGACGCCGTCGGCAATACAATGGGCGGCGGGCAGATTATCATTCACGGTCATTCGGGTGACGCACTCGGTTACGGTATGCGTGACGGAGAGATTTATATACGTGACAATGTATGCTGCAGAGGCGGTATTCATATGAAGGAATTCCGCAGTATGAAGCCCGTTCTTGTTATCGGTCAGAATGCAGGTTCTTTCCTCGGCGAGTATATGGCAGGCGGGACTATTATTCTGCTAGGTCTTAATATGAAACGCGGCGAAAAGCTTTTCGGTACACATTGCGCAAGCGGTATGCACGGAGGAAAAATCTATGTAAGAGGCGCTTTCCCGAAAGAAAATCTTTCGCCGAATATTAAAATAAGCTCTCTTACCGACGAGGATAAAAAAGAGCTTGATAAATATGTCAAAAACTATTGCAAATACTTCGGTCAGGACTATGAAGCGGTAATGAGTAAGCCCTTCAAAAAGCTTACGCCGGTTACTTCAAGACCGTATGCAAATCTCTATACATCCAACTGACAGGAGGCAATATGTTTAACCTGTTACACGAAGAATGCGGAGTATTCGGAATATTCAGTAAAAACTCCTCTGACTTGTCGTCACTTACTTATTATGCGCTTTTTGCTCTCCAGCACAGAGGGCAGGAAAGCGCAGGAATTGCAATAAATGATGACGGCGTATTCCGCTATGTCAAGGGCGAAGGACTTGTCAGCGAGGTCTTTACAAAGGATAAACTGAATTCTCTGGGCAACGGCAACATAGCAGTCGGGCATGTACGCTATGCAACAACGGGCGGTAAGATGCTTCAGAATATTCAGCCGCTTCTTGTTAACCATCACAACGGAAGAATGGCTCTGTGTCATAACGGCAATCTTTCAAATTCATTTGAATTGAGAAGAATGCTTGAAGAAAGCGGTTCGCTGTTTCACACGACTACCGACACCGAGGTTATTTCATACATCATAGTTCAGCAAAGACTTGTTACGGGTTCGATTGAGAGCGCAGTCAGCGCAGCCATGGAGATAATAGAAGGCGCTTACTCACTCGTAATAAGCTCTCCGCAAAAGCTGATTGCTGCGCGTGATCCTCATGGTTTCCGACCGCTCTGCTATGGAGTGACAGACGACGGCTCCATAGTTTTCGCTTCGGAGTCCTGTGCGCTTGACGCAGTCGGCGCAAAGCTTGTCAGGGATCTTAAACCGGGTGAAATTGCAGTTGTTGACTGTGACGGATTACATTTTGATGACTCTCATTGCAAGCTTTGTCCGAAACGCTTCTGTGTTTTTGAGTATATCTATTTTGCCCGTCCCGACTCGGTAATTGACGGCGCATCCGTAAGTGTTTGCAGGCAAAGAGCAGGGCGGTTTCTCGCAAAGGAGCATCCCGTTGAAGCCGACATAGTTATCGGCGTTCCCGACTCGGGACTTGAAGCGGCAATCGGTTATTCGCACGAATCGGGCATTCCCTATGCAATCGGATTTACAAAAAACAAATATATCGCACGAACTTTTATTTCTCCCGGACAGGATTCCCGTGAACAGGGAGTCGGAATAAAGCTCAATCCCATTCGTGAAGTTGTAAAGGATAAGCGCGTAGTGCTTATAGATGATTCAATCGTGAGAGGCACAACATGCCGCCATATTGCAAATCTTCTCTGGCAGGCAGGCGCAAAGGAAATACATATGCGTGTCAGCGCACCGCCTTTTATAGCTCCGTGCTACTATGGGACGGACATTGACAGCGCCGATGTGCTTATCGCCAAAAAAATGAAAATCGAGGATATCGCAAATGAAATCGGCGTAACCTCGCTTGGCTATCTGAGTATTGAAAATGTAAAGCATCTTGCCGGCGAGGACACAGGCTTCTGTACCGCCTGCTTCGGCGGAGAATATCCGACATCTATTCCCGATGAAACGGCAAAGAACCGTTTTGAAACAAAAATAAGCGAAAAGTAAAATCTTTAAATTCACCCACAACGAAGCCGTCAGGGCTCATCAACACCTGTCCGCTTCGCTTCGCTAAACTCCCGAAGACGTGGGAGTGCCCTCCCTGCCAAAAGCAGAGAGGGCATTTTATAGTGCTAAACTTCCTTCGCACATTGAAACAAAAGTGTAAAAGCATAAAACAAAGACCTGATATCCAAAAAGATATCAGGTCTTTATCATTATAGTCTTTTCTAAGTGTGCTATAACATTAAATCTCTATTTCAATTCCTACAACGCCGTACTTTTCAATCTGCTCTTTAGTGTAATATTCAAGCATATCGTCGGGCGAAGCGGTTGCGAGTTTATCGGCAGTATAGCCGCATTTGTCAAGCGGCAATGCTACATACAGTTCTTCAAAATTGCGGAATATGTGAACTGCTTTAACAGTTACGATCAATTTGTCTGCTTTTGACTTAAAGCAAATCGTGTCGCCATCTTTTTCTTTTTGTTCACTTTTCGGATTTTTCAAAAACTCCACCATTTATGAAATATCCCCAAACGGTGTGCCGTTTCTTTTGATTAATCCTCTTTTATAATTGTTATTATGTCGTTCTCCTTAACAGTACCGCCTTTGAGCACTATTCCGAAAATCCCTTCTTTTGGCATTATGCACTGACCTACAAGCTCTTTGATTGCGCAGCCGTCGTGACATTCCTTGCCTATCTGGGTAATCTCAATAACGGCTTCGTCGCCGATTTTAAGCTTTGTGCCGACGGGAAGAGTATGAAGAACTATGCCTTCGGTCGTAATGTTTTCGGCGAACATTCCGTGGCAGAGCCCGTCTGTTCTCATACCCTCGGCTCTTTCAATGCTCTCTTTAGCGAGCAGACTTACCTGACGGTGCCATTTGCCCGCGTGCGCGTCGCCCTCAAAGCCGAAGTTTTCAATCAGCTTTCCCTCGGGGATTGATTTCTTGGGCGTTTTCTTCTGTTCGCTGATATTGATTGCAACAACCTTTGCCATATTATCCTCCCGTTCTGTTAAGTCCGTGTGAACCGCTTACCGTTTCGAAGCTGTGTCCCGCGGGCTTTTTCATTATAATTTTCTTTATTTCGCTGATGAGTTTTTCTTCGTCGTCAATATACGACATAATATCATAAGCCGTATCGTAACCGAGACAGGGTTTGACCTTTCCGTCCGATAAAAGACGGACGCGGTTGCATTTGTCGCAGAACTTATGCGTAACGGGGTTAATAAGCCCTACCCTGCCTTCAAATCCGTCTGCGGAATAGTATTTTGCAGTACCTTCTTCGCTTTCAACTGGTTGAAGAAACGGAAACTGTTTTAAGATTTCGCCGCCTGTGACTAACAAAGACGGGTTTTCGCCATCATCGGAAAAAGGCATCAGTTCAATAAAACGCACGTCGATTTTCCGCTTTTTTGCAAGATTTATCAACTGCTCCGCACCATCGTCGTTAACGCCCTTCATCAGTACGGCGTTGATTTTAATCGGTGAAAGACCGACCTTTTCGGCTTCGTCGATACCTTCAAGAACTTTTTTAAGCACATCCTCGCCTGTCAGGTGACGGTAGGTGCTTCCGTCCGTACTGTCAAGACTTATATTCACGCTGTCAAGCCCTGCGTTTTTCAGTTTCCTTGCGTACTGCTTCAGGTAAACGCCGTTGGTTGTAAGCGAAAGCGTTTCGATTTCGGGAATTGAGCGGATGAGCTTTATTATTTCGCAGATATCGTTTCTTACAAGCGGCTCGCCGCCCGTAATTCTGATTTTTTTAATACCGCATTTTGCGAATGCCTTTGCGAAACTGAAATACGTTTCGGGCGAGAGCTCGGTTTCCTTTTTGGCGCAGTCGGTCTTGCCGCAATAAACGCAGTTGAGATTACAGCGCTGTGTTACGGAAATACGAAGATATGAAATTTCCCTGCCGAAACTATCCTTCATAGTGATAATCGCTCTTGCCGCCCGTTTTTTCGAGCAGCTTTATTTCTTCAATAACCATTCCCCTGTCAATCGCCTTGCACATATCGTAAACCGTAAGCGCCGCAACGGACGCGCCTGTGAGCGCCTCCATTTCGATACCTGTTTTATATGTGCATTTCGCATTGACAGTGATGCCAAGTACGGTGTCGCTCTCCTTTTCAAAATCAACCGTGATTTTATCTATCGGTATGTTATGGCAAAGCGGAATCAACTCCTGAGTTTTCTTCGCTCCCGTGATGCCTGCAATCCGCGCGGCTGAAAGACCGTCGCCCTTTTTTAAATCCGAATTCAGAAGGGCGTCAAGAGTTTCCTTTTTCATACGTATTCTTGCATACGCCTTTGCGGTGCGGACAGTAACGTCCTTGTCGCTTACGTCGACCATAACCGCCTCGCCCTTGCCGTTAAGATGAGTGAGCATTAAACATAACCTCCCATTTCAGAAAGTCTTGCCTTGAACTCCTCTGAATAAAGCACCTCTAAAAACTCTTTTACCATAGGGTTTTCAAGGTATTGCTTATCAATAAGGAATTCGTACGTTTCGTTACAAATCGGTATAAAATCAAGGTCATACATTTTAGCCGCCGAATAAATGCCGAGTCCTGCGTCGGCATTGCCCGCGGCTATGAGAGCCGCAACTGCGGTGTGAGTGAACTCCTCGTTATTATAGCCGTTGATTTCGTCGGGTGAAATAGAATTTTTTTCAAGCAAATAATCGCACAGAATTCTTGTACCCGCGCCACGCTGACGGTTTACATAGCGGACATTTTTAATGTCGCTGAATTCCTTTATTCCGAGGGGATTTCCCTTTTTGACCATAAGTCCCTGAACACGTCCGACGCCCTTTACGGCAACGGCTTTTCCGTCGGGAATGTATTTTTCAATATATGATTTATTGTATTCGCCCGTTACCGTGTCGAGCAGATGTATTCCGCCCATGTGAGCGAGTCCGTCGCGAACCGCATATATCGCGCCCATACTGCCCACGTGAGTTGAGCACACTCTGAACGGAGCGTTTTTCTTTGCAAGAAAATCCGAAATCACATCAATTAACGGGTCGTGACTGCCCGTTACTATAAGGGTGTTTTCAATTTGTGAAAGCGGTTTATAAAGACGTATTTCAACCTCTTCGCCCGCATCGATTCCCTCGCAGTTCTGCTCAACGATAAGAACACCGTCCGCCTTTGTAAAGCTTGTTATAACGCCTGCGCCGCGCGGCAGCGGAGAAGCGGAGATTTTACCACCTATTCTGCCGAGAGTAACGCGCACATATTCGCTGTATTTAAGGGATGAAACAATTTTCTTTGAAAGAACTGCTTTAACAGTTTCCCTTACGGGTTTCAGCTTACCGTAATAAAGAGAAACAACCTCCGACACTATTTCATCCATTATGACAATAGCCGAAACGGGATATCCGGGAAGCCCTATAATCGGCTTTCCCTTTGCCTCGCCGAGCACGGCGGGTTTACCGGGTTTGACTGCAATTCCGTGAACAAGAACAGTTCCGAGTGAAGAAATTATCTCGCTTGTGTAGTCGTCCCGACCTGCCGACGAGCCGGCTGAAACGAGAACAATATCGCATTCGTTCAGAGCCTTTTCAACCGCTGATTTTATCAAATTCTTTTTGTCGGGAGTGATAGGATAAACCTTTGAATCGGCATTAAACGAGCCAAGCATACCCTTGAATACGGTTGAGTTGAATTCAATTATATCGCCCTTTTCGGGTTCGGCGACAGGCGGTACGATTTCGTCGCCCGTCGGAATAATGCCGACAAGCGGTGTTTTAATAACTTCGATTTCGGTTATTCCGCCTGCAAGCAAAGCTCCGCAAAGCGACGGGGTAAGAACTGTTCCCGAGGGCGCTATCATATCGCCCATACAGATATCTTCGCCTACCTGACGGACGTTCTGCCACGGATAAACGGACGAGATAATCTGATAATTATTATTTCCGCATTCGATTAAATCCTCGACCATAATTACCGCGTCGCAGTTTTCGGGCAAAGGATCGCCCGTATCAACGACAACGTAATCTTCTGGGGTAAGCGTTACGGGAGTGCGCTCGCTTGCCGCAAACGTGATTTCCGCTTTGACTGCAACTCCGTCCATGGCGGAAGCATTGTAGTGCGGCGAGCAAATATGAGCGTAGGCGGCGTCCTTAATGATTCTGCCGCATGCGTCGGGAACGGGCACCTTTTCCGTCAGACCTTTAAAGCCGACAGATTTTAAATGCTCAAAGTATTTTTCTTTCGCCTCGTCAAGAGGAAGATTGTTAAGATAATTGTACTTCATAGCTGATATATCTCCACGTCTGTTCCCTTAAAAAGTCCCTCGGCATTTCGGTCGATTTTTATAAAGCCCTCAGCTTCTGACAGAACCGAAATAACGCCCGATTTCGTATGAACGGGAACAACCTCATTGTTTTCGTTGTATTTGATGCAGAGATATTCCTCCCTGCCGTGATTTGACGGAATATTGACGGCGAGTACGCCGTTTCTTTTCAGTCTGTCTGAAGGCATATTCATTATTTCTCTTATGTATTCGGTGACAATAAGACGGAATACAAAATACGCTGCAAGAGGATGTCCGGGCAGACCGAAAACAGGTTTGTTATCAACAACGCCGAAAATAGTCGGTTTTCCCGGTTTCATTGCGATCCCGTGAAAACATGCCTTGCCGAGCGAATCAATAATATCAACGGTCATATCTCTTGCGCCCGCTGACGAACCGCCCGAAATCAGGACTGCGTCGGCTTTCTCAAGACAATTCTTAACCGCATCTTCGATTTGTTTTCTGTCGTCCCTGACAACACCGTAGGAATAAGCCTCGCAACCGTATTCCTTAACTGCGGCACAAAGCAGACAGGTGTTAACATCCCTTATCTGCCCCTGCTCGATTTTTCCGCTTGAAATTTCATCACCGGTTGAAATAACCGCTATAACCGGTTTTTTATAAACGGGAATTTCATCAATGCCGAGAGCGGCAAAAACTCCGATTGACGCAGAAGTGATTTTCGTACCCTTTTTTAAGGCGGTTTCACCGACCGATATATCGTCGCCCGTTTTTGTGACGTTTTCAAACGGCGCGACGGATTTATATACAAGGCAAAGACCGTCGGCGTTATCGGTATGTTCAACCATAACCGCCGCGTCCGCTCCGTTTGGGAGCATTCCGCCCGTTGATATTTTTGCGCATTGTCCGTGTTTTAAGGTGAAATCTGCTTTTTCGCCCATAAGTATTTCGCCGACGATTTCAAGCTGAGCGGGAATTGAATTTCCCGCGCCGAATGTGTCCGAAGAAATAACTGCGTATCCGTCAACCGTAGTTCTGTCAAATGACGGAATATTTTCGCCTGAAATAATATCTTCGGAAAGCGTTCTGCCGAGTGAGTCGGCGACACTCACATATTCGGTTTCAACTGAAATCCCGTTTGCAAAATCTCTGACAAAACCGACCGCTTCGTCCTTGCTGACAACGTTAAGCATCTGTTTTCCACCCTGCAATAAAACTTTTTGCCCATTCTGTTCCGGGATTATTCAGAACCTCTTTCGGTCTGCCGTCCGCCTCGATTCTGCCGCCGTTAAGAATAATCAGTCTGTCGGCGGAATTCAGAGCAAGAACAGGAGAATGGGTACTCATTAAAACGGCGCATCCGTTTTCGTTTTTATATTCTTTAATCGCCTTTATAACAAGCTCGGCTCCGCGCGCGTCACAGGCGCTTGTCGGCTCGTCAAGAAGCAGCAGTTCACACTTTCTTGACAGAACGCGACAAAGGGAAAGCCGCTGCAATTCGCCGCCCGAAAGCGAGACGGCTTTTTTATCTGTTAAATGTGATAATTCGAGTTTTTCAAGCAATTCCTCTGCTTTTTCCTTTTGTGAATTACCGACAGTTATATTCTTAATCAAATCGCCCCGAAAAGCGTATGACTGCTGGGGCATATACAGTATTTTTTCGGGAACATCAACTGTTCCGTCGGATTTTTTTATCATTCCAGCAAGAATGCGCAACAATGTGGTTTTACCGCTGCCGTTCGCGCCGGCAAAGGCAACAGTTTCGTTTTCGTCAATTTTAAGATACGGTATGTCAAGCACGGTGCGTTCGCCGTAGCATTTTTTAAGGTCTTTAATCTCAATCATCGGCGTTCTCCTTTACTATAAATGAGGCAAGAGCGTTGACAACAAATGCGATTAAAAGAAGAATGATTCCCAGAGCCAATGCAAACGAAAATTTGCCCTTGTTCGTTTCAAGCATAATCGCCGTGGTCATAACTCTTGTTTTCCACTGAATGTTACCGCCGACAATACTTACCGCGCCGACCTCTGCTATTGAACGCCCGAAAGCGTTAAGCACAACAGAAAACAGAGACGAACGCCCCTCGGAAAGACAAAGTCCGACAATTTTAGACCTTGAAAGCCCGAGTCCCCTCGCCGTTTCGATAACGGGCTTTGAGGCGCTTTCGATAAACGACGACGAAAGACCGATAACAACGGGAGTTATGAGGATAACCTGCGCTATTATCATAACCTCAACCGTAAACAGCAGGTTAAGAGAGCCGAAGGGCCCGTAATGTGTGAACAGAATATACACGAACAGGCCTGCCACCACCGGTGGCAAGCCCATAAGCGTGTGTATAAGCTTTTTTATAAAACGTTTACCCCTGAAATTCTTTGTGCCTATAAGCGCGCCCAGCGGAAGCCCTATCAGGCACGAAATCGTCGTGCTGAAAAAGGACATTCTCAAGGTAACGCCTATAATCTGCAAAAGCTCTTTATCAAGGGAGAATAATAATTCAAACGCCTGTTTAAAGCTTTCCATAGGAATTATTTCTCAAGAAGTGTGAAAAGCGCAACGCCGAACTCCTCTTCGCCGTATTTGGCAATAAGCTCGCTCGCTTCGTCCGAAAGCATCCAGTCGATGAACGCCTTTGCGCCGTCCGTGTTAAGTCCGTCAATCTTTTCGGGATTAACTGCGATAAGGGAATAGGTGTTCTTCATATCGTCGCCCTCATTGAGAACGATATCAAGATTAAGCTCATCCTTCATTGAAAGGAATGTCGCCTTGTCGGTAAGGCAATATGCCTGCTGCTCGCTTGCCATTGTAAGGCATGCGCCCATGCCCTGACCTGCGCTGATATACCAGCTGTCCTTCTCGGCATCGGGAGCGTTTTCGCCCCAGATTTTAAGCTCTGCCTTGTGCGTGCCGCTTTCGTCACCGCGGGAAATAAACTTTGATTCGCTGCTTCTGATTTTTTCAAAAGCCGCATTTGCATTTTCACTGCCGTTAACGCCTGCGGGGTCGTCCTTCGGGCCGACAATTACGAAGAAGTTATACATAAACGGAATACGTTCAACGCCGTAACCTTCGTTAATGAATTCTTCCTCTGACGCCTTTGCGTGAACAAGAATTACGTCTGCATTGCCGTCCTTCGCCTTCTGGATAGCCGCGCCCGTACCTGCCGACTGAACCTCAACCTTATAGCCCGTCTTCGCCTCAAAGGTCGGAAGAAGGTAAGGAAGAAGACCGGAATCGTTAACCGACGTCGTCGTTGACAAACGGATTACCGCATTTTCGGGTGTCGATACGGGAGCTTCCGTTGACGGTTCTTCAACGGGCTTCGCGCCGCACGCAGCGAGCGAAAGAACGAATACAACCGCTAAAAGAATTGCTAATACTTTTTTCATGATAATTACTCCTTTTCAAACACGGAAGGCACGGCCGTTTCCCGCCGTACCCTTTAGCCGATGAAAAATATTTCGGCTACGCTCTGCAAAGCTTATGAATTTCACTTAGCCGTACAAAGTCGGACATTATCATCACCTTCATAATATCACACGTTCGCAAATAATTAAAGATATTTTTTATTGAATATAGTATTCATATATGATAAAATTATATCAGGTGATTATTTATGAAATTCGGAATAGTCTGCGTAAGCGACAGATGCTACAAAAAAGAGTGCGAGGATAAAAGCGGTCCGGCAATAATCGAATGCGTTAAAATGCTGTCCGACAGTAACGAATACCGTCTTGTCCCCGACGAAAAACTGGTTATTTCAAATGCTTTGATTTCCCTTGCCGATAATGAAAACTGCGATGTTGTTTTCACTACCGGCGGTACGGGTTTTGCGCCGAGAGATATTACTCCCGAAGCGACAAAGGCCGTAATTGAAAAGGAAGTCCCCGGAATAAGCGAAGCAATAAGGGCAAAAAGTCTTGAAATAACCGACAGGGCGATGCTTTCGCGCGCGGTCAGCGGAATAAGAGGCAAGACTCTTATAATCAATCTTCCCGGCAGTCCCAAGGCGGTAAAGGAGAGCATTGAAGTTGTTCTCCCCGTACTTGAACACGCAGTTGAAACCTTGAGCGGGAACACTCAGAATTGCGGAGGTAATTACGGAAAATGAGCTTGAAATCGGATGTTCAGGGCTTTGATATTTCAAAGAACAGCGCTGTTATAATCGGTTGCGGCGGACTCGGCACAAACGCCGCTGTCCAGCTTGCAGGCGCAGGCATCGGTAAACTTCTTCTTATAGATTACGATACAGTGGAAGAACGTAACCTCAACCGTCAGTTTTTCTATACAAAAAACGATATCGGTAAAGAGAAATGCGTTATTCTTGCCGAAAGATTAAAAGCATACTCTCCTGAAACCGACATCAAATCGCATTCCGGCAGGTTTGACAGTTCGCTTGCAGACGGTTATGACATAATAATTATCTGTGTTGACAACATTGAAACAAGAAAACTGGTCAATGACTGCTGTGTGAAAAATAAAACGCCCTGCGTCAACGGCAGTATAAACGGCTTTTTCGGTACGGCTTATCTGTTTGTTCCCGGTATTACTCCCGACCTTGAAAAAGCGGGATGTCTCAATGAAAACGGCAATAAAAATCTTTCCCCCGGTTCCTCCGCTGCAATAATCGGCTCACTTGAAGCAAAGCTTGCAACGGATTATTTTCTCGGTAAAACCGACAGCTCAGGCAGGTTATATATTTACGATAACAACGAAATCAATTCTCTTTTGATAAGGAGTGATTCTCTTGACCAAGTATAAAGGATATATGGGCAGGGTGCTTTTTGTTGACCTTACCGAAAAAACCTTCAGCGAATTTCCCTGGACGGATAAGGACAGGGAGCGTACCCTCGGCGGAAAAATAATGGCTGCCGACATTCTTCTTCATCATATCACGCCCGAAATGAAGGCGTTTGACGAGGACAACTGGATTGTCGTTACAACGGGTCCCCTCACGGGCTGCGGCTGTCCGAACACGTCAAGATTCAATATTTCAACAGTTTCGCCGCTTACGAATATTGTAACCTCATCAAACTGCGGCGGCGATTTCGGTTTGTCGCTTAAACGGGCGGGATATGACGCGGTTATTTTCAGCGGCAGAAGCGAAGAACCCGTTACGGTTCATATTACCTCTGATAATGTCGAATTTGAAAGCGCAAGCGAGCTGTGGGGGCTTACCACAGGTGAAACGCAGGAGAAGTTAAGCGAATACAAAGGCCGTCTTGTAATCGGGCCCGCAGGTGAAAACAAGGTGCTTTACGCCTGCGTTTTCAGTAATGAAAGAACCGCGGGCAGAGGCGGAGTCGGAGCGGTATTCGGCGATAAAAAGCTTAAAGCGGTTACGGCCGTGGGAACAAAGCTTCCCGAAATCGCAAATGAGGAAAAGCTTAAAGAGTTCAACGTAAAGTGGACAAAGCTTTTAAAAACGCATCCCCTGACGGGCAGACAGCTTCCCAAGCTCGGCAGTGCGGGGCTTATTGCACCGATGCAGGCGCATTCAATCCTTGCGACGAAGAACTTTTCGGCAGGCCGTTTTGACGGCTTTGAGAAGGTTTCGGGCGAAGAGCTTGCGGAAAATCACCTCGTTTCAAACGGCGCCTGTACGGGTTGCGTAATCCGTTGCGCAAGGCGCGTTAATGTTGACGGCAAGGTTGTAAAGGGCCCTGAGCTTGAAACGCTTGGTCTTTTCGGCCCGAATATTCTTAACGACGATATTGAAAAAATCCTTAAATGGAACTATGAGCTTGACGAACTCGGTATGGACGCAATATCCTGCGCGGGCTCAATAGCATTCGCTATGGAGCTTGCCGAAAAGGGCGTTCACGATTTCGGTGTTCATTTCGGCGAAACGGACAATATTTCATCAGTATTTGAAGACATCGCCTATCGCAGAGGCGAAGGGAATTATATAGCAGACGGCTCAAAGCGGATGAGCGATTTTTTCGGAGGCAAGGAATATGCGATTAACGCTAAGGGCATGGAGCTTGCGGCGTATGAGCCGCGTCACGCAGTCGGTCAGGGACTCGGCTACGCTACCGCAAACCGCGGCGGCTGCCACCTTAACGCGGGTTATATGGTTGTTGTCGAGGGACTCGGACTTGACGTCAATTCGCTCACTCCTCACGGCAAGGCGGCAATAGGAATCATGTTCCAGAATCTTATGGAGTGTATTTCCGCCGCGGGCAGCTGTATGTTCACAAGCTATGCCGTACTTCCCGGTTTCCTTATTGCTAAACCGAATATGCTTGCGACAAAGGTTATTCTTGCATGCTTCCCCTATGTCGGACCCGTTGTAAATCTTCTGAGCCACTTTACAAAGGTTCCTCAGATTAACATTCCGCTTCTTCCCCACGCGATTGCGGTCAAGCTCGCAACGGGTATGAAATCGAATATGGCGAAGTTTCTCACCTGGGGCGCTTACGGATGGAATGCCGAGCGTATGGCGAACATTATTCTCGGTCAGAAGGCGGGCGCGGATAAACTTCCGAAACGCCTTACCGAAGAGCTTCAGGACCCGAATAATCCCAAAACAAAGGTTCCGCTTGAAAAGATGAAAAAGGTGTTTTACAGAGCGCGCGGTTGGAAAGACGGAATCCCGACCTGGCACAGGCTTAAAACACTTGGATTTGATATTGACAAATCCGTTTACGATAAGGCAGTTGCGGCTGCAAGAACAGAAGATTAAGGAGGCGTTTTCATGGCAAAGGTTACAGTTAAACTGTTCGGCGTATACAGAGTTGATACACATATTGCCAATACCGAAATAGATGCCCAAAAACTTTCCGACGTGCTTGACGAACTTAATAAAATGGCTGTCGGCGAAAACAAAAGCAGTATCGCCTTTGCGGACGCGACCGTTTTTATCAACGGCGAACACTGCAAAAAGAAAAAGCAAAAGCTTAATGACGGGGATGAGATTTGGCTCCTCTCCCCTGCTTCGGGAGGTTAAGATATGGCTTTCAAAATTGACGAAAACAAATGTGTCGGCTGCGGCGGATGCGCTTTTACCTGCCTGTTTGACGCAATTAGCGCGGCAAACGACGACAGGTCGCTTTACATTATTGACGAAACAAAATGCGTCGAATGTTCGCAGTGCTCACACGTCTGCCCGAATGACGCGATTATCACACCCGACGGCTATAAGAAAATCAAAAAGGTAACCATTATTCCCGAAAAATGCAAGGGCTGTTCGCTTTGCTCAAGAGTGTGCAAGGCGTCTGCGCCCTCGGGTAAAATCAAAGAGCCGTTTGAGATTAATCAGGAAAAGTGCTTTAAATGCGGACTTTGCGCGTCAAAATGCAAGTTTGACGCAATTGAAGTTGAGTACGAATAATCCCGTTACAACGGACTGCTGACATACAAAAAACTACGGAGGAATTGATATGAGCATTTCCGGCGAAGATATGAAAACTCTTCTTAAAGCACAGCAGGGCGAGCTTGATGCAGTCCTTATGTATAATGCGCTGGCCGATGCGGTAAAAGATGAAAAAGACGCGGAGGTTTTCCGTCAGCTTGCGTCGGAGGAAGGACACCACGCTTCGGTATTCAAAAACCTGACGAATCAGGTGCTCAAACCGAAAAAGACGCTTGCAACATTCGTTCCGCTTTTTTATAAGCTGGCAGGCAAAAAAAGGTTATATCCGATTATTGCTAAATTTGAATACGGCGCGGTTGATTCTTATGCTCCCGTTGCCGAAAAGTTTCCCGAAGTCGAAATGATAAAAAATGACGAGCGCCGCCACGGTGATACCGTAATGGAATTGCTCAAATAAACACAAAACCCGAATCAACCGACTAAATCTTACAAAATCGTAAGAAACGCTCAACAAAAGGCAGCAAAAACTTGCTGAACCGCCGTGTCGAAAATTGCACTACCCCCTCCCTAAAAAATCATACACAAACAATATATAAATCATTTTAAAAAAAACAGGCGGCTCAAACGAGCCGCCTTTTGTCATATTATACTTTTTTACAAACTCCGTTTGAATCGGCTTCCTCGACAAATTCCGTTTTGTCTGTTATAATAAATAAAACTATTAACAGGAGGAAGAATACATGTCAACAAAATGTGTTGTTTATTTTTCTGCAAGCGGCGTAACAGCCGAAAAAGCTCTGCTGCTTGCAAAGGTTGCTCCGGGAAACGCCTATGAAATCAAGCCTGTCAAACCTTACACAGATGCCGATGTTAACTGGAGGAATCCGCTTTCACGCTGCAACCGTGAAAAAATTAAAAACAGCAAGCCTGAAATTGAAACACCTGAACTTGAACTTAACCGCTGTGAAGTGCTTTTCCTCGGTTTCCCTATCTGGTACTATTGCGAACCGCTTGTTGTTGACGGCTTTCTTGACGCTTATGCCAAGGAATTAACCGATACTAAGGTTGTTCTTTTCGCAACATCCGGCGGAAGCTCCTTCGGAAAAACCGTTGAAAAAATGAAAGCTAAATATCCGTCAATCAATTTTATTGAAGGAACGGTTATGAACGGCAATTACACCGAAGAGGAAATGAAGAATTTTGCAGACAAATACTGATATGAAAAACAATAAATCATTAAAAATCACAGCGATAATAAGCGGAATTTTTACAGCAGCGATTTGCGCAGTTATGAATTTCCGCCTTATTCCCATAATCGAAAGCGAAGCCGGAATGCGTTGCTTTGATATGAATTTCGGCTATAACTACGATGAGGCGATACATTTCCTGTCGAATATAACGGAATACGGACGCGACGTGTATTTGCATATGCAGCTACCGCTGGATTTCATTTATCCGATTGCGTATTGCGCTTTTTTCTGTTCATTGATTTATCTTTTAACTAACAGGAAAAGCAGTTTACTTGCAATCCCCGTTTTCCTTGCAATCTTTGATTATATTGAAAACATCCTGACGGTTGTTATGTTGAAAGGCAGTATTCCTTCGGTTATGGTTGCAAACTTTGCGAGCACGGCTACGGTTTTCAAAACACTTATTATGTATGCCTGCTTCGTAATAATCGTTATTCTTATTATTATCCGTATAGTAAGGCGCAAAAAGGCATAATTACCTGGATTATTTCAGTAGGAAAAAGTAATAAAAGCAAAGCAGAGCGGGAAATAAATTCCTGCCCTGCTTATATTTTACCTCAAAACAATTAATCAATCTGGTATAAGTACATCATTAAAAAACAATTTACAAAAAGAACCATAAGGATTAGGAAGCATTGGGTTTGAACAGTCTCCGATAAAACTGGATTAAGAAATATTTGGGTATAGAAGAAGACTAGTAATAACAGCTCCAATCCCCAAAAGAATATAACCCTTTCTGAAAAACACTCAGAAAGGGTTTCTTTTAAACGAAGAATTTTTGTAATGTGGTCAAACTGTGGTCAAATTGTGGTCAAGTTGGCGTTCTTGGAGCTTTTTAAATTGTTTCACAAGCCCGGAAATCCAGTCATATCAAGAGTTTCGAGAAATTGAGGTCAGCGACAATGGCTACCTGGCTCACACCAAATAGCCATTAGAACAACAAAAAAGCCCGCAAACCCAGTCGTATCAAGGGGTTTGCGGTTTTTATAGTAAGAGTTAAAAACTATGGCTATCCGATTAGCAACCAAGTAGCCGGGTTTTGTTGGTATTGAACAGTTAAAAACCCTTATTTTAAGCCATTTTCACGGTTTTTTAATGTGGTCAAAACTGTGGTCAAAAATCCGTTTTTTACCGTTTTATGACATTTATGCAAATTTCTCCAAAAACTGAAAAATCCCGAAACCCAAGTGTATCAAGGGTTTCAGGACTTTTTTCAGAAGCGCGCTGGAAGGGACTCGAACCCCCGACCTTTTGGTTCGTAGGATTTTCGATAGCGTCAAAATACGTGTTTTCATGGTTCCCCGAGATAAAATGTCTGGCGTAAAAAAGTGCCGAAATCTAAATAAAGTCAAGCGTTGTAAGGGCTCTGGCAAAAAATGAGTGGTCAATGAGTGGTCAATTTGCCCAAATGGTCATACCCTCTTTTTTTAGCCGTTTTTCATTCTCAAATGTAAAATGAGTGGTCAAATGGTTGGTCAAAAAACTACAATTTACCAAACAGCCATTTAAGAAAAAAATAAAAGATTAACGGGAGAATTGAGTTCCGCTCTCCCGTTTTTCATTTGCTTTTTTGAACGTCATGCTATGCAGTGGATTGCACCACCCCGGTGCAACCCACTGCTCATAAACAATATTAAAAGCCATTCCAAAAACATAAATCCTGAAAAGATTTGCTTTGCATAATACAACAATTATTTCGTTTTATAATAACAACCCCGAAATGCGCATTCGGGGTTGTGTAATAATTGGATGGCCTTTTACTGCTTTGCAAGCTTTTCAAAATCTTCAAAGCTTGCGATTTGCATAATAGGCAGCAATTACAAACTGCTTAAAATATCATTCATTATATATTTACTTAAATGTTCTGAATCACCTGGAAACATTGTCATTTCATTATACTTGTCTTTTATGCTTTCTCTAATCCGTTGTGTTGTTGCCTGGTGATGTGCTGTACAACGGGTTTTTATCAGCTGTCACTGTGGAACTGGCTATCATTTTCTGATGATCCGATTCGAATGCTGCGTTATAGAATGTGCCATTAAGCCATGTTCTTAGCGTGCACTTTTCCCATGTCGTATAAGTACACGTGCTATTATATCGTTGACAATCCAACGCATATTGGCTGATAACGAGCGCTTTGTTTC
Organism: Clostridia bacterium; assembly: GCA_017613735.1. Lineage (GTDB taxonomy): Bacteria > Bacillota > Clostridia > Oscillospirales > Acutalibacteraceae > Fimenecus. The sequence continues at coordinate 69,593 of JAGADF010000016.1, forward strand.
CTTCAACAGCAAGTACCTTCCACTCTATTTCTTCTTTTCCGTTTGAGGTATTGTTGTCTTGCTCATCGTTGATATGCTAAATACCGTTTATGATTATTCAATAGGTTTTGAATTTGCATAAATCTCGTGCATTTTTTCATCGCTGTAATGTAAATCTAAAAATTCCTCAAGTTGATTTTTTGGTGCAATTCCGTCATTTCGTCTATTCATTCTTACGGCGGCGGAGGCAGATAGCGCGGCATCAAAAATGAAAAAAATAATAAAAGCCCATAGCAGCACTTTATCAAAAGGTATTGAAATATGCGTAAAACAGAAATTAAGAAACGGGAGCATTAGCTTTACCCACGCCATTCCGAGAAACCCCCAGAACAAAGAGTATATAAGGCATACTCTTCCGTTTATGTTAAGCGGAAGATGGCTGTAATCCCACGCAACGGAGCCGAAGCAGATTTCCTGACCGAGCGAGCAGATGTATTCGACAACCGTACCGCTCACAAAAGATAACAAAAATATTTCCCACATCGGTTTGTTCTGAAAATGAATAAGCAGCAGCGTCAGCAATACTGCGCCCATACCGTAGGCAACGCTCAGATGACCTAACACAAGAGATTTCCTGCTTTCTATGAATCCGTTTTTTATAAGACACCATAGCGTTTCAATGCCGTATCCCGAATAACAGCCCATAATAAAAATCCAGATATACTGATAAAAGTTAAATTCTATCATGTCGCTCCTCCTTTGCTTTTTCGTAATAATTGTAATTAATTCCGAATGACGCTTCACTAATCAAGTTGACACCACTGTAAAAACTTTTATCAATAAAGGCACATTGTTGAATTTATCAAATCAATAACTTTGCTTATTTCAAATAATCATTAAATATGTTAAAATTGCTATGAGGTGATAGTATGTCAAATACAACAAAAAATGCGCTTGCACAGTCACTCAAAGAGATACTGCTTAAAAAGCCGCTTGACAAAGTGACTATCACGGATATTACTAATAACTGCGGTGTAAACCGAATGACCTTCTATTATCACTTTCAGGATATTTATGATTTGGTTGAATGGACCTGCGTAGCAGAGGCTGAAAAAGCACTTGCCGGTAAGAAAAACTATGACAATTGGCAGGAGGGCTTTTATAATTTATTTCTGCTTATGATTGAAAACAAACCGTTTGTTACCAACGTATACCATTCCATGAGCCGAGAGCATATTGATATGTATATCCGTCGTTTAACGGAGGCGTTATTTATAGAAGTAATAAACGAGCTCTGCAAGGATTCACCGCTTTCGGATAAGGATAAAGAATTTATTGCCTCCTTTTACATTTATGCATTTTCCGGAATCGTTCTGGATTGGATTGAACATAATATGAAGGAAAACCCGAAGGATATTATTCACAGGCTTTCAATCATTACGGAAGGAAATATGGCGGACGCCATAAAACGTTTTTCTAATCAAAGCAAATAGACCGACAAAATTTTTATCACACTAGTCAGTTTGATTATAGATTTTCCAAGAAATCTTTGTATTATTGAGTCAGAGGAATTAAATCCTTTCATCATAAGGTAGCCTGCAAGATTTTCTCCTCTGGATAAATGCGTGGTCATCTCTCTTCTCAGCTATGCAGAACATTACAAACGAGTTTCATCAATGCAGGCTGCCGCTTTTCATCCCATAACAAAGGAGTATATTATGAAAAGACTTCATATTCTGCCAATTGCGGTAACAGAAAATTCCGACAAATTGGCATTGATAAAATTTGCTGTTTATAATATCAGACAAATGAGAAAAAGCGGAATGGATGACGACAAGATTTCACTAATACTAACCGAACAGTTTGAATTCTCCGATTCCTTGGTTGAACAATTATTATAAGCACATATCACAGAAATTATGATTTAAGCAATACACCCCCAATGATAAATTTCTTATAGGTAATTGCGAAACTCGCGGTGCTCGTTTGCAATCATGAACCAAAACAAAGAAGAATTCGTGCAGAGCACGAATTCTGGAATGAAAAATGGATAACCGGACATTGTAGGCGCACTTTAAGAAGCTATAGGCTTTACGAAGGTGGTAAGTCCTATGCTATTGGTGTTATGATGGTATAAAATAAGCAAAGGGGAAAAGGAGTATGAGCAAAACAACTACAAAGCTTGCTATCGCATTTGCTTTTAAGGAATTGTTATTAGAGAAGCCGCTGGATAAAATAACAGTGAATGATATTACCGAAAAGTGTGAGATGAACCGTCAGACATTTTATTATCATTTTCATGATATTTTAGAACTCACTGAATGGATCTGTGAGGAAGATGCAGAGCGGGCATTAAAGGAAAATAGAACTTATGATACCTGGCGGGAAGGATTTCTGTCTATCTTTGACATGATAAAGAAAGATAAAGCTTTCATTATAAACATTTATCGTAATGTTCCTAAGGACTACCTATACCGATATTTGTACAGGGTTACATATCAGCTTCTATACGGTGTGATAGAAGAAGCAGCAGAAGGAATGATTGTCAGAGAAGAGGACAAGGTCTTTATTGCAAATTTTTACAAGTATGGGTTTGTGGGTCTTGTAGTGGAATGGATTGAAGGTGGAATGAAGGAAGACCCAAAAGTGATTATAGAAAGACTAAATTCCCTGATTCAGGGTACATTTTCCCATGCACTGAATAATGCCAAGTTAAACAAAAAAGAGCTTTAAAATTATAAATCATAATACGACAAACAATGCATTTTGTCGTATTTTAAATCAATGAAAAGAGACTGTCGTGAAATATGACAGTCCTTTGTTTTTGCTCATTTACATTCTTCTTTTTTGTCAATATACTAAGCACATAGAAACTACTAACGACCTAAATAAAGAGTTTAGGTTATAGAAACAAAGAAAAGGAGTGTGTTTTTATGTATTATTCAGCAGGAACTTATGAAGCATTTGCAAAACCGGAGAAACCAGAAGGAGCTGACAGAAAATCGGCGTATATTATCGGAACAGGACTTGCAGGACTTTCCGCTGCATTTTATCTGGTTAGAGACGGACATGTAAAAGGAGAGAGGATTCATCTCCTTGAAAAGCTTGATCTTGCAGGCGGTAGCTGTGATGGTAGAAAGGATGTTAGTAAGGGCTTTTACATGAGAGGTGGTAGAGAGATGGATAACCATTTCGAATGTATGTGGGATATGTTCCGTGATGTTCCATCTATTGAGACTCCTGGTATTTCCGTACTTGACGAGTATTACTGGTTAAACAAGCATGATCCAAACTACTCTCTCTGTCGAGCATCAGAGAAGTGTGGACAGGATGCACATACGGATAAGAAATTTGCTCTTGATAAGGAATCCGCAATGGCACTTTCCAAGTTATTCATGACACCGGAAAAGGACCTTGAAGATAAGAAAATCAGCGAAGTTCTTCCTGATTCCTTCTGGGACACAAATTTCTGGCTTTACTGGCAGACAATGTTTGCTTTCCAGAGATGGTCATCTGCTCTTGAGATGAAGAGATATTTGTGCAGATACTGTCATCATATTGATGGATTACCTGATTTTACAGCTCTTCGATTCACAAAATATAATCAGTATGAGAGCATGATTTTACCTCTTGTAAAATATCTCGAAAGTCACGGCGTAACTGTAGAGTTTGGAATGGATGTAAAAAATGTTGTCATTAAGGACGAAAATGGAAAGAAGGTTGCAACTCAGATTGTATATGAGAAGGATGGAAAGACAGATACTATCGATCTTGTTGAGGATGATCTGGTGTTCATAACAAACGGTTGCTGTACTGATACCTCTTGCTATGGTGATCAGAATACTGCACCGGATCTTAGCAATATCAAGAACGGCGAAGGTGAATCATGGGATTTGTGGAAAAACATAGCTGCACAGGCTAAGAACGGTGAGTATGGTAATCCGGAGAAATTCTGTAGTGACGTTGAAGCGACGAACTGGATGAGTGCAACAGTTGAAACTTCAGACGAAGAAATTATTCAGAAGATCATTGGTGTGTGCAAGAGAGATCCAAGAGAAGGAAAAGTTACAACCGGGGGTATTGTTACAGTAAAGGACAGCACAGATAACTGGTATCTTTCATGGACAATTAATCGTCAGCCACAGTTCAAGGCACAGGATAAAAATACGGTTCTTATTTGGGTATATTCACTTTCTACCAACAAAGAAGGTAATTATGTAAAGAAGGCTATGCGTGATTGTACCGGAGAAGAGGTATGCCGTGAGTGGCTGTACCATATTGGAGTTCCAACAGATAAGATCGATGACTGGGCAAAGAATCGTTGTAATACAACAACCTGTTTCATGCCATATATTAACGCATTCTTCCAGCCTAGAAAGGAAGAGGACAGACCACTGGTAGTTCCTAAGGGAGCTGTAAACTTTGCATTTGTTGGTCAGTTCGCAGAAACTCCAAGAGATACCATTTTTACAACAGAGTACTCTATCAGAACCGGTATGGAAGCGGTATATACACTTCTTAACGTTGACAGAGGTGTTCCGGAGGTTTGGGGTTCCAAGTATGACGTAAGAGAATTACTTCGTGCTGCATATTATGCAATTGATAAGAAAACCCTTGATGAACTTCCGATGACTTTCAAAGAAAAGATTCTATTAAAGAAAGTACTTGAGGCTGTAGAAGGAACCGATGTAGAAATTCTACTTAGAGAAAGTGGATTAATTAAGTAAGATAATTAGCAAGTAATATACAAAGCTGCCGTATCACCTAAAGTTGATGCGGCAGCTATTGCTAATTTGTCAGGAAAGCTCACTCAAATTACCGGCGAAAGAATAACTAAAGAAATATTAAAGAAATTTTTGAGAAGTTGAACACTGGTGGTATTACTATAGAAAAGGCCAATGGTAACACGGCACGGGCGCTTGAACACCAAACGGATAAATATTATGCTTCGCTCAATCTGGCGCTTGATATGTCAGAGGAAGGAAAGGCGTTAATTGTTGCACCGGATGATATTTTAGGAATGAAAACCTTAACAAAGGATGTTGAAAAATTAAAAACTCTCTATACAGCCGGCTACTGCGACGCAGCTAAAATTAAAGATTTTGTTAAACAATAAAAGCCTTCTTAGACGGCTTTTATTGTTTAGCATTATTCCGGTTTTGATAAGTTTTCTTACAAACTGTAAGACTTGCTTAATGACTTTTTGATAATCATGCACTACAATCTGTAAAAACCAATTTTACAACTTGTAAAGGAGCGAACGTGATGTCAAAAATCAAAAATTCATGGATTGTGAAAGCAGCCATTATCATCGGCGTACTCGTTATACCGCTGATGTATACCTATTTTTATCTCGGCGCTTTCTGGGATCCCTATGCAAGGCTTGACGAGGTGCCCGTTGCCGTTGTCAACCTTGACAGCGGCGCAGAGATTAACGGCGAAGAGCGAAATCTCGGCGAAGAAATCTGCGACAATCTGAAAGAGGACGGCAGCGTTAAGTTTATTTTTACCGATGAAGATGATGCCGAGCAGGGCGTTATGGAGGATAAATATTATGCCTCTATTACGATACCGCAGGATTTTTCATATAACGCATCCACGGCTTCCGAAAACACGGAAAAGCTACACAGCGCTATCGTGTATTCGGCAAATCAAAAGAAAAACTATCTGGCGGCGCAAATACTCGAAAACGCTATGCCAACTATCAAACAGACGGTTAATTCAAATATTGATAAGGAAATCATTACAACGCTGTGTGAAAAGTTAGAGAGCGTACCTGATTCCATGGGCGAATTACAGGAAGGCTTTGAACAGCTTTCAGACGGCTCTGCCGCGCTCTATGACGGTACGGAAGAACTGACGGACGGCGCAGACAGATTGGCAAACGGTTCCTCACAGCTTTACGACGGCAGCAAGCAGGTCGCTTCGGGCTCCAATGAACTTGCAACGGGAATTGCTACGCTGAAAGACGGAACCAATACGCTGAACTCTTCCATGCCCACCCTGACAAACGGCGTGCAGGCGCTTACTGACGGTGCGTCTGATTTGAAGAGCGGCACCAAAACACTGAACAGTAAAGTTCCCGCTTTAACCTCCGGCATTACCGCCCTTGACAACGGTGCGACGCAGTTAGACGAAGGACTCAGCACGCTCACGGATAATAATGCGGCATTGACGGGCGGTGCCTCTCAGCTCAGCAGCGGCGCTTCCTCTCTGCAAAGCGGATTGAAGGATTATACCGCAGGCGTATCGAGCGCATACGACGGTGCCGCTTCCCTTGAAAGCGGTGTGAAACAGTACACGGCAGGCGTCAGCACTGCTGCCGACGGCGCAAAAACACTTTCCTCAGGCGTCAACCAACTCTCGCAGGGGATTACCTCCTTTGGCGAATATTATACCAATGCTTATAACGCGCTGAAAGCCTATCAGGCAACGGGCAATGAGCAATACCTGACCGCCGCCGTCAACGGCTTTGAACAGCTTTCGGGAAGTGTTACCACATTGGATACAACGGCACAGTATATTGCCACCAAGACAAAGGAATTAAGCGGCGGTCTATCTGCCATAGATGAAAACAGCGCTACGCTGAATAATGGTGCATCAAGTCTGAAAACCGGACTGGAAACGTTATCCTCAAAAAATACTGCCTTAAACAGCGGTGCTTCTACGCTTGCAAGCGGTGCCAGCACGCTTAACAGCGGCATTAAAACATATACCGATGGTGTCACCTCTGCGGCTGGCGGTGCTTCTCAATTAAAGGACGGAACAAACACGCTTGCCGCGAGCGCACCAGCTCTTGCAGACGGTGTGAAAGCGCTTGACGACGGCGCCGGTGCTTTGAGCAGCGGACTGAACACGCTTAACGCCAAGGTTCCTGCGCTTTCTGACGGCGTATCCTCGCTGAATAACGGTGCAGGTAAACTCCTGACCGGCGCCAATCAACTGTCCGGCGGTGCCAATAGTTTGTCAGACGGTGCCAATACGCTGAACAACGGTATTCTTACGCTGCAAACCGGCACATACGAACTCAGCGACGGCGCTATGCGTCTTAAGGACGGTATTAACACGGCAAAGGAAGGCGTGGACGAATCCGTTGAGGATACCAACGAGCAACTCAAAGCGCTTGACGGACTGGCGGAGTATTCCGAAGAGCCTGTATCTACTGAAACGACATTTGTTGAACCCGTAGAAAACTACGGCTCCGCTTTTGCGCCGTACTTTATGGGACTTTCACTGTGGGTTGGCGGTCTGATGATTTACTTCGGCATTTATCTTGATTATAACCGCAAGATTAAATCGCTGACCAAGGACTCTAACAGAATTGTTATGAGAACGATGCTGTTCGGCTTAATCAGTATGGCGCAGGGTGCATTACTTGCCATAGTTATTAAAGATATTTTACATATCACCGTCAACAATCCGGCAATGCTGTTCGGCGCGTGTATGCTGGTATCGCTGACCTTTATGACAATCATACAGTTCTGCATTATCAATCTCGGCGACGTCGGAAAGTTCGTCTCCCTGCTACTGCTAATTTTACAGCTCACCTCGTGCGCCGGTACCTTCCCGATAGAAACGCAAAACGGCTTCTTCAGAGCGATTAACAAGGTGCTGCCGATGACGTATTCAACGCAATTATTTAAGGAAGCCATCAGCGGAACGCCGTGCGCTAACGCAAGAAACAGTGCTGTCATTCTTGCTCTGTTCTTTGCCGCTTTCCTTGCGCTGACCTTAATCCTGAGTCATAACAAGCTGAAAAAAGACCTTGAAAGAATTGATAGGGAAACAAAAAACAGAATTGCCGAAGCAAAAGCAACGGCATAAATCGATGGGGCAAGGAATGAAAATCATCCATATTCAAATGTTGTATCATTCACGGCATAAAAGAACACCATAAAACCCAAAAGCAGCATCGGAATTTCCGATGCTGCTTTTTTGCTTTAATACGATGATTAATCGGATGATTGGTCAAGAGATTTTACAATGAGTGGTCAATGAGTGGTCAAAAGCACTTTTTTGAGCCTATTGTGTCTAAAATGTGTCTGGCAATAAAAAATCCAAATAGAACAAAAAAGTTAAATAATTGGATTTTATGATAATATAATTTTGCGTTTGCTAAAAAAATAAAAAGCCTCAAAAGCTCAATGTTTTCAAGGCTTCTTGGCGCGCTGTGAGGGACTTGAACCCCCGACCTACTGGTTCGTAGCCAGTCACTCTATCCAGCTGAGCTAACAGCGCAAATTTTCAAAATATTCAGATGTTAACAGTTTATACACATTGCGCCGTTTTGTTTCGTAGCCAAACACTCTATCCAGCTGAGCTACCAGCGCGTATGCACTTTAAGTGCTAAAGTATATTACCACCTTTTATGTGTTTTGTCAACAGAAAATCTTTAGGAACAAAAAATACAGGAGCGGCTTGTTTAGCCGAGCAATGCGTAAGCATTGCGAACGCCAAGGTTCTGTCGCATTTGCGACAGGTTCTTTTATCCATAAAAAAACACACTGATAATCAGTGTGTTTTTTGGCACCCCCAGTAGGAATCGAACCTACAACTAGCCCTTAGGAGGGGCTTGTTATATCCATTTAACTATGGAGGCATAGCTATCAATAATATGTATCTTTCAAAAGCGGCTTGTTTAGCCGAGCAATACGAAGTATTGCGAACGCCAAGGTTCTTTGCGAAGCAAAGGTTCTTTTATCCATTTAACTATGGAGGCAAATAAATCTTTTGACCTTTAGCCGAGCAATACGCAGTATTGCGAACGCCAAGGTTCTGTCGCATTTGCGACAGGTTCTTATTCTATCCGTTGAACTATCGGGGCAAATAATCATTTCGCAAGAACAAATTTTAACAAAATAAAAGCTGTTTGTCAACAATGCAGAGCAAATGCTCTGCATTGTTGTTTTTATATTATTCTTCGTCGGTTCTTGTTATCGCAAGCGCAAGCTCGTCAAGCTGAGTTTCGTCGATATATGACGGCGCGCCGCTCATCGGCTCGCTTGCATTCTGAACCTTCGGGAACGCGACGACGTCACGCAGGGAATCGACGCCGCAGATAAGCATTGAAAGTCGGTCGAGACCGAGTCCCATACCGCCGTGAGGCGGAGCCGCGTAGTGATACGCGTCAACGAGGAAGCCGAATTTAGCGTCGATTTCCTCCTGAGACATACCGAGAAGCTCAAACATTTTGTTCTGAAGTTCGCAGTCGGTAATTCTCATTGAACCGGACAGCAATTCCGTGCCGTTGAGAACAAGGTCGAACGACTGAGCCTTAACCTTCGATTTATCGGTTTCGAGATACTGAATGCTCTCGTCCATAGGCATTGTGAACGGATGGTGAGCCGCTACCCACTCATTCGTTTCTTCGTCAAGCTCGAAGAAGGGCATTTCGGTAATCCAGAGATAATTCCACTTGTTTTCGGGAATCATTTCAAGCTCTCTTGCAACGATAAGACGAAGCGCGCCCATAATCGTAAGCGCCTTTCTTGTCTTGTCCGAAACAATGAAAACCGCGTCGCCCTTTTTGACGTTGAGAGTGTTAATCAGTTCTTCAAGCTCACCTTCCTTTAAGAACTTTGCGAAAGAGCAGTTCGGCTCGTCCTCCGCCCAGCGGATGTAGGCGAGTCCCTTTGCACCGATGCCCTTTGCGTGCTCGGTCAGCTTGTCGATTTTCTTTCGCGAATACTTCTCCGCGCCGTTTTCGGCAACAATAGCCTTAACGCTGCCGCCGTTTTTAACCGTATCGGAAAAGACTGAAAAATCGGTCTTTGACGCCCAGCCCGAAATGTCCTGAATCGTCATGCCGAAACGGGTGTCGGGCTTGTCGGAGCCGTATAAATTCATCGCCTCGTCAAAGGTGATTCTCGGAATATCGGCGATTTCAACGTCAATCGTTTCCTTCATAACCCTTTTGATAAAGCCCTCTGTCATATTCATAATATCGTCGCAGTCGACAAAGGACATTTCAATATCAATCTGGGTAAATTCGGGCTGACGGTCGGCGCGCAAATCCTCGTCCCTGAAGCAGCGTGCAAGCTGAATATAGCGGTCAAAGCCCGCAATCATGGTAAGCTGCTTATAAATCTGGGGCGACTGGGGAAGCGCGTAGAACTTGCCATTCTGAATTCTCGAGGGAACAACGTAGTCCCTCGCGCCCTCGGGAGTCGATTTAATCATCATCGGAGTTTCGATTTCTATAAAATCGTTCTCGTAGAAATAATCCCTCGCGATTTTTGCGATTTTATGGCGCATAAGAATATTCTTCTGCAAATCCGGACGGCGAAGGTCAAGATAGCGGTATTTAAGACGCATAGCCTCGCCGGTGTTACTGTTTTCAACTATTTCAAAAGGCGGCGTTTCCGCTTTCGAAAGGATTCTCAGGTCATTTACCTCAAGCTCAATGTCGCCCGTAGGAATGTCCTTGTTCTTGCTCGAGCGCTCGCGAATAACGCCCTTCGCCATAACTACATACTCGCTGCGAAGAGTGAACGCCTTGTCGAATATTTCCTTGTCGCTTGTTTCGTCAAAAGCGAGCTGAAGAATGCCCGTGCGGTCTCTCAAATCGACAAAGATAAGAGAGCCCAGGTCGCGCTGCCTCTGAACAAAGCCGCCGACAGTAACCTCTTTGCCGATATCGCTGCTTCTGAACGTGCCGCAGTAGGCGGTACGCTTTAACCCTTTCATTGTGTCCATCAGTTTTCGCCTCCGAGAACGCTGCCGAAGCTCTTTTCGTCGACATCGCTCCAATCAATATCTTTTAACGCGTTTTCAAGCGCTTTGGTCTGAAAATCCGAAACAAAAGTATCAAGACGGATTTCTTCTTCTGTTCCGTCCTCCATATTTTTAAGCTTTGCCGTTCCGCTCTCAAGCTCGTTTTCGCCGAGAACAACGGTAAAAACAGCGCCGATTTTATTTGCGTATTTCATCTGCGCCTTAAGTCCCCTGCCGACAACGTCGAACTGAACCGACATACCTTCTTTTCTTAACTCGTTTGCGAGATACGCCGCCTTAAGATTGCTCTTTTCGTCCATTGAAACGAGGTAAAGGTCGCAGGGCTTTCTTGTCGGGAATGCACAGCCCTGATTTTCCATAAGAAGAAGCAGTCTTTCAAGGCCGAGACCGAAGCCGCACGCGGGAGTGGGATTGCCGCCGAGTTCCTCAACAAGTCCGTCGTATCTTCCGCCGCCGCAGACAGTGCCCTGAGCGCCAATATCGTCGGAAATAAATTCAAAAACGGTCTTTGTATAGTAATCGAGTCCGCGGACAATTTTGGGATTGACGGAATATTCAATCTCCATTATTTCAAGCAGCTTTTTAACGTTTTCAAAATGCTCTTTGCACTCGTCGCACAGATAGTCGAGAACAACGGGAGCGTCCTTGCCGATTTCCCTGCACTCGGGGTTTTTACAGTCGAGAATGCGCATGGGGTTTTTGTCAAGTCTTTCAAGACAGGTCGGGCAAAGGGAGCTCTTTTTCGATTCAAAATACTCCTTTAAAGCCTTGTGATAAACCTTTCTGCATTCGGGGCAGCCGATGGAGTTTATTTCAAGTCTCAGGTTTTCGACGCCGAGATAATTGAAAATCTCATTGGCGAGCGAAATGATTTCCGCGTCCGCCGCGGGAGAGGAAGAACCGAAATTCTCAACTCCGAACTGGTGAAATTCGCGAAGTCTGCCCGCCTGAGGCTTTTCATAACGGTAGCACGAAGTGATATAGCTCATTTTCTGAGGCGCGCCGTCGTTGAAAATGCCGTGCTCAAGGTAAGCCCTGACCGCACCGGCGGTACCCTCGGGACGAAGGGTAATGCTTCTGCCGCCCTTATCGTCGAAGGTATACATTTCTTTCTGAACAACGTCGGTTGTCTCGCCTACGCCGCGCTGAAAAAGCTCCGTATGCTCAAAAACGGGCGTGCGTATTTCAAAAAAGCCGAAATTTTCGGCAGTTTCGCGCATCGCCGCCTCGAGATACTGAATTTTATAACTCTCTTCAGGCAGGGTGTCAAGCGTACCCTTAATCGCCTTTGTAACAAGTTCCATTTTTTACTCCTCTATAATAAGGGGAGTACATTTCTGTACTCCCTGTCATATTCTCTTTTAATCCTTGGGATTGACGATATCACGCCAGTCAAGGTCGCCGTGTTCAAGTGAGTGAATAAGCGCCTCGGCGGTAGCGATATTTGTTGCAACGGGGATGTTGTGAACATCGCAAAGCCGGAGAAGCGTTGTTTCCTTAGGCTCGTGCGGTTTCGGTTTAAGCGGGTCCCTGAAAAGAAGAAGCAGGTCGATTTCGTTGCAGGCAATCATAGCGGCTATCTGCTGGTCGCCGCCCTGCTGGCCCGAAAGAAAGCGCTTAATTTTAAGCCCCGTCGCCTCGGAAACAATTTTACCCGTAGTTCCCGTAGCGCAAAGCGAATGACGTGAAAGAACGCCGCAATAAGCAATACAGAACTGAGTCATAAGCTCCTTTTTCTCATCGTGCGCAATCAACGCGATATTCATATATTCCCCTCCTGTTCGTAAATAATCGGTCTTAAAAAAGAATAGTTATAAATATAATAACAAATAATATGTCAAAATTCAACAATCTTTTATAATTTTGTAAATTTAAGAGGTATCTGCTCACCCTCAAGGCGTTTGGCAATTCGCATAAACGCCTTTGACGCCGGTCCGACAAAACCGAAGGCGCTTTTTACCGAATGAAATGCAATAAGGCTGTCCTCGGGAACGATTCCGATAAGCTGAACATAGGTCTTGTCAATTACCGTGTCGGCATTGAGAAGCATACCCTTTTTCGACTCTTTCTTCCGGTATCTGTTTATAACCAGACGGATTTCGCCGTTAAAGCCGAAGGAACGGATTTTATCGGCGGCAACGCCCGCGCTTCTTACGCAGACTTCGTCCGGAGTCGCAACGACTATAGCCTTATTTGCAACTGCCGCGCCGATTGAAAGCATAACGCCCAGTCCCGCCGGAGCGTCAAGGAAAATGTAATCGTAATTGTCCTTAATGCTCTGAATAATCAGAAGAAGTCCCGCCGCGTCAATAGCCGAAGAGCTTCTTACGGGAGCGCACAGCAGGTCGGGATTACCGTTTTCACCCTTGACTACGGCCTGCTCGGGCATAGCTCTTCCCTCAAGAACATCGCCCCAGTCGTAGACGCATTTCTCGGTAACGCCGAGAATCAGGTCGAGGCTGCGAAGAGCAATATCGAGGTCGATAAGCAACACTCTTTTATTCAATTTTACAAGCGCCCTGCCGAGAAACGCCGTAAGCGAGGATTTGCCTACGCCGCCCTTGCCGCTGGCGACAAGAAAAATGTTCTGCATACTGTTACCTCAAAGGTGTGTTATAGCTTTCTACCATATCCGCTTCGCCGACCGAAGAGAAATAAGCCGTGTAAATATCAGCCGCTATCTGAGCCGTGGACGAACCCGTTTCGGCGTTTTCAACGACTATTGCGATGGCAATCTGCGGGTTTTCATAGGGCGCGAAGGAAATGAGAAGTCCGTTCGTGCCGCTGACCTTTTTGCCGTCAACAAGCTTTGAAATTTCCGCCGTACCGGTCTTTGCCGCGACGTTTACCGGGCAGGTTTTAAGAGCGTAGTTTCTTGCGCCGACTCTGCGCATACCCTCTTTTACCGTATCAAAGGTTTCCTTCTTTATGCCCGTTTCGTTAAGTACGGTTGGATTCGCGTTATTGTCTATAACCGTCTTTGTAAAATCATAGGATTTAACGGATTTTACAAAGTGCGCCTGATATCTCGTTCCGCCGTTAGCTATTGTCGCGCAGTATGACGCGAGCTGAACGGGTGTGAAAAGGTTGTCCGACTGGCCGATTGCCGCCTGAACCGTATCGCCGGGGTACCAGGTCTGGCCGAGAGAGCTTTTGTATTCAATAGACGCAAGAACTCCCGAAGCTTCGCCGAGTTCAACCCCCGTTTTTTCACCGAAGCCGAAGAGCTTACAGTAGGTATTCATCTTGTTTATACCCAGAGCCAGTCCCGTTTCAAAGAAAAATATGTTACACGACTGGTTAAGCGCCTCGCGTACGTCTATATTGCCGTGAACGCCGAGGCATTTGAAGGTCTGGTCGGAGAATTTATTGAAAATACCGTTGCAGGTAAACTTTGACGTCCTTGTGATAACTCCCTCTTCAAGTCCCGCGCAGGCAATCGCCGGCTTAAAGGTCGAACCGGGAGCGTAAGTATTCTGAAGAGCCCTGTTCCAAAGCGGAGAAGCTTCGTCGGAAGCGAGCTTCGAATAATCCTTTTTATAGGTGCTTAAATCAAACGAAGGGTAAGTCGCGCACGCAAGCACCGCGCCGTTATTAACGTCAACGGCGACAACCGCGCCCGCCGCGGGAAGATTCTCGTTATAAGGCAGTTTGCTTATGCGCTCGGCGAGAGCTTCCTGGGCAATCCGCTGAAGAGTAGTGTCAATAGTGAGAATAACCGTGTCGCCCTGAGTCGGGTTTTTGGAGTATTCGGTCTTTTTATTACCGTTGGCGTCCTCAATCGTCGTTCTTACGCCGTCTTTGCCGCGAAGGTATTCCTCCATCGCGCTTTCAATGCCGAACTGACCGATTTTGTCGTTGAGTCCGTAGCCGTAGACCGACTTTATTTCGGAAATCCTGTCGGGAGTAAGCCCCGTTTCGGAAAGTCTTTCTTCCAGATCATTTTTATGATATTCGTACTGCTCGGCGGTTATCGAATCTACATAGCCGAGAATATGGGGCGCAAGCGAACCCTCGACATATTCGCGGTAGGTGACAATCTGAACGTCGACTCCCCTGTAGAAATCGCTGTTTTCCTTGATATAGGCGATAATCTCTTCGGGCACGTCCTCGGCGAAAACATAGGGATTGTCCGTAGTGAAGAGAAGCTTTTTCATATTGTAGCAAACCGCGATAATCTTTAACTGGTCCGCTTTTGAATATTCCTCAACCTCATACCTTTTAACGAGAGCGTCAAAGCAGTTCTGCGCCGAGGCGTAGTCGTTAAGGTAAAGATAATCCTTACTTTTAAGATATGAAATATCGTTCTCCATCCCGTCAATGAAAACGGGCTTCATGGTGCTGTCAAATTTAATCGGCAAAGCGTTAATCCACTTGAGCTTATTCTTTTCAAGCAGCTTTACAAGGGAAATGATTATCTCGTTTCTCTCGGACTGCTTTGTCGCCGACGGGAAATATGAGCCGTCAAAAATAATGCTGTTGCCCTGACGGTTAGTGACAAGGGGATTTCCGTTCGTATCGAGAATCTGTCCCCTCGCGCCCTCAACCGTTACGTTGCTTACGCTTAAGGCGTCGCGGGCGGCGGAGTATTCCTCGCCGTGAATTATCTGAACCGAAAAAAGCGCAAAGGCAAACAGAACAAACACCGCGACACATACGCCGACAAGAAAAGCGTATCTGCGCTTATCTTTTTTTTGCGACTCGCGGGTCATCCGGTTCACCTCCGTCAGTTAATATTCAACCGCGTATTTTTTCGATATTCCCTTCATCATATAGTAAAAAACGAAGGTAAGAAGAAAGCTTAAAACCGCGCTCGGAAGAAAGTACCTTACAAAAAGAAATGCCGGTCTTTCAATGCCCTGAGCGGAGATAAAAAACATAACGTAGAAAAGCGAATACAGAAAGCACGCGCCGCCCGACATAACAAGTGCGGTCACGATATTCTTCTGCATAAGATATCTTACAAGCACTCCGCATACCGCGCAGATTGCAAAAAGAAACAATGCGTTATAACCGTCGCCGCCGCCGTGAGTCAGGTCCCAGAGCGCGCCTGCGAAAACGCCGAACGCCGCGCCCCAGCGTTCACCCTCAAATATCGCTATGCACACGCACAGCGGAACAAGAAGGAAAAAGTGAACCCCGAAAAACGACGGGAAATAGCCGATTGTCAGCTGCAAAAGAGCGCAGACGATTATCACCGCGGCAATCAGCAGCCGTCTTTTAAAAAGAATACGGGTTTGTTCTTCCATCAGTCAGTCACCCCGAAATCAGTGATAATGAACACGTCCTGAAGCGTTGTAATGTCGATATCGGGCTCGATAACCGCGTTTGAAGATACGTTCGCTTCGTCCGCCTCGACGTTTCTTACGGTACCGATAATAAGCCCGCGCGGATAAATACCGCCTATGCCGGAGGTGCAGACGATACCGCCGCTTGTAACGACGGAATTGCCGTCAAGTCCCGACAGCATACACCTGCCCTTAAGCGCCAGATCCGTATTTGAATTGACGTAGCCTATTTCGCCCGAGCGGATTTCATACGCGCTGATATTGACCTTGGGATTGAAAATCGTATAAACGACACAGGAGGTCAGATTAACCTCCTTTACGACGCCGACAAGGTGCTCGCCGTAAATAACCGGACAGTTGACCTTTACGCCGTCGTTTGAGCCTGCGTTTACGGTAAACGAGCCGAATACGTCAGCCGAATCCCTGCCGATAACCGAAGCCGTGGCGAATTTATAATCGGGATTGTCGTTTTTAACCTCAAGGAAGTTTTCGTAGCTTTCAACCTTTTTCTTGAGCTTTTCGTAGTCGACAAGCTGGCTCTGATACTCTATAACCTTACCCTCAAGCTCCTTAATCCTTTCGCGGTATTCGCTTGACGAAACAAACGCGCCCGAAAAATTATCGAACCTTTCCGCCGCAAAAGAGGCAAGGCGCTGCAGAGGGCTGAAAACAACGCCCGCAACGCTTGTAAGAGGGCTCGTGCCGTTATTGGTGACCGCCGCAAAGAACACTCCCATAAGGCAGACGCCCAGCATCAACGCCAGTATTTTAAATGAAGTAGTTTTTAAAAAATTCTTCATATCGGTTTACCTTTTTGAAAAGTAAATTATCTTTCTCCCCTGAAGAAATTGCCCTCAAGGCACATACCCGTACCGTCGACAACGCAGTCGAGCGGATTTTCCGCAACGTGAACGGGCATTTTTGTTTCGGCTTCAATGAGCTTGTCCAGACCGCGCAGCAACGCGCCGCCGCCCGTAAGCATAATGCCGTGGTCGATAATATCCGCCGAAAGCTCGGGCGGAGTCTTTTCAAGAGTGCCTCTGATGGCGTCAAGAATCTGTTCAACCGGGTCCGTAAGAGCCTCGCGAACCTCGGCGGAAGTGATTTCAATATTTCTCGGCAGACCGTCCATAAGGTTTCTGCCCTTGACGTCCATGGCGCCCTCGGCGTCATAGGGATAAGCCGAGCCGAGTTTAATCTTTATATCCTCGGCTGTTCTTTCGCCGATAAGAAGATTGTATTTTTTCTTGATAAAGTTGATAATCGCTTCGTCAAAATTGTCGCCCGCTACGCGAACGGAACGCGAAGTAACTATGTCGCCCAGAGAAATAACCGCAACCTCGCTCGTACCGCCGCCGATATCGACAACCATACTGCCCGTCGCTTCCTTTATGGGAAGTCCCGCGCCGATAGCCGCTGCAAGAGGCTCTTCAATAAGGCTTACGTATCTTGCGCCCGCGCTCTTTGCCGCGTCATGAACCGCTTTTCTTTCAACCTCGGTGATACCCGACGGAACGCATATCATAACCCTTGCTCTTGAAAACGGAGATGAGCTTATAGCCTTTTTGATAAACGCCATAAGCATTTCGCTCGTTATTTCAAAGTCGGCGATAACGCCGTCCTTTAACGGACGGTAAGCCTTGATTGAACCGGGAGTACGGCCAATCATTTCCTTGGCTTCGTTACCGACGGCAACAACCTTGATGGGATTTTGCGTAATATCAGCCGCAACAACAGACGGCTCGCGAAGAACTATTCCCTTGCCCTTAACGTAGACAAGAGTGTTCGCAGTACCTAAATCAATACCAATGTCCTGTGCAAATAACATTGTTTAATCCCCTTCTTAAAAATCTTGGATAAAAACGGAGCGGTGAAAACCCGCTCCGAGAAATATTTTAAAATCAGTCGTCGCGTCTTCTTCTGTTATTATTGAAGTTTTTCTTGTGTGAAGGACGTTTTGCGCTTTCGCTTATGTCGTTTTCGGGTACGAGCCCCTTGACCTCGATAAGCGCCTCCCTGCGCGAGAGGTTGATTCTGCCCTGGTCGTCGATTTCGATAACCTTGACCATAACCTCGTCGCCTACGTTTACAACGTCCTCAACCTTATCGACGCGTTTAACATCGAGATGGCTTATATGAACGAGTCCCTCTTTGCCGGGAGCGATTTCAACAAATGCGCCGAAGCTCATAAGACGGGTGACAACGCCCGCGTAAATCGCGCCGATTTCGGGGTCGTTTGCAATAGTCTCAACCATAAGAAGAGCTCTCTTTGCATTGTCGAGGTCGATTGCGGAAATATAAACTCTGCCGTCCTCTTCAACGTCGACCTTACAGTCGCACTCAGCGCAGATTTTCTGAATAACCTTGCCCTGCTTGCCGATAACGTCGCCGATTTTATCGGGATTAATCTTGGTCGAAAGCATCTTCGGAGCGTATTTTGAAAGCTCTTTTCTGGGTTCGGGAATAACGGGAAGCATAATCTCGTCAAGAATATAATTTCTTGCCTTATGAGTTTTTGCAAATGCTTCTTTGATTATTTCGGGAGTAAGACCGTGAACCTTTAAGTCCATCTGAATAGCGGTAATACCCTTCTTAGTACCCGCAACCTTGAAGTCCATATCGCCGTAGAAGTCTTCAAGTCCCTGAATATCAACCATTGTCATAAAGTCGCCGTAAACACCCTCGTCCCCTGTGATAAGTCCGCACGAAATACCCGCAACGGGAGCCTTAATCGGAACGCCCGCAGCCATAAGAGCGAGAGTCGAACCGCAGATTGAGCCCTGTGAAGTCGAACCGTTTGAAGAAAGAACCTCGGATACAACACGGATTGCATAGGGGAACTCGTCAACTGACGGGATTACGGGAAGAAGAGCCTTCTCCGCAAGGGCGCCGTGACCGATTTCACGCCTTCCGGGACCTCTTGAGGGCTTTGTCTCGCCGACTGAATACGACGGGAAATTGTAGTGGTGAATATATCTCTTCTCCGTCTGCTCATCAAGTCCGTCAAGCTGCTGAGCGTCGCTCATGGGAGCGAGGGTAGCGACTGAAAGAACCTGAGTCTGACCTCTTGTGAAAAGGCCCGAACCGTGAACGCGCGCAAGAAGGTCAACCTCTGCGTTAAGCGGACGGATTTCGTCAATGCCTCTGCCGTCGACACGCTTATGCTCGTCCTTAAGCCAGGAACGGACAACGTGCTTCTGAACAAGATACATTATTTCGTCTATCTTTTCGGGATGCTCCTCGAAAAGCTCGTCGAACTTCTCGTGAACTGCTTCGTAAACGGGAAGAAGAGCCGCGTCGCGGACGTTTTTGTCATCCGTATCAAGAGCCTTCTTTACGTCCTCAATGCAGAAATCCTCAATCTGCTTAAAGATTTCGGGGTCGGGGTCTGACGACTCGTACTCGAACTTCTCCTTGCCGACTTCGGCAACGATTTCGTTGATGAACTTAACGATTTTCTTGTTTTCCTCGTGACCTGCCATAATAGCGTCAAACATTGTGTCGTCGTCGATTTCGTTTGCGCCTGCTTCAATCATGGCTACAAGGTCAGCCGTGGAAGCGACCGTAAGAACAAGGTCGCTCTTCTCCCTCTGTTCAAGATTGGGATTGATAACGATTTCGCCGTCAACAAGACCTACGTTGACGCCCGAAATGGGACCGTCCCACGGAATGTCCGAAATAGCGATAGCCGCCGAGACGCCTATCATAGCCGTAATCTCGGGCGAGCAATCGGGGTCAACCGACATAACGGTAGCGACTACCGAGCAGTCGTTTCTTAAATCCTTCGGGAAAAGCGGACGGATGGGTCTGTCGATGCAGCGGGAAGTGAGAATAGCCTTCTCGCTCGGTCTTGACTCTCTTCTCTGGAACGAGCCGGGAATCTTACCGACGGAATACATTTTCTCTTCATAGTCGACTGAAAGCGGGAAGAAATCCACGCCCTCTCTCGGCTTAGCGGATGCGGTTACGTTACAAAGAACCTCTGTCTCGCCGTAACGCGCAAGAATGGATGCGTTTGCAAGGCCCGCCATCTTACCCGTTTCAAGAGTAAGCTTTCTGCCTGCAAGCTCTGTTTCCCAGACCTTAAAATTCTTGAAAAACATAGTTTTTTACCTCTTTCTTCTTTTATTTTTCACCGAGGCAAAAACCTGTTTAGCAATAAACAGAACTCTCAAAAACCGACGTTCAAAAACTCTGTTTACCGCTAAAACCTGTGTTTTTGCCCCGAAAAATTACGTTTCTAAAAAGCAAATCAAGGCAAGCAGATATACTCTGCTTGCCCCGAAATAACTTATTTACGGATACCCAATTCAGCGATTATCTTACGGTATCTCTCGATGTCAACCTTCTGGAGATATGCGAGAAGGTTTCTTCTGTGACCGACCATCTTAAGAAGTCCTCTTCTTGAGTGGTGATCCTTCGGATTAGCCTTGAAATGCTCGTTAAGGTCGTTGATTCTCTTTGTGAGAACCGCAATCTGAACCTCGGGAGAACCCGTGTCGCCTTCGTGAGTGGCGTACTTGGCCATTATGGCCTGCTTTTCTTCTTTTGTCATTTTTTTCACCTCATTAATTATTCAACGAGATTTCACAGAAAAAGGCAGGTGAACACTGCTTTGCAGTTTACTCCTTAACCCGAGAAATCCGTCGTTAGCGAAAGAATTGTATCACAATAAACCCTGTTTGTCAAATGAATTTTAGGTTATTTTTTCATTAATTTTTACCCTATACAAGAGGTTGAAAAACAGCCGTTGAGATACACTAAATATAGATTATTATAATACTTTTATTATTGCACGATTTGTGATACAATATTCATATCATAAAAAAGCAGGTGAAAAAATGCCTTTACAGATTATCAGAGCGGACATAACAAAATTAAACTGCGACGCGATTGTAAACGCCGCAAATTCAACCCTGCTCGGCGGCGGCGGAGTCGACGGAGCGATTCACCGCGCGGCGGGTCCCGAACTGCTTGAGGAATGCAGAACGCTCGGCGGCTGCAAAACGGGCGAAGCGAAAATAACAAAGGGCTATAATCTGCCCGCGAAATACGTTATTCATACCGTAGGTCCCGTCTGGCAGGGCGGAAACCGCAACGAAAAAGAGCTGCTCGAAAGCTGCTATGACAATTCCTTAAGACTCGCAAGGGAGCACAAATGCGAAAGCGTCGCCTTTCCGCTGATTTCCGCGGGAGTTTACGGTTACCCGAAAAAAGAGGCGTTTGACATAGCCGTAAAACGCTCCGCCGAATTCTTAAGAGACAACGATATGACGGTTTATATCGTCGTTTTTGACAAAGAGGCGTTTCTTGAAAGCAGCAGGCTTTTTTCGGACATAAAGCAGTATATTGACGACAATTACGCGCTTGCCCACCGCGACGAGCGTTCGGTTGAATTACAAAGACGCGGCATGGCAAAGGAAGCTATGGCGGATTTTGCCCGTCCCCCTGCCGCAAAGCCGAAAAAATCAGCCGGCGGTAAAATCAAATCCTTAAAATCCATTCTTCCCGATTTTACAACCGCAAACGAAATTCCCGTAATCGTTGACGAAAGCTTTTCGCAAATGCTTCTGCGCAAAATTGACGAAAAAGGAATGACCGACAGCGAATGTTATAAAAAGGCGAATATCGACAGACGCCTGTTTTCAAAAATAAGAAGCGACGTTCACTATAAACCGAGCAAGCCGACCGCGGTTGCGTTCGCAATAGCGCTTGAACTCGACCTTGAGGAAACGGAAGAGTTGCTTTTAAAGGCGGGCTTTGCTCTTTCGCACAGCATTAAGTTTGACATCATCGTCGAGTATTTCATTAAAAACAGAATCTACGATATTTTTAAAATCAACGAAGCCCTGTTCGCCTTTGACCAGAGCTTACTGGGCGGATAATTGTCGCCTGCAAAGCGACCAAAAAATCAGCAAACCTCCTATAATGTGAATTGCAAACAGAAAAAGCGTTCACATTTAAGGAGGTTTTTATTATGAAGAAAAACGAAAAAATGAACGGTAAAACAGTTCACTGCGGCGGAATCAAATCACCGGAAACGCTCAAAACCGTTATTCCCAAGGAGCTTGTCCCGAAAGAAATCAAAAATGCAAAACCTGCCGAAAAGCACATGCCCGTAACCGAGCTCGTTTTCATTCTTGACCGCTCGGGCTCAATGTCGGGGCTCGAAAGCGACACGATAGGCGGTTTCAACGGTATGATTAAGGAGCAGAAAGCAAAAGAGGGCGAATGCTTCGTCACGACAATCCTTTTTGACCACGAAAGACTGACTCTTCACGACAGACTGCCGCTCGCAAAGGTTAAAAAAATGACCGAAAAAGACTATCAGGTGCGCGGCTGCACGGCTCTTCTTGACGCTATCGGCACAAGCATTATTCACATTGATAACATTCACCGCTATGCGCGTGACGAGGACGTTCCCGACAACACTGTTTTTGTTATCATCACCGACGGGCTTGAAAACGCGAGCAAGGAGTTTTCTTACGAAAAAATCAAAAAAATGATTGAACAGAAGAAAAAGGGCTTCGGCTGGGAGTTCCTGTTTGTCGGCGCAAATATGGACGCGGTCGAAACCGCCGCGCACATGGGCATCGACGAGGACAGGGCGGTAAATTACCACGCCGACGAAACGGGAACAAAGGTTGTTTACAAAAACATTTCAAATGCGGTTGCCTGCGTAAGAGATTGCGTTCCGCTTGCCAGAAACTGGTCGGAGGAAATTGACAGGGATTATAAAAAGAGAAAGTAAAAGGGCAATAAAAAAGCGAGCGGTTTTCCGCTCGCTTTAATTTTGATTTAATTATACCTGCTCAAGAGCCTGTTTAATGTCGTTGATAAGGTCTTCCCTGTCCTCGATTCCGCAGGAAACTCGGATTAAGCCCGCGGGGATTCCCGCCGCCGCAAGCTGTTCGTCGGTAAGCTGACGGTGAGTCGAGGTCGCGGGGTTAAGACAGCAGCTTCTCGCGTCGGCAACGTGGGTTTCAATCGCCATAAGACGAAGCGATTTCATAAATTTCTCCGCCGCTTTTCTTCCGCCCTCGATTTCAAACGAAACTACGCCGCAGCCGCCGTCGGGCATATATTTTTTCGCAAGCTCATAGTATTTATCACCCTCAAGATGCGGGAAAGAGACGCTTTTTACCTTTTCGTGCCCCTTTAAAAACCGGGCGACCGCAAGTCCGTTTTCACAGTGACGCGGCATTCTGACGTGAAGGGATTCGAGACCGAGATTAAGATAAAAAGCATTCTGCGGCGACTGAATACAGCCGAAATCGCGCATTAACTGAGCCGTGCACTTGGTAATGAACGCGCCCTCAAGACCGAATTTTTCGGCGTATGTTATACCGTGATAGGAGTCATCGGGAGTAGTAAGTCCGGGGAACTTGTCCTTATGAGCGAACCAGTCAAATTTGCCCGAATCAACTATTGCGCCGCCTACGCCTACGCCGTGACCGTCCATATATTTCGTAGTCGAATGGGTGACAATGTCCGCGCCCCATTCAATAGGTCTGCAGTTAACGGGAGTCGGGAAAGTATTGTCGATAATCAGCGGAACGCCGTGGGAATGAGCGGCTTTTGCGAATTTTTCAATGTCAAGCACCGTAAGCGCGGGATTCGCGATTGTCTCGCCGAAAACAGCCCTTGTGTTTTCTCTGAAAGCGGCGTTAAGCTCATCCTCGGTGCAGTCGGGGCTGACAAAGGTTACGTCAATGCCCATCTTTTTCATCGTTACGGCGATAAGATTAAACGTGCCGCCGTAAATCGACGCGGACGAAACGATATGAGAGCCCGTCTCGCAGATATTGAAAAGAGCAAAAAAGTTAGCCGCCTGACCGGACGAGGTAAGCATTCCCGCCGTGCCGCCCTCAAGCTCGGCAATTTTAGCCGCGACAAAGTCGTTAGTGGGATTCTGAAGACGGGTGTAGAAATAACCGCTCGCTTCAAGGTCAAAAAGCTTGCCCATATCCTCGCTCGTGTCATACTTGAAAGTGGTCGATTGAATAATCGGAACCTGTCTGGGCTCGCCGTTTTTCGGCGTATAGCCGCCCTGAACGCATTTTGTATTTATTTTGTAATCACTCATAACAGTTCCTCCCAAAATAAAATTTAAAAGAATTATATCAAATTATTTGAACATTTGCAATAAACCGGAGGGTAAAAAATGTAGCAAATGCCACTTGAATTTGATTTTTTTATTTTTTATAATTGAATTGATTATTTATCGGGATGTGAAACAATGACTAAATACATTTCTCCGCGTGAAAAACGTAATTTCTATTTTGGCTTAAGCGGTCAGAATCTTGTTTATTCGCTCATAGGAAGCTCTTTTTTCTCGTTCTTTATGACCGATATTGCGATTTTTCCACCGCTGACGGTTACGGTACTTGTTCTTATAATGAAAATCTGGGACGGTATAAACGACCCTATTGTCGGCTCGTGGATTGATCGCCATACGTTTAAAAACGGCGAAAAGCTCCGCCCGTTTTTGCGTTACACTCCCCTGCCCGTCGGTATTTTTACAGTGCTTATGTTCATTGTTTTTCCGTCGGACAAATTGTGGGTAAAAGTCGCCTATTTTATGATTATGTATATCTGCTGGGACCTTGCCTACACATTCCAGGATGTTTCGATGTGGGGCATTACAGCCTGTGTTTCGCCCGACTCAAACGAGCGTGACGTCTTTGTTCAGTGGGCAAGAACCATCGGCTCGTGCGTATTCGCCGTAGGCTCCGCGGGAATTCCCATGGCGCTTGAAATGGTGGCGAATATGCTCGGCAGGTCGCTGGCGTTTATGACGGTTGTATTCGCGGTTATCTTCGGACTCGGCGGCGCGATGATGGCAATACGCTGCAAAGAAGCTCAGGAGAGAATTCACCCCGAGCCCGAAAAAAGACAGCAGACGCTTTGGGAAAGCTTTAAAATCGTATTTTCAAACAGAATGCTTATGCTCGTCACCCTTTCCAATCTTCTCGGCGCGGTAGGCTTCGGCGGCAGTATGGTTGTATATTTCTTCAAATACGAGATTCCCGCGAATTTTCTCGGCGAAAACAGTATTATCGGCGCGCTGGGACTTACCACGATTTACGGCATTATCACGGGCGTTCCGGGAACTCTCGGAATGTTCTTTGCCGACAAACTTAAAAAGTGGTGCAAAAGCTACGTCAACGCGCTTATACTTATGCAGGCGCTCAACTTAATTGTCAGAATCATAGCCTTTTTCATCGGCTTTGAGGGCAACAGACTTTGGCTTGCGCTTATAATTATAGGTCTCGGCAATATTCCCATGGGCGCGAATTCCATAGCGCAGACCTCAATTTTCTGCGACAGTATCGACTATATGGAATATAAGACGGGAAAACGCACCGAGGGCATCACCTTTTCAATCCAGACCTCGTTTACAAAGATTTCCAGCGGCATCACCTTAGGGCTTACGACGCTTGCGCTTCACCTTCTTCACTACCACGCGATTGAAGACGCGCCGAACGCCGTCTATGTCGGCACCCAGTCCGCCGCCTTTGACAGCTGGATATGGCCGCTGATAATTCTGACTCCCGCTCTCGCAAGCCTTTTATACATTATTCCGCTTCTGTTCATCCGCTACACTCCCGAGGAGCGCAAAAAGGTTGAAACCGAGCTTAAACGCCGAAGAGAAGAAGCAAAAACAATTGATATTTAGGATTTGATTTTATGAAAAAGTACAACATTTCACACTCGTATTCCGTCGACCTCTGGGACGAGGGAGTATGCGACGGCAAAGGCTTCGGCATAAGCTGGATTTACGCCTGCCTTAATCCGATAAGGCAAAAGGTCGAAAGAGGGCTTAACCTTACCCAGACTAATTTTCAGCTTTCGCCGTATTTTATACTTTATTTCGATTTGCTTGAAAAAAGCGAACGCTTTACGGACAGTATTATCGAAACCGCGCGTCAGCCCTTGTCCTATTCGGCGGTTTCGGCTCTTCTTGAAAACCCGATTAATCCCGACGGCGACTGGTTTTCGTTTGCGCGGCTGACCGAAAAATACGGTCTCGTCCCCCTCCACGCAATGCTCGGAACGGGAATTCACGAGCACAGGACGGACGTTCTTACGCTTCTGAAAAACCGTCTTTTGCTTTTCGCGAGCGAATTAAGGCGCGCGGGCGAAAGCGATTTCGAAAAAATTAAGAAAGCCGCCCTTGAGGACGTTAAAAACATTCTCAACGAACAGCTCGGCGTTCCGCCCGAAAGCTTTAACTGGAACTATAATGACAAAAATGGAGACGAATACCATCTCGAAAACGTGACGCCCACCGATTTTTACCGTGATTTCTGCGAAACGGACGTCAACGCCTATACGGTTGTCGCCGACGAAAGAGTCAGAAAAAACGAAAACTCCGGCACGGCGTATCTTCCGATTGACGTAATCAAAATGCTCTGTAAAAAACAGCTTGAAAGCGGCGAACAGGTTGTTGTCTGCGCCGATACGCGCCAGCAGTCAAACCGGATGCTCGGCATTCTCGACACCGATTTCTGCGACAATGAAACTGTTTTCGGAAGCGACAGGTCAATGTCAAAGACGGATTCGTTCGATTATAAACGGATTTCGCCCTGCGACTTTATCTCGCTTGACGGGGTTCAGATTGAAAACGGGCTTCCCGTCCGTTTCAAGGCGCAGGATTCGGCAGGCGCGCTCACGGGTGCGGACGGTCACTACACAATGAACGAAAAATGGTTTGACGAATATGTTTTCTATGCTGTGATAAACAATAAGTTTTTATCGAAATAAAAGAACCTCCCGCAAGGGAGGTTTTTTACAGATATTTTCTTATATCGTCCGTCAGGTGAAGTTCAATATTGACAAGCCTTTCGGCAATATCCTTTGATTTTTCGTCAGCCGAAGAATACTGATTTATATACCTGCTTAAAGACTTGACGCCCATATTGCAGCCGTCCGTCATAAGGTCGGCTATGGTTTTGTCCGACGGGTCGGCAAGCAGCTTCGCATTTGTTTTCATCCAGCTCATGCTCTTTGCGACGGGATTCGGGTTTTTGCCGCTGTCCGAGTGTCTGTCAAGAAGCTCGCCCACCTCAACGCCGAGCTTCTGGTGCTCGGTTTTGCATTTTGAAAGCAAATCGTGAAACGTCTGATTCTTTACGTTATCAAGAACGTCGTCAATGGACTCGACGCCCATTTTTATTCCTGCGTCACATTCTCTTAAAAGCTTGACGGTATCGCCGTCAGAGCCGACAAAATCCTGCATATACTTACCACCTTTTTATAGTCTGGCTTTAGTGTATGCAGGATTTGTTTTTTTATTCGTTATTAAATTAATCCGCGTGAACCGATTTAATTATTTGTTCGGAACAAGCTTTTCCTTGCCGCCCATATAAGGACGAAGGGCGACGGGAATATCGACGCTGCCGTCCTCATTGAGGTTGTTTTCAAGGAAAGCGATAAGCATTCTCGGAGGCGCGACAACGGTATTGTTGAGCGTATGGGCAAGATACTTTTTGCCGTCCTCGCCGCTGACGCGGATTTTAAGACGTCTTGCCTGCGCGTCGCCGAGATTCGAGCAGGAACCTACCTCGAAATACTTCTTCTGTCTCGGGCTCCACGCCTCAACGTCAAGAGATTTGACCTTTAAGTCCGCAAGGTCGCCCGAACAGCATTCAAGCGTTCTTACGGGAATGTCGAGCGAGCGGAAAAGGTCAACCGTGTTCTGCCAGAGCTTGTCAAACCAGTAGGGGCTGTCCTCGGGCTTACAGATAACTATCATTTCCTGCTTTTCGAACTGGTGAATTCTGTAAACTCCCCTCTCCTCTATTCCGTGAGCGCCCTTTTCCTTGCGGAAGCACGGCGAATAGCTCGTAAGAGTGAGCGGAAGAGTCTTTTCGTCGTTGATTGTGTCAATGAATTTACCTATCATCGAGTGTTCGCTCGTGCCGATAAGATAAAGGTCCTCGCCTTCAATTTTATACATCATAGAGCTCATCTCGTCAAAGCTCATAACGCCCGTAACGACTTCGCTTCTAATCATAAACGGAGGAACGCAGTATGTGAAACCGCGGTCAATCATAAAGTCTCTCGCATAGGAGATAACCGCCGAATGAAGACGGGCGATATCGCCGACAAGATAGTAAAATCCGTTGCCCGCAACCTTTCTCGCAGAATCGAGGTCAATACCCGCGAAGGACTCCATAATATCGGTGTGATAAGGAATTTCAAAATCGGGAACAACCGGCTCGCCGAACTTTTCAATCTCAACGTTTTCGCTGTCGTCCTTGCCTATGGGAACGGACGGGTCGATAATGTTGGGAATCGTCATCATAATCTTCTTTATCTTTTCGGCGAGTTCTTCCTCAGTCTTTTCAAGGGCTGCAAGCCTGTCCGCCGCTTCGGTTACCTGCTTTTTGACCTGCTCGGCCTCGTCGCGCTTACCCTGAGCCATAAGAGCGCCTATTTCCTTGGAAATCTTGTTTCTGTTCGCTCGAAGAGCGTC
Organism: Clostridia bacterium; assembly: GCA_017613735.1. Classification (GTDB taxonomy): domain Bacteria; phylum Bacillota; class Clostridia; order Oscillospirales; family Acutalibacteraceae; genus Fimenecus. The sequence goes on from JAGADF010000016.1 coordinate 98,075, forward strand.
GGCGTCCTGAAGCGCCTGACGGTACTGCTTATCAAGCTCAATAACCTCGTCAACAAGCGGGAGCTTTCTGTCCTGGAACTTGTTTCTGATGTTCTGTTTAACAATTTCGGGATTTTCTCTCAAAAACTTAATGTCAATCATTTTTATTTCTCCTTATTCCTTACCGATTTCATTTGCTATTTTCTTTAAGTCCTCTTTGTCAAAGAACTCTATTTCAAGCTTTCCGCCTCCGCCGGGAACAGCGTGAACCTTAACCCGTCTGCCGAGCGTTTCGGAAAGCGACAGCTCAACCTCGTCGAAATATACGTCGCGTTTACCGCTCTTTTTAGTCTTTCTCGGCTTTTTCGCGCTCTTTTGCTTAGCCATTCTCTCGATATCGCGAACCGTAGCCTTATCTTTAATTATAAGCGAAGCGGCATAACGCATATCCTCTTCGTTTTCAAAGCCTAAAAGCGCTCTCGCGTGACCTTCGGAAATCTTACCGCCGGCGACCGTATCGCGTATGTCGTCGGGAAGTTTTAAAAGCCTTAAGGCGTTAGCTACCGCAGGTCTTGATTTGCCGACTCTGTAAGCCGCCTCCTCCTGTGTTAAGCCGAAGTTTTCAATAAGCTCATAAAGTCCCTGCGCCTGTTCTATCGGGTTTAAATCCTCTCTCTGAAGATTTTCTATAAGAGCGATTGCCGCCGTTTCGTCGTCGCTTAAATCCCTTACGGTAACGGGAACTTCCTTAAGCCCCGCCATTTTCGCCGCACGCCAGCGACGTTCGCCCGCTACAATCTGGTAACTGCCGTCCTTTCTCGGGCGTACAAGAAGCGGCTGTAACACGCCGTACTGAGAAATGCTTTCGGCAAGCTCCGAAAGAGAGCCCTCGTCAAATGCCTTTCGGGGCTGAGTGCGGTTAGGCTCAATGTCGTCAATATTCAGCGTGATGGCGCTGTTGCCCGTTTCAAGCGCGGTATTGTCAAGGAAAAGGCTGTCAAAGCCTCTGCCGAGTCCGCCTTTTTTTACTGCCATAGTTACCTCCTGCTAACTTCTTTCGCTCTTTTTGATAAATTCTTTCGCAAATTCCTCATAAGCCTTCGCGCCCTTTGAGGAACGGTCGTAATACATAACCGGCTCGCCGAATGACGGAGCCTCGGAAAGCCTTACGTTCTTTGGAATAGCGGTCGAATAGACCTTCTGCGGAAACGCCCTTTTGACCTCTGAAGCAACCTGCTGAGTCAGGTTGAGCCTGCTGTCGTACATTGTGAACAGAACGCCCTCCATTTCAATATGGGGGTTGTAAAGGCGTTTTACTTGTCGGACAGTCGAAATCAGCTGGGCAAGCCCCTCAAGCGAATAGTATTCGCACTGCATCGGAACAAGGAAGGTGTCCGAAGCGCAAAGCGCGTTAATGGTAATAATTCCCAATGACGGCGGGCAGTCAAGAAAGATATAGTCGTAATCCGCCCAGACCTCAAGAAGCGCTTTCTTTAAAAGGCTTTCACGGTTTTCAATCGCTATCATTTCAACCTCTGCGCCCGCAAGATTCATATCCGACGGCAGCAGAGAAACATTCTTGAATTTCGTGACAACGGTGCATTCTTTCGCCGACGCGCCGTTTATAAGCATATCATAGGTCGAAGCGGAAATATTTCTCTTATTCACGCCGAAGCCGCTTGTGGAATTGCCCTGCGGGTCAATGTCGACAAGAAGCGCTTTCTTTCCCAGCGCGCCGACTGCGGCGGCAAGGTTTACGGCTGTAGTGGTCTTTCCCACCCCGCCCTTCTGATTTATTATAGAAACAATTTTTGCCATGTTTTCACCTCAACATTACAGAGTATACCATAATAATATAAAAAATAAAAGTGATTTTTTCATTTTTCGGTCCGATTTTTCGTTCTGCGGCAAAAAAATACGCAAAATACGTTTCACGTGAAACATTTATATAAAAAGCAAAGCAAAAGCGCCCACTATAGCAGTGAGCGCTTTCGCTTGTGGATGTGGGGTGTGAAAGAGAAGGATATGGGTGCGGGAAAACCCGCTATATTAAGCCCTTTCGGGCGTAATACCGATTTGTCAGCCTGCGGTTTTTGCCGTAAACCCCGCCTGCTTCGGTATGCGGACGACGTACTCTATATATTCGTCCGTCTCGCTTTTCGCCGAATCCGCGTCAATACCCGCTCTGCGGATAGCGTCAACGGCGTGATTCAGGGTGTTTATAAAGATTCTTATGTCACGGAAACTCTTTTTGACCGTCCCTTGCGGCTCCTCGGTGCGTTTATTCATCTGAAAAATCAGTCTTTCGCTTTCTTCGACGTTAAGGTGCCGGTCAATTATTATAGATAACGCGCGCTCGCGCAGGTCGTCGGTTTCAAGCCTTAAAAGCGCTCTCGCGTGCCTTTCGGTAAGCCCCGCCTTCGATATTTCGTAACGCAGCTGTTCGTTGAGTTTCAGAAGTCTCAGTTTGTTTGAAAGCGTCGGCTGAGCCTTGCCCAGTTTTCTTCCGATTTCTTCCTGACTCATTCCGTATACATTCAGCAGTTTATCGAGAGCAAGCGCCTCTTCAAAAAACGAAAGGTCGCTTCTCTGTATGTTCTCAAGCACGGAAAGAATTGTAGACTGTTCCTCGTCCGCGTCAATTATTATAGCGGGAACCTTTGTCATACCTATTAATCTTGCCGCGCGAAGCCGTCTTTCGCCGGAAATCAGTTCGTATTCACCGCTTTCGAGCTTTCTTACGGTGAGCGGCTGTATAATTCCGTTAGCTCTTATGCTCTGCGCAAGCTCTTCAAGCTCGTCAAAATCAAAATGCTTTCTCGGCTGGTTGGGATTGGGTTTGATTCTGCTCTGCGGCAAAAGCATTACGGTCTCCCCTACCGTCGGTTTTAACTGTGACTTAAACAAAAAATTTCACCTCCGTGGCTTGTCCTTACAAATAAAGGTTAGCACACAAAGGTGAAAAAATAAAGCATTTTCGATTGTCATAAATCCTTATATATCAAGGGTTTTCGGCATTATCAGAGCGGTTTTGACGCGATTTTTGACGAAGCGCGCGGATACCTTGTCGGAGTTTGCGATATTTTTTTAATTCTCACTATCGTTCGCTCTCCCCTGCCGAAAAGCTCAAAGCCGTCAGAGGCTGTAATTTCGCCGCCGAGAGTTTTAACCGCGTTTTCGGACTGACTTATTTCCTCATCCGCCATATCGCCCTTCATGGCGATAAATTCACCGCCCGTTTTAACAAACGGCAGACAGTATTCGGAAAGTACGGGCAACGCCGCAACCGCCCTCGCTACGGCAAAATCGTACTTTTCACGGTACTTCCCGTCCTGACCGCCCTGCTCAGCGCGAAGATGAACGGTTTTAGCCGTCAAATCAAGCTCTTTTAATACATTTTCAAGAAAAACAAGCCTTTTGTTAAGGCTGTCAAGCAAAGTAAGATTAATATCAGGTCTTGCGATAAGCAACGCAACGCCGGGAAAACCCGCGCCCGTTCCAACGTCTATAACGCTTGCATTTTCGGGAATGTCAACGAATTTAAGCACCGAAAGGCTGTCAGCGAAATGCTTTATAACTATTTCGTCAGGCTCGGTTATTGCCGTCAGATTCATTACTTTGTTCGTTTCGATAAGCATTTCGGCGTATTTATCGAAACGCGAAAGCGCTTTTTCATCAAGGGAAATCCCGAAGAAATCCGCTTTTTCCTTTAATAAAGAGGTGTTAATCATATCAGACGCCCTCCTTCGCAAGAAAAATGAGAAGGACGGAGATGTCCGCGGGCGTAACTCCCGAAATACGGCTCGCCTGCCCTACCGACTGGGGACGCGCCTTCGTCAGCTTTTCCCTCGCCTCAAGCCTGAGTCCGTCGATTGCGTTAAAATCAACGCTTTCGGGGATTTTCTTAACCTCAAGGCGGTGCATTTCCTCAACCTGAGCCTGCTGTCTTTTAATATAGCCGTCGTACTTTAATTCAATTTCAACCTGTTCGAAAACGTCCTCGGGCAAATCGGGACGGGTTTTGTCAAAAGGTTTAAGCAATTCGTAATTAAGCTGGGGCCTGCGGATTAATTCCGAAAGCCGCGCGCCCGTTTTAAGCGCCGATGTTTCACGTGAAACAAGGAATTCCTGAAGCTCCTCGGACGGCGGAAGCACAGTATTTTCAACCCTTTCGAGTTCTTCGGCTATCATTTTTTTCTTTTCGAGAAGGCGGTTATGCTTCTCTTCGCTGACGAGCCCGACTTCATAGCCTTTTTCGGTCAGGCGAAGGTCGGCGTTGTCCTGTCTTAAAAGAAGTCTGTATTCGCTTCTCGAGGTCATCATTCTGTAAGGGTCCATACAGCCCTTTGTTACAAGGTCGTCTATAAGCGTGCCTATATAAGAGGTTTCTCTGCCGAGAACAAACGGCTCTTTGCCCTGAACCTCCCTCGCGGCGTTGATTCCCGCGATAAGTCCCTGCGCCGCGGCTTCCTCATAACCGCTTGAACCGTTGAACTGTCCCGCGCCGAAAAGTCCCCTGAAATCAAGAAATTCAAGGCTTTGCGAAAGCGCGAGCGGGTCTACGCAGTCATACTCTATGGCGTAAGCAGTACGCATTATTTCAACGTTTTCAAGACCGGGAATCGTTCTTAAAAACTTAAGCTGAACGTCCTCGGGAAGAGACGAAGACATGCCCTGAAGATACATTTCCTCCGTATCCTCGCCGCAGGGCTCAATAAAGAGCTGGTGTCTCTGTTTTTCGGGAAAACGGACTATTTTATCTTCAATGCTCGGACAGTAACGCGGTCCGACGCCGCTTATTTTACCGCTGTAGAGCGGTGAGCGGTGAAGATTTTCAAGAATTATGTTCTTCGTATCGTCATTCGTATATGTAATATGGCAGGCAACCTTATTTTTCGGTTTTTCTTCGCTGTCAAAGGAAAAAGCAACCGTTTTTTCGTCGCCCTCCTGCAATTCCGTTTTTGAAAAATCTATAGTTCTGCTGTTAACTCTTGCGGGAGTGCCCGTCTTAAAGCGGCGAAGCGGAATACCAAGTTTTACAAGGGCTTTTGAGAGTTCCGTCGCGGGGAACATTCCGTCAGGTCCGCTTTCGTATGAAACGTCGCCGATAAAGATTCTTCCGCCGAGGAAAGTGCCCGTTGCGAGAATTACGCACTGCGCGGTATAAACCGCCTCCAGACGGGTTTTAAGCGTCCACAGTCCATTGTCATCCCTATATAAATCAACAATTTCGCACTGTCTTAAGTCAAGGTTTTCCTGCTTTTCGACGGCGTGCTTCATATATTCGCAGTATTTTCTGCGGTCAATCTGCGCTCTGAGCGAATGAACCGCGGGGCCTTTTCCGAGATTTAACATTCTTGACTGAATACTCGTCTTGTCCGCCGCAACGCCCATTTCGCCGCCGAGAGCGTCGATTTCACGGACAAGATGTCCCTTTGAGGTGCCGCCGATTGACGGGTTGCAGGGCATATTGCCGACAGAGTCAAGATTAATCGCAAACATTACGGTTTTACAGCCGAGGCGCGCCGAACCAAGCCCTGCCTCAATTCCGGCATGGCCTGCGCCGATAACGGCAACGTCATAATGTTTTGCAAAATACTCCATATTATTTACCTACGCAGAAACGCGAAAATATTTCGTTTATAACCGAATCCGACGCCTTTTCGCCCGTGAGAACGAGAAGGGAGTCGATAGCCGAATCGACCGTGACGTTGACCGCATCAAGCGTGACGCCGTTTTTAAGGTCGTTTTCAGCCTGAATAATATCTCTTAAAGCCTGCTCGCAGCAGCTTTTCTGCCTCGCATTTATAAGAGAGGCGACCGACGGGTCAAAATCGGCTGTCTCGAGAGCTTTTTCGATAATGTCACAGAGCTTTTGTCTGTCGTCGGGATTTTTTGCGCTGATTTCAACCAAGTTTTCAAAGTTTTGTATAATTAAATTCTTCTGCGCCTTTTGCTCAAGGTCGGCTTTGTTGAGAATTGCAACACATTTCTTGTTTTTTACAAGGGAGACAATCTCTTCATCCTCTTGTGTAAAAGGTCGGGACAAATCGAAAACCGCGAGGGCAAAATCTGCGCTTTCAAGCCATTTTTTCGCCTTATCGACGCCGATTTTTTCAACCTCGTCCTCCGAGGAACGAAGTCCGGCGGTATCTGCAAGGCGAAGGGTTGCCGCGCCGATAACCGCGGTTTCTTCAACGATATCACGGGTTGTGCCCTCGACCGCGGTGACGATTGACCTGTCCTCGCCGAGAAGCATATTCATCAGAGTCGATTTTCCGACATTCGGCTTTCCTACAATCGCGGTACGCACTCCGCCTATAACCGCCTTTCCCGTATCGAAACGCGATATAAGATTTTCAAGCTCCTTTTCGGCGGTGTTAAGATTTTCAACTAATTCGCCGCTTGTAAGCTCTTCAATTTCATCGTCGGGGTAGTCCACCCACGCCGCAAGCGAAGCCGAGGCGGAAATGAGAATACCGTTGATTTCGGCTATTTTTTTACTCAGCGCGCCCTCAAGAGTGTTGTAAGCCGCCTTCGTTTCCTGCTCGGAATGAGAGGAAATGATGTTCATAACCGATTCTGCGCTCGTCAAATCCATTTTACCGTTGAGGAAGGCTCTTTTTGTGAATTCGCCCGCAGGGCGGGGAGAGCGCCCGCAGAAAGCACGCTGCGAAGCACCTCACGCGTTACAAAAAGCCCGCCGTGACAGTTAAGCTCAACAACGTCTTCGCCCGTATAGCTTTTCGGAGCTTTAAAAACAAGAGCCACAACCTCGTCGACGGGTTCGCCGTCCTCGCTCTTAACGGAGCCGAGCAACGCCGAATAGCCCCTTAAATCCTTAAGGAGCCTGCCGTTTTTCGATATAAACACCTTGTCTGCGATTTCAACGGCGTTTTCGCCCGAAATACGCACGATACCTATTCCGCCGGGTGAAAGACCGGTCGAAATTGCGGCAACAGTCGACATTACATCACCTTTATCAATAAAACAAAAAGGGGAGTCGAAACTCCCCTTAAAATCATTCTTCCGTTGAATCCTGCTCTACTTCGATTTTGCCGTACAGAGACGAGCCTTCAAAATCGCTCTTGGGAGCTCTTGCGGGAGCGTCCGCAACCTTGGCAGCAGGGGAGTCGTTCCTTCTGCGGCGGTCGTTTCTCTGATATGACTGGCGGCTGGCTTTAACCGAACCGTCGGGAGCAATTGTAACTCTTCTTTCAAGGTCATTGCCCGTTGAATACGAGGTAGCACCGTTGATTTCCTGAACCGCGGTATGAATAACTCTTCTCTCATACGGGTTCATAGGCTCAAGCGTAACGCTTCTGCCCGATTTAACCGCCTTAATGGCATTTCTTCTTGCGAGCACGCGTAAAGCGTCCTCACGTTTTTCGCGGTAATCGCCTACGTTGACGCTGACTCTCTTATAGCTGCCCTTGCCGTGGTTCGCAACCATTCTTGTAAGATACTGAAGAGCGTCGAGAGTTTCGCCGCGTCTGCCGATTACGAGACCGTAATCGTCGCCGCAATTAACCTCGAAGTTAATTTCCTCATCGTTTGCGGTGACCTCGATTTCACAGCTTTCCATGCCGATACCGAGAATCATCGCCTTTAAATATTCCTTCGCGTCGTCATATTCGTTTGTAGGCTTCATTTCAACCGCTTCAAAGGGCTTTGAAATTTCAACAACAACTTCCTTGACGGGCTTGGGTTTATTCTCTTTTTTATTGTTTTTCTTATTATTTTCTCTTTTTTCCTGTCTGGGTTTTCTTTCAGGCTCGTCCTCAGCTTCATAGCTGACCTTGACTTCGGCTTCATTACCGCCGAAAAGACCTAAAATCTTTTTTGTAGGGGTTTTGAGGATTTCAATCTTAACCTCAACCTCTTCGGGAGCGCCGAGTTTTTCCTTTGCCGCTTTTGTAGCCGCGTCAACGGTTGCGCCCGTTCCGATTGCTTCTTTCAACATATCAATATTTACCTCTTAATCTTTTTGTGACGCCTCAAGCGCCTTTTTCATGCTCGCTTCCTTTGAGCGACGGTAAACCGTCTCGTCAACCATAAGGCGCGAGAGAACCTTGTTCGGACTGTGGGTATAATTGAGAATAAACATCTGAATAAGCGAAATAATGCTCGAAAGAATCATATATACGCTGACATTCGTCGGAAGAATGAACGCAAACCAAATCATCATGGCAGGGGACATAAACATCATACAGCCTGACGACGGGTTTTTAGCCATTTCGGGATTCGTCTTCTTCTGACGCAGGAACATATAAACGCTCTGGACAAGCGTGATTACAAGCAATATCGCGGGGATAATCCAGTACTTGTCGACGGATTTAAAGTTCGGAGTTACCGTAAGGTCAATGCCGAAAAGGTTGAAGTTATCGGCAAAATGGTTGATTTTATGCGCAATTTCGGGCGTAACGCCGCTGACTGACTCAAGGTCAATCTTATCAAGGTATTTGATTACGTCGATTTCACCCTGAAACGCAGCCGCGCCGCTGCTTGCCTTTTTGGTAACAGCCTGAGTCGCTTCCTGAGCAAAAGGAGCAACAGCCTCTTTAAGATTCGCTACAACATCCTTTGAAATACGAAGAATGTTTGAAAGAGGCGAGTAGTTAGCTGCGAAATAAACGCCCATCATAATAGGAAGCTGAATAAGCATAGGCACGCAGCCTGCCGAGGCGGCTCCGTAACCCTCCTGAGAATAGAGGTTCTGAAGCTCCTGATTCATCTTCTGCTGATTACCGGCGTATTTTTCACGGATTCTGTCTGCTTTTGGCTTTAAGCGAAGCTGTTTCGCCTGATTCTTCTGCATTGATATCTGCGAGGGCAGAAGAATGAGCTTAACAAGAATAACAAGTATTAAAAGCGAAAGCAGATAGTTATCGGTTATGGCATAAAATGCGGATAAGACAAGTCCGAACGGGACCGCAAGCCATTCTCTGAATTTCATTGGTTTCTCTCCGTCAACGTTTAATCTTCTTCTCGGGCACCGGGTCGTACCCGCCGCTTGTCAGCGGACTGCAGCGTATAAGCCGCCAGAGAGTAAGCATTAAGCCCTTAAAAAAGCCGAATCGCTCAAACGCCGTGACGGCATAGCTTGAGCAGGTCGGGTAAAATTTGCACCTGGCGGGCAGGTGAGGGGAAATATGTCTCTGGTAAAACTTAATCAGCTTTATAAAAACTTGAGTCATTTTTTATTACTCCGGCTGACAAAAACTGTTTTCTCATTATCCCACAAAGTTCGGTTGACTTTGTGTACTTTGTTTTTCCGCGGGCAACGAAAATAATGTCATAGCCGCCCTCAATTTCATTCCTGAGAGCCGAAAATGCCGCGCGGATAACCCTTTTTGACCGATTTCTTTCAACCGCGTTACCGATTTTTTTACTCGTCGTGATACCTATACGACAAATACCCGCACGGTTTTTCATTACGTAGACGACCAGTGCAGGATTTGTATAGACCTTGCCGCGCGCATAAATGCGGCGAAACTCAGAGTTAGACTTTAATGTAACGGTATCGGTCACTTTAATCCCTCATTAATAAGAGAGCTGTTTTCTGCCCTTTGCTCTGCGGCGGGCAAGAACCTTTCTGCCGTTTCTGTCGGACATTCTTTTGCGGAAGCCGTGTTCCATCTTGCGATGGCGCTTCTTGGGCTGGTATGTTCTCTTCATCACTTTTCCTCCCTGAAAACTATATTATACCTGCACGAACTGTTTTGCAGGATTTTTGCATACTGACACAGTATAAAATTACACTGTGAGAATGTATTATATAACAAAAAAGCCGTTTCTGTCAATGATTTTATTTAAGGTAAAAGCGGCTCTTTCAGCCAAAACACAACTTTTGTGACAAAAGAGGGGAGTATCACAAGATATTGTATAAAGAAACGAAAAAAATATTTTGAGGTTTTAAACATTTTTTAATAAAAATGTCAATTATAGGTATTATTTATTTAATATAATTATATATTAATTTAAATTTACCTATTGTAATACGGCGCAAATAATGATATAATGAAACGAATGTTTAAATAAGTAAAAAGTTTTGAACAATTTTTGAATAGAAAAGGAAGGATGTTGAAAATGGATTCCTTTATGGAAATCTGGCGGGAAGTGCTTGACTACTGTTCTCAAAAGCTTAACGAAACCGCCTTTAACCTCTGGCTCGCTCCGTTAAAACCCGTCAGCTTCGAAAACGATATGGTGACGCTTTTTATCAACGACGAGTTCAAGCGCGGAATAATTTATGAAAAGTATCAGAACCTCTTATCCGAGGCTTTTGAAAAAAAGGTCGGCTTTGACGTAAAAATATATATTACGACCGATGAAAGCAAGCTGAACGAAAATACTTCATCCCCGGCGGAAAAAAACTTTTCGTTAAAAGAAATTATCAACGACTTCGCTTCATTCGTTGTCGGCCCGTCGAATAAATTTGCTTACGCAGCCGCTAAAAACGTAGCTTCAAATCCCGGAAGATTTTACAATCCTCTTTTCATTTACGGACGAAGCGGTCTGGGTAAAACCCATCTTCTCAACGCAATCTGCCTTGAGGTTGAAAAGTATTACCCGAATGCGAATATTATTTACACAACGAGTGAGAACTTTACAAACGAGCTTGTTTTCTATCTTCAGACACAGAATACTCAGGCTTTCCGTAATAAATACCGTACCTGCGACGTGCTTTTAATAGACGATATTCAGTTCATCGCGGGTAAAACACAGACGGAGGAAGAATTCTTTCACACCTTCAATACCCTTTATGAGAACGGTAAACAGGTTGTATTGACTTCCGATAAGCCGCCTAAGGAAATTCAAAGCCTTGAGGACAGACTGCGTTCTCGCTTCGAAAACGGTCTTTTAGCGGACATTCAGCCGCCCGATTACGAAACGAGAATGGCTATTATAAAAAATAAGGCTAAATATTTCGACCTTGAGCTTTCAAACGAAATTGTGGATTATATCGCCGATAAAATCAAAAACAACGTCAGACAGCTTGAGGGAGCGGTTAAAAAGATAAACGCCCTCTGTCAGATGCATGGGACGGAACCGACGATAGAAATCGCCTCGGAAGCCATTAAGGACATTCTTAATAATTCAAGACCCGTTGAAGCGACGATTGAAATGATTATTGACCAGACCGGAAGAACCTTCGGCGTAACGCCTGAAAACATCCGTTCCGAAAGACGTGACGCTTCCATTGTCAACGCCCGTCAGGTCGCGATGTATATTATGAGAGAAATCGCCGATATGTCGCTTATAGACATAGGAAAGGTCTTCGGCGGAAAAACCCATTCAACCGTCAAGCATTCAATTGACGAGGTTGAAAAGAAGATGGCCTCAAATTCTTCGTTCAAATCAAACGTCCTTGATTTAATTAAAAATATTCAGGAGTTATAAACAAGTTTTTATTTTTAAACATCGAGTTTTGAACATACACTTTTTTATGTATATTCGTTAAACATCCGTGAAAAAGTTTTGAAAGTAAAAATTTGCCTCTGAATTGTTTAATATTAACTGTTTTTCCTGTTTTAAACAATTTAGACAGCCCCTACTAATACAACTATTTTTATTAATTATTTTTTTATAAAAAACAAAAAAATTTTTAAAGGAGATAAACAGTATGAAATTCACTTGCAATACACTCGCATTAAATGAGGCCTGCCAGAACGTTCAGAGAGCGGCTTCTTCAAAAACAACTCTTCCCTCAATAGAAGGCATTCTTCTTAAAGCCGAAGGCAATTCGCTTACTCTTACGGGTTATGACCTTGAGGTAGGTATTGTAACAAGCATAGAAGCAAGAGTTGAAGAAAGCGGAGCAATTATTATCAACGCAAGATATCTTTGCGATATTATCAGAAATCTTCCGTCAGATATCTGCTCAATTTCATCTGACGAGAGACAGACCTGTAAAATTATTTCGGGTGACACGGAATACAGCATTATGGGTATTTCGGCTGCTGAGTATCCGGAGCTTCCGTCCGTTTCGGGAGGATTCCCGATTGTTCTTAAGGGCGATATTTTAAAGGATATGATAAGAAAGACTTATTTCGCCGCTGCCGATAACGACGCATCAAAAGCGGTTCATACCGGCGTAAAGTTTGAAATAAGAAAGGGATTAATCCGTCTTATCGCGGTTGACGGCTTCCGTCTTGCAATAAGAAACGAGAGCTTTGATTATGACGGCGAAGAAAAGGATTTTGTAGTACCGAAGAAAACTCTTACAGAGGTTATCAAGCTTATTCCCGACGGCGATATTACGGTATCAATGGGAGTTGCAAAGAGACATATTCTTTTTGAAATAGGTAATTACAGTATAATTTCACGTCTTCTTGACGGTGATTTTCTTGATTATAAATCGGCTGTTCCGTCTCAGAATACAACGACGGTAAGAGCTAATCTCAGAAAGCTTATTGAATCAGTTGAACGTGTTTCGCTTATTATTGCCGACAGGAATAAAAGCCCCATTCGCTGCATTTTCGATAACGATTTAATCCGCGTTTCTTCTTCAACGACCTTAGGTCTCGCCAACGATAAAATGGCGGCAAAGGTTGAGGGAAATAAGGTTGAAATCGGCTTTAACAACAAGTTTTTGCTTGACGCGCTTAAGGTTTGCGACAGCGACGAGGTTCTTATTAAGTTAAACGGCCCAGTTCAGCCTATTATCATTGTTCCCAATGAAGGCGACAGCTTCTTATTCCTTGTTCTTCCCATAAGACTTAAGAAGGATTAAAAATGAAAGTCTTAAAAGCAAAAATTGCCGAAAAGAAAAATAAACAAATTAAAATAAAAACCGATTTTATACGTCTTGATTCGGCTCTTAAGCTTGCGGATTTGGTCCAGAGCGGAGGGCATGCGAAAACCGTAATTCAGGACGGCGAAGTTAAGGTAAACGGTGAAATATGCCCTTCCAGAGGAAAAAAGCTTCGGGCAGGGGATAAATTCGAATTTGATTTATACGTTGTTGAGGTAGTAAACGAGTGATAGTCAACCGTCTGACATTAAAAAATTACAGAAATATCAAGGATTTAATTCTTGAGCCGTCGAACGGGATTAATATCATTTTCGGCGAAAACGCTCAGGGAAAAACAAATCTCATTGAAGCACTGTGGCTTTTTACGGGTTGTAAGAGTTTCAGGACCTCAAAGGATTCGGAACTTGTAAGCTTTAATGAAAGCTTTTCGGTTGCCGAGCTTGAATTTTTTTCATTCGAAAGACAGCAGACGGCAAAAATCATCAACGAAAAGAAAAGAAGAGCGATTCTTAACGGCGTTGAACTCAGTTCACCCTCAAAACTTATAGGCGAATTTACAACCGTTGTTTTTTCACCCGTACATTTATCTCTTATTAAGGACGGCCCCGCGGCAAGAAGGCGTTTTATAGACGTGGCTCTTTGTCAGCTGAAGCCGAGATATGCGGCGTTTTTACAGAAATACAATAAGGCGCTTTCGCAGAGGAATTTTTTACTGAAGGACGTCCAGTATCACTCGGAGCTGCTTGACACTCTTGACGTCTGGGACGAAAGACTGTGTCAGCTTGCAACGGCTGTTATAAAAGAACGACTTGAATATATTAAAATGCTCACTCCAGCCGCGAAAGAGGTTTATAAAGGGCTTTCCGACGGCAAGGAAGAGATGGGTATTATCTATTCAAGCGAAGCGGATTTTTCAAAAATGAGCGAGGATGAAATATATTTCACCTTAAAAGAGCTTATAAAGAAAAACCGAAAGGAAGATATAATCCAGAAAGCAACCTCAACGGGACCTCACAGGGACGATATTGAAATAACCGTAAACGGACTTTCGGCAAGGTCTTTCGGCTCGCAGGGGCAGCAGCGTTCCTGCGCGATAGCCCTAAAACTCGGCGAAGCCGAAATAGTAAGCTCGTTTACGGGCGAAAAGCCCGTCGCGCTTCTTGACGACGTTATGAGCGAGCTTGACGAGAGCAGGCAGGATTATATTTTAAATAAGATAAGGGACTGGCAGGTTTTTATCACCTGCTGCGACGAAAATCAGGTGTTGAGGCTTTGCGAGGGCAAAACCTTTGAAATGAAGGACGGCAGGCTTTTATAATGTATCTTCAGTTAGGTCAGGACACGGTTATAAGAACCGATAATATAATAGGTATCTTTGATCTGGACAACACGACCGTTCAGAAGGGGACAAGGGATTATCTTAACGCGGCCGAAAAAAATGGCGAAACAAAATACGTTTCGTTTGACCTGCCGAAATCCTTTGTCGTGACCGAAAAAGATTCTCAAAGAGAAATATATATAACGCATCTTGCGACAAATACATTATTCAAACGTAAATAATTGACATTCATATAGGAGGTTTTCACTGGATGGAAATCGAAAACAACAACATTCTCGAAGAAGAGGAAACAATGAATACCGCCGTTACGAGCGAATACGGCGCGGACCAGATTCAGGTTCTTAAAGGACTTGAGGCTGTAAGAAAGCGCCCCGGTATGTATATCGGCTCGACGGGACCGAGGGGACTTCATCACCTTGTTTACGAAATCGTCGACAACTCTATCGACGAGGCTCTTGCAGGCTACTGCACCCATATCGAGGTTGAAATTCTTCCCGGCAATATTATAACCGTCCGCGATAACGGACGCGGTATTCCCGTAGGCATTAATGAAGAGGAAGGGCTTCCCGCGGTTACGGTAGTTCTTACCATTCTTCACGCAGGCGGTAAATTCGGCGGCAGCGGCTATAAGGTATCGGGCGGTCTTCACGGCGTAGGTTCCTCGGTTGTTAACGCTCTTTCCGAATGGATGGAGGTTGAGGTCAGCCAGAACGGACATATTTATAAGCAGCGTTTTGAACGCGGCGAAATCGCGTCGGACCTTGATATAATCGGCGATACCGACGAAACGGGCACTTTCATCCGCTTTAAGGCAGACCCCGAAATATTTACGGAAACCACCGAATATGAATTTGAAATTCTTCAGAGACGGCTTCGCGAGCAGGCGTTCCTCAATGCGGGACTTTCCATTAAGCTTACCGACCTGAGAAATCCCGACGCCGTTACAGAAGAGGTATATTGCTACGAGGGCGGTATTTCCTCGTTTGTTGAATATATCAATACCAGCAGGGGACTTAATCCTCTTCACGAGCAGGTTATGCACTTCTCCACCGTAAAGGGCGACAGAAGCGCTGAGGTTGCTTTAGCCTATAATGACAGCTATAACGAAAATATTCTTTCATTCGCGAACAACGTCCGCACAATCGACGGCGGTACTCACGAAAACGGCTTCAAAAACGCTCTTACAAAGGTATTTAACGACTACGGCAGAAAGTACAAGCTTTTAAAGGACAACGATAAAAACCTTTCGGGCGAGGACGTAAGAGAAGGTCTTACGGCGGTCATTTCCGTAAAGCTTACCGAAGCTCAGTTTGAGGGACAGACAAAGGGTAAATTGGGAAATACCGATATTACGCCGCTTGTATCAAAAATGCTTGTCGATAAGATGGGAACGTATTTTGAAGAAAATCCCGCCGTGGCGAAGGCGATTTTCAATAAGGCGCTCGACGCGTCAAGGGCGAGAGAAGCGGCAAGAAAGGCGAGAGACCAGGCAAGAAGAAAATCGCCGCTTGAAAGCAACTCGCTTCCCGGAAAGCTCGCCGACTGCATAAGTAAGGACCCGACAAAGTGCGAAATATATATCGTCGAGGGCGACTCGGCGGGCGGCTCGGCAAAAGAGGGCAGAGACCGCGAGCATATGGCTATTCTTCCGCTGTGGGGCAAAATGCTTAACGTCGAAAAGGCGAGAGTGGACAAGGTTTATTCGAATGAAAAGCTCATTCCCGTCGTTATGGCTCTCGGTACGGGCATAGGCGAGGATTTTGACATTAACAAATTAAGATATCATAAAATAATCATTATGGCGGATGCCGACGTCGACGGCGCGCATATCAGGACGCTTCTTCTTACGTTCTTCTTCCGCTATATGCCTCAGATTATTGAGCAGGGCTATGTTTATCTCGCTCAGCCGCCTCTTTTCAAGGTTTCAAAGGGAAAAAAGAGCGCGTACGCCTTCTCGGACGAACAGAGGGATAAGATTATTGAAGAATTAGGCGGTCAGTGCGATATTCAGAGATACAAGGGTCTCGGTGAAATGGATCCGCATCAGCTCTGGGAAACCACGATGGACCCCGAATACAGAACGATGCTTCGCGTAACCGTTGAGGACGCGCAGAGGGCGAGCGAAAACTTTTCAATCCTTATGGGCGATAATGTCGAGCCCAGAAGGGAATTCATTGAAAAGAACGCGAAATTCGTTCAGAATCTTGACGTTTAAGAAAGGGGGAGAGTATTTTGGCAGAACAGCAGGTTAATTACGATAACCAGAAAATTATTGATGTTGAAATCAGTGATGAAATAAGAAAAGCGTTCCTTGACTATTCAATGAGCGTTATTGTATCGCGTGCGTTGCCGGATGTCCGCGACGGTCTCAAACCCGTTCACAGACGTATTCTTTACGCTATGTATAAGAATAATCTCTACCCGACAAATCCCTACCGCAAGTGCGCGACTACGGTCGGCGACGTTTTAGGTCATTATCATCCTCACGGCGACGCATCCGTTTACGACGCGATGGTACGTCTTGCGCAGACCTTCTCGCAGAGGCATATTTTAGTCGACGGTCACGGCAACTTCGGTTCCGTTGACGGCGACCCGCCCGCGGCGTACAGGTACACAGAATCCCGTCTTTCAAAGACCGCTATGAAGCTGCTTGAGGACATTAAAAAGGATACGGTTGACTGGATTCCGAACTTTGACGATACCGAAAACGAGCCGACGGTTCTTCCCGCGCGCTTCCCGAATCTTCTTGTAAACGGAACGACGGGCATAGCCGTAGGTATGGCGACGAATATTCCGCCTCACAATATGCGCGAGGTTGTCGAGGGTATGTGCTGCGTTATAGACAATCCCGACGCGACTCTTGACGATATTATGCATTATATCAAGGGCCCCGATTTCCCGACGGCAGGTCTTGTTATGGGAACAAGGGGAATCCGCGAGGCTTACGCTACGGGCAGAGGTAAAATCTATGTCCGCGCGAGAGCTGAAATAGTCGAGTCAAAGGGAGACCGTTTCAAGATTATTGTTACGGAAATACCCTATGCGGTCAACAAGGCGAGACTTATTCAGCGAATTGCCGAGCTCGTCAAGGACAAGAGGATTGAAGGAATAGCCGATATTCAGGACTATTCCGACAAGAAGGGCATGCACATTGAGATTACCGTAAAACGCGACGCCAACGCGCAGGTAGTTTTAAACCAGCTCTATTCAATGACCGATATGCAGGTTACTTTCGGCGCGATTCTTCTGGCGCTTGACGACGGTGTGCCGAAGATTATGACTCTTCGCGACATTCTTGACAAATATATCGACTTCCAGAGGGATATAATAAAGAGAAGAACTCAGTTCGACCTGACCAAGGCGCAGGAAAGAGCCCATATTTTAGAGGGACTTGCGCGCGCAATCGACATTGTTGACGATATTATTGCCACAATCCGCGCCTGCAAGGGCGGGCAAGCCGAAGCGAAAATCGCCATTATGGAGAAATTCGATTTCGACGACCCGCAGGCGAGCGCAATTGTCGCTTACCGTCTCGGACAGCTCGCAGGTCTTGAAATAGAAAAGATTATCAATGAATTAGACGAGCTTCACGAAAGAATAGCGGATTTAAGCGATATTCTTGCGAATGAAAAGAGAATCGACGAGATAATCAAGGAAGAGTCGAGAGAAATCGCGGAAAAATTCGGCGACGAGAGAAGAACCGGAATCGCGGCTGTAAGCGGCGAGGTCGATATCGAGGACCTTATTCCCGAAGAAACCTGCGTTTACACAATGACCACAATGGGTTATATCAAACGCCAGCCCGTTGACACATATAAGGCCCAGAACCGCGGCGGCAAGGGCATTAAGGGTATGACAAGGCGCGAGGAGGACGTTGCCTCGACAATGTTCACCTGTTCGAGCCACGATTACATTATGTTCTTTACCACAAAGGGCAGGGCATATCGCCTTAAGGGCTATGAAATCCCCGAAAGCAGCCGTACGGGCAAGGGAATGAATATTGTAAACCTTCTTCCCGTTGAAACCGACGAAAAGGTAACGGCTATGATTCGCGTTCCCGAGTTCGGAACCGAGGAAGCGTATCTTTGTATGGTTACGAAGAAGGGCGTTATTAAGAGAACTGACCTTGACGCGTATAAGAATATACGCAAGACGGGTATCAACGCGATTAATCTTGACGAGGACGACGACCTCGCCTGGGTTAAGCTTACCGACGGTAACAGCGAGCTTCTTGTCGCGACAAGAAACGGTATGTCAATCCGCTTTAACGAAAAGGACGCGAGAGCCATAGGCAGAACCGCAAGAGGTATGAAAGCCATTAAGCTCAAGGGCGACGACGAAGTTGTCGGAATGTGCGTTCTTGACGAAACAAAGCAGGTTCTTACCGTAAGCACCACGGGCTTCGGAAGAAGAAGCAACATTTCCGATTACCGTCTTCAGTCGAGAGCGGGCTCGGGGATAATCAACTATAAGACCGATAAGAACGGCAAGGTTGCCGCGGTGGCGATGGTTGACGACAACGATGACGTTATTATGATTTCGGCTGACGGAATTATTATAAGAATGAAAGCGACCGATATCAGCTGTTTCTCGCGCACCTCAAAGGGCGTGCGCGTAATGCGTACCGAGGAAGGCGTTGCGACAGTTGCGGTTACGGCGAGAATTGAAGAGGATGAATACGAGGAAAACGGCGAAGAGGGGACTTCGACCGAAGAAATAAACGAGGGTGCGACAGAGGGAGCAACCGATGAATAATTATCCATATTACAATCCTTACGGAGGGTATAATCCTCAGCAGTATCAGGAGCAGTACCGAAAAATCCAGCAGCAGAATAACGAAAAGCGGCAGTTCAGAAAAAGAAGTATGCTTGTCGCTCTTGGCATTATTCTGTTTCTGGTGATAAGCTACGGAATCTCATTTATTATTTACGCCGACAAAAGACTCGGGAAATTATATCTCGACAACACTTCGTTTTCGCTTTGCTTTGATATCATAACGACCGTAGTTTCAATGTTCGGCGCGTACCTTATCATAAGGGCGCTTATTGACAGAAAGCATACCGCTTTTATACCGCTGGGTTTGCCCGAAAACAAAAAGCGCGCGTTTTTGCTTGTTCCTTTCGGAATACTTGCCTGTATTTCGGGCAGCTACGCGACTTATTATATGGACAGCGCGCTCGAGAGCATTTTCAACGTAACCTTTACCCAGCCCGAAATCAGCGAGCCGAAAACACCGATAGAGCTTGGTTTCTATTTAATGGCAAGCGTGCTTGTGCCCTGTATTTTTGAAGAAATCGCATTAAGAGCGGGCGCGCTTGAGGCTTTGAGAAAATACGGCGACTGGTTCGCCATAATCGCTTCCGCATTCGTTTTCGCCATTCTTCACGGCAATATGGTTCAGACTCCGTTTGCATTTGTCGCGGGTGTAGCGATAGGTTATATCTACGTCGTTACGGGCAGTATCTGGCCCGGCGTTGCGATTCATTTCATTAATAATTTAGCTTCGTGCTCAAGTGAAATCGGAACGGTTTTCGGAATCAGCGACGCGGTTATAGAAAGCTTTTACGGTATTTATCTCGCCGTATTCGTTGTAGCGGGAACGGTTTGCTTTATAATTTATCTTTTCGATAAAAACAGACCGAAGCTCAATAAGGACACGTCAACGCTGACCCTTTCGCAGAAGATAACGGGATTTATAATTAACGTGCCTATGATTGCGAGCATTCTTTATATGGGCTTTATAACGTCTATGTATATCGAACGGAAATGACGTCAATGAACGAAAAAGAACTGATGGAAAAGGCTGTTTCCCTTGCGAAGGAATGCCTTGAGGAAGACGAGGTTCCCGTCGGCGCAGTTGTTGTACGCAACGGGGAAATAGTCGGCGAGGGAAGAAACCGCCGTGAAAAGGGAAAAAACGCCCTTTATCATGCGGAAATTGAGGCTATAGACAACGCCTGCAAAAAATTGGGCGGCTGGAGGCTTTGGGAGTGCGAAATGTACGTCACTCTTGAGCCGTGCCCTATGTGCGCGGGCGCAATAATAAATTCAAGAATAAAAAAGGTCACCTTCGGCGCGTATGACAGGAAGAACGGCGCGTGCGGGTCGGTAATTGACCTTTTTTCTCTTCCGTTCAATCACAAGCCCGAAATGAACGGCGGATTTATGGAAGAGGAATGCGCAAAAATTCTTTCCGATTTCTTTTCGGAATTAAGGAGTAAGAAAAATGAGTGAAAACTGTAACGGCAGATGCGAGGACTGCGCTTCGAAATGCGAGCAGAAGGACTTCAGAGAGCCGTTTAACGAGAAATCAAGCGTTAAAAAGGTAATAGGCGTAGTCAGCGGCAAAGGCGGCGTAGGTAAATCGCTCGTCACGTCGCTTCTCGCGGTAGCCGCCAATAAAAGCGGCAAAAAAACCGCCGTGCTTGACGCCGATATCACCGGCCCGTCAATCCCGAAATCTTTCGGCATTACGGAAAAAGCCATGGGAACGGACGACGGTCTTTTCCCGAACAGAAGTAAAAACGGAATTGAGATTATGTCCGTAAATCTTCTGCTTGAGGATGACGAGGCGCCTGTTGTATGGAGAGGTCCCGTTATTTCGGGCGTTGTCAAGCAATTCTGGCACGAGGTTATCTGGGGCGACCTTGATTATATGTTTATTGATATGCCTCCCGGAACGGGCGACGTTCCGCTTACGGTTTTCCAGTCGATTCCGCTTGACGGCATTATCATCGTCACCACTCCGCAGGATTTGGTTTCAATGATAGTCAAAAAGGCATACAATATGGCTAAGCTTATGAATATTCCCGTGCTCGGAATAGTCGAAAATATGAGCTATGTTGAGTGCCCCGACTGCGGAAAGAAAATCTATGTTTTCGGCGAGGGCAAGAGCGAAAAAACAGCCGAAGAGCTTGGATTACCGCTTCTGGCTCAGCTGCCGATAAACACCTCTGTCGCCGAGCTTGTTGACAGGGGAGAGGTTGAGGACGTAGATACTCTTGACCTGTTTATCGCATTAAGAAAAATCGAAGAAATACTCGGTTAAGAGTAAAAAAGAAACGGGCTGACAGGAGACTGTCAGCCCGTTTTAATTATGTTATTTACTGCTTGTCGAAATAATCTTTTCCAGAACAGATAAAGTATGTGCGGATGTAGTTGTCGGTTGAAAGAAAGACGATTTCGTTTGTTTCCTCGATATAGAAAACTCTGTCGCCGTCGCCCTCGTCGGACTCAACCTTTGTGAGAGCGTTCGGGTTGTTTATAACGTCGTTCGCCTTCTGAAGATATTCCTCGGCAGTTTTACAGTATGTATCCGTTCCGTGCTTTTTAAAGTGGTCTTTAAGCTTTTCTTTGGACTTGAAAGTGTATTGCGCGGTCTGCGCCTGTTCGGTCGAAACGGTTGTTTTCGCCGCCTTTTCGGTGGTTTTTGTGTCCGTATCGGTATGACCGAAAATCGCAGGGAAAAAGCATAAAAGAACACCGACAATTATTAACGGAAGCGATATTGCCGCCGCGTTTTTCTTTTTGTTTTCACTCATAATCCGTTTCAGTCCTCAAAGCCGTTGGGATTATTCTTCTGCCAGCGCCAGGAATCCATACACATATCGTCGATATTTTTTTCGGCAACCCAGCCGAGTTTTACTCTTGCCTTTGTGGGATTCGAATAAAGCCGCGCAAGGTCGCCCGCTCTTCGCGGACCTATCTTGTAATTGAGCTTGAAACCGCAGGCTTTTTCAAACGCCTCGATTATCTGGAGAACGCTGTAACCGTTGCCCGTACCGAGATTGTAAACCTCGACGCGGTTTGATTTGAAGCTGTCCTCAAGCGCCTTGAGATGGCCTTTCGCAAGGTCGACAACGTGTATGTAGTCGCGTATGCAGGTGCCGTCGGGAGTGTCATAGTCGTTGCCGAAAACCGTAAGGCAGGGCAGCTTGCCGACCGCGACCTGAGTGACATAGGGCAGAAGATTGTTCGGAATGCCGTTCGGATTTTCGCCGATTCTTCCGCTTTCGTGTGCGCCGATGGGGTTAAAGTAACGAAGCAGGGTAACGCTCCATTCATTGTCGGCGGTATATAAATCCTTGAGAATAATCTCAATCATATATTTCGTCGTGCCGTAGGGATTTGTCGTGCCGCCGGTCTTCATTTCCTCGTTAAGAGGGGATTCGTTTTCGGTGCCGTAAACCGTAGCCGAGGAGCTGAAAACTATATTTTTACATCCGTTTTCGCGCATAACCTCGCAAAGGGTGATTGTGCCGCCGATATTATTGTCGTAATATTCGAGCGGTTTGTAAACGCTTTCGCCGACAGCCTTCAGTCCCGCGAAATGAATTACGGCGTCGATTTTATCTTCCTTAAAAATTTTATCAAGCTTCTCCCTGTCGCGGATATCGCATTCGAAGAACTTAAAATCCTTCCCCGTGATTTCCTTAACCCTGTCAAGAGAGGCTTTTTTACTGTTAAAGAGGTTGTCTACGACCGTTATGTCGTAGCCCGCGTTAAGAAGCTCAATGCAGGTGTGAGAGCCGATATATCCGGCGCCGCCGGTTACGAGAATTCTCATAAAATTACTCCTTGATATAAACGCTTAATCCTGCTTTTTGGTTGTGGATTCCGTTGTGGATTCGTTTTCGGACTCGGAGGGCTTTTCGGTTGAGGAAGCTTCCTCGGTTTCCTCTTCCTCGTCTTCAACGCCTATAAGCTCCGCGCCCTTATAGAAGTAAGCAAGAATGTCGTCATAGGTTGCGTTTTCGCGTCTTGCCATTCTGATAGCTCCGCGCTGCGAAAGACCTACGCCGCTGCCGAAGCCGTAGCAGGTGAATACAAACTCCTTGTTTGTCGCGTTATAGGAAACGTCGAAGCACACGGAGGTAATCCTGTTTTCGCTGTTGGAGTTTACCATCTGGGCAAAATCGTAGCCGCTGATAATCTCTTTGCCGACAGTGATTTTTTCTACATAGCCCGAATCGCCGTCAAACGCCTTGTCCTGAGATTCAATTTTAATCCAGGTTTTCGGGTCGTTTGAAACCTCGGCGAGATTTTCGGAGGTTGCCTTATATACAATACTGCTCAGCTCGGTTGAAGAAATTGTAACGTCGTATTTGTAGTCGTCGGTTCTCTTGTCCGAGTCGACGTCAACCGATACAAGATAGGGAAGGTCAACGCCGTAAACGCTTTCGGCGGAAGCGGTCTTGCCCGCGGAATAACGGGTGAACGGGGCGGCGATAACGTATTTTTCAAACGCAAGATATTCGCCGTAAACCGCGTCGACAGCCTGCTTGACCTCGGCGTCGGCCGTATTGGCAATCTCGACGTCGGAAATGTCGAAATCGTTATCTCTGTACTTGAGGTTGGTGAACATGACAACCGCCATAGCTTTAAGGGCTTCCTCGTTCCAGTCGTCCTCGTCGTTAATGGCGTTCTGGACTATAAGCGCAAGAGCGTCTCTGGCGTCCATTTCCTCGCCGTTTCTTGTGAACTTGTCGGGAGCGTTATCGCTCATTCTTACCTGATGCTCTTCCTTGCCCTTTATAAGGTCGACAATGTGAACCATAAGATTTTTAATCTCTGCGGGTTCAACGACTTCCTTTTCGGTGGTTGTAACCGTCGTGGGCTGGGTTGAAGGCTCGGTCGTAGGCTCTTTTTTGCCTCTGCCGTCAAGAATCTTGAATACTATGCCCGCGCCGAGGCACAGGACGAGAATTATAATTAAAGTAATGAGAATTATTTTAACGGTTTTCTTTTCGGCGACCTTTTCGTGAACAATATTGTCCGTGCCTATTGCGTTTTCGGAGAGCACGCCGTAAGCGTTCTGACCGAGAAGGGTAATCGCCTCTTCGGTTGCGGCGGTGACGAGGCTTTCGTCCTCTTCGCCGTCCTCGGCATAAAAGCGCCTTGCAATCGCTTTTTCGCCGTCTGTTATGGAAATGCAGACACCTCTGCCGTTATCGTCGTCAAACGGGTCGGAAATTACCGCGCCAAGCTCTGTGTGGGAAAGATTCTTTGCGGCGCGCGCAAGCTGAACCGAATAGGAAACGACGTCTATATCGCCTCTGTCCTCGACATGGGGAGCGAAAACGAAAAGGTCATCGCTGCCTTCGATTCTTTTTATTACGGCGTCGATTATCTCCTCCTGCTTATTTGCGCAGAATGCGACGGAGGCGTTAGCTTCCTTAAGAAGATTAACGCTTCTTACAAGCGGGTCGGAGAATACGGCCTTTTCCTTTTTCGGAGCGGGGGGCGCGTCCTCGTTTACCGGCTCGCCGAAAAGCCCTACAAGATAGGGAATGATTTCATTGTTTAAAAGCGCGTCAACGCGATTCTTGTCAAGGGGAAGCATAATAAACAGCTTCGAGCCCTTCTGAACGGAAAACGCGGAGAACATACCGTCGACCGACGGGAATATCTTTGCGCCTTCGGGGAAGAGCGAATGCGAAGTGATTTTCTTTTCGTCAAGGTCGCTGTTATCGCTTACCATTGCTCTGATAGTTGCGTCCTCGTCAAGAATGTAGCCCATGGCGGGGAGCAGTTTCTTTTTGATTTTGTTGTAAATCGGTTTTTCGACCGCAACAACCGTAAGAGCTTCATTTTTGAGACTTTCCGCAAGAGGCGCAAGCATCTCCGCAGGTTCGGAGAAATCCTCAAACTCAATCTCATTTGAGGCAAAGCCGTGAAGCGCGTCGGCAATTTTTGCCTCAAGCTTTCTCTGCGACAAATCCCTTTCGGAGCAGAGAGAAAACATTCTGATTCTCATTATCTTTTATTCCTTTCGTATGTGACGGACACGCCGTCTCTATATATTCGGGTTTCGCCCGATTTTTACATTATGACGGATACCACTTTTCGGCGTCTTCAAAGGGATTGTCAACGCCCTTGGTTTCATACCATTTTGCGGGGTATCTCGGATTATCGTTCACCGTGACCTTGCCGTGAGACGTCGGATTTTCACCGGGACGGACCATTCTTGCAAGAACTACAAGGCGCGCGTCCTCAAACTCATAGGTACAGGTCGAAAGAGTAAGCAGCTTGTCGCCGGGTTCGATATCGACGCCCGTTGTGTAGAGCTTTCTTTCGTCGACTGCCTGAATATAGCTTTCGAACGCTTCATCGCTGGTAAGGTGATTGAAAATGAAATTGAAAAGATAGCCGTTGTCGTCCTCAGCCTTGCTGTTTGAAATGAAAACGGCGTAAATCTTGAAATTGTAGTCGCCGTAAAGGGTTGAAAGTGTGATAACGGGCGCGTTTTCAAAGCCTTCGGGCTTCTGGTACTTTGAAAGCTCGGCAAACATAAGGCCGTCTTTCATATGGTGACCGTAGATAATCGTATTCATGCTCAGATTTCTTATGTTGTCGCGGAAATCCATAAACGGACATCCGTAACGGCTGTACTGGCCGTAGAAATCCTGCTTAAGATACTTTTCGTTGTTTTCCGCCTTGACGACCTGAACGTTAATCTGCGTGTTGGGAATACTAAGCCACGCAACAAACTCGGGGTTAAGCGCGTAAAGACGGGCGTATTTTATATTCATACCGCCGGGGAATTCGACGTCGGGATATTCCTTCTTGATTTTTTTCCATTCGTCCTGCGTTTCGGCTTCGTTTTTTGTTTCGACTATATATTTTTCGAGCTCGCCTGTCTGCTTGATATTTCTCTGGCGCTGAATATACAGAGAGCCGAAGAAGCACGCGCAACCGATAATCGTAAGAACCGAAAGCACGCTTACGGTTTTACGAAGCTTTTCTTTAGCCGAATCGCGTTTGTTCGGGAAGGTGTTATATAAAAACTTGTTAAGACCTTTTCTTTCTTTTATATCGGCGGTGCGGTCGAAAGCGACCATTGAAATACTGTTGACGTCTTCGGAGTCGGCGGATTCGAGAGCCGATTCGATTTCTCTGATTCCGGCGTTGCTGAGCACGGTTTCCTCCGCGCCGGAACGCTTTATTACGGGCGCGTTTTCGTTATTCGCAAGTTCGTCAAGCTCTGCCGCGGAAGAGGATTTTTTAATGCCCTTCTTCTTTTCGAGCTTCATATTTTTCTTGCGCTGTTTCTTAGCCGCCTTTTCTTCTTTTTTTGTTTCCTTTTCAAGATTTTTCGCGCTGCGCTTTCTTGAAAATTCAGCCTCTTTTTCGGAGAGCTTTTTTTCAAGCTCTTCTTCTTTCTGCGCTTTCTTCGCTTCCTTAGACGAAGCGGGGGGAGAGGGCAGTTTTTCATTTATAATCTTTCTCGAAGGCGCACTGACCTTAACGGGAATCTCGCTTTCCTCCTCGTCGTCCTCAAGCAGCTTATAGATATTGTCTATTGCCGCTTCGGTTTCGGGGTCGCGCTTTTTCCCGCTGTTCATCAGCTCGTCGAAGAGGGAAACGCCGTCGCTTCCGTCGTCGTCAAGCCGAAGCTCACGCCTTAAATCCTCAAAGGATTCGGCGCGGTATGTGTTTTTATTGTTCTCTTCGGGATTCATCTGTTTACCTCGTGGCAATCGGTTCCCATCTGTCGTCGTTGGCATAGGGGTTTTCAAGCTTGTTTTTAGTATACCAGATTTGCGGGAATTTAGCATTTGAGTTGGCTGTTGCCTGAGTTACGTCAACCTTGTCGCTCTCGCCGTCTCTGACAGCGCGCGCAACGATAACGCACCTGCCGTCCGCGCGTCTTGACGAGGAAAAGTCAAGCATTTTGGTACAGGTTGAAAGAATTAAAAGCTTATCCGAGGGCATGACGTCGACCGTCGTATTGATAAGCGAGCGCTTTGTAAGCTCGCTGAGGAAAGCCTTGTAATTCTCGCCCTGAAGATAGGGATAGATATAGTTGAAAAGGTAACCGTTGTCTTCATTTTCGGAAGCCGTAGTGATGAAAACGGAGAATACCTTCCATTTCTGCTTTTTAAGAATAGTGTCAAATTCGATTACGGGAGCCTTTTTGTAGAAGTCAAGCTGTTCGTAGTTCTCAAGAGGGGAGAACATTGTTCCGTCATAAAAATTGTGACCGTAGATAATAAAGCTTGTGTCGTCGCCCGCAATATCGTTACGGCAGTCAAGATAAATGCTGCCGCGTTCGGAGTAATTTCTGTAAAAATCGTACTGAAGATACGCGCTGTTGTTTTCGCACTGAACGACGGGGAAGTCTATTGTGGTTTCGGGAACCTTAATCCAGCCTACAAGGTGGTCGTTAGCCGCGTAAGCCGCCTTGTATTCGTCAAGAATGCCCGCGGGGAAAGAGACGCCGTCATAGTTTTTATTGAACGCGCCTTCGTTTACGTCGAATGTTGTAAGCTCCGCCAGTTCAAGAGCTTCCTTTTTGCTTTTCTGAATATCGGCAAAGGTGACCGCCGTGTAAATACCCGTAGCTACAATTACAAGAGCGAGAATGACAAGAACGGCGTTAAGAATAATGTTCTTCGCCTTTTTCTTCATCTGTTTTCTGTTTTCGTAATAAGCCTCCGCCTGCTCGGGCGTAACGTGAATGTTGCCCTGGGCGTCGAGATAATCGTGAGTCATCAGCCTTCACCCTCAATTAAATCTGTAATCATTTGTAATGCAAGGTCCGCCGCGCGTTCGCGGTTGAGCATTCTTGCGCCCTGCTGACCGGTGAGGTTCGGTCTGAAGGATTCGACCGAAACGCCGCTCATATCCGATACAGCGACTATTATAACCTTTTCGTCGTCGGAAAGACCTTCGACGGGGGAGGCGTAACCGGTAATGCCTACGCCTATGTCCGCGCCGGTTTTCTTGCGTATGCCGTCCGCCATTTCCTTTGCGGTTTTTACGCTGACGGCGGTAAAGCGCTCGAGCGTTTCGCTCTTTACGCCGACAAGGTGTCTTTTAACCCTGTCCGAATAGCAGACAACGCCGCATTCGAATACCTTTGAAGCGCCGTCGACGTCGGTTATTTTTTTTGCGAGGAGTCCGCCCGTGCAGCTTTCCGCAAGGGCGATTTTGAGTTTCTTTTGAGTAAGGAGTTTAACGGCTTTTTCCTCAAGTTTCATTTTTTAAACCTCGATTTCCAGAATTTTGGTATTGGATAGCGCCGAAGAAATAAGCCCCTCAACGTCAAGCGCCGTTTCGGCATCCTCAAGCATTTTTACCGTCGGGCGCGTGCGGGGATGCTTTGGTGTGAAAACCGTACAGCAATCCTCGAAGGGTTGAATTGATATATCAAAGGTTTCAATTTTTCTTGAAACCGAAATGATTTCGTCCTTGTCCATGCCTATAAGGGGACGGAATACGGGAAGAGTCGTTACCGCGTCCGTACAGCCAAGGGCATAAATTGTCTGGCTTGCGACCTGACCTACGCTTTCGCCCGTTATGAGCGCGGCGCAGTTATCGTTTATGGCAAGTCTGTCCGCGATTCTCATCATAAAGCGCCTCATAATCAGGGTGAAAAGAGGCTCGGGACAGCTTTTTCTTATCTGCTGCTGAATTTCGGTAAAATTAACCGTGATAAGGTGAATGTGACCGCTGTATTTTGCGACCTGCCTGAGCAGGGCGTGCACCTTTTCCTCCGCCTGAACGGAGGTATACGGCGGTGAAGCGAAATGAACGGCGGTGAGCTGAATGCCCCTTTTCGCCATCATATAACCGGCTACGGGACTGTCGATACCGCCGGAGATAAGAAGAGCCGCTTTACCGCCCGTGCCGACGGGCATCCCGCCCGCGCCCTTTGTCTGGTCGGCGTGAATAAAAGCGTTTTCGTCGCGTATTTCAACCGTAACGGTTACGTCGGGATTGTGGACGTCGACGGTAAGATGACTGAACTTTTCAAGCAGTTTGCCGCCTAAAAGAGCCGATATTTCGGGCGATTTAAAGGGGAAAGCCTTGTCGCTTCTCTTTGCGTTGACCTTAAAGGTGTCCGCGCCGTCAAGAATTTCCTTAAGATAAACGGGGGCGCATTCGAGAATGACGTCCATATCCTTTTCGACCGAAGCCGAGCGGGTGTATGCGGCGATGCCGAAAACCCTGCCTACCGCGTCGGCGGCGGAGTCCATATCGCATTCGCCGACGGGGATAATCATAATCGTTGACTGCGATTTTTTATATTCAAACTCGCCGAAAGAACGCAGCCGCCTTTTGATATTCTTAATAAGAATGTCCTCAAAGCTTGAACGGTTAAGTCCTTTTAAGGCGAGCTCGCCGTTTTTTACAAGAATGATTTCTTCCATTATTTCTCCCGTTTATCTGACTTTAGCGACGGTCTTTATCAACCCGTCGCGCAGAAGGTCGATTTCTTCTTTTACAGTATATCTTGAAAGGCTGATTCTCACTGCCGTGTCAATCCGTTCCGAATCAAGCCCCATTGAAACAAGGGTTTCGCTTCTGTGCCCTCTGCTGCAGGCGGAGCCTGCCGAAATGCAGACGCCCATATCGCTTAATGAATTGACGCAAACCTGAGACGGAACGCCGTCGATTGAGATATTAAGAATATAGGGCAGGGCGTCTTCGGGCGAATTGAAATGAACGCCGTCTGTTTCTGAAAGTTCGCTTCTGAGATATGAATTGAGCTGCTTTACATATTCGTAATGCGGCATAATTTCCTTCGCTTCGTTTATCGCCGCGCCGAAAGCCGCTATTGCGGGCACGTTCTGAGTGCCCGAAAACAGACCGTTTTCCTGACCGCCGCCGAGAAGCACCGGCTTTAATCTTACGCCGTTTGCAACGTAAAGAAGCCCCGCGCCCTTAACGGCATGAATTTTATGAGCCGAGGCGGTAATCAAATCCGCGCAAGAGGCTTTTATCGGGATTTTGCCGAATGCCTGAACCGCGTCAATGTGAATAAGAGCAGGCGATTTTTTACGCCTTACTATCTGTCTTATTTCTTCAAACGGAAGAACGGAGCCGGTTTCGTTATTGACCGCCATAAGCGAAACAAGGGCGGTTTTTTCGTCAATCGCGTCCGCAAACTGCGCGGCGGTGACGACGCCGTTTTTGTCGGGCTTAAGACGGATGACCTCAAAGCCCTTTTCCTCGAGATAATCCATACACCTTGCGACGCTCGGATGCTCGAATGCGGTTGTAACGATTTTTCGGAGATTTTTGTTTTTTTCATTCACCGCGCCTAAAACGGCGGTGTTGTTTGCGGCGGTTCCGCTCGGCGAGAAATAAATGTTCTTTTCTTCGCAGAGAAGAAAATCAGCCGCGCTTTTACGGGCTTTGTCGGTTACCGCTTTCGCCTCAAGTCCCGAAACGTGAAGCGAGGACGGGTTTCCCCAGAAGGATGAGCAGGCTTCGTTCATTTCGTCAAGAGCCTGTTTACAGGGCTTTGTGGTCGCACTGTTGTCGAGATATGCTCTCACGCCGCATCCTCCTTTTTTATACCGAAGCTTTTTGCTCGCAAAATTACGTATTATACATTATATAATATATTTAATTAATTTTCAATTATATATATTAAAAAATCCGTATAAAATCCAAAAAAAACAGAAGAATAAATTAGGAAATATGACCGAAGGAAGGAATTAAAATGCAAAGAAGAAAAAGAATAAGAAAAGTCTCGCTGTTTCTTGCCGTGATACTTGTTTTTTCGCTTATCGCGGCAACCTCGGCGCTCAGGGCGAATCAGCTCGAAAGGGAAAAGCGCGCGTTTCTTCAGCAGTCGGTATGCGAGCTCGACGAATACGTCGCGTCGATAGATTCGACTCTGTCAAAGGGCGTTTACGCTACGACTCCGCCTATGATACTGTCGCTTTCCACCGAGCTGTGGCGGCTGTCAAACGGGGCGAAAATAATGCTTTCGCAAATTCCGGACGAAAACGTCGATATGTCCGAAACGAACAAGTTCCTTTCTCAGCTGGGCGAGCTGATGATGAGCTTTAACCGCCGTGCCGCAAACGGCAAAGAGCTTTCGGAAAAGGACGTTCTTCTTTTAAAGGAGCTTTCGGAGTATGCCGGCGCGCTTCACAAATCCGTTTCGGCTCTGCGTGACGGCGTGTTTGACGGAACGGTGGAGCTTATTAAGGAAAGGGGAAATATAACCTCTTCAAAAAGCGACGTTACCCCGCTTGCATCTTCGCTCGAAAACACAAAAAAGGCGGTAACGGACTTTCCGTCGCTGATTTACGACGGCCCGTTCTCAGACCATCTTGATAAGAAGGCGGCGGCTTTTCTCAACGGAAAAGAGGAAATTTCGAAAGCCGACGCGAAAAAGAAATGCGCCGAATATATGTCGGTCGACGAGGAAAAAGTCGATTTTTTAACCGACGAGGACGGAACGGTTTCCTCCTATGTATTTTCGGCGGACAACGCGACCTGCGCCGTGACAAAAAAGGGCGGGTATCTTTCTTATATCATCTCTCCCGAATATGCGGGCGAGAAAGTCCTCGACTTCGACGAGGCTAAGAAAAACGCGGTAAAATACCTTAAAAAAATCGGATATGGGAATATGAAGGACACCTATCATTCCGAAAGCGACGGAGTATGCACAATCAATTTCGCCTATGAAAAGGACTCCGTCAGGTGTTATCCAGATTTAATCAAGGTCAGCGTTTCAATGTCGGACGGCAAAATCCTCTCCGTCGACGCGAGAAACTATCTTTTAAGCCACCGCGAAAGAAGCTTTGACGGAACCGACTTTTCGGTATTCGCCGAAGCGGAAAAGAAGATAAGTCCGCTCCTTCACGTAAGAAACAGTCGCTTCGCGGTTATTCCCACGCCCTCGGGCGACGAAAAGCTCTGCTGTGAATTTCACTGTGCCGACGACGGCGGGCAGGAGGTTCTTGTGTATATTGACGTCAGGACGCTCAACGAGGCAGACATTTTACTGCTTCTGTATTCGGACAACGGAGTCCTTACGAAATAAAGAATCGGGTATCAAAACGATACCCGATTTTCATTTACTTAATTATCATTGTCAGCGCCGCGCCGACTCCCGCCGCCGCGGTGAGCTTTGCGGCTAAAAGAAGACCGCTTTTTCTTTTTAATGCCTTTGTTTTCGGCACGGTCTGTTCGTTTCTTATTAAATCCTGCGCGCTTGAAACCAGCCTTTTTTCACTCACGGTACAGTATTCGGGTTTAATAAAAAACATCGCTTTTTCGAAATAGTCGCTGCCCGTATCGTGAATTTCAAGCACCTGACGGTTAACTCCCTTTGACATTTAATTACCTCCCGTTTTTTCTCCTTAGTATTGTGGATTATTACGGGGATTTTATTCAGTAAATTTTGTCAACTGTGAATTATTACAAAAATTTTTTGCTCATTAATTATACGATTTGTAATATAATCTTTTCACCATTAATGTTCAAAACCCTGTTCAAAATGTTAATAACTCGGGGCAAATTATGCCTTTTTTCAAGAGTTTTTAACATTTTCGACCGAATTTTCGAAAATTCGCAACTTATTGAAATCGAATACAGTTAGTTATAGAGGCTTTACTTTTATTACAGGGAGTATCATAAAATCTGCTTGACAACGGCAAAATTATTGTGCAAAATAACATCGTAAATAATACATATTTTTTTATGCGAATATTTGTGTATTTTTCGGGGTAAAAAAATGAAAAAAGTACTTGACAGAGAAAAAATCACAATAAAATGTCCCGCCTGCTTCGACCTTGCGCTCTGCCTTGACTGCGGTCAGGCTTTTCGCTGGGAGAAGGAGGAAAACGGCTGGCGCGGCGTGATTTCGGGCAGGGAATACCTGCTTAATCAGGTCGGAAATACGCTTGAGGTATCGGTTTCGACGGACGACGGGTCAATACATATTCTTAAGGACTATTTCGATTTTAACAGAGATTACGACGCCGTTCTGGAATCGCTTAACGCCGACAGATATTTTTCGCAGGCGGCGAAGGAATACTACGGAATCAGAATTCTCCGTCAGCAGGGCTGGGAGGCGCTGTGTTCCTTCATCATTTCGCAGAACAACAACATTCCGAGAATAAAGGGGATTATTTCAAGGCTCTGCGAATCATTCGGCGAAAAAATCAACGACGGAGCGTACTCTTTCCCGTCCGCCGAAAGACTCGCGGGACTTGAGGTTTCGGATCTGGCTCCGCTGAGAAGCGGCTTTCGCGCGAAATACATTATTGACGCCGCGAAAAAGGTTTCGTCGGGTGAGGTCGATTTGAAAAAAATACAGACAATGCCCATTGACGAGGCGAGGCAAGCGCTTATGAGCATAAAGGGAGTCGGGCCGAAGGTTGCCGAATGCACGCTTCTTTACGGCTTTAACCGTCTTGACGCTTTTCCGGTGGACGTATGGGTTAAACGCATTCTCAGAGAGCTTTATCCCGACGGACTGCCCGTCTGTTTTTCGCCCTATGAGGGCATAGCGCAGCAGTATCTTTTTCACTGGCGCCGAAATACCGACACGAAAAAATAAAAAACAACAGAATTTTACAGCAGAATAAGACCGGTTTTTCACCGCGCCGGAAGTATTATTGTTTTTGGACAAATACTTCGGCGTGGTGATTTTTATGACAGGACAAAAAGAAACGGTAACCGACAAAATTACATTAAACCCCGTATTAAAGGCAATTCTGTTCCAGGCTGCGGCGGTCGCGGCGGGCTTTGCCTTTGCGTATTCGGGCAGACAAACCTCGTTTTCGCCGCTCGGCGTCGCGGCGGTAAGCGCATCCGACGGGAAATATAAAATCAGCGTTTGCGTCGGCTCGGCTCTGGGCTACGTAATGTTCTGCGACAGTCTGAACGCGCTAAGATACATAGCGGCGATTCTTTGCGCCTTCGTTATGTCAAAGCTTCTTCAGTCGTTTGATTTCGGCTCGTCGCCGGTTGTTCTCGGCGCAATCGGCGGCTTCTGCGTATTAGCGACGGGCGCGGCAATGGTATTTACCGGTTCTTTTTCTTCGGGACAGTTGCTTTTCGCGTTTACGGAGGGGCTCTGCTCGTTCTGCGCGGGTTTTATTATGACGGTCGTCTTTTCGCTTTTCCGCCGGAGAAAGACCGTAAAAAGTCTGTCGCTGCGGGAATACGTTTCCTTTTCGTTTTTTACGGCTATTGTTTTATGGTCGCTTTACGGGTTTTCCTTTCCGTCGTTTTCACCCGTCGTTCTTATTGCGTTTTACCTTGTTCTCTCGCTGACGGAGCTTTTTTCGGGACTCGGCTCCGTGGTGCTCGGCTGTGTTTACTGCGTCGTGTTTTCGGCTCTGTCGGAGGGTGTGACGATACCGCTGAGCCTTGCGCTCGGCTCGGTCGCGGTGACGGTCGCGTTTTTTATGTCGACCGATTCGCGTTTTCGGGCGGTTTATCTTCTTGTCGCCTGCGCTCTCGCTTATCTTTTAGGCTTGCCGAAAGAAAACTCCTTTATATTTGAGGCTGTGACGGCGGCTGTTCTTTTTTCGCTGACGCCTAAAAAATATATCAGAAGCGTTACGGATTATCTTTCGGGCGCGTACGAGCCTATGTTTGCCAATGAGATAAAAAACGGGTTGAGCGCGCGGCTTCATATGGCTTCAAGCGCGGTTGACGAAATAAGCGCGGCGGTAAGAACCGTCTGTTCGGGGCTGGACAGGCAGCTGCCGTCCGCAAGAAATGAGGTCTTTTCGCGGGTTACAGGCACGCTTTGCAGCGGCTGCGCGAATTACAGATATTGCTGGCAGGAGGACAGAGAAAAAACCGTCGCCGTTTTCGACGCGCTTTTTATGAGGCTTAAAAACAACGAACACCTTGACGTACAGAATATGCCGATTGAGGCGAAAAACAGGTGTATCAAGGCGTTTCAGCTTTCTCAGGCCTTTAACGGGAGCTTCGGGGATTACAGCGTGGAAAGCGTGTGCCAGCGCCAGAAAAACGAAATGCGCCTCTCGGTCGCAGAGCAATTCTGTTCGGTAGGCGACATTATAGACGACGTCGCATTAAGTCTTGAGGAAAGCTGCGTAATAGATACGTCTTTAAGCGAAAAGGTCCGCGCCGCCTGCTTTTCCGCAGGAATCAATCCCGCGAGGGTTATCTGTAAATATAACGAAAACGGCCGACTTGAAATGGAGATAGAATGCGAACAGATTCCGGCTAAGCTTTTGTGTAACGATTTGAAAGAAAAGCTTGAGAAGCTTTGTTTAAGAAAGCTCGAACAGCCCGTTATCATCAGCGGCGAAGCGGGGGACTATATCACCGTTTGCGAGAAGCACAACTTTCTCGTTGAGGTCGGGACAAGCCAGATAACCTGTAACGGCGAAAAGCTGTGCGGCGACAGCGTTGAGCACTTTTACGACGGCAGGGGAAAGTTTGACGTCGTTCTTGCCGACGGAATGGGAACCGGCGCGAGGGCGGCTCTTGACAGCGCGATGGCGCGCGGACTGACGGGAAAGCTTCTGAAAAAGGGCATTTCACCCGACGGGACGGTAAGGCTTGTCAATTCCGCGCTGATGGTCAAATCGCCCGAGGAAAGCATGTCGTCGCTTGATATTATGCAGGTTGATATGTTCTCGGGAAAAACCGAGTTTTTCAAGGCGGGCGCGGCTTCGTCGTTTGTTAAGCACAAGGGCAGGATTCAGGAGATAAGAAAGCCCGCCCTGCCTCTCGGAATTCTTCACAACGTCGAGCTCGCTTCAATGAAAGGCAGCGTTTCGTGCGGGGATATTGCGGTTATGATGTCCGACGGAGTTGCCGATTGCGGCGAAAAAGTCATAAGGGAAATAATAAGAAAAAATGCGTCCGCTCCGAGCGAAAAGCTTGCCGAAATCCTGACCGGTACGGCGGCAAAATCCGTCGGAAACAGGCACGACGACCTGACGGCGGTCGTATGTAAATTCCGTTAATAATTTGTTATTATTCCTGACTGCTTTATAACGGCGTTAATTTTACCGTTTGTATTTCAGCTGAACGCATTTAAAAGATGAAAATAACCGAAATAATACGGCAATAAAAAACTGCTTCCGATTTTTCGGAAGCAGTTTTATTTTTATAAAATTTGTTTTTTATTTAAACACGACCGTTACGGCTATGTAGCCAAGGTAACCCGCAAGCATAACGACGCCCTGCCAGCGTCTGAATTTCTTTGAAATAATGGTCGGGAAAATCGCAACCGCGATTGCGCAAAGACAGACAACCATATCGACCGTAACGGATGAAACCGAAACTGCGAGAGCCCCGTTTCCTCTGCTCATGGAGATAAACGAGCAGATAGGAAGAATGAGCGTAAGGTCAATGATATTCGCGCCTAAAATATTGCCGACCGAAAGCGCGCCTTCCTTCTTGCGAAGGGCGGTGATTGTTGTAACAAACTCGGGCAGAGACGTGCCGATTGCGACCGCGAATACGCTTATAATTCTCTGCGGGACGTGAAGGTCTTCTGCGAGCGAGGTTCCGGCGTTGACAAGTATTTCCGCGCCGATAACGGTTCCCGCCGCGCCGACAATGAACATTGTTACATTCTTAAACCAGTCCTTGCCCGTAGCGGTTTCCTTTGTGGGAACAATATCGTCCTCAAACTGAATCGCTACCGACGACGGGCTCGGTTCAATCTGTTTGTCCTTGTTTTTCATCGTTATAAAATTCTCGATGAAGAAGACGATGAAGATTATCATAAGAGCCGCGGTTCCGTAAACCGACAGCGAATAGTATTCCTGCTGTTCGCCCTCAAAGGTAAGCAGATTTCTCGCGGTAAAAATACAGCCCAGGACGAGCGAAACGGACGCGCCGAACATAAGAAGCGATTTCGGGGTAAATTCCTTGCGGCTGACCGCAAAGGGCATACACACAATGAACACGCCGAGAATCATAGCCGTGTTCGCCGTGACCGAGCCTATGGCGTTGCCCGCCGCCATATCGACGTTGCCGCGTAAAGTCGCGGCGATGGAAACAATCATCTCGGGAAGAGTGGTCGCGATTGAGACAATCGTTGCGCCGATTACGAATTTGGGAACGCCGAGCACCTCCGCAATCCAGCTTGCCGAGTCGACAAACCAGTCGCCGCCCTTGATGATGAGCGCAAGTCCGGCAACAAAGAACGCTGCGGTAATCCACGTCGGGGCAGTATTGAAAAAGTCAACAATAAAATCCATTTTTTTCACCGTCTCCTAAAAGTTTAAAAATGATTTTACTCCCAAAAAAACAGTTTGTCAACAAAGAACCCGTCGGGCTTTACAACAGTTTGACGAAGAATGTGACAAAAGAGACACAGAAGTGTGAACAAAATGTGAACAATTTTGTTAATAAGTTGACGGTCTATAATTGTTTTAATATACTTATATCATACAGAATTCTGTATCAGAGGGCGTATTGCGCCCTGAACGAAATGTAACGGATGAACAGATTACAGCCGGCACAAAGACTTATCTCATCAGAGACTGGATCGCTCCTTATACGGGCGGCGCGGTTACGGTAAATTACACCGATATAGTTACCGCGGTTCGTGAAATGAACACGGCTATTCGCGTTAACAATCCCGCCGACGGACTTACCGTTACGGTTGAGCTTATTCTTACCGACGCGGATTCGGGCAAAACCTACAAGGCGGCTGAATACACATACAATTATTAATTAGTTCCTTCAAACTCTTTGTCCTTACGGGCAAAGAATCACACAAAAGAATCCCCCTTAGCAAAAGCCGAGGGGGATTCTGAAAAACGAGGTGACCATATGGCGACATTCAGAAAAACTACGGCGGTATTGACGGCGGTTGTTCTTCTGTGCGCGAGCGTATTTACGCTTTTTGCCTATGCTTCAACGGCGAATTTGCGCTATTTCGAACGCGGCATCCTTACGGACGGCACGAATACGGCGTACTACATTATCGACAAGGATAATAAGACGCTTTACCTTACGGGCGACGGAGTGACAAACGCAAGTACGCCCGACTATCCGAATGCCGAAAGCGGTCCGTTTGCAGGCAGAACAGACGTTACCTGTATCACAATAGAAGAAGACGTTGCGAGAGTCGGCGACTATGTTTTCGCTAATATGAAGAGCGTCGATACGCTCGAGGTTCAGTCGAACCTGCTTTCAAGCGAAAGCAATATGTCTTCAAAGGCAATGAGCGGCTGTACGGCCCTGCGGCATATCCGCGGTAACAACTCGTTCCTTTCAACCGATATTTTGCTTCAGGTTGTCAGGGGAGCTTTGGATATCGCTTCGGGCAACTGGGTTCAGCTTGCGCTTAAAGGATTTAATATTATCAGGGACGGTATCAGCGAGGATTCGCTTCCGAACGAGGTTGTTCACGCTATGGTCAACGATTACATTATGACCGGCGAAGAAATATTCCTCGGCGACCTTGATACGGCGGTTGCCGCGTGTCAGGCGAGAGAGCAGGAAATCTGTTACTGGGAAAACGCTTATCATCATGAGTATGTCTGGCACGTCTCTTCTCCCGAAACCTGTACCTCGGACGGTGAAAAGATGTATGTCTGTTCGCAATGCGGTTCGTTTTATGTCGAACGTTTCGGCTCGCCGCTCGGTCACGACTATGAAACGGAAGTCCTTTATGAGAATTCCTGCACAAAGGAAGGAATTCTCAAGTGCGTATGTTCGCGCTGCTCGGATATTCAGTTTACCGCAATTCCCGCAAAGGGGCATACCGACGGCAACTACAAAATGACGGTTGTTCCTACCCGCGCTTCAAACGGTACTGTTGAATGTCATTGCGCGGATTGCGATACGGTTACAAAGACGGTTAACGTAAGCTATACAAACGTTACCTATATAAGATATAAGGTAGGGGTTAATCCTTCGGCAAATACGGTTTCGGAATTAATTCCTGCGCTGACATCGGAGGACTATGCGCTGTTTGCCGTAAAGGACGGCGCGGTAATGGACGACGGCGAAAAGGTCGGTACGGGCAGCATTATTTACTATACGCATCCCGCTTCTTCAAAGGTTATCGCCGTTGATACGGTTGTGCTTTACGGAGATGTTGACGGCGACGGAATTATCGGCGCGGACGACTATGCGAAGATAAACAGTTACGTTATGGGCGACGCCGGTCTGTTCCCCGACGGTAATGTTTTCAAAAGGGCTGCCGACCTTAATCATGACGGTGTGATTGACGCGTTTGACCTGGCTTTGCTTGATTTGCAGCTCTCTTCTTCAAAGCTTCTCGACCAGACCGTTCCTCAGTATTGATTTTTTAATTTTTCTTATCTCCCCTGTCTTCGGGCAGGGGAGATTTTTATATTACTGTTGAAAAAAACTGTTAAATGGGGTACAATATGAAATGTTATACTATTAATATATAAGGTGATATTTTGGATTATAAAGGTGTTGAGTGTCCTGTCTGTAAAAACAGGTTCACCGAAAATGACGATATTGTTGTCTGTCCCGAATGCGGCACGCCCCATCACAGGGAATGCTGGTTTTCGGTTTCTCATTGCGCAAATGAGGACAGGCACGCTGAAGGCTTCGTATTTGAAATACCCGCGAGAAAAAAGCTTGAAGAGGTTGCAGAGCAGCTTCTGAATATTCCCGAAAAAACCGAAGAAGCGGAAAGCGGCGAAACGCCTCCCGTTATTTCCGCGCCGATTTTAGGCGGAATGGGACAAATGGGAATTGATTTCGGCGAAAACGCCTCGATAGCGGACATACCGATTAACGAAGCGGCGGCGTTTGTCGGCGAGGGTCCGTCCTCGTCAAAGCTTCTTTTCAAGATGACGCTGATTGATAAATTCAAGAGTCTGCGCTTTAATTTTGTGACATTCCTTTTCCCGTATCTTTGGTTCTTCTACAGAAAAATGTATAAGACGGGAATACTCGTAATTGCCCTTATGCTTACTGTTGCGGCGGTGTTTACAAACGCGAATACCCTTAATTATTCTTTTTCGGCGGCAAATCTTGAAATGAAGCGCATTCAGGGCGAAATATCGGTTGAGCAATACAATGCGGCGATACTTGAGCTTCAGGAAAAAGGCACGGGCAACAGCTATTTCTATGAAACGGCGCCTCAGGTTTTAAACCTTGTAATCCGCTTTTTCTTTGCCTTTATGGCAAACAAATTCTATCTTGAGCATATGAAAAAACAGGTTATGAAAACCCGCGAAGAATGCTCGTCGATGGAAGAATATATGGCGGCGCTAAGAAGGAAGGGCGGGAAATCCGTCGGAGCCGCAATTCTTTCGGTGGTTATTTATGCGGCGTGCGTTTTCACGCTGTATGCGGTTCTTGGCAGCATATACCATATTAATATCGGATTTTAATAACGGGAAAGGAGTTTTACCGTATGAAAATAAGAAAAGCAATAATTCCCGCGGCAGGGCTCGGCACGAGAGTTCTTCCCGCGTCAAAGGCAGTTCCCAAGGAAATGCTCAATATTGTTGATAAGCCTGCGATTCAGTATATTGTCGAAGAGGCGGTTCAGGCGGGCATTACCGATATTCTTATTATTACAAATCGCGGCAAGGGCGTAATGGAGGACCATTTCGACCATGCCTTTGAGCTTGAGGCTAACCTGAAGAACAACCCTTCAAAGGTTGACATTTACAATTCCGTCAAATCCGTCGCCGAGCTTGCGAACGTATATTTCATCCGTCAGAAGGAAACGAAAGGGCTTGCCCACGCGATTTCCTGCGCAAGAAGCTTTGTCGGCGACGAGCCGTTTGCGGTTCTTTACGGCGACGACGTTATTGTTTCGGAGGACCCGGTTATCGGTCAGCTTTGCAGAGCTTATGAAAAATACGGCTGCGGCTGCGTAGGCGTCAAGGAAGTTCCGAGAGAGGATGTTCCGAAGTACTGCACTCTCGACGTTACTGCGCTTGAAGAAAACATAATGCAGGTTCATAATATTATTGAAAAGCCTACGCCCGAGGAGATTATTTCCTGCTATTCGATTCTGGGCAGAACGGTTCTTCCGCCCGAAATTTTCGATTTGATTGAGCAGACTCCGCCCGATAAAAAATCCGGCGAGGTATATCTTACCGATTCGATGGTTATGCTTGCCAAGCAGGGAAAGCTCAATGCGGTTGACTTTTACGGAACGCGCTACGATATGGGAAACAAGCTCGGCATTATGAAAGCCAACTGTGAGATTGCTCTTAGCCATCCCGAGATAGGCGAGGATTTCAGAGCGTATCTTAAAGAGCTTGCGAAAACGCTTTAATAATAAATGCAAAAAAATAAAGGAGAGTGTTCTTAAAAACACTCTCCTTTTAAATTTTTTTATTACGGAGCCGCCGTTGTGGTTTCCTCGGGGAAGTCGTAATTGAGGTAACCTACCGCGCGCCAGCACATTGTAACCGAGTTACCCTCGCGGTAATAACAGTCGTCGGCAAGATAGTCAAGACGTGTAACCGGACGGAAAGTCTTGAGCGGCGAATACAAACCGCGTACCTTCTCGAGCGATTCGGTAAAGGCGCTTGCCATTGCGCTGTCCCTGAAACGGATTGTGGCTACCATTACCATTTTGCCGGGGATTGCGCCGCTGTTTACAAGCTTGAAGCCCGTAAGCCACCAGTGGTCGGTTGCGGGACGTCTGAAATAGCGGGTGGCGTCAGTGCGCGGATTCTTCGAGTAAAGCTCCATTGACATATTAAGAAGATGCTGGTCGTCCGCCGAGGTATAAAGCTGGGTGTCTGCGCCAAGAGGCTTGTTGTAAATACCGATTTCGGCGCCGTCAAGAACGGGGCTGTAATTGCCTTTCCAGAACTGAAGTCTCCAGCTTTCGCCGCCCCAGTCAAAGTCAACGGTAAATGTGAGATAATGCATATTCAGCAGGAATGCGCCAAGGTCATAGTGAGGCGCGAAACCGCCTTTACGCTGCCAGGAGTCAACCTCGGAATAGAAGCAGTCTTCCTCAGGGTCATAAGCGTAGCCGAAAGCCGTAAGAAGCTTGCCTACGTCGATTTTTGTTCCGCCGTTTGTCGTGTTCGTAAGATTCGGGTCGATTGAAGGCGGAAGAGTCTGGGTAATCGGGTCGGTAATTCCGGGAACCGTAAAGGACGGTACGGAAACCGATGAATTTGTCGTGCTTCTCTGTGATGTTGACGCGGGAGCAGTTGTCGTTGCGAAATCGTCAAACTCGCCGGTTGTAGATTCCGTAGGAGCGACCGTAGTTACGGTTGCGGGGTACTCGGTAACCGAGAACGGATCCACCGTAGAGCCTGTGGGGTTTTCATTCTTGCCCTTACAGGACGAGAAAACCGTTATAACGATTGAAAGCAGGCAGATTACCGCGATAAAACGCATTATTTTATTGTTCACAGCAATACACCTCCGTTTGCATAAACTTATACAACTACATTGTATATAATTATAACGCTTTTGTCAACCGAGAACACCGACAATATTTGCATTATGAGTTATTATGTGGTAAAATGTATATCTATAATTATGTTTAATTAAGGTGCAGAATTTATGAATAAGATAAGAGATATTAATCTGTATGAATCCGGCGAAAGAAAAATAGAATGGGTAAGGCAGAATATGCCGATTCTCCGCAGTATTGAGGAGGAATTTTCCTCCGTTAAGCCGCTTAAGGGAATACGCGTCGCGCTTTCAATTCACCTTGAAGCGAAGACGGCTTATCTTTGCAAGGTGCTTTCGTCCATGGGCGCGGAAATGTTCGTTACGGGCAGCAACCCGCTTTCGACTCAGGACGACGTTGCGGCGGCTCTTGTAAAGGCGGGGTTAAACGTATTTGCCTGGTACGCAGCTACCAAGGAAGAATACACCGACCATTTAAGGTGCGTTATTTCCGCTTCGCCCAATATCATTATTGACGACGGCGGCGACCTCGTAAATCTTATACACAACGAATACCCCGAGCTTATCGGTAACGTAATCGGCGGCTGCGAGGAGACTACGACGGGCATAATCCGCCTTGTTTCAATGCACCGAGAAAAGAAACTCCGTTTCCCGATGGTTGCGGTAAACAACGCCGACTGCAAGCACCTTTTTGACAACCGTTACGGCACGGGACAGTCGGTCTGGGACGGAATTAACCGTACGACTAACCTTATAGTCGCGGGTAAAACCGTCGTCGTTGCGGGTTACGGCTGGTGCGGAAAGGGAGTAGCCATGCGCGCAAAGGGCTTCGGCGCGAAGGTTATTGTTACCGAGATAGACCCGATTAAGGCTATGGAAGCCGTTATGGACGGCTTTGACGTTATGCCTATGACCGAGGCGGCGAAAAAGGGCGATTTCTTTGTTACCGTTACGGGCTGCAAGGACGTTATAACCGCCGAAGCGTTTAAGAATATGAAGGACGGCGCAATTCTCTGTAACGCGGGACATTTCAACGTGGAAATAAATCTTCCCGAGCTTGAGGAAATGTCGGTTCGTTCCTTTGAACAGAGGAATAATATTATGGGCTATGAAATGCCCGACGGCAGAATTATAAACGTTCTCGCCGAGGGAAGGCTCGTTAACCTTGCCGCGGGCGACGGTCATCCGGCGGAAATAATGGATATGTCGTTTGCGATTCAGGCTCTTTCTGCGAAATACCTTGTTGAGCACAGGGGTGAAATCGAAACGGGCGTTATTGATGTTCCGAAGGAAATAGATTACGAGGTTGCAAACAGAAAGCTTCGTTTCTGGAATAAAAAAATCGACGTACTTTCCCCTGAACAGGAAAAATACGTCAACAGCTGGAACGTCTGATTACCCGGCGGTTATTTTATCATAAAGTTCCCTGACCTTTTTAAGGTCTTCAACCGTAGCGGGCTTTAAGTTTATGTTTCTTAATACCGCCGCGGGATGATAAACGGCGGTAAGGTACATTTTACCGTGGCGGAAAAATTCGCCGTGCTGTCTTGAAATGGAAAAGTCCTTTCCTATTACTTCCTGAGCGGCGATTCTTCCCACGCAGACTATTATCAGCGGCCGCATTATCTCGAGCTGACCTTTAAGCCAGCCGGCGCACGCGCGCTGTTCATAGGGCGAAGGGTCTCTGTTTTCGGGCGGACGGCATTTTACGGTGTTCGCGATATATATATTGGTATTGCGTGAGAGTCCTACGCTTTCGCACATCTCGTCAAGAAGCTTTCCGCTTCTGCCGACGAAGGGCTTGCCCTGCAAATCCTCGTTGGCGCCGGGGGCTTCGCCGATAAAAACGATTTTCGCATTATCGTTTCCGTCGCCGAAAACGACGTTTGTACGGCTCTTGCCGAGTTCGCACGCTTTACATTTAAGACATTCGTTTTTCAATACGGACAGTTTTTCGTTCATAAAAACACTTCCTTTTGAAAAAATTTTAACATAAAATCAAACTTTTTTGCAACAGTTTTGCAAAATTAATCCTCTTATATAGTGTAAGGGAAAAACGGAGGTACCGGTATGGCAAGTACTCTTGAAAAAGCGAAGCAGGGCGATGCGCAGGCCTTTGC
Organism: Clostridia bacterium; assembly: GCA_017613735.1. Taxonomy (GTDB): domain Bacteria; phylum Bacillota; class Clostridia; order Oscillospirales; family Acutalibacteraceae; genus Fimenecus. Next base: position 142,347 of record JAGADF010000016.1, read on the forward strand.
AGAGCTTTACGGTATGTATGCAAAGGATTTTTACCGTTTTGCGCTGTGTATGCTCAAAGTCCGCGAGGACGCCGAGGACGCGGTTCAGGACGCGGCATTATCCGTCTACAAGCATATCCTCAACATTAAAAAAGACGACGCATTCAAGGCATATTTTTTTACTGTGCTCGCCAATGAATGCAGGGCAAGGCTCAAAAAACGCGAAATCCAGAAAACGGTTCCGCTTGACGACTTTGTGCCCGCGCTTGCCGACGCGTCGGCTGAAAACCTCTCGCTTTCCCTCGAACTGCAGCAGGCGGTATCAAAGCTGAAGGATGAGGAACGCACTATAGTTCTTCTTTCCGCGCTTGCCGGCTTCAAATCCGGTCAGATTGCCGATATAACGGGGCTTACGAGCGGAGGCGTCCGTTCAAAGCTCAGCCGCAGTCTCAGATTATTAAGAGAGGAGCTATCAAAATGAAGAAAAAAGACAGAGATTTACTTGAAAATATAAAGACCTCGCTTAATACGGTCAGCGAAAACGAAAAGCTTCCCGAATCCTTAAGTCAGGACAGTATTCTGTCTCTTGTTGAGGGTAAGGAGCAGTCGAAAAAGAACAATATGTCGGGTAAACAGAAAAGGGCTACCGCGTTCGCGACTGTTGCGGCGGTGTTTGTGCTTTGCGTTTGCGTTTTCTTCGCTCACAGGGCGGCCAAAAATCCCGCGGCGGTTGTTCCCACGCCTAAAACCACTGCGGTTCAGGACAACACCTACGGTGACGCACCGCTCTATAAATCCGATTATGAAGCCATTGAACAGCGTTTTGTAAAGTACGCTAAAAAGATTGCCGCCGAGCAAAAGATTATGTACGGTCTTGACGGTGTAACCGGTGCTGTTGACGGATTTTCCAAAAACGCAGAAAAGAGCACGGTGTCCGAGGCTAACGGAGCAAAGCAAAATGAAACCTCAGCTCCCGTTACTGACGGCGAGCCCACCGCCGAAGGCGGAAGGGGCGGCGCAGGCGAGGACGACAATTCCTTCTCAAGCACCAACGTTCAGGTTGAGGGCGTAGACGAGGCAGATATAGTCAAGACGGACGGCAAATATCTTTATGTAACGTCAAACGATTTCGATTATATCAAGAACTCCAAGGGTGAAAAGACGAACATCTCCAACGAAGGCGCGGTAAAGATTGTCGATATCAAAAATCCCGCCGAAATGAAGGTTGTTTCTTCGGTTCTTCCCAAGACAAAGGGCCAGAGCATTGCGGTCCGCGAAATTTATGTAAACGGCAATAATCTTATTCTTATATGCAACGTCCGCAAGCTTGACGAGAACGGAAACTATTATTGGTATTATTATGACAATAATACACTGGTCGTTGTTTACGACATTTCCGACAGAGCCGAGCCTAAGGAAAAGGGCAGATACGAGCAGACGGGCAGTTATCTTTCATCCCGCCTTATAGGCAACCGCGTATACGTTTTCTCGAACTATGACGTCAACGTCTATGACGAGGAAACAAAGGTAAGGGAAAACTGTATTCCCAAGTGCGGCGAAAACGGCAAGCTCGCGCGTATTCCCGCCGAAGATATCGCGGTAATGCGTTCGACCGACCGTACCTCATATCTTGTAATCGGTTCGATTAATTTCTACGGCGACGAGCTTTCGCCTACCTCAAAGGCGGTTCTCGGCGGCGGCGAGGAGAGCTACTGCACGGCGGACACTCTCTATATCTCCAATTCCGTTTACGATTACGAGCTTTACACCCAGCAGCAGCTGACCGACGAGGAAATCACGGTCGATATGGGCAGAACGGAAATTTTCTCCTTCCTTCTCAACGAGGGCAGAATTGAATATAAGAATTACGGAACAGTCAGCGGCGTTGTCAACGACCAGTTCTCAATGGACGAACACAACGGCTATTTCAGAATCGCAACGACTGTCGGCTGGAACGGTTACAGCATCGTTACGGTGCTTGACAAAAACCTCAAGCGCGTAGGCGAGCTTACAAAGATAGCCGAGGGCGAGCAGATTTATTCGGTAAGATTTATGGGCGACACGGCTTACGTAGTAACCTTTGAAAACACCGACCCGCTCCACGTAATCGACCTGAGCAATCCCAAGGAACCTAAGATTTTAGGCCAGCTTGAGATACCCGGTTTTTCGAGCTATCTTCACCCCGTAAGCGATAAGTACATTCTCGGTATCGGTCAGGACAGAAACGAAGAGGGCGAGATGACAACCGAATACGAAAACACAAAGCTTTCGGTATTCGATATAAGCGACCCGATGAATCCGACTGAGGTCAGCACCCTTGTCCTTGACGGTTATTCCGCCGCTCAGGACAATCACAAGGCATTCGTAGTTCTTCCCGACGGCTCGTATATGATACCGCTCAACCTCTACTATTACGGCGAGGGCGAGGGCTTCAGAGATATCAGCAGGTCGTTCCGCTTCCTCATCGACGAAAACGGACAGATTATATCGGGCAACAGCTACTATAACGAGCGCGTTGTCGATATTTACGAAATCCCCGTTGACGAAAAAGAGGAAGAGACGACAACCGAAGCCGAAGAAGTCGATTACGACGAATACGAGGAGACTTACTACGAAAACGATTATTACAACACTCATTACACCTATTATAATGATATAAGAAGAATCGTTTACGCTAATTCGGTCGTTTATAATATTGGCGATTACTATATCGAAGCGTTTGACCTCGAAAGTGCCGAAAGGCTCGGCGAGGTTCAGGTAACCGACAGCAAAAAGTTCTTTGACAGGGATATGGTTTATTATTACAGCCCTGTTTACGAGTATAACGGAGCGGAGATTCCCACGGAATCGGAAGTAACGGATACAACCGAAGAGGTTGAGACCTCTCTTGCGGAAACTACAACGGTTGCTGTCACCAACGGCTGAATAAAAACAATAAGGAACACTGTTCTCTGAACAGTGTTCTTTTTTTGTGAAAAAAGTTGCGTCGGAGAGTGGTTTTGGTGTATAATATATAATTAATATAGGTATGTCCGTTTTCAGAGGCGAAATATGGAACAGAAATATGACGTATTGATAATCGGCTGCGGCGTCGGCGGCCTTTATACAGCGCTTAATCTTCCCGATGACCTTAAGGTGCTTATGGTCACAAAGTCGGAAGAGACGAAATCAAACTCCTCTCTTGCTCAGGGCGGGGTTGCGGCTGTGCTGAGCTTTGAGGACGACAGCTTTGACCTTCATATCGAGGACACGCTTATTGCGGGCAAACAGATTAACGATATTGACGCGGTCAGAATGCTCGTCAGCGAAGGTCCGGACGACGTAAGAAAGATAATGGAGCTCGGCGTTGATTTTGATAAAAATCCCGACGGCACTCCGCAGAAAACGCTTGAGGGCGGCCATTCGAGGCGCAGGATTGTTCACCATAAGGACACGACGGGCGCGGAAATCGTCAACAAGCTTCTTTTACGGGTTAAGGAAAAGAAGAATGTCACTCTTGAGGACAATACAATGGCGATAAGCCTTACAAGAGTGTCTCACGGTTTCAGAGCCGACTTTATTCAGAACGGCAAATACGTAAGCGCGTTCGCGTCCTATTGCGTGCTCGCAACGGGCGGTATAGGCAGGGTTTACAAATACACGACGAATCCGTCCGTCGCTACGGGCGACGGAATCCGTCTGGCTTATGAGCTCGGCGCGACGATAAAGGATTTGCATTTCGTTCAGTTCCATCCGACCGCGTTTAATTCCGAGGGCAGGGAGCAGTTCCTTATAAGCGAAGCGGTAAGAGGCGAGGGCGCGTACCTTCTCAATTGTAACAGGGAGCGCTTTATGCACCGCTATGACGAAAGGCTTGAACTCGCCCCGCGCGACGTTGTTTCAAATGCGATAATTATGGAAAGCCGCCGTACGGGCAGCAACAATTTCTATCTCGATATCACCTATAAGGACGCTGGGTTTATTAAGAACAGATTTCCCGGAATTTATGCGGGCTGTCTTGAAAAGGGCGTCGATATGACAAAGGATTTAATCCCGATTTTCCCGTGTCAGCACTACCTTATGGGCGGCATTGACGTAAACCTTGATTCGAGAACGAGCATCGACCGCCTTTACGCTGTCGGCGAATGTTCTCATACGGGAGTTCACGGCGCGAACAGACTTGCGAGCAATTCCCTGCTTGAGGCTCTTGTATTCGGAAGGCACGCCGCCGAGGACATAGCGATAAGGAACAAAACCCACAAAAGCGTTGTCGTTACCGAGCATAAAGAGGATTATTCGGGCGCTCCGTTACCAAAGGGAATACGAACCGAAATACGCTCTATTATGCAGCGCGCGTATTTTGTAATGCCCGACCTTGCGGCTGTGCGCAGCGGCAGAAAACGGGTTGAAAGCATTTTAAAGAGATTAAAAACAGGCAAATTTGCCGTAACCGCCGACTACTGCGAAGCGTTAAGCCTTGCGACGGTCGCGTATATAATACTCAGGGAGGTTGACGAAGAATGATTTTACCGCTCATTTATGTTGACGATATTATTAAAAGGGCTCTTTCGGAGGACATTAACTACGTTGATGTCGCGACGGATTACCTTATCCCCGAAAACCAGAGAAACCGCGCGTACCTTGTCGCAAAAGAGGACGGAGTTATCTGCGGACTTGAAATAGCGATGAGAGTATTTACGCTGCTCGACGATACCTTTACCTTTACGCTTCATTTCAGGGACGGAGACAGGGTGAAAAAGGGAGATAAAATCGCCGAATACGAGGGAAAAACCGTATTCCTTTTAAAGGGCGAAAGAACCGCGCTCAATCTTCTTCAGCAGCTTTCGGGAGTTGCTACGGCTACGGCGAAAGCGGTTGACGGCGTAAAGGGAACGAAGGCCCAGATTACCGATACGAGAAAAACCGTGCCTACTTTAAGGGCGCTTCAGAAATATGCCGTAACCTGCGGCGGAGGAAAAAACCACCGCTTTAACCTTTCGGACGCGGCTATGCTCAAGGACAACCATATTGACGCGGGCGGCGGAATCAGAAATGCGGTCGCCGCGTTAAAAGAAAAAATCGGTCACACGGTTAAAATCGAGGTTGAGACGAGAAATCTTGACGAGGTCAGGGAAGCTCTCGAAGCGGGAGCAGATATAATAATGCTTGACAATATGAGCGTTGAGGAAATGGCGGACGCCGTTAAGCTTATTGACGGCAGGGCTCTTTCCGAAGCGAGCGGCGGCATTACGAGCGAAAATGTCCGCGCGGTTGCCGAAACGGGAGTTGATATCATATCGCTCGGCGCGATTACCCACTCGGTAAAGGCTATGGATATTTCAATGAAAATGGTGAAATGATATGAAAAAAATGCTTATTGCTCCGTCAATTCTTTCCTGTGATTACGGTAAAATGGCCGAAGAGCTTGAAAGAATAGAAAAATGCGGCGCGGACATAGTTCACGTCGACGTTATGGACGGTCATTTCGTGCCGAATATCACGCTCGGCGCGCCGGTTGTGAAATGCATAAGAAAATACAGTTCTCTGCCGTTTGACGTTCACCTTATGATTTCGGACCCGATTGACTATATTGAGGATTTTGTCAATGCGGGCGCGGATTCTATTACAATTCATCTTGAATGTAATTCCGACATAGATAAAACCCTTTCCCTGATTAAGGAAAAGGGCTGCAAGGCGGCTGTTTCCGTTAAGCCGAAAACTCCCGCAAATGAAGTGTTCGGTTATCTTGACAAGGTTTCAATGGTGCTTGTTATGACTGTTGAACCCGGTTTCGGCGGGCAGTCGTTTATGGAAGATATGATGCCGAAGGTCAAGGCGATTAAAGAGGAGATTGACCGCAGGGGACTTGACGTGAGTATTCAGGTTGACGGCGGCATAGGCGAAAAAACCATTTCCGTCGCCGCTGAAAACGGAGCCGATATCTTCGTTTCGGGCAACGCGCTTTTCAGGGCGGACGATATGGCGCTTCAGATTAAAAAGTTTAAGGCTCTTGCCGAAAAAAGCTATTGCGGTAAATAAGAGTTCCGTGCTCTTCGACGCTTGAGGAAAATACGGGAGAATCGGGCAAAAGGGAAGCGTATTCCCTTATGTTTAATTGTAAAGTCGGTTTGAAACCTGCTTTCGGAACAAGAATAAGAGCGTAACCGCTTTTGTATCTGTAAAGGCTCGCCTCTCTCGATTTTCTTTCGGGTCGGCATTGTTCAACGAATGAGCACAGAGAGGAAAAATCCTTAAAATAGGCGTTTAAAAACGGACTTTCCTTTTTAATTCTGAACTTTCCCGTTTTACCGTTTTTACCGAGGGTAAATTCGATTTTACAGCCCGCAAGCGAGCGGCTGACTTCGATTAACATTCTGTCTCTCGGGTCAATATCGCGCCCCAGCGAGTTTCTCGCCTCTTCAAGCAAGGTCCATATTACCCGACGGGTTTCGATATTCGAATAATCAAGCTCTTCAAACGAAATTCCAAGCTCTTTCATATCTTCGTCGGAGAGCAATATGTAAAAGCTGTTTTCGTTAACGCTTTCAATTTTCATTAAAACACCCCCGTGCGCCCCTATTTTTATAATATTAAGCGTACAGGTCTTTAGCAACTGATTTTTTATGGAAAAGAGGGATATTCTTGGCAACCGATCGTGCTGCGATGCCGCAGGAGGTTAAGGACACAAGAAAATATTCGCTCGGCACGCTTCTTATGCTTGCGCCGCTTGTCGTTATGTCGACCTACTATTACGGCGAAAGGGCGTTGAGAATGACGCTGATTTCGGTATTGACAGCAGTTATTGCGGAGTATGTCGGCTCTGTTTTTGTTCGCAAAAAGGCGACTCTTGCCGACTTGAACGCGCTTTGCATAGGCGTTATGATACCGCTTCTTTTACCCGCAAGCAGTCCTTTATGGCTTCCGCTTGTAGGCGTTGTTTTCGCAATAGTTGCGGTCAAGCTTCCCTTCGGAAACGCGAGAAGCAATATGTTTGAGCCGGTAAGCGCGGCGATTGCTTTTCTGACAATATGCAGTAAGGCTTATATGTTCGGCTACCCGAAGGTAGGTGTCATTACTTATCAGAGCACCATTCTTCAGCCCGATTATGTTGCGGGAACGTCGCTTGCGTCAATGCTTTATCAGAGCAATTCCATAGGCACTAACTTAATAAGCATGCTCGACCTTTGGATAGGCTCGTTTGTCGGGCCTATGGGCGCGACCTGCGGATTCGCTTTTCTCGCCATAATTATTTCAATGTTCTTTTCGAGAAGGGACGAGCTCTGGGCGACGGGCAGCTTTATTCTCACCGCGGCTTTATACGCCTTCCTTTTCCCGAGAGTTCTCACGGGCAGAATCGTGTCGGTCGCTATGGAGCTGTCGGCGGGTATGCTTGTATTCGCGGCGATATTCTTAATTACGAATCCCGCGATACTTCCGAAAACGAGAAACGGAAAGATTTTCTTCGGCGTTTTCGCTGCGCTTCTCACAATGCTTATGCGCTCGTTCGGCGTTTTTGAAGAGGGCGTATGCTTCGCCGTTCTTATTACAAACGCATTAAGCGAGCAGTTTGATAAAATCCGCATTCCCTCGTTCAGGCGCAGACAGCCCGAAAAGGCTCCGCTTTCCGACGAGGAATTTGAAAGAATCACGGACGCTTCGTTCATAGACGTAGGCGAGGCTCCGAGCGCGGGAGGTGTCGGTAATGAATAACAGTTCCTTCGGCGAAACCTTCAGACGCGGAATAATAACAAATAATCCGTTGCTGTTTCAGATAATGGGCGTTTGTCCCGTTGTCGCGATAGCCCTTAGCGTTAAAACCGCGGCGGTCGTTGCGGTTATCAACGCGCTTGAGCTTATAATAATTGAGCTTTTAAGCTGTCTTTTATTCAAAAAACTGAAAAGACATTTCAGAGTGCTTATCTATGCGGTTCTCGGCTTTGCGATTAACCTTCCTCTGCTTGCCGCTATAAGCAGGCACCTGCCCGACCTTACCGAAAGCATAGGCATTTTCCTTCCGCTTCTCGCGGTAAACTCCGTAATAGCGGTAAAATGCGAAACCTTTGCGGTCAAGAATACGGTCAGGGACACGGTTTTTGATTCAATAGCGACCGCCATAGGCTACGGCATAGTCACCGTCGCCGTCGGCGCGGCGCGCGAGGCGCTCGGTTCGGGAACGATTTTCGGAAAGCCCATAGGACTTCCCTATACCGCCGAAGCTTTTCTCGCCCCGCTCGGAGGTTTTCTGATACTCGGTTTCTTTGCGGCGATAGTCAAGGGACTGACCGCCAAAAAGTATTCCGAAGAGGTTAACGCGTCAATGCTTGACACCTCGCAGATACGCATGCTCCACATAAAGCACCTTAAACAGCTTATCGATGAGAGCGGCGACGACGATATATTCTTCGACGACTCCGTGCTTAACGACCTTGAGCCTAAGCAGTCGATTTTCAGAAGAAAACAGAAAACCGTCGCTCCCGAACAGACGATAGTTATTCCCGAGGAGATTCAGAGTTTTTCCGAACCCGAGGAAAAGGAAGAGGAAAAAACTGTCGGCTATCAGCCGTTTGCGGATTTGTTAAAGACTCTTGAAAAACACGAGCCGGAAATCGTTGTCGAGGCGACCGAGCCCGAGCCCGACCCGCTTGAGCTTAACGAGGAGTGGGAGGTTCGGGACGAAGAGCTTCTCGAATCGGTTGAAGAAACCGAAAAAGCTTCCGACGAACAGCAGGACGGAGGTGACGGGCAGTGAGTTATTTCTTCTTTGATTTATTCTCCGCCGCTCTTTATGCGTGTGTTATTCAGAATTTCATATTCACGGGCGGTTACGGCGCGAGCGAGGCTATAAGAATGTCCGCCAAGCCGAAAAACCTTTTCCCGCTGTCGATATTTATTGTCTATTTTACGACGGTTACTTCGGTTATCTGCCGTATTCTTGAGCTGACGTCCTTTGTTTCGGGACTTGAGGCGCTTTATCATAATATGATTTTCTACGGCGTGCTGTGTATTCTCTATCTCGTTACTCTTGTTGTTGTTCTCGGCTTCCACGCGCCGAAAAGAGTTGTAAGAAGAGTCGGCATCGCCGCGTTCAACACCCTCGTTCTTTCGGTTCCGTTCATCAACTACCGCGCGGGCTTTAACCTTGTCGGCGCAATCGGTTCGGGCATAGGCGCGGGCATAGCCTTTGTGCTTGCGGTTTTGCTTATAAATACGGGACTTCAGAAGCTCGAACAGAACACGTCGATTCCGCGTCATTTCAAGGGCACTCCCGCGATATTTATCTATGTCGCGATTCTGTCGCTCGGCTTTATGGCGCTTACGGGCAAATCAATTTTTATTTAAGGATTTATAATGGAAAACAACGAAAACAATCAGCAGAAAAGGCCTAAGAACAGGGCTGTATACAGCTTCAGGAAAAACTACCCCGGCTCGACCGGCGGCAGCGACTATTCCATCGGCGAAAGCCGCAGGCTCCAGAATCGCGCGCGCAGAAACAAGTTCGTTTTTGCGGCGGTATTGCTGATTATTTTCTGCCTGAGCTTTGTTGCGACGGCTACCGCCATAAAGCTTTCGAAACGTCCGGTCAAAGAGGCTCCCGAAAAAAGCGAGCTTTCCGTTAAAGCCGCGGCGACTCTCGGCGAAATGAAGGCGGTTTATTTTTCTTCCGATATATTTTCTTCCGAAACCGAGCTTGAAAATGCGATTAAAAAGCTCAGAAACGAACAGGCGGACACTGCTGTTATCGAATTTAAAACTCCCGACGGCGACCTGTGTTACGAAAGCTCTCTTCAGGCGGCTAAAAACGCGTATGCGACAAAAAACGCATACGGCTTTGTCAAGGAATATATTCAGCAGATTAAGGAGTCGAGCTTCCGCGTTATAGCGCTCGTGACCTGCTTTGAGGACAATAAGGCCTCTACGGTTATAAGCGACGCCGCTATTACAAATGAAAAGCTTGAGCTGTTTTCGGATTCGGAAACCTCGAGGAGCTGGCTTAATCCCTATTCGCAGGTTGCAAGGGAATATCTTACCGATATTATAAAAGAGTTGAACGAATACGGCGTTGACGGCTATCTTCTTACTCAGGTTACTTTTCCCATGTCTCAGAACGCCGACGTTGCGGTTTACCGTGACGAAACCGCGGTTACGGACAGGAACACGGCTATAAAGAAGTTTATTTCCGAGGCAATTGAAGCGGCGGGCGAGCGCGAGGTAATTATAGGCGTCAGCTTTGACGCTGCGTTCGGTTCGGATTTAAGCGGAGCAGGCGGAAACATTCTCGACAGCGAGGCGAGGTATTATTCGCCCGACCTTCGCGCCGCAAGTCAGACTCAGGACGTGCTCTTCGGCGACACGCTTTATTCGGGCGGTTCCTTCGCGCAGTACGATTTCGTAAAAACCTATATGGATTCTCTTAACGAGCTTCAGACCGAGAACGTATTCGTGCCGATTTGCGACAACGCCGAATACGCCACCGACGCATTAAAGGACGCGGGCTGTAATACATATATTACTGATTAGCGTTAAAAACCGATTCTGACTACATATTGTGGTGCTGAAAACCCAATCCACAATTTAAAAAATAAAAAAACTTAAAAAAATCGGTTTTTTTTATTGACATAAATTAAAATATGTAGTATAGTAATCAAGCCGCCAAAAACAGCGGCAACGTGGGAGCATAGCTCAGCTGGGAGAGCATCTGCCTTACAAGCAGAGGGTCACAGGTTCGAGCCCTGTTGTTCCCACCATTGTATGGCCTGGTAGTTCAGCTGGTTAGAACGCTAGCCTGTCACGCTAGAGGTCGTCGGTTCGAGCCCGATCCAGGTCGTTTTACGCCTCTGTAGCTCCGTTGGTAGAGCAGGGGACTGAAAATCCCCGTGTCATTGGTTCGCTTCCGATCGGAGGCACCATATGTGCGGATGTAGCTCATCCGGTAGAGCGCCACCTTGCCAAGGTGGAGGTAGCGAGTTCGAGCCTCGTAATCCGCTCC